>JAIQGL010000056.1 GCA_020072585.1 Terriglobia bacterium | reverse complement strand
GCCAGCGCGACTGGCCGCGATACACCGAGTCAACCCCGGAGGTGTTTACCGCTGAAGAGATCTGCAGATTTCTCGGCAACTGTGAAGGGCAAAGGCGTACGGTGTTCGAGTTTTTCTGGATGACAGGTTTTCGGGAGCAGGAGGTGCAGTACGTGACCTGGCCGGACGTAGACTTTGTCCACCGCGTCATCCGAGTGAAAGCCAAGCCAAAACTGGGGTTCATTCCCAAGGATTGGGAGGAGCGGGAAGTTCCAATGTCCGACCAACTCTATCGCAGTTTGCGCGCCCATAAGGCGAAGGCTCGCCCCGGTTGTTTGCTGGTTTTTGCCACCAGCAACAGCCAGGTGGTGCACAATTTTCTGCGGCAATGCAAGAGTATTGCGTGGCATGCGGAACTGAACTGCGGTTTGTGTGATACCGGGCAGGGCCACTGCGCCAAAGGGCCGTACTGTCAAAACTGGTTCCTGCATAAATTCCGGGCGACGTTTGCCACTATGCATTTACGTGCCGGCGTGGACTTGCGCACCGTGCAGGAGTGGATGGGGCATAAAGATCTTGAATCGACCTCACGATATCTGCAACCCGCTCGTGGCAGCCAAGCCTTGGTTTTGGTGAACAATACGTTCACTTTGAACAGCAAGACACGGGACAGCCTGCATGCCTAAGCAGCAGACCGGCCAGGGGGCATCTTGTTTCGAAGCCAATCAGCGATTGCCTTAGGATCAAACCGGATCGAACATCCAATTCGAAAGTGTGGAATCGTCCCGCGCTCGACAAGACGGTAGATGGTCATCCTGCTGGTAGACAAAATTTTGGCCACTTCAGATGCCCGCAACGCATGGTTCATCTTCTCAAACTCGACTGCAAGTGAGGAGTGGCCAATGCTCGTATAAAGATCCATTTTGGAGCTGCTTTGCATATAACACCATTTCAACGGTCAACTAAATCGCTTATTTTGTAGCCCCATTCTGAATCTCGTGCAAATTTGCGCGAGATTTGATTCCAGGGTAGTTTCCCGGTGTTGCCAACGCATGAACGCTACGGCATGGGAGCGACTTGTGTTTACTACTCCTACCGGAACCCAAAAGCTGCTTGAAACAGTTGGATATATTACTGATGAAGTAACCGCGACGGTTGTCTTTCTGGCGGCCACGCTGAATAAACCCGTTCTGCTCGAAGGACCTCCCGGCAGCGGCAAAACTGAACTGGCTTACGCCGTCGCCAAAGCAACCAGCACAGAAGTCGAACGCCTGCAGTGTTTTGAAGGAATCAACGAGGAGAAAGCGATTGGCAGGTTCGACGAAGCACTGCAGCGCCTCGCGGTGGAGCTACGTTCCAAGTCCGGGCCGGTTGAATGGGAACAGCTTAAGCAGGAATTACACGGGCTAAAATTCTTCAGCGCCGGTCCTCTACTGCGAGCCTTGCAATACCCGAAGCGGTGCGTGCTGCTAATAGACGAGCTGGACAAGGTGTCCCAGGCGTTCGAGGCAATGCTGTTGGAATTGCTCTCCGTATGGCGGTTGAGCATCCCGAAGCTCGGTTTGATCAAAGCCGAGACAATTCCCTTCGTTATTTTGACGTCTAATGAAGAGCGCCGAATCGGCGAGGCCTGGTATGCCAAGCAGGTCAAAGACGGGGTGCAGGTCGTGATCGGCCATCCCAAGCTGGTCGAAACCGGGCTGGACCTGCTCGACTTTCCCACCATCATCTTCTATGAGTCCGGTTATTCGCTGCACACGCTCCGGCAGGCGAGCCGCAGATCATGGCGAATCGGGCAAGCGCGGCCGGTACGGGTGAAATTCCTGTGCTACGAGGGCACGATGCAGGGATCTTGCCTGCGCTTAATGGGCAGGAAGCTGCTGGTCGCACTCACCATGGAAGGGAAGTTTGCTGGCGGGGGCCTGCAGAGCATGGATGAAGACGACGACATGCTCTCCGCGATGGCGCGGGAACTGGTCGAGAAGAACGGGATTGGAGACACTGCCGACGCTGTCTGGCGCTCGCTCAATGAAGAACATCAGAAGCTGTTTCCGGCGGTGCACAGCGCAACAGAAACCGAGGATGCTTCCGTGCTGATGCCTACCAGCGAAGACTCGCAAGCGACAGAGCTGATCGAGTCCGCAATCAAGAGCGGCCCGGTGCTGGTGCTCGGGCAGAGCTCGGACGCACTACGTTCTTCCAGGCGCCGTCCGCGCACCAACTCAGTTCCAGAACAACCCTCATTGTTCAACTGGAATTAGAGAAACCTCCCGCCAATTCGATTTACCTCTGCTTTAAGAAAGGAGAAACACCACATGAGTGGAACACTTGTTGCCAGCGGACTGTCCAAGATTGGGCGGCTTGACCTGGCGCAGATTCCAGTCCCTGAAGCAACCTCAACCCACAAAACCGGTGCCTCATCACACCATCGTCGAGGCCCTAGTTGAAACCCTGAGCTTTCGCCAGATCGGTGTCGTTCAGGAGGAGTACGCTGTCTCCTCCGATGGCATGAAGATGTTCGGTGTGCTCGATCTGGAAACACAAATGGAAGGATGCCGTTTCTCCATCGGCATTCGTAACTCCCACGACAAATCGATTCGTCTGGGACTCACCGCCGGCCTGCGGGTCTTTGTCTGTTCCAATATGGCATTCAGCGGCGATTTCACGCCGGTTTTGGCCAAGCATACCAAGAGCTTCAACTTGATTGATACGCTCTCGGTCGGAGTGGACAGGATTCAGCGGAACTTCGAACCGCTGCAGCGCCAGGTTGAATTGTGGAGAAAGACGCAGATCACCGACGAGACAGCGAAGCTGATCTTCTATTCGGCGTTTATTGACGGCAAACTGGAAGCTCCCAGGAGCCTCCTGCCCGAGGTCCACCGGCTCTATTTCGAGCCGCAATACCCGGAATTCTCGGCCAGGACTATGTGGAGCCTGTCGAACGCCTTCACCAGCGCCTTCAAGAAGCTCGATCCGGTGCCGCAGTTCAAGGCGACGGCCAAGCTGGGCGGCTTTCTCGCACAACTGCCGAATTAGCCCGTGATCTCCGCTTCAATCTTACGAGGCGGCGGAGATCACGGTTTCTTTTTACCTCGCCCTTTGCCGATTACCGCACCGACAAAAAAAGTCTCGCAAGGAGTCATTATGTTCAAGGAATTACAGCCTCTGCTCGCGAAGCGCTCGCTCACCATCACAGTTGCCGCGCTGAACGGGGAGGAAATCAGGGTCAATGTCATCCCGCATTCGCGTCCTGAAGACACGAAAGTCAATGAGCAAGTCAAGTATTCACACAAAGATGAGGTCGCTGCGATTCCGGACGCGGCTGTCAAAGCGTTGACAACGCCGATCTCGCTCACTGGAACGGCAGAAGAGATTGACGCGAAGCTCCCAGATGTCCTGCTTAAATTCGTCGAGTCCCATGGCCAGCTTCAGGCCACCTTTGATCGGGCCTGCACGGAAATTTCCGACGCCGTGAAAGCGATTGACGAACGCAATAAGAACAAGTCGAAGGCCGAAGCTGCCGGCGCCAAGACCGAGCAGAAGGAAGATCCCAAAACAAAGCCCGACGACGGCACGGCCAAACCTGAGGGGACTCTGCCGCTCTGGTGGACAGACAAATCAGTTACGCCACCTGGACTTGCCGCGGCGCAAGACGCAAGCTCCCCAGCAGCACCGGCCAATGGTTCACAGGTAAACAGTCAGTCCACGAACGCACAGGAGGTAGTCTCGCCATGCCAGTAACAGTCACCACGCTTGAACGGGAGTTCGTGTTTGACGGACATCCGCTCCCCGATCCAAATCCCAACCTGTCCGTCGAACAGGTGCGCGAGATGTACATTCCCACACACCCAGAGATCACTACTGCAACGGTGACCGGCCCTGAAACCATCGATGGCAAGCTGCGGTACACATTCAGCAGGGCCATCGGTCACAAGGGATAACATGCCACGGCGAGATCAGGAAAGGCGCCTACTTCGCGCGCTTCAACGAATCGCCGTCCAGGCGCAGTCCAGCGACGCACAAATGCTAAAAGAGATGGAAAAATGCCCGTCATCAAAAACCGCTTGCGCGATCTTCGTCGGCGCCCTGAATGCATCCCACTCCGGCGGAAATCGCGACGAACTCCTCAGGCCGGATGCAAGCTGGATACATCCACTCGTCTGATTGCGCCTCCTCACACGCTTACGCTTCCGGCCCTGGAAGGAGTGAAGGACCGATTCGAGTTTTCTCTTGGTTGCGACGCGGCGCTCCCCTTGGCACGCGCACTCATAACCAGAGGACTGCTGCGCAATGAACATCTGCAAGCGGCTACGTCGCCGGTCGGCGCTCTGGAAGCAGCATTGGCGAAAATGGTGGACGATACCTTCGCCGGCGCCCGGGATGAATTCGATATCGACCTTTGCATTTCGGACCGTCTTGAGGATTATCGCAAGCCGGAAGACGTGTTGTTCTTCGTCTGGAATAATTCGACGGACCCGCAGTACATCCCTCTGCGTCCTGTTTTCGAGAGGCTAGAGGGAAATCCGCATCGAGAAAGGCTGATGGCAAGCCTCTATCAATGGATTTATGGTGCGGCATCGCGGGTCTTTGATCCATTCGGGTTTGACGAGGCGAAAAACGTCTATGTATGGCGCAAGGAGTGCTACGCGGAGGCGCGCGAAAACGGAGAGGATGTGGACCTTGAAGGTGAGGTGGAGGCTTCCGATCCGGCGAAGGTCGTCAAGTACATCCGCGATGCAGAACAGCTGATCCTTAACAGTCAGAAAGCGGCGACGGCCATCGATTCAATCACTGACAAGGATGTCCGCGCGGCATTCGCCAAAGCCCACACGATGTATGTGGCTTCATGCAAAATCAAATTGCCTGCTATGTCTGAGGACTGCCGCCGGATCCTTGACGACGCGGCTTACTACATGGACGCCTATCCAGTGCCCGGGCTGGGCATAAGCCACTGGCGCGACGATCCCATCGTCGCCTGGTTTGATGAGTTTTGCCAGGAACAGTTCGAAAGCGGCTCGACCTGCCGCGCGCCAATCATTCTTTGTTTTCGCCCAAAGGACACGAAGTTCTTCTTACAAATTGTCGAAGCGCTTCCCGGATTAGTGCGGACAATAGCCGGCCTCAGTGAATGGGTCCGTTTTGCCCTGGAGCTTGAAAATGCGTGTAACTACGGAGATCGGTAACAGGCACGAGTTTGTCTTGAAACAAGCGTTACTGGTCTATGAGGACCAACTTTCGAGGCGTGAACAGTTCGTCACAGTCCATGAAGTCATTCGCGAAGGCTCACCGCCGCACCAATCGCGGCTGGGCCCGGGCCGACTCCTTACGACTGCCTTCCTGAAACAGCTGTGCCAGGGCCTGGAGAGAAAGGTGAAAGGAATTATCCTGCCCGAGAATGTCCTGGCCTGCACGTCGGACCTGCTGGTGTGGTGGACGCCTCAGAGGCAGCATCGCATGTTCTTTTCCGATGGCGCTGAAGACCGCAGTGAAATCAATGGCCAAGCCTACCCGCATCCAGCCCTGGTCTGGTTGGTGAGGCACGGACGCCTCTCCCTACGGGCGTTGGATCAGTCCATTCGACCTAAACCCGCGACTCCCCTGATGATTGCTCCTTACTGGAATACTGAGCCTTCCCGCGGGGACGTTTGCGAGGGTGACATGCGGCGGCCGCGTGAAACCGCCGTCAGCAACATGCTTGAATGGGAAGAAGGATTCTTCAACAGCCGGTTCACTCATCCCAGCGGCATGGGCAAGCTGACGACTCATCCTGGCGGGTTCATCGGTCTGTGGACCGAGTTGGCCGGCAAGCACCAGTTTCCAGGTCAATATCTGTTGCCGGTGAGGCAGACGTTGCAGCAATTTGTGGGAGAGGCAGCATAAGAATATGACCCGGAGTGTTCATAAGCTCAATCACTCGCGTGCCATGCACAGAGTGGCCGTGATCGGGTGCGGGGGAACAGGCTCTGCCCTCATTGGCGGCTTGCCATTCCTGCATCAGGCACTGACCGCGATCGGCCATCCCGGCCTGCAGGTAATCATTGCTGATGGAGACAAAGTCTCGGCAACGAATTGTGTGCGACAGCCGTTCTCTGAGTCGGAGATCGGTTTGTTCAAATCGACCGTGCTGGTGAACCGGTTGAACTTATTCTGGGGATTGAACTGGCAGGCCTCCACGGAATATGTGAGCAGGAAGACCGAGGGCAAGATGGACATTCTCATTTCCTGCGTGGACACGCGTGCGGCACGTTTTGAGATCATCCGCTCGCCGCTCTTCAGGAAGTGTGCTTACTGGCTGGACATTGGCAACACGGCTGATGGCAGCCAATTTGTTCTGGGCCAGCCGAAAAACAGTCGTAACCGCAGGACTCCTCGCCGGCTGCCAACAGTGGCGGAATTGTTTCCGGAGATCGTCAAACCAGAGCTCGACAAGGATGACAATCTCCCTTCCTGTAGCGCGGTCGAGGCGCTTGAACGGCAGGAGCCATTCATCAACCAGACGCTCGCATATCATGCCTTGGCCATGCTGGCACGACTCTTCCGGCATGGCGAAATCTCATACCACGGCGCCTTTGTAAGCCTGACAACCGGAAGAATGGCGCCATTAAGGGTAAGATTTCCAGTTGGAATCATCTGATCATCTGTCAACAAACGAGCAATCTAGAAAAAGCGCAATGGCTGAACCCCCGAAATTCCCACGAGATGCCGCAATCTCGTTGTCGGCTGGTTGCGTGATGACCTTCGCCACTGCATATCTCGTGCCCTCACCCGTCCGTGATCTCCTGGGCAAACCTATCGGCAACAGTCGCGGGAGTGCTGGCCGCTGCATTCGGTGGCTCGACGCCGAGCACCCTCTTGAATGTCGAGTGGATTCCATAGGGTGGGTACTACCAGCCAATCACGGCAATTTTGTGCACTAGCAGAACAGGTACGGTCGCCAGCGCGATCCAGGCGGACAGCGTATAGCGTCGGAAAGAAGTAGAGGGTCACGGCCACCCAGGAGGAGCAAGCAGCTATCAGACCCGCCGATATAGGGCGTAGCGGCCGCGGTCGAGAAGTTCGTGCCAAGAGCGTGCCTGAGCCGGAAGAACTCACCTAGAGTCCTGGCGACAATAAGAAAATTCAGTCGTGATTCCTATCTGAGCCCAACGTTCTTTAGTCACGTGGAAGATTGTAGCCCGGGCAGCGCTTTGACGAAAAATGCCATAGCGCTCACAGTCCCACCGGAACATCGAGCATACTGGGCAGTCTCGGGGCCTACACATGCCGCGCGTGTTTGATGCGCTGGTCGCAGAGTTCCATCTGGCACACGCTCCAGCGCTTGGGTGCAAACGCCCATATGAGCAAAAGACATCTCACCGAGTGCACGCTAGCAGTGGCGCTCCATGTTCGTCCTGGGAAGATCTAGGACTGGATCGCACGAGGCTGGCTCAAGGCCCTGAAGTGGAACGTGGAAGAGTTTTGCGAATTGTGCAAACTAAGGGATGTCGTTGGAAATCGGTTGACCAGGAACGTCTAGGCTTTGTGTACCATATTGTGTTTTCCGGCAAGCACACGACCGTTCTGCCGGTGCGGGAGTATGAAAGAGTTCAATGCTTACGAAGAGCAAATGAAAGGGAAGAGGCAGGTTAGAGCGATCCATGAGCTTGGATCCGACGATTCTGAAGGGAAAGGTGGCATCCAGCCGGGGCGTGACGAGTGCGGCACGGTGGTCTATCTTTTAACTCTCCAAGCCGTTGACGCGCCTGGGAACATCGCAAGATGGGCAGTTTAGTGAGCTTCTAAAGAAAGTCGAGCGGGTCAGCGAGGGCTTGCGGCTAGCAGATCAACTAATACTTGAGCGGAATGGTGCAATGCCCATGAACGGTGAGCGTGATTCGCATGAACTGCGAGGCCACCATTATGCCACGACAAAAGAGTGAACAACCTGCGTCAGCAGCTGGAAAGACACTGGTTTCAATGTCTAACTCTACAAATCTTGTCTAACCCGTGACAGTGGACGAGGGTCGGCCACAGAAGTTGGAAGCAAAGGCTCTGGTAAAAACGGCAATCTCAGCCTCCCCGATTTCAAGGAGATTACCGAACATCGAATCTCAGCCACACTCAATGCGACCGCCCGGAAACTAGCCTGGTACCGCTCCGTTAAGCCGAGCAGGCGCCGGCGGTATTCATCGTCAAGGCTCGGGCGGAAGCCGCCCGGTTCTTCCTCCAATCCGAAGAGCCGAGTGAGGCTGTAGTCCGCATACATGACTGAAAGCTGACGTCGTTCTTCCGAATATTGTGAAAGCACCTGCTTCCACCACGTAAGGAAATCACTCGAGCTCTGAAACGCGAGGTACCACCGCTGCAGGTCGGCGAGCACTGCGTTGATTCTGTTGGGGAGTCCCCGGTTTGGGCGCGGATCGATGCCGTCCCAAGTCTCGAACAGCTCGGAAAAACCTTCCCACAGGTCGTCTTTCTCAGTGGTCGTACCGACCAACCCGAAGGGTTCCACCTGATAAACAGTGACACGCTTCATCCTTACATCGCCTGCGATTGCACAAATGCCAAAAGCGACGCGTAGTACGCGGGCATCGCACCCGCGCTTGAACGCCGCGGATGCCGGAATACGCGCGCGAACCAACGGTACCTTCGAACTGGCGATTGCGCGTGCGGCGTGAGCGTGAGAATGTTTTAGAAGGCGCTCGAGATCCGATGCACGTTTGGGATTGGGTTCAAGATTGTCTCTTACGGCACGCCCGCTCTCGGTCAGAACCTTAAGCCAGATGCTGAGGGCGCGCTGTCGTTCAGAATACGATAGGAGATTTTCGTCCATAGTCTCTCACTGATTCCGGTGCGGGATCGTACAGCAGTTTTAATTTAGTTTCGAGGTCGGCGTGGTCACGAGCGGATAGAATGATTTGGCCAATACCGAGGTCTTCGTCCTTGCGGCGCATCATCACGCGAGTGATGGGCGAATCCAGATCGCCGACCACTTTTCTGCATACGTCGAGTTTGTCCTGCAAGACTGAGTAAACATACCACTCAATGGTCCCGGCGGTGATCATGTTCCAGACGAACACCTTGGAACGCTTCTGACCGAGCCGGTCCACTCGTCCGATTCGTTGTTCGACGCGCATAGGGTTCCACGGGAAGTCGAAGTTGACGACGGCGCCAGCCTCCTGCAGGTTCAGGCCCTCGCCACCGCTGTCAGTGGACAGAAGGATGGTCGGCTTCTTCTCGGCATGAAAGCGGTCGATTACTGCTTTCTTGTTCGCCCGGGACAGCCGACCTGTGTAAGTTAACAACGCAGGTTTTACGCCAGCATCGGCCTGAATGGATTCGCGCAAACTCGATATAGTCTCGAGGAACTCAGCATATACCACGGTCTTGTGAGACGCCTCCAGGAAGTGAGGCAAGCTCCTTACTAGGGCTTGGGTCTTTGCATGTCGTCCTCCGGACCAATCCAGCTTGCCGAACCGCCGGACCAAATCGTCCAGCCGTTTCAGATCTTCGCGAGTGATGATAGTGGCGGGCAGCTTGTTTAGCCGAGTGCGCATCGCAAAGTGCAATGTTCGGATAGCACCCTTCGGGTGGCTCGATAGTTGACGAAGAACTTGGATGGCGAGAAGGACGATGGATCGGGCTTGCCGGACACGACCGGACGCCGCGAGTTCGATCGATCCCGAATAGTGCCGTTCGATCTGCTGGACGAATCCGAGCACCGACTCATACAAGGCCCGCTCGTCAGAGGATGCAATTTCCACGGGTACGAGCTTGATCTCGCGCTTCGGAAAACGAAGCTCTGTCTCTTCTCGCCGAGTACGGGTCTGGACTTCAGCGATCCGATGCTTAAGAGACTCCTCCTCGCGCACTGTTCCATCTTCACCGACGAAATGGTCGACGAACGCGCTCCTTGAGCCAAGCAGGCCGGGACGAAGGTGCGATACAAGTTGATGAATATCGGTAGCAGCGTTCTGCACGGGTGTGGCGGTGAGGAACAAGCGACGAACGGCGGGGATCGAGTAGATGATCCGTGATTGCTCAGTATCCGGATTCCGCAGGCGGTGCGCTTCGTCCACAATCAACAAAGACCAACGCCTGTCGAGCAATAGCTCGGTACAATCCTTGCTGCGTGCGCGATAGTAATCAATCAGAACGGCAGGTGCCTTGGCGAGATGCTGGAGGGCGGAGGGCGATGAGGACTTGATAAGGGCAGGATGGAAGTCGAAAAAGGCTGCCAGTTCGTCGAGCCATTGCTGCTTCAGATTCGGGGGGACGATGATGAGGAGGGCGTCGGCGAGACCGCGGAGTTGAAGCTCCGCCATGATCAGACCGGCGGTGATTGTTTTGCCGAGGCCTACCTCATCCGCAATGATAGCATTGCCACTCATCGAGTTGACGACACGCTTTGCTGTTTTGAACTGGTGCGCGAAGGGAGCCTTGTCCTTGGCAAACCAGGACAGACCCAGCAGCCAATCATTGCTGAAAGCCGACGCATAGGCCCAAGCTTCCTCGCGAATGCGGGCCAGGGAGCGATCTTCTGGTTGCTGGAGACTTTCGAAGAGGGTTCCGGCCTCGGCTGCTGGGAGTGACGGCGGCGGATCCTGCCGCTGTTCGTTGATCTCGTGTTGAAGAGCGCCGGAGACGGCCTGAGTAAAAGCTTCCACTTCAATAGTGCCGACCAGGCCGAGCATTTCCGTATCCCGACGGAATGCTTCATTCGACAAGCCGCTCCGCGACAACAGGGCTTCGACGGGAAGCCGTCCGCTACCTAGCCCCTTGCCCCGTGTCCTTTCGCTGTGTAAGTCCGCCAGAATCCTGTCGAGGGCAATCCGATAGCGCAAGAGGTGAAGCAGGCCGATCTGCGGGATCATCTCAGTGTCCCTTCAGTTTCCCCAGGACGACGACACCTTCGCACGCCGTCTGCCGCCCCTTGCGGTAGGGACGCCAGCCGCGCCAGTACAGCATCACGAAGGCTGCAGCTGTGCAGAGGCCCGCAAGTCCACGGTCGAATGGGTCCTTGCTCGCCTCTACCAACGGTTTGATAGCATTGAGCACGGCCGGGTAGATTGCTGCCCACAATGCTAACTTCCTGAATAGGAGATCCACAAACCCCAGAATGTGCAAGGGGCCGATAGCAAGTACCAGCAGTGCCAGTACAATCATTGACTGTGCGATCACGAGCACAAGTGACCACCGGATCGATTCTTGCAGACTCTCCATGTCTTTCTTCAGTTGGTTGCTGTCTCCGCTCGGCGAAAGATTGACCTCGGTGGCCCTGCGGTATTGCTCAATGTCACCGGTGATAACGGCCAGGGCATTCGGTAGTGCGGCTACTGCCAATGTTGCACCCAGGACAGCTACGGTGAAGATCATTCGTCGCTATCGTCGGCCGTTACCGGATAAGCTGCCTCGAGCTCACCCCGAATGGGGAGTAACGCATCGATGATCTCCTGGGTTACGAAAATCTCGCCTGGGTGGTCGGGAAGAGTGATGACACGGTGATGGACGCCTGGGAGATGCTTTCTCACAATTGGATCCACTAATAATGCATCCATCTCAGCCTTGTGCCACGTATCGCGGAGGGGTACCCATTTGCCGGCACGCCCGCCAACAGTCTGCGTTTGCTTAGTAAACTTGTTCACCTTCTCGAGATCTTCGAACATTTGTTGGATGAAGATCGGGAAGAGGAAGCGCTTGCGAAAGCGGGCATAGAAGTCACCGAGAAGCCCTGCGGCGCGCCGGGGTGTGAGATTGAACAATATGCCGAGGTGGTCGTGGCGCGGCAACCGGCCCTGCCAGATATGGCGGCAGAACATGTAGAGGCGCCATATCTGCAGATCACGCGGCGTGACGAATGGCATGCGACCGTTCATCCACCTCTTGTATTCAAAGGCGGCAATGGAGTCGAGCTGATAACGCACGTAGCGTTCGAGAAAGGCGTGCTGGTCTGCTGGTGTGCCAGCGACGGGAAACGGCACTTCACCGGCTAGTTGCGGAATGACGACCTTTGTCCGATCGGAATCGGCGATGTACTCGATGAATAGCTCGACGACGCTCGCGAGGTAGGGGGACGGAGCTAGGCCTGAGATGGGTATGGCGGGTGATTTGGCTGTCTTGGAGACAACTCCTTCACTGGCTGGAGGTTTTTTTGCAGAGCTTGTTGCAGGGACCAATTTTGGATTACCCATGGTTCTCCTCGCATACGACCTTGCCTCGCAGGTGTGAGAGCTGCTTTATGGATAACATCTCAGCAATGAAAAGCCCGCAGGTCGTCTTCATGACTTGCTCCTTTGAAGAGATTAGGGCCAAGGGGGAATTGAATCCATAGTTTACAAGCGAGACCTTGCGAAAGGCAATGAGATTCGTAACATCGGGTCGACTTATTTTGTTGCTGAAAACGTATTTAGAGCCAAGGCAGCCATCCTCGGCTCTAGCGTCACGGACAATGAATTAGGATGGATGCCTCGGCAGTTGCCTGTCTGCTCCCGCGTGGAGGCATGCAGCGTTACGAGTTATGCCGTCCTGTGTGACTTCTTAAAGTAGCCAGTTTTTACCGGTACAACGATCTCGAAATCCATTTTGGTTGGATTGCGCTCCAAACCTCGGTAGCTTCGGTGGATCAATGCAATCGGCCCCAAAATCCTTGTCGAGCTTCTTGATGGCGTCTTCGCGACGTTCATACGAGTTGCTTCTGTGCCGCATCCTATACAGGAACACCCCTTGGTCCAGGCCTGCCTGGTGCATCGTTGGGAGTTGAACCCGCATCTGTTGGGTGTAGGCCAACTATTCTGATCCGTTGAACTACCGGTCCCAAAACCTGGTGGAGGGTACAGGGGTCGAACCTGTCTAGCCGCGCTAATCTGGCGCAGAAGTGCTTATAAGGCACTGCTCCTCACCTTAGGCCCCTCTCAAATTGGTGGCTCACGATAGATCCGAACCATCCACGACGGCTTTATGAGAGCTGCGTTCTTCCTGGCTGGCCGGGCAGGATTCGAACCTGCGCATGGCGTGAGTAACAGTCACGTGCCTTTCCAGCTTGGCTACCGGCCAAAACCTGCATAAAAACCAAAAGGCCCCGACTTTTGTCGGAGCCTTCGAAATTCTGGATCTGAACTTGGTAGTGCTATGGACAGACCAATCCCGAAGGCCGAACGCGATTGACGCGCCGTCTCATCATGGATTTGGTCCTTATCATCATTGCGAAATCGAGTATAGCACAAATTCTGTCCGAATCCACGAAACATGCGCCCCAGCCACAAGCGGATAGCGCTTAAGACCTCCGCAAATCTCTGATGAGTTCCTATAGAGAGCGATTGTTCGTTCGTAGATTCCTCCCGCTGTCTCCCATCCGTTTATCGCTGTGTGTAGCGCTCACCCACGGCGACCCATTTCACAACAAAGGAGAAACCATGATCTACAAACGAGGCCAGACTTACTGGTACAAATTCACCTGGAGCCTCAAGCACCGAGACGGCACGTCGAAGTCTTTCTTGGTGCGACGGTCAGCACGCACGAGTTCTATGAAGGAGCTGTTTCCCGTCTTCTAAGCTTCCCTGAACTCGCCAGCGCGCAAATCTCAAAAATTAATCCTGAGATTGTTGCCCGGTTCGCCGGAAGCCGGAAGGCTGCTGGTGTCAGCGTTAGCGCGATCAACGGTGATTTGCGGACTCTACGCCGGCTTCTCCGGCTTGCATTCGAATGGGAGGTCATTCCCAGATCGCCGGTTGTGCACGCTTTGCCAGGAGAGCGAACCAGAGATCGGGTGATCTCATTTGAAGAAGAGCAACGGTACTTGGAGTCGTCGGGCCCAAACCTCAGGGCGCTGACAGTACTCGCCGTTGATACTGGCATGCGGCCGAAATCCGAGCTGTTTCGCCTCGAATGGCCGCAAGTCCACCTCGAAGCGTCTGAGATGATGCCCAACGGTTACATTAAGGTGAAAGAAGGAAAGACACAGAGTGCGGAGCGAGTCCTCCCACTGACGCCGAGAGTCCGAGAAACGCTCCTTATATTAAGGATGGAGTCCCGGCGGAAGCGCTGGGTCTTTCCGGGTCCTGGAAATTCAGGGCACATGGTCAGCATTCAGAAATCCCATCTCAGGGCAATCCAGAAAGCCGGTCTGGAGCGATTCCCGTTCTACTGCTGGCGGCACACATTCGGCACCAGGTGCGCCGAGAGCGGGATGGATCGGCACACCCTAGCCAAACTCATGGGGCACAGCTCACCGCGGATTACAGAAAAATACTATATCCATGTAACTGAGCCACATATCAGTTCCGGGTTTGAGCGATTCATGGCATATCAGACGAAGCGGCTCGCAGCGGTCCAGCCCTGAGTTCTGGCCCAAGCACCTGGTTCGGGGCCAGGGGGTCGACCTCGAGAAAGTTCTTTAGTTTAAACATCGAAAATTGCAAAAGTGTTGAATGGTATTGAACCGCGAGGCTTTCAGTGTCACATTTTTACCTCATAGTCAGTCGGGGTCAGACTACTGCAGGCTCAAACTGCTCAATTTAAATGCGTTTTCTGGATGCGGCCCATGTCTTAGATCACCTGGTGTTTGCCCAGATGCTCTATCAGAAGGGCAGGCGTACTTGACGAGGGCAAATCCTAGGCGACCGTTGTCTGCTACCTGCAAGGGCTGGCGACTTGCTCAAGAGTGCGAGCCCAAGGCACTTGATGCGGCCGAATTTGGTCACCGTACGGTGCGCAGATGAGTTTTTTGACCGTATGGGGTGGCAAAACAGTGGCGTAAGGTGTGGGGATGGACCTTTTTCTCTTGCAGGCCCGCCCCTCGGGTAGCATGCAGGCATGCGTAATAGACGGCCTTGGGAGTAATGGGGCGATCGGCCGTGTGGCTGCGTCCACCCGGAAATAACCACTGGGTGGGTTTGCGCTTCAAGCCACGCCAGTATCCACGCAGAGCGTCCAACAACAAAGGGCTGAGCATGACATCACGATCCTTGCGTCCTTTGCCACTCGAACGTGGATGACCATGCGTTGACTGTCGATATCACTGATCTTTAAACGAGCCAGTTCGGCCCGCCGCACCCCGGTGGCGTATAGGGTCATCAGAACGATGCGATGGAAGGGTGTGCGCGCTGAGTTGATAAGATGCGCGACCTCTTCTTGGCTGAGAATCATCGGCAGGTTCAACACTTTCTTGGGATAAGGGGTCTCAGCTACACTCCAGGCCTTTTTAAGGGTCTGAATGTAGGCTCGTGAACTGCTACTCCCGCTCGGTGCTTGGTCCGTCCTCCTTGCCTTCCCAGTTCCTTGAGCTGTTCGGGATGGGCGTGAAAAGAAGCAGAGACCGTTCTCTACGGCATTGCTCCACACCGGGCGCCAGCCTTCGTATCAGCCGAGCATCGTACCTGGGTTCGGCGATTTATAGGCTTGGAAGCTTGAAGATTGATGGGGTACCCTCCCTCGTGTCCAATCGAATGTGGCTTGCCCGAGGGAGCCGGGTGCTTCTGTTCATCGTGGGCCGATCTCATACGGAAAACTTCGGGTCACCCTCCACGACTTTGGTATCAAGCTTTGGTGTTTCGCCTTTACGCCATAGTGATGCACGGAATTTGACGCGATAATTCAGCGGGCCACCGTCGGGGACGTCGTGCCGGTTAACCGGCCGCTCAATGCAGACAAATTCCGTCTCCAGGTCATTGTTGCTGACGCGCACCACTGCATACCCGTGCCCGCCCGTATCGACAAAAGAAAGATGGGGAGACATTTGCGGATTGGATTGTTCTCTGGCCTTGTTGATGTCGCCGGACTTGACGTATTCCAGGCAGGACCGCACGCCATGCCGCAGAAGCATATTGATCATAGGCTGGGGGGCCTGGTCCTGGGGCCCCTGTCCAACGAAAAGGGCGCGAAGCCGCTCTTCCTTAGGGAAGCGATATTGGTTGGCTTCCCATGCTCCCGGGGCTGAAATGGAGCCGGTGACAAAAGCCAGGCCTACCGGTTCAAACTTCTGAGGTGGCAGGGACTTGGCAGAAAGGCCGGCCCAAAAAGCATGACGGTCGCCTGCCACGGTGGCGAAGCCAGTAATGCCGTGTTCCCTGACGAAATCATAAATCTCGCCTTTTTCCAGGAAGGCATTCGAAACGTCGGCGATCGGTATGATTCCGTAGCCCTCTCCCGGCCATTTTTTGGCCGCCAGTCCGTCGGGCAGGTTCTGGGGATCAACCCGTTCCTCCAAGGTTCCAGTAGTGCTTCCCCAGATTTTCCACGTTGCCTTTGAGTTCCTGAGCTGTTCAAGGAACCAGGCTTTTTGCTGAGCGCCCAGGTAACTTTGTGGAGGCTCGTCTTTGCGGAAGTTGGGGATTTCCTTTTCTCCCACGCGGATTGTTTGCGGAGGTTTTCCGCTGTTGTAGTCCCGGCCACCATCCAGAATCTCGATCACTTCCTGTGGGGTGAAAAGGCGGAAGTCTTTGTCGTCCAGTGCGTCCGTCTCGTGACGCGCGAACGGGTCTTCCGTTCGATAGCTGCGCTCGTCCGTGATGATCAGGTCCAGATTGCGGCCCCACCGCAAACTGCGATGGCCCCTCAAGCTTCCGATTGCAGCCAGATTGTTCGGTTCCTGGCCCAGGCCGTGCTCGTCAAATTTTGTGATCGGCGCATCCACTACTTTAGGTGCCCCGAAGTTGGCCAGTGAAGGGCCGCTGGGCTTGATCAGCCGCGCCGGCTGATACTCAAAGAACGCCTGATTGGCTGCCACTTTTCGCGTCTGCGCGGGTATGTTTTTACCCCCAAAATTCTGGAAACCCTGCCAGCCCAGCCAACTGTATTCGTGGTTGTCCCACATGGGCACAAACGGAAAATGTGCACGCGCGTCCTGCAGCTCAGGGTCGTGCAGATATGCCTTATAGATGGCACGATAATCGTCCACCGTGGTGGGGATGTGAAAGTCCTGTATTTTTTCGCCGTTCGGATAACGGACTATGTCCCGTACTTGACGGGCGTAGTATGTCTTGCGGTCTTCGGGGTACCACACCAGCTCATAAATGAAGTCGCCAAGGTGCAGGACGAAACCGAGTTTCTCGTTCTCAGGAGCGCGGTCGTCCTCATAAATCATTCTTCGGTAGGCGTTTTGTGCGCCGAGGTTTGCGTTTTGACAGCTTACAAACGCAAAACGAACTGGCCGCGGATCATTATCTTCCGGTGCGGTGCGGGTGCGGCCGATGCGACTGCCATTTCCGCCACTGTCAGTGAAACGATACCAATAGGGCCGCGCAGGCTTTAGCCCTCCCACCAGGACCCGGCAGGTCCAATCGGCCTCGGCCGAGATACCTACGCTCTGCGTCGCCACGACCCGGCGAAAGTCCTGGTCTTCCGCCACCTCCAGCATCAGGTGCGATGGTTGTGGTTGGCCCTCGGGTGCCCTGCGCGTCCACAATAGGACGCTATTGCTGTTTGGATCTCCCGACGCGACTCCCTCCGGAAAGAGATCTCGCCGTTCATGCCAAGACAGGGTTGATGCTGTTGCGAAGTGCTTTGCCCAGACACCCGAAGCACTGACAAGCATGGCGGTTTTCAAAAATCGTCGTCTCGTAACACGAGCCATCTGCAAAGACCTCCAATCAAGAATTATCTCTTTGAAGTGATAGAGCGGTTTTTCACTTTGGCGCCGGCGGGGCGCATGTCTCAAAGAGTTGAAAAGCCCAAGTCCCTTCTCTCTGACGAACTTCAAATCAATTGGTTATCAGAAATGCCGGCCCTGCTCCGTTCGACTGGCTTCATTTTGGAAACTCATTGGCCGAGGTGCGACAGCTTGGCCTTCCGGACCTAAATCAACGCCGCCGCGGCGTTTTGGCCGCGATCTACCATCACATCAGCAAGAACCTGAAGGCCGGCGTCGGCTACAACTTTACCAACTTCTCCGACGAACTGACCGACCTGACGTACAACTGACCTGCTCCCCCAGAAATAGTCCAGACTGAATGAGACTTCTCCATTAAGATGGCCCGCCAGGGCGGAGGAGGAGAAGTGAGAAAGAGTCGATTCAACGAAGAACAGATCATCGGCATTCTGAAGGAATCAGAGGC
>JAIQGL010000055.1 GCA_020072585.1 Terriglobia bacterium | reverse complement strand
AACGCAGCGGTCGTATCACCAAACAAGGCAATAAGCTGGCCCGCACGGCGCTGGTGCAGTGTGGGCTGGTGGCGAAGCGCTATAGCCCCTATCTGAACCAGTTCTACGAACGAATCAAACAACGCCGCGGAGGAGGAAAGCCAAAATTCTACGATATCGCATCGACGGGAACACTATGACACTTGTCGAAACTCTCGATCGCACCATAGAAGATTTGCGCGTTGGTAGTATCACAACCGTGTGGCGAAGAGTAAAATAAAATCTTTTTGTGCTTGCGCAACGGGGGAATTTTGGCACTCTCACCAATGCGGAGGCGGATAATGTCAAGAAGGCGTTTCCTGTCTTGTGGAACATTTCGGACTATTATGAAGGTGCTACCTGAATGTTGGAAGAGGGTCAAGCCCTTTATCAGGAATGCAACACTCTTGGATCAGATTGTTTCTTCTCCCAAAGTTCTCAGGGGACTGGACAAACTGATGAGAATTGCTAATTGGGCATCCAACAAGCAATATGCTGCGGGCGTGGAAAAAAGGGCCGCGATTAATTCGCGGCCTTTTCGTTTTGTTAAATCTTTAAGCGGCAGAGTTATTTCTTTTTCTTGGCGGCCTTCTTCTTTCCGCCTTTTTTCTTTGCGGCTTTTTTTGCCGGTGCTTTTTTGCCGCGGGCAGCGCCGCCTTTTTTGCTCGCGCTTTTCTTTTTGGCAGCGGGCTTTTTCTTGGCCGCCGGTTTTTTCTTGGCCGCGGGTTTCTTTTTGGCAGCTGGCTTTTTCTTACCGCCTCCGCCGCCACCGCTGCTGCGTGCGGGAGCAGGAGCGCTCATAGGTGCGGGAGCTTCTCCGCCCATCGACTCCTCAGCGCCGCCACCGCTTTCGGCGCCAATCGACTCTTCCTCTTCTTCCTCGTAATCCTCTTCAGTTGAGCTGCTGCCGTAGCCGCCGATTTCGCCGTAGTCGTCGTCCATGTCGTCCTCATGTCTAGCTTTGAGGGTCTCGTCGTAAAAGCTCATGTGTCCTCCAGAAAATTAAGGCCGCCAGAAAAATCACAATCCCGCAAAATAATCAGGCGCGGATTATATCAAGTCAAATGATTTGCGTGTCAACATTCCAGAAAAACAGTGTGCAACGTACGGCGCGAATAATCAAGCGTCACTGGCTCTTCGCATTAAGAGACTGTTTCTGGCTGGCTGCCTTGGCTGAACTGGACGCTGAATTGGACTTTGGCTTGGCCGTTCCCTTGGCAGTTTTTTTGCGCCTTCTGGCTGGAGCTTTGTCGGCCTCACCTGGGCCCAAAGGCTTATAAATCAATAAGATACGTCCACGCCGCAGTGTATTGCCTTTCAATCCATTCCAGCGGCGCAAACGCTCCGGAGGTACGCCGAAATCTTCAGCAACGGTAAGCACCGTATCGCCTGTGTGCGTTTTATAGTGTGAAGCGTATCTGGAATAAGCGATCTTCCCGTTCGCGCCTGTCCCGTTCACCGGGATAACCAGCTTTGCCTCTTTCATCAGCTCGTTGCCATGCAAAGCATTCGCTTGTGAGATGGCGCGTTCCGTGGTGCGATACTTGCGCGCAATGGCGGCTAGCGTATCTCCCGGCTGGACTTTATAGTATCGCCACGCCACGCGCTTCTCGGCGGGAATGGTCGCAATAGCGGCCTCGTATTTCTCTTTTGATCCCGCAGGCAGGTGGAGATCAAATGGCTGGTCCTTGGGGGTTGTGCGGCGCAGCAGGCTGGGGTTTAAATCGATCAATTGTTCCACCGGCACGTCCACGCACTCCGCCACCAGGCGCAAATCAACCGGGTAGCTCACCGTCTCAACGTCATATTTCAAAGGCGGATCAGGCTGCACCGCGTCCAGGCCATATTGCGCCGGGTTCTTGGACATGATGGTCATGGCCAGGATAATGGGAACATAATTCTTGGTTTCCGCCGGCAACACATTGCGCTTGTAAAGCTCCCAGAAATCCGCATAGCCCGTGCGCCGCACCGCCTGCTGCACGTTACCCGGCCCGGAGTTGTAAGCCGCCATGGCAAGGTACCAGTCGCCAAACTGGTTATAGAGGTCTTTTAAGTGTCTCGCCGCCGCGCGTGTCGCTCTTTCAGGGTCCTGCCGGTCATCCACCCACCAGCTCCGTCGCAAGCCATATCCCACGCCGCGGCTGGCCATGAATTGCCACATGCCCCGGGCGCGGGCACGTGAAAGCGCCAGTGGCTTGAACCCGGATTCTGCCTGCGCCATGTAAATCAGGTCCTGCGGAACGCCTTCTTCTTTGAAGATGCGGAAGATCATCTCCCGGTAGCGTCCAGAGCGGGTCCATGCGCCTTCAAAAACGCCGCGTCCCCGTGTGGAAAAATAGTTGATGTAGCCGGCCACATAGTCATTGATCATCAGCGGCAGGTCGGATCGGGTGTTTTTCAGGTCAGCTTCGGCCTTGGCCTTCACATTCGGATCGGCCGGAAACGTTACCTGGTTCGCTTCGTCAATGGGCGCAGGCTCGGCTTGCTGCTCGGCAAACCCGTCGCCCTCTTTAAAGGCGACCATCTCCAGCTTGTTGATTTCCTCTGTGATCTTGTCGAACTCTTGTTGCAGGCGGTCATCCTGCTTTATATCGACCGGGCCTTGCATCAGGATGTCCACCGC
Source organism: Terriglobia bacterium (assembly GCA_020072585.1). Taxonomy (GTDB): domain Bacteria; phylum Acidobacteriota; class Terriglobia; order Terriglobales; family Acidobacteriaceae; genus Angelobacter. The sequence continues at coordinate 11,173 of JAIQGL010000055.1, read as the reverse complement.
GCGGTTAAAGTCCTGCTTGGCCGCGTCCAGATGTCCGGCTTTGTAGTCGGCCTGGCCTGAGTTATAGGCCTTTTCTGCTTCAGCAATAATGTCCGGCACCGGATCAGGTTTTTCCGGCTGTGGCGTTTGTGCGGGCACGGGCGATTGCTGCTTTGCCGCCGAGGGTAAAGAGTCAGGACCTGCTGCCCGCTGGATGCTTGGCGCCATCGCCTGCGTGACAGGCTTCGCCGCCTTCTTGGTGTCTTTGCTTTCGCATGCCACCAGCAACATCAATCCAGCGCTGAGAACAACAATGCTGAAACGCTTCACCCGCCAACTCCCTATCAACATGAGATTTCCCTCATCATACTTATTTTGTTGGACGAGTCTGGCCGCCGAACGGCAGCACGCAAAACCTGGGCCTGCTGAAAACTGATTTCTACCGGTAATTTGCCTTAACTGTACAAGAACTGCCTTGATTGTGGCATGAATGCAAATAAAAAGGCCCCGGAAACCACCAGGGCCTCAGGTTACTTTAGGGCAATGGGGGGTTAGTTTGAAACACTGACCACCATTGCCAGTATCAGAGTCTAGCGATTCACTTGCGAATCGTGGGCCCAGCCCAGGACTTCTAGTCCTGGGCTGAGCGAAGCGAATGAGCAGACGTTACCAGCTGATGCGCATACCAAACTGGAATTGGCGCGGATCAAACGCGGCCGTTGGCGTACCCGCTTGCGTATAAAGGGTATTCACATCGGCAACGTTGAAACGGTTAACGAAATTAAACATATCCACAATCCCTTCCAGCTTAACGCGCTCGTTGAATTTGATAGTGCGCGCCACCCGCATGTCCGTAAAGATCGTCATCGGGCGGATTCCTGTGTTGCGTCCGATATTGCCGTCCAGGCTGCCGGTGAAGATCCCATCCAGCGGATTGGAGTCAACAAAGCATGGAATCTGGAATGCCCCTGTCGGCGAGGCCTTGGAGGGCACCGTGGCAAATCCGCACGCATTGGCCGGTGTATTCGGGGCCACCGCATTCGGACGGTCCGTGGAAGTGCTGAAGTTAAAGTTCTGGTCCGTGGCGGTCACGATATTGAAAGGCCGCCCGGAGCTGAACTCGATAATCGGTGCCAGTGTAAAGTCGCTGAAAAACTTGCCCCAGAATCCGCTGCCAGCCTTCCCGCTTTGATAAACGCCACTCAATACAAAACGATGCCGCTGATCAAAGGTGGAATTAGACCGTTCCAGGTCAGGACGCAGATCGTTTTGTGGTGAGAGTAGCGTTTGCAGGTCAGTGGAATCGTCAATCGCATGGGACCACGTATAAGAAGCAAGGAACTCATAGTGGTTCTTCATGCGCTTGCGCAGGTTCAGTGTCATTCCGTTATAGACCGAGCTGCCGTTGGAGAAATTGCCCACCATATCGCTGAACGGAACGGGAACACCCAGCCCCAGCCGGTATTGTCCTGCCACAACGTTGGCCAGCCCAAGGCACGGCGCGAAGGCCGCAGTCAGTGACGGGTTGATTCCAGATGGACGGAAGAAGCTCAGCAGTGCCGGTGGAACAAATGCGCCTGCCGGCCCCACATTGCAGGTGGCAATCGTGAGCGGATTGGTAAACAGCGGCTGGGCATTGGCAATAGCCCAGGAATTGGCCCGCTCCCAGTTCTCCACAATGGCCTTGGCGCTTGCTGGATTTACGTTGATGGGGCGATTGATATGATGTCCACCGGTAAAGTTGTACGTTGCGCTGATCGCGAACTCATGTCCCAGATCATGCTCGATTGAGAGACCTGCCTGCTCGGCGTAACCATATTCAAAATTCTTGCCGGTAGGGAATCCGAAAGGCTGGGACACCAGCGGCACGCCTGCTCCCAGGTAAGCCTGGTTAGTGAACAAAGAGGGCGCATTGGGCGCTGCGTTAAAGCGCTGCTCGCCCGGCAGGTAATTCAACCCTGTGGCAAACCCCGGAGGCGTACAGTTTGCATTGCCCAGGCTTCCCTGAAACGTGTTGGTTGCGTTCAGATTGATTGGTGAAGGCGAGGACAAAGCTGTGCATGGACTTCCGCCAAACAGAATGAATTGCGGCGCCTGGCTGCCGTCCGCCACATCGGAATCAAAAGCCAGCGCCAGCAGCGGATGGTCATAGAAAATGCCGTATGAAGAGCGGATCACTGTCTTTCCATTGCCCTTGGGGTCCCATGCCAGACCGATGCGCGGCGCGATGTTGTTGTTGTCACGCGGAATCCCCTGCGTGATGCCCAGCGCATCCTGCGCTGCCTGTGAAAGCGCGTTTACCGCCGGAATGACCGGGGTCATCTCATAGTCATAGCGCACGCCATAGTTGAGCGTCAGATGATTGCGAATGCGCCAGGAATCCTGGGCGAAGAAGCCAAAAGTAGTAAGGCTGAACGAATCATGCGGATTGCCTACGCCCTGGATCAGTACCTGCGGAATGCCCAGACCGTACGCCTGCACCGCACTGAAACCGGGCAGCCCCGGCACTGCCGGGAACCCCAGCGAGTCTGGACTCAACTCGCCAAAGTTGTAAACGCCGCCAAAGTTCACGGTGAAATCCGCGGTGATGGGAAGATGGTTGATGTCGCCGCCGAATTTGAAGCTGTGGCGTCCCTTGATCAGTGAGAAGTTGTCGCTGATCTGGTGGCGCTGCTCTACGCGATCGACAAAAGAAAACGGTTCGCGGCCAAAGAAAGCAAAGCCGGGGATGTTCACAGCCACATCGCCGCCGCCTGCGCCACGGGAAAAGTTATAAAGCAACCCGCGCCGCGAATATTGGTAGCGCGCTTCATTGATCTTGTTGTTGCCAAGAATCCACGTCTCCTGCACGCCAATGCTGCCATCGTGGTAGTTCTGCGTGGATGTCCGGGAGAATGCGTTCTGGCCAAAATCCTGGTTCTGCGCATTCACCTGTATGCCGGTTACGTCACTGGGGCTCAGCGCGCCGCGCACCAGAAGAGAATGGTTCGTGTTGATCTTGTGGTCCAGCCGGAGTGAGTAGATGTCGGTTGCTTCTGAAATGGGATAGTTACCTACCTGGCTCAACAGGTTGTGGAATGAAGCAGGCAAAGGATTGTTGCTGGTAATGAACCTGCCCAGCAACGGATTGCCCGGAACGCCCGCCAGGGCCACGCCAGAGCCAAAGACGGCCAGCGCGGCGTACTGCTGCGTCAGTGGATTGGAACCGGCGGCGGCAAGGAATGCGGCCTGCTGCGGAGTGACCAGCGGCGTGAATCCGGGGACGGTGGGAATGCCAAAGCTTGCGGCATTGGCCAGCGGCACCAGGCCAAAATTGTTCGCGCCGATGGTGGAGAAGCCGGTCTCCTGCCGCCGTGTGGTTTCAAAAGAAAAGAAATAGAACGTCCGGTCCTTCTTCAACTTCCCGCCAAACGCCAGCCCCGCCTGTACGCGGGTGTAAGCCGGATCGGGGGTATTGCTGAAGGGATTCACGGCCTGGATTTTGCGGTTGCGCAGATAGCCAAACACGCTGCCATGAAAATCATTGGTGCCGGATTTGGTGATGATGTTCACCACGCCGCCGGAAGCCCGCCCATATTCGGCCTCATAGCCGTTGGTGATGATCTGGAACTCCTGCACGCCTTCCTGTGAAAGCGTGGAGCGGATCCCGTTCACGGAGTTGTCCACCGCGTCCATGCCATCAACGTTCACGGCGTTGGAGCGGGCGCGCTGCCCGCCGAAATTCAGGCCTGAGGTTGGCGCCGCGCCGATGCTGGGCGCCACATCGCGCTGTACCTGCGAATTCGTCAAAGAGAAGTTGACATAGTTGCGTCCGTTGATCGGCAGGTTTTCAATGCGCTGCTGGCCCACGGTCGTGCTGGTGGAGGTCTTGGCCGTTTCCACCAGAAGAGGCTCGCCCGTTACCAGTACCTCTGTCTCCGCCGTCGGCAACTGCATGGTTACCGGATAATCGGCAGCCTGTCCCACGGTCAGCGCCACGTCTTTGGCCACCATCTTGGCAAAGCCCTTGGCCGTTACGGTCATCGTGTAATGGCCGGGTGGCAGTGAAAGCAGCGTAAAGTAGCCGCTTTCATTGCTCTGGGCTGAGCGTTCAAAGTTTCTGGCTTCATCACGCACGGTGATGGTTGCGTTCTGGATGACCGCCCCATTGGGATCCTTTATGGTTCCGCGTAAATCGGCGGTGGCCGCCGTCTGGGCGAGCGTGGAAGCTGACAAAACGAATACGAAAAGCACATTTGCAAGTCGCTGAATAATTTTCATTCCCTGTCGCTCCTTGCCCCAAATACGGCACAGACCTTAGTTCCCGTGCAGAAGGGCGGATGGTGCGCTTTTTATCATCCCGGACGTGCAAAGGCAAGCAAGTTATTTTGGAGTGAGTACCGTAGTGCATCCTGACACGAGCTTTTTCTTTACATTCCAGGTACTCCCTTCATAAACTTAAGCGCACTCTCTTCAGAAACTCTCTGAAAATCCCGGTAAGCTTGGAACGGGCATTCCAAAAACCCTTGCTGTTCCAAACCGGGATATGGTCTTGATGGACGGGCGTAGCGTGATAAAGACAAAGGCACAGAGCAAGAACTATGTAAATGCGTTCGCCAGCGCCGTGGCTGCTTTGAGCCGCGCCGGGGAGGACCTGACTGCCCGCGTCCTGGAAATGCTGGTTCTTGACTTTGATGCGGCCCGCGCCGAACTCTGGCTCTGGGACGGCTCTTCCGGCTCCTGTTACCTCACCCATGCGGAAGGCCTTGAGGCTACCCATCGTCTTGAATATGCCGCTGCCGGAGCCGGGGCCGTGGGCAAAATCGCGCATAACAAAACCACGATCGAAAACATCGTGCTCTCCACCTTTGGTGGTGACGATCTGGAGTTTTCCAGGAATACTTCCCTCACTCATATCTCCGGGTACCCCCTGCTGGCCGCGGGCCAGCTTGCCGGCGTGCTGGCTATCTACACCAAGGCAGAGGTTCCGGAAGATCTGTTGGTATGGTGGCGGCTTTACGCGGAGATGAGTGCCGCCAAGCTGAACAACGTCCTGGCCACGCAGGAAAAAGACAAGCGCATCAACCAGCTTTCTCTGCTCTTTGAAGCCACACGGATGCTCAACTCCACCCTGGATCTGGCGGAGCTGCTGGAGCTCATCCTGAAAATAGCGCGCTCTGAAGTCAAAGCTGAGCGCGGCACCGTTTTCCTGGTGGATGCGCGGCGCAAGGAGCTATGGTCCATTGCCGCCTCTGGCCTTGACCACCAGGAAATACGCATTCCCTTTGGCAAAGGCATCGCCGGCCAGGTAGCTGTCTCCGGCGAACAGGTAAATACTGAGGACGCTTACACGCTTGAGTCTTTCGATCCCAGCTTTGACCAGCGGTTGAACTACCGCACCAAATCACTGCTAAGCCTGCCTATCCGGCACCATTCCGGTGAAATTGTGGGCGTGTTGCAACTGCTGAACGCGCAGAGCGGAAAGTTCTCCGCCGATGACGTGGGCTTCCTGAACAAGCTCTCCGGACACATGGCCATGGCGCTGGAAAACGCGCAGATGCACCGTGACACCATGGAGAAGCAGCGCATGGAGCGCGAGCTCTCCCTGGCCCGAAGCATCCAGCACCGCCTGCTGCCGGAAGCGCCGCCTGTCGTCCCCGGATATGACATCGCCGTGCTGAGCGATTTCTGCTTTGACGTGGCCGCCGATTACTACGACTTCATCAACCTCGGCCCCCAATCTCTGCTTCTGGTAAGCGCTGAAGTTGAAGGCAAAGGCGTTTCTTCCGCGTTGATCATGGCCAACCTTCAAGCCACGTTGCGCGCCCTCGTCATGCACCTGCACTCGCTTGAGGTCCTAGCATTTTCGCTGAATGAAATGCTTTACAGCTACACCAAAGCGGGCAAGCATCTCAGCGTTTTTCTTGGGCTGGTCGATACCCGTCGCAACGTTCTGCAATACGTCAACGCCGGACACGTGCCTCCCATCCTGGTGCGCGGCAAGACTGGCGAAATCAAATTGCTGGAAGAAGGCGGCACCGTCATCGGACTCTTTCCCCAGGTCGACTACACCCGCGGCTCGGTCAAGCTGGAAAAAGATGACGTTCTGGTCTGCTCCACTGACGGCATTCTGCATATCTCTGACGAACAGAAGCACGAGTATGGCGCCCGCCGGCTCACGGATTTTGTACGCCGCCATCGCGAACGCAGCGCGCAGGGCATTGTGGACGCGGTGCTGGCCGAGGTCTCTGCCTATTCCACCGCCAGCATGAATGACGACGACAAGGTGCTGATCGTGATGAAAGTCACTGCGGACAAGGAAGCCGCAGCCGAAGAAACAAAACTGTAAATTGCCCTTTGTATCAATCGCTGTCTATCAGTGAAAATCCGTGCCATCAGCGTTATCAGCGGTAAGGTTTTTCGTTTTTCTGTTTTGTCGCGATAATCAGGATTTTTCTTCCACCACCAACTGCTGATCTTTCGCCAGGTAGCTTTTCCTCTTGAACCAATCCTCCATCGCCTCTTTCAACTTCTCCAGCGGGACGCGTGTTCCAATCCGCATCATTCCGTCGGCAACGGGAAGCGTGTCATCAAAAATGGAATCGTTGGTGAAACTGCGCATGGAAAAACTGTCCAGCCACTTCATGGGACAGGGCACAAGCTGGTCTTTTACGTGATATCGCACCGAGATTTGTCGCGAATACATGAATGCATCTTTCTTCCGGTCCAAGCTTCCTGCGCTAACTCGGAATCAATTACCGCCATTTTTTCATTTTGAAACAGGAGATGGGTTTTACCCACGATTCATTCAGGCATTCAGCTACTCTGAATGTCATTCCTTTGGTGCATCGCCCAGCGCTCGTTTAGGACCATTGAAAACCCGCCATCTGGCCACACAAAATGCCTCTATAAAGGTGCAAATGTATCTATCTTATTGCAAACAAAAGCACTAATGCGCTTACCATAGTACGTCTCGTCTCGGCCCATGAATCCAAGAGTTGCTGAAAACATGGATCTTACAGCTACGTACATGTCCTTGGGTAACCGGAAAATTTGCAACGTTGGGCGCATCCTAGACACTAATACAAGTACTACATAATAAGTGAAGGGTCCCCCAATGTCGGACAGCCTCTTACATATCGATTCTACAGAACTCGTAACTCATCTTAAGGAACTTACCACCGCGTTGACTGCTGTCCATGGTGATCTCTACTGGCTTGCCATGCAGTCTCCAGATGCAACTGAGAAGCCCACGGTCCCTGCCGCTGGCCTCACCGTGGATATGCTCGCCGAGTTGAAGAGCGCCGTGGATGACATGCGGCTCTTGTTGTGGCAGTACATTGAAACGGCCTCAGAAGTTGATCCGCAGCGGATGAAAGAAGGACTAGAAATGCAGCGACTGCACCACGTCACCAAGTTTCTTCAGCTTCTGCGTAAACGGCTGGTGCCCTCCGCGGATGAGCAACCCGTTTCTTTTATTGAGCGTATCAACGCGGCAGTAAAAGAACGGCTCGGCGAAAAAGCAGCCTGACTGGCCATCGCCTGAACAGATGTCCGGGTCGACATCTTAAGAACCTATTCCAACAAAAAGAGACGTTACCTTCTGGCACGTCTCTTTTTTCTGTCTCAAAATTTCCAATTCTCGCGGATTAACTCTTTTTTAATCCCGGCCCTGCGGCGCGAACATTGGCCGGCACATCGAACTTCTCAAAGTTCTTGGCAAAGCGCGCTGAGAGATCGGCAGCGGACTTGTCATAAGCGGCTTTGTCTTTCCACGCATCGCGTGCGCGCAGGAATTCGGCGGGAACGCCCGGCACTGATTTTGGTACGGTCAATCCGAAAGCCGGATCCGTCTCGAACTCCACTGTATTCAGCGCGCCTTCAATCGCGGCATTGACCATGGCGCGCGTATACGGCAACTTCATGCGTGACCCGATGCCGTACGGCCCGCCAAACCATCCCGTATTCACCAGCCAGCACTGTGAGCCGTGCTCCTGCATTCGGCGTCCCAGCATCTCTGCATAGACCTTGGGCCGCAACGGCAGGAAAGGCGAACCAAAGCAAGTGGAGAAATTTGGCTGTGGCTCCTTCACGCCTGCTTCGGTTCCTGCAACCTTGGCGGTGTAGCCGGAGAGAAAGTGATACATGGCCTGGTCCGTGCTCAGCTTGGAGATAGGAGGCAGCACGCCAAACGCATCCGCGGTAAGAAAGATCACGTTCTTCGGATGCCCGCCGACCCCCGGAATCACGGCGCCCTCAATGTAGTCCACCGGATAGGCGCAGCGCGTGTTCTCCGTGCGGCTATCATCGTTGTAGTCAGGCACGCGTGTTTCTTTATTCAGCGTCACGTTTTCCAGCACCGAGCCAAAGCGTATGGCGTTCCAGATCTGCGGCTCATTCTCTTTCGATAACTTGATGCACTTGGCGTAACAGCCGCCCTCAAAGTTAAAGATGCCCGTCGGGCTCCACCCATGCTCGTCATCGCCGATTAGCAAACGCTCCGGATCGGCCGACAACGTCGTTTTTCCCGTGCCGGAGAGGCCAAAGAAAAGCGCGGTCTCGCCTCTTTTGCCTACGTTCGCCGAGCAGTGCATGGGGAAGACGTTGTTTTGCGGCTGTAGGAAGTTCATCACCCCGAAGATCGATTTTTTCATCTCCCCGGCATACTTTGTCCCGCCGATAAGGACGAGCTTGCGGGTAAAGCTCACCACGATGAACGCTTCAGACCGCGTGCCGTCCCTCTGCGGGTCAGCCTGAAATTCCGGGGCCGCCACAATCGTAAATTCCGCGCGGTGTGTCTTCAGTTCTTCATCCGTGGGGCGCACAAACAGCGCGCGGACAAAAAGATTGTGCCAGGCATACTCATTGATCACGCGGATCGGCAGCCGGTACTTGGAATCGGCGCCTGCATACAGGTCCTGGACAAACAGCTCCTTGTCCCGCAGTGATGCCACAACACGCTCAAACAGCGCATCAAATTTTTCCGGATCGAACGCCAGATTCACATCGCCCCAGTTCACCAGCTCAGCGGTGATCGGGTCTTTCACCGTAAATTTATCTTTGGGGATGCGGCCCGAATATTTGCCGGTATAGGCCACCAGCGCGCCATTGTCCGCCAGCAAGCCTTCACTGCGGCGCACGGCATGTTCCACGAGAATGCCCGAATGAAGGTTCCTATGCACCTTATTGCTTTTGAGAAGTGTTTCCAGGGTCGAAGCTGTATCTATGGCCGGCAGAGTTTGTGACATGACGTAAAACGATCTCCTGTTCCTGTTGGCGACGCAAGAGCTGGTCGCGAGCAGCGGGTTGTGGCGTGCGTGGCGGCTAGGCCGTCTTAATCATCGCGTCCTGCGGCGCGCCAACTTCCTTCAGGACGGCGTTCAAGTGTCCAAGCGATTCATCCACCGTGAGCGTATACATCTCGCGCCCATGTTCGTACGTTCCGGACTCAATCGCCGTTTTCAAAAAATGCCCGGCGGTCTGGATCGCAAGCGGATCTGTAATCACCCGGCCGGTGCGCTTCTTGTACTCCACCCACGTTGGATGCGGCAAAGCAATCCATACAGGACGACCGCTGGCGAGAAACTTGATATCGACAGCGTCAGCGTGCCGCGTCGCAATCGCGACGATCAGAGCTTGATAAATACAGTGGAGCGTTTGTCCGGTCCAGCGGTCGGTAGCGTGAAAATCCTCGTACATGTGTCTTAAAAATATATCGGAAGCTGCACCAGAACAGCAATGCTAAGACAGATACCGTCTGCCTGTATGTGACCGTAATCACAATCCAATCAGCTATTTAGCATCAACATTCTATTGCAATTACTTAGACGGCTAGGCCATATCAGGGAGTCTTCTTTGAGGAACTCGATCTGGGCTTTCCACTCGCCGCTGCCCACTCCCATCTGCCGCCACTTCTTTATAATCAGCACGCCATGAACACCATGCAGGCAGTCTGGATCTCGACCTTTGGCGGCCCTGAAGGGCTGGAAATCCGCATCGTGGGAAAACCCACCATCAATGATGACCAGGTTCTGGTCCGCGTCCGCGCCTCTTCTCTCAATCGCGCAGATCTTTTGCAGCGGCAAGGTAAATATCCGCCTCCTCCCGGCTTCCCCGTTGAAATTCCCGGAATGGAATTCGCCGGTGAAGTTGCTGCGGCCGGCTCGTCCGTCCGCCAGTGGAAACCCGGACAGCGTGTCTTTGGCCTGATCGGCGGTGGCGCCCATGCCGAATACGTTGTCACCTATGAGCATCTGCTGGCGGAAATCCCTGCCAACCTTGACTGGACAGAGGCTGCGGCCGTGCCTGAAGTCTTCATCACCGCCCATGACGCTCTCTGGACCCAGGCCAACCTCCGTCCGGGAGAAACCGTCCTAATCCCGGCCGTGGGCAGCGGCGTTGGCCTTGCCGCTGTGCAGCTTGCCCGCGCCATGCAAGCGGTTCCCTATGGAACTTCGCGCACCGCCGACAAAATTGAAAGGGCAAAACCGCTGGGCCTGGAAGACGGCCTGGTGGTACGAGAAAACGCCGTGCGCGATAACTTTGAAGAGCTACAGGCCGAAGCAGAAAAATGGACTGCCGGAAAAGGCATCAACGTCCTGCTCGATCTCGTCGGCGGTCCTTATGTCAAAGCCGCCCAGAAGCTCATGGCCCATAAAGGCCGCATGATTCTGGTGGGCACCGTCGCCGGAGGTAGTTACGAACTCGAGGCGCGCTACGTGATGAGCAAGCGTCTCAACATTCGCGGAACGGTCCTGCGCTCGCGCTCACTCAATGAAAAAACCGCGGCCACGCGTCTCTTCGCCGCGGAAGTTGTTCCTCTGCTCGCTCACGGCGTTCTCCGCCCCAACGTCGATAGCGTCTTCCCCATGGCCGAAATCAGCCAAGCCCATCAGCGCCTGGAATCGAATGAGACCTTTGGGAAGGTCGTGGTGGTAATGGAATAGCTGTTTTCAACTTCGCGTCGCTCTCGAAAATGCCATCCCACGCCACATCTCCTCCACCTGTCATCCTGACCAAGTCTGAACGACCTTGGGAGTGAGGACGCGCGGAAGGATCCCGACAATCTTTCCCCCTGCTGGAGTGAACCCCTGAGTTGAGACAACGTGGAAACTCCCCGGTTACCGTTCGCTGAGATTGGCTCGACGAACGAGGTTGTTGGTTGCAGGATGAGGCTAGCTGAGGAAGCAGAGGCGGGCTCTGCTGGAGAGCAACC
>JAIQGL010000027.1 GCA_020072585.1 Terriglobia bacterium | reverse complement strand
TCTGCGGGCTGCAACTCTTCATCCGATCCACAGCTCGTCGCTTGTCTTCCCAACTCCACCGTCGGTATCTCTTCCCACGTTCCATTCGCTGCTCCATGGGGAGTTTCTCTTCTGTCTCATTTTAGGGGTTCACTCCACCGCGATTGCTGCATCAAGGCGTTCTCCCCAAACTGTTTCGGTAGAACTCCCTGGAACTGCATGGTCACCACCGGCACTCTCGGGATTCTTCGACTCGCCGTCGCATCCGCTCCGGCCGCGCTCAGAATGACAAGTCTTAAAACGGTTTTGCTTTTTCCGATCAGCCGACGCCTGCGATCTTAGAGGCTTGTGTGGCACAGCCCGGGACCCCATGGAAGCCTGGTTTGGCTTACATGAGTAGAGAAGTCCTCGACTGTCGATTTTCGATCCCGGCGAAGCCATCTCCCACTGTCGTCCTGAGCGTGGCGCGCGTAAACGCGCGCGCGAGCCGAAGGATCCCGGTGCAGCGTCCTCCGCGATTGCTGCATCAAGGCGTTCTCCCCAAGTTGTTTCGGTAGAACTCCCCGTAGCTGCATGGTCACAACTGGCACTCTCGGGATTCTTCGACTGCGCCGTTCCCACCCCACGCGAAAACCGCGCGCGTTGGGGGCCCCGGGTTCGCCTTTCGCTCCGGCTCCGCTCAGTGGTGACAGTTTTAAAACGGTTTTGTTTTCCCGATCACCCGATGCCGGCGATCTTCCATGCTCGTGATTTCCTATCACCGCGAAACCATCTCCCACTGTCATCCTGAGCGTGGCGCGCGTGAACGCGCGCGCGAGTCGAAGGATCCCGGTGCAGTGTCCTCCGCGATTGCTGCATCAAGGCGTTCTCCCCAAACTGTTTCGGTAGAACTCCCTATAGCTGCATGGTCACAACTGGCACCTCTCGGGATTCTTCGACTACGCCGTTCGCTTTCGCTCTGGCTCCGCTCAGAATGACAAGTTTAAAACGGTTTGTTTTCCGATTCGAGCCGTGCAGGGCGCAAAGGCGCGTGAGCTGAAGCTGGAGCCGAAGTAGGGAAGACGGTGGAACACAAGAGCAGAGATCTGACCAGTTGGACAAATGGGATACTTATGCTGGATGCCTAGTAATGAAATCTCGAATACTAGTGACCAGAATCGCTACCTGCTCGCGACTATATTCATTATATTGTCCATGCGCGGCGTTGTTCCTTAGGCCCAACCAGGCGGTTATGTTTTTCTGGTCTAATTTCGAGTAAATCCTTGCTGCTGCAAGTTCGGAGTTCATTCCTTCTGCATTTTTCGGCACAAGATCACCATTGGGTTTAGCCATTTCAATCGGAATTCCCACCTTTTGGCAAAGGCCGCGAATATGGCTTCGAGTGTTGAACCTGCGATAACGGCCGAGGCGTCTTTGTAACCAGAATCGCACAAATGCTGAGCCATTTCCAAAAAATCACCGAAAACATCGCCGTGCACCAGTTCTACGAGGGTTCGCACGTACCCCGCTTTAATGTCGTTCAGTAGAGCTTGGGCAACGCCCATAATTGACGATGTATGCACGTGCAGAGCTGGCATAGATTGAAGCAGGCGGTTAACGTCTTTGGAGTAAGTGGAGTCGTTGCCGGTAATACGGTAAATGGCTGCGATTGCGCGGCTGACCAGAGCTTGCCGATCTTCCTTGGGCAGGTTGCTTAAATCGTTATGTGGTGATCTGGCTTGAAACGCTCTAAACTCCTCTACTACCGAACTCAGCTGCTTTTCAAAAACGCTCGTGTCCATAACGCTCCTTCCAGCCTTTCGTCGAAATCGTACCGCCGGGTGCGCCATCCTTCCCGCTTTTTCGTCCTACCACCATACCGTGGGTGCCCATCCTTTGCGTCCCGCCTGATTGTACAGACTCACAAATCCTGACGGCGGACGCAAAGGGTGGGTGCGATTAAGCTTCGATCTTGACTGGCACTTCACCGAGTGCATTTCACGAAAAAGGGCTTGACATATATAAATCTATTTGTAACACTCATTACTAAATGATTTCCACTAATCAAGCCGCGCAGAAGCTGGGAATAACAGGCGCTACATTGAGCCGGTATATCGCCGCGCGTAAAATTCCTGCGCCTCAAACGGTTATGGCAGGTGGATTGAAGGTCCATGCTTGGACCGAAGAAGAAATAGAACACGTCCGCAAACTCCTGCCCAAGATCGCCAACGGCAGGAAAACTCGCTACTCAAAACTGAGGGAGAAGCAGAAGCCACAGCCGGGGGCGGCTGTGCCAAACAAGCAACGCAGTCCCAAGAAGAAACGCACGACCAAACCGCCAAAAGCCAAGGGCTAAGAGCCAATGGCCAAACCTAACGGACGCGCCCAGTGTTTGCACCACCGAACGCGCCCTAACCAAAGTCGCCTACCAAAGGAGGCAACATGGCTGCTATTGAAAGTAAACGCTCCATTCCCCCGGCGCAACTCCGCGCCCCCAAACCCCGTAAATCCAGGAAACCAACCAAAGTCCCGGAATCTCTCCGTTTCACTGAGACAAAACGCGGCAAGACCACCATCCGCCGCTTCCCCGGACGCACCTTCCACCGCTTTGCCGAAGCCAAAGGCAAGCAACTGGACTACATTGAGTTTTTCACCATGGGCGAGTTCCACTGCTTTGACGTGGCTTTTGAGGACAAAACCGCCATGCAGTTTGTCATTGAGCCAACTTTCACTCTGGAAACTGACTACGCGGACTGGAAGACCGGCGATTGGCGTCCGATCAAGAAGTGGCCGCTGATCCACAGCCAGACAAACAGGAGGTAAGCCTTACATGCGAACCCTGCTTAGAGTGGCGGCACCGGTATTTTTGGGGGTGTCGCCGCTTACAGGGCTCGCGTTGATGGCTTTTCGTTTACGCGGCAAAGAAAAGTTACTTTGGTTATATCTTTCTTCGTTACCTCCGAAGCTTTAAGTACAAAATTCCCTCGTAAGTTCAGAACAAAACGCATATCTTGTGCTTTTCAGCGATCCATTATTTGGAGGTAGAAAGTTACGATGCGCCACGGAAGCAGCCCTAACCAGCCAGGACAACGCCTATTACAAACACCTTTGCCGCTTCGTCAGTGGGCCGCAACCTTGTTTGTGCTTTTGCTAGCCAGTTCGGCATGGGCTTTGCAGTCCAAGCCGGCGGCACAGGCCACGCATCCCAGGCGTCCCGCGGCCAAGGCGCCCGCACAGCAAAAGCCTGACGCGGATTGGGAAAAGTATTCCGGGGTGATCGTAGAGCTGGCGCAGCTTCAGACCAAGCTGCAACAGGAGCTTCAATTCCCGGCCCCGCGCGGCCAGAGCCGATTGCTGCCTCTTCTGCCGGAGTCCACGCTGGTGGTGGCTGCTCTGCCCAACTACGGAGATACCCTGCGCCAGGCCGCACAGATTTTTCAGCGGGAGCGGGAAGAAAACACTACGTTGCGCAACTGGTGGAAGAATGACGTGGGAGCCGATGGAAAGAAGATTGACGATGCTCTGGACCGGATCTACCAGGTCTCACAATATCTGGGCGATGAGATCGTGATATCGGGCTCCAGCCGGGGCAAGTCTCCGGCGCCGCTCATGCTTGCAGAGATCAAGAAGCCTGGATTGAAAGACCTGCTACAGCAGGTGGACAAAGAACTTTCTGACAAGGGAAAGCCCTCTCTGCGCATTCTGGAGCCGCAGGATTTGGCCGCGGCAACTGAAGCGCATCCGGGCGACGATCCGATTGTGCTGGTGCGGCCTGATTACATCTTGGTGGCTTTTGATTTAGCCACGCTGCGCGAGAGCAACAGCCAGCTGGACAAGAACCACAGCAGCTTTGCCTCCACCGCTTTCGGCCAGCGTATGGTGCAGGCCTATTCAGGCGGCGCCGGGATAGTGTTTGGCGCGGACCTACAGAAAATCCTTGGCGCACTGCCACAGAAGAATGACAAAGAGTTTATGGCACTCCAAAACGCAGGCTTTGCCGACATGAAATACCTGATCTGGGAGCACAAAGATATGGCCGGCAGATCAACCAGCCAGGCAGAGCTCTCATTTACCGGTCCGCGACGCGGAGTGGCATCATGGCTGGCCAAGCCGGCCGCCCTGGGTGGACTAGACTTTGTTTCTCCTAAATCGCCCATGGTGATTGCGTTGGCGCTCAAGAACCCGGCGGAAATATTTGAAGACTTGAGAGAGATGGCCACTGCTACCAATCCAGACGCTTTTACATCACTGGTGATGGCTGAAGGGCAGTTGCAAATCAATATCAAACAAGATCTGCTCAGCAAACTGGCAGGCGAGGTCGTGCTTACCATGGATCCTTCGGTAAAGGAGCAGCCGGAATGGAAGGTAGCGTTGCGCGTGAACGATACCACCGGCCTACAGCAGACTTTTGCGCGGTTGCTGGCAGCGATGCCCGTGGAATCACGCCAGCAGGAAGAAAACGGGTTGATGTACCACAGCGTTGTCGTCCCATCCGGGCCAAAGCCGATGGAGATTACCTATGCATTCGTGGATGGCTATTTGCTTGTCGCTCCCAGCCATCGGGCGGTGGCAGAGGCCGTGCAGGCGCATCGTGGTGGAGGGTCGCTGGCCAAGTCTGCGGACTTTCAATCATGGCTGGCGCCGGGACATTCCGCGGAGGCCTCCGGCTTTGTCTATCAAAACCTGGGATCCATGCTTACGCCGATGATGGCCCAGATGCCGCCAGATATGGGCCGGATGCTGACACAAGCTTATTCCGGCGGCAAGCCTACGGTGCTATGGCTCTATGGCGACAATACTGCTATCCGCGAAGCTCATAGCAGCGGAGCGTTTGATATGGGCATGATGCTGGTTGGCGCTGCCGTGGCCATTCCCAACCTGATGCGGTCAAAAATCGCGGCAAATGAATCAGCCGCAGTTTCCACTGTGCGCACCCTCAACACTGCCGAAATCACCTATGCAACCTCGTATCCGAAGAAGGGCTATGCGCGCAATCTGGCGGTGATGGGGCCCGCGCCCAATGGAAATTGCGATGAAGCGCAAGTCTCTTCCGCACATGCTTGCCTGCTGGATGAAGCACTCGGCTGCAACACAGGCCTGTGGTGTACCAAGGGCGGATTCAAATATCGTGTGACTGGAACCTGCACAACACTCACTTGTTCGAACTATCTGGCGGTGGCCACACCTGTGAGTGATGCCGCGGGAACGAAAAGTTTTTGCTCAACGTCTGACGCGGTGATCCGTATGCACGCTGGCCCGCCATTGACGTCGCCGATTACAGTGGCCGAATGCCAGAAGTGGAGGCCGTTGAACTGAAGGAAAACCTCGGGGGCGCTGTGTTTTGAAACGCGCGCTTGGGGGCCCACTCAGTTTTTTTTGAGGGAAGAAAACCAGCACAATGCCGATTATTCAATTTTGATAAGAGGCTTTCCCGGAGGAAGCACTTCACCAATTTCCACCGCAGGTACACCTGCGTTTCTCAAGGCCGTGAGCAGCGCTTCTGTATCGGCGCGCGCCGCTGAGAGCAGCAATCCGCCTGCTGTCTGCGGGTCAAAAAGAATCGTCCTGATCTCTTCTGGGACGCTCTGGCCATAGCTGACCAGGCATTCAGCAAACTCGCGGTTGTTCTTGAGACCTCCAGGGACCAGGCCGGCGCGCACGCAGTCAAGCGCGCCTTCGAGCAGAGGAACCCTGGCGGAATCGATGCGCAGAGAAACGCCGCTGCCCGCAGCCATCTCCCGCGCGTGTCCGATGAGTCCAAAACCGGTAATGTCCGTTGCGGCGTGAATGACAAACTTGCCGGACGCTGCGACTTCAGCGGCCTTGGCATTGAGCGTGGTCATGGAGCGTGATGCCGCATCGATCCAGGATTGTTTGGCTTTGCCTTGCTTGATGGCCGTGGAAATCACGCCAGTGCCCAGACCTTTGGTGAGGATGAGCGCGTCAAGAACTTGTGCGTTGGCGTTGGCCCAGACTCTCTCAGGATGAACAGTGCCCGTTACGGCATAGCCAAACTTGATCTCCGGATCACGCACGCTATGCCCGCCGATCACGGTACAACCTGCTTCCATCATCTTGGAAAGTCCGCCGGCAAGAATTTGCTGCAAAACATCCAGATCACCTTTTTCCGGGAAGCAGACAATGGCCAGCGCGCTCAGCGGCCGTCCGCCCATGGCATACACGTCACTCAGGGAGTTTGTGGCTGCGATCTGGCCGAAGGTGTAAGGATCGTCAACGATCGGAGTAAAAAAGTCTACAGTTTGGACCAGCGCCTGCGTGGCGGAAATTTTATACACTCCGGCGTCGTCGGCTGTATCAAAACCAACCAGTACGTTCGGGTCGTGTTGCCGGGCTAATTTCCCAAGCACCGTGTCCAGCGCCGCCGGACTCAGCTTGCTTGCTCAACCCGCGGCTTTGACCTGCTCTGTAAGACGAATTGGTTTTGCTTCTGCCATCTTGAGTATTCTACTAACACAGAGGGCACTTCTCTGAAATCCCGTAGCGGAGTGAAGGATCGCTATTGCCGTGAAGCCTTCTCAAGTTGGAAATTTGTGCGATTCAGGATCGTCCTGCCCGTAAAGTTCTCTTAGCTATATTGACCCCTCGCTTCGCTTCGGGGTTTCAGAAAGAGCTTAGTACCCTATCGACACCACTTTGACCTGAGGCACCTGTCCATCCCAGTCCGTGGATACGTGTTCCAGAGTGAGGCGGAAATCACGGGCCTGCCCCGGGGCAAGCGGAGCTCGATCGATGGGGCCATAGTCAACGTAAGGTACGTTTGGCAGAAGAACTGTGACCGGAAGAGTATCTTTCTGCGCCGTTTCACCCAGGGAATTCTTGAAAAGGACCTGTACGCTCGCGCCAGTCACTCTTCGGTCAGTTGTATTGGTGATCTTCCCCTCGATGTAGGTCACGGAGCCGCCGGCAAAGTTTTGCGCCGTAGCCATGTGGAGGTTGGCAATTTGCAGTTTGGCGAGATTGGGGTCGGCGGGATTCGCAGGCGCTGGCCTTCCGCTGCGGGTCAATAAGACGAGGCCAGCCACGATCATCAGCACAACGAACCCGCCAATCATCATAGGAAGCCAGCTTTTGCTCTCTCCCTGCTGCGTGTTTAAAGGGGAAAACTGCTGTTCCTGTTCAGACTCGCTCATGCCCAGATTTTACGCTATTCTCCGGCAATGATCATGCCGTCAATCCGCAGGGTTGGCGCGGCGAGCGAGCCGCGGAATTCAAGATCATTGCCGATTTCAGAGATGTTGTTGAGCATGTCTTTGAGATTTCCGGCAACAGTGACCTCTTCCACGGGGAAGGTAAGCTCGCCATTTTCAATCCACAATCCACTAGCGCCACGGGAAAAATCACCGGTAACCATGTTCACGCCGAATCCGAGAAACTGAAAGATATAGAGCCCTTGCTTAATGTCGCCAATAATCTCTTGCGGCGTGCGATCGCCTTTTTGCAAGAAGAAATTTCCCGCGCCGATGCCGGGCGTCCCGGCCAGCCCGCGGGAAGCATTACCTGTGGTTTTCAGCCCAAGTTTTTTCGCGGTGTAGGTATTGAGCAGGTAGGATTTGAGCACGCCGTTCTCAATCACTACGGTGCGGCGCGTAGGAACACCTTCACCATCAAACGGCTCGGTGCCAAAGCCTCCGGGAATCGTTCCGTCATCCACAACGGTAATATTGCCGGCGGCGATCTTCTCTCCCAGTTTGTTGGCCAGGAATGAAGACTGCCGGTAAATGGCTTCGCCGTTGACCGCGTCAAAAATGTTATCGAGCAGAGATCCCGCAACCATGGGGTCTAATACGATGGGCACCTGCGTAGACGCAATCTTGCGCGATCCAAGCCGGCGCAGAGTGCGGCGCGCCGCTTCGCGTCCCACAGATTCGGGGGACTCCAGTTTGGAAATGGTGCGAGCCAGGGAAAACCAGTAGTCACGCTGCATGGCGCCGCTCTCGTCCTGCGCAATGGGCGCTGCTGAGACCGAGCAGTAAGAACGACGGTACTCGCCAACAAAGCCGTGTGAGTTGGCCAGCACTTTGTGACCGATGGCCGCGTCAAACGTACCGCCATCTGAATTCTTCATGCGCGGATCGGCTTCCAGCGCCGCGCGCTCTGCGCGACGGGCGTAATCAATGCGCTCCTCCGGCGGAAGCGAGTAAACATCGTCATAGTAGAGCTTGAGATCTCCCGGCAGAGAACCTAATTGGTCCGCATCGGGAATGCCGGCATAGACGTCCTCTGAGGTGATCCGCGCCAGGTCCAACGCGCCGCTGATGAGCCGCTGAATACCATCTTCAGAGAAGTCACTGGAATAAGTGCTGGCGGTGCGCTGGCCGATAAAAGCCCGCAAGCCAATGGCACGCGAACCCGATTCTTTTAACGTTTCAACTTCTCCCATGCGTACAGCGGTGGAGAATTCGGAGCCTTCGCGCACTACGGCTTCAGCGGCCGTGGCCCCGGCCTCCATTGCACGGGAGACAACGCTGCTTGCCAGATCACGCAGATCTGCATCGACTTCGCTCACGGTTTGCGTATAGGTTGCCATCAGGGTTTTCTTATCTCGCTGTGACGTTCATCGAGCCGTGCCGCCCACGGTCATGCTGTCCAGCTTCAGCGTTGGAATCCCCACGCCGACGGGAACAGACTGTCCGTCTTTGCCGCAAGTACCCACACCTTCGTCAAGCTGGAGATCGCTGCCCACCATGGAGACCTTGGTCAGAGCATCCGGGCCATTGCCGATCAGCGTACAGTTCTTGAGCGGCGCGGTGACCTGGCCATTCTCAATCATGTAGGCCTCTGATGCGGAGAATACGAACTTGCCGTTGGTGATGTCCACCTGCCCGCCGCCAAAGTTCACGGCGTAAACACCGCGTTTTACTGAGCGAATGATGTCTTCCGGCGAATCATCCCCGGCAAGCATATAGGTGTTGGTCATACGAGGCATGGGAATATGTTCGTAACTTTCGCGGCGGCCGTTGCCGGTGTCAGGAACGCCCATCAGCCGGGCAGAAAGCTTGTCACTAAGGTAGCCCTTGAGAATGCCATTTTCAATCAACACGGTGTTCTGTGTGGGCGAGCCTTCATCATCCACATTGATGGAGCCGCGGCGTGAAGGCAGCGTACCGTTATCTACCACGGTGCATTTGTCTGAAGCGACACGCCTGCCCACCATGCCGCTGAATGCCGAAGTGCCTTTGCGATTGAAGTCAGCTTCCAGACCGTGGCCGATCGCCTCATGCAGCAAGATTCCCGGCCATCCCGGCCCAAGAACCACTTCCATTTCGCCAGCGGGAGCTTCACGCGCGTCAAGCTGAATAATGGCCTGCCGTGCAGCGTCCTGGGCAAAATACTCAGGTGTTTTTTCCGTGAGAAAGAAATCAATGCCTACTCGTCCACCACCACCGGCAGCGCCTTTGGCGGAAGTTTCAGGTGTCTTGGCAATGCAGCTCACGCTGAAGCGCGCCAGCGGCTGCACGTCAGAAGCAAAAGTACCGTCAGAGCCGATAACCAGAATCTGCCGCAGCTCGTCAAAGTATCCGCTGCGCACCTGCACAATGCGTGGATCGTAAGCCCGGGCGGCGCGGTCAGCGCGCATGACCAGCTCGAGTTTCGCGGCAATGTCAGCATCCGCGGAAGGCGATGCGACCGGATACAGATGGTGCGCCCTATTTTCCTTGAAGCCCTCCACCGGGCTCTTCGCGGGACCGCGGGCGATCAGGGCAGCAGTCCGGGCGGCACGAAGGATTTTTTCCGGAGCCAGATCGTCTGTATAGGCGTAGCCGGTGCGCTCACCAGCCAGTACGCGCACACCGCATCCGGCAGAAATGCCTTGCGAAGCTGATTTGACGATCGACTCATCCACGCTGATGGATGTTGAAGTCAGGTATTCAAAGTACAGATCGGCGTAGTCGCCACCGGCGGAAAGGGCCTCGCCCAGGTAGCGCTGGAGATCGCTGGGCGTAATGCCAAATTTCTGAAAAAAAAGATTTTGATTTTGTGTCATCAGTTCTCTGTGGGCTTTTTATTAGATGCCTCTGGGACCGAAAAAGGAGCATTCATAAGCTCTTCTCCTATTGTCGCATCTTTACTTCACTGGTCAATATTTTAGAGTCAGGATTTTTCGTCCAAAGGTACCGCTTTGATACTTCCTGGTCATTCCGGCAAAGCATTAAGAGGTCATATACTTAGCGCACCGCCGAGAAAGACATTACGATTTTCCAAGGTAGCAAACCCTGTTGCGGCAAATCTGAGTTTCTCAATGAGGGGAATTCTCCAGCGCAAGCAAGGCTTCCATAAGGGACCGGGATCTGCTGTCGTGAAAGATGGAGTTGTGTTTCAGGTGGCTGATCTGGACCATGCGCTAGGCGTGCAGCCGGTTCACTGATTACCGGCGGTGCTCTGTGGCGTGTCGGGATGAACTCGCAATGTTCTTTCCGGCACGTTGGCCCACTTTTTGGCGGCGATGATTCGCTGAATCTGGTTTACCCGTTCTTCCGGGAGCGGATGCGAACGGAAATAGCCTTCAATACCGGCGATCGCCACCCTGGAGAGCTCCTGGTCCGGGCTCCCGGCCTTCAACACATATTCGCGGTGCAGACGTTTAAACCTCTCGAACAAATGCACCGCGCCCTGCGGTGAGTAACCCGCCATCACGGCAAGATAGGTCCCGTCGCGGTCCGCTTCAAGCTCCTGCTCTTTTCCATATCCGGCTTGAAAGAGCTGCACAGGAAGCGCCAGCAGCTCCGCCAGCGGCAGATCATGCATGTGCGCCTTGAGCTGATAGCGCTCCACGCAATGGTAATTGTCAATATGTTCTATTTCATGCCCCAGCACGCTGGCTAGCTCGTCTTCTGTCTGCATGAGCCGGACCATCCCCTTGCCGATAAAGACGTGACCTCCGGGCAGAGCAAAAGCGTTGACCAGGCTTTCATCCGGCACGTAATGAAATTTGTAGTCGAACTTGCGCCGGGCGCGACCGGCAACTTTACGTCCGACGGCGGTCACATAATCCTGCATCGCGGCATCGCCCGTTCCGTACTGTGTGGAGTAACGCTCCGCCAGCGTATTGCCGATGCTGATTTCTTCTTCCATTGAGATGCGCGTCATGGCGGCCGGCACGCGGCTCAGCTCACGCTGTGTGTCAGCAAGGGCGTTGAGAACGGCTTCAGGCCCCACGCGCGCTTCCTGCCGGTGATGCTGGGAGTAATAAAGCGCAGCAGCGGCCGCAGCCAGAACCAGAATCAGGATGAGCAGGCGTTTCATAAGTATTCGCGCAACGCTTCGCGGTATCTGGAAATGAGATAGTAGACTCCCACGGCGAGTGCACCTACGCCGATCAACGTCAGGTAGCGAGCTGTGGGGTCATTCAGCTGCCAGGCATCCCAGAAGACAATCTTACCAACGCACAGGAGCAGCAGTACAAGTCCAGCAAGCCGGAAGCTGCGCTCCCTGGCCCACAACGCCAGAGCAAAGACCACAACCGCTTCAGAGCCCCACGCCAGGGTAATCATGCCGGGATCAACTTTCAACGCCAGCAGCACTGCCGTGAGTACGAACGGAACAAAGAACATAGGCTGCTCGGAATGGCTTGCCAGCCCTGTCGCCCATCGTGGACCAGTGAACGTTGGTGCGGTGCTCCTGCGAATGGCAAGGCAAACAGGAACGCCCAGTGCCAGCAGGCCAATGGTCCAGATGGCGCCAGACAAGTTCGAACCAAATGATTCATGCAGATGATAGAAGTTGTACATGGAGACGCGGAAGGCCGCCATGCCCAACAATGCCAGCGCCTGATACAGGAAGATTTGCAGGTGCGTGCGCCAGGCCGCGAGTAGTGCGGCGAGCACAAGAGCTGCATAACCAATCGCTACCCTGTCCAGTGGCAATTCAAAGCGGGCCAGCGCAGCCAGCGTCGCGGTGCCCAGGCAGGCAAGCAGGTTCTCCGCGCTTAGCCAGCCTTCCGCGGAAGCACGAGTCTTCTTTCCGTGAAGTTGCCAGTAGATAAAGAAATAAATTCCCACCAGCGGCACCACGGTGATGATTTCCGGTCGCGCGGCATTCGGCGCTCTGAGCACGTTGAAGTTGGCATAAAAGATATGCGCAAAGCTGCACGTCAGCGCGACGTAGGACTGAACGCGCAGGAAGCTCCATGACCTCCAATCGCCAACCATGAACAGGGCCAACCCGAACACTGCCCAGACCAGCGAGACGTCGATCGCAGGCAGTTGGTACCAGATCAGCCAGCTCAGTAACAATGAGCCTGCCCATGAATAGCCCTGAGAGATGCGCACATCTCCAATGATCTCTTTGATGTTGGTGATCCAGTTCAGAAGATAGAGCGATGCTGCCGTGATGGCTACGCTGATCAGCTGAACACTGGTGCCGCGATACTGCGGCGCAAAGCTGTTATAGAGCGTCCAGCCGGCTGCCAGCAGTGAAAGCGCATGTGTCTGCCACAGAAATGCCCGGTCTTTCAAAAGACGCGCAGCCGTCGCCAGCAGCAGCGCCAGAGCGATCCAGGCCGTGGCAATCCAGGGTTCCGGCATCTGGTAACCGATCAGGACCGTAAGAAGCGCAGACGCAGCCCAGGTGTAGCCGCTGGCGAAGATGGTTTTGGCATTCGTCTCTGACAGGCGAACGTCGTGCGAGCTCAGATAGAGCAGTGCCGCCACCGGCACAAATGTTAGAACGCGCTCCGGTATGCCGTGCCATCCCAGCTCCAGGGTTCGCCCGGTAAAGATTACCTGTGAGACAGCTACAACGGCAATCCAGTGGGCCTGGTAGATCAGATCGCCAATGGAAAATTGCCGACCCAGCAGGCTCAGCACAAAAACCAGCAGGGCCAGCACAACAGCAACAGCATTGTCGGCAACCAGAGAGTACACGGCGCAGACCGCGAACGCGCTGGCGGCAAAAGAGAGAGCGTGCAGGGCTTGGTTCTCCAGCTCTTCTTCAAACAAATCCTTCCAAAAACGCCGGATGATGTGAGCGTTCGCATAGAGCACCGCCGCGATCACCGCCAGCTCAATGCCAAGTTCGGCATGGTGGTGCGGCTGGTCGTTCATCAACGCCTGCAGCAGCGTAGGAACACGCATGCCCACTGCGTATAACGCAACCAGGAAGGAGACGATCAGGCCAAAGCCGCGGAAAAGACGCTCGCGGGTGAAGATGCCCGCCAGCAAGAAGGCTTCGCCGCCGGCCAGCCACAGCATCTCCAGAGAATTGCCGGAATACTTAAACGGCACCGCGGCCACCATCAATGCCGCGCCCAGACTGGAGAGCACGCGAAACGGCGCAACACGACGGCGCGAAATCGGCAGCTGCCCCAGCAGAAATTCCACCGCACCCAAACCAAGCAGCGCATAAAATGCCCACTCCGGATGAAATGACTGGTACTTCATCACGGCCAGAAAGAGCAGCGGGTTCAGCAGACCGGCAATTGTGGATACAGATTCTTCCTCATGATTTGAGACTTTTCGCCAGACATAAGAACAACGGAACACCGCCCAATAGGCGATCATCAGCAGCAGGCTGATGGTGTGGTGAGGGAACTCCGTACGCTTTGACTCGAAACCGAAGATCGAATACAGCCAGTAGAAGTGGTTGAGATAGCTGGCAAGGATGCCGAAGATTTCCAGCTCAAACCAGCGGTAGCGCAGCACAATAATTGTCATGCCGGCGACCAGCAGGGCACCGGCAATCATGTTGTAGGGCGGATCAGGATTCAGCGTGATGGCGGCAAAGCCAAGCAGAAAACCTGCGCCGGTCACAAGCTGCGAGTTGTACTTAAGAGTATGCCAGACCATGGCGGAGATCACTGCCAGCAGCAGAAGCAGGTCAAGGGCGTTGGAGGAGAGGACCGCCATGAATGGCGCGTGCCGCAGGCCATACGTTACAAGCACGGTGATTGCCCAACCGCCTCCGATCAGCGCGCGGCCCAGTGTCTGGTATCTCTCTTTGCGCTCGGCAAAAATGCCGCCTGCCAGCGTGGAAAGAGCAGCGGCATACAGGATCAAGACGCGCAACCCGGCCCCAAAGCTGCCCCACGCCTGGGAGACCAGAAATCCAACTCCAATGACCACGGCGGCGATGCCGAACCGGAGCAGCCATTTGCCGAATTTCTCTTCCAACGACACACTACTTTTCTCGGGCGGCTGAATATCGTATGCAGCGTGCGTTGGACTGAAACCAGCAGGGCCGGCAGACCCACGGACTTGTGCCGATGACGCTGCTATTGCGGGCACTGGCGGCGCAGGTGAAGCAGCAGCAACCACGGACGGTTTAGGTGAAGAAGGAGGCTGTGGAGGAGGCGGCGGTGGCGGAGCAACAGCGCTCGGCGTCTCTGCCGGGAGCTGCGTTATTCGAGGAGGCGTGAGCGGAATTCCGCCGACTTCAACCGGCTTCGGTTGCGTCTGGGGCTGCAAGTGGGCCGCAATCGGCGGCGCTACGACCGTTCGTGGCGGCGGAGGTGGAGGCGTTGGAACTGAGATCGGCGGCTGCGGCTTTTCCGCGATCACGGGCTCACGCATCGGCGCTGGCGCCACTGCGGGTGGAGCTGCGGGCCGGCTCTCTTGCGGCGTAATCTTTATTGCTGGAATTGGAGGCGCGGCTTGTGGGGCTTGAGCCGCCTGAGCATGGCTCCGGCGTTCCAGGTTTTCCAGTTGCCGCGTAAGGTCAGCAATTCTGCCATTGAGTTCGGCGGTCTCTCTTCGGCGACGGTTGTTGGCGACCAGGGTAATAATAATGGCTGGCGCGCACACCACCATCCATCCAAACAAGAACAGCGGTATATATTCCATCGATTGGCTCGGCAAGTATGGGTAACTTGCGCTGCATTTTAGAACGGTTTTGCCTGAAAGTCTTGCGATAGTTTGCTAAGTGGATTTACTAACAATGGGATAGGGGCAGGCTAAAAGCATGCTCAAGAACGCCGTGGCAGACAACAAGGGGAACATGAATCAGTCGCCGCAGGCGGGCAGCAGGTCCATTTCCGGTTGTGACTCTGCGGGCTGCGCCGGCAGCTTACCGCTGAGCAGCTCTTCAAAGAAGTTTTCCACGCTGGCAAGAATCGCCGGACCGGTATGCGCGTGATAGCAGGCGCGGCGCAATGCGGTGCCATTGGGCACACCGTGCGTGAACCAGGCGACAAACTGCTTCATCTTGCCGGGAGAACCGTGCATGGTTTCATCCACCAGCATTTTGAAATAGGTGCGGATCATCTGGTAGCGGTCCGCGTCGGTCGGCTGGTCATAACGGCCGGTTTCAGCATGCTGGCGAATCTGGCGGAAGATCCAGGGATTGGAAGCAGCGGTGCGGCCGATCATTACGCCATCACAGCCGGTCTGGGCCACCATGGCAATGGCATCTTCCGGCGTGCGGATGTCGCCATTGCCGATCACAGGGACCTTCACGGCATCTTTCACGGCGGCAATCCACTCCCAGCGAGCGTTGCCGCTGTAACCCTGCTCGCGCGTACGGGCATGCAGCGCTACTCCATTTAAGCCGCAGTCTTCAGCCATTTTGGCCAGAGGGACGCAGACGATGTTGTCGTCATCCCAACCCAGGCGAAACTTTACTGTGAAAGGAATCTTCACGGCGGCACGCACAGCTTCAAAGATCGTCCCAATCACCGGGAGGTCTTTGAGAAGGCCGGAACCGCCATTGCACTTGACCACGCGCTTGGCCGGGCAGCCCAGATTGAGATCGACCAGATCAAAGCCGGCATCCTCTACGATCTTGGCGGATTCGGCCAGCGTATATGGATCGCTACCAAAAAGCTGCGCGGAGATAGGATGCTCGTCCTCATAAAACGTCAGGTAGCGTTTGCGCTTGGATTCACGCGTACGAAAGAGCCCGTCGGCCGAGGTGAACTCGGTCATGAGCAGGCCGCAGCCGGAGACTTCGTTATTTTTGCAAACCGCCGCTCCAGAGTTCAGCCCTGCGCCATTGGTCTCTTGCGCTTGCGGCAGTTGCGCGGCTGAGGGCACAAGAGTGTTTTCTTCTGGAGGCAACATCACATCATGCGCGCTACGCACAAAGCTGGCGTTGCGAATGAAGCGGCGAAAAACTGTATCCGTCACGCCCGCCATGGGAGCAAGAATGGTCGCCGGCGCAATCCGCACAGGCCCTATCTGGAGAGACTCAGGCACCTGCGCGCCTTGCGGAACGACGGTCGTATTGGCCGGATTTTCCCAGAATTTCTTCATAGCCAGCAATGAGCAAATAGCAATTGGCGAAACCACAACTTGTGCAGACCCTGGCTGATTGCCGGTTGCCAATTGCTTGTTCAAACAACAAAGCCTCCGCCGGCAGCGGAGGCCTCTTTGAAAAGCTTGCGCCGCTACTTCTTGGCGGCTTCAGCCGCTGCGGCCTTGCCGGCATCGGACTTGGCGTACTTACGGCGGAAGCGCTCCACGCGTCCAGCGGTATCCACCAGTTTCTGCTTGCCGGTAAAGAACGGATGGCAGTTGGAGCAGATTTCCAGGTTAATGGCGCCTTTGTGGGTGGACCGTGTGGTAAATGCGTTTCCGCATGCGCAGTGCACGCGCACTTCTTCATATTTGGGGTGAATTGCTGCCTTCATTGCCTCTGTACCTTTCGCGGGAAAGCCTTATTTTAGCTCAAATTAGCTGTTTTTGGCTACCTGCCGACCCGATTGGATGACCGGGGGCCGCCGAACGATTCACCCCTGCCGTTCCGATGGCGCCCATCGCGTCAGAGTGGCCTTGATTTCCTGATATTCGGGCATGGTAGCAGGAACAAAGACAAAACCCAACATTCTGGCAGCGAATTCACCTCGATCCATGACGCATAGCCCGCGCCTGTTTTCCGAAATAGACTTAATCTTGTCTCGGTTGATGCGCTTCTTCATGCTAAACCAACGGGCTTGCGTGCGGCCTTCAATGAAATCCTCTCCGATGATAAGGCTGCCTCCACGAAAAATCGAAATCCCAAAAGGACGGAAAGCAAACAATGTCGCCACGCCAAGAGGCGTGATGAGGGCTAGAAAGAAAGGTTGGTGGGAGTCGTGCAGAACATCATCGATTGCCCAACGAAAAATAAACATGAAGCAGGCCACCACCAAAAACACTATGCCCTTCTTCCACCAAGGCACGGCGCTTTGCGATGGCACAATTTCGTACTGGCGAACAGTGGG
Source organism: Terriglobia bacterium (assembly GCA_020072585.1). Classification (GTDB taxonomy): domain Bacteria; phylum Acidobacteriota; class Terriglobia; order Terriglobales; family Acidobacteriaceae; genus Angelobacter. Next base: position 70,868 of record JAIQGL010000027.1, on the reverse strand, counting down.
TTCCATTTGCAAACGCAGACTGTTTTAAACATTCTAAATGCGCCTGGCTGGCGTAAAATTGATTATTTAGTTCAGTCACTCAGCCAGCCCAGGAGCCCTTGCCCTATGATCCGCAATGACATTCTGCAGAAGTTCCCTGATCTCTTTGGCGCCAAGAAGGTAAATGGCCGTGACGTCAACGTGGAAGAGGCCATTACCACGCTTACGCGAGAGCTGCGTCCTGAGATCGCTGCTGTGCTGACTGCTCGCCGTCAACTGCTGGAATCCCCTGCGCCGGTGCGGGAAAAGTATGCGTGGCCAAAGTGGGACGAGAAATTTGAGGACCCCATCAAGGGCGGCTCGTGGACCTATCGCCAGATCGTGCAGGGCTTGATCGATAATTTTCTGGGACGCGAAACTGAGTGGCGCTGGCGCCTGAATGACGAAGTGCCGATTCCGCAAGACGCGCATCCGCTGAAGAATCCGGGGCTGGAGCTGACCGGTCCATGGCATCCGCTGGATATGGCATTTAATGCGCTCAATAGCCCGGCGCCCATGAACATGCCGGATTTTGAGGATGCTTCACCCACGCATTTTCTCCCGGACGGAACGCCGGCCAACCAGCCGGTGGGGGTCTTTGCCGCGCTACAGAATGCGAAAGAGATTTTTGCCGGACGCTGGAATGGCAAACCCTACGAGGTGGTCAAGAAAGGCAAAACGCGCGCTTACAACATCAACAAACCACCGGCGCAGTGGCCAACGCGTTTTGGACGCCCGCCAGGCCTGCACATCAGCTATGACCACGTAACCGTGGATGGACGGCCCGCTCCTGCCACGATCGTGGTAACGACGCTTTGGGCGTTCAATAACTATGACTCTCTCAAAAGCGCCGGAAGCGGAGTCTACTTTTACATTCCCAAGCTGCAAACGCCAAAAGAAGCGCTGATCGTGGAAAAGATTTTGTCGCGGCTGGAAGCCATGATTGGCATTGCTGCCGGCGCTATCAAGATCAAGATGCTGTATGAAGAAGGCAATGGCGGACGCACGCTCCCCGCTATCGCATGGACGCTGCGGCGGCGGCTCCTGGGCACCAATGTGGGCCGCTGGGATTACCTGGGCAGCCTGATCGAAATGTGGAAAGATGACCCGAAGGGCGTCTATCCAGATCCACAATCGATCGGCATGGCTTCACCGAACATGATTGCCTACCAGCGCTTCAACGCGCTGATGATGCTCATGGGCGGCATGAAGAATGGCGAACTGGAAAACGCTGCTCCTATCGGCGGCATGGCGGCGGTAATGATTTACCAGGCCAATGATCCTTACGGACGCTCCCGCTACAATCCGCTGGCTTTGCGCGCCATGGTGATTGATAAGCTTCGCGAACGCCTTTTAGGTCTGATCTTCGTTCCTGAAGGCCCTCTGGCTGCGGGCGAACCGCCGACGCTTGAAGACATTCTGGCGAAACGTGTAAAAGGGCATCTCTACGATTGTTACCGGCAAAGCTGGGTGGCGAGCCCTGAACCGGACTATGTTGCCGCGGGCAATGCACCATTGCGGGCCCAGGTGGAGCAGCTCCAGGCAATTCTGGACGCACCAAAGGAAACGGCCAAGGTAAAAGAGCAGGCCGTGCCTACCGCCTCAAGCGGACTCAGTGATGCTGAGCGCAGTATGCTGGAGTCGCGCGGCTTGCTGAATCTCAAAGGCAGAATCACGCCGCAGGTGATCACGAAAGAATCGCTTGATACGCCGGAGAAGCTGCTCTCTGCCGAGCGCTGGGAGGCCATCTATGGCGTTCCCCAAGGCGACATCACCATTGAGCGCATCCAGCATGCGTTTTATATGGCGGCAAACTATGGGTTCCAGATCCTGAACGGCAATTTTGCCGCGGCGATTGATGATTACGAACTCAAGCTGCGCTTCATGAATGACCTGGCCACTTACCGGATTGACGTTTCCTGGCTATGGACACTTCTCCGGCACCAGGCGGTAATCACCAAGGACGGCTTCCTTAAGCGCCCCGCATTGACTGAGGATGGTGTGGAGCCCGCGCAGAATGCCGATGCCGTAAAGGCCGGAACGCGCTTCACCATGGAGCTGTTCGACAAACTGTGGAACTATCACAACGAATGGACCCGGGCATTCTTTGCCGAGCAGGACCGCCGTGGCGACCAGGGGCGCTTCGATCGGGAGAAGGCCTGGCTCATCATGGATATGCTGAAGAAGCAGCTGCCCTCGCCGCGGTACATCCAGCACAGCGCACGTGTGCTCTTTGTGGTGGGACAGGCCAACAAGCAGGACGGCAAGCAAATCCTGGAAGCAATCTTCGACCTTACGCGCGAAGAAGCGGTCAAACGGGTACAAGCGGGCACGCTGGTCCCGGCTGCTCTGGCAGCTCATGATTACGTGTTCGATATTTTCCCTGATACAGCAGGGAAAGCAGTGCCGTCACAAGGGACAGCCGCCGATTAAGCAGCACTGCAACATAAGACCAGCTATGGTGCACTTGCTGTGCAAATCCTGTGCACAAAGCGGATTTGAAGATCGTTGCGAGCAGTGGCTGACGTCTGAATAGTGGTATTTTCATAAAAGAAACCATGGTTACCTCGCCCTCATCCCAACCCTCAGCCGCTTGCCCGGTCTGTGACGGAACCGGCTGGAAGCAAATTGCGGTTCCCGGCAAAGCTCCCAGAATGACGCGGTGTGATTGCCGAACTAAAAATCGATCTGAAAGACTACTTGAGATCGCTAACATCCCACCCCGGTACCAGGATTGTACACTCGCCGATTTCGACACTGATTTCCCAAGTGCTCATAGGTCACTCTCGGCCGCTAGGCTAATAGCTGGGCGATTTGTCGAGGAATATCATCCTGCAGAGAGCGCCGGGCTGCTTTTCACAGGTCCTATCGGTATTGGCAAAACTCATTTAGCGGTCGGGATCATTCTGGAACTAATCCGAAGCAAGCATACGCATTGTCTTTTTTGCGATTATCGGGATCTGCTTAAAAAAATCATCGATTCTTATAATCCAACTGTGGAAACTACCGAGCTTGAGGTTTTGCGCCCAATTGTTGAAACGGAAATATTGGTCTTGGATGAATTGGGCGCTGTTAAAACGACACAGTGGGTTTGGGAAACTGTCAGCTACATAATCAACTCGCGTTATAACACAAAACGAACGACCATCATCACGACAAACTTCCCCAATCTCCCAGCAGGTTATTTGGAAGGTCCACAGAAAGGATTCTCTCAATCGGAACGGGCAAAAGCTGCGGCTCGAACTGAAACTCTTGGAGATCGTATTACTGAACGAATGAGATCACGACTGAACGAAATGTGCTTAGTAGTTTCTCTAGAGGGAATTGATTTTAGGACTGGCCCAAAGAAACGACATGGATAATTTGCAAAATGCTAGTACTTAAGTTCTTCTTATATATATCTATAATATAGAGATATAGATAAGAAGTAGTAACAGATTGCTGTGGAAAATGGGAAATGTAGGGTAACTGTTGTGTCCTGAAGTGTTTAACCTGTCTTCATCCTGTTGATATGTACGTTGTGGATTTGTTGAGCACGTTGAAAAAGAGATGCCCGTGAAAAGATATTTACCTGTTTTCATCAGATTCCACAGCGACAGACATGAGTAGGCGTGAATCAAGTGGAAATTCTGCAGCATTACATGACAGTAAGCACTTGATTCAATGTTGTTTCTCAGTCAGAGTTTCCAACAGTTTGTGAATATTGATTCGGAAATCAGGCTGATTTGCGGCTGCCAAGTTTTTGTAGCTCTACAAACTTGGGTTTTCATGAGAGTCCAACTTCATTGCGAGTTGGTTTTCATATCCTGTTTAGTGGTTTGTGGAAAAGCCAGTATATAACTGTACACATTTGGTGTTATTCCACTCTATTCCGTTTTCGCTGGACCATCCGCTGGATTTCTTTATGCAATTCCCTGCGGCGCCCGCGGTGTTTGTGTTGCGCGGCGCAGAGGAATCGGCTGAGCCTTATGTCAGCAAATCGGCAAACCTGCGCAGGCGGCTGCAGCGGTTGCTGTCACCGCCAGAGTCGCAATCCAAGCGGCTCAATCTGCGCGGGCGCGTTGCGACGATTGAGTATGAGCTCTCCGGCTCTGATTTTGAATCCACGCTGCTGCTGTATCGCGCCTTGCGTAAAGAGTTTCCGGAGGGCTATCAGAAACGTCTTCGTCTGCGCCCGGCGCCGCTGGTGCGCTTGAATCTGGAAAATGAATACCCTCGCGCTTATGTCACCACGCGGATTGGGAAGATGTCTGGGCGCTCACTCTACTACGGTCCTTTTCGGTCCCGGGCAGTCGCGGACAAGTTTCTGAACGATTCGCTCGACTTGTTCAAGATGCGCCGCTGCACCTTTGACCTGAGCCCGGATCCTGCGTTCCCTGGCTGTGTCTACTCCGAAATGAAGATGTGTCTGGCGCCCTGCTTCAAAGGCTGCACGGACGAAGCGTATGGGGCGGAGGTGGCCCGCGTGCAAGCGTACTTTGATTCCGATGGCCAGTCTCTTGTGCAGGAGTTGGAAACAGAGCGCGAACGGCTTTCTGCCGGGCTGGATTTTGAAGCAGCCGCTGCACAGCACGCAAAAATAACCAAGGTCAAAAGCATTCTTTCCATCTGTGACGATATCTGCCGCCGCCTGGACCGTCTGGACGCCGTGATTGTTCAGCCCTCCACAGACGCCAGGGCGGTTGTGCTGTTTCGCTTCCACAAAGGGGGGCTGACAGGACCGGCAATGGTTGTAATGGAAGTTGAGAACCCAACCGAGCCGCCAGAGATGCGCCTGCGGAACGCGGTGGATTCAATGGCGGCAAGCGGTAACTTGTCGTCGCAGCGTTTCGGCGAAGAACTGGCAATTCTGAAGCGCTGGTACTACCGCACTCATAAAGTAGGAGAGATTGTTCTGGCCAGGGCTGACGGAGATCTTTCCATTCGGAAGGTCGTGAATGCCGCTGGCCGGGTTGTGAAGGGAGAAAAGCAGCCGGTTGCATCGGCCGAGTCATAAGATAATTTTGACTGCATCTGATCGAGTTGTTTATGTCTGCTGCCTCATGCCGATGCCGCCTTTGCTGAAGTCTTTCTGTAGATCACTTTGATGCCCTCCCGCCATCTTTCGTCAACACCGACAAGTGACCATTCAATCTCTGGCGCAAAATAGCGCAGGATTGCATCTACCGATGGATGCACGCGCAGCGATGGCGCCACCAGCAACAATTGCGGCGGACGGGTTGAGAGCTGCATGCCCGGAAAATAACCATATTGCTGGAATTCGCCACGGCCATGGTGCCAGAGAACGCGCGCCCAGTAATCCAGGCCTTGCAGAGGCAGATGGATGTCCTCATCCGCCTTCAACTCCAGCACCGTCAGCCGCCCTGCGCGGGTGCAGGCAAGCACATCAATCATGGCGCGGTCTGAAGCGGAAAACGCCGGCACTTGCGAGTAAACATGCGCCGGATCCAGTTGTGAGTCCACGGCGCAGACGTTCTTAAAGACAAGAGATTCCAGCCAGCGCTCTGGGTACATGCGCCAGAGCGGATCACGGCGGTCGCCGCCTGTACTGCGCGCTTCCACCACGGTCCTGATGAATTCGCTGAACGCAGGCGAGCTCTCTTTATTCAATCGCGTCTCATATCCCGGCGGACCAAAGATGATTTCTTCTTCAACGCGGAAGCTGCCGGGAGCGCTGGCAAGTCTGACCCGCGCAAGTTCCAGCCCATGGAGACGGATGGAGAGTTCAGTGGGTGAAAGTACGGTGACCTCAGACTGTGGCGCCAGGGCCAGAACGCTGTTTATAGTAGCGGCAAAGCGTGACCGCACCTGTGCGGTATCAGGAAAGCGCAGCAGGCGGGTATTGATATTGCCGTGGTCGGAATAGTCGATCTGGTTCGAGGACTCGTCGCGGTCATCGAATTCGAAGAGTTGAAACTTGGCCGCGTTATGGTCCAGATGAGCCAGACGGACCTGTAGAGTCGCGGAAGTTCCTGGTGGAACGTAGAGACGCAATCCTTCTACAAGACTCTTTCCGGCTTCGCGTTCACGGCAGGCCTGTAGCCAGAGCAGAGCAAACGTGAGGGACGCATCCACTGCTGCCTGAGTTTCCTGATGACTCACGCCGAGCACTGCGAACGCGCTGCGTCCCTTGCGTTGCAGTCCCCGCGCGTACACCGGCGAAAAACTGCGCTCCAGATCCATGGTGGTTAAGAGTCTGGATTTGTCCAGGGGCCAGTCAGGGAACTGGCGGCGGAGCGCGCGCTCCAGTGTCCGCGCGTAACGGCTGCGCGCAGCTCTTTGTGCGACGGGAGTCCGGTGGTCACGATCGCGGCAAATCTCCATTTTGTGCGGACGCGCCTGAGCAAAGCGGCGGACCGTCAAAATCATTGTGCCGCTCTTTGTCTCAGCGTCGATTACGTGACGGACCAGATTGCGCTCTTCTGACCACAGGTGCAGAAGACAGCGGTTTTTTTCAGATGAGATGGAGTAGTGTGCTGACGCGAGGTCGAAAATGACCTGTCCATCTTCAACAATCACCGCACTGCCCGCCGCGCTCAGAAACTCCTGTAGCGAGCGGGCGAGCAGTTCAGGCGTCATTCACGTTTCCTATCAGTCAGAGCATTCCAGGCGAAACTATTTCACAATCAGGGTCACCGGTGTTGAGGCGCTCGCGTTCGGGCTGGTTGCATTCACCGTGACTGTATACGTGCCCGCCGGAGTACCTTGAGCATTCTGCACAGTCGTGGTGCTGCCACCCCCTCCGCCGCAACCGGAGAGCGCCGCCAGCAGCACCAACCCAGCCAGGGCCAGCGCCGGCTTAAGCCTTCCACCCTGCACCAGGCGATGACGCATGCCGATGGCTGCCAGTATCACCGTAATCAGGAGAAGCAGCGGGAAAAGAGGCCTGTAGTTCCACGGGCCTGTGCGAAGATCTACAACAGCCGCCGTCCGCGCGGTCGTGTTAATGGTCAGCGTAATTCCCACACCGCCAACTCCGGCAGGCGCCGTAGCAGGATTGAAAGTGCAGGTTGAGGCGGCCGGCAATCCAGAGCAGCTCATCGTGGCGGGGCCAGCGGCCGTCAACGGGTTCACAATGAGCGAATAGATGGCCGGTGTTCCGGCGTTGATCGTCTGTAAGGTCGTGAGAGGGTTAATGCCGAGCATGGGTTGGATGTTCACAAACTCGGAACTTGTATTGTTGGCGGCATTTCCATCCCCACCGCCGGAGACGGTCTCGCCCACGCTGCCCGTAGCCGGCGCGTTCTTGGCGAAGTTCACGGTCACATTAATCGGAAAGAAGCCAAAAGGTGTCAGAGCGTCTGAGCGGGTACAGGTCAGGTTACTGAGCGTGCAGTTCCATCCCCCACCGCTAAGGGCTGTGGCGGTAATCCCGGTGGAGAGGTTCGTGACTGCCGTGATGGTGCTGCCATTGGTCGAAATATTCCCCGCATTTTGGATCAGGATGGTGTAGTTGATGCCCGTGTCCCCTGCCGCCTCAAATGCGCTCCCAGCCACGGACGGCGTCAGATCCACGAGCGGAGTTGCAATCGAGGTCGGATCGCTGAAACTGTTGTTGGCATTGTTGGTGTCGCCACCGCCGGAGACCGTCACCGTATTGACGACGCTGGTGGGCGCGTCGGCGGCAATGGCCACCGTAATAAAGATCGGCGCATAGCTATTGTTGAACAGCAGGGGGGTCGATTGCGTGCATGTGGAGGTGGCGCCCACGGTGCACGTCCAGCCGATTCCGCTCACGTCTGTCGCCGTCAGGCCGGTAGGCAGGGTGTCTGAGACAGTGACCGTGCCGGAAGTAGTGGCCGTTCCCACGTTGCTGATATCAATCCGGTAAAAGCTGCCGCTCTGGCCCTGCACAAAGTTCGGTAAATGGTTCATGAAGGGGGCAAGGTCCGGCGCCGGCGGCGGAAGAATGGTCGTGAAATCCTGTGCCAAGTCGTTGCCGGTGTTGACTTCGCCGCCGCCGGAAACTGTAGCGGCGTTCGTCACATTGGCGGGAGCTCCTAGCGGCACATCCACCGTCAGGGTGATTGGCGGATAGGAAGTAAAGCCGCCTGCCAAGGCATCGCTGCGAGTGCAGGTAAGCGTGGCGAGCGTGCAAGTCCAACCGGTGCCGCTGATCGCTGTTGGGTTAAGACCCGTAGGCGGCAATGTGTCCACCACGGTCACGGTCCCTGAGGTGGCCAGAGTACCAATGTTCTGAACGGTGATGGTATATGTGGCGCCGGTTTCACCCTGGAAGAAGTTGCCAAAGATTGGACCAAAGTGTGATTTCGAAGCGACAAGGTCAGGCGTCAGGACGGTAGTGGGATCGTTGGCAGTGTTGTTTGCCACATTCACTTCGCCGCCGCCAGAAACCGTGGCTGAATTCGTAACCAACGCAGGCGCATTCGCTGCCACATTCACTGTAACAGTAATTGCAGGGTAGCTACTGAGAGCAGCAAGGGCGTCCGCGCGAGTGCATATAAGTGTTCCAAGAGTGCAACTCCAGCCCGTTCCGCCGATTGCAGTAGCCGTCAGGCCTGTAGGCAGGGTGTCAGTCACGGTCACAGTGCCCACGGTCGGTCCCCGCCCCACGTTCGAGGCAGTAATTGTGTAAGTTGCCCCCGTCTGGCCCACGGAAAAGTTTCCGCTATGGCTTTTTGCGATCGTTAAATCGGGCGTGAGGTTTACGTTGACTGTTGCAGTACCTGTGAATCCATTGGAATGCGTGTCTGTGACTGTAATGGTCTGGTCGCCGAGCGTTTTCAACGTAAATGAAAATATGTGTGTTCCCGCATCACCAGGCACAAATGTGTAGTCGGCAGGCAGAATGGCCTGCGGATCAGAGCTGGTGAAGTGCACTGTACCGGAGTAGCCGGTCAGCGTGAACGGGCTTATGCTGCTCTGTATCTTCAAGGTGCCGTTGAAAGGCAGGGATGGGCCGGCTCCAACCGCGGGTGTAATTAAATTAAATACCGGCGGCGCAAACACGCAGTCATTCTGCAGATTGGAAAATTCTGCCTGAACCACATAGGTGGTATTTCCGGCAGGCACGGACGTACTCTGACCAACACACAAGTCGCCAATCTCTCCCAAATCCGGGGGAAAGTCATACCACGCCATTGGCGGACCAGGTGTGGGGGTGTTGGGCGCGGAACCTACTAACGCGTCGGTGACAGCCTCAGACATTTCGTGGCTGGTCACTTCGGTTGCGTCATCAAACAATGTTGAATTACCACCGCAACCAAGTGCGCAAGCGCTATTCGGTGCAGGCCCAAAATCGGGTTCAACTCCGTAGGGCACCATTTTTGGCAGCAACGCAGTGCTCGCCGTGTTGAAGTGATAAGCGCAGAATTGGGCGCAACTTTTCACGGTCGGCGAAAGAGTTATGGTGACTCCAGGAGGAAAATAGATCATGTAGAAAGAGTTGATATTGCCCTGGTTATCGGTCAGGGGCTGCGGTAAATGGCCGGCGACGATCTGATTCACTATCTCCGCCGCTACCTGGGCATTCGTGATGGTGCACGCCGTGGGACCAGGGCAGAGCGAAGGAGTGATGGTGACCGCTCCATCAAATTGACCATGCCCGATCACCTGGTTACTGCTAATGGCCGGAACCGCTGCCCCGATGATCCCTGTTGTGTTGTATTCCGAAAGCAAGTCGTAATATCGGCTGGAAGTGATGTCGGTGAAAAACTGTCCAATGCCCCCTGTAATGACTGGGTTTACATTGGGCCCCCAGAACACAGCGATGACATGAATATTGGCAATGACCGGCCCGCCCCAATAGGTTAGGTGCGCGCCTGAGGGAGCAAAGCTGATTTTCGGGGCTGCCGCATCTCTAAACGGCACTATGTGGACGAACCCCTGCCCTTGGCCAGGATCGGCAATTGGACCTGCTTGCCCCTGCACAGAATCGCTGGATGGAGTCTGGCCCACTGAGGCTGTATCACTTTGTTGCGTATCCACTGGCCGAGTCTGTGCTACAGCGCTTACCGGGATACCTAATAGGACGATAATGACAAGCAGGCTGACCAGATTTACCCATGTTGATAAATGCGTTGTGGCAAAAAGGCGGCGAGAGGCGCACAGGGTCTTGAACACATAAACTCCTTATCAATACCAGCAACCGGAGCACAATTTGGGGGGCTGAAGAAGTTTACGAAGGTGAGTTGCTGCTCGTCAATGGCAAATCTATAGTTTGTGAAAATTAAATATACCTGTATGAATGTTGATAGCCATTGGGATCTATAGCCTATGGGGCTACATATTACTTGCTGGCAATATAGGGGTAGGATTGTTAGCTCCCTTTAATAAACGATCTTGTCCGCTTTCGCCTTCCATGCCTGAAATGGCGCCAAAGCTTCTGCATGTATGAGCTGCGTTATGGACATCTGCTGCTTCTCATAGGGCAGGCAGATCTCTCCTTTAATGAACGAGTCATCAAAGCCGGCATCTGCCGCCGCGCCGGCGGTAGCGGCAAAAAATACATGCGCCGGACGCGCCCAATAAATCGCTCCCAGGCACATGGGACAAGGCTCGCAGCTACAGTAAATCTCGCATCCGGTGAGTTCAAAGTGGCCAACAGCCTGGCAGGCTTTGCGGATGGCAACCACTTCCGCATGGGCGGTGGGATCAAGGGTAGAGGTGACCTGGTTCGTACCTATAGCGATGACCGCTCCATCTTTTACCACCATTGCACCAAAAGGTCCGCCACGCCCGCTTTGTACATTCTCAATAGCCAGCTGAATGGTTTTGTAGATGAGCTCACTTCGATCCATTGCTACTCCGAAATAAATTTAATCTATGGCTATACGATTGTTTCATGTCGCAGCTGGCGTAGGTTATCCGTAAGGATAAAAAACAAAAAACAAGAGAGATAGAGCAGTCAGTACATACAATGCAGGCTTCACCTGCCTGATTTTACCTGCCACAAGCTTGCACAGCGGATAGAGGATGAATCCAGCCGAAATTCCCACGGCGATATTAAACGTAAAGCACATCAGCGTAACCACGGCAAACGCGGGAATGGATTCAGAGTAATCAGTGAAGTCGATGCGCATAATGGGTTCAAGCATGAACAACCCGACAACGATCAATGCCGGGCCGTAAGCCTGGGGCGGAATCGAGATCACAATCGGAGCAAAAAAAAGTGTCAGGGCGAAACACGCCGCAGCTACCAGAGCCGTCAGCCCGGTACGCCCGCCGGATTCGATGCCCGTGGCCGATTCCACATAAGCGCCTGAAGTGGTAGTGCCCACGGCCGGCGCAAGGCATGTAGACAGCGCGTCCACCAGCATGGGCCGCTCAATCTGGGGCAGGTTTCCATTTTTATCCAGAAAACCCGCGCGCGCGGAGAGACCGATCAATGTTCCCATGGTGTCCACAAAGGCCATAATGAAAATGGTGAGCACCACGGGAAAAGCGCTCCATGCCATTACTCCGCGAAAGTCGAGCTTCCACAAAATGGGCCCGAGACCAGGTGGGAGGCTTACGAAATGAACCGGCGGTGGCACGATTTTGGCGATGAAAGCGATGATCGCCGTTACCACAATGCCCAACAGGATTGCGCCGCGCACCTTTCGAATCACCAGGATTGAAAGCACCAGAAAGCCGCTGATCGCCACCAGCACTGGCGCTGTGGTGAGATGTCCTGCGCGGACCGGAGCGCCCGGGACGCCAAGAACCACGATTCCTGTCTGATTCAACCCAATGAAGGTGAGAAACAAGCCAATCCCAACAGCAAAGCTGTAGCGCAGAGACACCGGCACCGCTTCCACCACCCATTGCCGCAGACGGAGCACGGTCAAGAGCACAAACAAAACACCGGCAATAAAGATGGCCGCCAGAGCGGTCTGCCATTTGTATCCAAGCTGCTGGCAGACTGTGAAGGCAATGAACGCGTTCTCCCCCATGTACGGGGCAATCGCGAATGGGCGATTGGCGTAAAGACCCATCAGTGCGCAGCCAAAGACTGCCGCCACCACCGTGGCGACAAAACATGGTCCGGCTGGGATGCCGGCGTTGCTCAGGATGGCCGGGTTCACCACGACTATGTAAGACATCGTGGTAAACGTGGTAAGTCCGGCGATGACTTCGCGGGAGAGAGTGGTGCCGTGTTGCTCCAGTTGAAAGAACCGCTCAAATCCGCTCATTGGGTATGTTGCCTCGGCTTGAGGCTTTGGTCCAGGTAAGCCAGATAGCCGCAGAGGAGACGGTAGGTATCATAATAGTTGTTAGGACGGAACTGCGTGGTGGCGCCGTTAGCAACGTTTTGCTGCGTAAGCGAATGAATTGTGATCTGCGGTATGTGGCGTGCCGCGAATGGATCTGAATCGGTACTGCCCAGGGCCGCAATATCAATCTGGCTGGCAGGAAGCTTCAGCGCATACACCATCACGATCAGGGCGTGGACCAGGTCTTTGTCAGAATGGGCGGTCCAGACCTTGGTTGGAGAGAAGCCAAGAGCATCCACATTGATCATGGCTTCAGCACGATCCACCTGCGAACGGGTCAAATGGCGGGCAAAAAACTCAGCACCTGCCGGGGCATTGCCGTCGTCAGCAAAAGCGACAAAAACAAAGCTGTGGCTCCGCTTTCTCTCGCGCAGGCTCTGGTAAAGCGCCGGCAGGAGTGAAGCGCCGCTCCAGTTGTCCACCGGCCGCTGCGGAGAAGAGTTGCGCTCATAATGCGCACCCACGATCACCGCATCGCCTTCCCCTGTTCCGAGGCGGCAGATAATATTGGGCGTCTCCGCGCCTTCCACCTTCTGTTCGATCAGCGAATTTCCGTTGCATCCTGCCTGGCTGAACAGCTCTTTGAGCTTAAGGGCGCGCGCTGCATTGGTCTCTGGAATGCTTTTCATTCGCTCCAGAACCAGGGGTTTTTCCGCAGGGGTAAATTGGACTTTCTGCGCCAGGCATAACCCGCACAATAAAGATCCACTGACTACGATAACCAGACCGAGCCCGCGCATGGTCAGGTTATCTTACACGCCACGCGGCTACTTCACTACCAGAGTCAGGGTTCGGGTGTGGGAGATGCCATTCGAAAATGCCGTTACGGGAAATGTGTAAGTCCCGGCAGGCGTAGGGCCTGGTGGGCCGGGACCTGGTTGTGGTCGCGAGCCCCCGCCGCACGAAATCAGGCCGAATGCCAAGGCTGACATTACAAATAAAAAAAGGAGTTTTTGCCGCTTGCGGCACGAGGTCACCACGATTCCAAATACTGCGGCAAGCGCCCACCAAAAGCGGGAACGCAGAGGTCTTAAAGCCGCGGCAGGACGGGCGGTGGTGGTTACCGTAACCAAAAGATCGGGCCCGGATATGTCAGAAAATGAGGATGGATTGAGAGAGCAGGTTGCTCCCGTTGGCATGGCGCCGCATGTAACGGTGATAGTGCCGCTGAATGTCGCTGGCGAGGGCGGGTTGGTTGCCCTTAGTACCTCTAGATTGTAATTGGCCGTCTGTCCTGCATTTACAGTGGCGGTGGTAGAAGGAGCGGTGACGAAAGAGATTCCGAAGTCGGTAAATCCGGTACCGACAAGCTGATAGACTTGCGGGCTGCCCGCAGCGTCGTCCACAAAGCTGATCTGGCCAGTCCTGGTTCCAGCGACCGTGGGTCGGAAATTCGCACCGGTAAAATCAATGTTGGCTGAATTGGGCTGAAGGGTAAAGGGAAGAAGATCATGCCCACCGGAAAAATCCGTGCCTGTTACTACAATATTTGATATGGTCACCGGCGTTGAACCAGTGTTGAAGATGCAAAAGCTCGGTCCCGCAAGACTACCAAGAGGCCATGAACCCGCATCGACAGGCACATTCGGATCAAGCGGTGTGCTGTCACAGCCGCTATTCACGCCAAGAAAAATGGTGACCCGAATCGGACTGCCGGCCTGGGCTAAGAGGGCTTGCGGGACGATAAGAGTAAGCAAGAAGAAAAGATACCGCAGACGCATATCTTGGGCTCCCGTCCATTATTTTACTACTCTGGAACTAATAAGATATGCCGAAGATAACTAAAACCAACTATGCTGCCTTGAATGAAAGCTTGTTCTCTGTCCTGTCGATATAAGCCCAGGGTATGGCGGGATCGTGGGTAAAAATCGTAAGCCATTGCTCAGGTATGGCGCGGGCATAATATCGTTTGCGGTTGTCCAACACCTCAAGGGGGAAGAGGTCATACGCCATGGCCCACACAGGATCAAGGTGCCAGGTGGTAGGAATTAAATCGGAGATATAGCAGGCTGTCTTGCCGGCACTGCGAATGAACACCGCCCACATGTTCCGCGTGTGGCCGGGCCATACCTCCACGGAAATGCCAGGTGCTATTTCCGCGTTGCCGTCGATAAGCTTCATCTGCCCGCTCTGGATCAAAGGATCGTAGTTAGGGCTCAGATAACTCACACGGTCACGCTCTGTTTGCAGTAATCCATGCTTCCACTCGCCTTCCGGTGCGTAATATTTGGCGTTGGGAAAGGTGGCCACGGCCACGCCATTCTTGTAGATGGTATTCCAGCCACAGTGATCAAAATGCAGGTGGGAATTAATAACGATGTTGATCTCTTCCGGAGCAACACCTGTGGCATGCAGGTTCTCCATCAGTTTTTCCTGCGTCTCAAAGATCTTCTTCCTTTTTTCCTCCAGCTTGTTGCCTATGCCGGTTTCAATCAGGATGTTTTGCTTACCAGTGCGGACGAGCACAGAATTGCAGCTCACGGCGATGCGATTGAGTTCGTCCGCCTGGACTTTTTTCTGCCACATGACCTTGGGAATGATGCCAAAAAATGCGCCGCCATCGGCCACGTAGGTCCCGTCAGTTAAAACGGTAAGTTCAAAGTCGCCCAGGGATATGGTCTGGTTCTTCAACGGCCCTACTCCGTGCCTAAAAGCTCGCGGTGGAAGTGTGACCGGATACGCGTGTACAGGTGCACCCGGGTCCCAGGCCCGGCAATGCTATGTGTCTTGCGCGGATAGAGCTGTAAATCGAATTGCTTACCCGCATTGATGAACGCATTGATCATCTGCATCGAATTCTGCATGTGCACGTTGTCATCACTGGTGCCGTGGACCTCAAGTAGATGGCCTTTCAGGTCGGCAGCGTACGTGATAGGAGACCCTTTTTTGTACGCTTCTTCAAATTGCGGGACCAGTCCGGCATAGCGTTCGGTATAAATCGAATCGTAATCTTTCCAGTCTGTAACGGGAGCAACGGCAACGCCCGCCTTAAAGCGGTCAGAGTGCGTCATGGCGGTCAGCGTCATGTAGCCGCCATAACTCCAGCCCCACCATCCCATCCGGGAACCATCAAGTTGCGGAAATTTCTCCAGCGCCTGATCAATCGAGGCGAGCTGGTCCTTCAACTCCACCTCGCCAAAGTTGTGGATGAGAGCAGCTGCAAACTTCTTTCCCCGCGCGCCCATACCGCGATTATCAACCTGAAGCACGGCAATACCGTCACGCATCAAAATCTCATTGAAGAACATTCCAGCTCCGCCCCAGGAGTCGCGAACGCTCTGGCCGTGCGGCCCACCATAAGGGTTATTGAGCAAAGGGACCTTTTTGCCCATGCTGTCCGGCGGAAGATAAAGGAGACCGTGAAGCACGGTACCGTCTTCTGCCTTAAAGTCAATAAACTGCGGTGCTATCAGTTTGAGCGAGTCCACACTCTTTGATTGCCAGAAGACGTCACAGCTTCCGCCGACGCGGCAGAAAGACAGCTGCGGCGGGGTCATTAAGGAAGAGGAGTGATCAACGAAAAACTGCCCATTCGGAGCTACCGAAGCTGTATGTGTTCCGCCCCTGGTCAGGCACTGGAAGCCAGTGCCATCGAGCTTGACGCTGCATAGATGACGCTGGCGAGCATCGCCTGCGTTCGTAGTAAGAAAGAGCGTGTTGTTGGCTTCGTCCGCGCCTTCAATGTCAAACACCTCAAACTCACCCTTGGTGATCTGGTTGACCAGCTTTGCGTCCGCTGCCAGTGGATTGGTTTTATCGAACGAATAAAGATAAAGATGCGTGTGGCCGTCACGCCAGCTTGACCATGTGAAATGATTTCCGGATTTGAAGAAGTGTATGTTGTTGTTGTCGCTTTCAATCCAGGTATCGCTCTTTTCTCTCAGCACCAGGCGAGACTTGCCGCTGGCTGCATCAACAAAATAGAGATCAAGCTGGTTCTGGGCGCGATTAAGGACGGTGGCCCAGGCCACACCGTCACGCACCCAGCCGAAGCGCGGGATGTACATGTCCTTTTCATCGGTCAGATGGATCCACTTGACCGCGCCGCCTGCGGCGCTCACCACGCCAAGCTGTACCTTAGGGTTGGGATCGCCAACCTTGGGATATTTCTCGTTGTAGACCGTGGGATGCTGGGGGATGAAATCCGTGATTGGGTAGGTGGGGACCTTGGCTTGGTTCATCTGCAGCAGCACGATCTTGCTCGAGTCCGGCGACCAGAAATAATTGCTGCGCACATCAAGCTCTTCCGCATAGACCCAATCCACTTCGCCATTGAGCAGGTTGTCATCTCCGTTAGTGGTCAGAGCTTTCTCTGCGCTGCCATCAATGCTCTTTACTACCAGATTGTGTTTGCGTACATAGGAGAGATGTTTGCCATCGGTTGAAAACTTGGGGTCCACAGCCGATTCGCCGGGCGAACTGAGCGCTACGGACTTGGCGGTGGCAAGCGTGTAGTACCAGAGATGCCCATTGGCATCGAAAAGGATGTGTTCTGAATCCGGCGCCCAGTGATAGCCGGCCACGCGGTAGCGCGCGCGATTGTCTCTTTCCCGGTCGTCTTTGGAGGCAGAGACGGGAGGCTTCATGGCGGCGAGCTTCTCTGAAGCCACCAGAACAGCAGGCTTGCCCGAGGTCACGTCAATGTAATAGAGGTCGGCCTTTTCTCCCTGCTCCTGATGCAGGAAATAAGAAACTTTTTTTCCGTCAGGACTCCACTTGACCGTGTCTGGCGAGCGCCCTGTCAGCCCGTCCAGGCCATAAATGGATTGAATGGTAAGCTCTTGCGCAGCGGCAACGGCACAGACAGCCATAGCCAGGAAAATGGAAACAACAAGCCTCTTCAACGGGCACTCTCCAAAGGGGTGGTGGAATGAAAAGTGTACAACGAGCATTGGGTAAATGCGTAATTTTGCTTATCGATTGAGGGGGAAGCGCTATCATTGACATTCTTGCCGGAGGTGTGTCATGAGACGCAGATGTTTGATGTTCGCAATGATCGCCGGTGTGACTGTGATTTTCTGTAGCGTCAGCTGGAGCAAAGAGAAAAGAGAAAAAGTGCGCGTTGAACTGGCCGGCCTGCAGGAAGCCAGAGGGTTGACTATCGGAAGCGTGGATTTCAGCGGAATTGATACGGTGCAGTTCGCCAAACGCTCCTGGACATCGCTCGATCTCCCTGTTGCTTTCAAGAAGGTGGAGCACGGCACATTGTCCCCCGATGGCGAGGAACTGGCTTTCGCTTTACATGAGAACAGTTCTTATAACTCACCATCCTGGCTCGGCATAGTGCAACGGGACGGTAGCGGGCTCCGTGAATATCCGGAGCTCCAAAGGCCGTATGGTATATGTTGGTCTCAGGACAAATCCAAGCTGGTATTTACAGCTTTACAGCAGGGCCAGCCCAACACATACGAATTGGTTTTGTTGGATATGGACACCGGCCGCACGCGGCAGATTGAGTCAAAAGCTTTTGTTGAAACACAATGTTTCTCTCCCGATGGACAACAGTTTGTCTATGAAACCGATCATGTTATTGACAAGCACGGCGCTCATGGCCGCATTAAGGTACACGATCTCACACTAAAAACTTCTCGCGAACTGATCAGCGGCGTCCATCCCACCTGGTCACCCAGCGGCAAGACGATCGCTTACTTTGACCACAATGCCTACTTCCTTATCAGCCCGTCAGGCGCAGGAAGAAAGCGACTTTTCAAGAACCGCTATGCGTATTCGCCTTTGTGGTGGTCGCCCGATTCGCGTTTTGTTGCTTATGGAGTCTATTGCTGCTTCTGGAAATCAATCAAATATATGGTGGATATTGGACACTTGCAGGTGAGGCGGCTTGAGGACAACGCGGAAGACTGGGTCGGGGAGACAAATCCCCCCACTGGGACATACGGCTGGATTGAGTTATCTCCGCGCAAGCGTGACTAGTTTTGAAGTTATTTCTGCCCTTCCATCTGCTTTTTCAATCTCTTCGACTCAGCCAGCAATCCCATGCTGTGCATGAGATGTTGCAGCGTAACGATCCCCACCAAACGTTCCTGATCGACCACGGGAATCAGACTGAGGCCGCGTGAGGTGAGTTTCCGGAAAGCCGATCCTAGCGTTTCTGTCCGCGAGGCGATCTCAAACGCCTTGCTCATGGCGCCCTGCACGTAGCCGTTCCCTTCAGAGCGCAGCCGGTCCACAATGATCTGGCGGGTAATCACGCCCACCAGGTCTCCACCGCTGACCACGGGAAAGTCGTCTTGCAGGCAGTGGACGGCCTTGTGGAGCGCGTCTTCAAGCGTGTCCGCTGGCGAGAGAATGGAAAACTCCGTCAGCATAATGTCCTCCATCTGGACCGCGTCCACCACCGACTGAAACATCACAGTGCGCTCTTCAATTTGTGTGGCCATGAAAATAAAAGATCCAGCCAGCATCAGCCAGGGTATGTTTCCAGCAGCGCCAGCCAGCATGAAGAGTCCAGCAAAGAGATGTCCAAGATTTACGGCGCGCCGCGTAGCCCGGCGAAATTCCATGCGCTGGGCCAGCCAGGCGCGGAGGATCCGGCCACCATCGAGCGGGAAGGCCGGCAGCAGGTTGAAAACAAGAATGCAGATATTGATCCAGAAAAAGCTGGTTGCCAGGTTCGCGGTTGTTACCCTGGCGGAAAGCCAAAGATTGTGGGCCATTCCCATGGTTACAAGAACAAGCAATGTAACGCCGGCCAATATCGCACTTACAAGCGGGCCTGCCAGGGCGATAAATATTTCACGGCGCAGATTGCGAGCGCTTTCTTCCTGGACCGCGGGATCAACCATGGCAAGTCCACCCATGGGAAGAAGCAGGATGCTCTTGATAGGAAAACCCTGGCGCTCTGACACCACGGCATGACCAATCTCATGCAATAGAACCGCCGCCAGGACCAGACCGGAGAGCATGAATACGCGAGGAATTACCCCCGCACCGCCGCGGCTGGTTTCAACCGCCAAAAGGAAAATCAGCAGGGCCAGAAAGGTAACGTGAATGCGGACTTCAACTCCGCCGAGCCTTGCCGTAAATATCGACCAGTTTCTCATCGTTTCTTTACTTTCTGTCGCTGCGCTCCAAAACCGCTAAACACTCGATTCCAGTTGTAATTCTTTGTGCTCCTGTTGCAGGCAGCTCGCCGCGCAAGCCGGGCTCGCTGCTGGGAAGGACCTGTGTCGCTGCGCTCCAAAACCGCTAAACACTCGATTCCAGTTGTAATTCTTTGTGCTCCTGTTGCAGGCAGCTCGCCGCGCAAGCCGGGCTCGCTGCTGGGAAGGACCTGTATCGCTGCGCTCCAAAACCGCTAAACACTCGATTCCAGTTGTAATTCTTTGTGCTCCTGTTGCAGGCAGCTCGCCGCGCAAGCAGGCTCGCTGCTAGGAAGGACCTGTGTCGCTGCGCTCCAGACCGCTTAAAAGGCATTCTTGATCAGAGACTCTTCTGCTCCTGTTGCAGGGCGGCAACCCGGGCTCGCTGCCAATTCAAATCGTGCCCACTAAGTTTTCAGAAATCTGACAAGGCCCGCTCTCCTTTGATTCTATACGTTAGATTAGATGTCAGACAGCCAGAGCAAGGCCAATGCGCGTAATTGCAGGCAAGTATAAAAGTCGACGGTTGGCAGCGCCGCAGGGCATTGAAACGCGCCCGACCTCTGATCGTCTGCGCGAGACCCTTTTCAACGTGGTCACTCCGGGTATCAAAGACTCGGTATGGCTTGACCTGTTTGCCGGGAGCGGAGCGGTCGGGATTGAAGCATTAAGCCGTGGCGCGCGCAGCGTTTATTTTGTGGAATCAGCCGGCTCGGCAGCCCGTACAATCCGCAAAAATTTGCACACCTTGAAAATCGAAGAAGGGGCTGAAGTAATTGAGCGCGATGCTGTCGTCGCGCTGCGAATGCTGGATTTCCAGGCGGTCACATGCGATTTTGTCTTCCTTGATCCGCCTTACCGTAAACTGGGCGACTATGAACGGGTGCTGAGTTTTCTTTCGCAATCCCGATTGTTGAACCCGGGAAGCCGCGTGATTGCTGAACACGACAAACACTTTGATCCGGGCGATACATTCGGTTCACTCCGGCGTTTTCGCAAATTGCGCCAGGGGGATGCGGTCCTCAGCTTTTACTCTGTCGCTCCGCTCCAGACCGCGCAGAAGTAATATCCAGGCAAGCAATGCTGCTGGGCTTGTTACAGGGCAGCTCGCCACGCAAGGGCTCGCTTGCGGCAGGCCAGCTTTTCTGAGTCCGAGCTTTTGCCCCATGGCAAGCCTACCCTACGGCTGAGACTTGGTTGAAAATCGTGGATCACCGCTGTTTATGCCTGTTTTCCACAGCTACCTTAGAAAAACCCGCATAAAATCAGGCGAAATGGCTTGCAACAGTGCTTTGCTGATGTAATATACCGAATGAGAGCAACGAAAAGTGCTCATATTCAGACGTAAGCGCTCAAAACTCAAGGAGGGAAGATGGCAGCAGGCATGACCAAGACCCAACTCGTCCGCCACATGGCGGAGAAACTGGAAACGAACAACAAAACCGCAGCGGCGTTCCTGGAACAGCTGGCGGAAACCGCAATCAAAGAGACAAAGAAAAACGGTGTGTTCGTTATTCCTGGCCTGGGACGCCTGGTAAAGTCCAACCGGAAAGCGCGCATGGGACGCAATCCGCAAACCGGAGAACCCATCAAGATCGCGGCCAAGACCGTGGTAAAGTTCCGCGTTGCCAAGGCCGTAAAAGATGTAATCGCTCCCAAGAAATAACTTCTGCTACCAGCAGAAAATCTCATCACAGGCCAGCCGAAAAGCTGGCCTTTACCTTTTTATTTGTCGTTTCACTCCAAACCGCTGGTAGCATTTTTTTCGACCAGATTCTCACTCACCTACAATCGCTTCGGCCTCGATCTCCACCAGCATCTCCGGCGAGATCAGCTTTGAGACTTCCACCATGCTGGTTACGGGGCGAATGTTGGCGAAGAACTCACCATGTGCCCGCCCGACTTTTTCCCAGTCCGCGGTAATGTTGGTCACAAACATCCGGGTGCGTACCACGTCCTTCATGCCGGAGCCGGCACGCTCCAGAACAGCCTGAATGTTTCTGAGAGTCTGCACAGCCTGAGCGTAAGCGTCTCCCACTCCTACAATGTTGCCGTTGGCGTCCGTCGCCGTTGTACCGGAGACGTGAATGGTGCTTCCTGCACGTACAGCGCGCGAATAACCGACTACCGGCTCCCACTTGGTTCCACTGGAAAAATTCTGTCGTGTCATCTGGCTCCTCTTGCCCGGCTGTCTAAAATTTCATTTACCAGCCGGTCCGCGTCCCGGTTCTGCGCCCGCAGCACGTGTTGAATGGAAAAATGTTCCAGCTTGCGTACCAGAGATTTTGCGCGAGTGTAGAGCTCAAGCAGGCCAGGATTTTTCACTTTGTATTGACCCTTCATTTGTTTCACCATGAGCTCAGAGTCGCTGATGACAGCAAGTGAAAGGTACTTTTCTCTGACGGCATACTCAAGCGCGGCAAGCAGTCCGGAATATTCGGCAAAGTTGTTGGTCTGGTTGCCCAGATACTCCGCCAACTCAGCAATGATCTCCCCTTTTGCATCGCGGACCACTACGCCGTAAGCCGAAGGACCAGGATTACCGCGGGCGCCGCCATCGATGTTGGCTTTGATTGCGGGTGCTGCGGCGCGCGGCGCGGACGAATCGAACAGCGATTTCTGGGTCAACGGCCCTCCTCCAACCGGACGGCCAGTCGCTCCGGCAATCCTGCGGCGAAAATCTTTTTCTGTGCGAGCTTAATATCGTATGGCACGCGATAAAACGTAATGACGCTGGCATCCGTGTCATAAAGCAGGAATGCTGCACGCGGATCGTTGTCGCGTGGCTGGCCCACTGAACCTGGGTTCACCAGATACTTTGTATTCGGCTTCACTTCCAGTTTGACTGTCTGCTTGCCTTTGGATGATTTGTAGTTGGGCGCAAGGGCCTTGCCCTGAGAGGCGCCTTCAAGCAGAAAACCGCGCTGGACATGCGTGTGTCCAAAAAAAGTCAGGGGGACTATGCTCTGGGCCAGCATGACATAAGCATCGCTGGCCATCAGAATGTATTCATCTTCGTCCCGTGGCGAGCCATGCACCAGATGCACATCGTCCATCGGAGAAAGAGGTCCCTGAGGCAGTGCCCTCAGAAATTGGAGATGGTCGTCAAACAGTTTCTCTCGCGTCCACAGCGCTGCCAGGCCTGCAATAGGATTGAAGTCATGCAGGTCGCTCAGGCCAGAGCATGCCTTGTCATGATTGCCGCGTACAAAGATGGAGCCCATCTCACGTGAACGCTCAGTGACTTCATTGGGATTTGCGCCATAGCCCACAATATCGCCCAAGTTGTAAATCTGGTCGTACTCGGGAGCAGCGTCCAGGCAAGCCTCAAGCGCCTCAAGGTTGGCATGGATGTCTGAAAGAATGAGTAAGCGCAAAGTACTATGGCCTCAAATGAATCGACCTGATGAGTGTACCAATTCTTACGGCGACACCCGCGCCCAGTGTCCCGGTGCAACTTCCCGCAATGGGAGTGCGCCAGTCGGCCGGGCAGCTCCCTCCACAGTCGCCAGAGGAAACGCACGGTCTGTTTTAAGCGTGGGGATGGCGCCGATCAACCCGCGTGTGTACGAGTGCCGGGCGGCAGCAAAAATCCCGGCTGCTGGTCCCATCTCAACAATTTCTCCGGCATACATCACGGCCACGTGTTCTGCTACGCGCGATACCACGCCCAGATCATGCGAGATAAAAAGCACCGCCAGCCTGTGCTTCTGGCGCAGCGCAGCCAGTAGCTCCAGAATTTGCGCCTGGATGGTTACATCCAGCGCGGTGGTGGGCTCGTCTGCAATCAGAAGTTGCGGGTTGTTCACCAGAGCCATGGCGATCATCACGCGCTGGCGCTGTCCACCGGAAAGCTGGTGTGGATAGTCACGCGCACGCTTTTCCGGCTCAGGGATAGCCACTTCGCGCATAGCCTCCACCGTGCGCGTCCATGCCTCCGCTTTGTTTACCCTGTGATGTGCCAACACCGCTTCCGCCACCTGATCACCTACCCGCATCACTGGATTCAGTGCGGTCATGGGTTCCTGAAAGATCATGCTGATGCGGGCCCCGCGAATGCGGCGCATATCGTCATCATTCAAGCTAAGCAGGTCTTCACCGGCAAAAGTAATCTTGCCGGTGGTGCGTGCCTGCGGTGGAAGTAAGCGCATGATCGCAAGTGACGTTGCTGACTTGCCTGAACCGGATTCGCCCACCAGTCCAAGCGTGCCTGATTCAGCAATGGAGAAGCTGACATCGCGTACAGCGGCAACCTCTCCAGTCTGCGTGGCGAAGGTGACGCTCAGGTGATCGACTTGGAGAAGCGAAGGCAGAATGATTCATCCACTAACGGTCGGATTTTGCTGAGTTTGAAGTTAGTTCGCCAAGCGGTTCTCTGGCAGCTCCATAAAAATCACATTCATCCGAAAGCTGCTCTATCACAAAATAGCGGTAAATATGATCATGGTCTGTTGTTTCGCCATATTCTCCGCTCGGGTAGACAAGCCAGATGCAGTCCAGACCATCCTGCTCGCTGTAATAACCAATCCGAATCTTTCTTCCCCACAGATCTGCATACGGGTTATCTGATCTCGAAGCCACGGTCACGATCGTTCGCGGTGGAATGGGAATAGGATTCTTTGTAATCAAGTTCATGCTCTCGTGCTCTCTACGCGCTCACTTTATTCGCCGCGATCCCTGCCTCAACGCCCTTGTGCATTGCCGCAACAAATGCCGGCTCTTCTTTTAGCAGCGTGCTGGTGGCGGTGGCGAATTCGCTCTCCAGGGTCAACAAGCCCTGTGCGGCAAGCTGCTGCGCCAGCCCCAGCATTTTCTCGCGTGAAAAATTCACGTACTGGCAATCGTAAGGATGCGCTATGCTTATCGGCGCGCCCTTGCCCGTCTTCGCACTCAGCCAGAAGACCCGGCGCTTCAGCATCTCCAGCACATCCTGCTCAGACTGCGTAGGGAACTGGATTTTCTTTGTCACGAAGCTATAAAAGCGGCTGGTCACATGGACCGGCTGAAGTTTGCCTGATTTCACGAAGGCGAGCTGGCCGTTGTCGATGGTTTTACGGATAGAATTCACCACCAGGCCCTCGGCATTTTCCGCGTCAAGCGAGCCCAGAGCGTCTTTCATGGTCTGGGTCATGCCCACGGCTACTTCCACGTGCAACCCTTCTTCACTGCCCAGCAGCTCAGCGCGTCCGTGCAGTATGTGCCAGTCAGCGCCTGAGGTGGAGGCATGAAACGGCCATTTCAATTCAGAAACGTAGACAGGCACGCCTGATAAAGTGACGAAATGTAAAGGACGGTTCCCCATGGTTAAATCCATATCACGTTGTTAAGCTCATATTAACTCGAATTTAGTACCAAGCCCTGCAATGAATCTGGTGGTCAACCGCACTTGTCAAAAAAAATCCTTTTGCTGGCCGCCGAATAAACGGTAAGCGAGATCAAAAACAGAAAGCGAGGGAGCTTTTCAATTTCCCCTCGCTTTCATCCTCTCGCACAAACGGCGCAGGTGCTTATGCCGTCTTCATCATGAAGTACGTATCCACATCCGCGTCCACGGTTGGCAGGTTGGCGGCTTCATCCTTCAAGCTCTGGAACAGCACTGTGCTCAGGTAGCGCTCGCCGAAGTCCGGTATCACCACCACAATCAGCTTGCCGGCGTTTTCTTCACGATTGGCAACCTTCAGTGCCTGCGCTACCGCTGCGCCGCCGGAAATGCCAATAAAAATGCCTTCTTCTTTCGCCATCCGGCGTGCAATGTCCAGTGATTCATCCAGAGTTGCCGTCATAACCTCATCGATGAGATCAGTGCGCAGCACATCGGGTACAAATCCGCCTCCAATTCCCTGGATCTTGTGCGGCCCCGGTTTGCCTCCGGAGAGCACGGGAGAATCCACGGGCTCCACCGCTATTATCTTGAGCTCCGGTTTCTTAGCCTTGATAAATTCGCCCACACCCGTCAGCGTTCCGCCTGTGCCTACGCCGGAGACAAAAATGTCAATCTTGCCGTCCGTGTCATTCCAGATTTCCGGCCCAGTCGTCTCCCGGTGGATCTTGGGATTTGCCGGGTTGGCGAACTGCTGCAAGATGACGCCATCGGGAGTGTCTTTCAGCAGCGCATTAGCTTTAGCGATGGCGCCCTTCATGCCCTTCGGCCCGGGCGTAAGAATAATCTCCGCGCCCAGAGCCAGCAGTACCACTCTGCGTTCCTGGCTCATCGTATCCGGCATGATCAGGATGAGCCGGTAGCCTTTGGCCGCTGCGGCAAATGCCAGTCCAATCCCAGTGTTTCCACTGGTTGGCTCAATCAGCACGGTTTTGCCCGGCTGTATGCGGCCCGCTTTTTCGGCCTCATTGATCATGCTTACACCAATGCGGTCTTTCACGCTGTGGCAGGGGTTAAACCCTTCCAGTTTAACCACCACCGTCGCTTTGGCGCCTTGGGTGAGCTTG
Organism: Terriglobia bacterium; assembly: GCA_020072585.1. GTDB lineage: Bacteria > Acidobacteriota > Terriglobia > Terriglobales > Acidobacteriaceae > Angelobacter. The sequence goes on along the minus strand of JAIQGL010000027.1, from coordinate 45,088 downwards.
TTGAGTTGGACCAGAGGCGTCCGCCCGATGGTCTGTGTAATGTTCTGATAAATGTTCATCTCTCCACCTTTCGTTTGTGCGAAATTCAGGCGTCCCGCGAGAGGTATATAAGATTAAACAAAATGGCTGAAGGAGGCAAAAAAATGTGCCCAATCTGCAGGCCTCCCGGTTCTCTCTCACTGCACCATCGGCTTTTCCGCTGCCACCTGTCCTTCAAACCCGAGCAGCTCTCCGTAACCGCAGTCGGCACAATCCTCACGGGCCTTCGTGTACTGCGCCCGGCACCGCGGACAATAAAGCACGCAGTTGCTGTCCTGTTCCGGCGCTGCCAACAGCCGTTTGGCATCCACGCCACTCTTTTCCAACATATTGCCCAGAGCACGCTCGAACTGGTCCCCATACCAGTTTGTGCCTGCCAGGCTGAACTTATTTGCCCGGAGATGTTCTCCGGCAAAGGCTTCAAAATCCGGCTTTGAACACACAATGCCCGCCACTGCTACAGGATGAAAGCCGGCCAGCAGGTCGCGGCCAAGCGCGTCCCCTGCGCGTATGGCATAGATGGGCGAGAGCGCCGAACTGAATACTGACTTGAACCGTCCATCGCCATCGCCAGGAAAAAAAGCCTTGTGCAAGCGCCACAACTGCCACGTAATAAAAATCGAGGTCGTTATCACCGCAGCCAGCATTGGCCAAAGTGCTCTGCTGCCAAAGCGGGAGAACGCCATGGGCACAATTACGAACAGCAGAAAGAATTGCAGGTTTACCGCAATGTCCAGCCATCTGGACTTGTGGCCAAACAGGGTCAGCCGCTCTGCAACGGCCCCTGGATCCATGGCCTTGCAGAGCCATGATTCAATGAGCTTCTTTCGATCTTTCATCTTGGCGCGTTTCAGCTTTTCCAGAAACTCCTGGTGCCACTCTAGCTGGTCTGCGCCTCCCTGCAATACCATCAAGCCATTACATAGCAGCTTTGCGCCGGACCGCGTCACCTTAAGCTGCTCCCACGGCATTTGCACGGGCTCCGCGTCCGTTTGCATCACCCGCACCATTTCCGGTTCCAGTTGAAGCTGGGGCCAATCCACCACCAGCAGCGGTTGCAGCGGCGGTAGCGGATTGGCCCAATACCCCGTAAGCTTTAGTGCTCTCCACGGGAACCCGCGCTTCTTCCGGACTTTTTTGCCGGAAAGCTCCAGTGAAAACACCTGAGCACCAGTAGGGGCCCAGCACAGGCACTGAAAAAGATAGACCAGTAGAACAATCGCAAGAAGTGTTGCCAGCTCTCTCATTGCCCCTGGGACATCGCTTGCGGGTTCGGGTCCTCAATCTTTTCTTCTTTGCCAAAAATCGCTTTGAACGCTTTCTTGATCGCCGCGCCGGCCGCCACCAGGCCCATGATGATAAATTTCCATAGCTTGGCTAGCAGTCCGGTCTTGAGAGCTACTGCTGCGCCGCCGCCCACAATCAGCGCCGTCAATCCGTATTCAGCCACCTTGTCACCCTTGGCAAAGTCGCTATAGCGGTTGCCCTCGGTGTAGTGGAACCCGGCCATCAAAGCGTTGAACTTTTCCGGAAGGCCCGCGTATTCCGTGGGCGATGCTACCAGGTCCACGTTCATGGTTCCGCGGCGTCCCAGAATTCTCACGGAATGGTTTACCGCTGTGTCGTCCACCGGACCATCGCTTTTTAACAGGCTCGCCCAGGTGAGGTTATGCGTCTGCGGATCGTAGAACGGTGGCCGCTGCCAGCCTTTCACATGGATAGGTCTCCACCCGCGCTTCGCGCGCTCGCTATTTGCGTGTTCCGTGCCGTCCGTAATGCTTTTCAGGATTGCGTCCGCATCCAGCTTGTCGCCTTCGTCGTCCTTTATATATCCGCTGTCTTCGAACTCAAAGATCATGAACCAGTCGGCATCATTAGCCACAATCGCACCCAGTTCGTGCCCGCTGGTCAGGTTGTGGGTCAGTTGCAGCAGCTTTTGTGTGCCAACTTTGTCGGCAAAACGATAGCCTTCCGGAATTTGAATGTCGGCAATGTCTCCCAACTTTCCTGTAGTTGGCCCTATCTGCCAGTCGATCTTGATCTTGGGTTGCTCCGGCTTTGCGTCCGTCTGCTCCGGCTCCTGCGCCCATCCGCGTGCTGCCATGCTGGTGGTAACGCCCATACCTAGCAGCACCATCGCTGTCAGGACTAACCCTCTGCCCAGGCGTGAAGCCATAAAAAAGTGGACTACTTTGCGGGTCTTGCTGTTCATCAATCTACCTTCCCTTCTAAGGGGGCTTTATTTTGGGGGGGTGGAACAGCATTGTTAACCGGAACACCTTTTCATAGCAACAGATTTCAGCGATATGCCGTTTACTGCTCCATCCAGAGGTGCACCGACGCTCGTTCATCAAAATAAATGCGGAGCTTCATCAAAAATAAATCGTGGAAATGCAGGCGCCTTCGCCCTGCGATTTTATCTTTTTGGCGCCAACCGTTTCCGGTCCCTGATCACGTGCAACCTGCCCGGCGCTCGTCCCGGCTTGCCGTGGATGCCGTGCGACCCAGTCAAACTTTGCCTTTCAACTTTGGCACTTCCGGCGATTATGACAATCGTCTTGTACCCCCTGTGCCCCAGGGTTCCAATTTCGGCGATTTCGGCAATCATGGCAATTCTGGCAATTTCTGATACCCTCTCCCCCTCCCTTGATCCCCATTTCTAAAAGACTTACGCGATTCCTCCCCATCGATCCCCAGATACCCAGGTTGCAAACACAAGCTTTATCTAAAACATCCCCAACTGATCCCCATTTGCACTTCGGCTGAAAGTCATCGGCAGAGGGTTGCAGTCCATAAACAGCAAACGCAACGGTCTCCCGTTGCGCCATTACATCTTCGCGTGCCGCAAAACCGGCACGCCACCACTTGTCATCGTGAGCGACCGGTACAACCGGGAGCTCGAACGATCCAGACCCGGCGTCAGCCGCGCATAATCATCTTCGCGTGCCGCAAAACCGGCACGCCGCCGCTTGTCATCGTGAGCGACCGGTGCAACCGGGAGTCGAACGATCCGGATCCGGCGTCAGCCGCTCCTCTAATCGCCAATCTTAACGCCAGTTTCCTCACGCGTCACGCAAGAACTAGTTCACCAGCACCGGTCACTGCTCTCTGCGACCCTCTGCTTAACAGAGGTACATGTTTTTAGTACAAGCCAGGGACAATTGACAGCACACGCAGTTGAAATGATGCATTGTCGGCATGTAGTGCGAGGGTTGCAAATGACTCGGGCGATGTGTCCACTGGTTCGCGATTTCTCATACATACGCCTGTACCTTTTGGTTTATCCTCTTACCTGCTGGAGCAAGCTTTTAGCGGGGACCTTTTAAAAACAATGACCACAGATGCTCAGAAACCGCGAACCTTTAATTCCAATGAGTGGATCCTCAAAAGCGAGGCTGCCCGTCTCCGTGGTGTGTCCCGGCAGGCAATCTGGGAGCTGGTGCGGCGCAAACGGCTGGGAACAACTGTCTTTGCAGGAAAAGTCTATCTTCAAAAATCTGAGGTCATGAGCTTCAAGCGCCGCCCTCGCGGGCCGGCCTCCATGTACGTCAACCGGGAAAGCTTCCCAGAGAAAAAAGGCAAGCCCAAAAAGAAAGGCCCTGATCCTGCCATCTGGATTTCTCAGGTTGAAGCCGCGGAGATTCGTGGAATCACCCGGCAGGCCATCGCCGATCTGGTCAGAAGAGGCTATTTCAGGACGCGTGAATACGCGGGCAAAGCACTGGTCTTGCGTTCACAGGTCAAGGCATTCAAGCCACCCAGGCCAAAACCGGTAAGCAAACGCGCGAAGAAGAAATAGCATTGATCCTCGCCCGCATTCCAAGACCCGGCTGCCTCGGTAAACCTATAGATGCTGGCGACTCATCTGGTTATCCACCATTGGCTTACGACACAGAAAGGCTTTAGAAAAATTTGTGCAGTTATTGAAGGAGGCATAGCTGTGACCAGGAAATGCATCGTTCTAGTCACATTGCTTTCCGGGATCTTCCTGTCCGCTCGGTGTCCCGCACAACAATCCCGGCAAGCTCTGCAAGACCCTGAGTGGGTCAAAACAGATGCTCCCAAAAAGATCGTCTACGCAGTGCCCGGTATGGAGAACGCCCGGATCAGGAAGGTAGCGTACAAACAAGTCGGAACTACTGCGTTGGAGGCAGTATTTTACTCTCCTGAGAGTTTAAGTGGCCATCTGCTTCCAGCTGTTATCTTCATCCATGGCGGCCCGCTGCCCGCTAACCTGCTCACGCAACCGACCCATTGGGGGCAGTACGTTTCCTACGGGCAGTTGGCAGCCGCCTCGGGCCTTATAGGCGTTACTTTTAATCACCGGCTATACGGTTTGGACCGCTTCCCTGATGCGGAAAGCGATTTGGCGGACCTGATCCACTACATTCGCCAGAATGGTGTGGCGCTGGGCATCGATAAAGACCATATCAACCTGTGGGCATTCTCAGGAGGTGGCCCGCTGCTCACCCTGGCCATGCGCCAGTCAAGCCCGTACATCCGCTGTATCATTTCGTATTATGCTCTCCTGGATCCGCCGTCAATTCGTAAATTAATACCGGCCACGGTTTCTGATGAGACTCTGCAGAATTTCTCTCCCTTCCACTACCTGACCATAGCGAAAGAACGAATGCCACCCATTTTTGTAGCGCGTGCGGGTCTTGATTACCCTGGCCAGAATGATATTGTCGACCGCTTCATCCAGCAGGCGCTATCGAAAAACTTATCCATAAACGTGGCGAATCATCCGTCTGGACACCACGGTTTCGATATTGCTGATAATGATGCCCGGTCGCGCGAGATCATTCAGGCAACTTTTGCGTTTATCCACGCGCAGAACTAATTGGACCTTGCGACCGACTTATCGGTCAAGCAACTACTGCAACAGTGTCCCGTTCTGTTCTTCAGATTCTTTTTCCTGCAAGACCACCGCTGACGCCACTCGATCGCCCTCTTCCAGATGCAGCAACCGCACACCCTGGGTTGAGCGTCCGGCTTCACGGATCGTCTTGGTGTCTATGCGGATGATCTTGCCGAACTGGCTGATCAGCATGGCTTCAGAAGATTCGTCCACCAGCATGATGCCGACGACATTGCCGTTCCGCGCCGTGGTCTTCACGTTGATCACGCCCTTGCCCCCGCGTGTCTGCAACCGGTACTCCTCCACCGGGGTACGTTTGCCATAGCCTTGCTCGGTTACGCTCAGGATCAGGCTCGGAAGAGTCTCTTCCGTTGCTTTGCCGTCTTTGTCCTTGCCGTTGGTCTTTTTGCCATCTTTCGGAGTTACGGCTACGCCAACAATGTAGTCGTTCTTGTCCAGGTCCATGCCACGTACGCCGTACGCCGGCCGCCCCATCGAGCGCACATCTTCTTCGTCGAAGCGGATCGCCTGGCCTTCATGTGACGCCAGGAAGACAATCTGGTTGCCGTCAGTCAACCGCACCGCCACCAGCTCATCATCTTTGTCGATACCGATGGCAATGATGCCGCGCGACATCACGTTGGAGAAGTCCTTCACCGGAGTCTTCTTTACCGTGCCTTTGCGCGTGGCAAAGAAGATATAGCGGTTCTCTTCTTCCAGGTTGCGGACTTCCAGCAGCGTACGCACCGTTTCACCCGGCTGCAAGGCCACCAGGTTGCCGATGTGCTTACCCTTCCCCGCTGCGCCCACGTCGGGCACTTCATACACTTTCAGCCAGTAAACTCGCCCCGTGTTCGTAAACACCAGCAGATACGAGTGGGTGGAAGCGCTGAAGAGATATTCCACAAAATCTTCTTCGCGCGTCTTCATGCCGGTGCGGCCGGTACCGCCGCGCCGCTGCTGCCGGTAGATGGATTGCGGCGTGCGCTTCAGGTATCCGCTGTGGGACACGGTCACAATCACCTGCTCATCGGCAATCAGGTCTTCCAGCGTGATCTCTGTGGATTCGTCGGTGATCTCGGTGCGGCGCTTGTCGCCGAACTCCTCTTTCACCTCTTGCAGCTCTTTCACAATCACGCCGCGCAACTTCTTATCAGAGGCCAGAATGGATTCCAACTCCGCGATCTTCAGCCGAATCTCTTCCAGCTCTTTCAGAATTTCATCCGTTGAAAGCCGTGTCAGACGATACAGTTGCAGTTCCAGGATCGCGTCGGCCTGGCGGGGTGTGAGCCGGCCTTCCGCTCCGCCCACCTTCGCCTGGATCTGCTTGTCCACGATCTTGTATTTCGCGGCCAGCAGGTTTTCTTTTGCTTCCGCGCGCGAGCCTGATCCGCGGATAATCTTAATGATCGCGTCCAGGTTATCCAGCGCGATCTTGTAGCCTTCCAAAATATGTTCGCGCTCGCGGGCCTTCTCCAGCAGGTAGACGGTGCGCCGGCGCACTACGTCCACGCGGTGATCGATGAAGTGCTGGATCGCCTGCACCAGACCCATCTCTTTCGGCTGGCCGTTCACTACCGCCAGCAGAATCATGCTGAAGCCCATCTGCATGTCGGTATGCTTATATAGCTGGTTAAGGATGATCTGTTCTTCCGCTCCGCGCTTCAACTCCACAACAATGCGCATGCCATCGCGATCGGACTCATCGCGCACGTCTGAAATATCATCGATCACTTTGTCGTTTACTAATTCAGCAATGCGCTTAATCAGGGTGGCTTTGTTCACTTGGTACGGAATTTCCGTAACAATAATCGCTTTGCGGCCTTGCGCCATGTCTTCCGTCTTGGCCTTGGCACGCATCATAAAACGCCCGCGACCGTTGGTATAAGCCGCTTCAATGCCGCTTCGACCGTAGATATAAGCCCCGGTTGGGAAGTCCGGACCTTTCACTACCTTCAGAATTTCTTTGAGTGTTGTTGCCGGATTGTTCACCAGCATAATTGCCGCTTCCACAATCTCTGTCAGGTTATGCGGGGGGATCTTTGTCGCCATTCCCACGGCGATTCCGTCAGAACCATTTACCAGCAGGTTAGGAATTCGTGTAGGCAGAACATCGGGCTCGACCTCACTCTCGTCATAATTCGGCCGGAAGTCGACAGTTTCCTTGTCAAGGTCCTCGAGCAATCCAGTGGAAACCTGCGACAGCTTCGCTTCCGTGTAACGGTCGGCTGCGGGCGGGTCGCCATCTACAGAACCAAAGTTTCCCTGGCCAAAGACCAACGGATAGCGCAGACTCCAGTCTTGCGCTAGACGCACTAAAGCATCGTAAACGGCAAGGTTGCCATGCGGATGGTACTTACCCATTACGTCTCCAACAATGCGGGCGCACTTCCGAGTCGCCTTATTGGGTTGAAGTCCCATATTCTGCATTGTGTAGAGGATGCGCCGGTGCACCGGCTTCAATCCGTCACGCACGTCGGGGAGTGCGCGACCGATGATCACTGACATTGAATAATCGAGATACGATCGCCGCATCTCCTCTTCAATGTTGACGAACTGTATATTGCCCCCGCCCGGACCAGTAGGCCCGTCTCCACCCGGAGGCGGCGTCAGTGGGAGCTGTGGATTCTGTTCATCTGCCATGTTTTTTCTCTCAAATCAAAAGGCGGTTTTTAAGACATGCTTCCAGCCGCTCCGGATGACCCCGCAGCCCTGCCGAAATGTCTGCTAAATGCTTGCATTTACAAGAAGTTATGTGCTTGAGGAATACAGAAAATTATAGCACAGGCGGGACCAGTTTGGTTATTTGCACACGCCTCTTACTGGGGGCACAAATTCACCGGCAAAAATACCATTTGTATTGGGTAAATTTGCTAATTACTAAATTACTTATTTGCCAAATGTTTTAGTTCAGCTTCACGATCAGGCCGCGATCATCGTTCGCTTTCGCGGTTGCCGCCGAGTCAATCTCATCCATCTGGATTTTCTTCAGCATCTTTCCGGAGAAGTCAAACAGCGTTCCGGCCATGATGGCATAGTTCCTGGTTTCCAGCTGGTGGCCGTCTTTGAAGATAAAAACGGTGGCGGGCGATTTGTCTTCCACCGGCACTGCCGCAGGTTTTTCGTCCGGCATAGATTTCCGCTCGGGCTTTCTTTGCTCTGCTGCCGGTTGTTGACGGTCGCGCTCCCGGGAATCCATGTAGTGTTCGCCGTAGCGATTATCGTCCTGGTGGGTTAGTGCGTCACGCGCCCCTTGTAGATAGGCGGCGCGCAGCTCATCGTCACTTCGCTCAGCTGAGGCCTGGCTTTTATCAACAGCCGCCTGGGTCGCTGGGGCAGGATCAACCTGAGTTTCAGGCACATAAGGATCTGCGGGGTACCCGTCTCCATAAAGAGAATAGAAAACAGGAACTGGCACGAACACCTGCCGCCTTGGATGCGGATTCCCAAACCGGCGCAGCGGACCGCGAATACGCACACTTCGCAGCGGTGGGTTTACTCCAAAAGGCAGTGGCGTGGGTGAAAGCACGCTCGCTGGTACGCCGTGTTGGCGGCCATCCGCCGTAGGCGACGTGACAGAGGCTGGCGCCCCATGGCTAAATAGCTGGGCTTGCGATATTTGCAGGGCAAACGCTAGAAACAGAATGACGAAGACTGGTCGCGACATAAGATACCTGCTTTAAACCGCGCAAAAGACTACTTATATCCATCTACTATGATAAACCCTTGGCAACTGAGGTTACATTAAGTTTTGTACCCAGCCGGCAAGCGCCACTACAGTTAGAACGGTCCGGAGCGCGAAACATGCAACCAAAAACACAGCCACTGGACGCCGGAATCGGGTCTCAAAAAAGTCGGCCGCAAGACCGCCAATAAATATAAACACGAAACTCAGACCCAAAGTTGCATCCCAGATCCTGACCGCCGGTACCAGACTGAACAAAAGCACCGCGGTCAGTGCAGTTACCAGAGGGGCCGTGTTGCCAAAATAGCGCGCCCGGGGCCAGCTCCCATAAGCAGTGAACGCCAAAATGAAAAGAAGAACCAGGGTATATCCATCCGTTTGCGCAGCCAATGGAAACGCCAGGTTGCGCACCGCCTCAAGCGTTGGTTTTTGAGCGAAGAGCGCCTTTACTCCCAGCCCGAAACTGCCTGTCACCAGGTACGAAACGCCCCAGACCCCAGCACCGATGGCCGTCGCGCCCGCAAGCACCACCAGAACTTTTTTCCGGCACCCCGGCGCCAGATACAACATGTAACCGAACGCCACTAGCACCAGAGTAAAGGCCCACCATGCCGTGGCCAGGGCAAAGCCGATGGAGAGCCCCAGGATCGCAATCCGTGGCGCCCACTTCTTCGGCGGGGCATAAAGCGTATGCGCCACTCCAATCGCCGTATAAATCAGCCCCAGACTGCTCCAGGCCAGAATGATCTCCGGCCCAATATTGCTGCTGATCTTAATCATGGCCGGTGAGGTGCAATAGAGTGCCAGTGCGACATAGCCTCCCTCATCGTCAAACAAGCGTCGCGCCACCCACCACAGCGCTGCTCCCATCCACAGCCCAAAAATGATGAAAGGCAGTCGCAGTAGCCAGGGGCGCGGAACGGCAAGTGCCTCGCTAATGGAGGGCGAAGCTACTTTCCTGGCCAGAGCTGTGGATCGAACAGGAAGCGCGGCCACCCACCCGGTAAACGGAGAAAGATTCACTGCTTTCCCGCGCTCGGCGGAAAGTCCTGCGGCAATGTATCGATATTCCAGATCAGAGAGCTTGCGTGCATTGGCGGTCCAAAGGCATTGCGCCAGAAATGCCAGCAGCATGAGCCCGGCAAACACCTGTGGCCTGCCAACCCTGAATTCTCTGAACACCTGGAACATGAATTCACAGTTGTATCATGCAGGCGAGCTGAAGTGCTCAGCGCATTTGCTGCCGGCTCCAGCATGGGATGGACCGAGTGCAAGCGTAATCGCACGTCCTGCTTTCTGTCTTCTGATAGAGTCTTCCTGTCTGAACCCCTTACAGGAAAACTATGGAACCGGAAATTGCAGGCGGCATCCCGCCTCATCGCCTCACGCAAATCTTCTATAACGATCGCGGTCTGCGCGCCGGCTGGCGCCTGCTGATCTACTGCGGAATGATCGGGATTCTCACTTTTGGCGCGGGATTGATTGCGAAATACCTCGGCGGTGAGCCCAAGGGCAGTCCACTGCCGGACTTCATCCTGACAATAGTCCAGGCGGTCGGTGAAGTCATCCTGTTTCTGGTGCTTCTATTTCTCGCCTGGATCATGAGCAGGATCGAACGCCGCAAGATGGGTGTTTATGGCCTGCCCTTGCAGAGATCGGCCCTTTCCGCTTTTGTCCGCGGATATTTTCTATGGGGATTTCTCCCGCTTTCCTTCGTGCTATTGCTTCTCCGCGCGATACATGTTTTCTATTTCGGTGACATCAGCGCGCTCAGCGCGAAAATTTTCGGTTGGGGATTTCTTTGGTTTATCGTCTTCCTGTTCGTCGGATTTTTTGAAGAATATTCCTTCCGCGGTTATTTCCTTTACACCCTGGCTGATGGCATTGGCTTCTGGCCCGCCGCCATGATTCAGGCCATGTTGTTCGCTCGCGTCCACATGGGGAATAGCGGAGAGACAAGAATTGGAATCATCGCTACCGCGTTCTTTGCCGTGTTTGCGGCGGCCACGCTGTGGCGTACCGGCAATCTCTGGCTCGCGGTTGGCGCTCATGCCGGCTGGGACTGGGGACAGTCCTTCTTCTTCGGCGTGAACGATAGTGGTTTTCAGGCGCCTGGCCATCTTTTCAACCCTCACGTATCCCATGGGCCTGATTGGCTGACCGGCGGCAGCGTGGGACCGGAAGGCAGCGTGGTCACGCTGATCTTGTGGGCACTGATGGCGGTGGTTTTTTTATGGCTGTATCGAAAACGGAGTGAGCCGGCATTGGTGATTACGGAAGCGCCAAAATATTAGCCGTGAAGTTGCACCTTTTTTGCGCCTGTCCGCGGCTAGATTTTTTGAACTGCGCTTATGTGCGGTTCCCCGTTTCGCAAAAAATGGCGGGGCCGACTTGCGCGCCGAGCCGGCTGCTTCAGGTGCAGAAGACGCACCTGGCCTCGCAGCTGTCTAGCGGTTTGGAGCGAAGCGACAAATCAAATGTCTAAATTCTTCACGTCCAGCGCGTTCTCTTCGATGAACTTTCTGCGTGACTCCACATCCTCACCCATCAGCGTGGTAAAGATCATCTCGCAGGCCTCAATGTCTTCGGCCCGTACGGAAAGCAGTGTCCTCCGTTCCGGGTCCATCGTTGTCTGCCAGAGCTGTTCTGAGCTCATCTCGCCCAGCCCTTTGTAGCGCTGTACGCTGTATTCTTTTTTTCCTTCAGAGAGCACATAGTCGAACAGCTCGCGCGCGGAGTTTTTTTCAACCCGCTCGGCTTCGATCTTCGTCCTGCGGATGGAAGTCTTTGACGATTTTTTCGCCGCCTTGTCCAAGTCCTCGCGCTCGGCGTCACTCAGGTCGGCCGCGGTCTCTTCCGTGGCTTTGCCCGCGACTTCCACCACAAACGGCGGCTCCATATAAGCTTCAATCAGCTTGAATTTCGCCATCATCTGCCGGTATTCAGGCGTGGACGCCAGCGCCCAGTGAATATGGCGCTCGGCCCCCTGGGAATCCGTGAATTTCACGCCCCAGAGGTTATGTTCTTCGTCAAAATAGCTCTCCACCTGCTTGAGCTGATATTCCTTGGCCAGCTTGTTAATTTCCTTTTCCAGCTTCTCGATCTTTTTTGATGGCGTCTTCTTATCGCCTTCAAAATCGCCACGCTGAGCAATTCCCAGCCGCGGCAGCAACTCCGTGATCCGTTCATGGCGCAGGCGTTTGTCCACTTTCTCAAAGAAGACCAGATACTCGTTCAGAGTGGTCATGAATTTTGAGAGTGTGGAGCCTTCCAGCTTGGCAGCGCCCTCGCCGTAACGGACCGTCATGCCTTCTGCCGCGCGCTTTACCATTACGCGCACAAACTCGCGGTCGTCCTTGATGTACTGCTGCGACTTACCTTTCTTGATGCCATAAAGCGGCGGCTGTGCGATGTAAACATTGCCCCGCTTGATCAGTTCATTCATGTGACGGAAGAAAAACGTGAGCAGCAGCGTGCGGATGTGCGAACCGTCCACGTCGGCGTCCGTCATCAGGATGATCTTGGCGTAACGCAGCTTGCTGGGATCAAAATCGTCTTTGCCGATGCCGGCTCCCAGGGCCGTAATCATGGCGCGGATTTCTTCATGGCCCAGCATCTTGTCATAGCGGGCTTTTTCCACGTTGAGGATTTTGCCCTTCAGCGGCAGAATGGCCTGGAAGCGCCGGTCACGCCCCTGTTTGGCCGTGCCGCCTGCGGATTCGCCTTCGACAAGAAACAGCTCACAGCGGTTGGGATCGCGTTCAGAGCAATCCGCCAGCTTGCCGGGCAGGCCGCCGCCATCCAGCGCGCCTTTGCGCCGGGTTAGATCACGGGCTTTGCGTGCCGCTTCTCGCGCACGCGCCGCCTCAATTGCTTTATTGATGATCTTGCGCGCCACTGGAGGATTCTGCTCAAAGAAAGCGCCAAGCCGCTCATTGAGGAAGGCCTGGACGATGCCGGCGATATCTGAATTCAGCTTGCCCTTGGTCTGGCCTTCAAACTGAGGCTGTGAGAGTTTTACGCTCACCACGGCCACCAGTCCTTCACGGACATCGTCTCCGGTCAGGTTTTCTTTTACGTCCTTGAACAGGCCCAGTTGCTGCCCCGCATAGTTGATGGTGCGCGTGAGCGAGGTGCGGAAACCGGAAAGATGCGTACCGCCATCCACCGTGTTGATGTTGTTGGCAAAGCTGAACACGGTTTCTGAATAACCGTCGTTGTATTGCAAAGCGATTTCCATGGCCACGCCGTCGCGCTCGGCTTCCATGTAGATCGGCTTATCATGCAACACGCTTTTGCCGCGGTTCAGATGCTTGATGAACTCCGCGATGCCGCCGGTGTATTTAAACTTCAGGCTCTTTGCTTCGCCGGTCTTTGCATCGGTCTGGCGCTCGTCCGTAAGAGAAATCTCCAGGCCTTTATTCAGGAAGGCAAGCTCGCGTAGCCGTTGGGCGAGCGTGTCAAAGTTGTATTCCGTCGCAGTGAAGATTTCCTTATCGGGTAGAAAATGTATCTTGGTGCCGCGCTTTTTTGTGGTGCCGGTTTTCTTGAGCTTGGTTTGCGGAGCGCCTTTCGAATATCCCTGCTCCCACACGTGTCCATCGCGCCAGATTTCCAGATCAAACTGGTGGCTCAGCGCATTCACGCAGGAAACGCCAACACCGTGCAGTCCACCGGAGACTTTGTAGTTGGAGTTGTCGAACTTTCCGCCGGCATGCAGCTTGGTGAGCACAACTTGCGCCGCGGGGATTTTTTCGCCGTCAATCAACATGTCGTCCACGGGAATGCCGCGTCCGTCATCGACCACCGTGATGGAGTTGTCAATGTGAATGGTTACATCGATCTGGGTGGCATGTCCTGCCAGCGCCTCATCCACGGAATTATCAACCACTTCATAGACCAAGTGGTGAAGACCCATCTCTCCATTCGAGCCGATGTACATGGCAGGGCGCAGACGCACCGCTTCCATGCCTTCCAGGACTTTTATGTCTTCTGCGGTGTAATTACCGTTTCCGTTGCCGGACTTTTTGCTTTTGTTTTGTTCCGCCATTTGTTTTGTTACTACAGTTGCAGATTCACGGGTGGACAAGCTCGGGTACTCCTGTCTAACAAGTGCAAGCCTGGGGCTTTTTCCAGATTGGCTTTTACACCATCTGAATAACACTCAAGTTACTTAAATTCAATACTTTATGGATTTGTGACCCAATGCCTATTGTATCATAGCCAGAGTTGTTTGATGAGGTCATCTGGACCCTTAGAGCAGGCTGATTTTTGGTGTGTTTTTGTGCCGTTTTGGGTTCCACAGTTTTGATCGATTGGCGGTCGCCTCGAACCACGAATCATTTTTGCCTTACCGAATCTGAAAATTTATCCCCGCCATTTCTTAGAAAATTTAATACAAAGGGCTTGTATTGACTTTTGTGATTCCTGGCGCAAACTGTGAATTTTTCTGCCTACCCGCATGCGGTCCGGTTTCACATTTTTTCCATAGCCCACAAGTTACCTAAAGTCAATGGGTTACTAGGTACTCTGGGACACTCCTTTTGGTAACTTCTTCCTGATGGGTGCCGGTGCTGATGGAGGAGGTAAATATGCTGAATTTCGATAGTGAAATTGTACTAATAAATCATTGAAAAATTAGGGATGAACTGTATACTCATCCCGCATTTCTGATCCACCTCAGCAATGCCACCAAGTACAAGAGCCCTAAAGAAAAAACAGGAGAACTTCCCCTATGAAATTGCTACTTCGTACCTCTCTCATGATTCTGATTGTGTTCGCCATTTTCGCGGCATTCTCCGGTACTTCTAACCAAGCTTTCGGTTCTATCGGCCAGCGGCCAGGGCCTGCTCCATGCGCGCCTTTGCCACCGGCACAGGGTCACACGGCCTTTTGTGCTAAGTAGGGCAGCGATACTGTAAGTCTCATATAATCAGTCGTTTGCTTTCTACGGGGAGAATTAGCAGTTACTAATCAGTAAATTGTACTTTGGTGTTGCCGCAGATGCTTGTCGGCCATCAGTGGGAGTAGTATGCTTGCCCCGCTCTGGAGGCTTGTTCTGTGAACGCATCTGAATGGATTCCTAGCGTATTCGTTGTCCTTACCGCTGTGGCACAAGCGGCCATCCTGGTTTTTCTTGTCAAACGGAACAAGCGCGCCGATTTTCCTGTGTTCTTCTGGTACAACGCATTTGCCGTAGTGGGAGCTTTGGTCTTGTTCATAGCACACGCGGCAAAAACCTCCGGGGCGCATTACTTCTGGCTGTTTTGGTCAGTCAACAGCGTGCTCATGCTGGTTGAATTCGGCGTGATGTATGAGATTTTCGTCAAGGCCTTGAAACCGTACAACGGATTGATTGACCTGGGGAAAATGCTCTTCCGCTGGGCAGTGGCTTTTTTGATGCTTGCGGCCGCTCTTACCGCTCTGGCCACGCATGATGTAACCATCGGCAAGTGCCTCGCTTTCGTGAGCCAGGTTGAGAGATCGCTCCGCCTGATGCAATGCGGCCTTCTGCTTCTTTTCTTTTTATTTGAAAAGCGTCTTGGGCTGGCGTGGCGGAGCCACACCGTCAGCATCGGTCTTGGACTGGGTCTAACTGCCTCTCTCAGTCTGAGCTCAAATTATTTCCATACGCGCTTCGCCCAGTGGGGCTTCGCGCTGGACCTTCTTGACTACACCACATACCTCGCGGTGGTTGCATTCTGGGCAGTCTGCTTTTACATGCGTGAACCGGAACGCAGCAATGCTCTTGAGTCTCCTTCCAAACTCATCTTCCAGCGTTGGAATGAAGTTCTGGTCTCCACGCGTTTTGCCGGCACCACAGCTACTGCGTCCATGGGACACCTGGACTCCTTTTTGCCCAATGTTGAACAGACCGTTGACCGCGTGTTGGCCAGGAAAATGATCCAGTAAACACGCTTTCAGATCAAAGTCTTCAGAGCAAAAAAGGGCCGGACTCCATCAGTCCGGCCCTTTTGTTTTGTGCAGAGGGTGAAATTTCAGATGCGCATCGGCATCACGATGTAGCGATAGCGGTACTCGCTGTCAGCTGCTTCGTCAGGACGCAACTGGCCAGCGGTTTGCGCGTCTTTAAACTCGAAGCGTACATCGCCAGCGCCCACCACCTTGAGGAACTCCAGCAGGTACTGGGAATTGAAACCAATCACCATGGGGTCGCCCGTGAACGCCACCTCAATCGAATCCTCGGATTCACCCGTCTCTGTGTTTGAGGATGAGACCTTCAGTTCGTTTTTTTCCACGCGCATGCGGATCGCGTTGGAGCGCTCGTCAGCAAATTGCGCCACGCGCTGGATCGCGGCAGAAAGCTCGTCACAGTGCACGGTAACCGATTTGTTGTTTTCCCGCGGCAGTACGGCCTCATAGTTCGGGAACTGCCCGGTGAGCTGGCGTGAAGTTAATAGACGGCCGCCAATACGGAAAAAGAGTGTTGACTCGTCCTTGGCAAATTCCACCGTCTGAACGTCACTGCTGTTTAGCAACGTGCTCAGCTCCGCCATGGCTTTCTTGGGGACCAGGACCTTCAACTCTCCGCTGACCGGCAGCTTGGTGGTGCCATGTTCAATGTGGGCCAAACGATGTCCATCCGTGGCCACCATCGTGATCGATTCCGGCTTGAGCACCAGGAGCGCGCCATTCAAGGTGTAACGTGATTCTTCATTGGAGATGGAAAAGATTGTCCGGGCAATCAGCTGGCGCAGGACCTGGGCGGGCAGCTGAAGGGCTGACTCAGCGGGAAACAGCGGCAGCGCAGGAAAGTTTGCCCGGGCCATCCCCACCATCTTGGTATTGGACCGTCCGCTGCGAATCTGCACCCAATGATTTTCGAGCAGCTTGATACTGATCTCGCCATCGGCCAGCAACTTCACATAGTCATAAAGTTTGCGCGCCGGAATGGTGCAGGAGCCTTCCTTCTTCACCTTTGCCGGACAAGAGGTGCGCAGGCTCAAGTCAAGGTCCGTTGCAGTAATAGACAGCTTGTCCCCGCCTGCTTCAAACAGGAAATTGGAGAGGATCGGAATCGTGGTTTTGCGCTCCACCACGCCCTGGGTCGCGGTGAGTTCTTTCAACAGATCGCTCTTGCTGACGCTGATTTCCATCGTTGCTCCCGCCTCAGTGCCCGCGGAGGAAGGCATAATTGTGGCCCCCTAAAATTGTTGAAACCAACTTGTATTCAATCTTAAATGCCGCAGTCCAGATGCCCCGAGGAACAGTTGGAATCTCCGCACAACGGTTTAGTTTACAGGTTCTTGCCCGATTTCGCCGTTGCATTGGTGCCCGGCATGAAAAATTTCTGACTTGTTGCTCTTATCCGCTACGCGTCAACTGTTCAGTGTTTCTGTCAGTTTGTTCAGCAGCCGGTTCAGGTCCTTGTCCGCCTGGCGCTGTTCCTCAATCTTGTCGATCGAATGCATGACCGTAGTGTGGTGCTTACCGCCAAACTGCCGTCCGATCTCCGGCAATGACGCTTCCGTCATCTGCTTGGCCAGGTACATGGCAATCTGCCGCGGAAACACTATGGCCCGCGAATTACTCTTGGCCTTGATCTCAATCACGCGCAGCCCAAACTGCTCCGCCACCGCCTTCTGAATGGCCTCAATGGTGATTTTGCGCGCCTGGGAGTCTATAAAATTCTTCAACACCTGCTGCGCCGTAATCAGGCTGATCTCGGCTCCGGTGAGTGAACAATACGCGATCAACCGGATCAATGCTCCTTCCAGCTCTCGCACATTGGTGCGCACGTTGGAGGCGATATACAACGCCAGGTCGGTTGATAGCGTGACCCGTTCGGACTCCGCTTTCTTTTGCAGGATGGCGACCTTGGTCTCCAAATCAGGCGGCTGGATGTCGGCGATCAGGCCCCATTCAAAGCGCGAACGCAAGCGGTCTTCGATTTCCGGAAGCTCTTTCGGCGGCCGGTCACTGGCAATCACAATCTGCTTCATCGACTCATGCAGAGCGTTGAACGTATGGAAGAATTCCTCCTGGGTGCGTTCTTTCTGCGCTAAAAACTGGATATCGTCAATCAACAGCACGTCCACGTTACGGAACTTATCACGGAAGCTGATCATCTTGTCGTAGCGTAGCGAGTTGATCATCTCATTGGTGAACTTTTCACTGGAGATGTAGCAGATAGAGGCATGCGGCTGTCTTCTTTTTACTTCATGCCCAATGGCCTGCATCAGATGCGTCTTGCCCATGCCCACGCCACCATAGAGAAAGAGTGGGTTATAGGCCTTGGAGGGCCGCTCGGCCACGGCCTGTGAGGCTGCATGAGCAAACTGGTTTCCGGCCCCGATCACGAATGCGCCAAACGTGTACTTGGGGCTGAGCTGCGCGGCCGAATCCCAATCAAACCGCTGTTGTCGCGAGGCCGGCGTTGGGCCAGTGGCTGAAACCGGTGCAAAACCTCCATCAGGACGGACCGGAGGCGCCGTGGGATCTTCCTCCGCGGTGATGAATTTCACGTCCTGGTATTCAGGCGCCAGAGTGTCCATGGCTTCCTGGATCAAATCGCCGAATTTTTCCCCGAGCTGGCGAAACTCCGCGGTCGGAACGCGAACAAAAATTATGTTGCCATTAATGTGGCTGAAACGCGTGGGCTTGAGCCACGTGTCGTAAGAAAGACGGGTGATCTTTTTTTCCAGGGCGCCAAGAATTCGTAGCCATGGATTTGCGGTAACGGTCGCAGCGGGTAATGACATTTCTTGGAATGTTTCCTATGTTGCGAGCCGGCCAGAGGCCCGTGGTTGAACTCTGAAGAAATCTCTTTGATCTAATTTTTACTAATGGGCGACGCAGAACGTTGAACACTACGTTGTGCAACAAATTTTTTTCCGACTGGAGGGCATACTAGCACGAACTTCACCCGCTGGAAATGCACGCACGCGAATTTTTTTTACACGACTTTCATTTTTCAAAACCATTGCGCGTATTTTTGCTGCGTGCGTGGTGCAACATTCCCTTGTGTTGTCGCGCTTGCTTGTCTATACGAGCATTCCTGTCGCGTGCCACTTGAAAAACTGTCCGCAAACGAACACGCATGGAGTGGTTGCAACTCACCATGTGCAGATATTTATCCAGCGCCATGGCAAAGAGACAAAATTTGTCTGCGGAAACAGAGCCAAATCACCTAAGGAGGGCTGCATCCGGCCTTCCGTCTGACAAAGTGGCACGAAATGCCCCTATTCCTTTATACTTATCGTTTGCCCAGCGCAAACAATCCTGAGTAGGAGCCCCACAAGTCAATGCCCAAGCGCACTTTTCAACCCAACCGTCGTCACCGGTCCAAGGTGCACGGTTTTCGCACGAGAATGAAAACAAAGAGCGGACGGGCCGTACTGTCCCGTCGCCGCGCTAAAGGACGCAAGCGCGTTTCCGTGAAGCCCGGGTTCCGGGAGTAATTTTCTCCTGCAAAATGCCCACTCTGTCCGCCAGACCAGCCGTGACTGAAACTTCAAAACGAGTTTCACAAAGCTTCCCCCGGGATGCGCGTCTGCTGAAGCATGCTGACTTTCAGGCGGTGTACAAGCAGGGCCGAAAACATTTTTCAGGGAACATGACTGCTTTCTATCGCGAAAACGACCGGCCTGCTGGTCCGCGTGTCGGTTTGACCGTAGGCAAGGTTCTTGGCGGAGCCGTAGTGCGGAACCGGATACGCAGACGCATGCGCGCGCTGGTGCGGCAGCATCTGGCCGAGCTGGTCAGACCGCTCGACCTGATATTGCATCCCCGCAAGAGCGTGCTTACTTTGAAGTTCGCGCAGCTGGATGCAGAAATCAAGCAGGTTTTTGCCGCGGTACAACGAGGCCAGGGAAGATGAAGCGTGTTGCAGCTTTTTCCCTGTGGCTGTACAAAGGCATCGTCTCGCCTTTCCTGCCGCCCTCCTGCCGCTACGTTCCCAGTTGTTCTGAATACACTGCGGAAGCGGTAGCCAGACACGGTCTGCTGCATGGATCAGCTCTGGGACTGTGGCGGATCCTTCGCTGCAATCCATTCGCGCAGGGGGGCTATGACCCCGTTCCAGGAAAAGAAACCGCGAGGCCTGTAGTCGCCGAGCGGCTTGACGCAGGGCTGATTGCTTCGCAAGGGAAGAAGAATCGCAAAGCGGTTTAGAGCGAAGCGACGGGATTTATTGAAAAAAGCGGCGAGGCCTGATTGTGCCGAGCCGTGTGCCACAGGCGCAAGAGAAACTATTTTTTTGATGAAGCTGCTCCAGCGGTTTGGAGCAAAGCGACAGGAAAAAAGATCATTTGACTGAATATCGCAATCCGCAGAACGAACCGGGCACTGATAAGCGAATGCTTATCGCCCTGGGGCTCGTATTCGTGGTTCTGGTCGTAGTGCAGTATTTCCTGCCCAAGCCGCAGCCTCCGCAGCAAGACAAAGGCCAGCAGCAACAACAACCCCAGCAGTCCCAGCCAGGAATCCCGGCGGTTCCCGCTGCCTCCACACCCACTCCGCCCAGGTCTCCGGCAGTGGCCGCCAAACTCCCGGTAAAGGCAGCAACACAGGAGACGGAATCAGTTTTAGAAAACGACTTCTATCGCATCACCTTCACCAACCGCGGCGCCGTGGTGAAATCGTGGCTGCTCACGGAAAAAGAAAAACAGAAAGATGGAACGGGCAAATACAAGTATCCGGACAATGCAGGCAAGCCGTTCGATATTGTGAATCGCACGGTGGCTCCCGAGCTTGGATATCCCCTCTCACTTTTTACCTATGACAAAGAGTTGGAGAAGAAGCTGAACGGGGCGCTCTACGTTGGCGGTGAGGTCGGCAGCTCCACCGCGGGGGGCATTACTTATGAGTACTCTGATGGAGACGTCACGGTCCGCAAGACGTTCCGGCCGGGTAAGGACCAGCTTTTAAGCGTTGAGATTGAGGTCACGCGCAACGGACAGCGAGTGCAGGCATTGCCCCAATGGCCCAGCGGCCTGGGTGACCAGTTGGCGCCGGTGTCGTTTAACGCAAGTAAGATCGACTGGCAACAGGACGGATCGATTGAGCGCAAAACGCCTTCAAGCGGCGGTTTCCTCAGCAGCAAGAAATGGATTGTGGGCGGCCAGACCGTGCCGGGGCCTTTTGACTGGGTAGCTACCGCAGACCAGTACTTTGCCGTGGCCTTTCTGCCGGACGTGCCAGCAGATACGGTGCTGGTCACGCTGAATTCGCAAGCCGAGGTCCTCAAGAACCCTGATAAGCCCGCTGAAGGCAAGGACAAAGCCAACGTCATTGGCCTGGCATTCGGAAATACAAACAGCGCCACCCGCATCCGCGTGTTTGCCGGAGCCAAAGCCGTTGACCTGCTGGAGAGTATCCAGAGCCATCCAGGCGGACCGGATCTGCGCGGCATCTATGATTTCGGCACGTTCAGCTTCATCGCCCGGCCACTGTTTCTCTGGCTGAAATGGACGTACGAACACTGGATCCACAACTGGGGATGGGCCATCGCATTTCTTACCCTTGTGATCACCATGGCGCTGCTGCCGCTCCGCATCTCCAGCATGAAATCATCGCTGCGGATGCAGAAGATCCAGCCGCAGATGAAGGTCATCCAGGAGAAATACAAGCGCTACAGCCTTACCGACCCGCGCAAAGCGGACATGCAGAAGGAAATGCAGGCGCTGTATAAAAAAGAAGGCGTCAATCCGGTGGGCGGTTGTTTTCCGCTGCTGCTGCAAATGCCGTTCCTGTTTGCGTTTTACTCCATGCTGAATAACGCGATTGAGCTGCGTCAGGCTGGCTGGCTCTGGATCACTGACCTGGGTTCGCCCGATCCCTGGCATATCCTGCCCATCATTATCATCGTTGCGATGTTCGTCCAGCAGAAAAGCGCTCCACAGGGCGGCATGGACCCGGCCCAGCAAAAGATCCTGTCATTTATGGGCCCGGTCATGTTTGGCGCATTCAGCTGGGGCATGCCCGCCGGTCTCTCCATCTATCTGGCCCTTAGTACGCTGCTCGGTTACGCGCAACAGGCGGTGATTAACCGTTCTGAGCTGGGCCAGCAGGTCAAGAAAACCATTGAAAAACGCAATGCGCGCAAACGCTGAAGTTGCCAAGGCTGTAAAATCGATTGGGGAGTCTGGACGACAGCATGCTGCAGGACAAGGTCGCAACCGCAAAAAAAATCGATGCATTCCTGAAGAACATCATTGCCTCAGGAGCGTTCAAGCTTAAATACAGGATCACCGTCAATCCTCCCGTAGTCATGGGCCAGGAAGGGGAGACGCCGGAGATCCTGGTGGAGCTGGCCGGCCCGGATAGCCAGCTGCTTCTGGAGCGTGGAGCGGAAGTGCTGCGATCGTTTGAAGTCCTGACGCATGAGGCGCTACATCTCCACGCCGAAGACCACGACAAAGTCAGCTTTGATTGCAGGGGCTACCGTGCCGCCCGCCAGCAGGAGCTCAAAATGGCCGCGCAGGTGGCTGCGGAGCGCGTGCTGAAGTCCGGCGCGCCTTATTCCTTCGCGCCCATGTCATCCCGCGAACGCAGGTTGATCCACCTGGTATTTCGCGATCATGAATCCCTTGTTACTGAAAGTGAAGGCGAAGGCGGCCGCCGGTATGTCGTCCTTTATCCTAAGAATTACAAGCCTGCCCGTCCCTCGCGACGCTAGGGAATCCTTCCTGTTGTCAGCGCGTGCATCGCTTGTGGCCTGTATATGCGGAGAAGAGACCGCCGCAAATCTAAAAAATTAGATAGATTTGCATCCCTCGGAAACCGGGCCTCAATTTAAACTAGCCCTTCGCTGTAAATCCATCCCTTAAAAGAGTTTCTTTCATGTCTACAACAGTAACGATGATCGGAGATGTTCCCATCTTTGGATTGCTTGACGACGAAGAGCGTGAAGCGCTGGCCCAGATGATGGACTGCTGCAACTTCAAAGAAGGCGAAACTATATTTCATTACGGCGATCCCGGCGGCGAAATCTTCATCCTGAGCACCGGCCGCGTCGAACTGTTCGTTGAGAGCATTGAAGGACAGAAACTGATCCTCTCTGAAAATGAGAAGGGTGATGTTATCGGCGAGCTCTCTTTTCTTGACGGTGGCCCCCGCACCGCCACTGCATTGGCGCGCGAAGATACGCAGTTGCTTAGCATGAACCGTGAGCGCCTGCTGGATTTCATTGATAAACATCCGCATGCGGCCATGGACCTGCTTACCGTGGTGGGACGGCGCCTGCGTGCCACTGACGAGCTGCTGCGCACGCAGGTTTCGCGCAATCCCAACGTTGAAGAAGAAGAAAGGCTTACTTTCGGCCAGCGCGTGGCGGACAAAGTGGCCAGCTTCGGCGGCTCCTGGACCTTCATCATCCTCTTTGGCGTGGTCCTCACGGTCTGGGTGGTCCTTAACTCAAGCGCGCTGCTCCGCAATCACTTTGATCCCTATCCTTATATTTTGCTGAATCTGTTTTTGTCGATGATCGCTGCCCTTCAGGCGCCTGTCATCATGATGTCGCAAAATCGCTTGTCGTCAAAGGACCGCTTGAAATCAGACCTGGATTACGAAGTGAATCTCAAGGCCGAGCTGGAAGTTGCGCATCTCCACCGAAAGATCGACCATATTTATGAGCGGGTGGAAGAGCATTTCGCCAGGCTGGAGCGCAACCATCATGACTGATGCCGCACATTCCAGATAGACCCTGATTTTCGGATGAACGTAATTCCAGATGAACATAGTTCAAGATGAACCTGGACGATACGATTGTCGCCGTTGCCACGCCGCCCGGACGCGGCGGCATCGGCGTAGTTCGTCTGGCCGGTCCTGAAGCGCGCACCATCGCATCCGCCATGCTGCGCGCCAGGCATGAACTAGCTCCCGGCCACGCCGTATTGGCTGAACTCATTGAGCCCGCCACCGGCGAACGCATGGATGAAGCCGTGGTCACATTCTTTGCCAAGCCCCATTCTTATACCGCTGACGATGTAGTTGAAATCTCCGCACACGGCTCGCCCGTGGTATTGCGCCACATCCTTGAACTGGCAACCGGACGCGGTGCGCGTCTGGCTGAGCCCGGCGAATTCACGATGCGCGCCTTTCTCAACGGCCGCATCGATCTTACGCAGGCTGAGGCCGTCCGGGACCTGATTGAGTCGCAGACGTTGTATCAGGCCAAGGTGGCGGCGCAACAACTGGAAGGCTCGCTCTCCAGGCGTTTGCAGCCCATCAAGCGCAAGCTGGTGGAGCTTGTGGCGGTGATGGAAGCGGGAATCGACTTTGCTGAAGATGATGTCTCCGTGCTTCCCGCCGCCGAAATTCTTTCTCGCATTCAAGAGGTAATGGCGCCGCTTGAGCAGCTCCGCGCCTCGTTTGCGTACGGCAAGATCGTGCATGAAGGCCTTACGCTGGCAATCGTGGGCCGGCCCAACGTGGGCAAATCCAGCTTGTTCAACCGGCTGGTGGAGCGCGAGCGCGCCATTGTGACCGCTACGCCCGGCACCACGCGCGATCTGGTCACGGAGACGGTTGCGCTCGGCGGCATCCCGATCAAGCTGGTTGATACTGCCGGCATTCGCCACTCCACGGACGAGGCAGAGAGCATCGGCATCCGCAAATCCTATGAGGCGCTTAGCGAGGCCGACCTGGTCCTGGTGGTGCTTGATAGCACTCAAGATATTTCCAGTGAAGACCACGAGTTGCTGGAAGTGTGCTCAAAGCGCCGCGCGCTGGCAGTAGCCAACAAATCCGACCTTGCTCCTGACGCCCCGCCGAAAATCGCCGATCTGAAGGTCTTCAAAACCTCCGCCGTAACGGGCGCCGGCATTGACGCTCTGCGCACCGCGATTCTGGAACAGGTTTCCGGCCACGCTACACGCGGCGAGCAGGAGACCGGCTTTCTCACCAACATTCGCCACCAGCGCCTGGTGGAAGAATCGCTCATCAGCCTTCAGGCGGCAATCCGCGCCGTGAAGCAAAGTATCCCGCATGAAATGATCATGCTCGATCTCTATGGCGCGCTGCGCCCATTGGACGCGATCACCGGCGAGACCACGACGGACGACATCCTGAATCTGATCTTCAGCAGTTTTTGTATTGGGAAGTAAAATTTGTCTGCGCCGTTTGGGAGCGCCTGAATCGTATTCTTGCCAGGCAGAGTACGATCATCGCGGCAGCACCGAGATACTCAGCATTCCAGTAATATCACCAGGGTTGTCACGGCCCCTCTGAAAGGTGATGGCGGGTTGCTTGGGGAATGTATCCGCCAGCCGCAGCTCTTTCAGGGCGAAATAGTGCTGCTTGCCTTCTGTGCCAAAATGTTCATCGTAGGTAACACCTGTCAGGTAGTAAGGATGGCCGTTCCATAGCAGCAGAGAGAGCTGCTGTACTTTTAAATTGGCTATTACTGCGTCAACATTGATGGGCGCGCCCGGTACATAGCGTACTTCAAGGCGCACATGCCGGCCATCGTCCAGGACAAACTCTTTATTCATTACGCGGGCCAGCGCTTCGATCTTTGGCAGATCGTCCACGCAGAGCTCGCCTCCATTCAGGCGCATCACCCAGAAAGACTGGTCCAGAGGAACGTTCTGGAGCCCAAGCATGGTTTCCAGTCCGGCGGCCAGGGCCCAGTTCTTACAGTTCTGCCGTGCGGTTACGAACTTCATGCCAGAGGCAAGATCGGCCGTCTGGTCTTTCTTCCATTCTGTGTCGTCCGCGCCGAGAGATAAGACTGCAAGCGCGAAGAGGCCCGCCAAATGCAGATAGCGTCGCATGATGGTTAAGTGTAACCTCAGACCTATTGGGCGGGAGTCTTCTTTTCCCGTTCTATTTTGCCAGGGCCGCCATGGCTTTGCGGAAGAGCGAATCAAAGCTCTCGCCAGAGACATTGTCCAACTTCGCCAGCGCACGCTCGGCGATGGGACGCTGGTACCCCAGATTGACCAGCGCGGAGATCACGTCCTCTTCCACCGGTGAGGCCGCTGCAACCGCGTCGGCGGAAATGCCGAAAGAATCCAGCTTGTCACGCAGCTCCAGCACCATGCGCTCTGCTGTCTTTTTGCCGATACCGGGAATGCGCGTGAGCGCAGCCACGTTGTTGCCTTTGATGGATGCGACCATCGCTTCTGTCGGCATGCCGCTCAGGATGGTGATCGCCAGCTTGGGGCCAATCCCGCTTACGCTCAGCAGCTTCTCAAAAAGCTGCTTCTCCTGGGCCCGTAGAAAGCCGAACAGGGCCAGCGCGTCTTCCCGTACGTGCGTATGAATGAAAAAAGATACTTCGGTGCTCAGGGCAGGCAATTCGGAGAAGGTCGGAACACTGATGACGACGTCATAGCCCACGCCGCCGGTCTCCACAATGGCCTGGTTGGGGTGCTTCGCGATCAGCTTGCCACGCAAGTGTGCAATCATTCGCGTCCATTGTAAATGGAGAGGCTCGGCCGACTGGCGCGCCGAGCCGACCTGTTTCAGGTGCTTGATGCAGTTGAATACGAAAAATGACTGGCGGTTTGGAGCGAAGCGACAGGAATATTAGGTTCTGCGCTTATAAAAAATGTCAAACTTGTACCCGGCGTTCGGGGGGAAGAGTTCAGCTACTTTTTTCAAGCGGTCCGCAAGCGCCTGCGGCGCCAATAGGGCATATTCCCGCTCACGCAGCTCGTAGTAATCCACATCCAGGCACAGGGAAAGCATGTAGATGGCAATGGCGTCACAAAAGGTGGCAGCCAGATAATCGGACTTGGCCTTTTCGTCCACGATTCCAGAGCCGGAAGCATGTGCCTGCTTGCGGAACTCATACGCGTCAAGACTGGTTTCACCGCGGACATTGCTGGCCGCCTGCGACCACACCAACTCCGCGAACTCAGGCGAAATGCCTGCTTTATCTACAAACGCGTGCCCCACGTTGATGTAAAACTCAAACGCGATGGCAAACCGCTCTTCCAACAGCCGGGTGGAGATAAAAACGCATTGCGCATTGCCGGAATCAATGTTTCTGTGGCAGATGGCCCCTTCGGGCGGGTCTCCGTCAAAGCGTTCAGCCACCAGCGTCTTGTCACCGTCACTGATGGCAACCGGAACAAAATAGAAGGCCTTGCGGTCCAGCGCAGCGGCAATCGCACGGGGCACGGCCCCCACGATCCGCTCCAGATCGTCAGAGGGTAGCATGACCTCACCAGCCGTGGTGTAGCAGATGCCGTTGGGTGACTGGTTGACTCGCGCGTCGCGAATAATCTCCTGCGCGCTGCGGAGTTGCGCATTGACTGCCTGACTCACGTTATTATTCTAACGTACGGCTGATTCAGGGAAGCCCTGTAGGGTCATTATGAAGAGATTCTTTCTAAGTGCGGGCGTCGGCCTTGCCTCCGGTGTGATTACATTCTTTCTGTCAGTGGCCTTCCTGTGTATGGTCCTGCTGGCGCTCAGGGCCGTGAGCCATACCACGCCTGACATGACGCTGGCCTACAAAGCCGCCGCCCCAGTGGCGGTACTGGGGGCCATTGGCGGATTTATCATTACGTTGGTTCGTGCGGGCAGACCGCGAGCGGCCAGGTAAGCAGGACAGCCCCATCCCGTACACTGAGTCACCCAGCCCTGTAGCTAAACAAATCTTCACTCACAAGCAATTTGACCGTATCCGGCAACAAATATAAACTTCTCTGCCCCGCAACTCTGTTTGTTCCACCAAGGAGAAACAATGCTAACCGTAAAGCGCCTTATTACGTTTTTCGCGGTCTTCTCGCTGGCTGCTGCGCTCCATTGCAGCGCGCAAGAAAAAGTTGACCTGGAGACGATCAGCAAAATCCGTTATGAAGGCTTTCACAACTCCAAGATCATGGAGATAGCCAGCGGCCTGATGGACCAGATTGGTCCCCGCCTGACCGGCTCACCCAACATGAAGAAGGCGAACGAATGGACGCGCGACAAGCTGAAAGATTTCGGGCTGGTCAATTCGCACCTTGAGCCCTGGGAGCCTTTCGGACGCGGCTGGTCCAACGATTACGTCAACGTGCGCATGGTCTCGCCCGATATCGCAACGCTGATCGCATACTCCAAGGCCTGGGCGCCGGGCACGGAGGGTTCGATTCGCGGCCACGTAGTCCGCGTGAATATCCGTGGACCGCAGGACCTGGCGAAATACAAGGGCAAACTGGCCGGCAAAATTGCTCTTGTTGGAGACGATCCGGAGGTCAAACCTTCAGTGGAACCGTTGTCCGAGCGGCTGAACGAAAAGATGCTGGCTGATATTGAGCACTATCAGATTCCCAGCGAACGCGTGAATCCTGCGTTTCGTGAGTTCGCCCAGCGTGCCCGCTTCCTGCGGCAGCTCAATAAGTTCTTTGAGGAAGAAAAAGTCCTGGCCGTGATTGACCACAGCCGGGGCGCCATCGGCGGAGGCACGGTTTTCGTCCAGCAGGCGGGCTCTTACAAGGTGGGGCAGACCGTGGCCACTCCGCAGATCACTCTGGCCACGGAGCACTGGACACGGATTGCGCGCATTCTTTCCGCCAAGAAAGATGTTGAGCTGGAATTGAACGTCAAGAACAACTTCTATGACGGCCCGGATTCGATGACGCAAAATGACACCATTGCCGAGATCCCCGGCACTGACAAGAAGGATGAAGTCGTCATGCTTGGCGCACACCTTGACTCCTGGCATACCGGCACTGGCGCCACGGACAACGGCGCCGGCTCCATTGTGATGATGGAAGCGGTACGCATCCTGAAAGCGCTTGACCTGAAGCCGCGGCGCACCATCCGCATTGGTCTGTGGAGCGGCGAAGAACAAGGACTGCTGGGCTCAGAGTGGTATGTGCAGCACCATTTTGGCTCGCGTCCAGAGTCAAAAGACCCTGAGCGCAAGGGCGACCCTTCCGTGCGCAACCGGGTGAACGGGCCCATGACGACCAAACCGGAGCAGCAAAAAGTATCTGTCTACTTCAACGTGGACAACGGATCGGGCAAGATCCGCGGCGTCTTCATGCAGGAGAATGCTGCGGTCCAGCCGATCTTTGAAGCCTGGATGAAGCCCTTCCATGATCTGGGCATGGACACATTGACCATGCGCAACACTGGCGGCACTGACCATCTTTCTTTTGACGCAACCGGTATACCGGGGTTCCAGTTCATCCAGGACCCGCTGGAATATGACACGCGCACGCACCATTCCAATATGGACGTCTATGACCGCCTGCAGCCGGAAGACCTGAAACAGATGGCGGTGATTGTTGCGTCATTTGTCTATATGGCAGCGCAGCGGGACCAGATGTTCCCGCGCAAGCCGATTGAGAAAGAGCTGCCACCACCTCCGCCGGCTGAAGAGGACGAAAATGCGAGTCCGGTGACAAACCCCGCGGCTGCTGATCGTCCGCAGCAACCCCGTCCAGCGGAGCAAAGGCCGCCGCAAGCGCAGCCCAGCCCCACTCCGAGGCCGTAAGCTTCATCCACCGCGGTCACCTGGCAAAGTTGGCCGCGGTGTGAATTTCCAGCTTCCAGTTACGTCTACTGTAAAATCAAATACATGTAAGTGATGGATGCTCCTCAAAGGAAACGCTGGGGCGGAAACCCCGGTCTTCATTTATCCTTTTAGAAGCATCCTTTTATTTTTTGCGCTGAACAACTCCATACGTAAAGCAGTGAACCGTCAGTGAATTTCCTGGACAAAGCCAAGCTCAATCCTCAGCAACGCGAAGCGGTGGAAGCCGTGGACGGCCCGGTACTGATCCTGGCTGGCGCGGGCAGCGGCAAGACCCGTGTGATTACCTATCGTATTGTGCATTTGATTGAAAACAAAGGGATTGAGCCGGATGCCATCCTGGCTGTGACCTTCACTAATAAAGCTTCTGCGGAGATGGCGGAGCGCGTTGGCAGCCTGCTGGGAGGCAGGACGCTGCGCAAGCCGCTGATTGCTACGTTCCATTCTTTTTGCGTGCGCGTTCTGCGCCGCGATATTGAAGAGTTAAAGATCGGCGGCGCGGGCTACAAAAAAGACTTTGCCATTTATGACGAGTCCGACCAGCAGGCGGTGGTCAAGGGCGTGATGCGCCGGATCGGCCTGGATGACAAGCAACTCAAGCCCAGCGCCGTACTCTCCCGGATTTCATGGGCCAAGAACCACATGCTTGATCCGCAGGAGATGTATCTACAGTCGGCGGATCCCATCACGGAAAAGGTCGCGCATATTTTTGAGGAGTACCGCAAAGAGCTGCGCAAGGCCAACGCGCTTGATTTCGATGATCTCCTGTTGGAGACGGTGCGCCTGCTCAAGTCGTCTTCTACAGTGCGCGAGCGTTACCAGCGCCGTTACGAATATCTGTTGATCGACGAGTATCAAGACACCAACCGCCCGCAGTATGAGCTGATCAAACTGCTGGCCGGAACGCGGCACAATGTATGCGTGGTGGGCGATGAAGACCAGTCCATCTATTCCTGGCGTGGCGCTGATATTCGCAACATCCTGGAGTTTGAAAAAGACTTTCCCGAGGCCCGCATTATCCGCCTGGAGCAAAATTATCGTTCTACGCAGGCGATTCTTGAGGCTGCTTCTGCCGTGGTCTCCAATAACCTCAAGCGGAAAGGCAAGACCCTGTGGACGGCGCGCGAGGGCGGCAACAAGATTGGCTACTATGAAGCGCCCGATGGCGAGAACGAATCGCTCTTTGCCGCTGATTACATCTCCCGCTACCTGAAGAAGCTCAAAGAAGATGGCCAGGATGATGTTCGCGTGGCCGTGCTTTACCGGCTCAACTCGCAGTCGCGGTTGATTGAAGAAGCCATGCGGCGCTACCAGCTCCCGTACCAGGTGGTGGGCGGTTTTTCTTTCTACGAGCGCGCGGAAATCAAGGACATGATCAGCTATCTGAAGCTGATCAACAATCCGCAGGACTCCATCGCGCTTTTGCGCGTGATCAATACGCCGGCGCGTGGGATCGGCAAGTCCACGGTGGAGACCGTTGAGAGGCTTTCGCTGGAGACGGGAATGTCGCTGTGGTCGGCCATCAGTGAAGCGATTGAGCGCCGGCTTCTTCCTGCGCGCGCCTGTGTGGCACTAAAGAGCTTCAAAGACCTGATAGAAGACGCGCGGGCCATGCTGCTGGGGACGTTTGCCGATCGCGTGTCGGAAACGAACCAAACCTACCACGGAGACACGGAGACACGGAGAGCGGAAGAAGCGGACGCGGACATTTCCTTTGAGCCGGCGCAATTGGGAGAGAACATCAGCTTTGATTTCGGCGCGAACGACGAACCTGAGCCGGAAGAAGCTCCGGTGGCCGAGGATGAAAGTGAAGCTGCCGCCAGTCAAGATGAAGGAGCAGAAGCTGTTGAAGGTTTCCGTGCTCCGGGTGGTCCGGCCAGCATTCCTGAAATTCTCAAATTTCTCATTGATCGCACCGGCTATATCAAGGAGCTGGAAAAAGAGGCCACACCGGATTCGCTGGCGCGCATTGACAACCTGCGCGAATTGGTCAACGCTGCCATGGATTCGCGTGACCGCGGAGAAACGCTGGCTGAATTCCTTGATCATGCTGCGCTGGTCAGTGATGTGGATACATACGATCCGCGCGGCACCGTCACGTTGATGACGCTGCACTCTGCCAAGGGTCTGGAGTTTGGCCTGGTCTTTCTGATGGGCATGGAAGAAGGGCTGTTCCCGCACTCGCGCGCCTTCAATGAACCTGACCAGATGGAGGAAGAGCGCCGTCTTTGCTATGTGGGCATGACCCGCGCCATGGACCATCTGGTGCTGAGTAACGCGCGTTATCGCCGGCGCTATGGCACTGACATGCCGGATGCCACCGTGCCGTCGCGTTTTCTGGAAGAGGTGCCGCCACAGTTGCTGGAAGAGCTGGGTATATCGCGCACCCGGGCGGCGGCGTCCTACCAAAATGCCGATTACAGCGACCGCCACTATAGCTATGAAGATGAAGACCAGAGCGCGCCTTCTGGCGTGAGCCAACAGCAGGTTGCGGCGCGCACCAAGCCAAAAAACGGCGGATATTCCGGCCCCAAGTACAATTCAATCGACAATATTGCCGACTTTTTTGCTTCGCGCGGTAAGAAATTCAGCCGGCCGCAGATTCCAGTGGAGAAGTCAGCAGGCGGTGGCTCCTTCCGGCCCGGCCAGCGCGTGAAACACCCCAAATATGGCGAGGGAGTGGTCTATCGGCGCGAAGGTGAGGGAGAAAACGCCAAGATTACGGTACAATTTCCACGATTCGGATTGAAAAAGCTGGTGGAGAAATATGCGCACCTGGAGCGGGCATAACGATTCGATAGTTTATCTTTGATGCAGTTTAACTTTGATTAGGATGGGGATTGGACAGGTACATGGCAAACACCAAAGCACTGAGCAAGGAAGAACGCAAGAAATCAAAGCGCACGTCGCGCAAGAAGCAGGCGCCTAAAAAGCCCCGCGAATACGCGCGCGGCTCCAAGAAGCCCAAGATGAAGAAGGTAATCCGCGGC
Organism: Terriglobia bacterium; assembly: GCA_020072585.1. Taxonomy (GTDB): domain Bacteria; phylum Acidobacteriota; class Terriglobia; order Terriglobales; family Acidobacteriaceae; genus Angelobacter. The sequence goes on along the minus strand of JAIQGL010000027.1, from coordinate 13,076 downwards.
ACGTCCAAGCGTTAAGTCATTTGTGATGGCGTAGAGGCGCATTGAATTTGCGCCTCTGCGCTGCATGGCCCTTTAATTCCTGGGGCACATCACGCCGTTTAAGGAGACCTTTCTGGCCAGCCAACTCTTCGCCAAGAAGTCCATTGACAAGCTGATCTCGGACTCGGAAAGACCGGGTCATCGTCTGCCGAAATCTCTGGGCCCATGGTCGCTGACCGCTCTTGGTATCGGGGCGATTATCGGCTCAGGGATTTTCGTGCTTACAGGCACGGCAGCGGCAGGCGAATATTCAACGCCTTCCCTGCTTCATGCCCAGGTGCTGGATGTTTTCCAGAATCTGTTTCAGCATGGCAATCTTTCCGGCGTCCTTCTCCATGGCCGTCCGCCGGCTGGACCCGCGATTGCGCTTTCATTTCTTCTTGTGGCGATTGCCTGCAGTTTTGCAGGATTGTGCTATGCCGAGCTTGCATCGATGATCCCGATTGCAGGCAGCGCCTACACATACTCTTATGCGACGCTGGGCGAGTTGATCGCATGGATTATTGGCTGGGACCTGATTCTGGAATATGCGGTCAGCAACGTGGCTGTTGCCGTCGGCTTTGGAGGATATCTTAAAGCTCAACTGACTTCGTTTGGCCTTACTATTCCAGACCGATGGTCGACGCCTGTATGGACAGGAGGCCATTGGTCAGGGGCCTACTTTAACTTCCCGGCATTTCTTGTGGTCTTTATTTTGACTGTCCTGCTGGTGTGGGGAATTCGAGAATCAGCCGGAGCCAACAATGTAATGGTGCTGGTAAAAATTGGCGCTATCATCACTTTCCTTGTGGTTGGAGGAATGCTGGTGAATCCGGCGAACTGGCATCCGTTCGCGCCTTCCGGCTTCGCCGGAGTAATTTCCGGCGGAGCTATCATCTTCTTTACCTATATTGGCTTTGATTCGGTTTCAACCGCGGCTGAAGAGGCCAAGAACCCACAAAAGGACATTCCGTTCGGGATTATCGCCTCGCTGATTATCTGTACCGTGCTTTACATTGGCGTTGCGCTGGTGCTGCTGGGCATGCAGAAATACAGCATCTTTGCCAGTAATGCTGATGCTGCCGCCGCACCCGTGGCCTATGCGCTTCAGCAACTCGGCACCAGCCGTTTCTTTCAGGCTGTGATTGTGATTGGCGCGCTGACTGGAATGATTTCGTCACTTCTGGTATTTCAATACGGCCAAACCAGGATCTGGTTCGCCATGTCGCGTGACGGGTTGCTGCCCAAGCTGTTCTCAGACATATGCAGATTCCAGACACCGCACTGGTCGACATGGATCGCCGGAGCTGCCGTTGGGATTCCCGCCGGTCTTGTTGATATTGGAGAAGCTGCTGATCTCTCGAATATCGGTACGCTCTTTGCCTTTGTGCTGGTTTCTCTGGGTGTGCTCTTCCTGCGCAAAGCGCAACCAGGCCGGCAGCGAGGCTTCAAGGTGCCCTGGGTGCCGGTGTTTCCTATTATCTCTGTGGTGCTGTGTGTCTCTTTGATGGCAGGCCTGCTGGTGATTACCTGGCTGCGCTTCTTTGGATGGCTCGCAATCGGTATGGTCATTTATTGGCTTTACAGCCGCCGCCACAGTGAGTTTGCCACCACTCCAGTTTCTGCCGGCAAAGGTTGATGGCTTCTAAATCGTTCATCCAGTCGCTACCCAAAGCGGAACTTCATCTCCACCTGGAGGGCAGCGTTGACCCGGCCACGCTGGTGGAGTTGAGCCGCCGCTACAACACGCCCCTGCCCACGGAAAACAACCGTTATGACGTGACCGGCAGCGGCGACGTACTAACCGATGAAGATGTGCGCCGTCTATATTCTTACAACGATTTCAACGGTTTCATGCTGGCGTTTAAGTCAGTGACGGAGCGATTGCGTTCGCCGGAAGACTATGAACTGGTGACTTACCGGCTGATGCAGAAGCTGCGCCAGCAGAATGTGGTACACGCTGAGGTTTATGTGAGCGTCGGCGTCATTCGCTGGCGAGGGCAGCCGGTGGAGCCGATCTTTGAAGGCCTGGAGCGCGGGCGTGAGCGCGGCCAGCGGGATTTTGGCGTGTCACTGCTATGGATCTTTGATGCTGTGCGGCACTTTGGTCCGGAAGCGGCCGCAGAAGTTTTTGATCTGGCAGCACGCCTGCGTGATCGCAACGTAGTGGGCGTGGGCATCGGTGGTGACGAGGCGCGCGGTCCGGCTGAGTGGTTCCGCGATCTGTTCAAGAAGGCCGCCGACAACGGACTGCGTCTTACCGCGCACGCCGGCGAGACCACGGGGCCGGAATCGGTCTGGGGTGCACTGAACATTGGAGCGGAGCGGATTGGGCACGGACTGGCGGCGGCCAGCGATTCTGAGCTGCTGGAAGTAATGGCGCAGAAACAGGTCCCGGTGGAGATCTGCATTACCAGCAATCTGCGGACGGGTGCCTGCGCGGAGTTACAGGAACACCCAGTGCGTAAATTCTTTGATAACGGGCTGATGGTCACACTCAGCACCGATGATCCGGCGATGTTTCAGACCTCGCTGAACAAGGAGTATGAGATCGCGCGGCAGGAGTTTGAATTTTCAGACGAGCAACTGCGCGAGCTGGCGCGCAACTCCATTGAAGCTTCATTCCTGCCGGTGGAAAAGAAACTGAAGTTTCTCTCGCAGATAGATTTTCTTGTATGACCAGGCACATCGGCATTGTCGGATGCAGCGCAGAAGGTGCGGCACTTTGCTATCGCACTATCTGTCTGGAAGCCGAACCGCTCATGGGTAAACACGCGCATCCTGAAGTCACCATGCATACGATCGCCCTGTCGGAGTACATGAAACCCATTGATGCAGGCGCCGGATGGGGGCCGATTGGTGAACTCATGTTGCGTTCCGCGCATGCCCTGAAGCGGGCGGGAGCAGACTTTCTGATCTGTCCGGACAACACGATCCATGAAGCCATGCCGTTCGTTATTACCAAATCACCGCTGCCCTGGCTGCACATTGCGGAGGAAGTGGGCAAAGAAGCCGGGCGTCGCAGCTTCAAGAAGCTGGGTCTGACCGGGACGAAGTTTCTGGTGCGCGGCCCGGTGTACCCGGAAAAATTAGAGCAACTCGGCATTGGTTACCTGCGTCCGACAGAGGCGCAGCAGGAGAGAATCAACACAATTATTTTTGACGAGCTTGTGCGCGGCCGGCAGACCGCTGAAGCGCTGGCTTATCTCCAGCAGGTGATCGAGCAGTTCAAGACTCAGGGCTGCGACGCAGTGGTGCTCGGTTGTACGGAGATACCGTTGCTCATCAGCGACCATGAATCACCTCTGCCGACAATAGATTCCACCCGAACGCTGGCCCGTGCCGCATTGCGGTATGCGCTGGAGAGTTGAATAACCCATTCCAAGGAGCTGGTTTTGTGAAAGCAATCAGGCGTGCTTGTGTTGTTGTGGCGATGCTGTTGGCTGTATGCGGCTGGGCGCAAACGAATTCGTCCGCGCCGGAGCAGGGCGTTTTTCATCTGCACAAGTTCGAACAGCTCATCGGCCGTGAGACGTACACATTGATACGCTCACAAGATGAAGTGGTACTGAAGTCCGATTTCAAGTTTACTGATCGCGGCAGCGAGGTACCGCTGACCACCACGCTCACCATGGAGAAAGACCTGACGCCGCGCGACTTCCAAATCAAGGGAAGGATCTCGCGCTTTTCCTCCATAGAGAACTCGGTGCATGGCCGCAGCGCCGGACAGGTGACCATTCCACCGGGAGAAAACTTCTTCGATATACAAGGTTACGCGCCGGTTTCCGTGCAGATGATGCTGGTGCGTTATTGGCGGTCGCACGGCAGCCCAAAAACGCTGAAGACGCTTCCGCGCGGCGAGGTCCAGATCCAGGACCTGGGCACGGAGACGTTTACCATCGATGGCCGTAAGGTGGAGTTGCGCAAGCTTTTTGTGAGAGGGCTGATCTGGGGCATGGAGTCAATCTGGCTGGACGCGCAAGATCATCTGATTGCGCTGGTCAGCATTGATGCAGAGATGGACCATTTTGAGGCGGTGGCAGATGGCTATGAAAGCGGACTGGCCGCCTTTGTGACCGGCGCTGCGCGCGACGGCATGGCCAATCTCGCCAGGGTAGCTTCGAGCTTCAGCGCTGACGAGCCCGCGGTGACCGCGATTATGGGCGGCAGACTAATCGACGGCACGGGCAAACCTGCGGTTGAGAATTCCGTAGTTATCCTGCGCGGAGGGAAGATCGTCGCCGCAGGACCTGCTGCCAGCATACCAGTGCCGAAGGGCGCGGAGTTTGTGGATGCTCACGGCAAGAGCGTGCTGCCGGGATTGTGGGAGATGCACGCACACTTTGAGCAGGTGGAATGGGGCCCGATTTATCTGGCTACGGGCGTCACTACGGCGCGCGATGTGGGGAACGAACGCGAGTTTATTGTTGCCGCGCGCGATGCCATTGCCGGAGGCCGTGGTATTGGGCCACGACTGGTGATGGCTGGAGTGGTGGATGGCACCAGTCCGTTTTCTCTCGGCGTGATTCGCGTTGATACGCCGGATCAGGCACGCGAACAGGTGCAAAAATATAAGGCCGAAGGCTTTCAGCAAATCAAGGTCTATAGCTCAGTGAAGCCTGACATTCTGAAGGTTGTAACTGCTGAAGCGCATCGTCTGGGTATGACCGTAACCGGCCACATTCCGCAGGGCATGAACGCGATTGCGGGAATTGAAGACGGCATGGACCAGATCAACCATGCCATGTATCTGGTGGCGGTGATGACTGATCCAAAGACCGGCACGATCGATGCGGATTCACCGCAGGTGAAAAAAGTCATCAAGCTGCTGCTGGAGCACCATACGGTGGTGGACCCCACTCTGGCGCTGCTGGAGATCATCACTCACTCTACTGACAAGCCGATCTCAGCGTTCGAGCCAGGCATATTGAAAGTGACACCGGAGCTGAGAGAAGGGCTTGAGACGATGGGCGTGCCGCCGCAACAGAGCCAGCAGTCTGCCGCACGCTTCAGATCGCTGCTGACCACGGTACGCATTCTGCATGAGGCAGGGGTGCCGATTGTTGTTGGCACTGACCAGTCAGTGCCAGGGTTCAGCGTGGATCGCGAAATAGAGCTCTACGTGCAAGCGGGCTTCACGCCGATGGAAGCCATTCAGGCCGCTACGCTTGTGCCGGCGCGGGCCATGGGAATGGAGAAAGATTCCGGGACGATTGAAGCCGGAAAGCGCGCTGATGTGATTCTTGTGGACGGCAATCCGCTGGAGAATATCAGCGACATTCGCAAGGTGAGTGCGGTGTTTGCCGGAGGAAGAATGTATCAGCCGGCGGCTTTGTGGACTTCAGTGGGATTCAAACCTTAGGTAAGAGAAGCTAATCGCCCATTACAGATTCTTCTTGTTGTGCCTCAATCTGCACCAGCTCCGGCTGTGCCGGATGCGAACTGGCATGGGTCTGTAGGTTTTGCGGCTTACGCCAGAAGTCGACCAGTGAGGTCTGATGTACGCAGGAGATGGTGCAATTGGGCGCGCATGATTTTGGGGTAAGGAATTCGCGGCGAACGTCGGCAATGGTATAGCCCGCGAGCGGCACTCCGGGATAGCCGCGCTGCTGGGAGCAGTAATGCACCAGCCCGTTCTCACAAATATAGAGGTAACGCGCGCCGGCACGGCAGCGCCACTCGTTCGGTTTGCCCAGCGCAATGTTGTTCTGGAAATGGTTGAAGCGGGCATAGCTGTGTTTGCCCAGCTTCTTCATTTCAGAAAAAACCGTCTGTGCGTGCCTATCGAGCGGCCGGAGTTGGCCGGTACCGTCATGAATAATTCCCACCGTGGAAGTAAACCCAAGTTCCACTGCACGCTTGCCAATGGTGACAGCGTCCCACTGCTCTTTCACGCCGGCGCCGATGACTGAGTTGATATTCACGTGAAACTCGGCGTGTTCGCGCAGCCATTGCAGTTTCTTATCCAGGACCTTGAGAGATTTTTTGGAGACATCGTCAGGTTTCACGTTGTCGATGGAAATCTGCAGGTGGTCCAGCCCGGCTTTGTTCAGCTGCTGAATGCGCTGGGGCGTAAGCAAATATCCATTGGTGATCAGGCCGGCGATGATTCCGTGCGAGCGAATGCGGCTGATGATGTCATCCAGCTGAGGATGCAGCAGGGTCTCACCGCCGCTGATGGTGACGAGCGTGGTACCCAGCGCCGCCAGCTTGTCAATGCGGCGGTACATTTCTTCGAGCGGCACGGGATCAGAGAAATCGTCGTACTCATTGCAATAGGCGCAGGAGAGATTGCAGCGCCGCATGGGAATAATGTGGACCTGGATGGGATGGTCAGTGGAAAGCAGGCCCTTCGCGATCATCTTGAGTTCGCGAAAAGTACGATGTGCGGCTTTGAGCTTGCGCCGTATCCTGATGCCGGAGTCTGCCATGTAATGAACTAGTTATTAAATCATACACAGGCAAATTTCGGGTATGAGATGCAGTAAACGGCTCATTTTCAACAGCAAGCGGCTAGAAAATCGACTTCCAGGCGGCGCCACACAACACCAAAACTGCATAGAGGACAAACATTGTCGTTATCGCGGTGCCTGCGGCCGGTTTCCGATTCGTCGAGGCAGTGGAGAACCCGAGTCCCAGCAAAATGACTGCCCAGATCTTGAAGATGTCCAGGCTGGATACAATGGCATAAATAAACTTGTTGCCTTGAGGATCCATGAAGAATGCGGGGTTTGTCGGCATCGGATTGGCGGAAAAGTCAATGCTATTGGGATCTGCGCTGAACAGCAAACTGACGCCGAGCAGGATGGTAGCGATATTCCAGGGCAAAAATGAATAGAAGACAATGCTCATCGCGCGTTGGAACGGGACCTCAGCGCCCAGCACAAAATTAAAAACCGCCATGAGAACTGCGGCGATAATGATTCCTCCAATCAAAATCAGTACCGGGTAAATATAGAACACCACTTTCGTCGCTGTTGCCTGAATCGCGACTCCCTGCGCCCGCTGCTCCGGAGTCAGTTGCTCCATTCGTTTCTGGGCTGAGGGCGATCGATCAATCTGCTGCTGTACGAAGTGCGTCATGTCAATCTTCTGGGTAACAACGATGGCAAACAGCAGCGTGAAAACAGCGGAAACAACCCAGGGAGCCCACCAACTGGCATTGCGGCGAAGGTCTTCAAAAGTCTTTGCTGGAGCGATAAAAGTATTGACCAGCCGCTGAGGCTCAGAAAGACCGGGCCCGCCCGGTTCTGGAGACAGTGGCACAGAAGCTGGATACATCGGCGGCGGTGGCGGAGTTGGACCTGTTGGAAAGCTCATAAACCATCCTACGTTGAAGTTTGATGAAAGTTACCCAATCTTTCCTTCGGTCGCAGCATAATCAGCGTTGCTTCGAAAAATGCTCCCACCCGCGCTGTGCCAACGGCCGGACTTTTCCATTCTCGCCCAGAATGTGTATTGCTGTGGAGTAATTTGTGCGGTTCTGGATCTCGCCAATCTCGGTGATCCTGGTGCCGGCGATCTGGCGGGGAACTTGGGTCCGTTTGGGCGCTGTGAAAAGCAGTTCATAGTCCTCACCGCCGTGGAGTGCCAGCTCCAGGTCTGCGCCTTTGCCGAGAGGTAGATTGTGGGCGGTGATCACCGCCGATACTCTGCTTTCATCGCAGATGTGAGTCAGATCCACAGAGAGGCCGTCACTCAGGTCGATCATGGCGGTAGCGAGGCCGCGTTTTCTGAGCCAGGTGCCAGCTTCAAGCCGGGGCGTCGGGTAAAAATGGGCACTCGACCTTGTCGGCTTGACTGTTTTGCCTGCGTACAGCTGTTTCAGGACCGCAGCCGAGCCGCCAAGCGATCCGGTGACGTAAATCCGGTCACCGGGGCGGGCTCCGGAGCGGAGTACTGCTTTGCCTGCGGGTACCTGGCCTGTGACAATGATGTCCGCTGTGATCTGGTGGGCCGCGGAGATATCGCCGCCAGCGAGCTGGACATTGAATTTTTTTGCCAGCTTGAGCAAACCTCTCAGGAAGCCATTGACCCAGCTTTGCGGCAGGTCTTCCGGAAGTCCAAGGGAGAGGAAACAGGCTAGGGGCTCACCGCCCATGGCGGCGATGTCACTCAGGCCACGCGTCAGGCATCGGTGACCGACTGCAGGGGCCGGATGCCAGGCCTGGCGGAAGTGCACGTTTTCCAGGCACAGGTCAGTTGTGACCAGCAATTCAGAGCCGGCGGATAGGCGCAGGATGGCGCAATCATCTCCGATACCGCGCACTACGGCCCTGGACATAGAGAAACCAGCCAGCCGCCGGATATGCCGAATCAAGTTGCGTTCTTTGATCACTCGATTATCACATAAATATATCAAATACAAAGACTTAGTACCATCATCGATGGGATTTTGAGGCATCTGGCTGGTATGGCTCAAACGCACAAAAGGAACCATCCATGGTCAATAACTCATGGTTCATATTTAAAGCGATTGCCTGATGAACCAGATACAGGGGCTTGCCGATCAAGTTGAGGGTGAGCCCGGGAAATGACCGGAAGGTCATGGCTGGAATGGGCTTGATTACGGTCTTGAGTAGTCAACCTTCGTTACTCTTGTGCGGGCTTGGGGCGTTGACAGTGAGGAAGGCCCTTGTTAAGGTTATCCAACATTCCATATTCCTCTGGCCGCCATATCCCCAGATCCATTCAGGCGACCCAAAGGGATCAGCCGACTTAGGGCCCCAGAGTTTAGGCCCAGGTAGAGCGTACCGAAACAGGAAATCGCTCAGGCCATTTTGATCGAGACAAATCACTAACCTGGAGTAATTATTTTGCGGAAGCGCTTTTACATCATGTTGGTGGCAAGGAACGCGGAAGGGGAGCTGCTGAAGATCCCTGTTCCAATGCACTACCTGTACGTTTTTGTAGCTGGTGCTTTGATTGGAATGCTGACCATTACCGGCATGCTGGGCTCCTATACCCGCATGGTGGTTAAGACGCAGAAATTCAACCAGCTGCGCGATGAACAGAAAGCCCTGAAATCCCAGTACTCTCAGCTTGAGCAGATCGCACAGGAAAACGAGCTGCAAGCACAGTCCCTGAGCTCCCTGGCAGGTGAGGTTTCTTCACTTTACGGTCTCAAGCCCGATCCGGCTTTTGCAGATGACGATCCAGCGTCTGCCTCATTGCAGCAGTTTTACGCGTTGCGGAATACGGCAATGACCGGAGCAGCTTCGGTCGGCATTGGCATGGGTGATGTGCGCGATACCAGCACGCGGGATTGGATGCGGCTGGCTGCGGCGCCCACTCTCTGGCCCGTCCAGGGAAGAGTCACAGGGTCTTTTGGCGAGCGCATTGATCCGTTCAGCGGCGAGGGAGCGTTCCATCGCGGCGTGGACATTTCCAGTGATTTCGGCACTCGCATTATTGCTCCGGCGGACGGCATTGTTCGTTTTGCGGATTTTATGAACGGCTACGGCCGCGCGGTGATGATTGACCATGGCAACGGAGTCAGCACACTGTATGGCCATCTTTCAGGGTTTGCCGTGAGCCCGGGACAATTGATTCGCAGGGGTGATTCTGTTGGCTACGTAGGACAGAGCGGACGCAGCACCGGCCCGCACCTGCACTATGAAGTGCGTATTTTCAACACCCCGGTGAACCCGCACAAATACCTGCGCTTCAGTTTCAATCAGCAGGTGGCTTCAGGAGCCATGTGATCTCAGGGCTTGAGTGGGGGGCCAGCGGCCTCTGATTGAGCTTCTGACCAAATCTTTTTGAGAATCGTTTGTGGAATTGTGGCGGTGAAAACCGCCACATTTTCTTTTTGCTCCACTTGAATGCTGTCAAACGCGTCTTTGATGTCCTTATCAGGGCCTTTTGTTTTGATGAACTGGCCAATGCCCCGCACCAGCGCCAGATGCGCATTTGCGGAATCGACAATCTGTTTTGCCTGGGCCTGGCTTTGCGCGAAGACATCAGCGCGAAGGAGCAGAGAGCCCGTGTAGCGCAGAGAACCAACCGCTACCGTGTCCGCGGGAAGGCTGACAGAAAATCCGCCGGGGAGTTGGAGATTGTCAGGCTTGTTGGATATGCGATCAATGAGCCAGGCCACGCTTCCGAGCGGAACATCACTGTAGTGGCTCAGCAGCGTTGGACCACTGGAGGGTTTGTAGGTGCGATCGATAATGCCGTGCATTGGTTCGGGAGAAACCATGTTGGTGACTGCGACTCTTCCGGCATCCAGCAAAGCGACGCGCACGACATGACCTTCATGCGAGATGGAATAGATGGTGTGATCGCGATACTGTTCCGTGCTTGAGGAGAGTATTTGCAGATAATTTTTGAGCCGCTCCTGATCGAATCGTCCAATCAATATTTCCGATGATTCAACATCGCGGCCGTCAGGTGTATCACGACGGGACATTGCAACTTCATCCAGATCGCGTTCAAACTGGATTCCTGTTTTATCGACAAAGTCCTTGTAGTCGCCTTCAAGTTGTACTGATCCGGATTTTCCCAATTCGAACAAATGGATGGGTTTCAAGTTCGCGTAGAGAATCAGATCGCCTTCCGGCAAAAGCCTGGCCGGTTCCGGCAACTGGGCGGCACGGTGATACAGAATAAATGCGCCGGCTACCACGGCGAGCAATAAGCTGGCTAAAATCAGCAGTTTACGGTGTTTCAACATGAGGAGACTAGTATAGATGAAGCTGATTTTTTTGCATGAAACTATGGCCGCGAAGACGAAAGAGTTGTTACAATAATTAAGGAGCGGTACCACACAGGTCACGATTCCCCCACAACGCTGGAGCTCAGGGTGTTGCACGCGGATTGCCGCTGTGCTAACTTATTAACTTTGTGCCCGGTTACGGGAGGTTTGTGCTGGCGTAGCTCAGCTGGTAGAGCATCTGATTTGTAATCAGAGGGTCAGGGGTTCAAATCCCTTCGCCAGCTCCAGATGGATAACGGGATTTTCCGGAGCGCGTAAGCTGGACGCGTTTTGGATTGACAGCAGGCACTACGCACACATAAGTAGTTTTCTACCGGAAGGCAAACCCACGAAGACTTCCCAAACGTCAGGATTGGCGGCTAATGCGGAAGTATGTTCGCGCGTCCCTTGAATCGCTTTTGTCCAGAATGGAAAAGAGCGTCCCGTTTGTGAGCCAGCATAAAAGAGCCGGGTGTGAAGCATGAAGTGAGCGCCTGTGTGGGCGCGAAACGCGATGCGAGGGCGAAGCGTTGCGGAGTACTTGGAGTAAAGAGCCTCGCGAGTGGATTCGGCGCACGCGAAGCAGGCTCGGTTCAAATGCACAGGTGACCGAGTGGTTAATGGTAGCAGACTGTAAATCTGCCGCTCTTCGGAGCTACGGAGGTTCGAATCCTCCCCTGTGCACCAGATTGTTTTTGAGCTGATGTTGAGGCGTTCTGAAGGCGTGAGCGAAGCGGGAGCCTTCAGCCGAAATCCCGAGCAGAGTGAGGGATCTGAAAACGTTGGCTCTTGAGGATGTTTCGAGCTGATGTAGCTCAGTTGGTAGAGCACTCCCTTGGTAAGGGAGAGGTCACCGGTTCAATCCCGGTCATCAGCTCCAGAGTTTAGAAGTGCTGATGTAGCAGTCGGCAGAGCAAGGCTCCCTTGGTAAGGGTTGCGACAGCGAAAGCGTCGTCGCAACCGGGAGAAAAGAGGTCACCGGTTCAGGCTTTTGTTTGTAGTACCGGTCATCAGCTCCAGAGTTTTAAGCAAGGCTGATGTAGATCTTGGTTTGAGATTCAGATGGACCAGCGAAAAAGATTTTTTATAGCCATGGCGTTGTACGCGGTTCTTGCGCTTCTGGTCTGGCTGATGATGGACGACAGCGCTGTTTCGGTGGGCAGCGGGCAGGTCAGCATTAGAGGTTTGACATTCGCTTTGCTGGCGTTTTTTGCGGTGCGAACGGTGCTGCATTGGAATGCTGAGCGGATAAGAGCGCAGAAGGAATCGCAGTAACAAGCAGTGGGAGATGTTAATAAGCAGGCGGGAGTAACTCAGTGGTAGAGTCACAGCCTTCCAAGCTGTTGGTCGCGGGTTCGATTCCCGTCTCCCGCTCCAGATTGAGCTTATCTTGCAGGCGTGAGCGAAGCGGGAGACGGCAGGCGAAATCCTGAGCCAAGGCGAAGGAGCCCCAACCCGGTTTTCGCAAAGAAGTGAGGACATGGCGTACCAGCAGGCACAGATTGCGATCACAAAGGCCGCAGAGTTTGAGCAACTGAAGAGCGCGTTGGAGCGCGTTTTTAATTCGGCAGCACTGGATAAGTTTTACGGTAAGCTGCAAAGCCGCTCCATACCGGTACGTGAATTTGAAAAGATTTTGGATCTGGGACTTCTGGAAACCGTGGACAGTACGCTGGCAAAGTCAGGCACGACAGCCAAGCGGTTGTATGAGTCGCTTACGGTTTCAGACCAGGCGCTGATGCGCGAGTTTTATCTGGAACGGATTGAAAAAGTAGAGACGAAAGTCCGCCAGAAGTACCAGAAGATTTATCAGTATTACTGAACAGGACATTACTGACGCAGCTTGAGGAGAGGCAATGGCAAAGGAAAAATTTGATCGCAGCAAGCCGCACGTAAACGTAGGGACGATTGGTCATATTGACCATGGGAAGACGACGTTGACGGCGGCGATCACCAAGGTGTTGTCCAAGCACAACCCGAAGATCAAGTTCCGTTCGTTTGATTCGATTGACAACGCGCCGGAAGAGCGCGAGCGCGGCATTACGATCGCGACGGCGCACGTGGAGTACGAGACGCCGAACCGGCACTATGCACACGTGGATTGCCCCGGTCACGCCGACTACATCAAGAACATGATCACCGGCGCGGCGCAGATGGATGGCGCCATCCTGGTGGTAGCGGCCACCGATGGTCCGATGCCGCAGACGCGCGAACACGTGCTGCTGGCCCGCCAGGTAGGCGTGCCCTGCATCGTGGTGGCATTGAACAAGTGCGATGCAGTGGACGATCCGGAGCTGCTGGACCTGGTGGAGCTGGAAGTGCGCGAGCTGTTGAAGAGCTACAAGTTTCCGGGCGACGATGT
>JAIQGL010000071.1 GCA_020072585.1 Terriglobia bacterium | reverse complement strand
TGCCTATTGGCCAACCCATTGCGAATACTCAGCTGTATGTTCTGGATGATGCAATGGAACTGGTGCCGGTTGGAGGCAAAGGTGAGCTATACATCGGCGGCGTTGGTGTTGCCCGGGGCTATCTTGACCGGCCTGAGCTTACCGCAGAACGGTTTGTGCCGGACCCGTTCAATGGAAGCAACGGAGAGCGTTTATATCGCACCGGCGATCTGACACGGTGGCGGGCTGATGGCAATCTGGAATTCATGGGCCGTGCTGACGAACAGATCAAGATCCGCGGATACAGAATTGAACTGGGAGAAATTGAGACCACTTTAGGGGAGCATCCGGCTGTTAACCAGGCGGTAGTACTGGCTCGAAAGCGTAAATCAGGCGAGACCATTCTGGCGGCGTACGTAGTTCCAAGCCGGAAGGTGAGCACGATCGAGCTGCGTGAAGCCCTTAAACAGCGGCTGCCAAGCTACATGGTTCCCGCGCTATTCATCATGCTGGACGCACTGCCTCTGACCCCAAGCGCCAAGATTGATCGTCACGCTCTTCTGGCACTCCCGCTGGCGGTCGACGAAATACTTCAGGAAAGCCACGCTGCTCCGCGGACACAGGTTGAAGAGCTGGTCGCTCAGGTTTGGGGGCAGGTCCTGGATCTAAAACAGGTCGGCGTAGACCAGGACTTCTTTGCCATTGGCGGGCATTCGCTTTTGGCGACGCGGGTGGTCTCCCGCATCAGGCAGGCCCTTGGCGTTGAGCTACCCGTAAGAAGCTTGTTTGAGTCGCCTACAGTTGCAGCTCTAGCTGCTCGCATTGAAGAAGCCAAGTGGATGGGAGCGCGGCCAACACTCACTCATATTGATCACGTAAAGCGTGATGAGCCGCTTCCGCTTTCATTCGCACAGCAGCGGTTGTGGTTTTTAGAGCAACTACAGCCCGGAGATACCTCCTATAACATTCCGGGGGCCGTGCGAATTGAAGGAACACTGGACGCGCAAATATTGGAGAGGAGCTTTGGAGAGATCGTCAGGCGGCATGAATCTCTGCGGACACGGTTTGAGGCCGTACAAGGCGAACCCAGGCAGATTATCGAAAATGCAGGAAGGCTCAAGCTGGAGCAGGTGGACCTGAGCGGGCTGGCTGGAGAAGAGCTGGAGCGCGAGATCGAACGGCAGGCACGCGAAGAGGCACAACGAGCATTTGATTTAACCCGGTGCCCATTATTGCGGACGGTGTTGCTGAAATGCAGCGAGCAGGATCATGTGTTGGTGCTAACGATGCACCATATTGTGTCAGACGGATGGTCGCTGGGGATTCTGCTGCGGGAGATAGCAGTTCTGTATGAAAGCTATTTGGCAGGACAGCCTTCTCCGTTAGGCGAACTGGAAGTCCAGTATGCCGATTTCAGCGTATGGCAGAGGCAGTGGATGACAGGAGAAGTGCTGGAGCAGCAGCTTGGATACTGGCGCAAACAGCTTGGAGGAGCGCCGCCAGGGCTGGAACTGCCAACAGACCGTCCGAGGCCGGCAGTGGCCGGGATTGAAGGGGCGCATGAGCCGGTTCGGCTGGAGAGGGAACTGGTGGATGGATTAAAGGCTCTGGCCCAGGCAAAAGGCGCAACCTTATATATGGTGCTACTGGCTGGCTTCCAGACGCTGTTATACCGGTACAGCGGGCAGAAGGAGATTTTTGTTGGGTCACCAGTGGCGGGCAGGACACGATCAGAATTGGAAGGGCTGATCGGATTTGCGCACCAGGATGTGCCGTTTGAGAAGCTGGTGGAAGAGCTGGCGCCGCAGCGGGACCTGGGGAGCACGCCGCTGTTCCAGGTGATGTTTGCGCTGCAGAATGTGCCGTTCCCAGAGTTGGAGTTGGGACAGGCAAGGTTGCGCTCTCTGGATTTCGAAAGTGGAACTGCCAAATTTGATTGGACGCTCTTCCTGGATGAAACCAACGGAGAGCTTTTCGGTTCACTGGAGTACAAGACAGAACTTTTTGATGCAAGCACAATTCAGCGGATGCTCAGACACTATCGTTCCATTTTGGCCGCTATTGTGTCTGAACCTGAAGCAACGCTTGATCTGATACCACTGTTGGACGAAGCCGAACGCAGGCAACTGGCGGTTGAGTGGAACGATACCGCGCATACATGGTCTGGCACGCGCTGGATACATGAAATGTTTGAAGATCGCGCCGTTGCAGCTCCCGCGGCGCTTGCCGTCGAGTTTGGACCAGAACGGCTTAGCTACTCTGAGCTGAATAAACGCGCGAATCAACTGGCGCATTACTTGCGAAAAATGGGTGTTGGCCCAGAAGTACGAGTAGCGGTTTGTATGGAGCGCAATCTGGAATTGGTCATCAGCCTGATGGCGGTAGTAAAAGCCGGAGGCGCGTATGTGCCCGTAGACCCTGATTATCCTGCGGAGCGCATCGCCTTTATGCTGGAAGATGCGGAAGCGCCCGTGATTTTAAGCCAGGCCAACTGCGCCAGGGCCGTGGCCTCTGCAACCGGCAAAGTAGTGGTGGTGGACGCGGAATGGCCGCGCATCAGTAAAGAAAGCGCAGGCAATCCCGGGATCGCCATGGATCCTGAAAATCTTGTTTATGTGATTTATACCTCGGGATCAACGGGACGTCCGAAAGGCGCGATGAATGTTCACAAGGGGCTGCGGAACCGCCTGTTGTGGATGCAGCACATGTACGGCCTTGATGAAAGTGACCGCGTGTTGCAAAAGACCCCATTCAGCTTTGACGTGTCTGTGTGGGAATTCTTCTGGCCATTGGCCGTGGGCGCAGGTTTAGTGGTGGCGCGCCCTGGCGGACATCAGGACCCTGAATATCTGGGAGAGACAATACAAAAATGCAGTGTCACTACCCTGCATTTTGTGCCATCCATGCTCAAGGTGTTTTTGGAGTCTGGCGCAGTTGAACATTGCGGAAGCCTGCGGCGCATTATTTGCAGCGGAGAGGCCCTTGGCCCCGATGTGGCGAAGAAATGTCTCGAACAGGTTCCAGCCGAGTTGCACAATCTTTACGGCCCCACGGAAGCGTCAATCGATGTGACGTACTGGCACTGCCAGCCGTCTGACAATGGGGTTCCGATTGGACGGCCGATATCCAATATCCAGACATATGTACTGGATGAGCAGATGAATTTGTCGCCCACAGGAGTGGCTGGAGAGTTGTATCTGGGCGGAGTCGGCCTGGCCCGTGGATATTGGCATCGCAGCGAATTGACCGCGGAGAAATTTGTGCCGGATCCACTCAGCAGTGAGGCTGGCAGCCGTTTGTATCGCACAGGCGATTGGGCGCGCTGGAGGCCGAATGGCTCGCTTGAATACATCGGTCGCCGCGATGAGCAGGTCAAGCTGCGCGGAAATCGGATCGAGCTGGGAGAAATTGAAACAGCTTTGCGGCAACACCCGAAAATTAAAGATGCAGCCGTTGTGCTCAACCAGGATGCGGCAGGAGAAAAACGTTTGGCTGCTTACTTGGTGTCGAATGAAGGCCAGATTCCATCGCAGGCACATCTGCGGAAGTATCTGGCAGAGAAAATGCCGGAATATATGGTGCCTGCGGTGTATATCCAGTTGGCGGAACTTCCGTTGTCTCCGAATGGCAAACTTGATCGGCGCCGCTTGCCGGCGATCTCGGCCGAACACATTCTCGCTGAAAACGTATATGTAGCGCCTACATCGCCAATTGAAGAACTCCTGGCGCGCATCTGGGAAGATGTTCTTGGGCTGAAAAAGATCGGCGCGCAGGCGAATTTTTTTGCTTTGGGTGGACACTCTCTGCTGGTAACGCGCGTTACCGCGCGCATCAGAGATGTGTTCAAAGTAGATGTTCCATTGCGGCGTCTGTTTGAATCGCCCACAATTGCGTCTCTGTCTCAGGTAATTGAGGCCGCGATGCAGGCAAAGAAGTCAGGCGAAGAGCACGCAACTCCTGTACCCGAACTGGAGCAGGTGGCACGCCGCGGATATCTGCCCTTGTCGTTCGCGCAGCAGCGGCTCTGGTTCCTGAATCAGTTAACACCCGGAGACACGTCCTACAATGTGCCGGGCGCTGTACAGATTGAGGGCCCGCTGGATGTTAATGCCCTGGAGAAAAGCCTGCAAGAGATTATGCAGAGGCATGAGGTCCTGCGCACCGCGTTCATTGAGATTGAGGGAGAACCAAGGCAGGTGGTTGAGGATTCTTTGCAGCTGCAGCTAAAGCACATCAGTCTTATTTCTGTTGCAGCAGAGCAGAGAGAGGCTGAGGTCCTGCGTTTAGCCGAAGAAGAGGCACAGCAGCCGTTTGATTTGGGGCATGCCCCCATGTTCCGGGCCAGCTTGCTGCGCTGCGGTGAAGAAAATCATGTTCTATTGCTGACCTTGCATCACATCGCTTCTGACGGCTGGTCGTTGGGAATATTGGTGCGCGAACTCTCCACCTATTACGAGGCATTTGCAAACGGCCGGCCATGCCTGATGCCGAGCCTGCCAATCCAGTATGCCGACTTCAGTGTGTGGCAGAGAAAGTGGCTCAGCGGCGCAATTCTGGAAAATCAGGTTGCGTATTGGAAGCAGCAGTTACAAGGCGCGCCTCCAGCACTGGAATTGCCCACAGACCGGCCAAGACCTCCGGTGCAAACAACGAACGGAGCGCAGCTCGACGCATCGCTGGGTGCCGATGTAGCAGCAGCATTGAAAGTTTTCGCGCGCGAGCAGGGTGTCACAGTATTTATGACATTGCTGGCGGCATTTCAGTCTCTGCTCTATCGCTATACCGGACAGGACGACATACTGGTGGGAACGCCGATCGCGGGACGAACGCGCATCGAGACGGAGGGTCTGATTGGCTGTTTCGTGAACACGCTGGTCATGAAAACAGAATTTGCTGATGATGTGAGTTTCGCCGGCCTTATGCCGCAGATAAAAGAGACTACACTGGAAGCCTATGCTCACCAGGACTTGCCATTTGAGAAGCTGGTAGATGAGCTGGCGCCCCAGCGCGACCTCAGTCGCTCTCCGCTCTTTCAGGTGATGTTTGCTTTACAGAATCTGCCTTCATCAGAATTACGTCTGGGAGAGGCCAGACTGCGAATAATGGAACTTGGCACACGCCAGGCCAACTTCGAGCTTGAACTGGTGCAAAGCGAAGTGGATTCTGGCCGGATCCAGGGACACCTGGAATACAACACTGATCTCTTTGAATCGTCCACGATTGACCGCATGCTGGGGCACTATCGCGTGCTTTTGCAGGCGCTGCTCACGAAACCGGCTCAACCGATTTCAATGCTGCCGCTTTTGGCGGAGCAAGAGCGCCAGG
>JAIQGL010000070.1 GCA_020072585.1 Terriglobia bacterium | reverse complement strand
TGCGCACCAGGATGTGCCGTTTGAGAAGCTGGTGGAAGAGCTGGCGCCGCAGCGGGACCTGGGGAGCACGCCGCTGTTCCAGGTGATGTTTGCGCTGCAGAATGTGCCGTTCCCAGAGTTGGAGTTGGGACAGGCAAGGCTGCGCTCTCTGGATTTCGAAAGTGGAACTGCCAAGTTCGATTGGTCGCTCTCCCTGGATGAAACAAATGGAGAGCTCCAAGTTTTACTGGAATACAAGACCGATCTTTTTGATGCCAGCACAATTCACCGGATGCTCAGACACTATCACTCCATTCTGAGTGCTGTTGTGACTGAGCCTGGAATAGCTGTTGATTTGCTGCCTCTCCTCGATGCTGCCGAACTCAGGCAGCTTCTCTATGAGTGGAATGAGACACAAGCCGAAGTCCCCATGCATATTAGCGTTCATGAATTGTTCGAAGAACAGGTGCACAAGCGGCCGAATGCCACAGCGGTAATCTTCCGGAAGGTTTCTCTTAGCTATCGGGCGCTCAATCTCCAGGCCAACGGGCTGGCGCATTACTTGAGAGCGTTGGGCGTCAAACCAGACAGCCGGGTCGGAATCTGCCTGGAACCCAGGCCGAAGATGTGCGTTGCTTTGCTCGCGGTCCTGAAAGCCGGCGCGGCCTATGTGCCTCTCGATCCCAGCTATCCGCCTGAGCTTCTTCAATTCATGCTGGAAGACTCCGATCCCGCAGTGCTGCTGACCCAGGGCAACCTGCAAAAGCTCTTTCCCCGGATAAAGCCCGGCTTGCGTGTGGTGGATATGGGCAATGACGCTCTATGGAGCCACCAGCCGCGGACCAATCCTGATAGCGCCGCCATCGGAGTCAACTCGCGGCATCTTGCCTATGTGATCTATACCTCCGGCTCGACCGGCACTCCTGAAGGCGTCGCGATTGAACACCGCAGCCTCATGAATCTGATCACCTGGCACTGCAGGACCTTCAGGCTGCAAAGCGGGCAGTTGCAGTCTTGCCTTGCAGGATTTGGATTTGACGCCTCTGCCTGGGAGATCTGGCCGCCACTTTGCGCGGGTGGAGTTCTGGTTTTCCCGCCCTCGGCAGCTCGCGACCCGGAAGCGTTGCTTGCCTGGTGGAAAGATCAGGATCATGAGCTTAGCCTCTTGCCCACTGCGATCGCAGATCTGGCTTTTGTTCAGGGAATGGTAGCTCCAAAACTGCGCACGCTGCTCGTTGGCGGTGATCGTTTGAACCGTCTTCCATCGCCGGAATCGCAAGTGCGTGTCATCAACAACTACGGTCCCACCGAGTCAACGGTCGTCGCAACTTCTGGGGCCGCCGAGCGCTCTGAGGCAGTGCCTTCCATTGGCCGCCCGATAGACAATACCCGCATCTACATCCTTGGCGGGCAAGGCGAACCCGTGCCGGTCGGCGTGACAGGTGAAATCCATATCGGTGGCATTGGCCTGGCGCGCGGATATTTTAACAGGCCCGGTTTGACCGCCCAACGCTTTCTGAGCGATCCCTTCTCCCGCGAACCCGGAGCGCGCATGTACCGAACCGGCGATCTTGCGCGCTGGCTTGGCGATGGACGAATTGACTATGTCGGGCGCAACGATTTCCAGGTGACACTCCGGGGCTTCCGGATCCAAATGCGAGAGATCGAGGCGCGGCTTTCGCAGCACCCGGCAGTCGCCCAATGTGTGGTGATTGCGCGCGAAGATACTCCCGGTGACAATCGCCTGGTCGCCTATTACACGACGGTGAGCAGCGCCCGACTGGAAGGCCGCCATATCATAAACTCTGATGACCTGCGTTCGTATCTGGCGGAGAGGCTGCCGGAGTACATGGTGCCCGTGGCCTTCATTCAATTGGAGAAACTGCCGCTATCGCCCAATGGAAAGCTCGATCGTGACAATCTCCCGGCGGTGCAACAGGATCATCTGCTGGCGGAAAACTCATACGCCGGGGCCGCTTCCCCCGTCGCGGACCTGGTTTCTCAGATATGGGAAGATGTTCTCAAGGTAGAGAACATCGGGGCGCGCACGAATTTTTTCGCTGCCGGCGGCCATTCCTTGCTGGCCACACTCGTGATCGCCCGCATCAGAGATGCATTCGAGGTGGATGTTCCGGTGCGCCGGCTGTTTGAATCGCCGACCATCGCTTCTTTTTCTCGCGTCGTTGAAGACCTGCTTCATGGCCGCGACCCCGAGAGTACCCGCTCTTCTGTCTCGCTGGCCATGCAGCGCGCGCCACGCGACCATGATCTGCCGCTCTCTTTTGCTCAGCAGCGCCTGTGGTTTCTGAATCAGCTCACGCCTGCCGATATTTCTTATAATGTTCCCGGCGCAATCCTCATCGAGGGCGCGTTAGACAAAGAAGCCCTGGAAAGAAGCCTGCAGGAAATTGTGCGGCGACATGAAGTGCTTCGCACCTCGTTTATAGAGGTCGAAGGTAAACCGCAGCAGCTAATAGAAGAGGGCGTACAGTTGCAGCTTAGGCAATGCGATCTCAGCACTACAGGCTCCATGGAACAGGAAGCTGAGATCCTGCGGCTGGCCGAAGAAGAAGCTCAGCAGCCATTTGATCTGCGGCGCCCGCCTATGTTCAGGGCCACTTTGCTTACCTGTGGCAGGAACAAGCATGTCCTGTTGCTGACGCTGCATCACATCGCTTCTGACGGCTGGTCGTTGGGAATACTGGTGCGCGAACTCTCCACCTATTACGAGGCATTTGCAAACGGCCGGCCATGCCTGATGCCGAGCCTGCCAATCCAGTATGCCGACTTCAGCGTGTGGCAGAGAAAGTGGCTCAGCGGCGCAATTCTGGAAAATCAGGTTGCATACTGGAGACAGCATTTGCAAGGCGCGTCTCCAGCACTGGAATTGCCCACAGACCGGCCAAGACCTCCGGTGCAAACAACGAACGGAGCGCAGCTCGACGCATCGCTGGATGCCGATGTAGCAGCCGCATTGAAATTTTTCGCACGCGAGCAGGGTGTCACAGTATTTATGACATTGCTGGCGGCATTTCAGGCTCTGCTCTATCGCTATACCGGACAGGACGACATACTGGTGGGAACGCCGATCGCGGGACGAACGCGCATCGAGACGGAAGGTCTGATTGGCTGTTTCGTGAACACGCTGGTCATGAAAACAGAATTTGCTGACGATGTGAGTTTCGCTGGCCTTATGCCGCAGATAAGAGAGACTACACTCGAAGCCTATGCTCACCAGGACTTGCCATTTGAGAAGCTGGTAGATGAGCTGGCGCCCCAGCGCGACCTCAGTCGCTCTCCGCTTTTTCAGGTGATGTTTGCTTTACAGAATCTGCCTTCATCGGAATTACGTCTGGGAGAGGCCAGACTGCGAATAATGGAACTTGGAATACAACACTGATCTCTTTGAATCGTCCACGATTGACCGCATGCTGGGGCACTATCGCGTGCTTTTGCAGGCGCTGCTCACGAAACCGGCTCAACCGATTTCAATGCTGCCGCTTTTGGCGGAGCAAGAGCGCCAGGAGCTTGTCTATGGCTGGAACAATACTGCTCACGAATTGCCAGAAGCTGCTTTCCATCACATTTTTGAAAGGCACGCAAAACAAACGCCTGAAGCAGTGGCAGCGGTCTGCGGCCTGGAGCAGGTCACATATCGTGAATTGAATGCTCAGGCGAACCAGCTTGCCTTCTATCTCAGAGAGAGCGGAGCGGGGCCAGAGACTGTTGTGGCCCTGCTTATGGACAGGGGAATCGATTTTCTGATTTGCATGCTGGCGGTTTTTAAAGCGGGCGGCGCCTATTTGCCAATGGATCCAAAGCATCCTGTCCAGCGGCAGATGCAATTGCTGGAGCAGAGCCGTACAACCCATGTGATCGGTTCAGTTGACAAGGTGCGTGAGCTTGAAGCGTTAACTCAGGCGCAAAGCGAAGCGTTGCGGCCTGTCTTTTTCCACATTGAAGAGAGAAGGAAGTTGGCAACGCAGGATTCAGATCCGGTTTCAACAACTACCGCTGCCAATGCCGCTTACGTGATCTATACTTCCGGCTCTACCGGTATTCCTAAAGGGGCAATGATTGAGCAGCTTGGAATGCTGAATCATCTGTGTGCAAAAGTTAAGGACCTTGGCTTACAGGCCTCAGATGTAATTGCCCAGACTGCTTCGCAGTGTTTTGATATCTCTGTCTGGCAGTTCTTGGCACCGCTGGTTACGGGTGCGCGGACATCAATCTTTCCTGACTCGGTTGTCGCCGATCCAAAAGAGCTATTCGACAACGTAATTGCTCAACAGGTCACCATCCTTGAGATCGTTCCATCATTGCTTCGTGCTGCACTTGAAGAGATAGAGAGCGCGAGAATGCCTGTGCCCCGCTTCTCCACGCTACGATGGCTTTTACTCACAGGAGAGGCGTTGCCCCCAGAACTGGTTCGCCGCTGGTTACAGCACTATCCTGACATTCCCATTATGAACGCTTATGGTCCGACCGAATGCTCAGATGATGTGGCTCACTACGCCATACGAGCAAAAAATTCATTGGATTCTGTCCATACGCCGATTGGAACGCCCATCGTGAATACGCAGCTTTACATCCTCGATCAGCAGATGGCGCCAGTACCGGTAGGAATACCGGGCGAGTTATATGTAGGTGGAACCGGTGTGGGCCGCGGTTATTTGCATGATGCGCTGCGAACCGCCCAGGTTTTTGTCCCCAACGTTTTCTCGTTGCGCGCTGGAGCCCGGTTGTACCGTACCGGCGACCTCGTTCGGCGCCTGCCAGGGGGCGAAATCGTGTATCTCCATCGGACCGACCATCAGATTAAGATGAGGGGCTTCCGTATTGAGCTGGGAGAAATCGAAGCGGCTCTTGAACGTCATCCCGATGTGCTGCAGGCAGCTGTTGTTATGCATGAGGACGAAAACCAAAGCAAACGCTTGGTGGCCTATGTAGCAACAAGGGATGAACTGACGGACAGTGCTTTGCGCGATGCTCTGCAACAACAGCTTCCTGACTACATGGTTCCTTCTGTCTTCGTTACGCTGAGGGTATTGCCCTTGACTGCGAACGGCAAGCTCGACCGTAAGGCGCTGCCGGCACCTCCCAGAGCGGAGCACGTTGTCATCGCGCCGCGTAATCTAATCGAAGCCAAGATTGCGGAAATCTGGGAACAGGTGCTGGCCATAAGCTCTGTGGGTGTCAATGAAGACTTCTTTCAGATCGGCGGCCACTC
>JAIQGL010000054.1 GCA_020072585.1 Terriglobia bacterium | reverse complement strand
TTGCCCCACTCCCAGGAGTCCTGATCGGAGATCGCGCCTACGACAGCGATCCGCTCGATGCCCACCTGCAACAGAAACACGGCGTACGCATGGTCGCGCCCCATAAATCCAATCGTCGACACAAAACCCAGGACGGTCGTGCCTTGCGCCGCTACTGCCGACGCTGGAAGATCGAAAGACTGTTTGCTTGGCTGCATAATTTCCGCCGTCTGGTTATCCGTTGGGAGTATCACGAAGCCAACTTCCTCGGCATGGTCCAACTCGGCTGTATCCTCATTCTCTTGAGAAACTATTTATGAGATGGCTTCTAGTTTCAATGCAGGTCTATAACATGGCTACACGACCAACCAACCTAAACTGTGAAACCGCTGGCGCGGGTCTCGAATTCGCTCGACGGTACAGCGCGCTGTTCGTCAATCGTCTGGCCTACACAGTGCAATCGACGAAACCAGCAGATAACGGCAAGCACTATTATTATCGCCCAAAACGCGACCGGCGCCTGTCCGTGGGAATCATCCGTAACCACCTTAATGGACTGGTTACAATCGGTCTTTATTCTCTGAACCCCCAAACACAGCGCTCCAAGTGGGTGGCCATTGATGCGGACTACGAGAACGCACTCGAAGACCTGCTGAAGCTGCAATGGGAACTTCGCCAGGACGGCGTTGAGTCGGCCCTCGAAAGATCTCGCCGCGGCGGTCACCTGTGGATCTTCATGGGCCAGCCGCTGCTGGCACAGCAGTGCCGGATCTACATCTACAATCTCGCCCGCCGGCTACGAGTCCCAGTGAAGGGCGCTGCTGGTCTTGCCGAGGGGATTGAGGTGTTTCCACGCCAGGACCAATTAGGACCGGGCGAATTCGGGAACGCCATTCGTGGTCCACTAGGAGTTCATCGCGGCGCGGGGAAACGGTATTGGTTTTACGGCGCCGATTACAACGTTAATGCACAGCTCCGCTACCTGGAACGCCTGAAGAAAATCCCCGAGGACGACATGCGCAGGTTTATTCAGGGCATGGAGATGCCGGAGGAGTTCCGGCCTAGACCGAGGGTTGATCTGCCTCCCTTCGATCCCAACCGGCGCGAGTTTCGCATTCTCGATTACCTTCGTCCAGCGCGGAAGCGGTCTGGAAACTATTGGACGCGCTGCCCCTCGTGTGCGGAACAAGGCCACGATCGGAGCGGCGACAATCTCGCAATCTCGGTAGCCGATCCGCGTCTCTATCGCTGTTGGGCAGGATGTTCTAAAGAAATGATTCGGGCTGCACTGGGACAGCCGATCCGGATCAAGAGGACGGTTTAATATGAGCGCACCTGCGACAGCTCCGAAACACTCCCTGGACCAACGAGAGGTCCTGGCCAGACAGGGGTTGCGCCTACCGGCGCTCACCCTCAAGCGCTTGCGAAGCGCGGGGATCTACTGCCAGCCCTCGATCTCGATTGAACACCAGCACCTGGCAAAGCGCTACATTCTCCGCGGTGTGGAATCCGGCGGCGCCGTGGCCGATCTCGGAGCTTATTCGAGCTTTGTGCATGAGCACGGAACCGCGCTCGGCTGGTTGCAGCGGGTTGATAGCGTCGGAGTCAATGGTGTGCATGCCGTGGTGGTCGCTCCGGTCTTAATCCGTGTCCAGATGCTCCGTGTCGAGCGCACGTATGATCTGCTCATTACGCGGCATAACCTCGTGACTAATGGTGCCGGTCAAAGACCACGGCTTGAAAGTTCAATCGTTTTTTACGGACGGCGAGGTACGCTGGAGATGGAGCTCTGGGGGAAGGACGCGGCCTATCGAGGTACTGTAGCGCCGGTGTTCTACAGCCGTGCTGGCGAGATCGCGACGTTACCCGCAGAGTTCCAGAATGCAGCCGCTCTGATCACGGCCGCAGTATGCTGCGCAGGCTGTCGCCACTGTCATTTGCTGCAGCCGCAAACGCTTGCTATGAAGCTTGAAACGATGCCAACACCTGACGCTGCTTTGAATACTGGAGATGGTACAGCGTGAGGCTTCCTGTCGAGCCTACGAATTCGGGTGAACCACCCGAGATCACTGCCGTGCTTGGCGACCCGGCAGCTTCTTTCTGGCTCAAAA
This sequence comes from Terriglobia bacterium, assembly GCA_020072585.1. Classification (GTDB taxonomy): domain Bacteria; phylum Acidobacteriota; class Terriglobia; order Terriglobales; family Acidobacteriaceae; genus Angelobacter. The sequence continues at coordinate 13,490 of JAIQGL010000054.1, read as the reverse complement.
CGTGTCTTTGTTCCGCCCTGTCTCGTGATCCTGTGGATGCTGCGAACGACGCTGAAGTCCTCGCCAACTTACTGGAACGTCGATGCCGCGTCATCTTATCTGGACGCCATACCCCATAAGTCACCTTGCGCGTTGAGCTGTAGCTCCGCGACACATTGCGCAGTGCGAACGCCCGAGACGGAGGTCACCTGACCTTAGCAAGTACTTTGGCAAAAGAAAGCACGTCCGCCATTCAAATGGACTGGTATCGGGATCGTGGTTTTGCGCGCCGGTGGTTGCCAACCGCCGGTCGGCCCTCACTGCGCGCCAGCTCTTGAATTCGCCCAGCTCCTCCATCATCGTTCGTATTCATTTCCAGAATTGATGCGAGTCCGAAATGAATGACGATTTCTTTTCTGCGCAGGATTGCCCTCTCTGTTGTTGGCCCTCGTTGGCAACACGGCCCACCGGCATTCGCGCCGCCATCGAAGAAAAAGGGCGCTTCGACGGCATACCTCGAACGAACGGAACAGCCTGAGCTTATAATGTGCCGCGTACTTATCAGCCCGCTTTGGCAGTCTCAGTTCAAGATTAGGAGCTCACAATGCGTGGCAGCAAAGATCGAGATTCTGTCCCTGCAAAACAGCGAATCCCGCGCATACCCGCCAGAAAAGCGGCGGAGATCCTTAAACACTGCGACCAACTCTTGGCGGACTCCAAAGACGTGCTTGCGGACCTCCCTCGCGTTGGGTTTGCTCACTTTCTAGCTTTACTGAGCGAAGACATTTTGCGCCTCGCCATCCAGCCGGATTCCTGCGGTGAGCGTGCGAGGGCGCGTCTAATTTCCGACATTGTGCCAGCACTACAGGGCAACATGGCGGAACGGAACGCAGTCAGCCTCGAAGATATCGCGTACTGCTCAAATATTGTGATGCCATGCTTGCTGCTGGAACTTGGGCGTCGCAAGCGACACATTGAAATCCAGTTCCCTCCGGATCCAACTGATTCATCAGCCCGCTTCAAGATATGCGCCGGACGACCTTACCCATTTCACTCGATTACCAACCAGCAGGTACTGCGACTTGTTTCGCAATGCGGCGAGGAACTGGTGGGCCTTTGCTACTTCGGCGACGCAAAGAGCCGCGGAAGGATCGAAGCGGAACTGGACTCACAGAGCGGGGCACGCCACCTGAAGGCCTGATCCTGCGTTCTCCTCTGGATAAAAGACATAACCCAGGTAATCGAGCCTTGGCCTTCGTGCCGCCTCGAGCCGTTCCCATCTCTTGCGAATTAACCCCGCGCAATTTTTAAACTTTCCCTTCAGCTGCATTCGCGGTTTGGGACAAATCCTTTGATGATTGGAGTTGTGACATGCCTAAGAGCGTGAACAAAGTTATCCTCGTCGGAAATGTCGGTAAGGATCCCGAGGTGAAATATTCGCCAAGCGGAACGCCGATTGCCAAATTCAGCCTCGCGACCAACGAGAAGTACAAAGATCGAAGCGATGAATGGCAAGAGCGAACCGAGTGGCACAACATCGTGGCCTGGCAGCGTTTGGCGGAGATAGTCGGTGAGTACGTTAAAAAGGGCGCCAAACTGTACATCGAAGGCAAGCTTCAGACGTCGAGTTGGGAGGACCGTGAGAGCGGCAACAAAAAGTATCGGACAGAGATTATCGCTCGCGACCTGGTCCTGCTCGGATCACACGAGAACAGCAGTAGCGACGATCAGCCCAATCGAAATGGCAACCAGCATGAACCCGCTTATGCCAGCGCGGCCGAAATCACGGACGAAGATATTCCTTTCTGAGTGGGTGCTGAGTTCGACGTGAACTGCCAGAACGGAGACAGCACTATGGCGCAGCTTGCCTACCACAAATCCAACCCATACTTTTCTACGCTTACCGAACGCTACTACGCTACGTACGACGCCGCATTTCAGGAAAGCCTACGCGCTGGCGGAGGAGCTGAAATCGACTTCAACCTTTATCTCGTGCATCCCTCCGGCACAATCGAAATCGTCTTTTAACCGCAATGCGGAGATTTCTCCCTACCCAAAGGAAAACCTATGACTGCTCCGAATGGACATGCCGGAAGCGCATCTCCACCGCACGTCAGCCCAGATGATGCGCTCGCCAGCCAGCACCTGGGTTTCAATTCACGTCTTAGCGACGATCGCATCAGGCATATTATTGGCGATCTGGCAGTGCCCTTCGATTCTTCCGTGATTGAATGGCGCGTTACGAACACGGCGAAAGACAAAAGACGCGGCCAGGTGATGCCATACGCGGATCAGAGGGCCTACACCGACCGTCTCAATGCCTTATTGACTCCAGCCGGCTGGACGCGGAAATATGCGGTTCACACCAGCGCAAATTTCCAACGGGGCAAAGACCAGAAGACAGTTGCGAAAATTTTTGTCACCTGCGAGCTAACGGTCCTCGGTCTCGGTTCACACTCGGCGACAGGCGAGGAGTGGGCCGATGATGATAACGCTGGTACGAGCGCAGAAGCACAGGCATTCAAACGAGCTTGTTCCTGCTTTGGACTCGGACGCTATCTTTATTACTTCACTGGCGTCTGGGTTGATATCGACGAGCGAAAGCGACCAAAAAAGATTCCCACATTGCCGGAGTGGGCCACGCCGGATGGCTGGCGAAAAGGGCTACGGCCGCACAACGATTCGAATCCAAGTTCGGACCGCCAGGACAAGGTTAGCAGCGCTCCTGCCCGCGATGATCGTCGGAACGGAGCAGCAAATACGAAGGAAAGCCCCCTGGTCCGACAGATTGAGGCGCTGGCCGAACCGCTCGGACAGGCCCTATATCGGGGCTTGCTAAAGTCAGTGGCGCGAGTCTGGGATCCTAACCAGATTCAGGATACGGCGCTCCAACGGCGGGTCTTGGAGCACATGCAGGCGGCCGAACGCGGCTTGCAGCGCCTGAAATCAGCCTTGGAGAGAGTCGGGCCCGAGCCTCTAACGAGAATTCTCAATTCGCTTCGAGTTGTTTCTCTCGAAAAAGTGGACAGTCTCGAAACATTGAAGCAGATTGTGCTGACGCTCGAAGCGCTTCCACCTCGAAGCTGATCCCAGCTACAACGCTACCGACATTCCGAATCCTCATTCTTCCTGGTAGTTCAAGCTAGCCCCGCCAACACTCTTTTCCTTTTTTCTAACAATTCAGGAGGTGCTTGTGAACGCTTGCATCTCTGCGATCCAACATGTCCGCAGGTTGCGTGGGGGATCGCAATCCCAACTCCTTCGGGCCTCAGATGGTCTGTACTACGTCACGAAGTTCCAGAACAACCCCCAGCATGTCCGGGTGCTTGCCAATGAAATGTTGGCAACTCGGCTGGGAGCGCTTCTCGGTCTTCCAGTCCCCAGCGTCGCATCGATAGAGGTTTGCGGTTGGCTCATAGAACATACAGACGACCTTCGCCTAGACATAGCGGGCCTACGAACCGCGTTCAAAGCAGGCTTACACCTGGGATCCGCATACGCCGCAGATCCGATTGAAGGCCAGCTGTTCGACTACTTGCCTGAAGGCCTGTTGCAGCAAGTGACGAATCTCGAAGATTTCGCCCGCGTGATCGTGCTCGATAAATGGACGTGCAATGCAGATGGGCGTCAGGCAGTATTCAGCCGCCAGGCGAAGCGCCGAGCGACATACAAGGCGACCTTCATCGACCAAGGGTATTGTTTCAATGCCGGCGAGTGGAATTTTCCTGATTCTCCTCTGCGGGGTGTTTACGCCCGGAACTATGTCTACAAGCATGTGACCGGCTGGGATGCGTTTGAGCCGGCTCTCACACGCGCTGAAGAAATGGACATTGATCAGATTTGGGGCATTGCCGCAGAAATCCCTGCAGAATGGTACGAGTTCGACACTGCTGGCCTCAATCGCCTCATCGAAGGCCTCTACAACCGCTGTTCCGCAATTCGCGGCTTGATTACGGCATTTCGAAAGTCCAGTCGCAGTCCATTCCCTAACTGGACTTCCGCATAACAATGCCGATGGTCCGGTCACTTAAGCCCATCATTACCGTTCCACGCACTCACCGAACATCCCCGACGTGACGACGGAGCACTATGAGCGCAAGGAGATGTAATGCCAAGTGTTACAACGCACGCGGTCCCGACTGCCATTGCCAATGCAATGGCACAAATCACGGCGTAGGCAAGCAACAGGCGCGTGAAAACGCACAAAAGATGGGGTTCATGTGGAAAGAGCCGGTGCACTGTACCTCGTATCGCAAAACCCGCCGAGCGGTAGTCCCGGAGCAGGGGCTCCTGTTTACCACGACGCAGAGTTGAGAGAACAGCCGGATGTGCTCTCGGGAGAACACCACTACATCCCCACATCTATTGGCGGCTCCCCAGGGAAGAAACCGTGAGCCAGAAAATCCGCGTCACCACAAGAAATGATCTATTCGAGAAGCGGAAACAGGAGCACCTGCAAGCCGCTATCGGATCGAGAAATGAGCAACCGGTCCCTGTTAACGGCTGTGCTCATTCATATCGGTCCGCATCGTCAATGAAGACGAAGCGCGCGGATGAATTCCATGCATGGCGATCCGGGCTTCTAATTCTTTTTGCTCGCCCCCAAGTTCTCGCATTTCAACGCTGAAAGGTTAATTCCCTAATGAAAGCCTCGGCAGTAGCCGCTGCTCTAAACCTACTCGTGTCTGCACGCCAACCCGTATTCATTTGGGGTGGCCCGGGCATCGGAAAGTCGGACGTCGTACGCCAACTTGCAAAAGCAATGGGAGTGCCGCTGAAGGACATCCGAGCACTCTTGTTGGATCCTGTGGACCTCCGTGGCTTGCCATTCCTCGGAGATGACCACACGGCAAAGTGGGCGACACCTGACTTTCTACCGAAAGATGGCGAGGGCATTCTTTTCCTTGACGAGCTGAATGCGGCGTCGGCAATGGTTCAGGCGGGTTGTTACCAACTTGTTCTGGATCGGAGACTCGGAGAGTACACACTCCCAGAGGGCTGGTCGATCATCGCTGCAGGAAACCGCGAAACGGACCGGGCCGTGACGACTCGCATGCCCACACCGCTCCGGAACCGCTTTACACATCTGAACTTCGAGGTCGACGTGCAGGAATGGTGCGAATGGGCGATTCAGTCGGCCATCTGTCCCGAGGTGATCGCATTCATTCGTTTCAAGCCGGACTTGTTAAGCGCCTTTGATCGCGACGCCAACGCCTTCCCCTCGCCGCGTTCATGGGAGTTCGTCTCACGGATATTAAAATCGGCGCCGGCGCGGGACATAGAGCATGAACTTTTCTCCGGAACCGTCGGCGACGGGGCAGCTACAGAATTTTCCGCATTCCTTCGCACCTTCCGCGACCTGCCAAACATTGACGCAATCCTCTTGAATCCACACCGGGAAACCGTTCCCGACAACGCGGCGGCCCAGTACGCGGTTGCCTCCGCTCTCGCCCACTACGCATCGGACACGAACTTCGACCGAGTTTGTACGTACCTGGAACGGATGCCCACAGAATTCAGCGTGCTGTGTGTCCGAGACGCATCCCTGAAACAGCCGTCCGTACGCAACACAGCCGGCTATACCAAATGGGCCATCGCAAATCACCACGTGATCGCCTAGTCCGCTAATCACAATCGAAAAGGAGCTTGTCGCAGTGACTACCTCTGCAGTCGTGCAGCCATCCCTGTTGCCGTTCGAAATGCCAGCCATTTCCACGCCAGACCATTCTCTGCCTTCAAAGGCCATGCTGTGCTCGGTTTCCATTCCTGTCTGGCCGGCCCGCAAGTATGACCCGGACGTTTCGGATCAAATTGCCGAACTTCACAATGCCCAAAGAGACGCGGGCCGTTACAACAAATTGCTCGTTCCGAAACAGGCACTCCAGGAGATCAACAAGATTGCCGGTGAGGCCCGGCAGGACCATTACTTCCTGACTCTGCCCTGGAGCGACGAGGGATCGCGCGTTCTCCCCGCGGCAACCTACCTGGAGCATGCCGAGAAAATGCGTCATCATCGGGCGCGATTTGAGCCAGCCGTCACCTCTTTCGTATCGAATTTCGAGGATCTGGTTAGGGACCAGAGCAGGGAGCACAGCAGGCTTGGAACGATGTTCAACATCGCCGACTATCCGGGAATGCGACAGCAGAACGGGACCCTAATCCTGGCGTATCCGCAGGAGCTCCGGGCGAAATTCTCTTTCGACACCGATGTGAAGCCGCTGCCGGACGCATCCGATTTTCGCGTTGCATTGGGAGACGAGGACGTGCAACGAATCAAACGCCAGATCGAAGCCTCCCTTGCAGCATCTCTGCAAGTCGGGACACGAGAACTGTGGCAACGCTTATATAAGGTTGTGCGCCACATGTCTGACCGCTTGACGGAGTACAACGCGACCGAAGAAGGAAAAGGCCGCAAGCTCTACGATTCGTGGGTCACCAACATCGTGGAAATCGTGGACGTACTCCCCAAACTCAATATCACCAGAGATCAGGAACTGGAACGCATGGCTGCTGATGTCCGGGCGTCCCTCATTGTGGATCCAAATGAGCTGCGCAAATCCGAAATCGCGCGCTCCGATACCGCCAAGGCCGCTGCCCAGATCGCCACTCGCATGGCTGCCTACATGGGCGTTCCACCAACAGGCGCGTCGGAAACCGTATGAAGCCACAAACTCCTCTAGAGCGGAAGCTCACTAAGGCGCGCACACAGCTTTTGCTGAATCAGCCATTCTTCGGTTCGCTCTGCCTCAGACTCAAGCTCGTCCCAGGCGACGTTCCAACCATGGCGACAAATGGAAAACTGATTCTCTACAACCGCAGCTTTGTCGAGTCGTTGACGCCGGCAGAGCTTGAGGGCGTGCTTGCGCACGAGGTCATGCACTGCGCTCTTGCACACCATTGCCGAAGAGGAAGCCGCGATCCCCGGCTTTGGAACGAAGCTGCCGATTTTGCAATCAACCCTATCGTTCTAAACAATGGCCTCGCGCTTCCGTCCGGTGCGCTGAATGATCCCGGCTTCGCGGGCTTGTCCGCCGAGGAAATCTACGCGCGATTACTTCAGAACGACGGAAATGCGTCTGGTGGAGAATGTCAGTCGCCGGCCCAGGCAAGCCCAGGCGGGTCCGGCACGAATCCATCCCCATCTTTACCTACTGACAATGGGGGTGGAATACCAGATCAACATTCCCAAGCAATGCCGTCGTCAGCAGGAACCAGTCAAAGTTCCCAGAAGGATTCGGTGCCTGGCAGCAATAATAAAGATACGAGTCCGGCACCAGCTCGCCCCGGCGGATTCGGGGAGGTGCTGGACGCCTGCGATGATTCTGGCGAACCGGCCTCAGAAGCGGAGATTGTGCGCCAGCAGCACGAGTGGAGCATTGCGGCTGAGCAAGCCCTCAGATCTTCGAAAGCTTGCGGCCATGAGCCTGCCGATCTGGACCGGCCTCTCAAGGAGAGTTGTGAGTCGAAGCAGGATTGGCGGGCCATCCTGCGCGACTTTGTTGCCGCAACGACGGCTTCTGACTATCGATGGTCACCTCCGAACCGTCGCTTTGTCGCATCTGGGTTGTACTTGCCCTCGATCCATCGCGAAGGTGTCGGAGAAATCGTCATCGGCGTCGATACCTCGGGCTCTATCAGAGACGAAGAACTGAAGCAATTTGCGGGTGAGATTTCCGCTATCTCCGACCAGGCACAACCGGAAGCAATTCACGTTGTCTATTGCGATGCGGCCGTCAATGGAACGCAAGAATTCGGGCCATCGGAGCCCGTGGTGCTTGAAGCCAAGGGCGGCGGCGGAACGGACTTCCGCCCAGTGTTCGAATGGGTCGAGGCCAGGAGCATGTCGCCTGTGTGCCTTCTCTACCTGACTGATTTGTGCTGCAACTCGTACCCGAGTCCTCCTCCCTATCCGGTCCTCTGGGTCACCGATTCCAGACGGCGTGCTCCCTTTGGCGAGACGGTCAAAATCACCGTCGACTGAATGCTCGAAAAGGATGAAACATGGCTCAGGGTAAGCCGTTCAAGAGACCACAACACCAGGGCAACCCGTCTCAAAACGCCGACCTTGTTGCTTACTTCTCGGAAGTCGCCACAACCGGGCGGGGCAACTGTATTGATGATGTTGTGTACATCGCGATCGACGAAGCGGAAAGGCACGCTTTCCCGCGACTTGCCGAATGCTATGGAGTAGCGATCCAGCTACAGGCAGCAGTTGATGGTGAAAAGATCCAGTGTTTCGTTTTCCAGACGGAATCTGAATTCGATGCTGACGTGTTGGCTGCGCTTTCACCTGTGGGCACCGTCGGGCACCACTTAAACACCACTAAAGCAGTTCCAAAGTAGTTATATCCCTGGACTTTAAATCCAGGTTAAGCTGCGAGTGGCGATCTCCGTACAAACCAAACGATGCCCAAAGCTTACTCGGACGATTTGCGCTGCAAGCTATTAGAGGCCTATGCCGCAGGACGGGGGAGCCTGCGGGATGTGGCAAAGCAGTTTGGTGTCAGTTGGGGATTTAGCAAGAAGATCCGGGGACAGCAGTTGCACACGGGGAAGAAAGAGAGACCGATCCAGAAGCAGCATGGTCCGGTGAGTTGTGTTACGGCGGAAGTGCAGCAGCAGTTGCGAGTGGCTGTGCGGCAACAACCGGATGTAACCCTGGCGGAACTGCGCCAACGAATTCAGGACCACAGCGGTGTACGACTGAGCAAGTCGTCGGTTTGGCTGTGGTTACAGCGGTTGGGGTTACGTCATAAAAAAAACGCTGCACGCCCAGGAACAAGACAGCGGAGAAAACTTATGGCGACGCGCCGCGTGGTGGGAACTGGTCAGCGTTATTGATCCTGATTGTCTGGTGTTTCTCGATGAAAGCGGTGTGACAACAGAAATGACCCGGCGCTACGGCTGGGGGCCTGGGCCGGAACGGGGTCTGCGAAGCGGTGCCCGCCGGCCATTGGCGCACTTTAACAGTGCTGGGGGCCTTGACCACACAGGGCGTGCTGGCCAGCATGACGATCGAGTCGCCCACCGATGGAGATGTTTTCCGCGCTTTTCTGGAACAAGTGCTGGCTCCCCGCCTCCAGCCTGGCCACTTGGTGATCCTGGATAACCTGGCCGCGCATAAGGTCGAAGGCGTGCGCCCTTTGATCGAAAGCCGTGGTGCACAACTGCTTTATCTTCCGCCCTACTCACCCGATTTCAATCCCATCGAACAAGCTTGGTCCAAGCTGAAGCAACTGCTTCGTGCCGTCAAGGCGCGACTGCTGGAGCAGCTTGAGCCTGCGGTGGGACACGCCATCGCCGCCATCACTCCCGAAAATGCTCGTGCCTATTTCCGCCACTGCGGTTACGGGATACAGTAACTATGGAATTGCTTTAAATCAGCTGGGTGAGGCTTTAGCCCATGCGTTCACCGGGTAGATCCGATTCGTGACGAGGACCTACCGAGATCGCCATGAACCCATTTACCACCGAGGGGAAACAAGTGTATGGCAACAACTGACAATCTTCAGCTACTGCCTTCGGCGCCGAACCGGGAATTTGGCTTGCAGGTGCTGAGACATATACGTGCGGATGGAACGCCGGTTTATACGATTGGTATCTGGGAAGAAGGCGTCCTTCGGTCTATCTGTCACGCGCAACCAATTGCTAAGGCGTTAGTGACCCTAAGCCGCGAGTTTGAAGGCAGCGGGCATAACGGAGCCAATGCCCCCGAGTATCCCCGCTGGCCGGAAATTGCCGAGTTAGTCAGCCGACTCGAAAATAGCGCGGATGCCGACTGTACGGCTGCCGCTGCTCATCTCGGAGATCTCCACAGCCGGCTCCACAACACTACGGCGGAACTCGATCTTACACAGGAACGCCTGACGCAGTTCGGCGCCATGCTTGAGGACGCCGCCGCCCGGTCGAGAGTGTGTTACGCCACGGTCGCCCTTCCACAAGATGCTTGGTTCGGACTTCTTTCCATTTACCGCGTGAGACAGGAAGGTCAAGAGCTCTATACAGAACTTCATGCCTTACGCGAATTAGCGGGCATCACGGCCGAGACGTTGAGGACGGTCGACGAGTGGCTGGGGCAGGCTTCGACCCGCGAAGCTGCGATGGACGCACTGTGGCGGCTAAGACGAATCCTGGAACGGGTGGGGTTTAAAACGCCGCTTGAACACCTTGAGTGGCGGGGACAGATCGTTCGAGCTTTGGAAGAATCTGGTTTGGGCGTTGGTACGGATGGCGCAATACGAGTACGGCAGCCGAAAGACAAGTACTGGCAGCCGGCTACTGGCCCGCTCGTTAGAGAAGTTCTTCAAAACGCATGATCATCACTGAGGAGGTGGACATGCAAAGCACAGCAGGGCCGCAGCTGGCCCATGAAGCGAATGGCCATGCGACGCTCGAAGAGGCCGATGATCACCTGGCCGGAGGAACGCAAGGCGGGAGTAATCTCATCGCGGCCCTACCAGGCAATCGCGACTGTAATTACTCACCACCCCGAGCGGTCCGAAGCCACCTACCGGATGAGCGTGTCTCAATCACGCACAAGTTCAGTGTCGGCGGACACGAGGGATACATTACGGTGGGCCTGTATCCGGACCACCAGCCCGGCGAGATTTTCATCACCATGGCGAAGGAAGGTTCTACCGTCTCGGGCCTCATCAGCAGCTTCGCCCAGGCTCTCTCCATTGCTCTGCAGCACGGCGTTCCCCTGAAGCTTTTCTGCGACAAATTTTCCCATACCCGATTTGAGCCGTCGGGCTGGACCGGAAATCCCGAGATCGGCCAAGCTAGCTCGGTGATGGATTACATCTTCCGCTGGCTGCGTTTGCGGTTTTGTGGAGAGATACCCGCGGGCATGGTCCTGTTGCATCCCTTGTCGTCGCAAGCGACCAATCACGCGGCAATCATCACACCCATTATTTCTGCCGAGCCAGCACAAGCGAGCGACACACCGACTTGCCCTCACTGCGGCTCTCTGACAAAGAGAAACGGCTCTTGCTATATCTGCGGGAATTGTGGTTCGACTACCGGATGCAGTTAAAGCGCAGAGCGGGCACTCAGACTTGGTGTGGGTGTACACCATACGATGAAACTCGACCCCCATGAGGTGAAACTGGTGCCCCCATAATGAAACTGATAACCCCATAAGATGAAATTCGATCCCGTGAGATGAGCGTACAAAGACGCGATCTTTCAATGTGATCTGCAAACGGCTCGCATGCAGCACTATTTTGCTTTGACTCGATCTTTTTTCTGCTTCATGGCAGGTATGGTGTATTTCATGTAGTTGTATTCGTCAATTCGCTTGAGTAGCGGCTTTTGAGACAGCCACTCTTTTTGTGGGCTTCGGTCGCTTGCCAATGCCGCATTCAGTTGAATTGCCACACTTCGAATTTTCCGCATGAATACGATGTAGGCCACGCGTGCGACTTCACCCGCATACGGACAGTCATAAGCTGGCCCGATGTATTGGTCCCACAACGGAAAGAAATTTGGGGCCAGCAGATGAAGCGCTTTGCCCGCTGACACCGGACTTTCAACGCCGTCGATTTTGCGCGCCAGTGCCTCTGAAATGACGTTGAAAGTCTTCCCGCGTCAGCTTCGTCGGCCCCAGAGAAAGTCGAAATCTCGCGTTCACGAAAGGCGGTGAGCGTTGCTCCGTTTTCCTGCAAGCAGCTTTCCGCCACGGCTTCGTCAAAAGTGCCATATCGGTAAAACGCTCCATTCCAAATCAAGAGCAACACGCTGAGGGCGTCAACCAGTTTCGCCGGATCGCACCACCATTCGCGCACTAGGAACGTCGACACACGGTACATGGACTCGCGCGGCTCCCATTCCTCGAAGGCCCGGCATTCGGTTTCCAGTTCTGAAAGTGAAATGGCATTCACCGACAACGGATGCCGTTTTAGAAAACCCTCGAGCGAGTATTTCTTTGCAGGCTGAGCGATCTCCTGGTCTGTAAGCATGAAGTGCCCCAGAACGATTGTAAGCCCAGGTCGGCTGGGGACCGTCTTCGTGAATTTGCCACCGGGGTATGTGTCCCCAATGAGAATCAAGCGAGGAGAAGTCAGGCCGCGAGTTGTAAGTATCCCCCGGCAGAGCCGGGGGCTTTAGATTGTGAGCCGCTCGAAGCGGCTAAGGCGGGTCGCTAACGCGGCCCGACGGGGAAGGAAAGGAGGACCGGATGGTCAACGCTTTGTCCCCTCCTTTCGATGATTCGCCAGGTTGACCCTGAATCTTTTGCACAATCCCGCAGGACTTCCAGGAACTTTGATTCCGACAGGTTGTAAGAACAAGAAGAGGTAACCAGGACGCCGCCGGGGTTCAATAAGCGCATGGCCCGGAGGTTGATCTCCTTGTAGCCGCGAGTGGCTCCCCCGACATTCTCTTTACTTTTTGCAAACGGGGGCGGGTCCAGGATAATTCCATCGAAATGCCGCTTTTCTTCGATGATCCTGTAAACGCCACCTCCAATGACGTCAACCTCCCCGCAGTGAGGGCCACGAACTTGGCTGGGACCAGCGGTGTTCATGCAGAAGGGAACCCCGGTGTTGAAGGCTTTGGCTTTGGCGATCGCGCATTCGGCTTCATCGGAGGCACGGACCCCCAGTTCAATCAACACGCTGGGATCTATGGCCAGAGCGATCAACAGGGGGTCATGGGCCACGGCACAACCGATGACGCAACTGGCGTCTTTGGCAATAGCACGGGTCGTGGCTGCGGTGTTCGCGGGGAAAGCAGCGAAGGCGCCGCCATTCAGGGCCGTTCTTTTAGCGCAACTGAAGGCTTGGCGGGCCGATTCATCGGGAACGGGCACGTCCAAGGCAATCCGGGCACATCGTCCGGAGATTTGCGGGTAGAAGGAACGTCGTCTTTTGGCGGTGACGCCAAGATGGGCAGAGATGTCAGCATCGGGGGTACGTTGCGCGGAACTGCAATCACATGCAGTGGCAACGTAACTGCCCACGACGTCAGCTTGGCGGGCGGAGACTGCGCCGAAGAATTCGACACCGCCGGCACTGAAAAGAATGACCCGGGAACCGTCATGGTCATCGATGCCAACGGCGATCTGACGCCGACTCGTCAGCCGTATGACAAGCATGTCGCGGGAGTCATATCCGGCGCGAGCGAGCTCAAAGCGGGCATTGTTCTGGACAGGCAATCGGCGCGGCGCAACAGGTGCGTGATCGCCTTACTCGGCAAGGTCTATTGCAAGGTGGACGCGCAATACTCTGAGATCGACGTGGGCGATCTCCTAACCACGTCACCAACTCTCGGTTATGCCATGAGGGCCTCAGACCCCCTCCAGTCTCGCGGCTCGGTAATTGGTAAAGCACTGCGACCTCTCAAGGGGGGACAAGGACTGATTCCAATTCTGATTGCCCTGCAGTAGGCCACCCCAGGAGCGACCAGATGAGTGACACCATCGACGACTTCTTCACGGGCAAAGGAGTGAAGGACCTCCAGGGCACACTCGGTGATGCTCTTGGCGTTGCGTCCGCGGCCGTAGGAATCAC
>JAIQGL010000026.1 GCA_020072585.1 Terriglobia bacterium | reverse complement strand
ACTGATAGGTGATTCAAGTACAGGTGCTTTCCAGTGTCTTCGTCGACAGAGTTCTGGTGGCCAACAAAACGATGCTTACGCATCGCCAGGGACAGTTTTTCCTTGACAGGACCTTCGCTCTTATCGAGGGGCACCCCGCAGGCGAAATCCCAAGCGCAGTCGAGGGGAGCTCCGAAGGCCCCCGATTTGCGTATCCGGCTACCTTGTCTCCACGCGATCAGGATCGCGCGGTAATGCCGATGCCAGCGCCAGTGCTGCTCCGGCGTAGAGCAATGTGTCCGCGACGTAATTTAGCGCTTCATTGATCAGCGGCGTTGATCCAATGACGGCGAGGACCAGATTAGGCAGATGCAGGAATAAAGTAACGGCGGTCATCCATGCGCCAATCGAGGTCGCGGCGATCCGGGATTTTTTGTTCAGGGCCAGGCCGATTCCAGCGGCCAGCAGGACCGCTCCGGCAAGGTATCCCCATACGCTGGGGAATGGGACCCAGGATGGCGTCAGCTTTTCCAAAGGAATGTCGGGCACAGACTTGGGATGAAGAAAATGTTGTACGCCATAAAAGATCGCGGCAATCGCCAGAACGAGGCGCGCAAATAAGATCTTCCATTTCGCCAGTTGTAGCAGCTTCGATTTTTGTGGCGAAGACGTGCGGCTATACAGTCCGGCGAGCGCCCATGCGCCCGCGGAAAAACTGAGATCTCTTAGCAGGAAGATCCACGCGAATCGATTGGTGGAATGCCTAAGCGCGGACGGCAGATAAATCATGCAGACAAATAGAAGGAACATCAATCCCAGCAGCGTGGACGACAAGCGTACACACTTCCTCACGGTAAGGCTGGTAGCTGCCGCCAGCAGCGCGCATCCCACAAAATACGCCCAGAACCAGTGCGGCCCCGGCATCCAGCGCGGGACCATATTCTGGACAAACTGGGGGCCGCGGAAATGTTCGGGCGCGAATACCGCGAGCGGAACGGCGATGAAGACAGGCCCCAGGCTGATGAGCTTGTCCCAGCCGCGGGCCGCGCTGATCTCTTTGCGAAGTATGAAAACGCCGGCCACAAGATAGATCAGCCCGGCAAACCCCATCCAGAAATTGGTTGATGAAAGCATCGGGACCTCTTTCGCGAAGTTGCGGCGGAATTATATCCCGGTGGGACGAGTTGCCTGTCCTGTCCCGTTTTTGATGCGCTTCACCTCGTTGCGCGCGGAGGCTGCGGCGTAAGGAAGAATTTCTTCAGCGGACTTTAACGGCATGACTTGGCTTGAACCATGTCACAACGTCTTACGGAAGTGCACACAGCGGTCCACCACCTCGTAGCCCAGCGCCTCATGCACGCGTTGGGACACTTCATTGTCAACCCAGGTATCGGACGCGATCTCAACGCACCCCTGGCTGCGTGCCCAGTCTTCTGCCGCGGCCACAAGTTTCCTGCCTATCCCCCTGTGTCGATGGTCCTCAGCAATGTACCAACCCTCGATATAGCCCACCGGGCGCGATGGGTTGCAGCCGTCCGCGTGCGAACGCAAGTCGACTTCCAGAAAACCGGCTACGCTTCGATTGCCCGTCTCGGCAACCAGAATGATGTGCGGCAATGTTACAGGCGCCTTGCCTTCGAGAATGAGTGTAAGTTCCCGGCCAAGTTCCTCGGCGGAAGCCTTGGGCCACAGGGCCACGCGCATGCGCAGCAGATGGTCGCGATCTGACAGCTGAACGGGCCTGATGCAAATATCCGGCATTGAACTCATCCTAACCGACTCTCGTTGTCTTATACGTTGTTCATCGCTGGCGCGATGAACGTCTGCCTAAAGGCCCGCGATTCGCAAGGCGAATCGGATCCCCTCTTTCGCAAAACAGGCTCTACGCGGCTGTGGTTTTCGGCGGCGTGGTTACGCTGCTCGCTTCCGCGTTGCCTTGCTTGGAATGGCGGCTCACAATCAGCCAATTCAGCGAACCGAACACCAACGTCAGTAATAGAATCAGAATCTCGGCTTTGCCGATGCGGCTGACGAGCGCTCCACAAAAGACTATGCCGATGACTGCAAGAAGGTCCCCCGCGGGAAGATGGAATCGTGGTTGCTTAGTGCTCTTGCGGCGCAGTGTCGGCAGCGCCGCGCACGACAATGCGTAGGTAACAAGCCGCGATATGGCCGTGAGCCTGGCATTCCATGCGAAGTTACCCATCAAGGCGAGTATCCATACCAGAGTGGCGAAGAAGAGGATGGAAACGAAAGGCGTCCTGTATCGGGGATGAACAGCGGCGAAGTAGCGTGGAAAATCCTTTTGCTCGGCCAGAGCAAACAGTATCCTTGGGCCGGCAATCATACACGCGGCGAGATATCCCAGAACCGACAGCAAAGCACCGAGGCCGATCAGCGCGACCAGCGGGGCCCCGCCGAAAATATGCGCTGCCGCCGCGAGTGGGCGTTGCGTTTGTGCCGGATTGGACAAGGTCTGGACCGTCACGAACTGCACCAGCACGTAGATCGGCGTGACGGCAGCGAAGGCGATGAGGATGGCGATGGGGGCATCACGTTCCGGGCTCTTTGCTTCTCCGGCGGGAATCATCGCGGACTCGAACCCGACATAGGCGAAGATCACCAGAAGTATCGCATTCAGCCAGGCATTGGCCGGATGCTGCTCTTGAACCCTTGCCACGGGAGATCCGCTGGTGCTGAGGAATATGCATCCCACCAGAATAAAAGTCAGCAGCGGAACCAGTTTGCTGACGGCCAGCACATTATTCATCCCAGCGCCCACCTTCACTCCGCGGACGTTGAAAGCGGTAAGCAGGGCCAACAGGACTGACATGGTGAACACTGCGGCAATGCGGTGCTCCAGCGCCGGCCAGAACTCAGCAAGATACACGGTAAACAGATTTGCTCCTGCCGCAGTCGCAGCTACACGCGACAGCCAGTTCACCCAGCCCGTCTGTATGCCAACGAACCGGCCAAAGGCCAGCCTCGTGTAGAGGTAAGGCCCGCCGCTTTCGGCGAAACGCGACGCTAATTCCGCAATGCAGCCGGCGATGACGGCAATGCCTGCCGCCGCAAACACAAAGACCAGCGGGCTTTGCCTGCCGGTGAGCGCAGCCACTTGTGAGGGCAACCCGAAGATGCCGCTGCCAATCACCAGGTTGATCATGAGTCCGACCAGGCTCCAGCGGCCAATCGTACGCACCAGTGTTGTTTTTCCTTGCTCCATTTGAAAGCCGAACCTCGCTTGCCCAAACCACCAGCATGCAAAAAATATTTTAAAGCTGCGGCCGAGCACTGCTTTCCCCTGAAGGCACGCAATCCATCGCCAACAAACTTCAAGAGGGTTAGACTCTCTGCGTTCTACGACGTTAGACGCTTTTACGTGCAAACCACTCTTTTGCGGGACTGTTGGCACTTTTCCCCGCATCTGTTTCGCTCCCACCGCGTGGGACCTACTATTTTGCGTGAGCAATATTTCCGCCTGCTATCCTAGAAGCGTTGGTTGAGCGACATTCAGCACGCCCCGAAGGGACCCATGGCCGCACTGATCGATGCCATCGACATCAAGCGCAAAATGTTTTTCGAATTGGACGGCACGCCCTTCCACTGCCTTGACGTGGAAGTGAACACTCCAACCGCCCGTGGCGGCCAGACCCTGGTCCGCCTGAAGATGCGGAATCTGCTCACCCGCGCCGTCTTCGACAAAACGTTCAAAGCCAGCGACAAGTTCAAGGAACCCGACCTGGAAATGGTTCCGGCGTCTTTCTTGTACAGCGACGCGGACGGTTTTTACTTCATGGACCAGGAGAGCTTTGAGACTCTCACCCTCTCACAAGAGATGATTGGCGACGCGCAGGATTTTCTCGGCGAAGGCCTTGTCATCCAGGTGCACAAGTACAACGGCAATCCTATCGGCTTGCAACTGCCTCCGCATGTGGAGTTGACGATCGCGCAAACGGAGCCAGGCGTGCGCGGCGACTCATCCGGCGGCAACGTGACCAAACCCGCCACGCTGGAAACCGGCCTGGAAATCCGCGTGCCTCTTTTTATTAAAGAGGGTGAGAAGGTCAAGGTGTCCACGGAGACGCGGGAGTTTGTGGCCAGGGCGTAGGTCAGTTTGGAAAACTGACCTACTGCCCGTATCAGCGTCTAGCGATTCGCAAGCGAATCGCGGGCCTTTAGGCAGACGGGGCAGCGCGAAGCGATGAACCTCGGACTGCCCTGATTCGCGTTCATTCGCGGCTGATTGGTTTCTGTTATTCTTCTCCTCATCGTGCCCTTCAAACGCCCCAAGAAACTCTACGACGACGAGAACTCGCTCTATGACTACGCCGTCAAAGCGCTGGGGCGCAGAATGCGCACGGTGGCAGAACTGAAGCGGCTCATGCGCCAGCGTGTTCCTGAAGGCGAGATCGGCCACCTGCTGGTTGAGATGGTCGTCCTGCGGTTGAAGGAACAGAAGTATCTGAATGACACGAATTACGCGGCCGCCTACTCCGGCTTTCGCCGCGACAATGAGAAATTCGGCCGCCGCCGCGTGATTACAGACCTGAAAGTCAAAGGCGTGCACGCCGACGTGATCGAAAAGGTGGTTGACGAAGCCTACTCAACGGTCAACGAAGAAGAGCTGGCGCGGGCGTTCATGAAACGCAAGCGATTGAAGAAGCCCGCAAATGAAAAAGACACAGCACGAATTTTCCGTGCGCTGCTGCGTGCCGGCTTTGGCGTTGGTATTGCGATTAAAGTGCTCAAGAACTGGAATGTCGATGACGAAGTGCTGACAGCGCTTCAGGAAGAAGCGGAAGAGCTATAAACGAGAGCAGCTAATTCGCAAACGCCGCCACCACCCAGAAATTCGCGTATCCATGCTCCTGGTCAGGACGAAAGCACACGCCAAAATTCATGCGATGAAAATCAGGATTAGCGGCGCGGCCAAGCATTTCCTCAGGCAGCCGATGGGGATCGGAAGAATTGAATACCACCACCGCCACGGCATCGCTGACCTTGTCTGTCAGCTTCGCGGCATCGCCTTCGGTCGCACATGCAAGGTCGTGTAGCAAAACATCGGACCGGGCATCCAGGGCCTTACGGCCTTTGCTTTTTCTCGCCAGATGGAATGCCTGCGCAAAGACCGCGCCAAACTGCTCCTCAGAATACATGGGGACAAGGAATAGAAAGTCCTGGGCAACATAGATCTTGTTCTGGTGCTCCATCACGCCAATGCCAACGGCGTTATAGGCGGAGCTAAGAATATTCGCGCGGTGGCCGCGTGAGTTCATCAGCGCCGGATGCACGTCTTCAACATAGCCGGTGCGGGCGATATTTTCCGCCGCCAGCGTGAACCGCGCCCCGGTGGCGCCAATGCGCTCCGCGAGCGACCGCTCGCCAGGAAACTGGTGCGAGAGTTGCCCATTTTCGACCATCGCCTGAGCATGGTTGCGTGCCGCTTGTGCTGCTTGCTCGCTCCATTCCAGCGCCGGCAACCCAGCGCCTTGCCGTTCCTGATTGAGCTGGTCGAATATCTGCTTTTCGGCGATCTGTCTTTCATCCGCGGACCATGCAGGCTTCGCCTCAGCCATGCAAATACCGGCCATGAGCAGGACAGAGAGAAGACTGGAAAGAAATCTCATTGACGAAAAAATGCCGTTACCACCCAGAATTTTGAGAACCCATTCTTGCCGCCGGTCTGTAGGCACACGCCGATGTTCATGCGCTCCACGGTCCTGTCCGCCGCAAGCTTGCGCAGATCCTCAGGCAGCGTGCCCGGCTCTGACAACGAGAACACCAGCAGGCTGGCCGCGCCGGGCAACCCCTGGATCATTTTGTCCGTGTTCATGTCCTGGGCGCAGGCGGACTTCCTGAGCCGCGGATCGATGATTACGTCGATCGGCCGCAAGCTGCGGGCGCGTCTGGCCCGGTTGAAACCGGTCACAACGGCATCACGAAATTGTTTTTCCGTGTACGAAACGAGCGTATGCCCGAAGTCCTGGGTGACAAAAAGCTGGTGGCCGTGCTCGACAATCGAAATGCCGAGCGCGTTGTACTCCTGATGGAGAATATTCGCGCGGTGGCCCGGTGAGTGCATCAGTCCTTTGTGCGCGGTCTCCACATCGGGGGCTTCGGCCACGTTCTCCGCCACCGAATTGAAGCGCAGGCCGGTTGCGCCCACGCGCTCCTGCAACGGAGCTTCGCCGGCGAACTGGTGCGAGAGGTCCTGATGTTCGGCGAGCAGCCGCGAGTGGTCCAATGCGGCTGAAGCCAGACGGTCATTCCACTCCAGTTGGTTCAGGCCGGCTTTTACGCGCTCGCGATTGACAAGGTCAAACATCTGCTGCTCACGCTGAGAGGGGCCCGCCTGTGCCCGGACGGCCACGATGAAAAGAAAACAAACCGCAACAATGCTCCGCTTCATTCAATTCGCATTGTACGTGAGAAGCTGCTGCTTTCGGCATGGAGTTGGATAAAAGAGCTACTCGAGTTTTCTCTCTGGTGGCCCCGATACAAGATCAGCGCCACAGCGCCCCCGGCTCCCATCGCCAGCCCCAGAAAAACCCGCAGGAATTGAAAACGCATCATGACCAATCCCACTCCGGCCATCGCCATCACCCCAACAATTCCGCCGGCCACCGGGATACCGTACGCGCAAGGCTGGGGCTTTGTCTCTGACGGGTCCAATACAGGCCGAGAGCTACCACCCACGCACATGGCATTACGAGAGCGAGAAATCCCCACCCGCCTTGTAGACGGCCACCCAATATGAGGCCGACAGCAATTGCAGTGGCAAACGCAAGAGCTCCGGAATTGTCGCGCCCCTTGTAGGTGGAGACGCTCTGCGGCTGATCGCTGCTGATGATTGGAGCTGCCTGACTTCTCCCACGGTGTTCGATCCCAGTCTTACCAGCATCCAGAGGAACCTCTTTTACCTGAGATGGGACCGGAGTTCGTGGTGCTGTCAGGAGTGACACACCGCCAGACTCGGCAAAAAGCGACTGGAGCTCGCGCCGGGGAGTCAGACGGCGTAGCACGAAGAACCCGGTTGTGAGTCCCATGCCACAGACCACAAAGGAAACAATCAGATCATCAATGTCTATTTCGGGCGTTACCAATAGATCAAAAACAAACACCAGCAAAGAGACGGTGGCCGCACTCAAGCCGATCAAAGCGGTGACGGCCGGCCCAACCGGAGTCTTGATCAGTGCAGCTTTAGGTTGATGCTCAGGATCGTGCATGGCACCTCCCTACATACCGATTCGATTCGTGGTCCGCCCCAAAGCCTGGCGCCAGACAAAGAACTACAGCGCCAGGATGAATGTGGGCGATCGATTGCTTAAGCCCGCTTGGACTTTATCTCGCTCAAGATGCGGTTGATCTCATCTTCTTTTTCCATCGCCGCAAAGCGGTCTTCCACGCTGGCAGCTTCAGATGAGAGCAGTTCCGTCTTGGCCTGTCCAATGGCTTCCTGGCGCATCACCTTGTGCCGCATGCGGTCAAAAGTTGCGCCATGGTTCGGCCCGGCGACGGCGGACTGCGCGTCAGCGGCCTTATCCAGCGTGCGGGCGCGGCGATGCTGCGCAATCAGAAGGTCGCAACGTGAGCGCGCTTCTTCCAGCTTCTGCTGTAGCTTGTTGAGCGCGTTCTTCAGCGTCTCCACCTGTAGCTGCTGGTCGGCCACCTGCTGAGTGAAGTTCTCCGTCATCTGCTGGTAGTGCAGAGAGCGTTCAATGGCGGCGCGCGCCAGGTCATCTTGCTTCTTGCCCACGGCCATCTCCGCTTTGCGGTTCCAGTCAGCAATTTTTTCTTCGTTCTCTTTCTGCTTCTTTTCCAGCAGATGCTGATCGGCAATGGCGATGGCTACCTGCGTTTTCACCTGAAGCAACTGGTTCTCCATATCGAGAATCACCTGCTTGATGAGTATCTCGGGGTTCTCCGCCTTATCGATCAGATCATTCAAATTTGCCCGGATCAACGTTGAAACTCTCTCTAGTAATGCCATAACTCCTCCACCATCATTTCTTTTTTGACTTGCCTCTTCCCTGCCTTTGCCCCAAAAAAAACCTGCTTTACGAATGAAGACTCCCTGCACTGATATCGCGGCGTTGCATGCGGCCGCGGACTCGCGTCTGTACTGAGCCGATCATCAGGCCGATGACCAGGCCTGTTCCCAGCCAGAAGAGCCAGCCACCTGCCATCAGCGCGGCGATGGCTCCCAACAATGCTCCCAGGATCAATCCAACGAGTGAAATTTTCTTCATGACTCTCTCCGTCGCTGCAAATCGTTCTGGAACTTTCCGGCAGGCTGGCTGCGCTCCAAAACCTGCCGGCTGATCAACCGCCGGGAAAAATCCCCGGCGGGGTCTTGTTTACTTGCCTGCGCCTTTGGCCTTGCCGGCGGGTGCATCGTCACCACTTGGAAGTTCCGGCGAAGATTTCGGCGACTTGTCACCAATCTGCTTCACCTTGGAGAACAGCTCGGCCATGCTCATGCCGGAAAGGGCTTCAAACAACGCCGGTACTTGTGCGGCGATTGCCGCCATGTCTCCGGTGATTTTGCTGGCGCCAGCCGTGGTCCCGTTACCGGTGGAGACAATGGTGATCTTGTCCACATTGGCCAGCGGCGCCGCCATGGCGCGAACCACTTCAGGCAAGCCGGTGATCAATTTATCCACCACTGCGGCCTGGTTGTATTCCTGGTAGGCCTCGGCCTTAATGTTCATCGCCTTGGCTTCAGCTTCACCCTTCTTGAAAATGATGTCTGCTTCAGCTTCACCCTGCATGCGGGTAGCGCTCGCGCGGCCCTCGGCTTCGGCGATCAAGCGCTGCTTTTCGCCTTCTGCGATATTGAGCACGCGCTGTTTTTCGATTTCCGCCTGCTTGAGCACGGTGGCAATGAGTTCGTTCTGGTGGCGCGCGATTTCCGCCTCTTGCACCTTGGTCTGCTGTTCTCGTTCAATCAGCTGCACTTTCACTTGCTCCGCGACTACCTGCTGCTGTTGAATGTTGGCCTGGATTTCATACGCCTTGTCGGCCTGTGCTTGCTGTTTCTTAACCAGCTCCTGGTATGCGGCCTTTTTCACTTCCAGATCGCGCTGCGCTTCCGCCTGCTTGGCCTGCGAAAGTGTCTCAGCCAGCACGCGCTCCTGATCAGCCTGGGCGCGGGCAATGGCCGCGGCGCGCTGCGCTTCCGCCTTCTTGATGGCCGTATCGCGCTCGGCTTCGGCAGCGGCAACATCGGCATCGCGCTTGATGCGGGCAACATCGGGCCGGCCCATGTTGGCGATGTACTCGTTCTTGTCGCGAACTTCCTTGATCGTGAAAGAGATCACTTCCAGGCCCATTTTGGTCATATCTGAAGCGCAGGTGGCGCGCATGCGGTCGCCCACCATCTCCGGCTCTTTCACAATCTGCTCCACCGTAAGCTGGCCGATGATGCCGCGCAGATGGCCTTCCATCACCAGGCGGATGAGGCCTTCACGCTGCTGGGGTGTTTTTGTCAGGAACTGTTCCGATGCCGTCTTGATGGAGATCTCATCCGACTTCACCTTGATCTGCGCTACCGCTTCCACCGTGACCGCAACACCCTGCTTGGTGTAAAGGTCCTGCTGCGGCGCCACGTCAAACGACATCAATTCCAAAGACAGGAGCCGGCAATTTTCGATCATCGGGAAAATGACCCGGCCGCCGCCTTTTACAACCTTGGTGCCGCGAAAGCCGTACGTGATCAGGGCTTCATTCGGCCCCACCTTGCGGTAGAGCCGGGCAAACATGGCAAAGACAAACATGACAGCCAGAACACCAAGTCCAACAAAAATCCATATGGACGGGTCTACTGAGTCGACGATTTTCACTGAATTCTCTCCTCTTGTTCTTCCGGCAGCAAGCCGGCTTTTTCTGCAAGCTCATTCCAGCGGCGCACGTATGCCACGCCGTGTTCATAGCGCGTGACCACAACCTCTTCGTCGCGCGCGATATCTTCTGCTGATTCACTGCGGGCAGCGCAGGCCTTGCGAACACCCTGCTGTTCAAAAATGATCTCGCCTGTGCCGGTGTCGCGGATGGTGTTGCTTACTCTTCCCAGCACGCCGATCATGTCAAAGTCGGCGGGATCCAGCGTGAAATCACGCGCCATCAGAAACTTGGCGACAAACAAAAACACAACGCCCGCTCCAGCAAGTCCGGCGAGACTCGCCAAGGCCAGGCCAGCCAGTGCCCAGATATGGCGCAGATGGACCAGCAAATATCCGGTACCGCCGAACCACGCCAGAAAGACCGCGAAGCTCATTGGATTGAAAAATGGAAAATGGCCGCCGTGGCTTGCCTGTCCGCCCTTAGCGGCGCCGCCTCCGTGATGCGCCCCGCCGTGGCCGCCGGCATGTCCGCCCAGATGAAAGTGGCCGTGCGGCAGGTGAAAGTGAAAGTGCAGCGTGCCGCTCAAGAAAGAAAGCGCTGTAAACGTGAACCCAACGACGAAACAGATCAGATAAAAGAGTTCCCAGTTCATGGCTTTACCTCGCTCCGCCTTACTCGCTTAACTACGCCTCACTTATCTCCGGTGCATTTTTCTGTTGCTGTTGCGGACGCAACACGTGCAACAGCTTCTCCGCCAGTTCGGGCGTCTCCAGAATCGCGTCCATCAGCACCAGGCAGCTGCGGGAATCCTTGTGCTTGGCCAGGTTCAGCAGGGCGCGGCTCACCGGCGGGTCGCGGCGGAAACGCTCCGCCCCCTGGATCAGCCAGAGGTCGAGCGTATCTTCCTGCGCGCTCACGTCGGACATCAGTTCGTTGTGGAAGCCTTCCGGATCATCTACCAGGTATCCCGGATGGACGTTGAAAAACTTGGCCAGCAGCAGACGTGTCTTGTTCGTCAGATGTGGACGCGATCCGTTTTCAATCTGCGAGAGATAACTCTGGCTGATCTTCAACTTCAGCTCGCGAGTCACCGCGCGGACCACTTCCTGCTGGGTCAGTTCGCGGCCGTAACCGCGAAGATTTCCTTCCATCAGCCTGAGGTAGCGTAATTTTTCACCGAGTGTCATATTGCTAATCGCGATAACTATATTTCGATTTGTAATATCTGTCAAGAAAAAATTAGCCCTAAGGTAAATTACCCGCAAAAGATTGATACTAAATATGTTTATTGATCAGCAAGGTGCTTCGGGCGCACTGCAAAAAAAGGGGCACGGCCACAAAGCCTGCCCCCTCGTGTTCTGCAATACGCCATCTAGAACGTAAACTTCAGCGCCAGCTGAATGTCACGTGAACCGCCGCCGCCCAGGAACGGATAGCCGATGGCGACATCCGGCGTTGCTGTTGTAGGCAGGAAGCCTGGACCTACAGCGCGACAGCCGACGAAGTTTGGCCCGTTGGAAAGCGCGCATTTAGGATCGCCCGGCAGGGGAGCCACGGCGCCGTTGTTCTCCAGATTGACCAAGAAGTTCGGCAGAGTGGGATTGGAAAAATTGGGATGATTGAACAGATTGAAAATGTCGGCACGGAATTGCATGTTCAGCCGTTCGTTCAGCTTTGTGTCTTTGGCCAGGGAGAAATCAAAGTTTTTGAAATCTGGACCAATGAAAGCATTGCGGCGCAGGTTGCCGAAATGCTGTGATCCGGGAACACAGGCGCCCGCCGTCGGGTCCCAGTCGCACGGCGCGGCAAAGGCGGAGAGATTCAGCAACTTGCTGGGGCCCCCGGTGCCGGTGAAGGGATTACCTACAACGTCCGGCCGCTCCAGAAATTCATTGCTGTTGTTGTAGTTCGAAAAAGAGTTCAGGTTATACGGCTGTCCGCTGGAGAGGCGCAGCAATCCATTCACTGACCAGCCGTTGGTGAGCGATTTTGCAAACCCAGGTTTGGGCAATTCGTAACCAAACATCCAGGTCAGCCGATGGCGGCCGTCAAAGTTTGAATTTCCCTTTTCCGCGCCGGGGTTCAGGCTGTTGTCCGGCTGCGCCGCGTTGGGAACAAAGTCTTCACCGTCGCTGGCGTTGTCAATGGAGTGTGACCAGGTCCAGGCAAGCTGCGAGTTCAGGCCGCGCCAGTTGCGCAGCTTCCAGGTGACCTGGAGGCTGTTGTAGCGCGAGCTTGAAGTGGACTCAAACTGGTTGACGATGTTGAAAGCCGCAAAGGGAAATGCGCCTGTTGCAGGATCGTGCTGGTTGATGTCGCGGAAGCGGAACAGCTTGGTCCCGGCCGAGCCCACGTAACCAACTTGTAGCGCCATGGCTTTGCCCATGGCCTGCTCAATGTTCAGGTTGTAATTCTGTACATAGGGCGTGCGGATCTTCGGGTCCACGGTCCACGCATCCGTGGTGGGGCTAAAGCCGGTGAAAATCGGTACGCCGGCAACAATGGTGGAAGCTACATTGCCGGCCGAGCTGATCGCCGCCGCGCCTACGCCGTTGTAGGCCGGTCCGGGATTGAACGTGTTGAATGGGAAGTGGCCGATGAAGAAATCCTGGGAGAACGCATCATAATAAAGACCCCAGCCCGCGCGGACCACGGTATTGCCGTTGCCACGCAGATCATAGGCGGCACTGAAGCGCGGAGCAAAGTTGTTGAGGTCGCGCGGATAGAGGCTTGAAGGCCCGCCGCCCTGCCCTACCAGTTGCAGCGCCTGCGTGCCTGTATTGAAAAGACTGAAGCGGTTGCCGTCTTCATAAATCACGCCGAAATAATCCCAGCGCAGACCGGCATTCAACGTGAGCTTGCGCGTCAAGCGGAAGTTATCCTGCACGTAAAAGCCGGAGTTGTTCTGGTGCGTGGTGCGTTGTGAGTTGCCGGCGAACTGGCTGCCGCCGTTGGTAATATCTCCGGCAAGAAAATCCTCAAACGTTAGAAACTTCAGCCGCCCGCGATAACCGAGATCGTAAAACTGGTTGACCGTGGTGCGGCGGTATTCATAGCCGAACTTCAAATTGTGCTTGCCGCTGTTGTAGCCAAGATTGGTGAAGTACTGCCAGTTGGTATCAAAGCGGTGACGCGGGATGGAGTTGTTGCCACCCAGTCCGCTGGTGCCGTCACTGAAGCTGATCTGCGGCAGGCCAAAGTCCTGCGCGTTGGTCACGCCTGTATTCAGACCGATGGATGAAGGGTTGAATGCCTGGTCCTGCGGGAAAAAGCCCTCGGCGAAGCGGTTCCAGCCGCCACGGAGCTCCAGCAGCAATTTCGGCGAAAGCAGATGCGTGTAGGAAAGTGAGAGCACCTGCACGCGGGTCGGCGTGGTGGTATTGAAGCCAGGCACGGTAGTGCCGCCGCCCAGCGCCAACGGAAAACTCTGGTCGCTGTCGCCATAAAAGTAGCGCGCGGTCAGAAGGTCAGAACCTTCGCCGCTGCCAAAGCGCTGGTCAATCTTGAAAATCAGGCTGTCCACGCGATTGGTGAAATGGTCGGTGACCTGGACCGTGGCATTGTCGGCGCCGGTATCGCCGGTGGCCGGCAGAGGAATGCTCCATGGATGCCGCGCCAGCAGATTGGCGATCACAGGATTAATCACGCCTTCTCCGGCGGTGAACGCGTTCACCCTGGCCTGCGAAGGCACGCTGGCCGTGGCGGGAAGGCCGCCGTTTTCGCGCCATCCTTCATAGGCCACAAACCAGAAGGTGCGGTCTTTCACCAGCGGGCCGCCCAGCGATCCGCCGTACTGATTGTTGTGGAACGTGTCCTGGGGAATGGGGTTGCCGGCAGCGTCCGTCTTGCTGTTGAACGCGTTGCGGGCATCGAGCGCGTTGTTGCGGAAATACTCAAACCCTGAGCCGTGGATGGTGTTGGTCCCGGACTTGGTGACGATATTCACGACCGCGCCGGCGTTGCGTCCGTATTCAGGCTCCATGTTGGAAAGGATGCCGATCTCCTGTAGCGCATCGATCGGCAGCAGCGTGGCCGGCGTGCCAAATACGCCCGCTTCATTGATGGCCGGATCATTGCGATAGCCGTCATTCATGTCCGTGCCGTCCAGAAGATAATTGTTGGAGCGGCCACGATTTCCGTTGATGCTGAACGTACCGAACGAACCGGGCGAGTCACTGTCTCCATTTGGATCAGAAGCAGAGCCGGGCACCAGAGTGAGCAGCTTGGCAAAGTCGCCGCCGTTGACAGGCAGGGTCGCCAATTGGTTGGCTTGAATCGTCCCGCCCATGGTGTTGCCGGTTGTATCGATGATGGGCGCTTCCGCGGTAACCACCACTTCCTGCTTCACCTCGCCGGGAACCAGCTGAACATCAGCCCGCGTGTTGCTTGAAACAGCCACGTTAATACCATGCAAAACCTTTGTCCCAAAGCCGCCTTTGCTGGCAGTTACGCTGTACGCGCCCAGCGGCAGCTCGGTCACCAGAAAATCACCTTCGTCATTGGTGGTGACGGTGCGGACCAGACCGGTATCCACGTTTTTTACCGTAACTTCTGCCCCGACCACGGCAGCGCCGCTGGAATCGGTGACCGTCCCCTGGATTCCACCTCGAAACGTCTGTGCCATGGCGGAAATGGAGAGACAAATAAAAAGGATCGCGGAGAAAACTGCAAAAGCAAGCGCTCTCATGGTGAACCACCTCAGAATATAAACATTGCAGGCGCAAGGATTATACGACGAGGGGCGAACGGAAAAACTTGAAACGCGGAGGAACGCAGGACGCAGAGGGAAGAAGGGAGAAAGGGGAATTCATGATGATCGCCGTGATCGCGCGCCATCGCCGAGATCGGGAGGTAGAGGAAATGCACCGCCGGCAGCACATTCTCATTACTGCGACCGGCGGCAGAAGGCCAGGACTTTCACTGCTCAGGATTCTTTATCCATAGATCCCCAGAAGCGCACGATCATAATCCTTTTCGTCCTGATCGCCGTCCTGGGTCTTCTTCTCTTGCTTCTGTTTCTTCGCGTCGTTAGCGCCGGCGCATCCCTCTTGTTGTTTGGCGGCGGAGGTGTTTGGTACAGCATCATGCCTGGAGTCGTCTGTGGCGGCAAAGCAGGACATGGATGTTGCCAGGGTCATCAGGGCAAATATGCGGAGCATAGCGATTTTCATGGAAGTTTCTCCTTTGTTCGATTTCTTAAATGTATGAAGTCGTCTTGCTGATGAACGCGCCCATCAAAAAAGCGGCGA
The DNA here is from genome assembly GCA_020072585.1 of Terriglobia bacterium. Lineage (GTDB taxonomy): Bacteria > Acidobacteriota > Terriglobia > Terriglobales > Acidobacteriaceae > Angelobacter. Next base: position 165,838 of record JAIQGL010000026.1, on the reverse strand, counting down.
CGTTCTTTCACCATGCAAAACTGGAGAAGCGGCTGATTATTCCTGTCACCGGCGAAGAATATTTTTTAGAAAAGCGGGAATAAAAATGTGAGAAGACAATCCTGGAGTCGCCGCGACCTGAGGGACCGCCGGTCAAAAAGATCCAGTGGGGTTAAGTTTCCGTCTGCAACCTGAAGATCGGGATTTCCGGACGCACATTGAAGCGCACACGCAGCAGGTGTCCTACACCGCGGCTGATGTACATGCGCCGGTTGCCGGACAATGCGAATTTGCCGGACGTATAGCGCCGGTTCTTTACCGGCAGTTCCGGTGGAGGGAGAAATGGCGGTTTGCACTGGCCTCCGTGCGTATGTCCGGCCAGTATCCAGCCCTGATAATTTCCCCAGACAGGCAGGTCGGCCACATCAGGATTGTGACAGAGCACAATGGAGGAAACGTCTTCATACGATGGTGCATTCGAACCAGCCTTGTTCGGCGATGCCGAAACTCCACTGCCGCCATGCTGCGCAAGCACCGGCGCCGGATCGAATCGCGGGCCCCAGAAATCATCCAGGCCGATGAAGCGCAGCCCACCCAAGGTATGCGCCTCATTCCGCAGGATGGCAATCCCGGCCTCTCCGGCAAGACGCGACACTTCGTCGGCCACATCCAGCATTCGCCATGCACGGCCATAGTCATGGTTGCCAAGAATGCCCACGGTACCCAGGCGTCCATGCGGTATATGCGCCAGATTGCGGCGCAGTTGCTCAAACTGGCGCTCGTCGCGATAGCTGATCCAGTCGCCGGTGACTACGACAAAATCCGGCGACTGCTCCTGCGTACGGCGGAAAGAATCAATGACATAGCCATCGTCCACTTCCGGCCCTATGTGCGTGTCAGTGATCTGGGCCAGCGTCCGGCCTTCAAGCGCCGGTGGCAGGCCGCGAACGGGCAGAACGGGATAGGTAAATTCCAGCCAGTGAGGCTCCCATCGCCAGGTGTAGAGACCGGTGAGGGCGGTGGCAGTGCCGGCCGCGAAAAGCGCTTTGAGCACACGGCGTCGAGTGAGCATTCTGCTTGAGTAAGACGATGGAAACAGCCCGATATAACGCCGATGCTGTCACCGGGGCCCCTTCTTGTAGGAAAATAGCTCATGACCTCCGTGCGGATAGACAAGTGGCTTTGGGCTGCCAGGTTCTTCAAGACACGGTCCCTGGCCGGCCGGGCCTGCGATCTGGGAAGGATTCAATCCAACGGGCAACTCGCAAAACCTGCTCGCGAAGTACGGATTGGAGACATGCTGCGTGTAACCAATGAGGGCGGCGACTTCCATGTTGAGGTCCTGTTGCTGAGCGAGGTGCGCGGCCCTGCTTCCGTGGCGCAAACGCTCTATCGCGAAACGGAGGCAAGTCGCGAAGCGCGTCTGAAAGCCGCTGCGGAGCGCAAAGCAGCCATGCAATTCGAACCTATGCCTGCCGGCAGACCGTCAAAACGCGATCGCAGAAAAATCATTCAGTTCCGGGGACGCGGCTGACAGCAGCGGTTACGGCCACGCCTGACTGACCTGTGATATCTTCTCCCAGACAACGTACCTGGAGAGCTTTGACTCTCCAATGACAGGGATCCATGGGCCCAGCGCCGGGAAGAAACCGGCTTTCTGGAAATATCAAGATCGGAGGCCCGTTATGCTCCAGCAATCCCGCGCTCAAAACTCCTCCCTTGTAATCTCTTATCTCGGTTTGCGGAAAGCTATTGGGATTATCGGGTCCACTCTTCCTTTCGTGCTGGCTTTGGGAAAGATTCTTTTGCAGGGCCCCGGAATACAAAGCTCAATCAGCAACTATTACTACACAGTGATGGGAGATGTATTTGTTGGCAGCTTATGCGCAACCGGGGTTTTCCTTATGTCCTACCGGGGGCATGACCGGAGGGACGAAATTGCGGGACGTCTCGCATCTATTTTTGCCATTGGCGTAGGGCTCATTCCCGCCACGCCTGACGTGGGCGCAACGGCGCGAGATAAGCTCATCGGCGGCGTTCATCTTTCGGCTGCGGCACTGCTGTTTCTGACATTTGCTTACTTCTCCCTGGTGCTGTTCACCATGACTGCCCCGGACAAAAGCCCCACTCGGCAAAAGCTCCAGAGAAACGCAGTCTATCGCGTCAGTGGATATGTCATCCTTGCTTGTATCTTCTTTATTGCTCTTGCCGCACTACCGCCAATCAAGCCGCTGGTTCAAAAATTTTCTCCAAGATTCTGGCTTGAGTCCGTCGCTATCCTCGCATTCGGCATATCCTGGCTGGTCAAGGGGGAAACGATTCTGAAGGACCAGGAAGACGAAAAACTTCCATTCACAAAAGCAACTGCCGTGCCAATGCACTAAATGATCGTCTCGCTTCCGGCCGCGATTTAGAATGCCCAAGATGCCTACTCCCATCCATACCATGATGGATTATCCGCTCACGCTCACGGCGCTGCTGGAGCGCGCGGGGCGATATGCCACCAACGTTGAGATCGTCTCCCGGCTGCCGAACCGTTCATTGCACCGGTACACCTGGGGACAACTTCACCAGCGCGCGCTGCGGCTGGCTGAGTGTCTGCAATCCATCGGGTTGAAAAAGGGTGACCGCGTAGCCACGCTGATGTGGAACCATTACGCCCATCTTGAATGTTATTTCGGCATCCCTGCCGCGGGTGGCGTGCTCCATCCGCTGAACCTGCGCCTGCACCCGGACGAAATCGCCTGGATCGCCAACCACGCCCAGGACCGCTTCCTGATCGTGGACGATGTGCTCTTGCCGGTGCTGGAAAAATTTTGCGCGAAGGTGAAGTTTGAACGCATCTTTGTGGTGCGGCATCCGGGGCAGTCCGTGCAACACGGTTACGCTGACTATGAAGACTGGCTCAAGCGTGCCAGCGGCAACTTCAAACCTCCCGCGCTCAGTGAGAATGATGGCGCCAGCATGTGCTACACCTCCGGGACCACGGGCAGCCCCAAGGGCGTGCTCTATTCGCATCGTTCGCAGGTGCTGCACAGCATGTCACAGGCCATGGCGGACTCCTGCGCCATCTCCCAGCATGACGTGGTGTTGCTGGCCTCGCCCATGTTCCACGCCAACGGCTGGGGGTTTTCCTATACCGCGGCAATGGTGGGCGCAAAGTATGTGCTTCCCGGTCCGCATCTTGATCCGGAGAGCATTCTTGAGCTGATTGAGCGTGAAGGCGTGACGGTGACCTGCGCCGTGCCCACGGTCTGGCTGGGCGTGCTCCAGACACTGGAAAAGCGCTCGAACTGGAAGCCCGCGCGTGACGTCCGCATTCTGTGCGGAGGCACCGCGCCGCCGGAGAGCCTGATTCGCAACCTTGACCGCCACGGATTCCATCTCATTCACTCCTGGGGCATGACGGAAACTTCACCGCAGGCCACCGCTTCACGTCTGCCGCCCGCAGCGCTGCTTTTGCCGGAAGACGAGCAGTACGCATTCCGCGCCAAGCAAGGCTGGCCGGTGCCCTTTGTTGACGTCCGCATTCGCAATGAGAAAGGTGATGCGCCGTGCGACGGCCAGACCATGGGCGAACTTGAAGTCCGCGGCCCATGGGTTGCCGGAAGCTACTACAACGCGCCCGAGACACGCGACCGCTGGACCGCCGACGGCTGGTTCCGCACCGGCGACGTCGCCACCATTGATCCTGACGGCTGCATCAAGCTGGTGGACCGCAGCAAGGACCTGGTCAAATCCGGCGGCGAGTGGATCAGCTCCGTCGATCTGGAAAATACGCTCATGAGCCATCCGGCGGTGCGCGAAGCGGGCGTGGTTGCGGTGCAGCATCCCAAATGGCAGGAACGCCCTCTCGCGGTGGTGGCGTTAAAGGATGGCGCGCAGGTGACCGCGGATGAGCTGCGGGAGTTCCTGAGCGCAAAGTTCGCCAAATGGCAGATGCCGGACGATTTTGTCTTCGTCAACGACCTGCCGCATACATCGACGGGAAAATTGCTCAAGACGGAGCTGCGCAAGAAATACGCGGAATGGAAGTGGCAGGAGTAGGAATCAGGTCATCGGGACATCGGGTAATCGGGTGATCGGAACCCAAAATCACACTCCCTTTTCCGATCAGTGTCATCTGTGTTCATCCGTGGTGAGATCTTCTGCCTTCCCGATCAGCGATTCCGGCGATGTCGGGGCCCCCGACAAGCCCGACTTTGGCTTGTTGGGGTAGGATGTCGCGCGATGACGGCGATTACTTGGGCTCTTTCAGCTTGAGCTTGGATTTGTTTTCTTCCAGAAAGGCGCGGAGATTGTCCGCCTGGTCCAGCAGACGGGTCCATTGCTCAAAGTAGAGCGTAACGGGAAACCGTCCCAGGCCATAGACGCTGACCCCGCCTTTTTCGCTCACGCGGAACTCCATGGCTCCGGTGCGCTTGGTGGCAACCTGCTTCTCCAGTTCAGCAAGGCGGGCTTTCATCTCTTCATACGTGGGTTCTGCCATGTGAGGTCCTCTCCTTGAAATCTTACAACAACCGGGGAGCAAGTCTTTCCTTGGCAACCAGGCCCCCCCGCGTCAGAATTTATCGGCGAAAGAACCAAAGCGCTGGTGACGGAGAAAGCGAGCAGAACAATAAGACGTTCCCGCCCCCATTTCTGATCAGTGTTATCCGTGTTAATCAGTGGTAAGCCTTTGGTTTTCCGATCACGCGCGATGTCGGCGATCGCATCGGCCCCCTCCCCCTCCCATATCCATCCCAGGTTGGCGTGGACTTCAGAGGGGTGCATCTCCAAGTCATCCCGGATTGGCGTAGATTTGAGCGACCTACGTCAAATTGGCTTGGGGTTTAGAGCTTTTGGGGTTCCGATCACCAGATCACCCGATTCTTACAGCCCCACCCCGCCATTTTCAACTTCTTGTTGCAAACAAAGCACTTTCGCAAATCGACCCCTGGGGCTCCCATGCGTGACGCTTGGGTGACCCTTGCGTGACCCTTGGGTGGACCCAAGGGTGACCCGATCCCAAACCCAATCCCAAGTCAGCAGAGGGTCGTAGATTCCTGGTTTTGCCAATTGCTAGCTGCTATTTGCTATCTGCTAAGTTTTCAAAGACCTTGCGCATCTCGGCGCTGCGTTAACTTAGCGCACTCTCTTCTGGGAGTCCATTGCGAAGTAGTACATCTTGACAAACGAAGCCTGCGGAAGCGTTCGCTTTCGCACACTGCAATTCCCGCGCTTGAAAACGGCTTTTCTTTTGCGTCGCGTGAGCGGCACATGGTGGAAAAGGCTGCAAGAGAAGCTCTTCATTTATCTATAATTCTGTCCTTCCGAGCGACCGCGCGGGAGCGAATCGACCCGGAGCCCCCGACGAGCCCAATTTATGCCCCGCCATTTGTTCCAGGCCCAGATATCCTTCTTAAGACATTTTACTTGAGCTTCATCGGCCACAGCTTTCCCTTTTCAACCTATCAGCGGTACCGCGCAGTCTAACCCAAGCTCGTGCGAGGAATATGAAGACTCAACCCCACAAACACCCAAGGCATTTGACAGTGTTATTTAAACAATTTTTTGGTCTGGGAGACCTGCCGATAGCAATTTGCGGTTCTCTGCCACAATGGCAAAAAGAATACGGGACACCCTATTATTTAGCTCTCTAAAAAGGATATACGCTTCCCTCGCCCCTTTCGCTGCCACATTGGCTCCACTCGGTCTTTTCGAAACATAAAGCTCGATTAGATCCAGGCAAAGTTGCCTGAGTTCGCGAAGGCGGTCGCTTTCATGGTCACGGAACTCATTTAATCGCTCCACAAAGGCAGTCATTGAAGTGGGATATTTTGCGTCCCGTAATCGATGCCAGCACAGACGCATCGACGCCTCCAATGACTCGTCATCAAATCGGGAGAATTCCAACCCTGTGTCAATTGCGAGATCGCTCATGTGATACGCCAGCAGCGTGCTCTTAAGAGCACTGTCAAAATCGGCATCGGCGCTGAGAATAAAATGCGTTTCATTTCCTGAAGGAATCAATAACTTATAACCAACGGCGGTTAATAGGTCTTTCAAAGACATGAAATATCTTTCTACCAACTGCCAGTTTCTGAAATCAGCCCATCGTAGATGGCGCACTCCTGCCGGCACGTCAATATCGTCAATGCGCAAAGGAAGAATCTTGTACCCCTCTCGCTCCTTTTGCCGTACTTGGGCTACGTCTAATTCTTCGGTAACCCAGGGTGATTGAACAGAGTGGGTTGAAATAACATAAACAAGGTGAGAACTCCTCTCAATTGCCTCAACGATTTTCCTCGGTATCGAATCTCCCACTTTAATATCTCTTTCATCGAGGAACGTAGGTATGCCATGGAACTGCAGAGATTGGTCTAGCTTCCGGACAAATTCCTTGTCTTTCCAGGAATGGCTTAGGAAAAGATAGATCATAGTTTGCATACCTGTTTTCATTGATTGTACCGCCGACCTTACGCATACGTCCGTGCGAGCCATTGGGTCGGTACCCTTGCGCCGCACCTACGGCGCTCAAATTCATTTTTGCAGCTACCCGCCCTTGCGGTGGGTAGGTCTCAGTGCCGACGGCATAAATTTGCTCACCTTTTCCAGTGCTTCGCACGTTCCAGATATCGATTATGCATCTCTGCTTTGGCCTCTTCCTCCGTCTTAGCAGAAGTATTGCTCAGATAAATAGAGCAAGACTTGGCGTGGGCAAAGCACCACCACATGTTTCCATCATATTTGGTAGTCAACACTAGATCTTCAAATTTGGGGAAATTAGGGCTTTGTGTACAAGGGGTATCTCCATAAGGAGCACCGATCGTCATCCCGCATGCGTATTCCATGATCTCTTCTGAGCCATATTCATGCTCCCATGATCCGCGAGTTGTTAAAGGTGCTGAACAAATATCGCATCTATAGTCGGTATACAATTCCTCCATTCGTTCAACCGTTTCCATTAACTTGAGGTTTTCTGCTCTAACATCAGCAAATAGATCTACTTCGATCAGGCCAAAATCCCTTGGAATTTCGACCACACGTCCTCGAGCTCCCTCAAACCAAGATGCGTCCCGTTTACCATGCACTCGACTGATCAAGTGAGAATCTATCGCGTTGAATACCCAACCCGCAGGAAGGCTGGCAAATCGGACAACATCATCAAATGGCATAATCGCGGACTTCTGCCGACCCTTAATCTGATCTTTGAGAGACTTTGCTAATTGGCCGATACGCTGACTGAACGCACTGGTTGACACAACATCAGTGCGGATGAGACCTTCGCTCCATCCGTTAGCAGTGAGGGCATAAAATGAATCAGTTTTCTTTATTAGTAAACCTTCTGAGCAGAGTTCATCCCAGGATGTAATCTTAACTTCTGCATAAACTGCATCAGAGCAATCAAAAAAAGTGCAGTCAATCGGTCCGTCCCCTAATGTCACGAATAACTGACCCAAGAGGGCAAGAGCATCGGAACGTCTTACTTCTTCAGAAAGAGACATATCGAATTATCTCGTAACGTTGGGCAGATATAGGAGAATAGAATCGTCCAACTTACAGCAAGATTAGGGTGATAGTGGCATTCCGGTGTGCGAGTTATGCAAGATGTCACCTGCCAGATGCGTGAGCACGCATTCTTTGCCGTGTTTCCACGGATAGAGGCTCGTTGGTGGAGGCGTCGAACTGTTGAAAACCCAGAAGAAGGATACGCCCAAGATTCCCTGCCGTGCCGAAGCCGTAAGTGTTGCACTCATCGAATCTCTGCTTACCAAAGTCGAAGAGATCCCAGACACCGTGCAAGTGGGGATAGTTCTTTGGGAGCGCAACAATTGCGAAGTTAGCATAAGAGTGAAAATACATATGACATTTAAGGATGTCACGGAGAATTTTTTCTCGATTCGCCTTCTCGATTTCAACCGCTACGGTCTGGTCAGCATACTTGAAGGCAAAATCCAACTTCTGGGGAACCCCAGGAGGGAGTGGTAAATGAACGGGCGATGCCCCAAGGGCGAGGATGGCATTTTTCAGTGACTCATCCAAATTTGAATCCATTTGCCCCTGATTTGCCAATGGATTTGCCACGCGGAGAACAAAATCAACCTGCTTGAGTTGTCCCAGAAGAGGCGATAAGAACTCATATGCCGCGCCCTTCTGTGGATACATTTGGAAGTTTCGTAGGAAAGCTGGAAATGTCGCCATAACCCTATCTCCACCAATCTGCATCGCGGAAGTCAGATGCATTATCGCGCTTTTGATCCCTCGATCAGAATTTCCATGAATTTCGTACCCTAAAACAAATCTACGCCATTCTGTGCCGCACCTTCGGCGCTTGATTTTCTCTTGCAGCCAACCCACACTTCCGGCTTCGCATGCTCACCCAACACGCGAAACCCGCGCGTGTCGGGGCCCCGGTCGCTCGCCTCCAGTGTGGGCTAACTTGTGGTCGCGCCTCCGGCGCTTAGGCTGTCGTTATGCGCGCAGCGGCCTGGTCCACGTCTTCAGGGCGGGGCGTCTTCTTCATTCTTCTTTTTCTTCTTCCGGGCTTTGGGGTTTGGGCGTTTCTTTTTCCGGTATGGGCGATTTTGCCCCTTTCCGTTTGACCGTTTCGTCCAGAGTGGTTTGAACCTCCTGGGTGAGTCCTGCCATGTCCTTGAGGTATCTGGGGTCTAAAAGCTTGTTTCCGGCTATTTCTTCCAGCCGTTTCATGATGAACTGCAAAGAGCTATTGAGCAGGACCAGCAGCCGATACATACCCTCTTGCTCACGGCTGTTAAACTCAAGATCAGCCATATCGCCTCTTATTCAGGTGATTTTGGTCAGGGCGCGTTCGGTGCTTGTAACACCGGGCGCGTCCGCCTTTTTTATGTAATGGAATATGCGGAGAGATGCAACGAAAAAAGAGCGAAGCGAGAAGAAACGAAGAATGTAAAGCGGGTGCCGAACAATGTGAAGCGGATGCTTTAGATTGTGAAGCGGGGAGACAGAGGAAAGCTCACCACTGATGAACACGGATAAACGCGGATTTAGGAACGGACGAGGTAAGGCCAAGAATAGCCTTTTCATAAATCTGATAAATAGGCAGAGATCGCATACGGTTTTCTTCAACACAATTCTCTTCAGGCCACTGGCGGCCCGTACGCCGAGGATGAAATACTGGGCCTGTATCAGGTGGAGGTATTATGGCTTCCAATCCCCCAAAAACGCGTAAGAGCCTGTTTGACATTTTGTTTGGACGCTCCCTGAAAGGCCCGGTTTGCAAGCGTTGTCATGGCCATGGCTACTTTCGGCAGGGGCAGACTAGAATTCCCTGCCACGCGTGTAAAGGCACAGGTCGAGAGCCTGAATGATGTCTTTGCATTTCAGGTGAGCGCAGATCGGGCCGGCTATAACACCTTGCGCTAGTTCACGCACCTGTCAACTACCTGAAAGCCAAGCGCATCGTGGACCCGCTGCAACTGCTTGTCTTGTACGAACTCCCTACGCGGCATGGCAGAGGAAGCGCTATCGGGGTTCCTCCACTCAACCCCGCTCCCTTCGGTCGCGTGGTTTTCGGTCGGAATGACAAGGGTTATACGTTTTGGCGAACACAAGCAGCTTCTGCGATCCAATTTGGAATTTTATATTTTGAAATTTGAAATCACGCCAGGCCGTAATATTTCCCATCGGGACAAAGCCCCGTGGTGGCAAGTACCCGCCGAACCATTTAATATGTCCTGCGACTAAAAGTTCCCCAAGCTGCTGAAGAGGTGGTGCCATGAAGAAGACAATCAGTGTCACCGTAAATGGCGTGACGCACCAGAATGAGATTGAGCCGCGCCTGCTGCTGGTGCAGTACATACGCGACGTGCTGAACCTGACCGGAACGCACGTGGGCTGTGAAACTTCCCTGTGCGGCGCATGCACGGTCATGGTGGACGGGCAGGCGGTGAAGAGTTGCACCATGCTGGCGGCGCAGGCCGATGGCTCAACGGTAACCACCATTGAAGGGCTGGCGCAGGGTGGCGAGCTGCATCCGGTGCAGAGCGGGTTCTGGGAGCACCATGGACTGCAATGCGGCTACTGCACGCCGGGCATGATCATGGCGTCCGCGCAGATCTTGCAGCGCAACCCTGACCCCACGGATGAAGAGATACGCCACGGCCTGGAAGGGAACCTTTGCCGCTGCACCGGATACCAGAACATTGTGCAGGCCGTGCAGTGCGCGGCGAAAAAGATGAAATCGAAGTCGGTTGCAAGGTAGCGGAGGATTCACCGCGGAGACGCGGAGGAAAACCTTACCGCTGATGAACGTGGATCAACGCTGATCAAGCAAGAGCTGAAAGAGATTAGGTCCAATCGAGTAATGGGCAGTCATCGAGATTGAAATAACTATCGCTGAGACGAAGGCACTAAAGCAATCCGCTCTTATCAGCGTTCATCAGCGGTAAGGTTTTAGAGATTTGCAGGGAGGCGATATGGCGGAAAAGACAGTTGGCAAACCAATCAAGCGCACAGAAGATCCCCGGCTGATCCAGGGGCTGGCCCACTATGTTGATGACATCCGCCTGCCGGACACGCTGCATGCGGTGTTTCTGCGCTCCATCTACGCGCACGCACGGATCAAGAGCATTGACACCACGGCGGCGCAAAAGCTGCCCGGAGTGGTTGCGGTTTATACCGGTAAAGATGTAGCCAAAATCGGTCCTGTCCCCTGCGCCGCGGCGCTGCCTGATCTGAAAGTTCCGGACCATCGCGCGCTGGCCTCGACCAAAGTTTATTTTGTGGGACATCCGGTGGCGGTGGTGGTGGCGGAATCAAAATCCGCCGCGCGTGATGCCGTGGACCTGATTGAAGTGGACTATCAAGAGCTGCCGGTAGCGCTGGACGAAGAGAAAGCCGCTGACGCAAAGAGTCCGGTGATCCATGAGCAGTTTGGAACGAACGTCGCGTACAAACTCACTGCGGGCGAAGGCGATATTGAAGCGGCGCTGAAATCGGCCGACCAGGTGATCAAGCAGAGGATCCTGCACAAGCGGCTGGCGCCGATTGCCATGGAGACGCGCGGCGTGCTGGCGCGTTACTATCCGGGCGAGCAGGAATTAACTCTTTGGACATCGACGCAGATTCCCCACCTGTGCCGGACGCAGGTGGCCATCATGCTGGGCATGCCGGAAAACAAGCTGCGGCTGATTACGCCGGAGGTCGGCGGCGGCTTTGGCTCAAAGCTGAACGTGTACGCGGAAGAAGCGCTGATGGGATGGATCTCCATGCAGCTCAACCGTCCGGTGAAATGGATTGAAGGCCGGCGCGAGAATATGCAAGCCACGATCCATGGGCGCGGGCAGACGGGATACATTGAAATCGGATTCAAGAAAGATGGCACGCTGACCGGGCTGCGCTACAACGTTTTTGCCGATATGGGCTCGTACTTCCAGTTGCTGACGCCGGCCATTCCCACGCTGACCGGGCTGATGCTTTCCGGCTGCTACAAAATTCCGGCAATCCAGATCAACGTGACCGGCGTGTTTACGAACAAGATGTCCACGGATGCGTACCGCGGCGCGGGACGGCCCGAAGCCACGTATGTGGTAGAGCGTGCGCTGGACCTGGTGGCGGCGGAGTTGAAGAAAGATCCGGTGGAAGTACGGCGGAAAAACTTCCCGCAGCCGAACGAGTTCCCTTTCAAGACCGCCACTGGACTTTTCTACGACAGCGGCAACTATCAGGGCGCGCTGGATAAAGCGCTGAAGATGGCGGATTACACCAAGCTTCGCCAAGATCAGCAGACAGCGCGCAAAGAAGGCCGTCTGATGGGGATCGGCGTGTCGACGTACGTGGAAATCTGCGCACTCGGGCCGTCCGCCGCGATGCCGGCAGGCGGCTGGGAGAGCGCAACAGTACGAGTCGAGCCGACAGGGAAAGTTACCGTGCTCACAGGCGCTTCTCCACATGGGCAGGGCGAGGAAACGTCTTTTGCGCAGATCGCCGCCGATGAACTGGGCGTGGGAGTGAATGACGTCACGGTCATCCACGGTGATACGGCCATCGTGCAGTATGGCATTGGAACTTTTGGCAGCCGCGGCCTGGCCGTGGGCGGAACCGCGGTGTACCTGGCAATCCAGAAGCTGAAGGACAAAGCCGGGAAGATTGCCGCACACCTGCTTCAGGTGGATGCTTCCACGATTTCTTTTGCCGAGGGCAAGTTCACTTCATCGGCAGCGGCAGGCAAGCAGATCACGATCCAGGAAGTGACGCTGGCGGCACACGTCGCCAAGAGCCTTCCGGAAGACATGGAGCCCGGACTTGCCGCTACTTCATTCTTCGAGCCCAAGAATTTTACCTTCCCGTTCGGTACGCACATTGCCGTGGTTGAGATCAATAAAGAAACCGGCGAGATCGATTTCCAGCGCTATGTGGCAGTCGATGACTGCGGCAAACAGATCAACCCCATGCTCGTTGAGGGCCAAATTCATGGGGGCATCGTTCAGTCGATGGGCCAAGCCCTGTATGAAGAAGTTGTTTACGATGACCAGGGCCAACTGATTACGGGTACCCTCATGGACTATGCTTTGCCCAAAGCCATCATGATCCCGCACCTTGAACTGGGCAGCACGGAAACGCCGTCGCCGGTGAATCCTCTGGGTGCAAAAGGCGTGGGTGAAGCGGGAACCATTGGCGCGACACCGGCCATTGTCTCGGCCATCGTTGACGCACTGGCCCCGTATGGCGTGCGCCACCTGGATATGCCGCTCAAACCTGAAGTGCTCTGGCAGATCATCAACAAGAAATCAGCAGGCGCCGCGTAAGCGCAGGGTCACAGGCCAGAAGCCTGTGCCACATGAGGAGTCTTATGATCCCAGCAAGTTTTGACTACATCGCCGCCAAGAGTCTTGATGAAGCAATCTCGCTCCTGGCCACGCACAAAGACGACGCCAAAATTCTGGCCGGCGGACACAGCCTGCTGCCCGCGATGAAGCTGCGCCTGATGCAGCCCAAGGTTCTCATCGACCTGGGCCGCATCAAGGAGCTCTCCTATATTAAGGAAGAAGCGGGACAGCTCCGTATCGGCGCCATGACCACGCACTTTCAGGTGGAGACCTCTGACCTGCTGCGTCGCGTATGCCCTCTCTTACCGGAGACGGCCACTCAACTGGGCGATATGCAGGTACGCAATAAAGGGACAATCGGCGGGAGTGTGGCACACTCTGATCCCGCGGCGGACTGGCCGGCGGCCATCCTTGCACTGGACGCTGAGATCGTTGCCACCAGCGCCAGGGGCGATCGCGTGATCAAAGCCACCAGCTTCTTCGTTGAAATGCTCACCACTGCGCTCGAGCCCGGAGAAATCCTGCGCGAAATCCGTATCCCCGGTGGTAAAGGCAAATCCGGACAGGCTTACGTAAAAGTCCGGCATCCAGCTTCAGGATTTGCAGTGGTCGGTGTCGCGGTGAATCTGGCTGCTGATGGCGGCAAGTGCCAGTCGGCTGGCGTTGGAATCACCGGCGTCTCACCTAAAGCGTATCGCGCGGCGAATGTCGAAAGTGGACTCAAGGGCAATGCGCTGGACGCCAAAACTCTGTCCGCGGCCGCCGCTCATGCCGCCGATGGGGTAGATATAAACTCTGATCTCTACGCATCGGCTGAATACCGCAAGCAACTGGCAACGGTATACACGCGGCGTGCACTGGAGATCGCGGCTTCGCGTTTAAAGTAATTCGCATCTGAACCACAAAGGACACGAAGAAACACGAAGCTCAATGGATCGCCTGTAACTGCTCTTCGTGTATCTTCGTGTCCTTTGTGGTTAAAGGGTTTTCCCATGAAGATTGAAGGCACACAGAAAATCGACGCACCGCGCGCGCTCATGTTTGCCGCGCTGATTGACCCTGCCGTCCTGCAAAAGTGTATTCCCGGTTGTGAGCAGATGGAAAAAACCGGTGAGAACCAATATAGCGCCAAGCTTACCGCTGGTGTCGGTCCGGTAAAGGGCGTATTCAACGCCACTGTCTCGCTGGAAGACATTATTGCGCCGGAGCACTACAAGCTGGTGGTGGAAGGCAAAGGTCAGCCAGGATTCGTAAAAGGATCAGGTGAGCTGAATCTTACTGACGCAGGCAGCGCCACCGATATTCAATACACCGGCGAGGTCAATGTAGGCGGGCTCATTGCCAGCGTGGGCCAGCGAATGATCCAGGCCACCGCCAACATGCTCGCGGGCCGCTTCTTCAAGTCGCTGGAATCAGAAATGAAAGCGCAGGCCAAACTCCCGGCGGATTCTTAGGCAGGCTGCCCGCTCTCATCCAGCCGCGAGCGGCGCCGGACTTCAGCCACGCTCTGGGTTACCAGCAGCTCTCCATCCTGAAAAACCGGCTTGAGTCGATCGTCGGGGTCCTCAGCGCCGCGGCGCTGGCGTACCGTGTTCCACTCGCCGTTCTTGAAGTGCAATGCCAGCCGGCCGCGCTTGGAGGCTTTATCCCGACCCTCCACCGGATCTTTGAAAACATCGCGGTCTTCGCCGTTCACGGTAACGTTGGAGCATTTGAAAGCAAACTGTTGCGTGTCACGATTGAGTTGCTGCAACAACGCTCCTCCCATGCCAAAGGTAATGTTGTCTGCGGACCAGCCGGCGCGATTCATCGCCGTCAGCGTATCCAGGATCGTCCAGTAGTTGACGCCGTCGCCCTGGATCACGCGTATCTTGGAATTGAGCACCCGGTAGCTTTTTGCGTTCGTCTCATAACCAAACTTGGCGCCCAGGATTTCCAGCACCTTCAGCACCACCTCGCGCGGCTTGCCTGAGTCAGGGCGCACCACCAGCGTCCCTGCCCGATGCTCGACTTTTTCCCGCAACAATTCTCCCCACAGCTTTTCGCAAGCCTCATAAACGTTATAAGAATCGCTCACCACCGCTACCAGCCCCTCGGGAAATTGCGTGAGCATGTTTTCGTAGGCCTGCGCTTCATTCTCGCGGCCCCACGCTGTGACCGTGGAATGCTCGGCGGCGGGAATGCTGAAGCCTTCCATCTCGCGCGATTGGTAGAACTGCTGCAACACGCGGATGCCGGCAACAGTGTCCGTGCCTTTAAAGTTGATAAGGTGCGCTGCCGCGCCAATACCGGCGGTTTCTTCACTGGAAACCCCACGGTAACCGAAGTCATGGAGTTTAAAGTCGATCAGTGAAGGGTCGCCTGAGCGCTGAAGCGCCGCAACAACTACCCTGCGTATGGACTGTGAGAGCGTTGCCACGGTGATCGGATACCAGACCTTCAGCAGCAGCGTCTCCAGATAGTTCGTCAGCCAGAAGCATTGGGGATCGGTATTCTCAATGGTCATCAGCACATTTTGCACGTCCACCAGGCTGCCTTCCGGCGCCGCCTTGATCACCACCGGTAACCTTCCGCCATGCGCGCGGACAATGTGCATCCAGCCATCAACGTTAAAGATGCCCGGTGCAATATGGCGGTCCACAAACTGCTGCGCCTCCAGAACGTCTTCTTCGTTCACCACGCTCCCGCAAAGATATTTGCGCAGGTAATATTGCAGCCCGAAGAACAGCGTCTGCGGAAACATCCCTCCGCGCGACTCCAGGTAGCTGTAAACATGCTGGGTGCCCGGTGGATACTGCTTCCAGTGCGTGAACTTGTAGCTGTCAGTTTGGAGAACGAGGTTTCGCGGCTCTGTTTTGAGCATGAGAGTGCATGGTCTCATGCAAAGCGAGTCTGAGGCAATGGCCGCCGGCGCCTGATGGCCGCTCGAGTTGGCAGGTGCCCGCGTCTCGCAGCTTGTCTTGGTGGTAAAGTTGGCCTCATGGATAGCGAAACAAATCCCAACAGCTTTGAGCAGATTGTAGAGTGGGCATACAGCACCCTGCCCCGGAAGATCAGAGACCTGCCAGATTTCCCGGGCGTTCAGATAGTAGACGAGCCTCCGCCAGACGTATTGGAGGACATATCAAACAGAGGGAAATGGCGCAGTGGAACTGAATTATTGGGCTTGTACAGCGGCATATTCAGGACGAAACGGTCATTTGCACAGGTGAAGTATGCCCCCGACCTGATATTTGTTTTTCGCGGCCCCATTCTGCGGTGTTCAAAAGGAGATTTGCGGGCTGAAGTAAAAAGAGTTGTCTGGCATGAAGTTGCGCACTGGCTTGGCTATGAAACAGAGGAACAAGTGGAGGCATTGGGCTTATGAGCCTCCACGAGCTACGGTTGTGAGTGAATGGCGATGCTACGCCGATTTACTGTGAATGCGATTCGGATGCGCTACGGCACCGTGTCAATTACCTGAATTCCGTGTCATATTTCCGGGCAATCGCATGGACCTGCTCTCGCGTGAGCTGTTTTGGCGGTACGCCGGGCGGAGTGCAGGTCTCACGGAAAAAGCCGTCCAGGCCAGCAGGCGACACAATCCAGAGCAGGAGGAGTTCGTGATCGGGATTCTCAAATCCATGCCAGGAGTTTTTGGGAATGAAGATCGTCCCGCCCTTTTCAAAAGAGTGACGTACATCGTTCAGTATGAAGATTCCGCTGCCTTCCAGAACATAGAAGGCTTCGTCCATCTTGAAGTGCCGGTGGATCGGAATGCCGGTACCGACCCTTACTTGCTGGGTCCCCAACGCGAGATTCTCTGAGCCTGTGGCAGAGCCGAGCTTGATGAAGATATTTCCATGGTCACGAAAATGAACGAGATGTTCGCCCTCGGTGGCGCCCAACACATATCCTTGCCATGCTGCGCCCTGACCCTCGATAATGCCTTGCGGTAACATTCCGCTTACGCTGAGAGCGCCCGCAGCGAAGAGGAAAGACCGGCGTGTCTGCTCAAATGCGTTCATAGCGGTAGGTCATTGACGTTAGAATCTTACGCTCTGGTCGGCAACTGTCGATAACAGGCATTTGCGCTCACAACCGTGATTGACGGTGAAATGGCGATGTTACGACAACTAGGACTAGGACGGGCCTTGCGGAAATAGCCTCTCTAGAAGCAGATCAGGAGGGGCTATCACGGCCATGGCTACGATTCCAGGCTCCAAAGTGGCGCCGTCGTGCACCAAGCTTCAACCTGACTGATGCTTCTCGCAAACCGCAACAATCGTCTTAAGAAAAAAATAGTTACTTCTTTTCTTCAGGTTTTGCGGTCGGCGGAAGCAGGCCATTCTGCCGGAGATACATCGCTGCCATTCCGTAATGGTCTGACCAGCTGGCGGCCAAAGTTACCAGGGCCCATGCTCTTGGCCGCGGCTTGCCATCAAACCATGTGATGTTCTCGCTCAGTTTGGCATCATCAGCTTTTGCCAGAGCGCCATGGCAGAATTCAAAAGAAGCCTTAAGGGCGGCTACGAGTTTGGCCTTGTCCTCGGTCCCCTTCAGTTCCTCTGTCTTCGGACGTGCGACATCGCCGGCATTGGAACAGAAGAAGTAGTTGCTGGATGCAATGTGGGCAGCCAGATGACCGAAGGTAATCTGCTCAGGCGTCGGTTTGTAGCTGAACTTGTCAGCCGGCATTGCTTCAAAAGCTGCCACCGTATTTTTCTCCCGGCCTGCCAGCATCTCGCGCAGAACATCTGATACCGGCGACTTTGCCTGTCCCACAGCCGCAGTGGACAAAAGAACGATACAACTCACAAGAAAGCGCTTCATGAAATCCTCCAATTCCTTGCACCGAAGGATAAATTGCTCGTGCGCGCAAAGTCCAACGCGGGCGGGATTGGGTAGTGGTGTAGTTTGAATTTCCGCTTTGTTGCAAGTCTCTAAACCCGTGATCTTTACTCACGGCAATAATGTTCTCTCTACTGAACGTCATCCTGAAGGGCGTGAGCGAGCCCGCGCTCTCAGGGCCCCATTCTCGCCCGATTCTGGCGGGAATGGGCAGATCAGCGGGCGAGTAGCCCTGAAGGACCTTGTGCTTACCCACTAACAGTTCCGTAAAAGCAACACAAGGTCTCTCGCCGCTACTCCGGCGCTGATGAGTACGCGCCGTCGCAAAACGCGGCTCGAGATGACGTACTTTAAGGGCGTTAGACTCCCATCCGTGAGTTCAAATTGCACCACTACCCGGGATTGTCCGCGCCAGAATCCTCTTGTTGGAACTTTTGCCGGCATCGGTTACGCCAACTTTCCCTCGCCTGAGGCAAACCGTGACACCATGTAAACACTTCGCACCTTAACTTCTTTTGGTGTCCTGCCCTTCAAGCAGCGGTGGGCGTCAAAGTTTTAGAAGTCTTTTCTGTATCGTCCATCCACTCCAAATCCGCCATTCTGGTTGCGCGTACCGCTCACAGACCATTTCGGATTGAACTTATATTCAATCTGGATCGCCTGGCGCTGCGTGGAAGTAATGTCCGTCGCAAAAGTAACCAGCAGGTTGCTCGTCACACGCTGCTGAATGGCCACTCGGGCCCCGGGATTTTGCCCGTTGTCCGTTCCCAGCCCGGGATCAATTTGCAGTTGTGAAACGCCGGCCAGCTTGGCGATCCTGCCGCTTACCTGGCTGCTGATGGTGGAGGCCAGCGCCGCCTGCGCACCCAGCGTGCCCGGAGGATTCGGGTTTGCCGCCGCTGACTCCAGCGTTTTGCCCCGGGCAATCAGGTTGATAATGTCCACCGGCGGCAGCGCCGGATCAGACGTGTAGGTCGTCTGTAGGCGCTCGATTGGGCCGTTCAAACCCAGCGTAATGTTGTATTCGTTAATGGTGGTTCGCACCTGCATGTTGAACAGCGGCTCCGTACGAACCGGATTGAGAAAATCAATGGTCCCGTGCTGCACTACGTAACGGTTTCCGGCCAGGAAGAATTCTCCGCCGGTAAGGTTCGCGCGTCCCAGCATAACCGGAGTAGCCGCGGTCCCGGCCACACGAAGATTTGCATCGCCCCGCAGGCTCACCTGGCTGCTTGTAAGGTTCATCTGACTGGTGGACTGCACGGCGATATCAAGTTTCATGCCCTGCGTGAATGAGCCGGGCGTTCCACTGTCAGACGAATCTCCGCTGAACTGTTCCATGAACGTGCTGAGATCGAAATCGGGAGTAAATGAAACGCGTAGGATCTTGACTTGTCCGCTGAGCTGCGATGCTTGCGGGTTGCCGGTCAGCGCCAGATTAGAAGCCAGCATCGCGCGCACACCTTCCGGATAGCGCAGGCGAACATTGTTTGCCGTCAGGCCCAGATGAAAGTCGATGGCAGGGCGGTATGCCACGGCGCCTGTCGCACTGATCGTGCCTCCGCCTACCTCGCCCTGGAAGCTGGCAATTTCCAGCCGCGACTGGGTCACGTTGATTACGCCGTTGGCATTGCCCAGACCCACCGGTGAATCAATGGTGTGCAGATTGGCGTTCACAATCTTGATCTGGCCGTTCAGGTTGGCGCCTGGTCCGTAGCGCCTGGAATCCAGATCAAACTGGATTTGTCCCGTGCTCTGTAGATCGGGCACAAAGAGCTGCGCGACCTGAAGATCAACATTGCCCTTTACCAGGAATGACGCCGCTTTGGGGCTCGTCACGGGCACCACCGCCTGGGCGTCCATCACGGTTCCCGTACCGCGAATCGAGGTGGGCTGTAGCGTCGCAGTGCCGTTCTGGTAATCCACGCGAATGGGTTGAGCGGCGGCAAGCTGAAATTGTTTGTAGTTCACGGCCAGGTTCGGGATTTCAACATGGGCTTCCATGCGGCCCTCGTCCGCCAGCGGGCCGTGCACCGTCGCGTGCAATTCGGTCTGCCCGGAAACATCAGCGGCCTGCTCGGGAGCGTAGATTGCCATGAGCGGCTGGAAATCGATGCGCCCTGTATCAAGATGCACGTCCGCCATATACGGCGCTTCAATGCCAACCGTCCCGCGCGCTTTAACATAAGTTTTGGCAACAGCAGAATCAAGTGCGATATTCGCAACGCGGTTCTCGACCGTTGTTTCGAGCTTGATGCCCTGAATCGTCTGCTGCTTCATCTGCAACTGTGGGACTTCGAGTGTCGCTTGCAGTTGCGGATCTTTCACCGTGCCTCGCCCGCTCACGTTCAGGTTCAAGCCGCCGGCAATCTGCATGTTCCGTGCGCGTACTGTCTCCAGTTTTTCCAGCCGGAAATTTTTGGCCTGCACCTGCGCGCGATACTCCTGTGTCTTGGGCATAAAATCCAGATCGGCATTGGCTGTGCCTGCGGGCATCCGTAGAGTGAGATTGGCCTTGATTGCATTGCCGTCGCCCTGGAACTTCACGTTCAGGTTCTGGATCGGCTCAGTGAAGACCTTTGCCTTTGTCACCGTAATCGTTCCCTGACCAACCGGGCTTAGCTGCGATCCGTGCAAAGATACATGCAAAGCCAGCGTTCCACTCACGGGATAGCTCTGGTTCGCCAGCTTCGCCAGCTCCGCGATGGAAATCTGAGAAGCCGAGAGGGTCACCGCAATCGGACTGGAAGGTCCATAAGCCCACTGTTTAAGCCTGGCCTGCGCATTGAAGTTGATGCGCCCCTGCGGAACAGCTTCCAGATCGCCATTGCTCAATGTCACCTGCGTGGGGTTCGCGTTGAAATTGGTACTCAGCACCTTCCATGAGCTGCCCTTCACGCGAAGATTGCGGGCATCTATCTGTCCGTTGATCTGTGGAGCTGTCAGTGAGCCACTGACGGTAGCCTGGATGTTTGCCGTGCCGAAGAGCCCAAGCGGCTCAGGCTGTTTTCCCGGAGCAGGCGCTTGCAGCGCTTCCGCCAGAGTTTCAAGTTCGTGCAGATCCTTCGTGCGAAGCGCAACCCGCAGCTGTGAGTGATCACTGACTTTGCCGTTCAGGTTGACGACCGTTTGCGGCGTACGAATGTAGCTTTGTGCCAGAGCAAGTTCCTTGTGCGCAGCCGCATAATCGGCATGGATAACTCCATCCAGCGGCGTTGCGCGGCCCTGCCCCAGGCTGGCCTTGATCGTTGCATCGCTATGCGCCA
This sequence comes from Terriglobia bacterium, assembly GCA_020072585.1. Lineage (GTDB taxonomy): Bacteria > Acidobacteriota > Terriglobia > Terriglobales > Acidobacteriaceae > Angelobacter. The sequence goes on along the minus strand of JAIQGL010000026.1, from coordinate 144,972 downwards.
CCAGGTTCTTCATGGCCTTGCTCCAGTGTGCGGTCGCATCCGCACTCACTTTGCCGCTCAGGTGGGCCTGCCGCAATGAATCGTTGTGCGTTGCCGTCTGCGCCTGCTCAAGTGATACGCCTTTCAATGAAGCCTGCAACCGCGCCTCTGACACGCCCGCCACATCCCGGATTGTTAGCCTCCCGCTCAGCGTCCCGCCCATGATGCGGGCGCGAATATCATTGACCTCGGCATTGCCGCTCGCCAACTTGTAATGCGCATAGAGGTCGCGAACCTCGGTTTGCAGTGACGGCGTCTTCACCCCCAGCCCGGAGCTGCTGATATTACCGGCCACTGAAACCGTCTTCAGCATGGGCTTGTTTGGCTCCGCCTGATACTTCACTTGGCCTGTCAACTTCACTGTTCCCGTGGGAAGCGAAGGGTCTTTCAGGATTCTCTGGAAATCGCCAGCCGCCAGCGTAGCTTCGTAAGTGCCTTCCGCCTTCACGTTCTGGGAGCTGTAATCGTTTATAGTGGCGTTCAGAGCTACTTGTGATTTGCCGGTGGCAAGTTCAAGCTTATCGAGCGTGAATATCTGCGGCGTGACGCCAAATTTTGCCTCCAGGCTGTGCTCGACCGGCGCATATTTACCATACACAACTCTTCCATTGTGGTAGCCGAGATCGCCTGAATATTTGTTCTGGGCGGGGTCGTAATTCGCATTGATCTTCAAGTCATGCAGGTCGGCCTCAAGCGGGATCTTTTGGTCGTTGTAATAGATTTCGCCGCGGTTGAGCCGCAATTCGCCGATTGCCAGGTCAAAAATGTTCGTCCGGCTGCTGCTGTCGCTCTTCTTCGGCGGCTTGGGCAGATTGTTTTCGCCTGCCTTGTTGACCGTCATGCGTGCCACCGGATGGTCAACGATAATATCTCTGACGTGCCATTTCTGCTTAAGCAGCGAATCGATCGTTAGCCCTGCTTGCAGATGATCGACTTGAAGCAGCGGCTTGTTCGGGTCAGCCTCAGTGCCATGCACCGTAACGTTGTAGAGGTCCACGCTCAGGTTTGACAGTCGAAGTCTGAAATCGCGCACTTCAAGCCGCGCTCCTGTGGATTCCTGAATGCTGTTCCCTGCTTTAGCCAGGATGTCCCGGCGGAAACTCTCGCTGTGCTGAAGCAGTAGTACCAGCGTGATTCCAGCAGCGGCCGCCAGGACTATAATCGCTGACAGTATCCACAAAGCTATTTTTTTCGACTTCTTCAAGTTGTTCACCATTTCAAAACGCCTGTCTTCAAAATGCTTGCCCCAGGGTCACAAAGAGCTGCAATGATTTGACTCCCGGCGGAGGGTTCAACAGATGCCCAATGTCAATGCGGACTGGTCCCACTGGCGTCTTGTAACGCAGCCCAAAGCCGGCCGTGTGAGTGAAACCGGAAAAGATGTTGCTGAAACGGAGGTTGGTGTAAACATTTCCTCCGTCATAAAAAGCGGCGCCACCCAGTCGTCCGCCAAGCAGCGGCATGGAGACACCCAACGGAAAGCGCAGCTCAGAGTTGAATATGACAAGCTCCCTTCCGCCAACTGGCACGCTGATGGTGTCCGTGCAGCCCGGATTGTCTGCCGGGCATACTGATACAGTGCGTTGCGGTCCGGCGCCATTCAGGCTGAAACCGCGCAGCGTGCTTCCGCCGCCAGAGAAGAAGCTCTCACTGATGGGAATGTGCCGCCCCCCAAATGCGTGCTCCCCTCCCACGCGCAGGCTGCTGGCCCAGACCAATGAGGAATCGCTCGTGAGTGAGCGATAGTAAGCGGTCTGTCCCAGAAAGCGGCCGAAACTTGTAGTGGAACCCAGGAAGCTCGGGTTCATATCCAGTTGGAAGCTCTCGTAAATACCTTTGTGCGCATCCAGCGGGTTGTCTCGGGAATCACGGCTGAAGGAAGCTGAGAGCGACGACAGCCTGACATTCTGGTCCTCAGGCAGTACAAGGTTCGGTATGGCAATGTTCGCCAGGTTCGTCCGCCGGAAGTCATACCGGAAGATCACCGATTTTTGCCGGTCCTTATCGAGATAATGTTGAAATTGGACTCCCGCACCACCCAGGCGTGCTGTGTAAATCGGGTTCTCGCTTGTCCGTTCGGCGGAGAATGTGACCGTCGAACTCCAGCCGGTATTCCAGATAGTGGGGTTCGCCCAGCTCGCTGAGGCCCGCTGGTCCAGCCGTCCGCCAAACGCGGAGAGCGTCACCGTCTCCGCGCGTCCACGGAAGTTTCTTCGTGTGTATTCAATGGAGCCTTCCGGCCCCCAGAATGTCTGCTGGCTGGTGGCGAACTTTGTTGGCAGACCTACGGGTGGAAGCCCGGGCAACGCGATGGTGCCGCTGGGAATGCTTCCGCCGCGATTGATTACCTGAAACCCAAATCCGTAGGCGATGCTGTTCCGCTTGGATTCGTGCAGCTTGACCAGTACATCTGCCTGAGGATCTTCAACGATTGGGCGCCGTGTATCCACGCTGGCCCAGTCAAACACACCCAACGTGTAAAGCTGGCTTTCACCGCGCAGCAGCGCCGTCTGACTCAGGGGCTTGCCGGTCTTGATGTTTGCATTGCGCGCGATGATCTCCGGGCGGGTGTGCTGTGAACCTACCGGTTCCACGCTGACCGTATGCACCTGCGGCCCTTCATCGATCTCGTAAACCACCTGCACATGGTGCGGATCGTTTTTCGCATGCTGCACCGTCGATTTAAGCGTCATGGTGAGATATCCCTTGTCGAGATAGGTTGCCATGATCTGTTCGCGGTCCTTATTCAGCAGCTGCGTGGAATACGGCTTCCCCGGCTCCAGATTCATTCCCTTGGGCGCAAGCTGCTGCTGGGTGAGCGATTTATTTCCCTCCAGCTGCAGCGAGTCCACCACATCGCGCACGCCCTCCTCCACCTGGAACGCAAGTTGGAGTTCATTGTCCTTGTTCACCACTTTTGGCGTGACCTTTACCTGGCTATATCCGGCGCCGCGGTAAAACCCTTCAATATTTTTCACGCCCTTGCGCACAAGCTGTTCGCTGTACTTTCCGTGCGAGAAGGGCAGGAGTGGCACACGCTTGCTGACCGGCACCTTCGTCCTGAGTTCTTTGTCGGTAAAGTGATCGTTGCCGTGAAACTCAATGGATTCCACTTTGCCGCGTTTGCCCTTGGTGATCTGGTACAAAACGGTCACGCCGGAAGACTGCTTTTCAATCCGGCTCTCCACCTTCGCGTCAAAATAGCCTTTTGACTGAAAGTATGACGTCAGGTTCTGTGCGCCTTCATTGACCAGGTCGGCATCCACAGCGTTTTCCTGGTACATGGGGATAAGCTTTTTTTGTGTGCGTGCCCAGATATGCGCGCCGGCCAGTTTGATCTCGATGTGCGGCCCCTCCGTTACATCAAAAGTCACGTCAGCTCGGTTGGTCTCCGGGTTGTAAATCGTGGAAACCAGCTTGACCCTGGCCGCAAGAAAGTGTTGCTCCCCCAGCTGTTTCTGAAGAAGACTGGTGGCAGCGCCCACTTTTTTGAGGGAATATGTTTTCCCCGGCTTCAGGTACGCGCCCTTGATTCGTGCACGGATCGAATGCAGGGCAGCCGCCAACCGCCTGCTTTGCGGCTCAGAAACACCTTGAATAATCACGTTGCCAAACTTGGCGTGCCTCTTCAGGTTGATGTCATACACCACGTTGACTACGCCGTGCGCATGGTCGGTCTGTAACTTAGGCTCCACGGTCGCTGTGAAGTAGCCGGCACGATGAAAAAATTCGAGCAGGTTTGATTCTGCCTCTTCCACTCGTTCCTGCGAGTAAGGCTCCTGCTTGGTATAGTTCGCCGTTTGCAGCAGTCTTGTGTACGAGAAGGTTTTCTCTGCCTTGGGAAAAGTAAAAACGCCAAAGTAGTAAGCCGGCTTCAGGATAAACACGACACGCACGCCTTCTGCCGCCGGAGATACCTGGACTTCTACATCCTTAAATCCCCCGTTTTGTAGCGCTGCCACGGTTTCATCCACCTTGGCTTGCGCATACGGTGCGTTGATCGGTTGCACGATCAGCGCACGCAGCTTCCTGAGATTTCCGTCCGACTGCCCTGCCAGCAGCACTGAGGAGACCCTCTGCCCTTCATAGGAAATCGTCCCTCTAGTGGCTTCCATTTGCTGCGAGTGCAGCATCGCTGTCTCCGAGGTAAGCCCCGCTAACACCGCCACCATGATCGAAGTGCCGATCCACCGCCTGAAAATTTTCATTGCGCTTTGAGAGTCTCTCGTCTATTCCCGCGGCCAGGGAGCCGCCGCACCGCTAACATGAACCCACGTTGATTAGAGTTGTAAAAGAGAGTTCTTGTTGCTCGCCGTAGTGAACTGCGCAGCAACACTGCTGTTGGCGCAGCAGCAGAGTTGCTTGTATCTCGAGTCAGGTCAACTCAACCATTGGGCGCACGCATCTAACTTGAATGCGGGCAAAGTTGCGTCGGGCGGGAGGCCAGCATAAATGCTCTGGGTTCTATTTGTTCTTTTGCTGTTACTGTGGCTGCTGAGCGGGGGCTTTCATATGGCGGGGACCTTGATTCGCTTGGTCCTTGTGGTTGCGCTTGCAGGGTTCCTGGTTGAACTCATCACCGGACGGAGAGCAACCGTCTGAACGCGCGCCGCCATCGCGGACACTCCTGGTACAGGCTCTACCGCCGCCTGACGCGAGCGTTCTTCAACGAGCCAATTTGGCCAGTTTTTGGTCTATCTCCTGCAAAGCCTGCCGCAATGATTCCTTATATTTTTCATTGTTGGCAACCTCGATCTGCTGCACCACATAAGCGCGTGAGAGCTTCAGGCTATCTCGCTCGTGCTGGTCTTTCCTCTCGCCGTCAGTAAGTGAGCGCTTTGACCCCGCAGGCTGGCCGTCTTTCGCATCTTCCATTTGCGCCTCGACTGATTTGCTTTCCCAACCTCTTGCCATTCTTCAATTATAAGGATATTGCGCGAATTCCGAGCTGTTTTCCTGGCGCAAGAATTTATAATCCCCGCACGATGAATAACACTCTTCTACCGCTGGCAGGCGTCCTGGCCATGCTGTTCTGTGGCTCAGCACTGGCCCAGTCACAACCTGCACTTACCCCTGAGCACCAGATTGCACACGATATCTTCAAGGAACTCATTGAGATCAACACCACGGATACGGCCGCCGGCAACGTGACCGCCGCGACGGAAGCCATGGCCGCGCGTTTTCGCGCTGCGGGTTTTCCGGCGGAAGACGTCCAGGTCCTGGGGCCGCTGCCAAGCAAAAAAAATCTGGTCGTCCGCCTTCATGGACGCGGCCAGGCCAGGCCCATCCTCTTTCTGGCGCATTTGGATGTGGTGGAGGCGCTACGCCAGGACTGGTCCATGGACCCGTTCAGGCTCAATGAAGCTGACGGCTTTTTTTACGGCCGCGGCACCTCAGACATTAAACAGGGTGACACTCTGCTGGTGGCAAACTTTCTTCGTCTCAAGAAAGAAGGCTGGACACCTGCCCGCGATCTGATCATCGCTCTCACCGCTGACGAAGAGGGCGGCGCGTCCAATGGCGTGCAGTGGCTGATCAAGAACCATCGCGAACTGATTGACGCCGAATTCTGCATCAACACTGACGCGGGCAACTTTGAAACCAAGAAGGGCAAACGGCTTCTGCTCGGCATGCAAACCAGCGAGAAGAACTATGTTGATTTTCGGCTGGAAGTAAAAAGCAACGGTGGACACAGCTCGCGGCCCACAAAAGACAATGCCATCTACCACCTTGCGCAGGGACTCTCCCGGCTTGCTGCGTTTGATTTTCCCACCAACCTGAATGAGACCACGCGCGGTTACTTTGAACACACCGCTCCGCTTGAAACTCCAGCGACGGCCACCGACTTTCGAGCTGTGATCGGCCCGGACAAGGCCAAAGCAGAAGCCGCAGCCAGACATTTGAGCGAATCGCCGTACTTCAATGCTCTTCTCCGCACCACCTGTGTGGCCACGCGCCTTGAAGGCGGACACGCCAATAATGCCCTTCCTCAGACCGCGGCGGCCAATGTGAATTGCCGTATGCTGCCCCAGGACTCGCTGCCGAATGTCCAGGACACGCTCAAGCGCGTGCTGGCCGATGATCGCATCGTGGTCAGCGTTGTGGGTGAAGTGGTGCCGGCGCCTGCCTCCGTTATCAATCCAGGAATCGTAAGTAAATTGGAGTCACTCAGCGGTAAACTCTACGGCGGCATTCCCATCGTGCCGGTGATGGACAATGGTGCGAGCGACGGTAAATATCTGCGCATTGCCGGCATTCCCGCATACGGGGTCCCCGGCGTCTTTACTGACGTGGAGGATGACCGTGCTCATGGCAAGGACGAACGTATTGGCATAAAAGATTTTTACGATGGCGTGGATTTTTATTATGAGTTCATCAAGTCTCTCGCTGGCGGGCAGTAGTTTGCTTCAGGCGGCAACGGAAGGAAAAGTGAATGTCAGCTCCACAGCATGAAGGGCCCGTCACGGTGCGGCGCAGCGAGCTTGCCTGTCCGGCTCATTCGCTCAAAATGATGGCCAAAGCTGCGGCCAGCGAGGCGGACGAAGTAGTCTTTGATCTGGAGGACGGTTGCGCTCCTTCGCAGAAGACCTCTGCGCGCAAGACTCTGATTGAAGCATTCGATACTCTCGATTTCGGCGGCAAGATCCGCGCCTTCCGTCCCAATGGAATTCACACAAAGTTCTTCTATCGCGATGTGATCGAAGTAGTTGAGTCCGCAGGCGGCAAGATAGATGTTGTTGTGCTGCCAAAAGTTCAGGATGCAGGCGATGTTCTTTTTGCGGATCGATTGCTGACGCAGATTGAACAGAACATCGGGCTTCCCATTGGCCATATCCGGCTGGAAGCCTTGATTGAAAGCGCAAAAGCCGTTTTACGCGCGGAACAGATTGCGGGTTCCACGCCACGGCTGGCAGGGCTGATCTTTGGCGTGTTGGACTATGCAGGCAACATAGGCGCGCGCGGTCCGGTTCGCGAACAGTTTGCGCTTTATCACTATCCCAAAGCCAAGACCGTGGCCGCCGCGCGGGCCGCGGGCATCGATGTGGTGGACGGCGTTACATTCCAATTCCGCGACCTGCGGCAATGTGAGCATGATGCAAACTCAGCCGCACAAATGGGGTTTGACGGCAAGTGGGCCATTCATCCTGACCAGGTATCGGTCATCAACCGCGTGTTCACTCCTTCGCATGACGAGATCACCCGTGCGCGGGAGATCATTGATCTTTACGAGAAATCTGACGTCGAATCCGGCGTGGGCGCGATGGTATACAAGGACGAAATGGTGGACGCCGCGAGCCTGCCCATTGAACGCAAAAAACTGGCCATTGCCCGGAAGACAGGGTTGCTGCAAAAAACCAAAAAATAGACTATGGGGACAAAAACTCAATCGCTACTGGAACTGCTTGGTAATGCCAAAGTCTACGATCTGGCGCAGCCTTACTTTGTAGGCATGCCGCGTCATCCGGTGCACCCGCCTTTTTTGTTCAGCCTTACCAAGTTGCACGGAGATTATGTAATGCCGAACGGCGGCAGCTCCGCGTCTGAAGGATTGGCCCTGGGTGGACACCTGGGAACGCATATTGATGCGCTTTGCCATTTCTCCTGCGGCGGAAAATTGCACGGCGGGCTCGACGTAGCATCAGCCCAGTCTTATGCAGGCATGAAACAGCTTTCCATCGATACGCTGGCTCCCATTGTGCGCCGCGGCATTCTTCTGGACATCGCTGGAGAACAACAGGCCGCGAGCCTGCCTGCGGCATTTGAGATCACACCGGAACACCTGGAAGCCACCGCCCGCGCGCAGAAAGTTGAGATTGGGTCCGGCGACATAGTTCTACTGCGGACCGGGTGGGGCGCTTTCTTTTCTGATGCTGCGCGCTTTGAATCCCAGATGCATGGCCCTGGCCCATCTGAAAAAGGAGCGCGCTGGCTGAGCAGCAAAGGGATTTTCGCTGCGGGATCAGACACAATCAACTTTGAACGGGTGCCTTCGCATACCATGCCCGTGCACGTACACCTGCTGGTGGAAAGCGGTATACATATCATTGAATGCCTGGACCTGGAGCAACTGGCGGCGGAGCGGGTTTTTGAATTTGTGTTCGTCGCTTCGCCGTTAAAGATTCGCGGCGGCACAGGTTCGCCAATACGGCCATTCGCGCTCGCTTGAGTTGATTGCTGTGTTGATAGCGGAGAATTAGAATATCTCGTCATTAACGTCATCCCGAACTCCGTCAATGAGGACGCGCTTTCATCAGCGTCCGAATAGGAGTGAGGGACCTTGGGTTGTGAATGAAGGACAACATCCTCGGACATGCTCGCACAAATAAAGACCTTGTGCCCGCTTGCCCCATGGTGACGGACCATAGTCCCTGCATTTAGCTTTCTCCATGCCATCCCCCACCAATACCGGCCTGCATCAGGAACTCAAAAATGCCGTTGGCGAGCTATGCCGCGGCTTTCCTGACGCTTACTGGCGTGAGTTGGATAGCCAGCGCGCTTATCCTGAAGCTTTCGTACAAGCCCTGACCAAGGCAGGATACATGGCTACGCTGATTCCTGAAGAATACGGCGGGGCCGGCCTGGGTGTGACAGAAGCGGCGACGATTCTGGAAGAGATCCACCATTCCGGCGGCAACGCCGCGGCCTGCCACGCACAGATGTATGTGATGGGAACGCTGTTGCGGCATGGCTCAGAGGCGCAGAAGAAAAAGTATCTGCCTGTGCTGGCCCGTGGCGAACTGCGTCTACAGGCGTTCGGCGTGAGCGAACCAACCACCGGCTCAGACACCACGCAGATGAAGACCTTTGCCCGCCGCTCCGGCGACAGGTATGTGGTGAAAGGGCAGAAGATCTGGATCTCGCGCGCGGAGCACTCGGATCTGATGCTGCTGGTGGCGCGCACCACGCCGCTCGAACAGGTCAAAAAACGAAGCGAGGGGCTCTCTGTGCTTCTGGTGGACCTGCGCCACGCCAAAAATCACGGGCTGACGATCCGGCCGATCCGCACCATGATGAACCACGCCACCACTGAGGTCTTTTTTGATGACGTGGAAGTTCCCGCTGAAAATCTCATTGGCGAAGAAGGCCAGGGCTTTCGCTACTTGCTTGACGGCTTGAACGCGGAGCGCATTCTGATTGCCGCCGAGTGCATTGGCGACGGACGCTGGTTCCTGGATCGTGCCTGCCGCTATGCCAAAGATCGCGTTGTTTTTGGGCGGCCCATCGGGCAGAACCAGGGAATTCAGTTCCCTCTCGCTCGGGCTTATGCGAATGTTGAAGCGGCATCGTTGATGGTTGGCCGTGCGGCGGCGCTGTTTGATGCGCACCAGCCCTGCGGGCCGCAGGCCAACATGGCCAAGCTGCTGGCGGCCGATGCATCCTGGGAGTCCGCCAACGCCACGCTCCAGACCTATGGTGGATTCGGCTTTGCGGAAGAATATGACGTGGAGCGTAAATTTCGTGAGACGCGCCTTTATCAGGTGGCGCCGGTCTCCACCAACCTGATCCTTGCTTATATCGCCGAACATGTGCTCGGATTGCCACGTTCGTATTGATGCCGGAGAAAACCATGACCGTAAAACCAGGATGGACCGGGCGCGTTTATGAAGACTTTGCGGTGGGTGATGTCTACCAGCATCCGCTGGGCCGCACCGTGATTGCCGCAGACAATATCTGGTTCACGCTCCTTACACAGAACACCAATCCCATTCATTTTGACGCCGCATACAGTGCTCAAACCGAATATGGCAAACCGCTGGTGGATTCCACATTCACGCTGGCACTGGTCACTGGCCAGTCCGTCATGGATGTTTCGCAAAACGCCATGGCCAATCTGGGATGGGACGAGGTCCGGCTGCCCAACCCGCTTTTTGAAGGTGACACGGTCTATTCCCGCAGTGAGGTCCTGGAAAAGCGTGAATCAAAGTCCAGGCCCAACGTGGGCATCGTAAAAGTCAAGACCATAGGCTACAAGCAGGACGGCAGCGTGATCATCGAATTTAAGCGAACAATGATGGTCTATAAGCGCGGACACGTCCCGCAAATTCCGCAGCCAACAATAGCGCCGGCAAAAAAATAGGCGGCCTTGGTTACGCCGCTTCGCGCGCGCGCTGCTGAAATCCGCGAATGGAAAATTCCAGTTGTTCCTGTAGGCTCTCGCCCACCTGCATCATGTCGCCGATCACCGTACTCAGGTCCATGCGAATCAGGTTGCGCTGCAATACAAAAGAGAGGACGCGCTGCAGCAATCGCATTTCAATCACGATCAGCGGAATGTCATACCCTTGCCGGGCGCGCACTTTTCCATGCTCTTCCGCGGCCGTCTTCGCGCCGGGAGAAGTCACTTCAGAAAGAACATCCACCCGTGTGGCCAGTTCTTTTACCACGTCAGGCAAGTGGTCAACCCTCTCCTTATCATTCACAGGTATTATGGCGAGTTCGGAATGCTGTTTCACCAGACTGAGCCACTCTTGTATGATCGCGCCCAGGTTCTCCTGCATAAGCTCGGAGACACGCTTCAGTGGCCGCTCCGGCGGCATGGGCTGCCTGTTCTCCAGCCGTCGCTTGATCGTGTGAATCAGTGTGGGCACATCCGTGGGCTTGAGCAGGTAGTCGTCCACCTGGCTGCGGATGGCTTGTAACGCAGTATCAAAATCAGGATAGCCGGTAAGAATGAACGTTGCCGCCCCAGGCTGTACACGCCGCATGGCGCTCACCACGGTAAAACCGTCTCCAGGCTGGCCAATATTCAGGTCCGATAGCAGGACGTCAAACGTTGTGCTATTGAGATGTTCCAGGGCTTCGCGGACTGTCGCCGCTGTAGTTACATCGAACCCATGCTGCACCAGAATCATTTTCAGTGTCTTGCGTATCCCCGCCTCGTCATCGACGAACAAAATCCGGGTCGCCATGTTGTACTCCACAAGGATTAGATGGGGGATTCAGGCTCTCTGTTGGACACACTTTCAGGATTAAGACGAGCGCGGCGGTTGAGCAGACGCTGAGTGTCCGTTCGGACACTGTTAAAACATACAAAAGGCCCATCCGCTACTTGGGATGGGCCCTCTTTTGATCCAGGCATTATTTGCGCTGAAAGTCTACTCCTGGTTCTTAAAGGAATAGCCAATGGAAACACCGAAGCGTGTGGCGCGGGATCCGCTGAATTCAAAGTTATTGCGCACAACATACAGATGCGCTTCCGGCCGGATGAAAACTCGATTGGTGACATAAAGGCGCAGGGCCCCGCCGAACTGGCCAAGAAAATGGTTGCTGCTCACGAAGTTCGTACATCCCGTGAAAGAGCAGGTGAAAGTAGGCGTGTAAAAACGAAGACTCTCAGTACCCAGGCCGGCGGACAACTCCGCCTGGGCGTGTTTGCCCAGTGGAGGCGCATACACTGCATCAAAATCATAGAAAAATGGGCGGAATGGCTGAAAACCCTGATACAGATTTTGTTTGGCACGGAATGCCGCGTTAAAGCCAACGCCAAGGTTATGAAAAAACAGAAAGTCCAGTCCGAAACTAGGATAGGCTCCGCCGCCAATGGTGGGCAAAGTAGCAGTGCTGGAGGTGCCCGTAAGACCGGAGACACCAAATGTCAGGTCAAACTGCTGTGCATGAGCGGCGCTTGCAGGCAAAAGAACCAGGCAAAGAGCCGCAACTAACAAAAATAGTTTTTTCAAGCTACTCTCCTATGCATGAAGGCTGGATAGCTAAGAGATCCGCAAATTCATCCACCCTCTGATCTATTGATCTATAAGACAACTATGCGCGATTATGCTACTGCTGCAAGACAAATGTCCAGAATCCGATGGTATCAACCCGGCTTCACCCCAAAAGTTTTCTCGCTCCCAGTTACTTTCTTTCCCAAGCGCATTCTAGTCTCGCACTGCTTGCTGTTATTCTGGAAAATGATCTTTTCTGCCCAGGCAATTCTCTTTGACATGGATGGCGTGCTGATCAATTCCGCTCCCGCCGTGGAGCGGGTATGGCGTTTCTGGGCGTCCTCCCACGGTCTTGATCCCGCGGCTGTTGTTGCGCAGGCCCATGGACGCCGCAGTATTGAAACCATCCGCGCCGTGGCGCCCGGGTTGGATGCAGAAAAGGAAAACATTGTTGTTGAGCAAATGGAAATCGAGGACAGAGCGGGCGTGACGGCGCTTCCTGGCGCGGCAGAGCTGCTGCAAAGCCTGCCTGCCGATCGTTTCGCCGTGGTGACTTCAGCCACTCGTCCTCTGGCTGTGGCGCGCATGGGGTATGCCGGCCTTACCGTCCCCGCCAACCTCGTCACGGCAGATGAAGTGGTCCATGGCAAGCCTTCTCCTGAGCCATACTTGAAAGGCGCAACATTACTTGGTTTTGCCGCCGGTGACTGTGTGGTGTTTGAAGACACACCGGCAGGTCTTGCATCCGGTCGTGCTGCGGGAGCACAAACAATCGGATTGCATACCACATATCCCGCTGCTGCATTGCACGCGGCTGAAACAGTTGTGGCCTCGTTGGCCCAGGTCAGCGCAGAATTGCGCCAGGGAACGATTCTGTTGACCATTCACGCTATGGTGGAAGACGCAGGAAGGGGCCGGCAATGAAGTACAGAAAGCTGGGGGGCACGGATTTTGCGGTGAGTGAAATAGCGTATGGCGTTTGGGGAATGAGCAGTTGGTCTGGGTCCGATGATCGTCAATCGCGCGAGTCTTTAAAGTTATCGGCGGGTTTGGGCTGCAATTTTTTCGACTCAGCGTGGGCCTATGGCGAAGGCAAGGGAGACACCTTCGTCGGCGAACTCAAGCGCGCCCACCAAGACAGCAATCTCTACGTGGCCTCCAAGATTCCGCCCATGAATCGAAAATGGCCGGCTTCTTCCCGTTACCAATATGCTCAGGTCTTCCCCGCGCAACACGTCTTCAAGTATGTAGACCTGATTCTGGGCAAGGCAGGGTTTCCCTGCATTGATCTTCTGCAATTCCACGTCTGGGACGATAGCTGGGCGGATGAAAAGGAATTTCACCAGATGATCATCAAGCTCAAAAGCGATGGTTTGATCCGGGCTTTTGGCCTCAGCCTGAACCGATGGGAACCGGAAAACGGCATCCGGGCACTTCGCACCGGGCTGGTGGACACCGTGCAGGTCATTTACAACATCTTCGATCAAGCGCCGGAGGACGAACTCTTTCCGGTATGCCGGGAGCTGAACATCGGCGTGATTGCGCGCGTACCGCTGGATGAAGGCGGTCTAAGCGGAAAACTCACGCCTGAAACCACGTTTGCAAAAGACGATTGGCGAGCAGGATACTTTAGTCCGGAAAATCTTCGTGCCACTTTGGAACGCGTGGAGCGGCTGAATGCCATCCTGCCGGACAAAATGACCTTGCCGGAAATGGCGCTCAGGTTCATTCTCTCCAACCCTGTGGTAAGCACCATGATTGTCGGCATGCGGAATCCGGCGCATGTCCGCCAGAACATGGCAGTGAGTAACGCGGGGCCGCTAAGTGCGGATTTACTGTCCGAATTGAAGAAGCATCGCTGGGACAGAAAGCCTAAACCGTGATCGGGATGAGACGGCAGCGTAACTTGTGGCCCGGCAAAGCATCTTCCGCCGCTCCCGTATACAATTCTTCCATCTCGATTTGAGGAGCAAAAATAACTCATGCAACGGAACGCAAGCGCACACTGGAGTGGCGGGCTGAAAGACGGCAAAGGCACGCTGACTTCTCCCAGCGGAGTTCTCAAAAGCACGCCGTATTCTTTTGCCACCCGTTTTGAATCGCAGCCGGGCACTAACCCGGAAGAGCTGATTGCCGCGGCCCACGCCGGATGCTTCAGCATGGCGCTCTCCGCCCAGCTCGGCAATGCCGGAATGACGGCGCAGTCCATTGACACCACGGCCACGGTAACGCTGGAAAAACTTGACTCTGGCTTTGCCGTCACTTCATCCCATCTGCAGGTGAAGGTCAAAATCCCGGGCGCTGATAAAGCAAAATTCGAAGAAGCAGCCAAGAACGCCAAGGAAGGCTGTCCCATCTCCAAGCTGCTCAATGCAAAAATCACCATGGACGCGCAACTGGAAAACTAGTTGATCGCTGAGGGGGAAGCTGGCGCTAACAACTGCGCAAGCTTCCCGTCTAAATTTTGGTCCATCCCTTATTGCTGTTGATATCCCCTGGAGGCCACCACTTATGCGCAGATACCTCGCACTCGCAACCGTACTCTTTGCCATGTGCTTCTCCGCAACGCGCGGCAGCGCCCAGTCCATTACGTTAGATCTACCGCGTGACAGCCAGCATGCCAAAGTCATGCAGCGTGTCGGCATCACCGATATCACCATCAACTACCACCGTCCGCTGGTAAAGGGCAGAAAGGTCTGGGGCAACATTGTTCCTTACGGCCAGGTCTGGCGTGCCGGGGCCAATGAAAATACCACCATTGAATTCAGCGATCCCGTGAGCGTTGAAGGTAAGTCTCTGGCAAAAGGCATTTATGGCCTGCACATGGTTCCCGCGGAAAATGAGTGGACGATTATTTTCTCCAAGAACTCTACCGCGTGGGGCAGCTTTACCTACAACCAGTCCGAAGACGCGCTTCGCGTTACCGTGAAACCACAGGCTGCGGAAATGAAAGAGGCCTTGGCCTACGAAGTTGACAATGTCACACCGACTTCAGCCACCATCACTTTGCGTTGGGAAAAAGTGGCTGTGCCGTTCAAGGTCGATGTGAATTCCACTGAGATCGTTGCTCAGAGCCTGCATGGACAGCTCCGCGGATTGGCCCAATACACATGGGACGGATGGGACGACGCCGCAACCTATCTCTTTACCAACAAACTCAACATGGAAGAAGCGCTGAAGTATGAAGACCGCTCCATTGGAGTGGAAGAGCGGTTTGATAACCTCATGAACAAATCGCGCATCTTGGACGCGCTGAACCGCAAAGACGACGCAACCGTCGCCCGTAACAAGGCGCTGGGGATGGCAAGCATTACCCAGCTGCATCAGTATGGCCGTCAGCTCCAGTTGGCAGGCAAGCAGAATGAGGCGTTTGACGTCTATCGAAGCAACATCAAGAAAGATCCCAATCATTGGCTGGTCCGCACGGAAGCAGCGCGGATCGCTGTTGCCAAGGGCGACTTTGATGGCGCGGTAAAAGAAATGAAGCTAGCACAAGCTGCCGCGCCTGAACAGGCCAAGTCCGCAGTGGAAGGAATGTTGAAGCGTCTGGAGGCCAAGCAGGACATTAACAGGTAAGCTTGAACAAATCACTTTGAACGCAAGCTGCGGAGTGTTTGAAATCCAGCCAGTGCTTAGTCTCTTTGTAACGGCGCTACCAGTGCTGTCTAAGGAGGAAGGTATGGCTGGATTTCATGTTTTACCAATTGACCCTGCACTTTCTGAAACTGTTCGCAACACGCTCAAGTCTCCACAATATGGACATCCGGCGCATGTTGAACTTGCCGCAGGCTACGGCCCGTGCCGCGCGTGCCTCAAGCAGTTTCGCACGGGCGAAGAAGAGCGCATTTTGTTCACTTACAATCCGTTCGAAGGCCTGAATGAATATCCTTCGCCTGGCCCTGTCTTTATTCACGCGCAAACATGCCCAGACTACTCGCAACCCGAAACATTCCCTGAAGAGCTGCGCTCCCTCCCGTTGACCCTGGAAGCTTATGGTGACAATCGATGGATCATCGCACGCGAGCGTCCTTCTGCACATGAAATTGAAGCGTCAGTGGAGCGGCTCTTGAATACAAGCGGCGTCCGCTACATTCACATTCGCAATACGGAAGCAGGCTGCTACATTGCCCGGATAGAGCGCGGCGCCGGCGCTGAAGAAAGCAGTTGCTGATATGGGTTCGTGGGGAGCTGCGGTCTGGCGACAGCTCCCGTAGGCGAACAGTGCGCTATCATGGATTGCGATTTCTGCCCAAATCCAAGTGGGAGATTTTTGCGTCATGCGCAGATGGTATTGCATCATCGTCCTGACCGGCATGGTTTTGGCCGGGCCCATTTTTGCCTTTGCACAAACGCCGCAAGTTCCCTCCCCCGGACCCATGGCCTTGCAAGTCCGGGGCGAGTTCCTCTACGCCTGGAACGCGTACAAGCAATACGCCTGGGGACATGACGAACTCAAGCCTCTGAGCAAGAGCTCCCGCGATTGGCACAGCGTCTCTCTTATGATGACGCCCGTAGATGCCCTGGACACCATGATCATGATGGGGCTGACCGATGAGGCCAACAAGACGCGAGAGTTCATCGCGAAGAACCTTTCCTTCGACCAGGATATTGAAGTCAAGAATTTTGAAATCACCATCCGGTTGCTGGGCGGATTGCTGAGCAGCTACCAGCTCAGCGGCGACGAACGGTTGCTGGACCTGGCGGACAATCTGGGCAACCGGCTGCTTCCCGTCTTCAACTCGCCTACCGGCATGCCTTATATGTATGTAAATCTCAAAACGGGCAAGACCCGGGGAACGGAGAGCAATCCGGCGGAAATCGGCACGCTTCTGCTTGAGTTTGGCACGCTCAGCAAGCTTTCCGGAAAGCCGATCTACTATGACAAGGCCAAGCGCGCTCTCACCGAACTTTACAATCGGCGTTCAGCAATCGGCCTGGTTGGTTCCACCATCAATGTTGAAACCGGCAAGTGGATTGACGCCACCAGCCATATCTCCGGGGGCATTGATTCCTATTACGAATACCTGCTGAAATCATGGCTGCTGTTTGACGATAAAGACTGCAAGAAAATGTGGGAAGCCAGTGTAAAGGCCGTCAATAAATATCTGGCGGACAATACCCGTACCGGCCTGTGGTACGGACAAGCTGACATGAACACGGGAAAGCGACTGTCTACGCAGTACGGCTCACTGGATGCGTTCTTTCCTGCGGTCTTGGCGCGATCCGGTGATCTTGATCGCGCGCGGCGGCTACAGGAATCCTCTTACAAAATGTGGACGACTTTTGGGATTGAGCCGGAAACGCTGGATTACAGCACCATGAAGATCACATCGCCCGGATACCAGCTTCGCCCTGAAATTATTGAGTCCGCTTATTATCTAAGTTTTTTTACCAAAGACCAGCGCTACCAGGAGATGGGTTCCAGCTTCATCCTGAGCCTGGTGCGCTATTGCAAAACTGATGCGGGATACGCCGCGCTGAGCAACGTGGAAACAAAGTCAAAAAAAGACAGCATGGAAAGCTATTTTCTGGCGGAAACACTCAAATATCTGTACCTGCTTTTTGCGCCGCGGGAAACCCTGGACCTGAACAAGGTGGTCTTCAATACGGAAGCGCATCCGCTGAAAAGAACGTGGTAGCTTGTTTGGCGTTTTTTTGCTTTAGCGATTTTACAGCCGGCAAGCCCAGGTCAGGGCTTTGGGAATAGGACCATACAGCAGAGAAGAAAAAAGAGATAAAAGGACATCTGGACGCAAGAAAAGGCTTGGAGGCACCTTTCCCGGAAAACGCCACAGCCGATATCCTTTTATCTCAGCCACGAATACTTCTCCTTGGGGCAAAGCTCATTTGCTACCAGCGTCAGCGCCACCCCTCACCTACCGACCCCAAATTCTGGTGCGCCTCGCTTACATCAGCTTCCGTCTGCCTATTCTTATTGCAACGCGCAGGCCAAACCCCTGGCCTGTTTAAACCTAAGGAAACAAAGGATGTGAGAATTGCATAAAGAAGGCCCTGTGACAATCTGGCACCCTGCATTGCGACATGTGCCGGGCCGTTTTGTCACAGGCCTTGAGCTATAAAGATCTTGCGATAAAACCAAGATGTTTCCTCTCAGCAGCACTTCACAATATTCAAGAGGTTCTTCTGCCCGGGTGCAGCAGCATTTGCAGGTTTGCTGGCGCGCACAAAGGCGCTCATGAATTTGTTTTCCACCAGCGGCGCAATGGCATCCACATCCATTCCCTGGCCGGTCAGAAACGCCCGGGCGTCTTCAATTTGGTAAATCCGTGTGGGCTCGATGCTGACCTGCTCAAAACCCGCGGCGTGCAATTTGTTGAGGTAGTCTTCATCGCGCAAGGCCCCGGCAATGCATCCGACCCATAGCAGCAGGCTCTTTTGAATCTGCTCAGGCACTTCGCCCCGTACCACCACGTCAGAAACAGCAAGCCGGCCGCCGGGTTTGAGTACGCGAAAGGCCTCGCGCAGCACGCGGTCTTTGTCCGCGGAAAGATTGATCACGCAGTTGGAAATGATCACATCCACGGAGTTCGCTGGCAGCGGTATGTTTTCAATCTCACCACGGAGAAACTCAACGTTGGTGATACCTGATTTTTTCTGGTTTTCACGCGCCAGTGCCAGCATGTCATCGGTCATATCCAGACCGTAGGCTTTACCGGCAGGGCCAACCCTGCGCGCTGAGAGCAGCACATCAATCCCGCCCCCGGACCCCAGGTCCAGCACGGTCTCACCCGGCTTCAACTCTGCTAACGCCGTAGGATTTCCGCAGCCCAGCGATGCTTTTACAGCCTCTTCCGGCAGAACGCTGGTCTGCGCAGCATCATAGAGGTCTCTGGTAATCGGGTCGATCTCGGTCCCGCAGGAAGCGGAGGCGCCACAGCAGGAACTTCCCTCGCCCGTTGTCACGCGACGCGCGGCCGCGCCGTACCGCTCTTTTACTACGTCCTTGATATCTGGTGTGCTCATTTGTGCTTCTCCTCAAAAAAATACAGTGAATGATTTGCAGCAGCTCTTATTTGCAACAGGCCTACTTACAGCAAACAATGCTCTGCGGTTCTACCGCCTTATTACGGGTGCAGCACTCCGCGTACAAAAACCCCAGCAGCTCAGAAAGCGCCCTGGCGTTTGCCGAGTAGCGCAGAAACGTGCCTTCTCGCCGCACCTCGACCAGGTCTTCGTTTTTCAGCTTGTCCAGATGGTGTGAGAGCGTGGAATTTGCGATCTCCAGTTCTTCTCCAATCTCGCCCACAACCATCCCTTCAGGGTGTGCCGCGAGCAGCAGCCGCACAATCCTCAGACGAGGCTCAGCGCCCATGGCGGCAAACATGTCGGCATACCGCGAGACTTTTTGCTCATTGGCCGCGCGTGCTTTAATTTCCATATTTCTACAATAATAGAAATATGGCTGCGCAGTCAAGAGCTTCTTGATTGAGTGACGCACAGGATGCGCTACCATGATGGGTCAATTCTCAATGAATACGGAGGCTGCATGCATTGGTTGGCGCTCGGGTTGCTGAACTCGCCGCAAATTGCTTTTCCTGAAGGCTCTACGCCACATCTGCAGCTCTTGCTGCGCTGGATCCATTTTGCCGCGGGCATCATCTGGGTCGGCATGCTGTATTTCTTCGTCCTGATCAACGCAAAGTTTCTGCCGGCGCTGGACGCTGCCGCGCGCATGAAAGTTATACCCTTGCTGATGCCGCGTGCCCTGTGGTGGTTCCGCTGGGGTTCCGTGGTCACTGTGTTGGCGGGCATCTGGTATTGGATGATGATTGTAGGCACGGACGCGCGCAACGCCCAGGCTAGCGGTGGCGGCGCCATCGGGACCTTTTTCGGCATCTGGACCGTGGCTTTCGTTATAGAAATGGGGCTGCTCATGTCCCCTGCGGAAGTGCTGAAAAAAGGCGCCGTGTTCGGTACTGTGATCGCCGTGGTCGTCATCGCTTCGGCGTGGCTCTATCTGGCGCTCAACGCTCACGGCTGGGAGAGCAATCGCCTTCTGGCGATTGGCATTGGCGGCGGCCTGGGCTGGTTTATGCTTTTGAACGTCTGGGGGATTGTCTGGCGCATGCAGAAAAAGATCATTCGCTGGACGGAGGAATGCGCCGCTAACGGTACGCCGATGCCCGCGGAGGCCGTCAAACTAGCTCGTCTGGCGCAACTGGCGGCTCAGACAAACTTCGTCTTGTCATTCCCCATGCTGCTGTTGATGGCTGTAGCCAGTCACTATCCCGTATTCAGATCGTAAAGATCAACGCTTGCGGATTGTTAGTGCTGAGTGGAACATCAAGAGGGATCAAAGCGCAGGAGGATTGGATAGGCCCGTTGGGGTTGCCGCGGAAAGCTCGGCGTCTGCGATTTTCCGGCGCTCAAAGTAAGCTTCTATTGCGATGACGTCATCAATCAGCTCAAGCGGAAAGGCAACGCTGATGCGGTAAACAAAACCGCAGGCGTGCTCTACGCCATGCAAAACCATATCAGCGCCTTTGATCTCGAATCCTTCGAAATCATATCCGGCGGCAGCCAATTCGGGCGTCCAGTGCTCCGTGAAGAGGTTGTCATTGCGGCCAGTAAAGGCCATGCTCCGGTGGCGCTTGAAAACCTCTCCCAGGCGCAGACATAGCTCAGCGTTGGTGGCTTCCTGCAAAGCGAGCAGTCTTGACGTGGTGGATGGGAGCTTCATATTTCAACGTCGAAAGGCTCCCATGATATCCCGGACTGGAAGCGTGAACAACCATTTTTGTGCGTGTTTCGCAATTGATAGACTTATGTACTGTTCACTGGAGGCTTGGAATAATGCGGGGAAAGACTGTTGTGATCACGGGCGCCACGTCGGGGATAGGACAGGTTGCCGCGGCCAGACTGGCTGCCATGGGAGCGCGCCTGGTCCTGGTGGCGCGCGACAAGGTGCGTGGAGAAGCCGAAATGGCAAGCCTGCGTGCGATCTCACCGGGCATCCATCACTCCATCCATTACGCTGATCTCTCGCGTCTGGCTGACGTAAAGCGGGTGGCGGCTGAAATTGCCGCTGCGGAACCTCGCATTGACGTGCTGATCAATAACGCTGGCGCGCTCTTTGCCAAGCGCCAGGTCACGGTCGACGGAATGGAACTTACCTTTGCCACCAACCATATGTCTTATTTTGTACTGACTCACGGTCTGCGCGACCGGCTACGGGCCTCGGCGCCGGCACGTGTAGTGAATGTGGCGTCAGATGCTCATAAAGGTGAAAAGCTCGACTTCAACGATCTTCAGTCTGCGAACAGTTATCGTGGACTCCATGTGTATGGCCGCTCCAAGCTCTGCAATATTCTCTTCACACGCGAGCTGGCAAGGCGATGGGAAGGCACTGGCGTGACCGCCAGCTCTCTGCATCCAGGCTTTGTCTCAACGCGATTTGGCGATCAGAGCGGCGGCATTCTTTCTTTTCTGGTCCGCGCCGCCAAGACCTTTGCCATCTCACCGGAGAAAGGCGCGGAAACCATTGTCTATCTGGCATCGTTGGATAAGGTCGGCAACGCGAACGGTCTTTACTATTACAAATGCCGGCCGGCAACACCTACAAAAGAAGCCCACGACAACGACGCTGCTCGCCGGCTCTGGCAGGAAAGTGAAAAGCTGGCTGGGGTCGTCTATTAATCGTTCGTTTGCTGATCATCCGTCTTGCTGTTTCATCTTCCAAACCATTTGCCGCAACATTCCCAGCCAGACATCGGCGTCATTGGCGGATAGATTCAGGCGGCGGACCATGCGGCGGACCTTTTCTTCTTTCGCTGCCACGGAGCGTTGCCCCAGGTAGCCGCTCGCACGCAGTGCGTCCAGGAGCATTAAGGTAACGCGTTCAATTTCGCCTGCTGTCGCTGGCTTTATCTTCTCCGCGTTTTGAGCGGCCTTGCTCTGTGTTCGGTTTCGCGCCACGCCCGCACCGCGCGCCAGCTCATAAAGACAGATCGCAACCGCCTGCCCCAGATTCATTGAGATGTGCTCTTCGCGGGTTGGGATATGCATAAGCCAGTGGCAGTGGCTGAGATCGTCATTCGCAAGACCACGTTTTTCCGAACCGAACAGCAGTGCAACGCGACCACCTGAGCGAAGCCGCTTGCGAATGATCGGCGCGCCCTGTTGCAGCGGCCTCAGCGCATGTTGCAATTCGCGATGGCGCACCGCCGTTGTCCCGACCACCAGCGAGCAATCAGCCACAGCTTCCGCCACGCTCTTGTATTCCTCGGCGCTGGCCAGAACGGGCGCTGCTCCCACGGCGGAGCGCGCCTCGCGAAACGATGCCTCATAGGGATTGACCACGCGCAGACGCAAGAAGCCTAGATTGCTCATGGCCCGCGCCGCAGCCCCAATATTGAGCGGGTTGCGCGTTGAGACCAGAACAACGCAGAGGCGGTCGAATTCGGACGGTCGAGACAAGAATGTATTTTAAATGGCCCCAAAACGCTTGATTTACGGCGTAAGTAATAAAAAGAGACGCTTTTGTCCGAGACCAGCGCCGCTTAAAACAGTCTAAAAAAATACTTGCCGGGCCCCTTGACATCGTCTGCTAATGTATTAGCATGTGCTAGTACACTAGCACATTGGCCATTGGTCAACAGTTGCATCCAGGAGAGCCATGAGCAACGAAAAACATCTTCAGCTAGGGCGGCGTGAACGCCAGATCATGGACGTGATTTACCGGCGCGGCCGGGCCACAGTGAATGAGGTCCTTGCGGAACTGCCGGACCCGCCCAGCTATTCCGCGGTGCGCGGCATGCTTGGTCTTCTGCAGGATAAAGGATATCTGCGCCACGAACAGGAAGGACTCAAATACGTCTACTTGCCGGCCGACGACACCCGCCAGGTGCGCGCCAACGCCCTGAAGCACATGGTAAAGACCTTTTTCGGAGGGTCGCCGGAGCAGGCGGTTGCGGCGCTGCTGGAGATGTCTGACAGCACGCTCTCCGCGAAAGACAAGCAATACCTTTCGCAATTGATCAAGAAGGCGCAACAGGAGGGGAGATAAGCCATGCATATATCCGTGCCATCGTCCGCCATGATCCTGGATACAGTTGTGAAGTCCACGTTGCTGCTGGCCCTTGCCTGGAGCGCGGCAACCCTGTTGAAGAACCGTTCCGCAGCCACACAGCACATGGTGCGGACGTTCGCTCTCTCCGCGCTGCTGCTGCTTCCCTTCGCAGTGCTGCTGCTGCCTGCCTGGCACGTGAAAGGAATTCCGGAATTTTCCAAACCGCGTCCCGCAATACCGCGGCAAATATCTGCGCTCCGGAACACTTCAGCACCCTCCATAGCAACAAGCGAAGCCCCAGCAATCGCAACCAACCGGACTTCCGCGCCAGTGTCTGCTGCGGCGATAACTCCAAGTTTTAAATCTGAAGTGCGCAATGCAGCGAACATTGAATCTCAGAGTGCAGTACATGCGGTACAAGCTGCGATGCCCCCCGGCCCCATAGCTCCGCCGGATCTGGCTGCGACCAATGAGTCCGTAGCCACGCCTACGCCGCTTACAGCCAGACTGTCCGCCTATCTGCCCCAGCTTCTGCTTGGGCTCTGGATCGCTGGAGCCTGCTTCTTTCTGGCGCGCTGGCGGTTGAATACCATGCGGATGGCCGCGCTTGTACGTCGCGCTGGCGTGCTCACTGATTCGGGCTGGAACGCTCAGGTCCGCGCCCTGGCCGGCAATCTGGGAATCGACCGCCATGTTGCATTGCTAGTGAGCGACGAGATTGAAATCCCAATTACTACCGGCATTCTTTTCCCGCGCATTATCCTCTCGCTCGACTACGCGGAGTGGTCGCCCATGCGGCGTTCCGCCATCCTGAATCATGAACTCGCGCATATTCAACGACTGGATGCACTGACACAGGCCCTGGCTGAACTGGCAACTGCGCTTTACTGGTTTCATCCTCTGGTGTGGCTCATGGCGCGGGCGATGCGCGCTGAGCGCGAGCGCGCCTGTGACGACCAGGTATTGGCGGCGGGAACCAAGGCCTCAGACTATGCTCACGAACTTCTCGACATCGTTTCAGGATTACGCGGACCGGAGCTGGCGGCCGCGCTGGCAATGGCGCGACGCTCACAGCTGGAAGGCCGCGTGTTGGCGGTCTTAAATCCCGCATTGCCGCGCGGATCGGTTTCACGCAAGGCCGCACTGGCCCTGGCTGCTTTGACGCTGGGCATTGTGCTGCCACTCTCAGCGCTACGTCCCGCACGGCAAGACAGCACGCCTGCCGTGAAGGCAAACAAGAAAAAGCCGAGCCCTGCTATCGCTCCCGCACTCGCCACGCACCCGGAAAGCGCAACGGCGCCGGCTGCTATTGCTGGATCACGCCCTGTCGTAGCCTCGACTCCGTCTTCTGACAATGGCGACGAAAGCCCCGAAGTGGCGGAGGCCCCCGAAGCACCCGAGGCCCCGGAACCGCCAGAGCCCGCAGAAGCCCCTGAAGCTCCAGCAATGCCTGAATTGAGTGGAGTACGTGGAGGTGTGGAGGGCGGCGTACAAGGTGGCGTTCCAGCGGTTCCAGCCATACCCGCCGTGCCTGCGGTTCCCGGCGTTCCTGCGGTCCCGGCGGTGCCGTCAGTTCCGGGTGGCGAAATAAGCGTGTGCGGCACTCGCGCCAAACTCCACCACATGAACATTGAGTCGCACAATGGCGACAAACGCTGGAGCGCCACATGGTCCGGCGACAATTGCAGCCTCGATCTTCGCGCTGAAGGCGAGATCAAATTTAATGCCGAGGCTACGGAAATCAACAGCATCTCTCCCGGCGGCTTTTTTGAAGTAAATTTACGTCAGGACGATACACTCAAACAGGTAAAGGTCACGCCCTCTGACAACGGTCTGCAATATGTTTATAAGATTAACGGTAAACAGCAGCCGTTTGAAGGCAGCGCGAAAACATGGTTCGCGCAATTCCTGCTGGATCTGGAGCGCAGCACCGGCATTGCCGCCGATCTACGCGTTCCCGCGCTGCTGGCCAAGGGCGGGCCCACCGCCGTGCTGGATGAGATCAACAACCTCCAGTCCGATTATGTGCGCAGCATATATTTCCGCAAGCTGCTGGAGCAGCCCAACCTGCCCTCACCGGTAGTGCAGCGCATCATCCAACAGGCCGGGGACCAGATCCATTCAGATTACGAGATGGCGCGTGTGCTGATGACGGTGGCCAGGAAATATGACCTGCCCGATGAAGCCTCGCGGACGGCATTCATCAACGCTGCCGGCAAACTTAAGAGCGACTATGAGCATTCCCGCGTTTTGATTGAGCTGCTGCGCCGCCCCAACATCTCGAAGGAAAACGTTGGCATGGCGCTCAACTCGGCCGCGAGCATCAAGAGTGACTATGAGAAGTCGCGCATCCTGCTCTCCCTGCTCGACCAGAAATCGTTTGACCAGTCGCAGCTCGATTTCTATCTCAAGCTGGTATCTTCCATCCACTCAGATTACGAAAAGTCGCGCGACCTGCTGGCCCCGATGCAGAAATATAAGCTGACGGGCAATCAACTCAACGGCATGATGGATGCCGCAGCCGGCATCAACTCTGATTATGAAAAATCACGCCTGCTGCTGGGCTTGGCGAAACAAGGCAAGTTCGATGAAGCCCAGATGGCAAACTATCTGAAAGTAGTCGACTCAATGAAGTCTGACTACGAACGCTCGCGCTGCCTGCTGGCCCTGCTGGACGGCAATAAACTAAGCAATGCGGCGGTCGGCAAAGTGCTGGAGGCGGCTACCCGAATCAATTCTGACAATGAGAAGGCCCGCGTTTTGCTAACGGTGGCCCGCTCCTATACGCTGGAAGGCCCATTGCGTGAAAGCTACATCAAGACGGCTGAATCCATCCACAGTGAGTTCGAGCGCAATCGTGCTCTGGCAGCAGTGGTGAAGAGAGCGACGCTGTAAGCTTTCGCACCAAGGGAGACACTAGTGACTCAGTCCCGGGCTTCAGTCTGCCGTAAAATCACTCCAAAATTGCGTCCACCCAGAGCAAAGCCCTGTTCAACTCTACCAACCACTTTCACATTATTGCCGTTGCCGGGCACACCAAAGTTCTGGCTGTAAACCCACATGCTTCCTGTGCCGTCGTCGATTTGAAAAACTCCGTTGCCCAGAGCGCCAAACGAGTCTGAGACCGAACCATGAATGGTCACATCTTTGCCGGCATAGCGGCCGGGATCTTTAGTGATGTCCGCGATACTGGCGCCTGTGGGGCAGCCAACCATCATGAACATTGCCGCAATCGCGGCAACTGCCAATACGCCCTTGCTGTATTTGCTGAGCACGGAGCACCTCCGGAAAAACTCTGCCTAAAAGGATAGCAGATTAGATGGCGGAAGGCTGGCATGGCGCACGTGGCCATCCCGTGCCGGACAGCGATTTTCTGGAGGATCATAGCTGTTACATCACCTATAATCGTCACGATTTCAAACAGATTTGCCTTCGATCAATGCTTCATTGGGGGCCCGCAGAGCTGGGAAGACAAATTTCATGGTCAATGATGCACAGGGCTGGATCGCAACTGCTGAAGCTGGTGGCATTCGGCCAGGAGATGTCCACGTTTGGCGAATAGGCCTGGTCCAGCCCGAACGTGTCATACAACATTATCGTGAATTGCTGGCAGCGAATGAGATTGAACGGGCTGACCGGTTCTATTTTGCCAAAGACCGGACCCGGTTTACCGTTGCCCGGGGCGCGATGCGGCAACTGCTTGGGACATATTTAAGCCTGGGCCCGCGCGAGATCAGTTTTGTGTATGGTCCGCAGGGCAAGCCCGATCTTGCTGCTCCACAGAGCGCTTCCGGCCTTCGCTTCAATCTTTCACATTCCGGGGAGATTGCCTTGCTTGCCGTGGCGCGCAACATGGAGCTTGGCGTTGATGTAGAACAGATTCGGCCGGACTTTGCCAGCGGAGAGATCGCCACACGTTTCTTCTCGCCCGAGGAATGCGCGAAGCTGACAACTCTGAACGCCGATCAGAGCATTGACGCCTTCTTTAATTGCTGGACACGGAAAGAAGCCTACATCAAGGCACGCGGCGAAGGGCTCTTCATCCCCCTTGACAGTTTTGAGGTCGCCTTTGCTCCCGGAGAGGAACCTGCGCTGTTGCAGGTAAAAAGCGGCGATGAATTTTTTTCACGCTGGCGTTTCCATGCACTCCATCCGGGTCCCGGCTATAAAGCTGCGCTGGCCGTGGAAGGCAGTGATCATGTGCTTCGATTGTGGGAGTGGAGCCCGCAGTATCTCCCAGGGATCTGATCGTCTGCTCGCAGTCGTTCAGAGGAATTCCCTTCGAGTTTGATGCGACCTTGCAGTGAGATTGTCACTGATAATATGGCCATGCCTGCACATGGCCATATTTTTTCTGTCGAAACACCTCAAATGACTGCGAGCGACGAAGTGTTTTTGTGGATCAGCCAGTTGGTCATCCAATCGCACATCCGGGAGACGCATTCAATGAAGCGGTCTGTACAAATATGGTTTGCTCCATCAAAAGCTACTGTATCTACGTGTCCGCCGGCCCAGTTTTGCATTGCCTTGACCTGATCCATGTCGACCGGGTGATCAGACGCGCCGTGTACAAGCAATAGTGGCGCCTTCATCTGCCTGTGCGAAGATGCGAGAGAGACCATTGGGGCAAGATCTTGTAAATAGTCGTCACTAGACAACCCGTAGGCTTCCAGCAAGGCCGCGCGGGCCGTCGCAGGTAGTCGCGTCAGCACCCTGGGCGTCAAAAAAGCCGCCGAGGCTGATGCAAGCGCCAATGCGAGGATTGGCAGCCGAGGCGCCGCATGCCAGATGACCTCCAAGAGCGACTCCAAAACATCCAATCCCTGCCGATCCAATCAGCGGATTCGTGGAAAGAAAAGAAATGACATTGCCAATTACTTTCTCGAACCCGCCCTCAATCTGTGCCCGTCCATACAGTTCGCCCTGGCCCGGACCATCGAAATAAAAAACGGAGCACCCTCTTTTTATGAATCCCTCCGCGAAATAGTGAAGTTCTACCTCTTTCTGCGCAATCGGCTCGCTCGCCTCGCCCTGCCGACTACCGTAGCCGGTCTCATAATCGATTCGAACGGGCGTCCCGTAGCCCTCCGGAGCCTTGTGACATCCATCACGGTAAGGTAGCCACTCGCTCCTCTAGGCTAGAGGGGAGAAAGGTTCGAGAGAAAGATCTCCACGAGGTGAACGGATGGCACATTCCCATATTGAAACCGATCTCGACCTCCGTGCCCCAACCTCAACAATCGAGAGTCCTCCAGCGCCGGGCGCAGTGAAAGAGGAAGAGCAGTCGCGGGAAAAGCGCACCCGCTTTCGACTCAGTTGGATGATTGCCGGGGGCATCTTGCTGGCCATCGTGGCGCTGGTCCTTCCAAGACTGCTGCGCCAACCGCCTGCGAACATCGTTAACGCAAGCGGAAGAATCGAGGGCCGCGAGGTCACATTGGCTCCCAAGGAGATCCAGGGAAGGGTGAAGGCGCTCCTGGTTGACGAAGGCAATACAGTCAAGAGGGGGCAACTTCTGGCAGAACTGGAGTCAGACCAGTTGGAAGCGCGATTCGAGGGCCTTGGGGCGAACATCGCCAATCTGGAGGCGCAGATCAGGCAAGCAAGGCTTGATACGAGCTACACGGCGAAGAACACGGATGCCGCGCTCGCAGCCGCCAAAGCAGCAGTCAGCAGCGCAAACGCGCACCTGGCACGGGCCAAGGCAGTACTGGCAAACGCGTCTGCCGAGTACCAACGCAACCTCAGCCTGTACAAGGACGGGGTTGTGTCCCGGAGTTCGTTGGACCAGACGACCATGAGCCATGATACGGCGATGGCCGACGTGAACGCGGCCGAGAAGGACCAATCGCAGGCGGAAGCCAATCTTGCTCTCGCTCAGGCCGCGAAAGATACGGTTCAAGTGAAAGCGCAGCAGATCAGGGTCCTGGAACAGAGCCGTAACGCCGCGCAGGCGCAACTGGCCGAGGCTCGGGCAAACCTTGCCGAACGAAAGATTTACGCCCCCACCAATGGCACCATCCTTTCGCGCACCGTCGAGGTGGGCGATGTTGTCAGTCCCGGATCCCCCATCTTTGTCATGGTGGACATGAGCAGGCTTTACCTGAAGGTGTATATCCCCGAGCCTGATATCCCTAAACTCAAGCTGGGGGACCCTGCAGAAATCAAGGTGGATGCTTTCCCGGGCACAACCTTCCCCGCCCGCATCACGAAGATCTACGAGCAAGCGGAATTCACGCCCAAAAATGTTGAGACAAAAGAAGAGCGCGTGAAGCTCGTGTTCGGGGTGGAGCTGAGCTTTGTGAATCCCGAACCGAGGCTGAAGCCAGGCATGCCCGCCGACTCTGTCATTCACTGGAACTCAACAGCCGTGCGACCAAGATGAATGCTCAACCGGTCATCGAAGCTCGCAGTCTGTACCGGTCTTACGGACGCTGGAGAAAGAAAGTCAACGCTGTGCGGAATATTTCTTTCGAAGTTGGCCGGGGCGAAATTTTTGGTCTGATTGGCCCCGACGGCGCCGGCAAAACCAGTGTTATACAGATTTTGGCTGGCGTTCTCAGGGCGCAACGGGGCGTTGCATTCGTGGGTGGAAGTGATGTCCTGAGCCATCCCGAGGCGGTGAAGACACTGATCGGCTACATGCCGCAAGGACTGGGCGCCAACTTGTATGAAAGTCTCACCGTGGAAGAAAACATCGAGTTCTTCCGCGATCTGCGCAAACTACCGGACGAGGCGTTTCAAAAGAACCGCGCTGAGCTGCTGAAGATGACACGGCTAGGCCCGTTTCTTCAGCGCCGGGCAAAAAACCTGTCCGGCGGCATGCGGCAGAAGCTTGCCTTGATCTGCACCTTGATCCATCTCCCGAACGTGATTCTGCTGGACGAGCCAACCACCGGCGTGGATCCCATCTCACGGCAGGATTTCTGGGAGATCATCCGCAGGATCGTAGAGGAGCGCCAGGTTACGGTCCTGCTCAGCACGTCTTATATGGATGAAGCGGAACGCTGTCATCGCATTGCTCTTATTCACGCCGGCGAGATCATCGCACAGGGAACTCCAGAGAGCATTGTGGGGCAAGCCAGCGGACAGTATGCAACCATCCGCGCCGATCCCCAGCCTGCGGCCCTTAATGCTTTGCGTGGAATCAAAGAGGTCCTATCCACGCAGGTTTTTGGCGAGGAGATTCATATCCGGTATGAAGGGAACCTCGAGGAAATCGAAAAAGAGTTGATGCGTCAAGCCACTTTCGTTCGTCAGTCGTCGCCCCAAGCGCCAACGCTCGAAGACGTCTTCTTGCAGCTTGTTTCCGATACCGCCCGGCGCAGTCCGAGCCTTCACTTTGCGACAGCGCATCGGCGCGACTCTGATTTTCCCATTGAATGCCGCGGCGTGGTCCGCAGTTTCGGGGACTTCGTCGCGGTGGACAACATCGATCTGCGTGTGCGCAGAGGCGAGATCTTCGGTCTGCTCGGCCCCAATGGGGCCGGCAAGACAACTCTTATTAAGATGATGTGCGGCCTGTTGGAACCGAGTGCGGGCACAATTCTGGTCGCTGGGTTCGAGGTTCCGAAGGACAAAGACAGGGCTACAGCGCAGATCGGCTACATGTCACAACACTTTTCTCTCTATCGGGACTTGACCGTCAGACAAAATCTGCGCCTCTACTCTGATTTATATGACGTTGAAAGCGCAAAATTCAGCCATCTGATCGATCCCCTGGGGCTGCGGGAATTTGAGTCGCGGCTGGCAGGGGACTTGCCCGTTGGTGTGAGGCAAAGGCTCTCGCTCCTCTGCGCCGTGCTGCACGCTCCCGCGGTTCTCTTTCTGGATGAGCCCACTTCCGGGGTTGACCCTCAGGCGCGCCGAACATTCTGGGAACTGATCTATTCGCTATCCCGCGAGTCGGGAATCACCGTTCTGGTCTCCACCCATTACATGGATGAGGCCAACCACTGCGACCGCCTGGGGTTGATGGACCAGGGCCGACTGATCGCGGCCGCATCACCGTCAGCCCTCAAAAGTGAATCGGAACGACGATCTGGCAGGCTGTTGGCCATTTACGGCTCACCCTTGCGGATGGCGTTGGATGCGCTCCACACCGGCTTCCCTTCCGCCACCCTGTACGGCGACGTGATTCACTTGAGGACTCTCGACCCGCAATTTGACGAACAGAAAGTGTTAGCACTCTTAAATCGCGCTGGAATCCGCGAGCCGCGGGTCCACAGGGTTCCTCTCTCCATGGACGACACGTTTATTGACTTTATCCAGACAGCGGGGGCAAGCCATGCGTAGCCGCATTCTTGCCATTATCCGCAAGGAAACACGGGAGGTGCTGCGCGACCCCATCTATCTAGCTCTCGCAATCGTGGTCCCGGTTGTGATCACAAGCCTGCTCGGCCTGGGATTTGTTCTAGACGTCAAGAACCTGCCGGTGGCTTTCTACGATCAGGACCGCAGCCCGCTGAGCCGGGAATATATTTACTCCTTCACGAATTCCGAATATTTCCGGCTGGTTGGCTTCGCCCAAGACCTCACGGAAGTCGACCGGATGCTGCAAACGGGACGAGTGCGGGCGGTGGTAGTGATTCCGCCCGACTTTTCCCGGAAGCTGCACGGCGGCAAGCGGGTCCCGGTCCAGGTTCTGGTGGATGGCTCCTTCGCTAGCCGGGCGCTGATTGTGAGCGGCTATGTGGCCGCTATCGACGCACAATTCAACGCCCAACTCTTGTCCGGGTATCTGGCCCAGCACGGGATGGTCACGGCCAACATGGCGCCCGTTTCCGTGCAAGGAAGGGTCTGGTACAACCCGTCGCTGGAAACCAAGAACTCCATCGTCCCGGGATTTCTGGTGATCATGTTGATGTTCTATCCAAGCCTGCTGGCTTCGCTAGTTATAGTCCGCGAAAAGGAACGTGGAACCATCTTCAATTTCTACTGCTCTCCGGTCGCACGGTGGGAAGTGGTGGCGGGCAAGGCGGTGCCCTACATTGGGTTGGCCGTAATCGACTATTTCCTTCTTTTTGCGCTTAGCCTCTACGCATTCAAAGTGGAGTTTACCGGCAGCTTTCTGGTCTTGACCGCAGCGGCTCTTCTTTACATCACGTGCTGCATCGGTCTGGGTCTCGTCATTTCCGTTTTGTGCCGGACCCAGATTGCCGCCATGCTGATTACCTTTGTGAGCTTGATGACTCCGTCCATGCTGTTTTCCGGGATGATTACGCCGATTGCGAGCATGGATCCCTCGGCACAGATGATCAGCCGCGTGATTCCAGCTTCGTATTTCATGGGCATGGCCCGAGGCATTTTCCTAAAAGGACTCGGCTTCACGTTTTACATTTCTGATTTTGCCGCGTTGAGCGTTTTTGCTGCGGTGGTCTACGCAATCGCGATCACCGGCTTCCGCAAGAGGTTAGGCTGATGCCGCGCCGGATCCTGGGGCTGATTCGCAAGGAGTTTCTGCAGATTCTGCGGGACCGTGCGCTCATCTTCATCCTCATCTGGGCTTTCACCGTGGCCGTTTATACTTCCGGCCATGGCCGGGCGATGGAGGTCACCAACGTTCCCACGGCTGTTTACGACTTGAGTCGCAGCCCGGCCAGCCGGGAATTTCTCAGTCACCTGCAACTCCCGTACTTCAAGACCGTGGCCTATCTTGAAAGCGAACGCGAAATCACAAACTGGCTGGACAGCGGGAAAGCGTCCATTGTCGTGGTCATTCCGCCGGATTTTCAGCGGCGCGTTGACGGAACCGGAACGGCCGAAATTCAGGTGATCATCGACGGCGCCTTTGCCAGCTCCGCCACCATCGCGGTCGCCTACATTGCTGCGATCTCCGGATCGTACTCCGTTTCTGTTCTGGAACACCGCGCGGGCGCTGCGGGATTGAGCCTCAGCAGCGTCCCCCAGGTCGACGAGCGGGTGCGCGTCAAGTTCAACCCTAACATGTCGAGCACCTGGTTCAGCGGCTTGCTTGAATTGCTCAACATGCTGACCATGGTATCCCTTTTGCTTACTGCGGCGGACCTGGTCCGGGAAAAAGAACATAACACGCTGGAGCAGTTGCTCGTGACCCCGGCGCGCCCCCTTGAGATCTTTATCGCGAAGATCATTCCGACGATCATCGTAGTCCTTGGCCTGTCGACGCTGAGTTTCTTCCTGGTCCTGAAGCCGGCCTTTCACCTCCCCATCCGCGGGAGCCTGTTCCTGTTTTACAGCGTGGCCGCCCTTCACGTCTTTGCCATGACCAGTATGGGAATCGCCATCGCGGTGGTTGCCCGAAACCTCGCGCAAGCCATGATGATCATGATCCTGATTTTGCAGCCCATGCTTTTCCTTTCCGGCGCATGGAACCCTCCCGAGGCGATGATTCCCTGGATGCGCGCTCTTAGTTACATCTCGCCCATGCGGTATTTCATCGACTTCGGGTATGGCGTGATCCTGAAAGGCAGCAACTTCGCTGTCGTGGTGTGGGACATTGTCGGAATCCTGCTCTTCGGGATCACGCTCATGAGTTTTTCGCTGTGGTGGTTTCGGAGAAGCCTGGCTCACTGAATGAGCGCAATAGAGTTCAGCCCGGCACAGTGCATACCGCTCTCGTTCGTGCTTCAGCGCGAGGAGATTTTGTGAAATGCAGGTGCACTCACGCCGGTTGGGCATCGGGCAAGGTGTTGACCATACCGCTGTTCTTTGCCAGCAACGCGATCTATCCCATTGCCATCATGCGCGGCTGGGTGCGGGCAATCGCCAGGATAGATCCTCTCGGCTAACAGGTGGATGCGTTGCGCTCGCTGATGCTGCAAGGAGATCAGTCTATTTTTTGGAATTGGGCTGGATGCGGCCGTGCTTTTGTTCGTTTTCATTGCGTTGGTCCTCATAACCGCAAGACTCTACCCCAATGTAGTCGTCTAAACCGGGCCAGGATCATCCACGTGACGTGAGTCACAGCCCTCCGCCTGCGATGCATCTAACGTTAGTGTAGAGCAAGGTGAGTGCGATGAACTCGCTGGGAAAAGTATCCGCCGAAGAGGTTTTAGCCACCATTCGTTATCTGGATCCGGACTTCCAAGATAACTTGAAGATCGAGAAACGCCGCAGAACCGCGTCGCGATCCAGACGATGGCTTTTCGCACTTGGCGTTGTGATTCTTTTGATCAGCGTGGTCTTGTCCATCGCGGCCCTGAGATATCCACCGGCAGTCATGCGGCTTTTGAATTAGCGGCTTCATAGTCGTGGACGGATTTCTATTGGCCGGATTTTTGCTGGTGCCATGGTTGGACCCCGTGCTCTTGCCTGAGAAGCGCCCGCTTCTCGCGGTACCACTCAGGCGGCAGAGTTCTTGAGGAGAGCGGACATGCAATCATTCACAAGAAACAGTCAAGCATTGGTTTCAAGCCTCTGGGGCCTGATGGTCATTGTTTCCCTGGTAATACTGTTGGCGATCACGGCCAATTCTCAACCAGCGGATTCTGGCTGGCCCCGCACCATTCAATCCAACGGTACCAGGATTGAGGTCTTTCAGCCGCAGGTAGAGAATTGGGACAAGGGAAAACTACAAGAACGCGTGGCCGTGGTCGTCACGGACCGGAGCAGCGGGCAATCGATCTACGGCGCGGCCTGGGCTTCAGCCAAGACCATCGTGAACCAGCAGACACGCCTGGTCACTTTATATGACGTGGAAGTGAACAAGGTGACGTTTCCGTCCGCTGGAAGCAAGGAACCGGAATACGTGGACAAGGTCACCCAGGCGTTGCAGCACTGGAATATGACCATCGCCCTAGACCGGCTGCTGGCGGACATGGCAATCACGCAAGCTGAAAAAAAGGCGGCTGGGGATACACTCAACAGCACGCCTCCTAAGATCTTGGTGCGCGAGGATCCGGCGGTCCTGATCTTGATTGATGGGCAGCCTGTAATGCAGAAGGTGCCTGACAGTAACCTGATGAGGGTGACCAACACACCGGCAATGATGGTGCTCGATTCGGGCCCTGGCCGGTATTTCTTGCGTGGTGACGGTTATTGGGTGACGGCGTCGAACGTATTGGGTCCGTGGCAGCTCGCCAGCAATCCGCCATCTTCACTGGGGGCGCTGCTAGAGCCCGCCGAACAAGCGCACATTGTTAGCCCAAGCACTATCCCGGAAATCATTGTGAGCACGGAGCCTGCGGAGCTGATACAGCTCACCGGTGAAGTCCAACTCTCGCCCATCGAGGGAACCCGGCTCTTGTATGTGACCAATACCGATAGCGACCTTTTCATGAACATGCCACAACAACGCTACTTTGTGGTGCTGGCCGGCCGATGGTACAGTGCCTCCGCTCTGGATGGTCCCTGGGAGTTCGTGGAAGGATCGGCGTTGCCGCTGGACTTTGCCCGCATTCCGGCCGGCCACCCGAAGAGCGCGGTGCTGGCCAGCGTTCCAGGAACGCCGGAAGCCGAGGACGCTGTGGTCGCGGCGCAAGTGCCCCAGACCGCGACGGTGGACCGGAAGAAGGCCTCATTTAATGCCACGTATGACGGCGAACCCCAGTTCAAGCGCATCGGCAACACTGACATGTCGTATGCCGTGAACTCGCCCGACGACATTCTTCTGGTCGGCGGCAAGTACTACGCAGTCAGCAACGGCGTATGGTTTGTCGCCGCCGGCCCTTCAGGTCCCTGGGCCGTCGCCGACTTCGTTCCTCCTGAGGTCTACACGATTCCGCCCGAGGTCCCTGTCTATCACGTCAAATACGTCTATGTGTACGATTCGACGCCGGACTACGTTTATGTCGGATACACGCCCGGCTATTTCGGGGCTTTCATCTGGAATGGGGCCATCGTGTATGGGACCGGGTACTACTATGCGCCGTGGTGCGTCAATTACTACTATTCCTGGCCGTGGACGTGGGGTTTCGGGTTCCGGTACGGATACTGGGGCGGAGGCTTTTTCTGGCGTCCCTGGTACCCGCGCCCCTGGTACGGACATCGCTGGCCTCGTGAGCCGGTCCATTCTCTTTGGTGGAACAGCCGCATGATGTACAACCGTTCATTGCAGCGGGCCGTGACCCAGGCGAACCTGTCCCGGCCCATGACTGTATACCAACGCTGGAGGGAGCCAGGCGTGGTCAGTAGTCACCCGGTTCCTCTGCGAACCCCTGGGGGCATACGCCCTGCGCCCCGTTCCCAGGTGTTCGCCAGGCCTTCCATGCGAGGACGGCCTGATGTCTATGCGGGAAGAAACGGACAAATCTATTCCCGGCAGAATAACAGCTGGTACCGCCAGGACCGCGGAACGTGGCAAAAGCTGCCGCCGCAAGCCCGGCCAGCCCAGCCAGCGCCACAAGCACCAACCAATCCCCGCGTTTACCAGGACCTGGAACGTGAGCGCCAAGCGCGAATCCAGGGACAGAATCGCGTGCAGCAATACCAGAAGATAAGACCGCCGGCGCGCAGCATGAGCCCCCCGCCGCATATATCAGCTCCAGCTCCGCGGATGTCCGCTCCTCCTCGGACAGCAGCTCCTCGGACAGCAGCTCCTCGAACAACAGCGCCTCCTCGATCGGCAGCTCCGCGGTCCGGCAGAAGGCACAGATGACGTGGCGGTCGGCCCGCCCATTTTCGAACTATGCGTTCGCAATCTTCCGCCGCATCGCATTTTGTCGCTGGCGGGCCGGCATAGGTGCTCGACTTCCTTGAAAACCTGCGCTTCTCTGACCGCAAAAGCTCTACCAATGCGCTATCCTGTTTCCTGGCCCATGACCGCTTCTCAGCCAGCCGCAAACGTCTTGTACGTCTCAGAGCTCTCAAAGACGTACGGATCCACGGTTGCTGTCGACAAAATCTCATTCAAAATAAGGCGCAACGAAATCGTGGGCCTGCTCGGCCCTAACGGCGCGGGAAAGACCACCACGATCAATATGGTCCTGGGCGTGCTTGAACCCACGGCAGGCAGCATCCAAATTGAGGGCATTGATCTCAAGGCGCACCGCTCGCGAGCGCTTGAGTGCACGAACTTCGCTGCCGTGTACGCTCCCGTGCCCGGCAACCTGACGGTCTACCAGAACCTGCGCATCTTCGGCATGATCTATGGGGTCCAGGATCTGCAACATCGCATTGAAGAGCTGCTCGAACAGTTTAATCTGGCGAGATTCCGCAACGTGAAATCCGGCGTTCTCTCATCCGGCGAGCAGACGCGCGTCGGTCTGGCCAAGGCCATGCTCAACCGGCCGCGCCTTCTCCTGCTGGATGAACCCACGGCTTCGCTCGACCCCTCGGTAGCCCAGGAAGTCCGCAACCAGATCCGGGACTTTGCCGCGCAGGGTCATGGTGGCGTGTTGTGGACGTCACACAACATGTACGAAGTGGAAGAGGTCTGCCGGCGCGTGCTCTTCCTGTCCCGAGGAAAAATCCTGCTGGAGGGCGACCCTCGGACCTTGCCGCGCGAACACGGCAAGGAGACGCTGGAGGAGCTGTTCATCGCCCTGGCCCGCGAGCCTCTTATCACGATGGAAGCCGGTTAAACGGCTATGGACTTCATGCGCACATCAGCGATCGTCCTGCGCCAGTTCTATCTGGTCCGCGGCAGCATCTCACGGCTGGTGCCGCTGTTCGTGTGGGTGGGTGTTGACATGGTGTTGTGGGGATTCATCACCCGCCCTCCTACGTATTCGAATCTGCCGGTGTGTTTTATCCGCTGGCGACCCTCCCGCACTGGATGCGCCTGATCTCCTATTTCTTAGGCCGTACCATGACTGTTCCTTCACTGCTATGGGGCGGATTTCTGGCGATACTCTACGTCCTGCTAGCTTGTTGGTTTTTCAAGAGGACATACCAGCACGCAGTCCGCACGGGCCTGATCGCGCGATACAGCGCGGAAACGGTTAGCTAAGAATACGTTCGTTACTGTCATAAAGACCACACGCATCTCAGCTTGAAAAAAGATACTCCAGCATCGCGGAAACAGCAGTCATGAAGCCGGGCTCACGGATCGTTTCTCTTCCGAGAGTTGGTGTCTTGCATCATCTATACGATTTAGCGGCAACGGCGATGAACGAAGACTGCGAGCGCTCGCCCATGCGTAAACAGCATGATGAGCATCGGTACCCGAAATAGAAGAACAGATCTATTTACCCACCGGAGCAGTCTTTCATGTTATCTACAGGTCCCTGTAGGAAAGTCGGCTAGAAACGTCTGTACTGCTGAATAAGTAGTTAAAGAACCGCCAATAATTCCGGCGGCCACTACCAGCGAACCTACTACGAGCGCCTCTGGAGCAACGAGGGCCAAGCCCGCAGCAGCGCCGAACATGAGAAGCACATTTCCTGCAATGCCAGCGATGTCTCCGCTATATCGGCCGCCGCATGGAGGTGGTGGGTCTCCCGGACCGTTACCTGGGCCATCACTAGGACCGTTCCCAGGACCATTGCCTGGGCCATTCCCAGGGCCGCCACGACCGGGAGAATAGCTGCCGGGATCCAGACCTAACGGGTCCACAAAAGTGAGAGGATTGTTTCTGGCATATATATAAGGATTTGGGTCGCCCGGATATCCCATTGGATCCGGGGACAAGAATCGCTGGAAAACCGGGTTGTAATAGCGAGCGCGGTATGCATACAACCCATTGCCTTCATTTTCCCGCCCGGTGAATTGGAATGCATTGGCAGCACTCTGGCCGGAAATCAGTGTTGATCCAAAAGGATCGTATGTATACGCGGCGGAAATTGAGCCGCTCACATCGGCAAGGGCAACGATACTACCCAGTGCGTCCTTGAGCTGCGTCAAAGAACCTGAAGAATCGGTGCGGCTGAAGATCTCATCGATTCCGCCAGCCAGCAGGTTGGCCGTAATCGTCGAGCCGGACAACTCCTGGACAGAGTTGGAGCCGTCATAAACAAACGATGTTCCCTGCAGGTTTTGAATGCGACGGCCAAAGGCATCGTAAGAAAGATTTACTCCGTTGGCGCTACTTAGCTGGTTGCGGGCATCCCAGGCAAAAGTATTGGCTCCATCAGAGAGCATGTTGCCATTCGCATCGTGGCTGATAGGGGTCCCATTCCAGTTCGTCAGCTGATTTGTGGCATCGTAGGTGGCAGAAACCAGGGTCGCAGGAAGCGCGGTGCGAGCAAAGCTGCCACTCACTTGCGTACGGCGTCCAAGTTGGTCATACGTGTAGGTGAGGCCGCCGAGATTGTTGGAACTGAGTTGATAGATAATGCCGGTCACGTTCGATGCCTGATCATATGCGTATGAAACCGTTATGCCATTGGGCAAAACCAGTGACGAACGGCGATTAGCATTGTCATAGCTGAAGCTCACGCTGGAACTGCCCTGGCTGATTTGTGTCAGGCGATCGGCGTCGTCATAGGAGTAGGAAACAGCAGACTGGCCGTTGACAGTCATGCTCGTGCGCCGTCCTGCAAGATCATATGTGTACCCTATGCTTCCCTGC
Source organism: Terriglobia bacterium (assembly GCA_020072585.1). GTDB lineage: Bacteria > Acidobacteriota > Terriglobia > Terriglobales > Acidobacteriaceae > Angelobacter. The sequence continues at coordinate 105,812 of JAIQGL010000026.1, read as the reverse complement.
GGCGTTGTTTCCGAAACAAGGCGATCGAGACCGTCATAGCTTCGCGTAATACTACCTCCGAGACTGTCACTGACCTGAGTGAGACGATTACCGGCATCCCGAGTGTAGGAAATTGTGCTCTGGTAGGTGCTCGTTCCGTTCGTTACCGTCAGGCCAAAGCCGGCTAGAGTTTTACGATTCAAGGCGTCATACGTGAATGTTGTAACCTGACCTTTGCGGTCAGTGTGGCTTGACAGATTTCCATTCGAATCGTAGGTGAATACTTCCAGACGGTTCAAAGCATCTGCCCGGCTGGTCCTGCGGTCCATGCTGTCATAGGTATAACGAGTGGTGTTGCCCGCCGGATCAACCAGGCTGAGCAGGTTGCCATTCGCGTCATAGGTATACGCAGTGCTGTTCCCTTGCGCGTCAGTGACTCCGGTTACAAAATTGTTGCCATTGTACTGAAATTTCGTAGTGTTACCCAGAGCGTCGGTAGCCGAAGCCAATCGTCCCGCCAAATCCACGAATTGCGTTCCTGTGTTGCCCAGGGGGTCGGTGATGCGAACGAGATCACCGCCAAAATACCCCAACTGCACAGTGTTGCTCATTGCATCTGTGACAGTGGCTATCTCGCCGTTAGTGTTATAGGTTAAGGTGGTCTGATGATTCAGAGGGTCCGTGATGGATGTAAGATTTCCAGAAGCATCATAGCCAAAGGTACTCGTGCGCCCCAGGGGATCTGTTGTTGTGGCCATTTTCTGAAAAACAGGCTCATAGGTGAATGTTGTGGTTGATGCACTGGGTGTGCCATCCAGGTGTGTGACTCGAGTTCTGTTTCCTAGCCCATCATAATCGTAGATAGTCGTCCGCCCAAGGGCATCCGTCACGGATTTCAGAGTGTTGTCAGCATAATAAGTATAGGTAATTGTCTGCTGTTCAGGCTGGCCCAGCGCATGAGTGTCGCTGGTCTTATAGCCGGACGGTCCGAATTGAACCCGTCGAACATAGCCGCGAGGGTCAGTTATATCCACATGCGTCACGAGTGGCAGGTAACCTTCCTGGCAGGACGGATCATATCGATTGAAGCTGCTGCCGTTCCAGCAGTTGGTCTGTGCGAATAGCGTGCCTGAGGTGACGGAGCCGTTCTGGTAAAAATGGGTCTGATCGGCATTATTGGAAAGAACCCAGGAAAACAGATAGGTGCTCCCATCCGCCTGGGTTTGCTGCACTACTCTGCCATTCGAGTCATACTGATTAATTAGATAAGTGATGCCACGCGCATCCGTGATCGTGGCCAGCTCATTCTGGTCGGTATAGATATAAGTCGTGAGCCCGCCATTGAGGTCGGTAACCGTGGAAAGTCGACCGACAGGATCATAAGTGTATTGCACCGTCCGGCCGATATTATCGGTGGCGCTGATGACGCGATTAGACGAGTCATACTGAAGCTGAATATAACGGCCATTAGGAGAAGTGATCTGAGTCAGGTTACACCCTGACCGGTCCAGTTTTACCTTGTTCCCATGGCGATCCACAATCTGAATCACAGCCTGGCATTGCGACTTTGCCTGACCAAAAGATTCGGGGAACACATAAACAGTTCCATCTTTGCGCGTTATGCTCCAGGTGTTATTTGGATTGAAATGCAAAGTGGCGCCGTAGAACAGCGGATCCGGGCTTGTGCTGATATATTGCGCATCGGTCCAACTGGTCCCGGCGGAGATGCGGTCAAAGCGAATGCGGGAGCCACTGGGCAGAATCATCTCCTGATATGTATAAGGGAACGTGTCCCCGACTATGAAGATGTCATAGGACTGCGTGAAGCCAATGCCGAAGGCGCGAGAAAGGCTGTCATTCGCGATATAGGTGCGTGTCAAATCGATAGGGACGACGTCCGGAAGCGTAATATCGGTCTTGCCATAAATAAATTGTCCTGTGGAGAGGTCTACAGGCTCGCCATCCTGCGAACCAGGTCCCGCGCCTGCGGGAGGACCAACCGGAGGAGCGGCGTTGGGAGAGCCGACCATCGCGCCGGTGAATTCATACAGTTCGACTCCTGGGTCGGGAATTACACTGGTGCCATCCGGACTTACTGCTCCTCTGCCGTAAATGAACCAGCCTTTGACATCCGCATCATAGTTCCAGAAATTGAATGGCGTGCCCGGCTTGAAGTTGAATGCATTGGGATAGATCAAGCGGGCCCCTTTCGGGCCATTGCCTGCGTTGAGTACTTTTATATAGGATCCTCCGGGCTGAATCGTAAAGTAGATAGGAACTTTGACGCCAGCAGGAAGAGGGAATGGCGGTTGCTTCAAGGGAATAGGAGTGATACTGATCTGGTGGACAGTTTTGCCGGTAGCATCAGTAATCACGGTGTTAGGCGGCAGGTGCAGTTCCAATCCAGGCAATGCCGGATTCGTTATGGTCGTCTCTGCGCTGGTAGGAGACTGAATCGTGGCCGCGTGAGCCATATCCAGCTGGGTCATCCAAATTGTATAGTTGAGCGCATTGGTTTTTTTGGCCAACACCGTTACTCCCACTTCATAGCGGCCATAAGCGGCGTTGGAATGGCTGGCGGTCTGCGCGTCGATGATCAAAACCTGGTGACCGGCTGAAAGGCCTCTTAAAAGAAAGCGGCCAGTGCTGTCAGTTTGGGCGCGTTTGTTGCCCATCTGTAGTGTTACGTGCTCAAGGGGCCAGCCGTTCAACTTCAACACTTGTCCAGCTAACGCGGTATCGCCAGCAGCGGACTGCAAAGGCGGCATGCTCTGCCATTTGGTTGTGGATGGCCCGGTGTTGCCGGAGCCCTGGTCTAATCCGGAACTAGCTTCACCTTCAGTGGTAAAGGTGATGGACGATTCAACCACAGCACTTCCATGAATATCCGATGCATTATGGATCTGCAAAGTGTAAGTGGTTCCTGGTTGCAGAGAGGCTGAAGGCTGCACGAAAACCAACCTGCCTTGCTCGGCAGCAGTAACCTTGGTCGTCACCGGAGCGCCATTCGAATCTCTTAGTATGAAACTGGTGCTGTTTGCAGTGGTGACATTCAGGGGTACAGTCAAACGAATGGCGGGAATATCCTGAATGCCCACGCCGCTCGTCCCATCCTCGGGAATTGAGGCAGCAACCCGAGGCCGGCTCTGGTCTTCTACCAATGTTTCATTCGGAATCGCAGACCGAAAATGATTGATCGTGGGATCGAAGATTTCATCCACATGGATGGGCCTACCGAATACATCGGTGCCACTGGACAGACGCACCGTACCATCTGGTAGCAGGGCTGCCGTATGTCCCTCACGAGGAATTGCGAGAAGAGCATCGAAGCTTGTTACTGTTCCTTTACGGTAGTCCCACCTCTGGACATCCGCGGGAAAGGCGTGGTTTTGCACCGCTCCGCCAGCAATCAGGAGCGTTCCGTCCGTCAACAGAGTCGAAGAGTGAAAAGCACGTGGCACCAGGCGGGTGGAAACAGGAGTAAAAGTCCTCGCAACCGGATCGTAAAGTTCTGAGATGCTTACAATGTTTCCGGAAGCATTCACGCCTCCAAAAACCAGGATGGTTCCATCAGGCAGTACGGTAGCCGTATGACCCGCTCGCGGAACCTGAAGCTGCGCCGCAATTTTTTTTGCTTTCCCCGTGCGATCCACAAGATAAGCATCCGCTACGGGCTTGTGATCAGCACCAAAACCGCCGAGCAGAAGAGTCTGACCGTCCGGAAGCAGGGTGATGGATTGGGATTGCCTTTCTGTGGACGGCGAATCTTGCGTCTGAGGACCGGCGGCTGATGTGGAAGCCTGTTGGGGAAAATTGAGACGGGCCGAGAGCGTCTGAATTCCAGCGGATGCATTCCTCTTGAATGGGATAGCGTCCGGCGTGACCGGATCATGGAAACCATGCGGCAGAAAGAATGGATCCTCGAGTTGCGATGTCACGTGTGAGGGGTGGTCTACTTCTGGCTTCTGGGACTGAAGAAAAAGGTTCCCAAAATTTGATGCCTGTGCCTGAATCTGGACCGTCAAGATCAATACGACAGAGACAATACCCCTGATGCATGCTTGCGCTTTCACAAAAGATCTCCTTCCGCTGAAACCTCACCTGTACTCTTGGCTGGCAGCAACATTGGCCCCATATCCCTCGCTGGGATCAAACAACCTCCCAAACCAGCCTTTCTCAATCTTTAAACGCCATGCGCTACGTTCCCAATGCGGCACTTTGGCTTGACGCCGTTAAGACATCACTGAAATATCCCGCCACGTCCATCAATTCAGCGTCAAGGCGACCGTAACACTGCCGGTGGTTGTTCCCTGCGGATTAACGAGTACCGTATAGGCGCCGGATACCGGCAGGGCCACCGGGTTCAAAGCCCCAGTGCTGTTATTGCAAATGCCAGTGGATGCCAGAGAACTTCCATCCGGCTTGAGAATGTTGATCACAACAGCATTGCAGCCTACATACGTATTGCCGCTCAGGCTCAGACTTGCCTGCTGTCCCGATGTGCCGCTGAATGTGTACCGCGCATTCTGGCCAGAGACGGTAGTAGTGGCTGTGATCGGCGTTCCCGGCGTGATCGTCCCCGTAACGTCTGTGAAAGTATTGAGGAGAACTGTGACGCTTCCAGTGGTGGTCCCCTGCGGATTGACCAGCACTGTGTAGGTCCCGGTGACCGGCAATGTGATGGAATCCATAAAGCCCGTGCTGCTGCTGCAAGCTCCGGCGGAGCCTACCGAACTTCCATCTGCTTTCAGAATGCTGACGACGACCGCATTGCAGCCCACATAGGAGTTGCCGCTCAGATTCATGCTTATCTGCTGGCTCGCCGTCCCACTGAACGTGTAGCGCGCATTCTGTCCGGCCACCGTCGTGGTGGCCGTGAGCGGCGTCCCCACGGATATCGTTCCCGTTATGTCAGTGAACGCATTCATCACAAATGTAACGCTGCCAGTGGTAGTTCCCTGCGGATTGACCAGCACCGTGTAGGTCCCGGTGACCGGCAATGTGATGGAGTCCATAAAGCCCGTGCTGCTGTTGCAAGCTCCGGCGGAGCCTACCGAACTTCCATCTGATTTCAGAATACTGACCACAACCGCATTGCAGCCCACATAGGTGTTGTCGCTCAGATTCATGCTCAACTGCTGGCCCGATGTTCCACTGAACGTGTAACGAGCATTCTGCCCCGCTACCGTTGTGGTCGCTGTAAGAGGCGTGCCGATACTGGTTGTTCCCGTCACGTCGGCAAAAGTATTGAGTAGAATCGTGACACTTCCGGTGGTGGTCCCCTGCGGATTGACCAGCACCGTGTAGGTCCCGGTAACCGGCAATGTGATGGAGTCCATAAAGCCCGTGCTGCTGTTGCACACTCCGGCGGAGCCTACCGTACAGCCGATGTACGTGTTGCCGCTCAGGTTCATGCTCAACTGCTGGCCCGACGTTCCACTGAACGTGAAGCGCGCATTCTGCCCGGCAACGGTGGTAGTTGCCGTGAGTGGTGTCCCCACGGATATCGTTCCCGTTATATCAGTGAATGTATTCATTACAAATGTAACGCTGCCGGTGGTAGTCCCCTGGGGATTGACCAATACCGTGTACGTGCCGGTCGCCGGCAAGGTAAAGGAATCCATGAATCCGCTGCTGCTGTTGCAGATTCCCGTCGACGCTATAGAACTCCCGTCCGACTTCAGCACGCTGACCACAACCGCGTTACAACCCACATAGGTGTTGCCGCTCAGGTTCATGCTCAGCTGCTGGCCCAGCGTTCCGCTGAAGGTATAGCGCGCATTCTGCCCGGCAACGGTTGTGGTTGCTGTAACCGGCGTTCCCACGCTGGTCGTTCCTGTAATATCTGCAAAAGTATTCAGCAGAATAGTAATGCTGCCGGTCGTAGTCCCTTGCGGATCGACCAGAACTGTGTAGGTCCCGGTGACCGGCAATGTGATGGAGTCCATAAAGCCCGTGCTGCTGTTGCATACCCCGGTAGAGCCGACCGAACTGCCATCTGATTTCAGAATGCTGACAACAACCGCATTACAGCCCACATAGGTGTTGCCGCTCAGGTTCATGCTTATTTGCTGGCCCGCCGTACCGCTGAAGGTATACCGCGCATTTTGTCCGGATACGGTCGTGGTCGCCGTGAGTAGCGTTCCAATGCTGATTGTTCCGGTGACATCCGCAAAATTGTTCAGGAGAAGCGTCACGCTGCCAGTTGTGGTTCCCTGCGGATCAACCAACACCGTGTATGTGCCGGTTGCCGGCAAGGTTATGGAATTCAGAGATCCCGTGGCACTGTTGCATATTCCGGTGGAGCCGATAGAGCTCCCATCTGACTTCAGCACACTGACCACAACCGCGTTGCACCCGGTGTACGTATTGCCACTCAGCGTTATGCTCATCTGCTGGCCCGATGTTCCACTGAAGGTGTAGCGCGCATTTTGTCCGGCAACGGTGGTGGTCGCCGTGAGTGATGTTCCCACGGATATCGTTCCCGATATGTCAGTAAACGTATTCAGGAGAAGCGTCACGCTGCCAGTCGTAGTCCCTTGCGGATTGACCAGCACCGTGTAGGTCCCGGTAACCGGCAAGGTAATACAGCCGATGTACGTGTTGCCGCTCAGGTTCATGCTCAACTGCTGGCCCGACGTTCCACTGAACGTGAAGCGCGCATTCTGCCCGGCAACGGTGGTAGTTGCCGTGAGTGGTGTCCCCACGGATATCGTTCCCGTTATGTCTGTGAACGTATTCAGGAGAAGCGTCACGCTGCCCGTTGTGGTCCCTTGCGGATTGACCAACACCGTGTATGTGTCGGTGGCCGGCAAGGTAAAGGAATCCATGAATCCGTTACTGTTGTTGCAGATTCCCGTCGACGCTATAAAACTCCCATCCGACTTCAGCACGTTGACCACAACCGCATTACAGCCGATGTATGTGTTGCCGCTCAGGTTCATGCTCAATTGCTGGCCCGACGTTCCACTGAACGTGAAGCGCGCATTCTGCCCGGCGGCAGTGGTGGTGGCCGTAAGCGGCGTTCCTATAGTGATGGTTCCACTGATGTCCGTAAAATCATTGATGAGAAGTGTGATGCTGCCAACAGTTGTCCCCTGCGGATTGACCAGGACTGTGTAAGTGGCTGTGTCCGGCAATGTCACGGAGTCAAGGAAGCCTGTGCTGCTATTACATAACCCTGCTGAGCCCAGTGAACTTCCGTCTGTCTTCAGCACACTCACTACGACCGCGTTGCACCCGATATATGTGGAGCCGCTCAGATTGATGCTTATTTGCTGGCCTGATGTTCCGCTGAACGTATACCGCGCATTCTGGCCGGCGGTAGCGGTGGTAGCTGTAAGAGGCGTTCCTACCGTGATCGTTCCCGTAACATCGGTGAAGCTGTTCAGCAGAAGTGTAATGCTGCCGGTGGTAGTTCCCTGCGGACTGACGAGCACTGTGTAAACACCGGTAGCCGGCAATGTAACTGAGTCGATGAAGCTCGAGCTGCCGTTACAAATCCCGGTGGAGCCCAGCGACGCTCCATCTGACTTTAAGATGCTGACCACGACCGCGTTGCAACCCGTATACGTTGAGCCGCTGAGGTTCATGCTTACTTGCTGGCCCGATGTTCCATTAAACGTGAAGCGTGCCATTTGTCCAGCCACGTTTGTCGTTACCGTGAGTGGTGTCCCAACCGAGATGGGGCCGGTGACATCATTGAATGTAGTGACTTGCACCGCCACGCTTCCCGTGGATCCGTTGGATGGAAGAACTGCCAGGGTATATGTTCCTGTTACCGCAAGGTTCACCCTGATAAAGCTGGGCGAGGAGCATGAAGCGGAAGATCCTACGGGCGTGGCATCGGGCGCATAAACTTGCAGTTGACAACTGCTGAACGTGGGAGCTGAGGATACAATGCTGACAGCTTGTCCGGCTGTGCCTTCAAACAGTAATAATCCAATTCCGTTGGCCGTCGGGACAGCAATCGTTGTTGCGCTGCCGGGAATGGCTCGTCCCGTATAAGCCAACTGAGACACCGTATAACCGGGCGGAGGGATGAAGAGATCATCTGCGCTGATGGTGGTGCCTGCCGGTGTATTGAGAGAAATGGGCCCCGAACCCGCATTGCGCGGTACGCTCATAGTGATGCTGGCGGGGCTAGCCAGGCTCGGAACTGGAGCCGGGGTCGTATTCACAATCAGCCTGTCGTTGGGCGGAGCTGAATCAAAATTGTCCCCTGTAATCGTGACTGCTGTTCCGGCCTCCGCGGCTTGCGGGGTAAATGAATCGATGCGGGGCTTGCCGGAGGAGCTCATTACAGTAAACGGACTTGCGCTGGTGACGGAGGCGACAGGGGTGGTAACTGTAATGCTGCCGGTCGTTGCCCCGGCAGGAACCGTCACAACCAATTGCGTAGATGTGGCGGATGTGATGGTTGCGCTTGTCCCATTGAATGACACTGCGTCTTGGGCAATGCTTGAACTGAAATTGGCGCCATAAATCGTAACCAGGGTGCCTACCGGGCCAGCCTTGGGACTGAATGTGAACAGTGATGCCTGATTGGGAGTCGCGTGTGAAATCGAAAGAAGGTTGCCTAATGCATCATAGGTATAGTGAGCGGCATCACCACTGGCCGCCACCACTCCCACCAGGCGGCCCAATTCGTCATACGTGTAGGAAACCGGGCCCGGGAAAATGGTTCCTTGAGCAACTGTAAATCCAGCTGCGTTGCTTGTGCTTCCGCTCCCGTTCGTCACCGTCACGCTTATGTTGCCAATCGGGGCACCGTCCGGAACCGTCGCGATGATCTGCGTATCAGTCCAGTTTCCGACGGAGGCACTGATTCCTCCAATGGATACTGTTCCGCTGGTCTGTGCTCCACCGAAATCTGAACCACTGATTGTAACAAGCGTACCTGCTGGTCCGCTCACAGGGCTAAGCTGTGCGACGTGTGGCACAGTCTGTGAAAACAGCGGAACATGAAACAGGAGCACAAGGAGAAGGAGAGAGAGTACAGTCACCTGGTTGCGCAGCATAGAAATCCGATCGTGCTCTTGGCGTTCTTTACTGATTAGGATTCTTAACGACGGACGAAGTCTAGAATGAGAGCACATGCATTGCAAATAAAAACTGGTGGAAAAAAATTTAACTAGTTAATTCGTGATCTGTTTTGGCACTTTGTTTCAAACCGGGAATAAATCTCCCCTCTATGTGCATATTTTAATTGTGCTGGCCAAATTGCTTTCTTAATCTCTGCGAGTAGATGCATAGGATTATGCATCACTACTATCATTCACAATTTTGTCACATCATACTTATTTGTGATCCATCAATATATGCCTTTATAGTTAGACAAATGGCAGGAAGAGATACTTGAAATCTCTATTAATTAATTATTTAGCAAGGCCGAAGATTAGAGTAAGTACATCAAAGATGAAATTAGTGTGGAGTGGAGAGCTAATGAATCTTATTGATAGCCATTATGCTCTTAATATGTCTAATTAAGGATCTGATTTTTAGGGTTGTCGCTATCAAAAACTCGGTGCGGACTGAGCTGATTGAACCTATCGGTCCGTCCGTGTAGCTGCCGAACAGCAAACTCGACTCGCGCCCAAGGCTGCTCATATCGCAAATGCTTGGCAATAATAGTGACAAGCGGTAAAGGGCGTTTCAATTCAGCGCAGTATGTTCCGTGGGAGGTGCCGGGTTCGAGTTGTGGCTCGCCATAATGATGTTTTGCCGTCAACAAAGAGTCAGGAATTTCATTTTTCCGGGAATCGGCCCAGACCAGAAACTGGGGTTCGAGAAAAGCTAGGTCTAGACGCCAACTGAGTTAAAGGGCAAAGTTTCCGTAAAAGTGGCGGCAAACCCGCTAAAACAACACTGCGCTATGCAGCTAAGGGTTTCGCCTATGCAGCCGAGGTTTTCTTGTCGGATCACTCGGCCGCATCAACTGCATTCGCTCATTTCTTCGTGGTTAGCGGCGCGCTGGTTATTCGCGCAGGGCTCGAATGGGATCGGTCCGGGCCGCGTGCCATGCCGGGGTGAAGCAGGCCGCTATGGAAATTACTACCATCACCAGCGATGCGACCATAAAAACCGCCGGGCTACGTGGATTCACGTGATACAGCAGTGTTCCCGTGGCAATGAACCGGGTCAAAAACATGGCTGCGATGGAGCCTAGTAACACGCCACCGACCGCCAGCACCAGTCCGCGCATCATTACAGTGCGAAACATATCGAGCGCGCCAGCACCCAGTGCCATGCGCAAGCCAAGCTCACGTTTGCTCTGAGAAACCGCATAGGACATGACACCGTAAAGCCCCACGGCGGCCAGCAGCAGCGCGATTCCGCCAAAAATAAACAGGAGGGCTACCACAATCTTCTGTGACGATAGCGCAGAACGATTCATGTGGTCGCGTAGAGTAATGACTTCCTGTATGCCCAGCCCCGCATCCATAGAATGAACTTCACGGGCCAGGACGGGAGACATCGAGCCTGGTGATTGCGCGGCGCGGATCATCAGGAAGCTATTGACTACCGGGAACTGATCCGTGCTGACATACAGAAATGGTTGGGGTAATTCGGTAAAGGAGCCGTATTTCGAAGTTTTGGCGACGCCCACCACCTGCAGCCATTTGCCGTCCAACTGAATGCGCTTGCCCACCGGATCCACGCCACGCCAGTACCTGGCCACCATTTCCTGGTTCACGATAACAGCGGGGAAACTGTTTCCGTTATCGGCACGGGTGAATTCCCGTCCGGACACGATAGGAATCCGCATATTCTCAAAATAGGCAGGGCCAACCTGGTTGTATTCCACGGTCGGCCTTTCATCAGGGGCCGGCTCATAGCCGTCCACGGTGATGAGGCCTGCAAGATAACCCTGGTAGCTGAATGGTCTCATTCTAACGAACGTAACAGATTCGACTCCGGGGATGGCCTTGACGCGATCCACAAGATTGTCGCGAAAGCGCTGTGCGCGTGCGGCATCATAGCCCGCTCCGGCCAGGTCAAAAGTTGTCGTAACGATATTATCGGGGGAAAAGCCGGGATCGGCTGATCGCAACCGCTGAAGGCTCTGCACCAGCAAAGCCCCACCCACCACCAGAATGAAGCTAAGCGCTACCTGGATAAGGACCATGGCAGAGCGCATGCGGGATTTTGCTCGGTTTCCGAAAGAAGTTCCGGATTCCGCCTTGAGTGCTCCGGCAATATCCAACTTGCTGGTCTGAAGGGCGGGAATAAGCGCAAACATCAGTGTCGAAATCAGGCAAACCCCGCCGCTGAATGCGATCACACGCCAGTCTATGGCTCCCGACAAATTGGTGGCGAGAACAGACGACGCTGGGAAGAAGACGGCCATCAGATTTCGGCATTGATAAGCAAGCAAGAGTCCGCAGATGCCGGCTACCGAAGAGAGAACCAGCCCTTCAGTGATAAGTTGCCGCAGCAACCTGCCACGCCGGGAGCCAAGCGCGAGGCGCACCGTGATTTCGTGCTGGCGGGCCAGCGACCTGACAAGTAGCAGGCTGCTGACGTTGGCGCAGGCGATCAGAAGCACCAGGAATACAGCGACAAGCGAAATTCCCAAGGTCGGCGCCAGAGTGCCGGCTTGGTTGAATGGTGTTTTCCATAATGGAAAAAGCTTCGCGCCGCGTCCCCGGTTTGTGTTGGGATACTGATTTTCAAGACGTTTGGCTTCAGCCGAAATCTCGGCTTGCGCCTGTTGCATGGTGACGCCGGGTTTAAGATGGGCGTAACCCTCAATCCAGCCGTCGCCACGATCTTCCAGTTTGTAGTTGCCTCCGACAAAAACTTCCTGCATTGAGACAGGAACCCAGAATTGCATGGGATAGCCGACGAAGGTGCCGTAAAAGCCTTCCGGCGCCACTCCAATAATGGTGTGAGGCACAGTCCGCAGGAGCAGTTTCTGTCCAACGACATTGGGATTGCCCTTAAAACGTTCCTTCCACAACGAATAACTGATGACGGTCACGGGATGACCATTCCGGCCCCAGTCTTCTTCAGGCCGGAACGTTCGCCCAAGAATGGGATGGATTCCGAGAGCATCGAAATAATTCGACGAAACGACGCTGCCGGTTGACAATTCTGCCCGCTCGCCAACGTTGAATGTAGCTCTGGTAATGTGGTCGGCGATAAACCAGTCGAATGACTTGCAGTCTCTCTGGAAATCGAGAAAGTCAAGCCAGGAAACATCGTCGTACCCGAGGCTGCCTTCGCCTTTGTCGTAACGTTCAGGTACTGTCGCGGTGAAAGACACCATTCTCTCCTGGTGGGCTACAGCAGGAAAGGGCCGAAGCAGTACCCCTTCAATCCAACTGAAAACGGCGGCATTGGCTCCAATCCCGAACGTGAGACAAAGAACCGCCAGAAAAGAAAAGCCGGGATTGCGACGTAGCATGCGGAACCCAAAGCGGATGTCCTGGAGAAGATTTTCGATGAAATTAACGTTACGCATTTCGCGGCATTCCTCCTTGATCTGTTCCATTCCGGGCTGCGACCGCAACGTAGCGGCGCAAGCATTTCCGGGACCATTCCCCGGCATAAGTATTCTCTATAGGCTGTTGAAGATAAAACTGCAACTCGTCGTTGAGTTTGTGGTCAACCTCGCTCCGGCTGAAGATGGAATGTGATCGGAGCGTCAGTTGATGATGCCAGCGCAATTGAATTACTCCGATTCACGTTCCAAAACCCGGTCAATTGCAAAAATACGATCCCAGTTTAGACCTTTTTCAGCGGTTTAGGAAAGCATGGAATTTGTTGGTAGCCCTAGGACAATCTTAGGACACTACCAATTTATCGGGCGCTTGTGATTGAGTTCAGCAGAGCACCATTTAGTTAGTTCAGTTTATATTTCCGGCACACTACAGTTTGGTCACTACCCTGAGCAGCAATGAATTCGGACGGGCGCCGGATCGTTGTGGGCAGGCCAGCAGAATAGTCGCTGATCCAGAATGAAACTCCTGATGGCGCATTCAACGTGAGATCCAGATCGGCCCCTTGCGCATCCATTCCATACAACAGTATGAACAGCCCGCTCTGACCTGACTCCAGCTTCACATGGCGGCCGGAGATTTCCATCGAGACAGGCTTCACGCTGGAATCAAATCGAACCGCCATGAGGCCTGTATCTCTTTGTGATCTCACATTCATCCGGAGACGATGAAGGTCACCCTGTTGTTCGTCCGCCTTGATTTCGCTTATCGGAGGCTGCAAATCAATTGATGGAGCTGAAGCGGAAAAAGGGGTGCGCAACGATCCAGTCAGATAATTTGGGACCGGTTCGCGGCTGGGAGTCTTGCCAAGAAACTGCGCAGTATATTCGTCGAGAGCGGGATCGTCACTGATCCACACAGCCGCATGATCATCCGCATTCAGACTGTAGAGAAGATGGTCGTGTCCTGGATGCTGCGAACTAAAATTCGACTGAAGAATTCCAACCGCTACGCAAACTGCGGCCGCGACAAACAATGGCAGCAGGACCGTGCGCCACGGGCGTTGCGGCACAGCGATGTTCGCGAAAGGAACACAGATTAGAAAAAACAGACCGAGAAGCAAGCCGGTAGCAGCGATGCTCAATAGACTCAGAGTCAGAAAGACATACAAAAGATACGCCACTGGGGCAAACAGCAGCACTGTGATTACCACCGCCGGAAGTGCTGCCAATGCTCGGCTTCTTAGAGATCCTGCTCTCAGGATTGCAAGAACTAAAAATCCGCAGACAGCGAGAAACAGCGGCCAGAACAACAGATAATGCCCCCCCGGCAGCAGCAGAGCAAAGGCCCAGCTCAGAATGCAAACGAGTGTCAGGCCTGCCAGCGACAATTCTTCAAGACGGAAACGCCGGCGCAACCTGGCCAGAACAACCGATCCAGTCGCAATTCCGAGCAGAACCAGACCATTCAAGAGAAAGGAATTTGCTGGCGTGTCGCCGAGCAGCATACGTCCGCTGAGTATCAGGAGAAGCAGCCATCCGACAATGGCCATCATTCCAGGGATCACAACCAGCATCAGAAAAGAAACAGCTATAGCCCTGAAGAAACGCCCTAGATTTGCTTCTGCGCGTCGAACACTGAAAACAATCGCCACAACCAGCAGAAGCGTAACGACAATTTGACCTATCAAAACCCAGCGTTCACTGTAAGTGATCAAGTTCGCGCCAAACCAGTCAAAGAAGATGGCGTCTCCGGATTCCCGCTCGAGGTTCCCCAGGTCCATCTGGCCGAACTGGCGAACCAATGAAACAAGATACGAGCCATGGTGCTGAAGGGACGTAGTATCAAGATTTTCCGGGGTGTCCAGCCGCGAGTGATAGGCTTCGAAATGTCCGCCGAACGCAAAATTGAGTCCGGGGATTCTCGCATGTCGAAACTGCGTGAAATCTGTATCGTTAGGCAGTAGCTTATAAAGCGAATAAAAGAATGAAGAGCCTACAGGATAGGGGGCGGCCCTGGCTACTTCATTCAGCAAAGCAGCATTATTGACGCTGGTCTCAAAGAGCATTGAAGGGCCGTGATTGCCACGGGCTTCGAAATTCATCAGCAGACCAACATCCTTCATCCAGGGATGAGAAGCCACAAACGATTCTGCTCCCAGCAGCCCCGGTTCTTCGCCGTCTGTAATAAGGACGATCAGATCGTTTTTTAATTGGGGTCCCGTCTTCAATGCACGCAAGCCTTCAAGAATGGCAGCAACTCCTGATGCATCGTCTGCTGCTCCGGGCCCAGTGGAAACAGAATCATAATGCGCCATGAGCAGGATGGCTCCGGAGTTTGCTGTACCGGAGAGCCGGCCCACAATATCATTGGTCCTGCCGGCGATGAGCGCCCAAGAATCGTTGTCAATTCCCACTGCCGTGAAAATCTGAGGATTCAGTCCGAGAGCGGAAAGCTGGTCCACAAGATACTGCCTCGCCTCTGCGTTTGCGTTTGTGCCGATAGGATGAGGTACGCGTGCGATGGCGCGAACATGGGCGAGGGCTCGCTGCGCTGAAAATTCGCTTTGAGACGCGTCGGCAGGCACTGCGTCCGGGGCCTTCAATGCGAAAATGGCCACTCCCGCCAGCAGGAAAAGACAACACCATGCTATAACGGCCAGCAACGGTGTTGCTGATGACGATTGTTGCTGCTGGGCAACAGGCGGGGGGCGAAATTCCATTTGGGCAACATGCATAGTAGGAATCCATTCAGAGGTCAGCGATATCCACTTCAACTGCCACGCTTCTCCTAAGCAACTCCAGAGACAGTACCACTCGGCAACTGGATTTCTGGCGAACGACTATGCCCTGCAGTCCTGCCAGAGCACCGGACCGGATATGCACAAATGCGCCGGTAGCGAGATAAGGGTGTGGCTCTGCTTTTCCGAGGGTTACTGCCTTGCGGAGGGAGTCAATGTAGGTCTCGGAAATAACGGAGGATTCGCGTTTACCTACTGCCGACAGGACCCCGGGAACTTCCAGAGCGCGGCCTCGCTGGCCGCGCAGGGCACGTACAAAAAGATAACTGGGAAACAGCGGAAGCTGAACCGTTACCTTCGACCCATCTTTCCACGTGTGCCGGGCCTCATAGAGCGGAAGAAAGTGTTCGATCTGCCGGACCCGGAGATGTTCTGCAATCCGCTTTTCATGTCTGGACATGACGTATATGGCAAACCATTCAGGCAGTGCACAACTTTCAACGGGAACAAAATCAGCAGCGGCAGTGGATATGATTGGTTCCATGATTTCGCGGTTACAACTTACTCCTGATCGATGATGTATTGCTCGATTTTGCCCTTCTGAACTTCAATGGTATGGGCCACGAATGTCTGATTGGCAAACTTGATGCGATAGTCGCGGAAGATCAATCCGTTGGCAACAGAGTAGTCGGTCGGGACAAACTCCTGCGGGCTACCTAAGTGGTTCAGGCTGGAGGCAAAATCCTGCAATGCCTGCTCGTTGAAGTAGATATTCGCATCTTCCGTAAACAAGGAACGGTCGAGAGTGCCATGCTGGAGAGAGTTAAAAATTTTGCGGGCCTGCTCTAGTTTCTGGGGAGCATCCGGGTCTGGCTCTGATTTTTTGGGAAACAGAAGAGGGATGATTCCGTTGGTGATTTCGACAGGCGCACCAGCATCCATATTGGCGAACACGGCGATAGCAATGCGGTCATCGGGAAAGATGGTATTGGCGGCGCTGAATCCGGAAACATCGCCGACGCCGTAGAGTGTGCGTCTTTCTGCCTTTCGAGTGATGCCATTGCCTAGCGCATAGCCGGTTGCCAGACCATTGGAGAGCAATGCAGCCGTTTCAAATTGCCGGTAAGAAGAGGGCTTAAGTAATTCGTGGTTTATCAAGGAGATGTCCCACTTGCCGATGTCCTGCGCAGTCATGGCAAGTTCCTCTCCTCCGAACAGCCATCCCGGCCCTTCCCGTGGCGCCAGGCGGGGTGGACCCAGAACATAACGCATGTAGCCGGCGGCGTCGTCAGGGCCCAGTTTTTCTGAATCTATATCAATCGCACTTTCCATGCTGAGCGGCGCAAACACCTTCTCCCGCAAAAAACGATAGAGAGGCATGCCGCTGGCTTTTTCCACGATCATCCCGGCAATTACATAGTTGGTATCACTGATCTCCCATTTCATTCCGGGATCGAAGTTCAATGGCCTGTGGGCCGCCTCGTCGAGAATCTTGCGCGGAGTGGTCGGTTGTAGGACCTTTTGCGGCAGATACTCGACAGTCCAGTATTCCTGATAGCCAGAAGATTGAGAGAGCACCTGGCGAATGGTGACCTCATTGGCGCGGCTAAGGTCGGGAAGGAACCGGGAAACTTTGTCATCGAGCGACAGTTTGCCCTGTTCCTGTAAAAGCAGCATTGCCTCAGCCGTGAATGGCTTGCTGAGCGAGCCGAGGCAGTAACGCATTTCGGACTTCGCGGCAGTTTGCGGATCCAGGCGCGCATTGCCATAAGCCTTGAGGTAGGCGATTTGCCCCTCCTTAACGACCACTAACGACGCGCTTGGAGTTGCGGTTCTGGCCAGCGTTTCAGTGACAAGTTTGTCAATTTTCTCGCGAATATCAGACGGGAGTTGCGGCTGGGATTGAGCAGGCAATCCAGTCAAAGCGGCAAGCAAAACGACCGCAAACTGGGGAAGAAAGAAGTAAAGTCTGCGCACTGGTTCTCCTTGAACAAAACAGCGAAAACTGGATTCTTGCCGGAACCCAATCTAGAAGGAAACAAGAGCAGACTGGCAACAGTTTTCCGTGAGGGGCGGGATGATAAGGATAGGCGGACGTTTTTAAAGGATGAGCGGATAGGAACGTGGCAAATTCGAATCAATGGCCTCAGCGAAAGCCTTTTGCCAAAAAAATGAGGCCACCGGTTATTGCCGATGGCCCCGTGAAGTACCCGGGATAGGTTAAAAGGCAGCTTGAGCCGAGATGTTGGTCTTCAAGCGCGACAACCGAACTGAATGAATCGGCTCCCCGGTCTTGGGTTGCGGCTGTTTCGTTCTAGTCATCCTCTTTGTTGTGCCTGCATGGATTATTGGGGAGGACGCGGCGGAAATCATTCACTTCGGTAATCGTGGTGCCGTTGGGATGGGTTGCATCCGCAGCACCGGGATACAGGACAAAAAGCTCGCCTCCATACTCGCTGGTTGCGGTTCCACCAAAGTTGTTCTCAGTACCGGGAATATCAGGCCCGCCAAGCTGCCAGGAGCAGACTCCTTCGTCGTCCCGGTCTCCGCCATGGCGGCGAGTGGTGGAGTAAATAGGATAGAACTGAGTCCCGGCAGGCGGATTAGTGCAGCCCGTGCCGGTGAACGCGTTACAGTTTGGATTGGTAAAGAATTCGTTGATCGGGGTATCGGTCTCGAAGGCAACGCGGCTGAAGTCGTGCAAGCTGGTACGATCATCCCCATCCTTATCGCCATCGCGATGCCTCTGCAAGCGGAATTGAGGCGCGGTGAACCGGATAGGACTGGGATGGATCAAGGTATCGGTTGCGTGATGCCCAGTGCCTGGCCAATTGAAACCATAGGAAGTTCCGTCGAAATCCAGCTCCTGGGCAATACAGGCTCCAACAGGTAGCAATCCGAACTTCGCGAAAAACGCGCCGCTGAAACAACTGCTATCATCCAGGTCCGAATCGGCGGGGTCTGTGGGGGTTTTCCCAATGCATCTTCCGCCCTCATGATCCACGGCGCTGCAAAGCTCGTAATGACCAATCTCATCAGAGAAGGCAACGTTGATTGTATGCGCTGTCCATACCGCCCGCGTATGCTCGCTGGAGGTCGAGTATTGAGGATGAAAAGCGTACGGAGTGCCGGTACAAGTCACCGAAGGATGCGCCGGATCGGGATCAGGGACGAAGTTCACCTGTACAAATCCATTGGCGATACTGGCAGTCATGGATCCGGTAATGCCCGTAGTCAGATCCTGCACCTCAGTTTTAACGCCTTCAGGGGTATCGTAGATACTGACCTGCACCCTGTCGCCTTGATTCATTTTGAATATCTCGCCTGGAACAGTATTGAACAGTGGATTGGGATCAGCATTAAAAGGAGTAGCCAGAATTTGTGAAATTCCGCTCGTAGTAAGATACGCTATGTTATCCGGCTCGAGACCGACCTTGACTATGCAATCTCTATTGTTTCGTTGGGTGAAGGGGTCGCGGGCGCGCGCGTTGAAACTCAGGATGTTCATGGCCACGCACCACTGCTTCAAGTCGCACTGAGGGAAAAAACCGCCGGGAGGATAGAACTGCAATTCAAGAAATGCCGATCCCGGATGATGCCCGATAAAATCCGTCGCGTTGGGATCTGGGTTCTCGAATATGTTGGCATCCGTATTGGGGACGCAGACATCAGTAAAATTCGGCGCAGACTGCGTATCGCAAAGCACCATGCTGAACCAGAAAACGGAATGAAGCTGGAAGTTGAAGGTACCGCCGGAGCCATCCTGTTGCGGAGGCGTAGGCGGGTCGGTGGGCATGGTCAAAACTGTGGTGAAACTGTTCCCGGAGCCGGGACGATTGGAATAAAAAGCTATTGCCGGCTCATCGTGGCCTGAATACTTGCCATCGAGCTCTTGCAGGTGATGGGCGATATCCGCGCAGATGGGACTGTTATCGGGACAATGGACTGTTAGTTTCTGCAACTGATTTCCGGCGCTGTCGGCAGCAGCGGCTATAACTCTTAACGACATAACAACACAGAGGGTCAAAACAGCAAATAGAATCTTAGGCATGTATTCTCCTTGTCCAACTCCTCATATTTCTTGTTCTTGAAAGGCAAACCACTAGAGCAAGCTGAAACGTACTGCCTAATTCTTTTAGAAAAGTTTTCCTCCCGGACCACATAAGCGAAAATGGTCCCGTTAAATAATGATGACAAAGTTGGTGATAGTCTCCAGCTTTCCCCAAAAAGCACTAGCGAGACTAGCTAGCTCGCTTCTCCTTGCCTGGAAAGCACCGGGGTGATGATTTTCTGGGCGGGTGCGGTGCCGGACATCTGCTGGGCCGCAACCAGGGCCCGCGCGGCCGGACGCAGCGCCGAAAGCCGGGTGGCAAAGACGATTCCGCCAATGATGGAAATGGCGCCACCTAAAGCTACAGTCATGGGCGCTCCAATCGCATGGGCCACGCTGCCAGCTAGGAGTGCGCCCAATGGCGCCATGCCTATGAACATCATGGAATAGACGGCCATCACGCGCCCGCGCAGGCGATCGGGAACCATACTCTGAATGAGGGTGTTGGATGAACCCATTTCCAATACCACCGAGAATCCCACAGGAACCAGCAGCGCCACTGACAACCAGAAAGTTCGCGACAGCGAGAAGAGAATCAGGGCTGCGCCAAAGGTGTTGCAGGCAACTAAGATCCAGCGTTCAAGGCCACTCACATTTTTTCTGGTGGCCAGCGTGATCGCGCCGCACAACGCACCCAGGCCGGAGGCGCCCAACAGCAACCCCAGGGCCCTGGCGCCGCCATGCAAGACCTGGTCAGCAAACACCGGCATAAGAACTACACCTGGCGTTCCAGTCACGCTGATGAGTCCCACCAACAGCATAAGCGCTCGCACCGGTGCGGTACGGGTGACGAATCGGAAGCCCTCAATGATGTTCTGCATCGGGGAACCTTGAAGAGCCGGGTGCGCTGGAGCGGCTGTCATCATCAGCAAGCCTGCGATCACCGCCAGGAAGCTCAGCCCATTCGCCAGAAAGCACCAACCCTCACCCATTGCCGCGACCACAATTCCTGCGAGTGCCGGGCCGATCACGCGGGCTCCGTTGAAGATGGCCGAGTACAGGGCGATGGCATTGACCATGTCTTCGCGGGGAACCATGTCCGCAATAAACGCCTGGCGCACTGGGATATCAAAGGCGCTCACTATACCTGTGAGCGCTCCCAGCAACATTACATGCCACGGCTGGACAACATGCGTGAGTGTGAGTCCGGCTAGAATCAACGTCAGCGCCGTCATCAAGGATTGAGTGACTACCAGGATGGAGCGGCGGTCATAACGGTCGGCCACAATACCGCCGATAGGCATTAATAGGAAAATGGGAATTTGGCCCGCAAAAGCCACTGTGCCCAATAGCAAGGGAGAACCGGTCAGCCGGTAGATCAACCAGGACTCCGCTACCGGGTCCATCCAGGTGCCAATCAAGGAGATTAGTTGACCACTAAAAAATAGACGGAAATTGTGGTGCCGCAGCGCGCGCAATGCTACAGGCCATTCTTTGCGCTGGGGTTGAGATTTCTTTATCTTCACTGGAACTCGGGTGTTCGGTCTGTTATGTCAAGAAAAGAATTTTTTGGTGCCGTTGTGATATAGCAGTATTGCTCCAGCAGAAACGTGGTTATGGGTAACTTGGGAATCAGACAATTGCCAACCATGGTCTGCATCATCCTTGAACCTACAGGACGCCCACTCGCTGCTCTTCAAAATGATTTCCCACCACGACGCCCACGACTCAATCACGCAAGGCTTGGACCGGATTGGTGCGGCTGGCGCGCCACGCAGGCAAGAAACATGCCATAAAGGCGATAATTGTCAATCCCACGGTCGCCAAAGCAAAAGCCAGCGGGTCACGTGGATTGACCTTGTAGAGAACGGTTTTGATATCTATCCAGTGGGTCACGCTTGCAGCGACAATTGCACCGACCACCATACCGCCTATCGTCACCAATAAGCCATTGGACATCACAATGCGGAACAAATGGGGTGCATCGGCCCCCAGCGCCATCCTCAACCCAAGCTCCCGTTTGCTCTGAGAGACAGAATAGGACATCACGCCGTAGAGTCCGACTGCCGCCAGCAACATCGCTAATCCACCAAAAATGCTGAGAAGAGCTACTGCGATCTGCTGCGAAGCCAGCACCTCGCGGTTGATATGCTTCCTCATCGTGATCACTTCCTGAAGCCCCAGGTTAGGTTCCAGCGCATGGACCGCGCGGGTCAGCACTGGCGCGATGGATTCTGGGTTGCGTGAAGTGCGGACAACGAGGTTCATGTTGGTGGTAGGATTCTGGTCAACAGGAACATAGAAAAAATTCATTGCCGATTCTGACAAGGTGTAGCATTTGGCGTCTTTGGCGACGCCGACCACCTGCATCCATTTGTCTTTCACCTGGATGCGCTTGCCAACTGGATCTACACCATGCCAGTACTTGTCCACCAGCTTCTGGGTCACTACGACTGCGGGAAAGCTGGTGGCTGTATCGTTCCGGGTAAACTCACGGCCCGAAAGAATCGGGATTCCCATCGTTTTAAAATAATCCGGACTAACCAGGTTGTATTCTGACGTAGGCCGTTCGTCAGGTCCGGGCTGATAGGTGTCAATTGCTATGGGGGCGTAAAAGAAAGTCGCATAGCTGAGAGGTCTGACCTTGACCCACGCTGCTGATTCAACGCCGGGCATCGCCCGAACCCGGTCCGCCAGATCGTCTCTAAACTGCTTGGAACGGGCAGGATCATAACCCGCTCCGGTCAAATCGAAGAGTGTGGTCAGGACATTGTCCGTCGAAAATCCTGGGTCGGCAAGACTAAGCCGGCGCATACTCTGAAACAACAAAACTCCTCCCACCAGCAAAACGAAACTGGCCGAAACCTGGCCGGCGGCCATGAGCGAGCGCATCCAGTTCCTTCTGCGTGTTCCCGAAGCTCCCGCGGACTCTGCTTTCAGAGCGCCTGCAATATCGATGTTGCTGGCTTGAAGGGCGGGAACAAGCCCAAACATTAAAGTGGAGATGAGGCAAATGCCAAGACTGAATCCTGCTACACGCCAATCTATTTCGCCGGAGAGATTCGTGGCGATGACAGTGGACGATGGGAAAAAGACCACGAGCAGGTTGCGGCAAAGATAGGCAACCAGAAGTCCAGCGGCTCCGCCAATCGTGGAAAGGATCAAACCTTCTGTGAGAAGTTGCCGCAACAGGCGACCGCGCTTGGAGCCGATGGCGAGGCGCACCGTGATTTCGTGTCGGCGAGCCAGAGATCTGACGAGTAAAAGACTACCGACATTCGCACAGGCGATAAGCAGCACAAAAAAGGTCGCCACCAATGATATTTCCAGAGTGGGCCCCAAATCACCCGCCTGATTGAAGGGGTTCTTCCAGAGCGGAATAAGCTTTACTCCACGTCCGCGGTTGGTTTCTGGATATTGAAGTTCCAACCGTTTCGCCACGGCAGAAATCTCTTCTTGGGCCTGGCCAATGCTCACGCCTGGCTTCAGTCGGGCGTAGCCTTCAATCCAGGTTTGGCTGCGGTCTTCAAGCTTATATCCGCCGGGATTGAATATTTCCTGCATGGATACAGGGACCCAGAATTGGATGGGATAGCCCACAAACGTGCCATAAAAGCCCTCTGGCGCTACGCCGATAATCGTATGAGGCACGGCGTTGAGAAGCTGTTTTCTGCCGATGATGTTGGGATCGCCATTGAATTTTTCTTTCCAAAGCCAATAGCTGATCACCGTAACCGGGTTGCCGTTGCGGCCGTAGTCTTCTTCAGGGCGAAACCCTCGTCCGAGAATTGGATGGATTCCGAGCGCATCGAAATAGTTCGAGGAAACAATGCTTTCCGCCACGCGCTCTGCGCGATCGCCGATGTTCAGTGTGGTGCCGCCGAGGCGGTCCGCCACAAACCAATCGACGAGCTTGCAATTGCGGGCGTAATCCTGCATATCAGGCCACGCGACCTCGCCATAGCCCTCGCCCGCCGCTCCCTTGTCAGCCTCACCGGTCGTGTCCATGGCGGCCACAGCCACCATTCTCTCTTGATGGGCGACTAACGGGAACGGGCGAAACATCAATCCCTCCATCCAACTGAACACAGCAGCATTAGCGCCGATTCCCAAAGTCAGACATAAAATGGCGAGAATCGAAAAAGTTGGGCTGCGACGAAGCATGCGAACCCCAAACCGCAGATCTTGCAGGAAATCTCTAAACATGGAAGGTACCTCCATCCGGATCTTAGGTGTTATGCAGTTCTTAAAAATTACCAGCCCGCAAACGTCCCCGGGATTGCTCGTTTCGACTTAGTAAAGCTCGGGAGAGGCGCGCGCACCGTCTCAACATGGAATTTCTCATGCAGGGGATTGAGAGCTCACACAATGAACTCTTCCTTGTTCAAATCCTGCCCTGCGCTTTGCTGTGCCTGACTCGCCCAGATTGCGGTCTGGACCGCCTCAGCCAGCCCAAACAGAGTTGGCGTTTGCATCAATTCTCGGATCGGAAACGGAGTGTGATACTGTTCGCGAATGCGTGAGACAAGCTGGATGGCCAGCAACGAGTGGCCGCCAAGTTCAAAGAAGTTGTCCTCGCGCCCCACTTGTGGGACGACCAGTACTTCCTGCCATAATCGGGCCAGCTCGGCTTCCAACGGCGTTTGCGGCGGAGTATAAGGACGGTCATCATTCCGCTCTTCAATCGCGGCCAGGGCCTCATGATCAATTTTGCCGCTTGTCTTGAGTGGAATTTTGTCCAAGACCATAACGAAAGATGGGACCATGAATTCCGGAAGCCTGCTTTGCAGGAACTGTTTCAGTTCAGCGGCGCGAATCTCGCGGCCCTGGCGAGGAGTGACATAAGCGACTACGCGTTTATTGTCACCGGCTCCACGGACGGCCACAGCAACTTCATGCACCTCAGGGTGCTGACGCAGGACTGATTCGATTTCGCCCAGTTCAACCCGGTAACCGCGAATCTTTATCTGGTTGTCAACCCGGCCGATGAAATCAATCTCGCCATCGGTACCGTAGCGCACCAGATCACCAGTACGATAGAGCCTTTCCCCTGGCTGGCTGCTGAATGGATGCGGGACGAATTTCTCCGCTGTCAGATCGGGCCGGTTGATATAGCCACGGGCCAGACCATCACCGGCAATGAAAAGCTCCCCTGCAATTCCAGGAGGAAGCAGTTCCATTTCTTCATTCAAGCTATATACCTGGGTATTAGCGATTGGCCGGCCAATGGAGACGGCAACGCCAACCTGGTCCGCGCTGCGCATGGGATGACAACAGGTAAAAGTTGTGTTCTCGGTGGGGCCATATCCGTTGACGACAGCCCCGCCTTCGAGAAAATTTAACGCCTTGACCACCCCGTCGGGCACAAGGACATCGCCGCCCGCAAGCAAGGTCTTGACCGGCTTTAGAATATGCGGGGCATGATTAACCAACTGGTGGAACAAGGGCGCGGTAAGCCACAGCACAGAAACGTGATGTTTGCGGATCGCCGTGTCGAGTTCTTCCAGCGATGCAGCACCGGAAGGACAGACTGCAAGCCGCGCCCCATTCAGCAGAGCACCCCAGATTTCCCATGTGGAAGCATCAAAGGAAATCGGCGCGAACTGGAGAAAGGTCTGACTCCCGGACAAATCGCAAAACCAGTTGTTCTTGACCAGGCGAACCACTCCACGATGCGTAATCATGGCGCCTTTGGGTGCTCCGGTCGAACCCGACGTGTACATCAGATAAACCAGACTTTCGGCTGAAGCCTTGACTTCAGGATCGAATTCCTTCTCCGCGGAAATTTCCTTCCAGAACCGATCGAGAGGAATGACTTTCGTCAACGCGGCAGGCAAGAGCTTTTGCAGCTTCTCAGTCGTAAGGACAAAGGACACGCCACTATCCTTTACCAGGAATTCCAATCGCGGCGCTGGATAGGCAGGATCAAGAGGCACGTAAGCGGCTCCAGCCTTCACGATGCCAAGCATCACAACGTAGGTTTCAAGGGAACGCTCCATGCAAAGCCCAACCAGGGTCTCCGGTTTGGCGCCCTGGCGCGTTAGCCAGTGCGCCACCCGGTTGGCCTGGCGATTCAGTTCATCGTAGGTCAGGGTCTTCTCATCGGAAACCAGCGCAATGGCAAATGGAGTCACCCGGGCTTGCTGCTCGAAAACGCTGACAGTCGTTTCGTTGCGCGGATACCCGCGCCGGGTATCGTTCCAGACTTCAAGCACCGTATGGCGCTGCTCGGGTGACAACGCGGGCGATGAAGCCACAAGTGATTCCGGGTCTGCCGTGAGGCTGGTTAAAGCCTGCTCATACCAGGAGGTCATGAGTTCGCCAAAGGCCTGGCTCACCTGGGTACGGTCAAAACACAATTGCGCCGCTACTCGATTGGTGTGCGGATCTACACTGAACATCGAGACGAGCGTGTAGCTGCTCTCCTCATAGGGCCTCTCCTCAAGCACTTCCAAATCTGCGAAACGGTCGAGCTGGCGATAGATGTGATAGTGGGTGAAGTAAAACATTACTTCAGAAAGACGTGGGCGCTTCAATAATTGTTGAAGCTCTATGAGCGGAAAGCGCCGGAACGGAAGGACTTCCCTTTCGGCGGCAAAAATATTCCTGATCAGATCAGTCCAGCACGTCCGTCCAACCTGCATGCGGAACGGCGTACTGTTCAGAAACAATCCCAAAATGCGGTCGCCGTCTGTCGTTTCCGGGCGTCCATTCGCGACCGTAGAGGTCAGCACATCGCTGCGCCCGGAGACCCACTGCATGACCGCGAAATGCGCAGCGAACAAAACGGTTTTCACTGGCACTGCCGCTGAAAGAGCAAGCTTTTGCAGTTGCTCTGACAACACCGGAGAGATAGGCACGTTTACCCGGAACACGCCTCGTTTTTCTGCCGGGCCGCTTGCCGGCTGGTTTGGCCGTGGCAAGAGGATGGGCTCTGCTCCTTCCAGCTTCTTTAACCAGAAATCCCGGGCCTCAGAAGATCTGAGCGCTTCCTGTTCGAGTGCAATGAATTCGCGGTACTTGGTTTGTGGAGCAATAAAAGGCGGCGCTTCTCCATAGAGCAGGAACATATAGCTCTGCCCGAGTTCCGTCTGAATGGTTGCATCACTCCATCCATCGAGAATGGCGTGATGGAAGCAAAACGTAAACTGGAAGGTCTCATCAGACCGCCTGTGTATCTGGAACCTGAGAAGCGGGGCCTGGGAGATATCAAAACCTCGGGCCTTCTCGCTTTCCATCCATTCGGCAATGGCGGCCTCCTGTGCAGCACGGTCAAGGCCGCGCAGGTCTTCAACCGCGAGCGGCAGCGGAACAAAGGAATGGACGAGCTGAAGCGGGACACTATAGCGGGAGAGGTCAAACGAGGTGCGCAGGACGGGATGGCGCGAACAAAGCTGGCGAATAGCCTGCTCTAAAAAATCTTGACGGAAAGGCGCCTTCACGTGGGCGCTCATTATGTCGTGGTAGATGGCCGCCTCGGGGTGAAGTTCGCGATGGTAGATCATGCCAGCCTGCATCCGGCTCAGCGGATAAGCATCCTCTACTTCGGCAGGCAGCAATGCACGATCCTGCTCAGAAATCAGACTAAAGTGCTCAGTCACCGGAGACACAGCGGAGTTAACTTGCTGGCTGTGCAGGGCCTCTGCAAGCCTGTGAACTGTCGGATTCTGGAAAAGCTGTTGCAATGTAAACAACAATCCGCGCTCACGGGACAGAGCGACGATCTGGATGCTGCGAATCGAATCGCCACCGAGGGCAAAATAGTCATCATCAATTCCTACCCGCTCAACCTTCAGGGCTTTTGCCCATACCCCGGCCAATATCTGCTCTTCTGGTGTGCGTGGAGCAACAAACTCAGGCAAGCCGGCAGCGCGGGAGGCAACCGGATCAGGCAGGGCTGCATGGTCAACCTTGCCATTTCGGGTAAGCGGCAGCTTCTCCAGGGACACAATGACTGCCGGGACCATGTAGTCCGGCAGCTTGCTTTGCAGATATGAGCGCAATTCGTCGATGCTTATGCTGGAGCGGGCAGGGACAACATAAGCTACGAGTTGCCGTTCTGAATTTTTGAAGGTTCTGGCCAGGACAACAGCCTGCGCGACCGCTTCATGCCCGTTCAATACTGCCTCAATCTCTCCCAGTTCAATGCGGAACCCTCGAATCTTAAGCTGATTGTCACGGCGGCCAAGGAAGTCGAGATTGCCGTCAGTAAGACGTCTTGCGAGGTCGCCTGTGCGGTATAAACGAGCGCCTTCGATGGATGAAAAAGGATCGGGAATGAATTTTTCTGCTGTAAGGCCCGGCCTGTTGAGATAGCCACGCGCCACGCAGACTCCGCCAATAAAGAGTTCACCGGGAGTCATGATGGGTGCAGGTTGCAGAAACTCATCCAGAACGTAAAGCGTGGCATTTGTGATTGGGTGACCAATGGGCACATCACCGGCATTGGCTGCTGTTTCGCCTTCGACACAAAACACGCAGCACCCGACTGTAGCTTCAGTCGGGCCGTATTCGTTGATCATCCGGCATTCGGGTACGGCAGCATGCCAATGCTGAATGTCCTCCCAATGCAGAGCTTCTCCGCCGATGATCAAGGCCTTTGTGTGTCCGGCGAGATCGGCTTCAGCAAGTTGTTCTCGCAACAAACGCAAATGGCTGGGAGTAAGCTTTACGAAACTGAGATCACGGCCTTGACGGAACGCGTCTCCAAGAGCCTCAATCCCGATTGCGTCAGCTACCATGGCAGCCGTTTGTCCTGCAACCAGCGGAGCCAGCAAGGAAGTCACGGTCAAATCAAATGAAATAGAGGAGTGCACCAGCGATCCCTTACCCTCGGCCGGCAGGTAATTGGCTTTGCACCAGGAGATATAGTTCGCGAGGTTGCCATGGGATATCATGACTCCCTTGGGCTGGCCGGTTGAGCCTGAGGTATAGATGACGTAAGCCAGAGTTTCAGAAGACGCGACCGCTTTGGGTGGCTCGTGAATGGAATGGGATAACGATCCGCGATCAACATCTATATAGAAGATGCTGACGGGAAGGGCGGCAAACCGTTCTTTGAATTTCTGCTGCGTAATCAAAACTTTTACGCCGGCATCGCGAAGGATAAAGTCGAGGCGCTCCCAGGGATATCCCGGATCAAGTGGGAGATAGGCTCCTCCTGCCTTTAGTACCCCGAGCACAGAGATGGCAACGTCCTGGGACCTCTCCAGAAGGAGTCCAACAATAACCTCTGATTGCACACTAACGGAACGAAGATAATGAGCGAGTTGGTTGGATTGCTCATCCAGTTGTTTGTAGGTCAAAGGTCCAGTGCCATCCCAGACAGCAAAGGCATCAGGCGTTAACAGAGCCTGACGGGAGAACTGTTCATGAATCCAGAGTTGCGTTTGCGGCTGGGCTTCACAATGTCCTGCCGCAGTCATAGCTGACTCATACTCCGCCTGGGAAAGAAAACTCAGCGAGTCATAGCTGTCGTCCGGATGCGTGGCCATCTCAGAGAGGATGCGGTGATAGTACCCGGCAAGAGCGGCCAATTGTTCAGGACCGATTTCGGTTTGATCGCATGTGAGATGAAACCGGACTTTGTCAGTGAATGCTTCCACGGAAAAGTTGGCTAGCAGATTGATATTCGTTTCTTCGTAGTAATAGTGTTCGAGCAATTGGAACTGCTCGAACCGGTCAAGGCCGTGATAAATGTGGAAGTGGGTGAAGTAGAATCCGGTTTCAGAGATCTGGTTACGACCAAGCAGTTTTTGGATCTCCACCATCGGGTAGCGCCGGGACGGAACAGCCGGCGTTTCAAGGGCAAAGGCTTCATCCACAAGCTGGCGCCACTTTCCGCCTGATAGTTTCATGCGAAACGGGGTGCTATTAAGGAAAAGGCCCAAGACGCTATCTCCATCCGGTGTTTCAGGCCGCCCTACGGAAGTAAGGAGCGTTGTGACATCGGTTTTTCCGCTCAGCATCGCCAACGCGCGCATGTGAGCAGCCAGAAGAACGTTCTTGATTGGAACTGCGGCAGACAAGGCAAGACGTTTGAGCGCATTGGATAGGTCGTCTGAAATTTCGACTTCGCAATAACCGATTCCGCGGTCCCGGGCAATTGGAGTGGGCTTCCAGCGAGGTACCCGGATGAATTCGCTGCCTTCCAACCTCTCCTGCCAGAACCGGCGGTGCTCTTCGGACTCAATCGCCTGCATCTCCAGCAGGACAAAATCACGAAATTGCGTTTGCGGTAACGGTGGATTGAAAGTTTCACCTCCCAATTCATGGAGGTATGTCTCTGCAATTTCGGTGAGCATGCTCGCATCGCTCCAGCCATCGAGAATTGCGTGGTGGAAAGAAAGCGAGAACTGAAATGTTTCTGCGGAACGCTTGTGCACGTGGAAGCGAATCAGCGGATATTGTGTGATATCGAATGCGCGGTGCTTGTCGGCCTCAACCCACTCATCCAGCGCGGTCTTTTGGGCTTTCTCATCGAGATGGGTCAAATCAACGAGCGTAAAGGGAACTGGTGCTTCGCGATGAACAATCTGTAAGGGTTGGCTGTAACTCACCAGATCAAAGGAAGTGCGCAGGGTTGGATGTCTGGCGATGACGCGCCGTATTGCTTCTCTAAGGGCTTCCTCGTGCAATGGCAGGCGCAAATGGAAGGTACCAATGTCGTGATACACAGCCGACTCCGGATGCAATTCACGGTGGAAAACCATTCCCGCCTGAAGCCGGGTAAGCGGATAAGCGGCTTCCGCATCCTCGGGCAGCAGACGCCGGTCTTCCGGCGTGATCAGAGAAAAAGGTCCGGCTTTTACTTCCAGCGCCACTTTTAGATTTTCAAGGTTCTGGGCCAGAGTGCGGACCGTCTGGTAGAGAAAGAGGTCGCCTACCGTAAATTTCAGGCCGCGTTCCGCTGCGCGGGTGATGATTTGCAGGCTGCGGATGGAATCGCCGCCCAGCGCGAAGTAATTGTCATCAATGCCGATGCGCTCCATGGAAAGCACCTGGCTCCAGATTCCGCAAAGAATCTGCTCCTCCAGGGTCCGTGGCTCGGTGTATTTTCCAATCTCCATTCCCGCCTCATCGGGAGACGGCAGGGCTTTGCGATCAACTTTGCCATTCGCAGTGAGCGGCAGTTCTTTCAGCCACACATACACAGCCGGGACCATGTACTCAGGGAGATGCCGGGAAAGATGTTCGCGAAGTTCGCTCACGGGGATGGATTTCTTTTCTTCGTCCGCGGCGGCAACCAGATAGGCGACAAGCTGCGCGCCGCGATTCGTGTTGCGGGCAATCACACATGCCTGTCCGACTGCCGGAATTTTTTCCAGCATCGATTCAACTTCGCCCAATTCGACGCGATAGCCGCGAATCTTCACCTGGTGATCGGTGCGGCCGAGGCAGTCGAGATTTCCATCAATGAGATAGCGTCCGAGGTCACCAGTACGATAAATGCGTGCCCCCGGAACAGAGCTGCATGGGTGGGGCAAAAAACGCTCTGCGGTGAGGTCGGGCCGATTTAAATAACCACGAGCCAATCCCTCTCCCGCCACGTAAATCTCGCCCGTAACGCCAACAGGAACAGGGTGAAGCTGCTGGTCGAAGACATACATTTGGGTGTTCGCGATAGGCTTGCCGATTGGAACCACCTCGCCCTGCGCTAAAGCGCCGGCCACTTGATACACGCAGCAGCCGACCACAGTTTCTGTTGGACCATACTCGTTGATCAATACAGTGCCCGGAGCATGTTGATGCCAGAACTCGATGTCGCCTGGCCGGAGCGCTTCACCGCCAAGAACCAGATAGCGAGCTTTGCCAGGCGCTTCCACGGAAGGCAATTGCGTACCAAGGATGCGCGCATGTGCCGGCGTGACCTTCAACAGGCTGAAATTCTCATTTGCTCGCAAGCAGTCGGACAGACCCTCCATGCTGGTGAGCACAATTTTCTTCCCCGCAACAAGAGGCCCAAACACGCTGGTAACTGTGAGATCAAATCCAATCGATGAATGCAGCGGCGCTCCTGCTCCCTGCTTCACCCTGTAAGCTTCGATTGCCCATTGAACGTAATTCGAGAGGCCGCGATGGGTGATCATGCTCGCTTTGGGAGCGCCGGTAGATCCAGAGGTGTAGATCAGGTAAGCAAGATTCTCTGGAACAAGATTGGGGCGATTATCGCTGGCAACGCCAATTTTCACGGCCTGGGATTGCCAATCAGGTTTCACCAGCAGCAGTTCAGGGCGGCGCGCAGGCAATGATGGAACAAAAGCTTCTTTCGTGAGCAGAAGGCGGGCATGGCTGTCTTCCAGCATGTACGCAATACGTTCCTGCGGCAGAGCTGGATCAATCGGTAAATAAGCAGCTCCCGACCGCAGCACTCCAAGTATGGCAACAATCAATTCCGGGGAATGTTCCATCAGGATTGCCACTACGGATTCAGGACCTATACCCAGATCGCGCAGTTGACGTGCCAGGCCGTCAGCTTCCGTGAGCATTTTGCCGTAACTGACGGCAACTCCTTCGCCCTCAATTGCTATCTCATTCGGGTGATCCTGCGCGACCTGGGCAATAACGTCGTGAACAAAGCTGATATTTGCCAGAGACTTTTGCGGGCCGTTGATTTGCTCCAGCCATCTCATGAACTTTGGTTCATTGAGTAGCGGCAGGTCTGCCAAAGCCACTTCCGGGCGTTGTAACGCTACCTCGATGAGGATCCGGTAGCTTTCACTGATCCTCTCGACATAGGAAGAGTCATATACGTCCGAATCAAAACGGATGACAAGCTCCACACTTTTTTCATTCTGGGTGCAGGCAAGAACCAGGTCAGGCAGGTCGACTTCAGAGACCACACCAGCAAGCCTGAAGGTGAGTTTGCCAATGGAGTGGGCGAGTGGAAGCGTATAGCTTTCGAACGCAACCGGCGGGCCTGAGGCGATATTGGTTTCTGAAGACGTACCCGGAAAGCCTTCCTGATATTGGTAAACATCTTCTCTCTCGATTGTGCTCTGCTTCAGAACATCTCTAAACCTCAAGTTGTCGTCCATTCGGCAGGCCACCGGCAGATATCTGGCTGTTAGTCCTGGCATGCCATCAAGCTCTTCATATTTCCGTCCATCTATCAGGCAACCGAGAACTACCGGCGATTGACCGGTGAACCGGTACAGAAGAACTTGCCAGGCAGCGAACAGGAAGTCAGGAATTGTTGATTCAAGGTTCTGAGTGACCTGATCCAGCAGACTTTGTAGCGCACGCGACAACGGAATCCCGACGATCGAAGCAGGATTGGACGCAGAATCTTTTTTACATTTAAGGGGAAACTCCGTGGCGGCCAATTCTCCCCGGCGCTGCCAGTAGGAGCGGATCTCCGCAATGTCATCACCAGCAAGCAGCTCGCTGTACCACTCGGAGAATTGAGCATACTGAATGGTTTCCGCTTGCTCTGCACCACCGGACTCATAAAACCGGCACAACTCCTGAAAGATGATCCGGGCGGTCTCACCGTCAGCGAGTAGAACCGGCAGGCTGAAGGCCAGAATGTGACGCTTTTCATTGATCTTATATAAGGTGACAAGTACCTGGTTGCCTCCAGTGGAACTCTTGCCGGACTCCATCTCTGAAAACAGTTCGGGCTTGAATGGATCATCGCCGTTCAGCATCGCATCGGCAAACCGCAAGCTGCTGCCGAGCGCTTGTACAACTTGCAACGGGTCCTTGATGCCAGGGAGGTACTCAAAGGAAGTGCGCAGAATCTGATAGCGCTCTTCGACCTGATTCCACGCAGCTTCCAGACGGGCATGATCTATTGGACCCCGTATGGTGATTGCAAAGCGCGTGCGCAGGTTCCGGTGTGTTTCCTGCTGCAATCGCCAGACGCGGTTCTGCTGAAGAGAGAGAGCTACGCCTTCCAGTGCTGGTACGGCAATATTTGACATAGGATTATCCCTGCAAGGTTGATTAGTTGTGTTTGTTGTGAGGAGTCGCCATGCCGACGAGAATCTTGCGGGGGCCCACATAGGGCGTTCGTCCGTGAGCGGCAAGCATGTTATCCAAGGCCAACACATCTCCCGGCTGCCACGGAAACTTTATGGTCTCTGCGTAGTAGGCTTCACGAATCGCATCCAGGGCTGCATTTTCGATGGGAGCGCCGTCACCGTAATAAGTTTGATTGGGCAGGTCTTCATCTGCGAACTGAGCGCGCAAGGCGTCGCGGACAGCCGGTTCCAAAGTGGACACGTGGAAGAAAGCTGCATGGTTAAACCATACCCGATCTCCAGTTTGAGGATGGGTGGCCACAGCAGGAGCAACCCGCCGCGTGCGCAACTGATTGGAGTCGCGCCATTCGAATTGATAGCCGGCATTCTGGCAATACTGTTCTACTTTGGCGCGGTCCTCTGTCTGGAAAACCGTTTTCCAGGAAAGCCCGATGTGGTTAGAGAAGTTGCGGACGTACATGACGCCTTTTTGCTCGAAGCGCTCCCGTACATTAGTAGGAATGCGCTGGTAGACGCGCCGCACATCGCAGATGGGTGTTTCGCCGCCCTGCTGGGCCGCTGTCACACAGCAGAAAAAGATTTTCAGAGGCCAGGTGCCGGCATAGGAGTTCTCGTTATGCAGAAAGATATGCTGGTCAGGCGGATGTTCGGTGGACGTGTAAATGTTTCCGGCGACGGCGCTGCGCGGGGAAGAGCGTTCGCGGTATTCCAGCGCCTCGCCGGAAACAATATTGATGAATTCTTCGAAAGTGGCGGGAGATTGCAGTCCGAATCCGCGAAAAAGAATGCCGCCACGTTCCAACAGGCTCCGCTCGATGAAGCCCCGGCTCTCGCGGGCCCAGGCCAATAGATCAACTCCCGGCGCGGAGGGCTCAAGTACCATTGGGAACCTTTGTCCCGGCGATAACGAGGACTCATGCACAAGCGACTGCCCTGCCATAACTTTGCGTGGCTGAATAGCGCCTAATTTTCCGAGAGAAGGTTTGCTGGTTGAGATTGTCATGGCTGCCTCCTTGATCTGCCTTGCGGTTCATACCAGGGTTTTTTGGGATTTTTGAATGAGCTTTTCTCGCAATGTGTGGTGGCGCTTTTGCTCATCTTTTTGCCGGATACTCTGGTCTGTTTGCAGCACAATCGCTGCCGCTTCATGCAGCCGCAGCTCCGGGTTCGAAACAATGCTCTCGAGCAGCGCGAGGTAGCAATCCGCCATCCGCCGCACAGTGGATTCACGGAAGATTTCAGAGCTGTATTCCCAGAGCATGCGCAAAGCTGCATCCTGCTGGAGCATATTGATCAGCAAGTCGAACTTTGCTGCACCAGTATCCAGCTCGAGTTCGGTCAGGCGAAGATTGTCCATTTCCAGTTTGGGGCGAGGCGCATTCTGGAGAACAAATTTCACCTGGAAGAGCGGCGTGCGATTTCTCTCGCGCGGCGGATTGACCGCTTCCACTACGCGGTCAAACGGGACATCCTGATGAAGGTAAGCTTCCATCGCAACGGTGCGTACCCTGGCGAGCAACTGTGTGAATCCAGGATCGCCGGACAAGTCCACGCGCAGAGCTGCTTGATTGACAAAAAAGCCGATCATCGTTTCTGTTTCAATTGAACTGCGATTGGCCAAATCCGTTCCGACAATCACGTCTTCGTGCCGGACCTTGGCATGGAGAAGGACATAGAACGCGCTCAGCAGGGTCATGAACATGGTGCAACCTTCACGATTCCCGAGCAGCCGGAGTTTCTGCACCAGTTCCGGCGGCACGGAAATTACGACGAGGCTTCCATCTCCACGCGGAGACTCTGGGCGGGGAAAATCTCCCGGCAAATCCAACACCGGTAACGGCCCTTTGAGTTGGTTACTCCAGTACGCGATTTGCTGCTCCAATAATGGTCCCCGGAGCCAGCCGTGCTGCCAGGCAGCGAAATCGGCGTACTGCACCTTGGGCTCCGGCAATGGAGAGGGACAACCGGACACAAAGGCCTCATACAGCGGGACCATCTCCGCTATGAAAATTCCTGCGGACCAGCCATCGGCAATAATGTGGTGCAGAATGGCAAGCAGTATGTGTTCTTGCTCGCCCATGCGAATGAGGGAAACACGCATGAGCGGGCCGGCTTCCAGATTGAAAGGACGGCGTATCTCATCCTGAATGAATCGCTTTAATTCCAACTCTCGCTGCTGCGAAGCGGATGAAGAAAAATCAACTACCGGAACGTCGATCTCGAGCGACTCAGCGATTCGTTGAACCGGTTCTCCATCCGCAAGATGAAAGGTCGTGCGGAGACTTTCATGCCGGCGAATAATTTCGTTGAGGCTGCGCTCCAATGCCCGATGATTTAACGGCCCAATAACCCGGATGGCGGCGGGCATGTGGTAAATGGCAGGTTCGAGGTGCTCAATAAACCAAAGCCGCCGTTGTGCAAATGACAGTGGAGGCGACTGAACACGCGGCGCAGGTTCGATCGGAGGCCGGGAAAGGCCCGCTCCACTGCGCAATGCCTGCTCCACTTTGTCAGCGAACGTTCTCAACGTGGGATTGCCCTCAACCAGAATTCGGATCGGAAGATCAACTTTCAATCTGGCGCGCACGTATACCATCAATTGCGTGGCCAGGAGCGAATCACCGCCACTGGAGAAGAAATTATCGTCTGGATTGATCCGCTCTTTTCTGAGCACCTGGCTCCACATGTTCCCAAGCAACTCCTCCACTGGAGTAAGGACCACCTGCTTCAGATGTGCGGACCTAGCTGTTTCGGGCTCGACAGCGGATTGTGTTTTCAGTTCCTGTTCAATAGGACTTGGCCCGGCTGCTGCAGGTTCAAAAACATGGTCCGTTTGGAGCGGGAAAATTGCGGGCCCCGAGCGTGCAAAGAGAGTCTCGACGTGATGGCTCTCATGGGGATGTTCCACCATCGCCTGAAAGACTCGCGCGTAGCAGCTGGCAATTTGCTGCACCTCCTCAATCGGGATCAGGGAGCCATTGAAATTGAGCTCGAATTGCACCTCTCCCGTGAAAGGATTGCGGCTAAATTCCGCACGCAGCGTGTAATGCGATCTTGGCATGCCCCAGGCTCCCAACACTTCGATACCAGGGAGTGCTGAAAGACTCTGGGCAACGTGAAAGTGCGTGTAGTTGAATACCGTGTCGAACAACTGCCGGAGTCCCAGGGTTTTCTGTAACTCGACCAGAGGGTAACGCCGGTGCGGCAGGAGGTCGCGTTCCGCCTCAAAAGCCTGACGCACGAGATCCAGCCACGCGCCGCTTGACAATTTCACGCGCAGCGGAAGAATCATATTGTGCATTCCCAGGACTTGGTCTCCATCCAGTCTTTCCAGCCTTCCATTGGTCTGAAAGCCAAGCACCAAGTCTTGTTGCTCAAGAACGAGACTCAGCACCTTGATGTGTCCAGCCAGGAAAACATGCTTAGGGGAGACGCTCGCCATGACGGCGAGGGAATCCAGGCGGCGCAACAATTCGGCCGGGAGCCTTACATCCAGCATGCGAATCTGGTCTGCATCGGCATCCATTTGATCTGCGGATGTTGCCAAAGAGCGAACCACGCATTCATGCAGAGTTTTTTCCCAGTAGGCACTGGCTTCCTGGGTAAGCATGGCTGCGCGTTCGAGTGCAATAAAGTCGCGATATTGAACCGAGGGGCTGGGAGGAGGCGTGCTTAAAGGATTCTTCTGAAGAGACGAATACCTGTTCAGCAGTTCGGTGATAAGGGAGGCCTCGCTCCAGCCATCGAGCAGGATGTTGTTATAGCTGGAAACAATTTGAAAAATGTCGTCCTCAAGCTGATGCACGAACAATCGCAGCAAGCTCGTGTCCTGCAAATGAAGAATGCAATGCTTTTCCGATTCCGTCCATTCCTGAATAGATTTCCGTTGTTCAGCAGCGGGCAAATGCCTCCAGTCAAATCTTTCTACATGGGGAGTGGCATGCTTATGCACGATTTGCAGAGGTTCGCTGAACTCGCCCAAATGAAACGATGTCCGCAGGATTGGATGGCGGTCCACGCTCTCCTGAACGGCCTGCCGGAACAGATCAAAATCCAGTGGTGACCGGATTTGATAAACAAAAATCTCGTGATAGATGGCTGAGCTGGGATCGTAGAGCACGTGATAAACCAGCCCTGTTTGCACTTTGGATAGCGGATAAGCATCTTCGGCATCCGCAGGCATACGATTGCAGTCTGCCTCCGATAACAGTGCAAATGGCTCAAGCGAAAGTTGCCCCTCCGGCTGGGTGGCGGTTCCCGCGTGCTGTGCCAATTCACGGATGGTTTGAAAGCGCATCATGTCCTGCACCGTGAAATCAAGCCCGCGCTGCTGGGCCCACGCACGCACCTTCAGGCTGCGAATGGAATCACCGCCCAGTTCAAAGAAATTGTCACCCACTCCGATTTCGGAAACCCCCAGAACTTCTGACCAGATTTCAGCCAGCAGGACTTCGGCCGGGGTGACCGGGGACACGTACTCTGCTTCGGAAAGCCGAACAGTCACATCTGGCTCGGGAAGCGCCTGGCGGTTCAACTTGCCGTTGGGAAAAAGAGGTAAGGCTTGGAGGAATACAAAATCTGCCGGGACCATATATTCCGGCAAACTATCGCGCAGGAAGGCGCGCAACTCGTGAATGGCGGGCCGCGGATTTGAGCAGACGAGATATGCCGCAAGACGGGCTGCGGATGGACCGGGCTGGTCATTCTCCTGTGCAGTTTTCGGCTTCAGCAAGTCACTGAATTCTGATGTAATCTCCGGATTTCGTTCATGTGACACTTGATAATTGGCCGGACCCCGCTCCGAGGCCGCGGTCTGCCGGGGCAGCACGACTGCCTGAGACACCGCCGGGTGCCGGACTAATGCTGCCTCAATTTCTCCCAGCTCAACGCGAAATCCGCGGATCTTTACCTGATAATCATTGCGCCCCAGGAACTCGATGTTTTTGTCTGGCAAATAGCGCACCAGGTCGCCGGTCTTGTAGAATCTGGCGCCCGCCTGGCTGCTGAATGGGTTGGGAAGAAATCGTTCCGCCGTCAATTCAGGGCGGCGATGATAGCCTCGTCCCACGCTCACGCCGCCAATGTATAGCTCTCCGGCTACGCCGATTGGACACAATTCAAAGTGAGAATCCAGAACGTAGGTCTGGATGTTAGCGTTGGGAGTGCCAATCGGAATCGAACGCCGCGAATCAACCGGAGAGCACGCGAAGGATGTCGCGTCCACCGAGGCTTCGGTGGGACCATAGGTATTGTACAGTTTCGCATTCAGGCGGGAAAAGAAACGGCGGACCACAGCAGCTGGTAAAAATTCTCCAATGGCAAACACTATGCGGAGAGAAACGCACGATTCGACGCCCAGTTCATCCAAGAATGCCGACAGCATGGAGGGGACAAGTTGCACTGTGGTGATCTGGTATTCGTTGATCAAATCGCGAAGATAAGTGTTGTCACGATGACCACCGGGACGCGCGAGCACCAGTGAGGCGCCGGCCATCAAAGGCCAGAATAATTCCCATATTGAAGCATCAAAGCTGAACGTAGTGTTCTGTAGCACACGGTCGTTCGCATGCAGCTGATACTTTGCATGCGCCCACTGCAGAAGATTGCAAACGCCGCGATGCGAATTCATCGCTCCTTTTGGATTTCCAGTGGATCCGGAGGTGTAAATCACGTAGGCAAGATTGTCTGGCGAGACGGATGTTTTTGGGTTCGCCGTGTTCTCATTGTGCAACGTACGGCATTCGGCATCGAGAGTTACGATCAGGCGCTGCGAATCGAACCTGGCGCGGAATAGGTCCTGCACCAGAAGCACGGAAACATCGGCGTCCTGGAGAAGGTAGCTGAGCCGCTCACTGGGATAAGAAGGGTCGAAAGGAACGTAGGCAGCGCCTGACTTCAATATGCCCAAAAGCCCAATCACCAGGGCGAAGGAGCGTTCCATGCAAATGCCCACCAGGGATTCCGTCCCCACTCCCAGCGATTGAAGATGATGCGCGAGTTGGTTGGCCTTGCGATTCAGATCTTCATAACTGAGGAACTGTCCTTCATACCAAACCGCAGGAGCATTCGGAGTCCGTTCCGCCTGCGCTTCGATCATTTCGTGGATACTTGAGACCTTTGGGAAAATCGTTTCTGTGAGGTTCCAGCTTTCAAGCGTACGCCGCTCTTCGGGGGAGAGCAGCGGTAGTTCGGAAACGCGAAGTGAGCCGTCAAGACCTTCCAGCAAGGTATGAAGATTGCCAGCCATGCGTGCGATTGTCTGTGGCCCGAACAGATCGGCGTTGTATTGGAGGCCAAGAACGAGTTCGTCTTGTGCCTCACACGCTTGTAGGTCGATGTCGAATTGCGAGGCCTCTTCCCCGAGCGAAATTGATTCAAGTCTCAGCGCTTTTGTTTCGAATACCGCACCGGATTCGCTAAGCGCGAACAGTCCCAGGGACGCCCCTGCGATCTCACCCTGTAAGGTGAATAACGCCTGAAACAATGGAGACCGGCTGGGATCACGCTGCGGTTGAAGCTTTTCAACCAATAATGGAAATGGAAAATCCTGGTGCGCCAGTGCGCCCAGAACTTTTCCGCGCACCTGGGCCAGAAGGGTCTCAAACATCGGATCGCCGACAAAGTTGGCTCGAATCACCACGGGATTGACGAAATAGCCAGCCACCGAACGAAACGCGGCATGAGTGCGTCCCGCAGCCGGCGATCCGATGAGCACCTCTGCTTGGCCGGAATAACGATGTAACAGCACCGCCCATGCCGACAACAACACGCTATGTAAGGTTGCGCCATTTTTAGCGGCGAGGCTCCGCAACCGGCGCCTCAAGCCGGCATCGAGCCGGAACTGGTGTGCAGCTCCACGAAAAGTTTGCACCGTGGGGCGCGGATGGTCCGCAGGTAAGTTGAGCACGGACAATTCACCGGCCAATTCTTCGCGCCAGTATGCCCAATGCCGCTCGCCTTCTGCGCCAGCCATCAGATCGGCCTGCCAGTGGACATAATCTCCAAACTCAAGCTCGGGCTGGGGCAGTGATGCAAGGCTGTTGCCTGCCTCCGATTCATACAGGGCCGCCAATTCCTGAATGAAGAGCGAGAGCGACCAGAAATCAGAAATGATGTGGTGTATGGCAAACAACAGGTAGTTTTCTGATTCCGATGTGCGAAAGAGAATGCACCGGACAGGTGGCGCAGCCTCCAGATCAAATGGAGTTCGCGCTTCGCGGGCCAACTGTTTCAGAAGCTGGTCGTGGGTCTCACTGCATAAACGCTCTTCCAAAATGGGGCCATCGTCCGGCGAGAGGAGTTCCTGCACTGGTTTCCCATTTTCCAGCCTGAAGACGGTGCGCAATACGGGATGCCGCCGGATCAAAAGGTGGAATGCGCGTGCCATGGCTTGCGCGTCCAGCGCTGATGTAATCCGCAGCGCCTGATGAATGTGATACGCCGAATTCTGGCGGTCCAAGTGATAAAGGAAAAACAGTGCGCGCTGCCCATGCGAGAGAGGGAACTTTACGGCACCATGTCGTTGAGGCGTTACAGTCGCTGTAGCTCCGGTGGCGGCCAGCTCTTTTTGCCAGCACAGCGCCGCTGCCAGTTCCGCAATGCTGAGTCCTGCAATCAGGTCAGCGAAAGGCAAAAGAATACCCGCTTTTTTCTCAATTTCGTGCGCCAATTCCACTGCGGCAAGCGAATCCAGTCCATAGCGAGACGGCGGTTGGTCTGCCTCGATTATCTCGGGTGCGATACGCAACCGTCGCGCGAGCTGGAAAATCAACCACGTTTGCCAATCATCAACTTGAGATTCGCCATCTCTCGTTGTCTGGGAATCTGGTGCGGTGAAAGTCGCCCGCCATTCGCTGAGGGTTCCCAAACCGTCCGCGAGGAAAGCTTCGCGGCAGAGAAAGCGTTGAATTTTTCCACTCGTGGTCCGGGGAATTTCTCCGGGACGCGTGAGCGCAACTGCATAAAGTTGAATCTCGTGTTCCTCGGCAATGGCCTGACGAACTGCCGCGATCACCGCGCCACTCTCAGCCTGAATCCGGGAATTGATCTCGTGCACCAGCACCAGCCGCTCTTCACCTTCGGCTTCAACAGAAAATGCCGCCCCAATGCAGGCCCGCAGCGCAGGATGGGCTTTTTCCGCAGTTGCTTCCAGATCATGCGGATAGTGGTTGCGGCCACGAATGATGATGAGGTCCTTGCACCGGCCTGTGATAAAGAGTTCTCCATCCAGCAGAAATCCCAGATCGCCCGTGCGCAAGTATGGCCCTTGGCCGGTGTCAGCAAGCCGCGCCTCAAATGTGTCTGCCGTCTCTTGCCCGCGATTCCAATAACCGTTGGCGACGCTCGGCCCGGAAACCCATATTTCTCCCACTGAGCCAGCTTCGCAACGCGTCAATTGTTGGGGATCAACAATGCAAACTTCGTGACCGGTGCCGGCGCCTCCGCAGCCCACCAGGAGACGGCGGCCGGGCCCTTCTGAGGAAGCAGGTATGATTTGGTTCCTCTCCAGGGCGTCAGCTTGCACAGCTTGGATGACCGGTCCAGTAGAGGTAATTCCGCCGCTCACAAAGAGCGTTGATTCTGCCAGTCCATAACACGGCACAAAAGCGCTGGCGCGAAATCCGCAATCGTGAAACTCGGTGGCAAAACGCTCCAGGCTCTGCGTCCGGACAGGTTCAGCTCCGCTGAATGCAACCCGCCAGCTTGAGAGATCGAGATTTGCTTTCTGCTCCGCAGTGATCCGGTTACAGCAAAATTCGTAGGCAAAGTTTGGACCGCCGCTGGTAGTGGCGCTATAACGGGAAATTGCGGCAAGCCAGCGCGCAGGATTCTGCAGGAACGAAGTCGGCGGCATCAGAATGGATTCCGCTCCGCAGTAAAGCGGCTGTAGCACATTTCCAATCAATCCCATGTCGTGATAAACCGGCAGCCATCCCACAACGAGGTCATGCTGAGTTTGGCCAAAGGCTTTCTGAATCAGCTCCTCATTGTGCATGAGGTTTGCATGAGTGACCTGCACCCCCTTGGGAATTGAGGTTGAGCCGGAAGTGTACTGAAGCACCGCCAGCATGGCAGGATCAAGCCTGACTGGTTCCCATTCCTGGGATGCATCCTCTGAAGCAGAGTCAATCGTCACCACGGCAAGCTCCTGGAATGCCTTATCGTTCACGAAGCGGTGCAGGGTTTTTGTCTTGACCTCCGAGCTGGTGAGCGTCACTGCTGGAGCTGCGTCTTGAATGATGCCGATCAGGCGATCCGTACCACGGTTCAGCCGCGGTGGATATGCCGGGACAGCAACGCGGCCACTATAAAAACAAGCGCAAAGAGCAACAATAAAATCCAGTCCCGGCGGAAACAAGAGCAATACTCTGTCACCAATCGCAGAGTGTCTTTCCAGCAGGGCAGCTACGCTGCGCGCGGCGCGGTCGAGCTCGCGGTATGTCATCCGCCGATCTTCGACTTCACCATGCTTCAAAAAGCGATACACAATCTTCTGTGGCTGCCGCTCTGCATGTAGCCGCAGGCAGTCC
The DNA here is from genome assembly GCA_020072585.1 of Terriglobia bacterium. Classification (GTDB taxonomy): domain Bacteria; phylum Acidobacteriota; class Terriglobia; order Terriglobales; family Acidobacteriaceae; genus Angelobacter. The sequence continues at coordinate 63,084 of JAIQGL010000026.1, read as the reverse complement.
GCCAGCGTGGACGCTGTGATTGGATATTGTACGGATGGCTGGTTTGCCGAGACGCTCATGAGAGTGCCTAAATCCTTTGGTCATCATTTATGCTGTTCGATCCATGTCTGGAAAGCCCAGCCAAACAGCCTTGATGAGCCAACTGGTAGCCCTGCAATGGAGCTGTAATCTGAATCTAAAAACTTTCCTGAAATCAACTCACTGTTTTTCCGCCAGAGCCTGGAAGGCTGCCCGTGCGCGGACAACTTCTGGAGATCAGCGGATGAAAAGCTATTCCCAGATGATTTGACTATCCTTTTGCAGACAAAAATGGAAGCAAGTTGGAGCGTGCGTCTTGTTTAAGGTTCATCCTGGTTGTGCGAAAGAACTTTACTGACGGTTAGGAGCACCAAGGCCCGCACCCGGGTTGGCGACTTCACCATTCCATGTTTCCGTTGGCGATACAGTATTTGTTCCACGCGGACTAGGACTTAAACATGGGCCGCGGCCCGATGGACTAACTCCTGCAGTTCTCGAATTTTCACTTTATTAGTGGAAGTCCTGGGGATGCGAGCACTAAAAATCACCACATCAGGGGTCCGCAAGATACCCAGTTTCTGGCCTATATAGCCCGTGACTTCAGCAGGCGCCAACTGTATGCCTTCGCGTGGCACCACAAAAACCGCAATTTTTTCGGTCCCATCTTCTTCTTCAAAACGAATTGTGGCACTGTCAGCAATTGCATTCATTCCTATCAGGCAAGTATCTACATCTTCGAGATAAATCTTCTCGCCGCCACGAATGATCATGTTCTTTTTTCTGCCGGTAATATAGATGTAACCATCTTCATCGCGATATCCGAGATCGCCGCTTTTGAACCATTGATTTTCAGGGCCACCAAAACAGTCCGCAGAACCCTTAAAATACCCTTGTCGCATAACACTTTCGCCAGCCAGGAATAACTCTCCAATTTCATACAGCCCGGCTTCCCGGCCATCTGCGCGAGTCACCCTCACGCTCACCCCGGCTGGGATCCCGGCAGACTTGGCTCTGATTCCTTCCGGAGGAGAGATGGTGGCAAAACAGGTGGTCTCCGTCAGTCCGTAAGCCGGAATTATGGGAAACTGATATTTTTCGGAGAATTCCGCGGCGGTACTCTCACGCAGGGGAGCAGCCCCGGAAACGCAGTATTTCATATGCTTTCCTGAGAGGTCACAATTCATCCGAACAAACAAATCGAACATCAGCGGAACAGCGCTGAAAGAATTTATGCGGTATTGATGAATGGCTGCTTCGATGAAAGAAAGCTTTGTAATATCAAAAGTATCCAGAACTACGGTAGTTCCTCCGGACAAGGCCATGGTCGAGAGATCACTGATCAAGCCAAACATATGGAACAGCGGCAAAATGCAGATTTTGGCGTGAGTATGGTCCAGGGAGAAAAACCGAATTGCCGTAATCGTATTATGAACTATGTTCCGATGGCTCAGGAGAACTCCTTTAGGCTGGCTCGCTGTGCCCGAGGTATAGATAAGCAGGGCCGGATTGTCCTCCTCATCAAGAGAGGTCAGAAACCCATGGCCACGATTTTGACGATAGGCATCAATGTCAAGATATTTTCCAGTAAACCCGGGAATATTCATGCGGTGATCCACGCAGACCAATGAAGAACCTGAATGGAGCAGGAGGTTCTGCAGTTCAACAGGCGTCACCTGTGGATTCAGAGGCTTGGCAATTGCGCCGTATGTCATCACTCCATAAAGCATGACTACAAGATCAATCGAGTTACCCGCAATCAACGTAACTACATCTCCGGCGGAAACTCCATGATCCCGCAGAAGGCGTTGGACCCCGCCTAAAGCTGAACCGAACTCAGCAAAGGTGAGGGTTTCACCTGTAGAGGGTTCTATCAGAAACACCTTGTCTTTATGTGTGTGCAGCGACAGGGCGAGATAATGACTTAACGTCTTCATATTTGTCAAAGTAGTTTCTATTGAGGTTAGAAATGAGGGTTCCGGGGCGGACCCACTCCAGATCGTGGGGCCAACTCTGGATCTGCAAAGACTTAGTTTGACCAAGATCTTGCCACAAGCGGGCAGCGAAGCCTGGCATAATCGGCGCCGATAACAATGCAAGAGTTTTTGCTGCCAGCAACTCGAGCGCTATGGCAGTATTGCGCGTCAGACGACGATCGGAAACGCGTTTCCAATGGCCTTCACTGTGACTGAAAAAGCGCGCTTCCCGCGCCAGGTCAAGCAGCAGACGCGCGACTCGCTGTGTGGAAAATTCCTTTGCACTGTAACCCACTCCGGTTTTCCTGACGATATCATTCAGCCTGCCATAGAAACTATGCATCGTCTCGGTCCACACGCCCGGCGACGGAGCGATTCCGCTGTATTCATTCGAAACCGCGCTCCCCAACTGGTGTAACCATCCTTGCACGCCATCAAGCAGTTCCCTCCTGACGGCTTGCTCGTATTCGGCAAGTGTGAAGCTGGTCTGCTCCGTTTCTGGTCCGGTATAGGATAAATAGAAACGCACCAGGTCAACATTCTGATCACGCAGTAGCTCGCTTCCCCATATAGCATGGTTGCGGCTGGTGGAAAACTTCAGCCCGTCCAGGCGGTAAAACTCATTGGCGAGAAGAGCCTGGGGCAGGCGAATCTCCCGGTCCCATGCTTGAAAAATAGCCGAAAAGAACAACGAGTAGAAGAAAGTATTGTCAAAGCCGAGAAATTTTACGATCTCTACGTCTGTGCTCTTCCAAAATCGCTCCCATCCACCGGGCTCATCAATGGCTTCTGACAGGGCCTGGGTTGCTGCAAGGAGCCCTGCGGCCATTTCAAACCAGACATAGATCTTCTGGCCGCTTGAACCCGGCACAGAAAGACCCCAGTTTGCTGGGTGAGTGACGGCAACTTCAGGAAGACCATCTTTGATCATCTGTTCACACAGGGACCTTACGTTTGAACTCATGGTTGCCGTTTCCAGGTATTCCTGTAGTTGCTTCTCGTAAGGAGAGAGTGGCAAGTAAGAACGCATGACATTCTGAAAGTTGGCCCTTGTACCGCAGATATTGCAAACGGGACGTCGCAAATCGCGGCAGTCATTTGGCCGTCCGCATGCTTCACAGGAATTGCCTCCGGAAGGCTCATCACAATGAGGACAAAATCCGCGGACATACGCCTCAAAGAGGTACATCTGACATGTGTTGCAAAAGAGACAGGACTCTTCTCTTTCCACTATTCGGCCTTCACGATGCAACTGGTGAAAAAGCTTTTCCACCAGTGCTCTGTGATGAGGAAGGCGGCTGGGACGAGCGATCAAATCGATCTGAATGTGGGCGGCTGAAAGCGTCTGCTCAATTTCCGCCGCGAACCTGTCCGCGGTTTCCTGGGGGCCTAACCCAATCTGCCGGCCCTTCAAAGCCACATAGCTCTGATGTTCATCAATACCACAAAGATAATAGGTCTCATTGCCCAGCATCCGGGAGTAACGAGCATAAATGTCTGCCCGAAGATAAGGCCCTGAAAGATGACCCACGTGCAGGTCGCCGTTAGGAGTGGGTGGAGGCGCCAGTACCAATACTTTCTTCATAAACAGTTTTTGTCTCTGATACAGAGATGTCGGACAACTCAAGCGCTTCTAAGGCGATTGCGGGTGCCAAACGTACTCCCGACCCGGAACAAGCACCAGCAACTACCAGATTATGCGAGGTTGAAATTCGAGCCACGAAGGGTGCCCGGTCCTGACTATATGCATCGCAGAATATCCGTCCACCGGAACAATGTTCTGCAAGAGCAGGACAGTAGCGATTCAGGATGGATAGAGCGAGCGAACGATCATCCGGATTGATTCTCAATCTGGAAATTTCTGCCAGACAATCCCACTCTTGCGCAGTAAAACTCAGGAGCAGCTTTCTCTGTTCCGGTAAAGGCAGCAGAAAAGCATCTTCTTCTGCAAAATAAAGCACCGGAGCATCTGGCGGAGGACACCAGTCAATGTGCATAGCAGCAACTTTTTTAACCCTGATTCCTGCTGCCTGGCTGAAAGCTCCTCCTGGTCCAGACATCAACCACGGCCCCGTTGCAATCACAGCGCGTTTCGCGGTTATTCTTCGCCCGTCTCCCAGGATTAGCATGTGGCCGCACGGAATGTCTTCAACCTGCCGAACTTCGCTGCCTTCCCAGCATTGAACATTGCGATCATTGCATGCTTTATTGACTAAAGCTGAAGTCAACTGTATGGAAGAGCTATGACGGGCATTACTTCCCATCATAACCAGATACTCTTGAGGTAAAGTGAGGTCCGGATACTTCAGACGGACCTGATGCCATTCTTGCGCGCTTGCCAGGTGCAAACCGGCATCAATGAAAGCCGCTGCCGCATTTGAAATATCCTTCGCATGGGCGACTAGAGCAAAGGGAATCTCTCTAATAGGAAGCTCCGGATACCGCGCCTTCAGATCACAATAAAAGCTCACGCTTCGGGCCACCATGGCCCGCTGTCGAGTAGTCCGTCCAAAAGGGAGGTCGAGGGCAGCCGAGTAATGCGTTGCTCCATCTCCTATAAATGACCGGTCCAAAAGAGCGATATGCCACTCCGGTCTGCGGACATGGGCAAGATAGGCCGTTGTTGCACCTATGATTCCGGCGCCGATGATGGCAAGATCAAAGTCCTTCACGTTCTCTATTTCCACCAGAGAGAAAAAATAATGAGTGGCCCGGCACCGGTATTCCTGACCTGGTGTTCTTTAGGCGGTTCAAGATAGATGAAATCCAGCGGACGGAGCGAAGAAGATTCACCGCCATATGTCAATTCACCCTCTCCCTGGGCCACCATCCATATCTCATGCACAGAGTGAGTATCCACCGGCGATAGACAACCGGGTTGAACAACGAAATACGAAGCCTTGAAGGGGATGACCGTGGTGCCAACTGAATCAAGCCGGACTTCGTGCACTGACATGCCTGCGCCGGAGTCCTCCGGCGGCAGAAAGCTCAGTTTGGGAAAAATAGCCATCGGATTTGTCGTCATTTTCCTGGCTCCTTTGTGTATCTACAGTCCTTGTGAAATCAAAGACAGAATTGCTTTCTGCAATGTCATAAATGCATTCTGCCGCCAGACTATTAATGATTTTGGCGCTGCGCCATGCGATAAGGCTTAAATTAGGATCGGCAACTCCGCGCCATTGTTTTGCACCGTTCTGTATATAAATCTTTAGAGACGGAGGGCCGTCCCATTGAATGGAGTAGTCATCCTGCACGATAAAACCGTGCTCTCCTCGGGCCAGGAGGTCCATTATGGGGCTGAGTGCAGGCAGAGGCTTATACATTGAGCCGGTAGCAAAGATTACGACATCGGCTTCAATGGTTGTCACCACACAATTGAATCCATCGCGCAACGTAAGGATCCATCCGTCCTGGATAGACGGTGTGATCCCCACTAAGTCGCAGCGAGGATACAGGGAACAACAACGTCCCGAACCATTCAGGAATTCTGCCTGATAGAGTAACTGGTAAATCCGCTCGAGCAAGCTGTTACTAATTCCATCGCTGGCAAATTTTTGCTCGGCAAGTAGAGAAACCCGGTCCTGCGCCGATAATCCATAAAAATAGTCGCTGTAATTAGGCGTAAACAGTTCATTGGTAAACGGCGACTCATCCAGAGGTAAAAAATTCGAGCGCTTCGAAACCCAAAATAATGTCTTAGGCGCTTTGTCCGGATTGGAGAGCAGATGCTGCACGATTTCCGCGCCTGTCTGTCCCCCACCAACGACTACCACTCTCATCCCGCTGGTTCGTGGCTCCCGGTGAAGATATTTGGAAGCGTGCAGCAAAGTTCTTTGGGTTTTTGCATTCATGAAGTCGACCGCACATTCCGGAACCGTGGGTTGCAAGCCGGTGCCCAAAACAATATTTCGGGCCCGCACTTGCCCACGTGAGGTACAGACGATGAATGACTCATCTTCAACAGAGATTGAATGCACCTCCTGCCCAAATTCCAGGTTCGGCAGCCGGTTGGCGACCCAGCGGAAATACTGGTTGAATTCCACCCGCGACACACGGGTGAAATTGGCATTGATGAACCGGTACAGGCGGCGATTGGCAAACAAGAACGACAGGAAGGAATAACGGCTCTGAGGGTCGGCCAGGGTCACAAGGTCCTTAAGAAATGAGACCTGAATTGTGGCATCTGGAAATAACAGACCGGGATGCCACTGGAACTCCTTCTCCCGCTCAAAAAAGCGCGTGTTCAGTTTCTTCACCGGCTCAAGCAAAGCTGCCGTGCTCAAATTGAATGGGCCCAAACCCACACCTACAGCGTCAAAGATGCAAGTCCTATCTGATGTCAATGGAATATCCATATCTTGGTTTGAGTTCACAGGATGTGAAGGCTTCTGGAATTGATATATCGACGAAGAGATAACTCAACAGTGATTGTTTACATTCAAGAAATAGTGAGAAACGTCCTCAGGAAGCAATTCTGGTTTGACTCAACGATACGTTTGTAGAAATCAGAGTCTCGTGTCCGCATTCGCAGCCGAAAGCTGTTGTGGCTGCTTGCCTGCGCTGATCGTATATTGCCGGTGCAAACCGGAGCTGGCCATGAAACTTTCTGACACCTGCGCAATTCGCCGTCTTAGAACATCAGCGACCAAAGAAACATGGGGCGTTCTCAAGAAAGTGTAATGATCTCCGGGAATCTCATGCACCTCCAGAGATCCTCTGGTCAAGGCTGCCCATTCTTCCACGACATCACCCGGTGATCCATGACTCTCAGCCGCCCGAAACAAAAGAGTGGGTTGTTCCTGCAGGGAAGGCGAATATTTATCTCTGGCGGTAAAGTTTCTGGTAAAGACATTCAACAACCCTTCCAGCGCAGCCTCAGCTCCATCCTGTGGCAAAAGGCCGTCATTTACCAGCGTTTCCAACAACAACGCCCACTGTTGCCGGGACTCTAACAGGAGAAACTCTTCCGCCCGGCCGGTCCAGTCCTTGCCAAGAGAACGGGCAAGGTCTAAAGCAAAACTGGCGAGCATGGAGAGTTTATGTTCCTGATTGCCATTTACACTCACATCCACTTTTGCGCGCGGATATGTATCGAACAAAGCAAGCAGAGCAACTTTCCTTCCAGAGAGTTTAAGTTGGCGCGCCATTTCGAAAGCAATCCATCCGCCCATAGACCAGCCACCCAAAAAATAGGGTCCTTCACTTTGCACCCGAAGAACTTCCTGGCAATATAACCGGGCCATTTCTTCAATACTCATTGTTGTTCCCATAGCTTCATCTACGGGTGGCGACTGCAAGCCATAGAAGGGTTGCTCGGAGCCCAGTTGTTTAGCCAATTCCATGTAGCAGACCACCTGGCCGCCTACCGGATGCACACAGAAAAAGGGCGCTAACGAGCCATGAGGTTGAATGGCCACCAGGATCGATGATGATTGCGGCCGTTCTTGACCGTTCGCTGAAGCTTTCACCCTCTTTTCCTCAATCCGTCCTGCCAGTCCTGCTAGCGTGCGTGTTTCAAACAACTCCCGCACGGCCAACTCCACCGCAAATACCTTTCTCACACGTGAAATCTGTTGCATAGCCAACAGAGAATGCCCGCCCAACTCGAAGAAGTTGTCGTCAATCCCCACCTGCTCCACCTGCAGCAGCTCTGCCCAGATTTTGGCCAGCACCTCTTCCTCTGGCGTTCGCGGCGCAACATAGGCTTTATCATCTCTCTGTTCCTTTGGCACAATCCTGGCCAGAGCGCGGCGGTCGAGCTTCCCATTCGGCGTCAGTGGCAGGCACTCCATCTCCATAATGACCTTAGGCACCATATACTCGGGCAATCTGGACCTCAGGTATTCACGCAATGCGCGGCTGCCACATTCCAGGCCGTTTTCATTTCGAGCCACGTAGCCAACCAGTCGCCGTTCTGCCTGCTGCGCTCCCCACGCAATCACTGCTGCCTGCGCTACCGCAGGATGTTGCAGCAGCACCGCTTCGATTTCCCCCAACTCAATGCGCTGGCCGCGAATCTTTACCTGATCATCCAAACGCCCCATAAACTCCAGATTCCCATCCGGCAGCCACCGCACGAAGTCGCCGGTCCGGTATAGCCGCTCTCCATCCGCCATCTTCTGCTGCACAAATGGATCCGGTACAAAGCGCTCGGCGGTCAATTCCGGACGGTTCAGATAGCCTCGCGCCAATCCAGCCCCACCGATATACAGCTCTCCCGCGACCCCTATCGGCACCGGCTCCATCCTTTCATCCAGCACATACATCCGAGTGTTGGTAATCGGCTTGCCAATGCTCACCGTCGCTTTCTCACTGGCATCTTCCTTTTTTATCCACATATAGGTCGAATAGGTCGTATCCTCTGTTGGACCATAGAGATTCAGCACGCGTTTTATGCTTGCGATTCCATACAGCTGCTGCACCAGACTCATCGTTAATGCTTCGCCTGCCAGATTGACCGTTGTCACCGATTGCGGTAGTCCCTGGATCCGCAGTATCTCCTGCATGATCGAAGGGCAAGTATTTATCACCTTCACCTGCTCTCGCGCAGACATTGTCGCGAGTTCCAGTACATTGCCTGGTAGGATTATTCTTCCGCCCCAGCTCAGGGGCGTGAAAATCTCATATACCGATAGATCAAAACAAATCGAGGTCCCAGCCAACATCCCGTTCAACTCCTCCGGGCTGAATACCTCTCGGGCCCAATGCATCAGCGCCGCAGCGTTGGAATGCCGGATCCCTGTGGCTTTTGGTCTCCCCGTTGAACCCGAGGTATAGAGGGTATAGGCCAAATTGTCCCCACTTACTTCACTGCGTAGATTCTCTCCACTTCTGCTACCGATTTCGTCCCATTCGTTATCTAACTTGATGATCTTTCCGGTAACTGGCGGGAGCAATGTTTCCAATCTGGACTGAGTGATCAACACCGGTGGCTGCATGTCCTCTAGCATCCATTGCAGCCGATCTTTGGGATATCGAAAATCCAGGGGGAGATACGCTCCCCCTGCTTTCAGCACCCCCAACAGAGACACCACCAGTTCCAAGCTCCGTTCCACGCAGATCCCCACCTGGACCTCCGGACCCACTCCGAGCTCTTGCAGATAATGCGCCAATTGGTTCGCCTTCCGGTTCAACTCCGCATAGTTCAGTTGTTGGTCGTTATACTCCACCGCTACCGTCGCCGGTGTTTTCTCGGCCTGCCGCTCAAACAATTCGACAATAGTTGCTTTCGGATATTCCACCGCTGTTCTGTTCCACTCAACCAGCAGTTGTTCTCTTTCTGCCTGCGTCAACAACGACAGGCCGGCGATAGATTCGTCGGGCTGCCCGACCATGCCTTCCAACAATTGCTGGTAATGTGCAATCATCCGATGAATTGATGCAGGCTCGAACAATTCACAGTTGTAATTGAGTCTTCCGTGAAGTTCTGCTCCTTCTGGCACAAGGTTCAAGGTGAGATCAAATTTGGCTGTCAAGCCCTTAACCTCAAGCGGGCGCAGCGTGATATCTCCTAGCCGCATATCGGAACTCGGCGAGTTCTCAAGAATGAACATCACCTGGAACAATGGGTTCTGGTTGGCCGTGCGCTCCGGCCGGAGATGATCCACCAGTTGTTCGAAAGGCAGGTCTTGATTTTCCAGGGCATCCAGCACTGTCTTTCTGATCTGCTGCAGCAAATCGCGAAAGCTGGAACTTGGATTTGCATGAGTGAAAAGCACTAAGGTGTTAGCAAAGAAACCAATCAGCCCCTGGATTTCCCTCCGCTCACGATTGGCAACTGGCGTACCTACTGCAATCTGATTTTGACTGCAATAGCGGCCAAGCAAGACCTTGAAGGCAGCCAGAAAAACCATGAACAGCGTTGCTTCTTCCTTCAGACCAAGAAGCTTCAGACGGCTGGTCAATGTGCCGGGAATTACAAAAGTGACCGTTGCGCCGCGCGCAGAGTTATGCTCGTTTCGCGGATGGTCTGTGGGCAATGCCAATGGGACCAGATCGGCCAACTGCCTTTCCCAGTATGCAAGCTGGCGTGCCCGGGCGGCGCTCTCATTCCAGCGACGTTGCCAGACAGCATAATCCGCATACTGTACTGGCAGCGTGGGGAGATCGGCAGATATGCCGTTCTGAGAAGCGACATAAAAAGCTGAAAGTTCCCGCACCAGAATAGGAATTGACCATCCATCAGCCACGATGTGATGCAAAGCAAGGAATAACACGTGCTCTTGCTCTCCAAGTTGCACGACGACAGCTCGCAGCAGCGGTCCCTCAGATAATTTGAAGGGCTTGCTCATCTCACAGCGTATGTATTCCTCCAGCTTTATTTCTGGATCGGCCAGTGAATCGCATCGCAAATCCACAACCACAAATGGCACGGCTATTTCGTTCAAAATCACCAGCCTTGGCTGGTCATCTTCAGTTTTGAAGACGGTACGCAAAACTTCATGCCGGTCAATGATCTTGCCGAGCGCCTGGCTCAACAACGTAGGCTGCAGGGCGCCATTGATGCGGACTGCTGCAGGAATCACATAGGCCGATGATTCAGGTTCAAGCTGAGCCAAAAACCACATCCGCTGCTGGCCAGAAGAGAGCGGCAAGGGCAAGCTGCGATCAACAATCTGAATCTCGCTGGCCTCATCCTGTTGCAACTCCCGGAGGTAGCTCACGATAGCCTGCTTATGGTTCGCCAGCATTGCTTTGGTTTCCGGCGACAAAACTCCTTTCTCGGCCACAACAGAGAGATCATTCCCTTTCAAACGGACCATGATGTCCCTCTGTCGGAGCTGAGTAAGGATGGTTTTGATGTTCATAGAAGAATCTCCCAGTTTGACCTTACGTGAATGGTCTTCCGTAGTAGCAGCGGCAAGCTCATGTGCTGAAATGCCGGTTCAGGCGCTCCGGCGTAGCTTTCAGAGCAAGAGATCATTTTGTGAATGATTTTTTTGCAGGTAGTTTCAGCCGATCAGGCCGTTAGAACAGTCCGCGCAAAAGATGCAGTCAAATGACATGAGTACTTCGGCGTAGTGGCAGTCGTCTCTGAAACGCGCCTCAGAGCGGCCCAGATCTTTCTCTGGCCTACAAACGCTCTAGATCTTCTTGGCAAAATGAAAACAAGTGATATCCATTCTTTCGCGCGTATAAAACCGGTGTGCCGCATGACGTTGCACGCCGGAGTCGAGATGAAATTCCTGACAACCATTTGTCCTAGCCTCATCTACGAGCCAGGCCAGCATCTGCTTTCCGTAACTCTTTGATCGGCCATTCTGGTCACTGACCAGATCATCAACGTACATGATTTTTCCCCACGCCAGACATTCTGATATTCGATATCCCGCGACACAACCTATTTGCCCGTCATCGAAAAGAGCCGCGATTTGATACCTGCCGGTCTGCGATTGTCTTTTTACGCGATCGACGTATTCATGCTCCAGCACATGAGTGCGAAGCTGGCTCATTACCGGATAGGTAAGCCGGATATCATCATCAGACAACATTTTCTTGATCATGCTTTAGTTTGCCTCGCTGCGACAGCTTCATGATTAAATTTATCCATGGCCGCCCAGGGTATGCTGAATTCAAGCCTGTCCCCTGAGTTTACGATCTGCCCTGCAATCTCGGCCAGCAAGTCCCAGTGGTCGTAGTGAATGTAATGGGTCCCGCCTTTGATTTCCAGATACCTTGCCTGTGGCATCATTCCCGCTATAACTTTTGCAATGGCTTGTGAGGCAATCCGGTCACAATCGCCACCGACAAAGAGCACTGGGACCCTGACTTTATCGAGTCCGGCAACAAAATCGTGTTTCCAGAAATCACACATCTGTCTGGCATACGCCACAACATTTGCCCCATGGAACGGGTGCAGCACCAACTCCTGCAGGCTCACGTTGACCGCCGATAATGCCTGTTGCAGATCGCGGTCAGATATTGCCGACAGTTCATCAATGCTGCGGGCCTGCTTGCCCTGGGAAAGCAATATTCCTTTGAGATATTCGAGAACTACATCAGCCGTTTCCGGATATTTCTCAATCGCTTCCAGCAACGGTTCCAGGTTCTTCTCGTATTCTGTTTCCAATGCTTTGTGCTGCCGAAGACCTTTGAACGATGCAGCTATAAACACCATCGAAGAAATGCGATCCGGATGACGTTGATAGTGTTCCAGCGCAAGTTTCGGCCCGGAACACCATGCCAGCAGTGTGCAGCTCTCGATTTTCTCCTGTCGCAGCACCTTTTCCAGATCGTCCGCATGTACCGCTTGCGGGCTGGCAACTTTTAGACCGATGGTCGCGCCATCATTACCGCGGGGCGTCCACAAAACAATACGAAGGTGCGGGGAGACTGCCTGAATAAATCTCTCCCAATATCTAAAGCTCTGGCCATAAGCATTGAGCAGGACAAGCGTTTCTTGCCCTTCCCCACCGATGTAATAGTTCAGGACACTTCCATCAGGCAGCAAAACTTGTTTTTGTTCGAGTCCGGATTTCCAATCGCCTGTTTCTCTCGAGCGCTTCTGCAATTTGGAGTGACAGGCACCAGTGAATTCTTGCAGCGAAATTGGTGGAACGCTAAACCAGATTTGCCCTGCTGATGCATTCTCCCGAACTTCCTCGGTCGTGACCTGGGCTGAACGTTCGAGATGTCTCAGAAATCTTTCCATTCTCGAGCCAAAAAGCCGGTCAACATAATTTTGTTGTTCTCCACTGGCCACAATCTGCAAACGCATCCCGGCGGACTCAGTCAGCATTCGAAGACATTCCTTCACGAGCAGCGGCTGTGGCGTGCGGAGATGAAAACAAGGCCCATCCATACCGCTTCTGAGAATCTGTTCCACCGTCTGCACTATATCGTTAGTGCGAGCAATGTCGATAGTGCCGCCCTCCGGCAAATAAAGGCGAAGAGGGTGAGCCGTGAAGTATCCGGGGATGCGATCTTCTATTTCAAGTTTGAAACGGGCCAGGCACTGAACACACTGTGCCCATCCTGAAGCAGGATGAAACAATACTTCAGGACTCAATGGAAGCCGATAGATCCGAAATCTACAGCCCGACCGTTCTACTGCTGTTTCGTTCAGAAGGTGCTTCTGTTCATCGTTGCTGCACTGTGGTGTACCGTTCGGGAATGGCTCTGTCCTCAGCACTGCGACCGTGGAGTCGCTCAAATAATGAAAAACCGAAGTTTTTTGCCTGGCCGCAAACAGCAATGCGCTTTCCGTTTTCTTCCTGCATTCCTCAATCGAATCAGCTGAGTTCGCGGTGTGCCAGATTTCATTCACGGAAATTTCCCAGCAGTCCCTGGATCGAAGATGTTCTTGTTCTGTGGCGAAGAGCATCTGTAGCCCATACTCTTCGCCACCGCCTTCTCCTTTGCCAAAACACAACAAGCGCAAATCCGGTTTGTGCAGGAACTGCATCGCCAGTTGGCGCAGTACAGGGTTTGCCGGCTCAGTAATCAGAATGTTCTTGATGGACATTTTTCGATATATCGCCTGGCTACGCGGCGCTGATAGCAGCACAGAGGTCCCTGAATGTCTTGATTTGCGCGATGATCCGAACGTTGAATATTCGTCTTGACGACTTTTTCTCCAGTTCAAGAATCAAGCGGATAAACTGCAGGGAATCGATCCCCAGGTCCTGGTTCAATTCCATTTCGTCCCGAATCTCTTCAGGGCTCAGGCCTTTATTGCTCAGCTTGGCGACCGTCTGTCGGGCAAATTCCAGATCGGGCCTAAGTTCCGTATTTTGCATGTTTCCTTTCCGCTTGGGGCAGGATGCCCAACAGATTGTTGCCTAAGATGTTGTTCAATTCCTCCGCCGGCAGCGGCGATTCAGACTCCAGCGCAGTGAATTTTTCCACCCAGTCCTGCTGGTCCCCCCAGAACCTATGGATCGGCCAGTCAGTTCCAAACAGCAGCTTTCTTCCCAGCCCGCGGCTGAGGTGCCAGTTGATGATGTTCCTGAACTCGTTGCGATGAATGGCCGTCTGGAATCCGGAAAGATCAAGAAAAATGTTTGGCCGGTACTGCGCCAGTAAGGCCGCATCCTGGTAATGGGTAATGGCTGCGTGCCCCAGAATGAAATTAACTTCTGGGAAATAGAAGGCAGCGTCGTCCACGCATTGCGGCTGCGTGTATCGAAATGGCAATGTCGCGGTGGTTGGACCAATGTGGGTCAGGACGGGCAAATGCAACTCACGGCAAATTTCGTAGTATGGAAACAGGCTCCTGTCATCCGGCGAGTATCCGCACGGCGGATACAATTTCATCCCGGAGAACCCCCACTCTCGCACCGCTTTCTCAAACAAATCCAGCCCTTCTCGCCCGCGGCGCGGATCTACGTTAGAAAATGCCAAGAGGCGATCCGACTGGTCCAACAGCTTCTTATGGGCCAGGTGAATCTCCTCAATCGTCAGCTCGACGTTCTTATAAGCGACACCAAAATCAATGACAAGCAGTACAGCCTGATCAATTCCCGCCGCATCCATTTCTCGAAGCAGGCAGACACAATCAGGATCTTCGTTTAATTCAAAGAGCAGTTCATCAATGCGCTGCTCCTGAGCTGGATCGAGCCGGAAAGGTAGATTGGATTTTACTGTACGTGACCAGCCCTTGAAGAATTCCTGCGGCATAATGCGACGGCTGGCAATGTGGCAATGACAATCAAGGATCACAAATTAGTCTCAACGGAAAAGTCAGTAGCCAGGGCGCGGCCATGCGGCACCGCACCGCAAACTACGAAATGAATGAATCCGGGACCGCAGCCGCCCTCGGCTGCGTGTTTTGTCTAACTCGGCTCCGCTTAGCTGGCTGCCTCTTCCATCTTCTTCCTCAGGCCCAAAGGCCGCATATCTGTCCAGACTTCTTTGATATAAGCCAGACACTCGGCCTTCGTACCATGCTTGCCTGCGTCCGTCCAGCCCAGAGCATTAGCTTTATCAGCCGGCCAGATTGAATATTGCACTTCGTGATTGACTACCACTTTATAAGTTCGGTTGTCGTCCTTTTCGTCCATGGCTTCTACCTCAACCCTCTCATCAATAAATTTTTCGAAAACAATTTCATCTTACTCATCGCGAATCTGTACTAAACACGCGCGATGAGCGTTCTGATAACTCTGGCCGATCGCGTCTGTTTCTTCTGCAACTGAACAAGGCTTCGCCATTGTCACTTGGTACGGGGTTTTCCTCAGAGCACCCACGGTCACCTGTGCTGGCACATAAGGTGATAAATCATGCAGCGGATCCCTCGCAGGACTTTGTCACCAGCGCACTGGGCTGTGCGGTGAATGAACCATTTCTTCAGGTCAGCGGCCAACATTTGCGCTTTTTGAGATAGGCGCACCTTCTGGATTCCCGTCTTCCATGCCAGATTGACTTATTAGTAAGCACCAGCTAGGACGCCGCATAATTGATCAGACCCTGCCATCCAATTCCCCGAGAGATCTATACAGCGCATCGTACTGTCTGACGGGTATGCTGGATAGAGCCTCGCTAATCACACTGGAAGGTGCTTATCCCTGAGAATGCGTTGCGCCCTGGTCCAAATAACGCATCGGATCATTCAGAACTTAGGTTGAAAGCGATGGCAACGAATCGCTTACTTTCCGAGTTTGCCTGTGGGGCCGATAACTGCTATCAGTCTGCGTGCAAGGCCGATAATGACGGGTGTAAACCCGAAGCACTGCGCCTCCCAACCGAGCTTGCAGGTCGAGTCAGCCGGAGGCACTGTACGATGATTGTACGATTCGCGCAAACCTCCAAAAACAGCCTGTGTTTTCAGAGACTTGGAATGGTGGAGCTAGTCGGGATCGAACCGCCTCAGTGGATTGAAAACATACAACTTACTGATTCTACAATGTTCTCAAAAGGCAAGAAAGGCACAAATTCAAATTCGGCGGTACAAATTGGTACAAGGAACAATGCGCGACTTCTGCACGCAAGCACAGCGCAAACAAGATCCCGCACTTATAAGTTTTATCTGCGGCAAATTCTGGACACTAAGGCCAATTGTGCGATGACTATTTGCAGTTCCCATTGGGCCTTAGGTCTGCATTTCAGGCCCGGTGGAAACGTGGGTTAACACACTGCCCCTCACGAACCACCAATCTCATGGATGTAGTTCAGTACCCACTTTCAGCTTAGTTGCCTGTGCCCGTTAGGGCAACGCTCTGCGGACTCGTTATGGCGCCGTCTGTAATGTTGAGGACTGCACTTCGCGATCCCACTGCGGTTGGCGCGAACACGATACTGACGGTGCAGCTCGCACCAGCTGCCAGCGTCGTACCGCACGTTGTCGCACTCTGCGTGAAGTCGCCTGGATTCGCTCCCCCGAAGACAATGCTGGAGATCGTGAGGATCGTGGGAAGGTTGTTTTTGATCGTGACGTTTTTGCTCGCGCTGGTGGTACCAACAGCCCGCGCAGCAAACGCCAGCGACGCAGACGTTACGGCGACCGGGACGATCCCAGTGCCGCTTAGTGTAACCGCTTGAGGACTGTTCGTGGCGTCGTCGACGATGTTCAAAGTAGCCGTCCGAGCGCCAAGCGCGGACGGTGCAAACACCAGATTGATTGTGCAAGAAGACTTGAAGGCTAGTGTTGGGCCACAGGTTGAGGACAACTGTTGGAAATCTGCACCATTGGTCCCCGTCACAGCGATTGAGGCGACATTGACGAGCACCCCCGTGTTATTGCTAATCGTCACCGTATGAGCTGTACCCGCGCTTCCCAACGCCTGATTGCCGAACGCGATGGACGTTGGAGAAACACCAAGCGCAGCCTGCCCAGTGCCATCGAGCGCCACTGTCTGGGTCCCAGCGCCATCTTTCAACGTCACCGCAGCTGTTCTGGGGCCGGCAGCCGACGGGGTGAACGTAACGCTGATCGTGCAGGTTGCACCCACGGCAACACTCGTGCCGCAAGTGTTCGTCTGGGCAAAATTGGCGCGATTCGTTCCCGTAACAGAGATGCTTGCAATTGACAAGGCAACGCTTCCGACATTGGTGACGTTGATCGTTCGAGCAGAACTGGTTGTGCCAACAGCCTGAATTCCAAAAGAGAGACTCGTAGGAGTGAGTTGCACGGCTGGCCCACTGATGAGGCCCGTTCCAGACAGGGCAATGATCTGAGTACCGGCGTTGTCTGAAATAGTTATAGAAGCAGTTCGCGTCCCGATGGCAGTCGGTGTGAAACTGATGTTGATTGTGCAGGTCGAGCCTGCGGCGACCCCAGTTCCGCAAGTGTTCGCCTGAACAAAATCAGTCGCATTCGCTCCAGTCACGGACAGACTAGAAATAGCAAGTGCGCCGTTGCCGGAATTACTGAGAGTTACAACCTGTGCTGGGCTGGTCGTCCCAATGGCCTGCGCTGCAAATGTGATGTTTGAAGCGGAGAGGCTGACCACCGGAGCTGTGCCGACTCCGGTAACCGCCGCGTTCTGCGTCCCAGTGTCGTCCACCACCGTGATACTTGCATTTCTGTTGCCCGCCACGATGGGCGTGAACGTTACATTGATGGCGCAGCTCAAGCCGACTCCAACACTGGCTCCACAATTGTTCGTCTGGGAGAAATCAGCGCTGTTGGCTCCGATCACGCTGATGCTAGTGACATTCAGTGCTACGTTCCCGTTGTTCGAAAGGGTGAGACTCTGTGCTGTGGAAGGCGTACCCAAAGGCTGATTGGGGAAGCTGAGACTACTTGGCGACAATATCGCCAAAGCGCCTGTACCGGTTCCAGACAAGGTTACGTTTTGTGTTCCGAGGCTGTCAGTCAGGACCACCGATGCCGCCTTGCTGCCGATCGTCACCGGAGCGAATGTTACGTTCACCACGCAATTTGTTCCCGCAGGCAGATTTGTTCCACAGGTGTTTGTCTGCGAGAAATCACTGGCATTGCCTCCGCCGAGCGCCACGGATGTAATGGGAAGAGGAGCCGTTCCAGTGTTTTGCACTGTAATGGCCTGCGATGCGCTCGAGGTTCCGACCGGCTGGTTCGTGAACGCTACCGACAGGGTCGACAGAGTTACCGCTGGGGCAAGACCAGCCCCGTTCAACGCGATGCTTTGAACACCCAACCCGTCTGAAATTGCAACTGTCGCTGTTCGTGTGCCTGCAGCTGTGGGCGCGAATGTGATGCTGATCGTGCAGCTTGACTCTGCTGTCAAGCTGGTGCCGCATGAATTTGTTTCAGAAAAGTCGCCCGCATTAGTACCGGTCAGTGTGACGGAAGCGATTGGCAGCGGCGCATTCCCCGCATTCGATAATGTAACTGCTGCCGGAGCGCTTGTTGAACCGACCAGCTGATCGGCGAAGCCGACGCTCGCCGTGGAAAGATCGGCTGTGGGAGCCGGAGGAACCAGGGTCAGCAAGGTTTGAGTTGAAGTCTGATTATAGGTCGCGGAGACCGTTACGCTCGTGACCGTTGAAACACTGGCCACGGAGGCTGTTATCGGTGCAGTGGAGGTTCCGGCAGGTACAGTGATTACGGCAGGAACTTGGACCACTGGATTGTCCGACGTGATGCTAACTGCCGCACCGCCGGCGGGGGCAACGGCACTGAGTGTAACAAACCCCGCTGATGTACCAGCCCCGCTGAGGGTGTTTGGATTGAAGCTAATCGACTCCAGTACTACAGGCGGCGGTTGAATGGTGAGAGATATATCAATATTGATCGGCAAATTGGACGCACTGGTTGCCGCAATCGATATGGAACCATGATAGGTGCCAGCAGCGAGGCTGCTTGTTGTAGCGCTCACCGTCAAGACCGAGGGCGCTGTTCCAGAAGATTGGTCAAGAGCGATCCACGGATCTGAAGCCGTCGCCGTCCACGATGCCGTTCCTCCGCCAGTGTTCGCAATCGTCACCGAGACGGGGGGGATTGCAGAGCCGCCCTGGATTGCATCGAAAGATATTGTTGCGGGTGTGACCTGAAGAATTGGTGCGATCGACTGGATAAGAAGCGGCAGGCTGCCGGATGCGGTCGTCGTCACCAGAACATCGGGTGCACCGTCGTCGTTGATGTCAGCAATGAAGAGTGGAGATCCAGTGGGCGTGCCACCCACGGGAATCGCGGTCGGGCTGAACGTGCCGTCCCCGTTGCCCAGCACCAGGATATTCGACGTTCTTGCAAACTGCGTCGGCACTGCCAGCAAGTCGAGCTTTCCGTCACCATTCATGTCGTCCGTAGTCACGAAGAAGAAATTCTCGCCTGCGAAGTAATTCACAGCCGGCGAGAATGTGCCGTCTCCTCTGCCCAGCAGAACCGCAAGACCTGCCCCAGCACTTCCGATCGGACCTTGATTTGCGACCGCAATGTCTGGAAAGCCGTCACCATTGAAATCAGCAACCGTTAAAGAGTTGGCAAACCCATTTGTCGACACTTCGCTCTGCGCCTGGAACGTGCCATCACCATTGCCGAACAGAATCGCCACACTTTGGTTGGAAGAATCGTTGACTACAAGGTCGAGCTTCCCATCTTGATTGAAGTCCGCAGCCGCTATGCTGGTGGGAAAGGCCACCGTTCCAGAATTTGCGGGGGATTGGAAGGTGCCATCGCCGTTTCCCAACAGGACCCAAACGCCAGGCGCGCCTGTGACCGCGATATCCAATCTGCCGTCAGCATTGAAGTCGCCGGCGACAAGATCATTTCCCGACGATGACGGCAAGGGAATCCGTGGTCCATTGGTGAAGGTACCGTCACCGTTGCCCAGGAACACCAAGACCACTGAACCGCAAATCGCCGCGATGTCCGGTTTACCATCAGCGTTAAAGTCGGCTGCGATAACAGAAAAAGGATCTATCGTTGGCAGCAATAGCTCGGGTCCGAACGTTCCATCGCCGTTGCCGAGAAGGACGGTGATCCCAGTACCGTCGCTCTTCCCGATCACCATGTCCAATTTGCCATCGCGATTGAAATCAGCAAAAGCTGCTCCTCTTGGCGATCCCGAGAGTGACAACGATGAGTTCGTAAAGACCGGGGCAGACGTGGGGAACGTCAGGTGCAAAGGCAGTCTGTTGGATGATGCGAGTGAGCCGTTATTGGCAACACTCACGGCTCCTGAGAGATTTCCGCGCACATTTGCTCCTGGCAATACAGTTTGTAAGATGGAACTACTGACAAAGGTTGTCGCCAAAGGATTGCCGTCAAGGAGTACCTTGGCTCCCGGCACAAACCCTGTTCCCTTTAATGTGAGACTAAGATCGGCCCCCCCGGGAGT
Source organism: Terriglobia bacterium (assembly GCA_020072585.1). Lineage (GTDB taxonomy): Bacteria > Acidobacteriota > Terriglobia > Terriglobales > Acidobacteriaceae > Angelobacter. The sequence continues at coordinate 42,893 of JAIQGL010000026.1, read as the reverse complement.
CTGACTGACAGGCGCAAGGGGTGCAGTCAACAAGGGCACGGGGCTTCCTGCCGGTGACGGGCCAGTGGGCGTGAGAGTGAGCAAGGTGCTTTGGGAAACTCCATTGCTGCTCGCGGTGATCGTAGCGGTTGAAATCCCTGAAACCGGGAGAGTACCGATGGAGAATGCGGCGGCCGTAGCTCCTGCTGGAACCGTGATCGAAAGTGGCACGCTGGCAGAAGTGCTGTCGCTCGCGAGCGAGACAGGCAAGCCGCCTGCAGGCGCCGGGTTGGTGAGTTGGATCGTGCCCGTCGATTGGGTTCCCCCAACAGTGGTTGAAGGACTCAGGCTGAGAGAACTCGGCCCCGTAGGCGTGCCAGGCGGCACAATTGTCAGAGGCGCTCTTACTGACCCTCCGTTGTATGACGCAACGACAGTGACTCGAGCGATAAATTGGATCGGAGAAGTGTGTATCGTGAATGTTGCTGATATGCTTCCTGCCGGCACAAAGGTGTTGAAGCTTGATGAAACTCCGGCGACAGGGAAACCCACATCGTTCGACAGTGCAATGCCCGCTCCCCCAAGCGGCGCGGGCGCCGTGAGTGTGACCGTGCCGGTGGTTGTGAGTCCGCTATCAATCGTGGATGGACTGAAGCTCAATGAAGCGAGGAACGGCAGTGGAGGAACTAGCGTCAAGGTTCCAGTTTGAGAAATCCCTCCATAACTCGCGGTCAAGGAAACATTCGTAACCGTGCCCACGGCCCCGCTCGTGAGCGTGAACGGCGCAGACACGCTTCCCTCAGGCACTGTGACGACGATCGAGGGTACAAGGCCGCTGGAAGACGAAATCGAAACGGATGCACCTCCTGAAGGGGCCGCGCCTGTCAGGAACACCGTACCGCTCACGGAAGATCCACCCGTGATCGTTCCTGGGCTGAAGCTGAAGCTATTGAGCGTGATCGGCGGAGCGGGAACCACGGTGAGGGAGGCTTGTCCAGCATTTAGATTGTATGTTGCGGTCAACGTGACCGAGGTTTGCAGGGCTACCGGTGAAGTTGCGCCGGTGACTGACACGCTGGTCGCTCCAGTGGGTAGCGGAACGGAGCTCGGAACCTGAAGCACAGAAGGATCAGAGCTAACCAGAGACAGAATTGTCCCTGGAGCAGCAGGCCCAGTCAGAAATACCGTGATATTTGCCGGTGTTCCTGCTGTGACACTATTTGGGAAGAAGCTTACTCCGCTTATTCCTACCGGTAGTACGGTCAAGCTAGCCCCGGCAAGAGTGTTGTTGTAATCTGCAGTAATTGTGGCGCCCTGCGTACCGGTGGTGAAAAAGGTAGTGATGAGAAAAGCCCGGGTGGTGGCGCCCGCAGTGACATCGACTTGTGCCGGCACCTGGGCAAATGCCGTATTGTTGCTTTTCAGGAAAACAGTTGTTCCTACCGGAGCGGGGCCGGTCAAAGTAATCACTCCCTGAGGAGAAAAACCGCCCACGATTGAGAAAGGAGTGATCGTCAGGCTCGCGAGCACTGGACCGCTTTGTGATTGTTGCACGACGATATTAGCAACGTTCGAAATCGCACTTCCATAGTGAACGTCACCGTTGTAAATCGCCGTGATTGCATGAACGCCAACTGCGTTAAGCTGCTCGGAGCCAGAAGCTGTGTACTGACCGCCTGAAGGTCCCGCAGAGAGTGCCCCAGTGCCAACGAGGGTAGCCACTCCGTTAAACGTATCGAAGAAAGACAGAGAACCGGTTGGAGCAGGTCCATTCGCTCCTGAAAGCACCGCAGTAAAAGTGACCGTCTGGCCGGGAGTGACGCTTGTCTGAGCAGCGTTCAGCGATATCAAGACAGAACTGGTCGACGCAGGACCTATAGTGACTGTGGCGATTTGTGAGCTAGAGTTATAAGAGCCCTGCACGGTGACGCTTGTCGTGCTGGATACGGTTCCGGGGACGATTGGAGGCGTGGTTCCGCTGCTTTGGCCAGGGGCGACGTTGATCGTCGCCGGTAACGGAAAAACACTCGAGTTTGACGAGGTCAACCCTATTTGAGCCCCGCTGTTTGGTGCTGGTCCGCTCAGCGTGGCCGTGACCATTGCTGTCTGACCAGTTGTTATGGAAGATGGGTTAATTGCAAGGCTTGTAAGAGTCGGTAACGTCTGCGCCGCCTGGATCGTAACCGTCAGCGACGGCGACGTCGCGCCCAGATAGTTACCATTTGAATCAGAATAGCGTGCCTGGATGCTGTGAGTGCCGGTCGACGAAAATGACGTCGTGAAAGTGGTTATGTACTCTGTCTTCGTCGAATCGAGTACCAAAGGTTGGAACTGTCCCAATTGTGTCGTACCGTCAAAGATTGTTACCACTCCTGTTGGTGGTGGTCCCCAGGCGTTGTCTGGGACCGTCAGCATAGCTGTCAAGACAACGGGCTGCCCGGGGCTGGCAACGGCGCTCGAAGGATTCGTGATCTCCAGCTGCAAGGTGGTGCTGCGGGGGGTTGCCTGCAACCAGTTGTCAAACAAATTGGCCGCATTTACCGAGCCCAAGCCTGTTGCCAGATCATAACCGCTCGTTGCAAGAGAGTTCGCAAATATGCCACTTAAGGGACAATCGGGATTGGAGGCACCGACCACGCAGGGTACCCGATTGCTGCCCATCGTTATGTCGCGGAAAATGCATCGCGGATCAGGGCCGTTAGGACTGGTTGAGTCGCAGGAACCAGAAATGGGCTTTGCGGCCAATTGATAGTAAACATAGTTGGCCTGGCCCTGGCGGCCGTATTGCTGATCTATGATTGCTTGAATGCCGGCGAACGAGGGAGCGGCTGCGGAGGTACCGTCCGCAACCTCACCAGTCCATAGAGACCCTAGGAGAGAACACCCAGAACTGAATGTACAAACCATGTAACCATCGTGCATCGCTGCTGCCAACGCAACATCCGGAAGGTATCGATGTGGGCCCGGTATTGGTGTTTGCACCGAAATCGGGTCTGCTAAAGGAACCCCGGGGCCGATCTGCCAATTAGGTTTACTGTAAAGGATGCTGACACCGCCGCTGCTTGACCATAGGCCTGTTCCGGAATCGCAATCGGTGCCGTCGCCAGTCACTGTGTTGTTTGCACAAGTCTCATTCCAGACCTGTTCGGGAATGTAGGTAAGTGCTGAGGCAAGGTTGGAGCCATTTGTTGTGTCCCAGTAAAGCGCATTTCCAATATTTTCGCTGAATTCCGTTCCACCAACTGCAATGTTGTATGGAGTAGATGCAATCATATTTACCGCATATCTGAATTGGGCGGCCGTCGCTCTCTGTGCATCGCAACCAGCGACCCCAGTGTCGCCCGACGAGACGAAAACGGTAATCCCCTGAGCGGCAGCCTGTGCCCAAAGAGTTTGGTAAATGCTGCTCGCGGGAACCTCACAGCTCCCGAAACTTACGCTGATGATGTCAGCAACGTTTGCATCAACTGCATATGTGGCAGCAGTCTCAAGAGAGGTCGACGCCACATTAATAATGGTTGCTCCTGGTGCTATAGCTCCTGCCCACTCGATATCAAGGTCGGCTTCCACTTCATTGACATCAGCTGTACGCTGAGGATCTTGGCCTGGAGTAAACAGTGTGGGAGCATTGACAGGATATCCGGGAAGAAAGAGGCTCCTGAAATTCAGTACATTTTGTGGATCAATGTCGGACAGACTGATGATCGCGATCTTAACACCCGTACCGTCGAAGCCCCGATTGAGCAGGGGGGCGGTGTTGTAGATAGTGGCGAAATCCCCAGGAGCAAGAAAATGCGCTGAAGCTACTCCTGTAAACAGCGCGTTCATACCAATGCCAGGGCCAAGCATCGAACTGGTGATCGAATGAAGCGGTTTGGGCCCAAAATCATTGATCGCATGAACCCCAGAAACTATTGGGTGCAAGGCCCCCGGTATTGATATGTCGGTGCTATTAGAGAAATGATGCTCGCCGTTAACTAAATACCGGTGAATCTCGGTATGAAATGCTCTCTCGACATCTCCTGCTGTGCCCCCAAATATGACACCGCGGCGGCTGGCAGTAATTTTTTCGACTGCCAAATTGTGTGTACCGAGCCAATCCGCTACTTTTTGCAGATCTTCAGGAGCCACACCAAACCGTTGTCCAAAGTCGTCGGGCGTCAGCCATCGATGGTAGTTCGGTGAGGTCTTGTCCTGTTGCTGGTCAAGCAAGGTGTTTAGTGCGTGCTCCTGCTCGGGGCTAGCCTGGAGGACTAAAATCAAGTGCTCTAGTTTTACGCCGGGATCCATTCGACCCCAGTCAGTAGCATTCTTCAAAACACGGGGCTTACTGTCTGGCAGGCGGATGCTTATGGCATCATCAATCGGTTGAGTGATACGGGGTCGAGCAAGCCCTTTGCTTGAAGGCAATTGCTGCGCGCAAACGTTAGTCGTGATGAAGCACATGATTGCGAAGAGTGCGTAAAGGGATGTACGAAGTTTCCTAGCTGCACAGTTTGCCGCGGAATGAGCCTGCATAAACCGCTCCTCGCACTTGAATTCGAAAAGGGGCCGCTCGTTTGAAAGTGCGTTCAGTACTAAGGCGAGATCCAGCTCTCATTTCCGCAAGAAAAATTTGTACTCTCGTAACCTCCCTCACATCATAAGTTTACATACGACATCACTCATCCTTCTTGATTGACCGAGCCCGCTAAAAATCGATCCGCTTATTTACACCCGATCGGAGTTTCAATACCGCACCCAGTAAAAAGAATGCATTTTCGGGATTTGAACGCTACAATGCTGCATCATATCCATTCCAAGCGCGGGGGCGCCGCAAGGTACTGCGAAAGGCCTGTTTCATGTCGAACAGGAGCAAGATTGGCAAGTGGCTCGAAGCGCAGCACGGCAAGATCAGAAAGTGGGCATCAGGAATGTCCCACAAGCTCGATGCTGCGGATGTTGATGATATTGTTCAGACGGTCTCGCTGGAATTGTTGGAGAAAGATAGCAAGATCGACGAACCCGAGGCGTTCGCTAGGGCGGTTACCCCCTATCGCGTATATGATGTCCTGCGGCAACGCGTGCGTGCACCGCAGAGCCTGGAATCAATGGACGAAGTAGGCGAACTCAGCACATCTCTTAATCTCCCCATCAACCGTTTTCACAAACCGAATTCCGCCAAAGAGCAGTGCCTCGATCTCTGGAGGGCGATAGGACAATTGCCCGATCCACATAAGGCTATTCTGGTTCAGCGCTTGGTGGAAGGAAATACGTTTGCGTTCGTCGCCGCTCAGAATGAGCTGCCGGAGTCGACCGCCAGACATTACTATGCGCGCGCTGTTGAACAGCTTGGAAGGATTTTGAAATGCGTTCGTCTTTCCGGCGCCGTCACCGATGATGACGCTAAGTCCTTGTCTTCGGCGGAGATTACCGCCCGAGGCGTAAAAATCGCAGAGTATCGCCGAACGCTAACGGATGAGCACGGTCAATTCAGCATGGTGCTCCTTCAAAAAGGCCAGTATTCCCTGCGGTCTAAGAAGACAGGCTACAAAGACGACGTGCGGTATCTGGAGATGAAGAAGGATGTGCAGCTCCCGGCTATTGTTCTGGCTCGTGCAGACCAGACCGTGGAAGCATTAGAGGGGAGCGCCTAAATGACTGATCACGATCACCTCAAGAGTCTGGCTGCCAATCCCGGACTCGTCGATCAAGAGAATGAACTCGATGAACTACTGGAGCATTCGAGATCGTGCCGGGAATGTAGTGATTTGCTGAACAGGAGTGTGGCTTTTTTTGAAGCTGTGAGGGAACCCCTGATGCACATTGGCCCTCACCTTTCCTCTTGGCGCATGGCTTTGCTGCGGTGGAAGCGCTTTCAGCCGGGCGTGGATGTTTGCCGGCGGCTCGAAGAATGGCACCTGACCTGCTGCCCGACCTGCCGCTCACGATATGCCAAACCGGCGAGTCAGGGGCTCCCGCTAGTATGGCGCTGGGTCTCAGCAGCTTTGATACTCGCTATTGGCGGCAGTTTGCTAGTCTATCGATTTTCAGCAGGGACCGGAGAAAGCGGGTTTCGAGCTCCAGAAAAGCTTGCCTTGTCTCAGCCAGCCGACAGTGCGACTGTAACAATTTGGCAGGAATTCAAATGGACCGATATTAATGCCACGAAATATGTTGTGGAAGTCAGGAGCCGAGCATCTGGGACGAAAGTATTGGAGAAGGAGCTTGCGCAGAGCTTCTTCGTGCTTGGTCAACAGGAAGCTGCCCTCCTGCACGACAAGGAGGAATATTCCTGGACAGTAACTGCGTTCATCGGAACGCGGACTGCGGTCAGCCAACCCCGGAACTTCCGGTTTCAGGCCGCGCCGGCTGCAAGTGACGAGATAAGACGTCTGCGGCTTCTAGCTCTTCACGGTGAGCCCAATGAACTGCCTAAGGTTATCGAAGATTTGAAGCAACAGTTGACACGATACCCATCAGGGGGTCCGGCCGCCCAGATCAGAAGTAGCATCGGCGACGCGCTCTTAAGATCAAGGTCCCCGGAGAAAGCCGTACAAGAATACAAGGTCGCTTTGCAAACGTGGGACTCTCTTGGGAATCCTGACCTGTATGATCAGCAGCGTACGTTTGCCAACTTCGCGCTTGCTTCACAGCGCATGGGAGATTTTTCAGGCGCACTGTCAGCATACCGTACATCCCACGCCGCCTTAAGAAGGCTATCCGACTTCCGCTTTGTGCGGTTAAGGAGCAATTGCGCAATCAACGAAGGCACCCTGGAACGAAGACTCGGAGACTACCGCGCAGCCAAGGCACACTTTGAAGAAGCACTTGAGATCGACAGGAAGTTGTTCACTGACGGCGTTGACAAGAATGAATCTCGAATCGCCGAGGACTTAAACAATCTGGGCAATCTGATAATGGAAGACCTGGAGGACCCACAGACGGGGCTGAGCTACCTGCTACAAGCACGCGAAATTCACCAGAGAAGTGAAAAGCTCAATGGGAGACCGGACGACAATGCCGGCGATACTGAGGACAGCATCGCGGTGGCATACGAACTTCTAGGCCGCGATGCAGAAGCGATTGAGCAATTCCGCAAGTCGCTTGTCAAGGGAGCCCAAGGAACCGCCGACAGCACCGCAACGGATCAGACGCTCAATAGTCTGGCGGAGCTTTCACTCAAGGACAAAGATCTACCGGCAGCATTGCGTTATCTCAAGCAGGCTGAAGAGCTAAGCCCGAAACCAAACCCAGATGAATGGTGGAGAACGGAAGAATTGCTGGGGCGGTATTACCTGGCAAGAGGCAACACCCTGGCAGGCCAGCAGCACATATTGCGATCAATTCAGACTGTTCAGCAGTTCGTCTCTGCCCTTCCGGTGGACGAACGGGCCACATACCAGGCTGAACATTTGCGTCCATTTTTTGCCATGACTCGCTTGTTAGCTTCGAAGGGAGATACTAGGAGGGCCTACATGTGCATGGAAAGTGCGCGAGGGCAATCCGTGATCAAAGGCGAGAATTGGTGTGATCCGCATGCACCAAATTTGCTCCGCCCGATTCGAATCGCTGACGGAAGCATTGCCCTTGCATATTTTGCCGGGGATACCAATGATCCTCTTCTGTGCTTTTTCCTGCGTGGCGACAGCATTGCCGTCCATGAACTCAAGACAGCTAAGGAAATAGAAGCCGAGATAAAGGACTATCTGCTAACTGGAAATTCTGCCGCGGGCGAGGAAATCAGAAGACGCCTTGCGAACGACCTCCTGCCAGCTGAGGTGCTGGCTATGTTATCAAAAGGCATAGTCCAGCGAATTCTGGTTGCGCCTGAGGCTGGCCTTAATAAGGTCTCCTTTGAATCGCTCATCCCGAGCAATGGCGAAAGGGGATCGCATTCCAGCCTGGTTGACTTTGCAGCGATCGACGTCGTTCCATCGGTTTTGGCGTGGCACACTCGCGTCGCAAAGCATGATCAGCTAAAAGATGCGCTGATTGTAACGGCGGCGAATGTTAATGCCTGTCCAGAGTCACTGCGGCTGCCCTGGGCTGACAAAGAGGCGACGGAGGTCGCCAAATTCGCATCGTCCGGCAGCAACCATCTTGTGGGGACCGAGGCTACAGCCGCCATTTTGGGAAGCGATGTATCTCAGTATCGTATTTTGCACCTTGCCGTTCATGGTCAGTCCGCCCATAACATCGACGGCTCCGAACTGCTCCTCGATTGCTCATCAAATGACGTGCTTGCAGGCGACCGGATCAAGACAGCGAGGCTGTCAGGTCAACTGATCGTCCTTTCCTCTTGCGAATCTGCGCTCGGTAAACCGAGCAACGGGGAAGGCATCGACAGTTTGGCTGACGTTTTTCTTCATGCTGGCGCATCTTGCGTTATTGCGGCGCGATCAAGGGTTTCCGATAAGCATGCTTACGATCTAATGAACACGTTTTATCATGAACTCGCCCTACAAAAACCAATCGATGTTGCGCTACAGCAAACACAGCGCGCGCTTGAACAGAAAATTCCCGTTCAAGAATGGGGAGCCTTTAGCGCGTTTGGGAGGTGCGATTACACGATCCCGATAACACCTACCCTGATTAAACGCTTTGAACTGCGATTAGAAAAACACTAACTTCGGACTGCGGATTCGGTCGTCAATCCAAAGTAATCAACCTTTTTTGTTTTCGCGCAAAGAAATTTACGAGGGATGGTATTGAACCGCCGACTTAGGCCTGGATTGTGGCCAAGGGCGGAATCGAACGGCCACGAGGCATTGAAAACAGATAAGTTATTGATTCTACAAAGACCGAAAAAAACCAAAAGCCTACAAAAGCCGGTTTGGCGGTACATAGGAGGTACACGAAAAATCGCTGCCACTCCACGTCCGCGCTTGAACGAAGGATAACAAAGAAAAAAATCAAATCAAGAATTATTTCTTGGTTCAAATTTCACTCGAGTGCTGCCCTGAAAACAAGCGTCGTCATCCAAATCAGCCAAGCAGTTCAGAACATCCTTATTTGCCTTGGACACTCAGGGGAAATATCTCAGAACGAATGAATTCCATCTCTCTAAATAATCTGCCCTATCTGCCTGTGATATAAACCGTCCAGTGGTCATCAATCCAAAAGGTAATCGTCAAACTGAAGGCGGCCGGATTGGCGCGTCGCCCCTCAATCCTTTTTTGAGAAATCACGCAGATCAGCGAAGAACGTGAGTGCTACTACGACCGCCGATCCGGCAAGGCCAACGAAGAATATGATCTCCAGAATACGGACGAGGAGGTGTAGCATCTGGTCCTTCTTAACCACATGCTATTGATAAGACCCTAAAGAAAGCCTAAAGGCAGAACGAAAATTTGGAGATCCGGGCCGGGATTCTCGTTCGATAATCAGACAAGTGGAAGCCCAAAAGAGAATACTGAACCATGGCCCAGCTGGCTGCTCACCTCGATCCGGCCTCCATGAGCTTCAACAATGGCTTTCACAATCGCCAAGCCCATCCCTGTGCCCTGGACCCTGTAGCGTTGCCCCTGGCCGCGGTAGAATTTGTCAAAAATCATCGATCTTTCGAGATCGTCGATTCCCATTCCACGATCAGCAACACTGGTAATAAGCCTGCCATTCCGGACCTCACTGCTGATGAAGATCGGCTTGCCGGGCTCAGAATATTTCGCTGCGTTCTCGATCAGATGCTGCAACACCTTTTTGATCCAGTTCACATCCATCATTGCTTTTGGCAGATTGTCAGGAATTCGCAGCTCCACAGGATGAGCGGCGATGGCATTCTTTGACGCTTCCAGAGCGGCCTGGACCGGTTCAAGGATCTGGTGCGGCTCGAGTTCCAATTTCACTTCTTTGGCATCTAGCTGTGCCATCTCGACAGCTTCACCAATCAGCCGGTTAAGCCGGTCGCTCTCCTCATCGATGATTTCCACGAAATCACTCCGCTGTTCATCGTTCATCTTGGCCTCGGACTTCAGGCTGCTGGCCGAGGCCTTGATTGACGTCAGGGGCGTACGAAACTCATGGGTGATTGAATCTAGCAGAGCGGAGCGCAATCGTTCACTCTCGCGAGAGGCCTCGTTGCGCATCAGCTTTTCCAGGGCGTCGGCCCGCTCTACGGCTATGGCGACCAGTCCGCCAACCGCTTCCAGGGTTTCGTAGGAGAGCAACTCACCGCGCATCGCCAGGCTCCCCATCGTCTTCACTCCCATTTTCAGCGGCACAACTGAGATGCCTTTTTCAGCGGTAACCGTAAGCTCTCCGTGCGAAGAAACATCTTTGAGCATATTGCTGGGGAGTTCTTCGGTGCCTGCACCGGAGCGGTAAATCTGGTCCTTGCCGGAGATGTGGAGGGCAGCCTCCCGTACCCCGAAAATCTCTACAACATGAAACGGAATCGATTTCAACAATTCCGCTGTGTTGTCCGCGAGAAGAAGCCTCTGAGAAAATGCATATAGCTTCTCAACTTCAATCCGTCTCCGCCGCGAATCACGGGCTTCGCGCCGGACACGCTCGGACAGGTGGCTGGCAACCAGACCGGTGAACAGAAAAGCGAGAAGCGCTACCCAGTTTTGCGGGTCGGCTATAGTTAAGGTACCCACGGGCGGCAAGAAGAAGAAATTGAAGCAGAGCGTCGCCGCGATGGACATCGCGATCGCATATTTGAACCCCCATGCCGCGGATACGACTAAAATCGCGACCAGCAAGCTGAGCGCTACCGTGGTGGGATTAACATGTATGTACTTGTAGTAGACAAAGACAATGACGAAAAGCGTCAATGCCGCAATCGCCGACCTGAAAAGCGTGATCCAGGAGAGTTTCACACCGCTGATTGTAGCTGAGGTCCGCATTGACTCAGAATGGTGTTGTTATGAGTAAGACCCCGGAACAATGGCTTGAACAGACAACGCTGGAGAAGAACGCCGGCATTTTCAAGCTGTTCCTGGGCTATGCCCCCGGCGTCGGAAAAACTTACAACATGCTGAGCGAAGCGCTTCGCCGGAAACGGCGCGGAGAGGACGTCGTCGCCGGAATCATCGAAACCCATGGACGCAAAGGCGTAGCCGAGCTGGCTGCGCAGCTGGAGCAGGTCCCCAGACGGCGGCTCGAATACAAGGGCACTTTATTTGATGAGATGGACGTGGATGCAATTATTACCAGAAAACCGGCAGTAGTTTTGATTGATGAGCTTGCCCACACCAATGTGGAAGGCAGCCGGCACAAAAAACGCTACGAGGATGTTCTGGAGATCCTCAAAGCCAATATTGATGTCCTTGCCACACTGAATGTTCAGCATGTCGAGAGCGCAACTCCGGTCGTGCAAAGCATCACTGGAATCCAGGTACGTGAAACGGTCCCTGATTGGGTGCTGGACCGCGCGGATGAAATCGTTTTGGCGGATCTCACTCCCGAAGCGTTACAAACACGAATGCGCCGGGGAGACATCTACCCCGTCGAACGCTCGGATAAGGCCCTCACCAATTTCTTCCGCCGTGGCAACCTGCTGGCCCTGCGTGAACTTGCGTTGCGGCACGTCACCCATTCGGTCGACCGCAGCCTGGATGAGTATCTCCAAAAGAAGAATATCGATCAAAGTTGGGGTGTGAGCGAGCGCATCGCAGTTTGCATCAGCGCGGAAAGCTCGTCGCAGCAACTGATTGCAAGAGGCGCCCGGCTTGCGCGAGGTGTCGATGCTGCTGAGTTTTATGTGGTTCACGTCGATACCGGCGAGGAGATGGCGGAAGAAGACCGCCAGTCTCTAACAGCGAACCAGCGCTTCGCAGAGAACCTCAAGGCGAAGATCGTTACCTTACAGGGGAAGGACGTTCCCAAGACAGTCGCTGCGTTTGCTAAGGAGTACAAGATTACGCAAATTATTTTCGGCCGCTCGGCTGTGCGTGGATGGGAACAATATCTCTATCTAACAGCAATTCAACGCTTTCTCCGCGCTGCCCCGGCTTTGGACGTGCACATTGTTACCCAGGAACGCGGGCGACGTGGTGGCGAGTGAGCAGGCATCTTTATAAAGAATTCAGGACTTCTTTAGGTGTTCTTTAGGCGTAATAGGGTTCAATAATCATATCCAGTTCAAATGGATATGTGAGGCGTAGTATGGCCGAACGGCCCCGAATTCTCGTGGTGGACGACGAGCCCCAGATCACTCGTACGCTCCGGATGAGCCTATCCATGCACGGTTACGAGATCCACGTGGCGAACGACGGAGAAGCCGGTCTGGAGGCATTCGAGACTTCAAAGCCGGATCTTGTGATCACCGATCTGTCTATGCCCAAGATGACTGGTATCGAACTCTGCGAGCACATCCGGGATCGTTCTCAAGTTCCGATCATTGTTCTATCGGTCAGAGGAGAGGACAAACACAAAGTAGAGGCGCTTGACAAAGGGGCGGACGACTATGTCACCAAACCTTTCAGCATCAGTGAATTGTTAGCACGCATCCGGGCGAACTTGCGGCGGGCCAGCGTTGGCAAAGAAGAAGTGTCCGAACCCATTGATATCGGCGATTTTCATATCGACTTGCAGGGCCACGTCGTGACCGTTCACGGCGAAGAAATTCACCTCACGCCCAAAGAATTTGACCTGCTGGCCTATATGGCTCGTCATCCCGGCAAGGTGCTGACGCACCGCATGCTTTTGAATGCGGTCTGGGGAGGCCAGAGCGGCCAATCGGCAGAATATCTGTGGGTGTTCATGAATCAGCTCAGAAAAAAGATTGAGCCGGATGACACACCTCGCTACATCGTCACCGAACCTCGAATTGGATACCGGTTTCGGCCGGAGAAGACTTAGTTTGTTTTGACTGCGCGGGCTAAGCCATTCATTTCCATTTATTTTGAGCGAATCTAGAGCCTTTAGGATTTTTTTAGGGTTCGCTTAGGCCATTTTTATGGGGATTGTTGAATACTGAATTTGTTCCGAGCCAGTGTGAATGAATACACGGCTGGTCGGAGGTGGTTTATGACACTCCCCATTGCATTTGGAGTTCTTGGCTTAATCGCAGTCATCGCCCTTTTGTGGTGTCTACGAGGCTTTAGCCGCGAGTTGAAACGTGGTCGCAAGGCCGTTGGTCTGGTTGTACGTCTGGAAAGCGGTGTAAGCAGATCGGCGGCTACAAACGACCGTGCACGGAATGCCGGAAGCGTGATCGAAATCCCAGGGCGAAGCGTTTTGCACTCTGGCCGGCCCGCATAGTTCTTTAAGGTACAAGTAACGTTTGTGTGAATGCACGCTGCACTAGTTGAGAGGAACGGAGGCTTGTAAGGATGAACGCTCATTCAAGAGTGTTGTCGTGGTCTTGAGATATTTCACAGCTCTGTGGTCGGCTCAATAGAACAATCCCCCTGTTCTCCTAAAGCCACAGCTTTAGCGCTTCAACTACAGGAAAGACTGAGTGGAACCTGTCGATTGAAAACACAGGGCTGGCAGAATTGCGGTTGTTGGGCCCCTTATTGCGGATACGAGGAATTTATTTTCGAAAGGTGAGGATTGCGCGAACTTATGAAGCTATTAAGTCAAGTATTTATAAGCAAATTGATCGTCGGTGCTATCGCTGGGGCCTTGTGCTTAAATGCAGTCCCGGCATCGGCGCTCATGCAGGATAGCCAGGGCGAGCATAAACTGATTGCCGATTCCAGTGGCGCGGCGTCCAAACCAGCTACAACCTCCGGTAGTGCCTCTGGCTCTGTTTCATCGAACGCTGAGGTGCTCAAAGAGTTGGAGCAGATGCGTGCCCGCATTGCGGAACTGGAAGCGCAGCTTAAAGCGCAGCAATCGGGTGCACCGGTATTGGTGAATGCCACAATCACCAAAACGCAGCCGGCAACGGCTGAAATAAACAGTTCCTTGGCCAAGCCGGGCGCCCAGGAGCAAAGCGCCGCGCAACCACAAACGGCAAAGGAGAAGCCATCTGAACCATTTGCTTATGCCGACTGGACCTGGCTCAATGGCAACGCACGAACAAAAGAGCCGGCTTTTGATTCAAAGTTCTTTACTCCAGAGATCCGTCTGGATGCCCACTATATTTCGTCGTTCAACCACCCCAGAGATGACAGCATGGGTGGTTCGACAGAGACGTTTCGCTCCAACGAATTTCAGATCGAACAGATCAGCCTCGGCGGAAACTTCCATTGGCAAAATGTGAATGCCCGTCTTTTGACGATGGCTGGGATGTTCGGAGTCACAACTCCGCGCAACGATGCCAGTCCGGGGCGCGGGCAATGGGACTTGCGCGGCGCCTACAAATATTTTTCCGAAGCCAATGCCGGTTATCACTTTAATGTGAATCACGGGCTCAATGTTGATGCCGGAATTTTCGTCTCCTACATCGGCTTGTTCAGCTACTACAACTTTGACAACTGGGCTTATCAGCCCTCGTATGTGTCATCCAATACGCCATGGTTCTTCAACGGTCTCCGGATTCAGTGGTTCCCGACCGACAAACTCAAAATTGAACCCTGGATCATCAACGGATGGCAGTCCTATGGCCGGCTGGGCAGCAAGCCCGGGCTGGGCGGACAGATCGTGTGGCGTCCCAAGCAGTGGCTGTCCCTGGTCTTCAATAACTACGGCATGGGAGAAGATACGCTGGGCAACGGCAATGGTCAGTTCGGACGCTCGCGCATCCACACGGATGACAGCATTGAGGTCAAGTATTATGACCGGCCTGAAAGGTTCCTCGATAAGATGGCATTCTCCTTCACCGGAGATCTTGGGTGCGAATACGGCGGCAAGGGGACCAGTGTTGGACCACAGGGCCAGACAATCATTAACAACGTCAACTGCTTCCATGACACGCCGACGAGCCGTAAACAGACTTTCGTCGGCTGGATGGCGTACAACCGTTTCTGGTTCAAGAAAGACATATATGGCTTGACTGTTGGCGGCGGCGCTATGAATAATCCCGGACGTTACCTTACCCTGCTGCCTCCGATTAACGGAGCCGATGCCATATCCGGCTCGCCTTATTTCACGCAAAACCCGGGCGATCCGTTCAAAGCGTGGGATACATCGCTCACTTTTGACTGGATGCCCCAGCAGTACATCACCTTCCGGACAGAGTACGGGTATCGCCACGCGAACGTGCCGTACTTCTCGGGTCGCGGCGGGATAACGCCTGGCGTCAATGGCTCGCCCAGCACGATTCCCGGCCTAACCGCCGGGTCACCGATAGGAGATACCTCATTCGTCACAGGACGATTCCTGTCGCCCACACCCGGCTTCACCTGTGTCGTGGGAAGCACTGGATTCTGTCCCGACCTTCGCCAGAGCGAAGCGAGCATGAGGTTCGCCATCATGGTGAAGTTCTGAAATTTGGCTGCTGTGCTGTGCGTTTGGATTTCGGCGATATCTCGCGGCGGGAATCTAAACGCCAGCACAGGATTGCTTTGGTTTTTGTCAATGTTTGTTATCGCCATAAATCGAGCTTGTCGGAAGTTCTGGATGGCCTTCCGTGGATCTGTATCAGCAGTCTTGGTTCGGGTTGGCGGGATTCCTGCCCAGAGCCTCTTAGGAAGCTTGCTCTGCCTTCTCTCTGCCATTGTGATAGGGGTCACGGTACCAGACCTGAGCAAAAGCGCAGAATATAAAGCGTTTAGACCGGAAGGGTGGTTTATGCGCATAAAAGGAAGCCTTGCCTGGATCGTCGTGACGATACTTACTTGTGAATTTGTGTTGTGCTCGGTTCCAGCCATCGCCCAGGAAACGAGATCCTCAGATCCTGAAGTACAGCAATTGCGGGAACTCGTCCTGAAGTTGCAATCAAGAATCGAACAGCTCGAACGCAATCAGGGCGCAAATGCGCAGTCAACAACAGATACAGCTCCTTCGTCATCGCAAACGGCGGGCTCATCGCCCGCTGCTGAAACCCAGACAATCAGCAAGGAAGACCGCTCTGTGCTGAATTATTTTCGTGGAACCACCGTGAACGGGGCAGTTGACGGCTACTACGGGTACAACTTCAATCAGCCCATCGGCCGCGTAAACCTGTTGCGTGCCTATGACGTAAGCAGCAACAGCTTCAGCCTCAACCAGGCGAACCTTATCATCGAACGGGCACCTGATCTCGATTCCAAGCGCCGCTATGGCGTGCGTCTCGATTTTCAGTACGGTCAGGCGACGGAGACTCTCCAGGGCAACGCCGCCAACGAGCTTCGTCCGCAAGTGTATCGGCCGGTTTGGCAGGCATACGGCACCTATATCTTTCCAGTGGGAAGCGGACTCACAGTGGATTTTGGCAAGTGGGCGAGTTCGCTCGGCGTGGAGGGCAACTACAACAAAGACCAGATCAATTATTCGCGATCTTACTATTTCAACTTTCTCCCCTTCTATCACATGGGATTTCGCGCAAGTTACAACTTTAGTCCCAAGGTGAACTTCACTTATATGCTCACCAACGGCGTGCAACAGGCAGAAGATTTTAACGGGTTCAAGTCTCAGCACTTTGCATTTGTGCTCAAGCCCACGAGCACGCTCAGCTGGAATATTAATTACTTCTTCGGTCAGGAGCAGCGGGATGTAAACGCGGTATTGAATCCGGGATTGCCGAACGGCCCCACGCAACCTGGCTTGCCAGTGAGCAACATCACGCCGACACCAGACGGCCGCGAACATATTCTGGACACATACGCGACCTGGAATGCGAATTCAAAGCTCACCCTGGTCGGCGAGGGAGACTACGTTGTGAACCGCACGTTCAGCAATTCCGCTCCCCAGCACGTTGTCGGCGGGGCCGCGTACGCGCGGTATCAGATCGCACCGAAATTCGCGCTGGCTGGCCGCGGTGAGTACCTGTCCGACCGCGGCGGACTGTTCAGCGGCGCCACGCAGGCGCTCAAGGAAACGACTGCGACAGCGGAGTATAAGTTTGCGGAAGGATTTCTCGCCCGCATGGAATGGCGGCGGGATTTCTCCAATCAACCGTTTTTCCTGACGGATATTCCAGGAAAGCTCAAGAAAGAGCAGAACACAGCCACGCTGGGGCTCATCTGGTGGTTTGGCCAGAAGCAGGGTGCCTGGTAAGGCTGGGGAGGTTTTGCCGTGCTTGATTTGTTAATGATTTTTTTCACATTGCTGTTTTTCACGGTCGCGATCGCCTATACAGTCGCTTGCGACAAATTGAAGTGAGGTGACTGATGAACTTCGAAAACATTTGCATATTGTTCATCAGCCTGATGCTGATGGTGTACCTGATCTACGCGCTTCTGCGTCCGGAGAAATTCTGATATGACGCTCAACGGCTGGCTGCAAATTCTCTTCTATTTTGTCGTGATCGTGCTCGTGGCAAAGCCCATGGGAGTGTTCATGACCAAGGTTTTTTCGCGTGAGCGGACCTGGCTCGATCCGGTCGTGCGCCCTGTCGAGCGTGTGCTCTACAAGCTGACGCGAGTGGATGAAGAGCGCGAGATGCGCTGGACGGAGTACTCGATCGCCATGCTGTTGTTCAGCGGCGTATCAATGCTCGTGCTCTACCTACTGGAGCGTACACAGCAGTGGCTCCCACTGAACCCGCAGAAGTTCGCAGCGATACCGCAGGATCTGGCTTTCAATACTGCCGCATCGTTTACAACGAATACAAACTGGCAGTTCTATACCGGCGAACAGGTCATGAGCTATCTCACGCAGATGGCCGGGCTGGCATTTCACAACTTTGCCTCTGCCGCAGTCGGAATGGCGCTGGCAGTG
Source organism: Terriglobia bacterium (assembly GCA_020072585.1). Classification (GTDB taxonomy): domain Bacteria; phylum Acidobacteriota; class Terriglobia; order Terriglobales; family Acidobacteriaceae; genus Angelobacter. The sequence goes on along the minus strand of JAIQGL010000026.1, from coordinate 25,238 downwards.
GCGTTCATCCGCGGGATTGCGCGCCGTGAGAAAGACACCATCGGCAACTTCTGGGTCGATATGACCCGCGCCACGCTCTGGGTGCTGGTACCGATCAGTCTTGTTGCCGCCCTGGCACTTGTCTCGCAAGGCGTGATACAGAATTTCAAACCTTACGATACGGTCAAACTGGTTGAACCTCAGCAGATCCAGAAGGTTGGTCAGGATGGGAAGCCTGTTGTCGATGCCAGCGGGAAACCCGTGATGGATACGGTAACCGAACAGACCGTTGCCCAAGGCCCGATTGCTTCGCAGGAGGCGATCAAGGAGCTGGGTACCAACGGGGGCGGCTTTATGAACGCCAACAGCGCCCACCCCTTTGAGAACCCGACACCATTCAGCAATTTTATCGAGATGGTGCTGATCTTCTGCATACCTGCGGGCTTGACCTACACCCTCGGGCGAATGACCGGATCACAGAAACATGGCTGGGCGGTTTTTGCCGCCATGGCCGTGCTCTTCTTTGCCGGTGTGACCACGGCGTATTGGGCAGAGTCGCGGGGCAATCCTTTGCTAGCAGGGGTGGAGCAGCATGTCTCCCCCTTGCAGCCAGGCGGCAATATGGAGGGTAAGGAAGTGCGCTTCGGGATCGCCAATTCTGCGCTGTTCGCCACGGTGACAACCGATGCAAGCTGTGGCGCGGTGAACGGTATGCACGATTCCTATACGCCTCTCGGTGGCATGGTGCCGCTGGTCAACATCATGCTTGGCGAAATCGTTTTTGGTGGTGTCGGCGCCGGCATGTATGGAATTTTGATTTTCGTTGTGCTTTCAGTCTTCATTGCCGGCCTGATGGTGGGCCGCACACCGGAATACCTGGGCAAGAAGATTGAATCGTACGACGTTAAGATGGCGATGCTGTACGTGCTCATCTTTCCTCTGATGATCCTGGTGCTGGCCGCCGCCTCAGCGCTGCTGCCGCAAGGGCTGGCGACGCTGAACAATAATGGGCCGCACGGCCTCTCGGAAATTCTTTACGCTTTCACCTCAGGAACCGGCAACAACGGATCCGCCTTCGCTGGTCTTGGTCCAAACCGCTGGTACAACCTGGCGATGGGCTTCACGATGCTGGTCGGTCGTTTCCTTATGATCGTGCCCATGCTGGCGGTCGCCGGCAGCTTGGCAAAGAAGAAGATTGTTCCGCCTTCGCCCGGCACATTCCCGGTCACCACCCCGTTGTTTACCGTTCTCCTGGTGAGCGTGATCATCATTGTTGGCGCTTTGACGTTTTTTCCCGCGCTCAGCCTGGGGCCGATTCTTGAGCATCTGCTGATGCATGCAGGAAAAACTTTTTAAAGGACTTGAGCCATGCTGGTAAAAGAAGCAAAACCAAAATCATTGTGGGACGCGAAGATTGTGCGAACGGCGCTGATCGATGCACTGGTCAAGCTGCATCCACGCACGATGATGCGGAACCCCGTCATGTTCGTCGTTGAGATCGGCAGCGTTGTGACATCAGTGCTATTGGCCAAGGACCTGGTTCGTGGCAGTGGAAGCTTTGGTTTCGATTTGCAGATAACGTTGTGGCTCTGGTTTACGGTCCTGTTTGCCAACTTTGCAGAAGCCATGGCCGAGGGCCGCGGCAAAGCCCAGGCAGAGACGCTTCGGCGCGCCAAGTCTGAAACCATGGCGAACCGCCTTCTGCCGGATGGCCGCGCCGAGACAGTCTCCGGCTCCAAGCTGCGTGTTGGCGATCTCGTGGTGTGCTGCGCAGGCGAGGTGATCCCTGGTGATGGCGATGTTGTGGAAGGAGTGGCATCCGTTGATGAGTCGGCGATCACCGGAGAATCCGCGCCCGTCATTCGTGAAGCGGGGGGTGATCGTTCGGCCGTGACCGGAGGAACACGCGTACTTTCCGACCAGATCAAGGTAAAGATCTCGTCGAATCCGGGCGAAACGTTCCTGGATCGCATGATTGCGCTGGTGGAAGGTGCGGAGCGCCAGAAGACACCAAACGAAATTGCGCTCAACATCCTGCTTGCAGGGCTGACGATTGTATTTCTGCTGGCCGTTGTTACCTTGCAGCCGTTCGCTATCTACTCAGGATCTCCTCAGACGGTATTCGTCCTGGTGTCGCTGCTGGTATGCCTCATCCCAACGACCATCGGCGGCCTGCTTTCAGCAATTGGCATCGCTGGAATGGATCGTCTGGTACAACATAACGTGCTCGCTATGTCAGGCCGGGCCGTGGAAGCCGCGGGTGATGTAGATACGTTGCTGCTCGACAAGACCGGAACCATCACTTTGGGTAACCGGCAGGCTTCGGAGTTTATCGCCGCTCCAGGCGTAAGCAACGATCAGGTTGCCGATGCGGCCCAGCTCTCTTCGTTACCGGATGAAACACCCGAAGGGCGTTCTATCGTCGTGCTGGCGAAAGAAAAATATGGCCTTCGCGGCCGTGATTTGACTGCTCACCAGGCCCAATTTGTGCCCTTTACTGCGCAGACGCGCATGTCAGGGGTCAACTTTGACGGCCGCGTGATTCGCAAGGGAGCAGCGGACGCCATTGAAAGATACTTGAAGGAGAATGGCGGCTATCTTCCCAAAGAGGTTCAGGCGACAGTCGAAACAATTGCCCGCTCCGGCGGCACACCGCTGGTGGTTGCCGAGAACAATCGCGCACTGGGAGTCATCCACCTGAAAGATATCGTAAAAGGTGGTATTCGCGAGCGCTTCGCGCAGCTGCGCGCCATGGGAATCAAAACGGTCATGATTACAGGTGACAATCCCCTTACGGCCGCTGCCATTGCACGGGAAGCAGGTGTCGATGACTTCCTGGCCCAGGCTACTCCCAAAGACAAGATGGACCTCATCAAAAAGGAGCAAAGCCAGGGCAAGTTGGTGGCGATGACGGGTGACGGCACCAACGACGCTCCTGCACTCGCTCAGGCTGACGTCGGCGTTGCGATGAATACCGGGACCCAGGCAGCTAAAGAAGCCGGCAATATGGTGGACCTGGATTCCAATCCGACGAAGCTGCTGGAAATCGTGGAGATCGGCAAACAGCTCTTGATGACCCGCGGCTCCTTGACCACGTTCTCGATTGCGAATGACGTGGCGAAGTACTTTGCCATCATTCCGGCGATGTTTGCCGGCACTTTCCCCGTGCTGAATGCGCTCAATATCATGCATCTGGCCACACCACAGTCGGCGGTGCTCTCGGCGGTGATCTTCAACGCGCTGATCATCATTGCCTTGATCCCGCTTGCTCTGCGCGGGGTCCAGTACAAAGCCATGAGCGCCGCTGCGCTGCTGCGGCGGAATCTATGGGTGTATGGCGCTGGAGGGGTGATTGTACCCTTCATCGGCATCAAGATCATCGACTTAATCATTCGGGCGCTGCGCCTGGCGTAACGGAGACCAACATGAAGAAGAATCTTATTACGTCGATCCTATATACCGTCGTGACCACAATTCTGCTTGGCCTGATCTATCCCGTCCTGGTGGTTGGCCTGGCCCGCATCTGGCCAAATCAAGCCAATGGCCAGCTCATTACCAGGAACGGTGTCGTCGTTGGTTCCCGCATCATCGCGCAGCCCTTCGTGGGCCCACAATACTTTCATCCACGGCCATCTGCGGCAGGCACCAACGGGTATGATGCGACAAATTCCGGCGGAACCAACTGGGGGCCAACCAACCAGAAGCTGATTGATCGTGTTAAGGGCGATGTGGCAACGCTGCAGGCGGAAAACCCCGGCAAGCCAATCCCAGTGGATTTGATTACGGCTTCGGGCTCGGGACTGGATCCTGATATCACGCCTGCCGCGGCTGAGTTTCAGGTTCCACGCATAGCCAAAGCTCGCGCAATGACCGAAGATGCGGTCCGTAAGGTAGTACAGGAGCACACTCAAGGCAGACAGTTTGGATTTTTCGGCGAAGCACGAGTTAACGTGCTCGAATTGAATTTGGTCCTGGACTCTCAATTGCCGACCAAGAACATTGGTCAAGCCAAATAGCCAGCTTGCGATGAGAGCTGATGACGTGTTATCGGTAGGCAGGCACCTGCTTGTGGTTGTGGCCCACCAGGATGATGAAATCGCTTGTTCCGTGCTTCTGCAGCGGGTTCGTGAAGCCCTTATTGTCTTTGCGACCGATGGTGCACCAGCCGCCGAATTCTTTTGGTCGGCTTACGGCTCGCGCCGGCGGTACGCCGAGGTGAGGCATGCGGAAGCGTTGCAGTCGGTCGGAGTGCTTGAAAACGCCGGGATCCTTTTTTTGAAAGATCAGGAGACTGATCTTCCTTTTCGCGATCAGGAACTCTTTCGCCGGTTAGCTTCGGCGGCTCAGTCCCTGAAAACCGTGGTACAGCAGTTCACGCCCGACGCGCTGCTAGGCCCCGCCTATGAAGGCGGCCATCCTGATCATGATGCCTGCAGTTTTCTGGTGAATGCTGTTGGACGCGCTCTCTCCATCCCGAGATGGGAGATGCCGCTCTACCATCGCTCTTCTAATGGCAGCCTCGTACATCAGGCATTCCGAACTTCTGGCGACGGCGAGACTCTATTGCACGCCTCACAATTGGAGCTGAAGCGCCGCGAAGAGATGCTCAGTAAATATGCTTCGCAACGGGATTTGCCAAAGTTCGTCAGTGGAGGGGTTGAACGTTTCAGGCCTCAACCTGACTATGACTACTCCCAGCCACCGCATCCGGGTGCTCTGAATTACGAGGTCTGGGGCTGGCCGATGAACGGATCGGACCTGTGCGCGGCTTTCCAGCGCCATGGAGCACAACGCCGGGCGGCATCGGCTTCAGGCGAAACGAGCCTTGCGTGACATGCCGGCCGGCTTGCATTTGAGACCGGGGCGATCAGCGATTCATGCATGTGCCGCTGCAGCCTTACTCGGCACGGCTGTAGCGCGAAACAGCAACCGCAATAATGCGGGAGTTAATAGGGTCGTGCCAGCAATCACGGACAACAGGACTGCATAAAATACTGGCGAGATTAGCTTCATTCTCATCCCGATCATAGCGATTACAAGCGTCACTTCTCCTCGCGGAACCATTCCAACTCCCACCTGGAGCGCGGTCCTCCACCCTTCCCGAATCAACGGCAAGCCGCAGCCGACGATTTTTGACACCATGGCCAGTAGTATGACGACCAGAGCGACAACGATGACGTGAGCGCTCTTCAATATAGATATGTCGAGTTGGGCGCCCATCACAAAAAAGAAGAATGGCGAGAGGAATTGATTGATGCTGTGAAAACTCCTGCCAAGCTGCCATTGGCTCGCGAATTCCGCCAGGGCCAACCCCGCAAAAAACGCCCCTACAATTGCGGCCAAGCCGATCCGCGTGGTCCCCACAGACAAGCCCAGACAGGCCGCCAGCGCGATGATTAACGGTGCGTTGCTGATGGATAGATTTTTGATTGCAACATCTGCCCGGCGCACGATTCGAGGAGCCAGCAAAACCATGAATAGAGCAAATGCAACCGACTCGGCTATCAAGATGCCAAGGCGCCACCAAATGAACACCCTGGCTATCTACGAGCTCTCCTATCACCGCCAGGAGAATCATCGCAAGAACGTCATCGAAGACTGCCGCGCCGAGAATGATCCTGGCTGCGTAGCTCTCCAGCGCTTTCAGATCGCGTAGGACCCGCGCCGAAATACCGACGCTGGTTGCCACCAGAGCGGCTGCAACAATGGAAGCGACTTTCATGCCATTACCGCTTAGAAAAAGAAACACACTCCCCATCGCAAATGAAACGAAAATTCCAGCGTCGGCCACCCCGAGTGCTTTGTGGCCTATCTTTATGAGTTGTTGGGGATGCATTTCAAGGCCGACTGTGAACAGCAGGAAAATGGCCCCCAGTTCAGCGATCGAGGTAATTGGTTCTGTGAGATTCACCATGGCCAGCACGGAAGGGCCAAAGACGATTCCGGCAATGATCTCGCCGAGCACGCCGGGCATGCGGAGTTTTTCAAAGGCCTTTCCGGCGGCCGTGGCGGAGATGAAAATCACGAATAGCTGAAAAAGAATTGTGCTTTCTGCATGCGGCATTGGCACCGCAACTATGCATGCGAAAGAACGGCTCGTCCAGCAAAATCGGAGTCTCCTGCTGCTTATTCGCCAGCTACTTTCACCCAGCTTTTAGGAACTCTTTAGGCACATTTTAGGTGTTCCTTAGGCCTGAAATGATCTAATCAGAGTAGCCGCATTACACACGGAGAAATATGACTGAAGCATCGACCATCTTGGGGTTCTTGACGCTCATCGCACTGCTTGTATCAAGAGTTGTAAAGGAGCGGCGGCACAATGGCCGACGCCCTTCGGAGTATCGAACTGAAAAATATTCTTTATAAACCGGACTTTGGACTCAGGAGTTAACTTGCTTAACCGGGAGTCCCGAGTTGGTTGGCCATGAATTTACTGTAGCTATCGTTAGCCCTTCGGCGTTATCGTAAGCTCGTCAGCAAGGTTAAGATCGGAGTTAGCCATGAAAAAGAAGACCATGTCGTTGAGCGCAATGCTCTCCCTAGGCCTGTTTTTTCTCTCAGCCTACCTGGGCGCGCTGGCCCAATCACCGAATCCGACAGCAACTTTGACCGGACTGGTGAGTTGCAAGCATTGCCGCGCTATTCACTCCCACAAAGCAGCAACTCAGTCAGCTTGCACGGTCGCTTGCACGAGAGACGGTTCTGACTACGTTCTTGTGGTGGGCAAAAAGGCATACGGCGACAAAATTTACAGGCTCGAAGGCGACAAAGGACTTTTTGAGACACTAGCTGGCCGCGAGGTTACCGTCACCGGCAGGTTCATTGGCAACGATGGATTTCATGTTGCTACTGGAGTGATCGCGCGTAGATAAGATTATGCTGTGCCTGCCGTGGAAGTTCTGCCGATGGCATACAACTGCTGACCGACGATGAGAACCGCTGGGGCAGTGAACAACCCAGACGTTGTAAAGGCATACTACGGACGCTCCATCACGATAAAGTCAGGATCGACCCAGCGCGTCGTAATATTCGCGTTCTTTCGGTGATCGAACAACCTGAATTGAATCACAACGCCAATTATGCGGCTTCAACCTAGGCGGTAACGCGTCGAGGCGAGACGATACAGCCGCCGCCACAGCAGCCGGTTAACCGTCACCACAACAAGAGCCATGGCGATTGTAGCCGTCAAAAGCAATTGAGAATTTCCGTCGTCCGTAGCATGGCTGATCAGTGCGCCGAGCCCTGTCGTTGAGAAGATCTTGCCTTGGAGGTGAAAGTACTCGGCTACAATGCTGGCGTTCCAAGCCCCGCCCGAAGCAGTTACCAGCCCGGTCAACAGATAGGGGAAGATCGCCGGAAGAATGAGTTTGCGCCAACGCTCAATGCGGCTGAATCCAAATATGTGACAGACCTCCTGCAGGTCTGCTGGTATTGCGGTGGCGCCTGCGATGACATTGAACAGGATGTACCACTGTGTTCCCAGGAGCAGCAGGAGGATCGACCCTATTCCGAGCCCGCCTCCCACGTGTATGAGAGCAAGCAACACCAGGGGGAATAATGCCGTGGCCGGCACGGAAGCGGCAATCTGCGCAAGCGGTTGGGCGACGCGCGCGAGCTTTGGATGCGTGCCAATGGCAACTCCCACAGGAATGGTCCAGATTGCGCCTATGAGCAGCGCCACGTTGACGCGCAGGAAGGTTGCTGCAGCACCGAGCAGAATCGATTTCAAGCCGCTAACCCCGAGACCCGCAATCAGAACAACGCTCTTAACGAGCGCATACCCCACAACTCCTGCAGCTGCGATGCCCAGTATCCGGACAAACCACACACGGATTGCTGAGCCGCGCGCAGGCGGTTTCGATTGATCGTGGCGCCTGGCGAAATGCAAGGCCAACGCTTCTCCCAGAGGTGCTGTCGTCTTGTTCGATAATGCCGAGAGAATCCGCGAATGCCGGAGAAAGGTCAGGACTGGTGACCGCGGGACGTCAACAGCCTCCACATTCTCGAACTTGAATTTCTGCGCCCATGCGATGAGCGGACGCCAGACGAGCTGGTCGGTAAGCACGATGACCACAACCATCGTAAGAAGTCCCCACGTAATTGCCTTGCCATTTCCGGCGCTGGCTGCGGTTTGCAGGTATGATCCCAGCCCCGGCAGGCGGAAATCGCGTTTTCCCAGTACAAACATTTCGCACGCCATCAGAAAGAACCAGCCACCCGCAACCGACATCATGGAGTTCCAGACCAGGCCAATGACAGAATAAGGCAGCTCCATCTGCGTGAACGCCTGCCACCAGTTGAAGCGGTAAAGCCGCGCAGCCTCACGCATTTCCGTCGGAATGCTTTTCAGCGAGGAGTAGAAACTGAAGGCCATGTTCCAGACCTGGCCGGTGAAAATCAGAAGAATTGCCCCTAACTCAACGCCGAGTTGTCGTCGCGGAAAAAGCGCCACCATCGCCAGCATGACACCAGGCAAAAAACTCAATACAGGAATGGACTGCAAAATGTCGAGGAGTGGGACCATGAATCGTTCGGCGCGGGGGTTGTAAGCAGCGATATAGCCGTATATTAAGGTGAAGGCCAGACTCAGCAGATAAGCAACAAAGATCCGGAGCACAGAATAGAACGTGTATACGGGCAGCGCACGCGGGCTCAGATCAATTGCGACCCGGGGCGTGAGCGGCCCGCTCCAGTAGTGTGCAATGATAACGAAGCTGTACAGAAGCGCGAGTCCGAAAGCGAACACCGGCAGATCGAAGATCACAGAGCGGCTGGGGCGCGGCAGTACCGCCCAGGGAACGTGGAAAGATCGAGTTGTCCTGCTTATGTTCCCGATCACGACGAGGTATCCGCCGGTTGGGGTTCGGCCGGAGAGGTTATTTCCTGAGACTGCACAAGCCGTTCGGTCTCAGGATCGTAGGTAAAGAGCTGGGAATAGCGTCCCCAATCCAATGCGATCTCCAGCTGACGCTCAACTTCATTCTTGGGGAAGTGCTCATCGAGAATGTCCCTGAACAATTCGATAGGAATGCTGTGGTCGGATTTTGCCGACAGTGTGCTTACGATTTGCTGGAATAGAAGGATGTGCTCGACGGACGCCTGACGGAACAGGCGCTTGCGTGTGGCGATATCCGCCTCCGCAAATCCTTTGCCTCGTTCAGTAAGGCGGGCATCCCCGCCTTTGAGTTCGGCAAATCCGAGCAGGGCCGCCGCATCAGTGATCGGCAAAAGGTCATCTACCTCCATGCGCAGCCGCTCGGCCAAATGATAGAGGTCTTCCTCTCCACCGGAGTCAGCCAACAGCTCCAGTAATCCGGCAATTCCTCCCGGCATAGCATGCGGAAGAAGTGGATAGGCTTTCTGCTGTGGTTCCGTCAATGTTGGCAGGGTCACATCGGCTTCTGGCTGAGTCATGACCTTGTAAATGAAATCGACATAGAGCAGAAATTGAGGGGATTTATGGTCCCTGGGCTGCGGCAAAACGATGCGAAAGTCCGCGCGAATTTTGGCAGGGTGCCGGCCCAACACGATCACGCGGTCCGCCAGCAGCACTGCCTCCTCGATATTGTGAGTGACGATGAATACTGCACTGGTTTTGATCTTGCGGGCCTGCCAGAGCTCCAATAGTTCTCCTCGGAGACTCTCTGCCGTGAGAACATCGAGCGCGGAGAACGGCTCGTCCATGAAGAGCACCTCTGGCTCGACAACCAGCGCGCGGGCAAATCCGACGCGTTGCCTCATGCCTCCAGAAAGCTCCTTCGGGTAAGCAGCTTCAAATCCCTTCAGTCCCACAGTCTCAATCGCAGCCACAGCCCGCCGGCGCCGCTCGTCTGACGCAACACCGCGGGCGAGAAGCGGCGCTTCAACGTTCTCCTGCACAGTAAGCCAGGGAAAAAGTGCAAAGCTCTGGAAAACAATAGCGACATTCGGAGCGGTCTCGCCTACCTGCCGGCCGTGCCAAAGCACCAGGCCGGAGCTGGGCTGCGCCAGCCCGGTAAGCATTCGCAGCAGGGTCGATTTGCCGCACCCTGACGCTCCGAGCAGAGCGATGATCGTATCGGGATAGATGGACAAGTCTAAGGGAGCGACCACTTGAACTTTCCTGCCATCCGGCTGTAGGAACGATTTCTCCAGCCCCCTGGCTTCGATGATTGGCTGCTGGGCCTCCGCTGTTGGAGCGCGTTGCCGAAGGCGTACCGCAGGAGCGGCCTCTGTTTGATCGGTCGCCGGACCTTGCGGCTGGAGTTCTCCAATCTCGTCAACCAGGCGCTGCCATGCTTCTTCCGGGAGCTCGTCAAAGAAGCGCATGCGTTCATTGGGGTCCATTTCGTCTAGCACCCGGCGCATTTCGTCTACTGGGCGTGCGTGAAGCAGGATGTATTGGTCGTAATAGGGGAGACGGCTCAACAGAGCAGCGGCGAGCGGGATTGGCAGAGCCCGAAAAAGAGATAGCTGTTGTTCATCGGGCAGACCCGTGAGCAGGTCGGCGGCGGAAGGCTCTGGCAGTGCGGCCAGCAAGGTGCTGGCTTCCCGCCATCTCTGCTGCGATACCAGGGTCTGGAACTGGTTCGGTGAAGAGGTCATTTTGGCCTTTCCCGAATCTATCTTAAATGGAGGCCTACGGCGACGTGGTCTGATGTCTAAGACCACTTCTTTAGGTGTCAGGTGTCGGCGGATCTAGCAGCCGCCGCGAGATGCCCGCTCGCGGAATTGCTCCAGCGGCTGTGATGCTCCCATGGGCGCATAATTGCTCCTGAAATAAGCGTCGCTACAGAGTCTCACATTGCCGTGGGGATCGCGGAGCACCCAGTCGCCGGAGGATGCATGCAGAGCTCCATTGCAGGTTGGAAAATCGGTGGGGCCATTCACCTGAATGGCATCGACAATTAACGGTCGGATACTTCTATAACGCACAGTTTTAGCATTCTCCCGGGCGGCTAAGCCCATCAGTGTTCTCAGATCGCAGCTTGGCATAATCATTGCCCTTGTTTTAGTCGATGCAAAATGATGTAGAGGCGCGTAAGCCTTCCATTCGATCACTTCCTCGATGCCTGGACGGCATACAACTCGATTCCCGGTCTTTCTTTAAGGGTCCGTTGAGCCCAGCGGATCCGCCGGCGTAACCGGCTCTTTAAAACCTCATACATTTGCCCAGTATCTGTTTTGCGAATTGGCTGGCCTGCGTTGTTCCCGGTCCCCATGTGCCCTCCTCTTTCCCTCTTCTGCTCAGCGGTCCTGGAATGGCCTATTAACAGCCCCACGGTTTGCTTTCAGATACTCTTGCATACTTGTCGGAGTCGTTCTCCGCCTCATATGTGCATTGAAAGTTCACGTTGTCACAGCAGCCCAGGTTTCCCTGAGCATCAATAATCAGCCAATCACCGGGTTCTGCCTTCACGATTCCGGTAGCCGTGGGAACGTCGACAGCCTCTTGCACCTGAATCGCTTCTACCACCTGCTCCTTCGTACTTCGGTAAAGCATGGTTTCCATAACATCTCCTCGTCTTACGGGCTCATATTCATTAGATCGAAAAGACCATAAAAATTGACTAAGGGAACCCTGAAATATTCCTAAAGGTCTGCGCGGAGGGACTTGGACGTTTTGAAAGCTTATCGAGGAGCAGGCGTACCGTTCTGACGCTCCTGATCCGTTGATTTTTGGGACTTCCCAAATAAGCACGAGAGCGCCAGTCCGCCCAGAATCATCCATGCCATATTGGACTTTTCGACGGGATTCCTGATTGCGAGACTGCGCTGAGGATCAAATAGAAACTCAGCAAAAGCAACAGCAGACAGGACCGTACCCAGAACTCCCGCTGGGGTTCCAAAACGCGAAGAGATCGCCAGAACCACCAGCAAGAACAGAATTGGGACCTGGGCCTCGATCGTGCTGCCCTTCAGGAGGATGCATAGCCCAATCGCGATAGCGCCGCACAAAAGTGATCCCGATACACTTTCATGACGGAACCATTCTGCCAACAGGAGCAGGTTTTCCATTGAGAAGGAGCGTTGTCGTTTGCCCGAGGACTGTGAACTTCCCTTCCGGTTCCAAGGCAAGTGCTTCAGAGGAAATATCGCTGCCATTGGGATCTCCAAGACCTGTTTTATTTGTTTTGATTCAATTTCCGCCTAAAGAAACCCTAAAGATGAATCGATTTCGCAGGCGGACGGACGGGACTGGAAAACGATTCAGGACGGACTATTGTTCACAAGCCTTTGTATGATGTTTTCTGATCCCATATCCTTGGGTGATCAAGCAATACTTGTTTTTATTCTCGATAAGTGTTTGGAAAATTGTGATGAATCAACGTCGTAAAACCCCGGAAGAGATTCTGCGCGAGGTGGAAGCAGGGACCGAGAAAGGCTACCTCAAGATCTTCCTCGGCTATGCCTCGGGTGTCGGCAAAACATTTCGGATGCTTGACGAGGCGCGTCGTCGCCGGCTCCGCGGCCAGGATGTCGTGCTTGGGGCAACTCAGCCCCAAATGCCGCCCGAAGCTGAGTCCCTCGTGCGCCAACTTGAGGTAATCCCCTTAAGGGAGGTGGGACAGGGCACGGTCATCGATGTCGATGCTTTGATCCAGCGCCGCCCGGAAGTTTGTTTCATTGACGGGCTGGCCTACGATAATCCGGCCGGGGCGCGAAACAAGACGCGATGGGAGGATGTTCGTGAACTGGTGCAGGCGGGGATCAAGGTAGCGGCTTCCGTCAACATCCAGTACATCGCGGAGTTGCAGCGGCAAGTCGAAGCTATCACCGGCAAGCACGTGGTCCAGACCGTTCCGATTGCGTTTATCAGAAGCGCAGATGAAATCGAGATCGTTGATGCCCCACCAATCGAAGCGCTCGGACGTACCCCGGATGAGCAAGCAGGACTCGAAAAGCGGCAGCGACAGTTGTTGAGACTTCGCGAAATGGCCTTGATTCTCGCTGCCGATGTAGTCGACCGCCAGCTTACCAGCTATCTGGAATCTCATGGCATCAAGCAGCAGTTTGGCGCACAAGAAAGGATACTCGTCTGCATCACCGCAGATTCAAATGCTGAAGAGATGATTGAAACCGCACAGCTGGTCGCGTTGAGGTTCTACGCCGAATTGGTTGTGGTCAACGTGGACCAGCCTGAACTCTCTTCCATTGAACGTGCTGCAGTAGATGAAAAACTCAGTCTGGCACGCGCTGCTGGGGCGCGTGTAGAAATCTTGCAAGGGCGGGACCCTATCAGCACTGTGATGGCGTTTGCCCGCACGCGAGGAATGACTCAGGTTTTTGCCGGGCACAGCCGCCGTTCCAGGTTCCTGTCGCGGATGCTCGGGACCTCCGTCGATAGGCTTGTCAGATTGTCGCGCGGTATGGATGTCCGGATATTTCCCAATAAGCAATGAACCAACCACAACGCGGGAAGCTAAAGATATTCATGGGCTATGCGGCCGGCGTCGGGAAGACATACCAGATGCTGGAGGAAGCCCATTCTCTGCGGAGACACGGAACGGATATCGTAGTCGGCTATTTTGAGCCCCACGGCCGCCAGGACACAGTGGCCAAAGCAGAGGGGCTGGAATTTGTACCGCGGAAGAAGGTTGAGTATCGAGGAAACGTATTCGAAGAAATGGATACTGATCGCATCCTGGCCAGACACCCGCAAGTCTGCGCGGTGGACGAATTTCCACACACCAATGTTCCGGGATCGTCCCGGACCAAGCGCTGGGAGGACGTAATGGTGCTTCTCGATGCTGGAATCGATGTTCTCACGACGATGAATATCCAGCACCTTGAGAGTCTCAACGATCAAGTTCAGTATATTACCGGCGTCACAGTCCGTGAGACAGTTCCTGATTGGATCATCCGCAACGCGGATGAAGTCGTCATGGTTGATCTAACGCCGCGAGCGCTCATGCACCGCTTGCAACGTGGCGTTGTTTATAGGCCTGAGCAGGCGGAGCGCGCTCTGCAAAATTTCTTTCGCGAGCCTACCCTGGTTGCATTGAGAGAGCTTGCCTTGCGTGAAGCGGCTCACGAGGTAGGGCAGAGACTTGGCAGCGAAACGGAGACGGCCTCGCGGGCGGGGGCGCCTACTTCGAACAAGCAGCACAAAGTCCTGATTCATATAACTCCCGATCCAAAAACTGCCATGGTGACAAGACGCGCCAAGCGAGTGAGCGATTTTCTCGGCGCGGAATGCGTCGCGGTGTTGGTACAGCCATCGGGCGACCTTACGGGGTTGGCCGAACCTGCGCGGCAGGCATTGGAGAAACACCTGGCTTTCGCTCGCAACCTCCGCATCGAGATTCATATTCTGAAAGGAACCGGCACGTCTGTCCTGGTTGACTTCGCCCGTCAAAACGGTGTGACACAAATCTTCGTGACGCGCCCCCGCAGTCGCACATGGTTACGTTTCGGATCGCATGATCCAGTCCAGGAGATCATCGACCTGGCAAAGGACATGCAGATCGTGATCGTCTCTGACCGCGATCCTTCGGCACGGGAGCACAGAAGAGCAGGATCTGTATAGATTTGGTGTGGTGTCCTAAGAATGCCTTGTTTGCGGTTCTATGCTGGTTCGATGTGCCAGATATCACGGGCATACTCGCGGATCGCTCGATCGCTTGAAAATGGCCCCATTCTGGCCACGTTCAGGATGGCCGCGCGCGACCACTGTTTGGGATTGTTGAAGACCGTAGCGACTCTCTCCTGCACCTCGATATAAGCAGCGAGATCTGCCAAATGCAGGAATGGATCATTTTCATCGAGGAGCGTCTGAGAAGTCCAGGTAAACAGCTCAGGCTCATCAACACAGAACAAGTTAGAACGGAACGAAGCTACGGCGCGTGCGATTCTTGGATCTCGGTCACAGTGGTCTCCGGGCCGATAGGATTTCTCCTCGCGGATGGTGCGAACCTCGCCAGCCTTCAGTCCGAAGAGGAAAATGTTCTCCGCTCCTACAGCTTCGCCAATTTCGATGTTTGCGCCGTCCGGCGTGCCGACCGTAAGTGCCCCATTCAAGGCAAATTTCATGTTTCCTGTACCCGATGCTTCGCTTCCGGCGGTCGAGATCTGCTCGCTGACATCCGCCGCGGGAATGATTTTCTCCGCGAGCGAAACGCGGTAGTCGGGAACAAATGCGACTTTCATCCAGCGGCTGGCGATCCGATCGTTGTTGATCACCCTTGCGACGCTGTGGATCAGCTTGATGACCTGTCTAGCCAGCCAATAACCGGGTGCGGACTTTCCCGCGAAGATATACGTTCTGGGCACTGCCGGTTCTTTGCCGTCTTCAATCAGAGACAGATATTCGTGAACAATACGCAGAAGATTCAAGAGCTGGCGTTTGTAGGCGTGAATACGCTTGGCCTGAATATCGAAAAGGCTGTGAGGATCAACTTTCACATTCGAACTGTCCTGAATGATCCGGGCCAGCGTTTCTTTGTTTGATTGCTTGGCGTTGCGAAACTCGGATTGAAATGCACCATCTTCGGCCCAGGCCTCCAGTTGCCGCAAATGGCCTAGATCCGTTATCCACTTGTCGCCTACGGTGTTGCTGATCAGATTGGCCAGGCGCGGGTTCGCCTTGAGCAACCAGCGGCGCTGGGTAACTCCGTTTGTCTTGTTGTTAAACTTCTCTGGCCAAAGCGCAAAGAAGTCCGGCGCCAGCGATGTCTGGATCAAATCCGAGTGAATTTGTGAAACACCATTGACCGAGTGGCTTGCCACGATCGCCAGGCTTGCCATGCGCACCTGCTTCGGCGTGGACTCCTCGATCAGAGACAGCCGTCTTCTTCGGTCGAGATCAGAGGGATAGGCCGCGGCGACCTGCTCCAAGAACCGTCTGTTGATTTCAAAGATGATCTGCAGGTGTCTGGGCAGCACGTGCTCCAGCATCGGAACAGACCATTTCTCCAGGGCTTCGGGCAACAGGGTGTGATTGGTATAGCCGAGCGTCGCCTGTGTGATCCGCCAGGCATCTTCCCAGCCGAGATCCTTTTCGTCAATGAGGAGGCGCATCAGTTCGGCAACGGTGAGGGCCGGATGCGTATCATTCAGCTGAATCGCGACCTTCTCGCCAAATTTCCGGTAATCATCATGGTCTCGTTCGAATCTTCGCGCGATGTCCCTCACGGCGCAGGCGACAAGGAAGTATTCCTGCACCAGCCTGAGTTCCTGGCCGGCAACGAGCGCATCGGAGGGATAGAGCACCTTGGAAATCGTCTCCGATGCAATTTTCTGTTCGACGGCCTTGAAGTAATCACCGATATTGAAGATCTCTACGTCAAAATCATGGGATGACCGTGCCGAGAAGAGCCGCAATGTATTCACGGTCTCTCCGCCGTACCCTGGAATCAGCATGTCATACGGCGTCCCGATCAGGACCTTCCAGTCCATCCACATCGGGTTATAACCACCGCGCCGGTCGACGCCATGCTCAATGCGGCCGTAGACGGGAACCACGCATGATTCATCCGGACGAGCGAGTTGCCACGGGGTGCTCTGGGACAGCCAGTTGTCCGGCTTTTCCCGTTGGTAGCCATTGTCGATCTCCTGCTTGAAGAGACCATATTCGTAGTTAATGCCGTATCCGTATCCCGGCATGCCCAGGGTCGCGAGCGAGTCCAGAAAGCAAGCTGCCAGCCGGCCGAGTCCTCCATTGCCCAGTGCCGCATCCGGCTCGGCGTCCTGGATATCGTCCAAGTCCGTCCCCAGGTTGTGCAGCGCCTCTCGCCATTCATCAATCCGGCCCAGGTTGTGGAGATTGTTGCCGAGGGATTGGCCGATCAGGAATTCGATGGAAAGATAATAGAGGCGCTTGGAATCGCTGCGGCGATATCGTTCTTCTGTTCGCAACATTCGGTCGATCAATTGTTCACGGACAGCCAGGGCAACGGCATTAAAACGCTCGCGCGGAGAAAGATCCTTCCAGAGCTTGCCGAGCGAATATCGGGCCTCCCGGTGGATCGATTCTTCCACTCCGGCCACAGTGTCTTCGGCAAAGACCCGCACGCTAGGCATGTTGCACTTCACTGGCCGCTTGGAATGCATGAATGGCCCCTTCTCTCGCCGGATAGATATCAAAGATGCGATGCATGCGCACGAGTTCGAAGAGCGCCCGCACCTGTTTGGACATGCCACACAGTTTCAGGTCGCCTCCCTTGGCGCTTAGCTGGCGCAGACAGGAGAGCATGGCGCCCAAACCCGAGCTGTCGATGAAGCGCAGCTGGCTCAAATCGAGCACCAGCTTGGTCTCAGACTGTAGCAGTGGCGTAATGTCTCGTTTGAACTCACCAACATTGCTGGCATCGAGCTCATCAATCGGCACGACGGCAATGGCCACACCATCCGACCTATCGACTGTTATTTCCATTGCTTTTTCCTCCACTTCTGATTAGTTCGGGTTCTCCCTGTGCTTTTCTGAACTTCACCATGGCCACACAATTTCTTCCACGCTCATCGCGGTAGTAGCGCACCTGGTCAACACTCCTCGAAATGATGTAGGCGCCAAATCCAGACTCTCGCGATCCATCGAGTTTTGGCGCAGGGGCTGCCGAGGGATCAAAGGGTTCGCCGTAGTGATGGAGCTGGATTGAAACATGATCAGGAAAGCTCTCGGCTTCAACATGGATTTTCTGATCGGTGCGTCCGTGGTAAGCATGCTTCATGATGTTGCTGGCTGCCTCGTTGACCGCCAGTTCGAGGTCTCCGACGCCCTCCTCATCGAGGGCTCCATCGGGCATATGGCAACAAAACTGGCGCACGAATTCGCGTGCCTGTCGGAGCCGGGCGAGGTTGCTGTCGATCTCAATTTCAGACCGTGAAGTAGGAACCGGCTTGGGTTGGGCTTTAACCGCTACGGCCGTCAGATCGTCCGCGAGCCGGTTGGAGCCGGAGAACGTGGAGATGGCTTTGCGTATGCCTGCAACTAAAGTCGCCGGATCAAGTTCACCATTGAGGCGAACGAACTCTTCCAGGCGCTCAACACCGAATAGCTCGCCCGAGGGATTGCGGGCCTCGGTAATTCCATCTGAGTAAAAAAGAAGCAGATCTCCGGCTTCAAAAGGAATTGAGACCTGATCGTAGATTTCCCCTTCGCGCACTCCCAGTGGCAGGTTGTCCCCGTGCAATATCTCGGACTGCCCTGTCCGGGCGTGCCAGTGAACGATTCCGGTGTGCCCGCAATCGACAAGTTCCAGCCGCTGGCTCTTTTCGTCGAAGCGTGCGTAGACCAACGTGACGAAGCTGTCCAGTTTGATGAGATGGCGCGCAAGTTCCGCATGCGCCAGCATCACGATCTCTTTCGGTTCGGGAATCTTGCCGTCCCTGGAAGCCATCATCAGGTTGCTGAGTGCCCTAAGGAAATGACTTTTGGTGGCGGCGCCCAGCAGGGCCGCTGGAACGCCTTTACCCATGACATCGCCGACAATCACGTCCAACCACTCCTCCGAATGACGGATAAAGATGTAGAAGTCACCATCAATTTTTTGGGAGGGAATAGTAATTGCGGCGATTTGCAAACCGGGAACATCCTGGGGCGGCTGGTCAAGAAGCAGGGTTTGCTGGATCTTGAATCCGATCTCGATTTCCCGTTCTCGGGTCTGCTCCAATTCCTGGTTGACTGCCTGAAGTTGAGCGGTCCTGCGAACCACTCGCTGCTCTAATCCTGCGTTAAGGGTCCGGATTTCTTCTTCCGCTCTATGGCGCTCCGCTTGGATGTGAAGCATGGTGACGCCAAAGCCAAGATCGCCGGCCAGTTCCGTCAGCAGCTTCACTTCTTCAGGACCAAAGGCCTCGATTTCCGCCGCGTAAATCGTCAGTGCGCCGAAGCGCTGGGAATCAACTTCGAGCGGGACCGCCATCGAGGACGCATATCCGCGTTTCAAGGCTTCCGAGCGCCAGGGAGCAAGTCTCGGTTCGGTAGCGAAATTCCTGACAATCTGCACCTGGCCGGTGCGGACACATGTACCGGTGGGGCCACGACCTCGTTCGGTGTCAGCCCAGCTGATATTGATCGTCTTCAAATAGTCGTCCTCGAATCCCGCCTGAGCAATCGGCCTTACCGTTTTGGACTCGTCTTGCTCGGCGTGTCCCACCCAGCAGAAGCGATAACCCGCTTCTTCAATGATCAATCGGCAAATGTCCTGCAGCAGGCTGGATTCATCAGTTGCCCGGACCAGGGCTTCGTTACACCTGCTGAGCGCGCGATGTGCGCGATTGCTACGCAGCAGTGCCTGTTCACTCCGGCGCAGAGCTTCTTCAGATTTCTTCCGTTCCGTAACATCTTGAACGGTGCCACGCATCACGACGACCCGGCCTTCTGCATTGCGTTCTGCCTCACCGCGGCTGGTGACATAGCGAACGGCACCATCGAGACGCGCAAGTTGCAGATCGAGCTCGAAAGATGCTCCCGTCTCAATCGACTTCTGTATGACCTCGTCAAGCCTTTGGGCGTCCTGGCCAGGATAGAAACCGAGATGCTCTTTGTAGGTTGGCGGTGGCAGCAAGGGATTGCGGGACGCGATGCGAGAAAGCCCTTCTGACCATACAACGCTGTCCGTACCGGGGTCCCACCACCAGTTGCCCACTTGCGCCAGGCGCTGAGATTCTCTCAATTCCATCTCCCGCCGATGCAGGATGTCCTCCGATAGCCTGCGCTCAAGCTCGCCTCGGTTGACGATGTAGCCGTTCCAGATGGCGAACGCACCCACCACTACGATCATGGCGACAATCATCAGGCTGAGAGCGCCCCATGCGGTGGAGCGACCCGATGCGATCTCAGTCCATGCAAGGGTGCCAATCAGAATGGGGATCACAATTGCCGCTGGCAGCCAGCGGCGGGTCAGCGCACCTCCTGCAGTAGGGCTCGCCAGGAGTTCTGGAAGTCCTCTTTGCGGACGTACAAAGAGCAAGGCGAGCGAGAATACGAGCAAGGTGATCGCAGTTTGCAACGCGATGCGCGCGTACTCATTGTGACGCTGCAGGATGAAACCCAGCAGTCCTACAGCAGCCAGAATCACCGTTAGCGACGCGAGGTACTGGGTCGTCCAATGCTTTCGCGACTTCCATACAAACGGACGGTCCAGCACGAGCAGCGCCATTCCCAGCAACAGAAAATCCAGGGCAGTAATGGGTGTGACCAGGCCAGGACGTTCGGGTATGAACGATTCCGCCGGCGCTTCTCGAAATAGCGACTGGTCAATATGTAAGTTCCAGCCAAACAGGTGTTCTGCCGTACTTAACAGCCCGACGAGCACAACAAACGTGGCCAGTATCTGAACAACGATTTTTCTTGTGCCGCTTAGGTAACTCCTTTCTCGAACCAGCCACAGGCAAGCTCCGAGCGCAACCAGACATATTGCCGCGTTCATCTTGATCACGGGCTGGCCGGGGAAAACGCTCTTCAGGACAGTGATATTGAGCACCAGGCCGATTACCGACAGAATTCCTACGGCCATCGACAAAAGACTGCTCAGAGTGACGAACAGCTTCAGGTGCCCGACAACCGTGGGGTTGGGCCGCGGCTCCCAGAGCTTTCCCACATACGTGCTGATCGGCCGCGCCGATACCACGACGCCGATGACATTTCCTTCGGTATCCCGATATAGCGACCCATCCAAAAGAACCGAGGTACTGTGTACGCCGCGGTGACGGAGTTCCGTCGCGAAACCACGCACCCAGTGATCGCGCAGCACCTGTTCGTACACCGTCTGGGCACTGTTGCGATCAGCGAAATGCTCGGTAAAGTTCGTGCCAATCAGGTCAGCCCTTGAATGTCCTGTCACTGCCTCTGCAGCTGCGTTGACATCGTTGATCTTTCCATCGCTGCCGATCGTCATCAGTGGATCGAGGCTGGCTTCGAGCAGGCTCCGGTTATATGCGCTTGCCAGCCGCGCCTGGCTCCGGCTCGCCGCCGCTTCAGCAGCGTGGCGCTTGGCCCAGGTCGAGAGACGCCCGGCCGTGAGGGCGGTAATGAAGAACGCCGTAAGCGCGACCCAGTTTTTTGGGTCCGCTATGGTGAATGTGTAAAACGGAGGGAGGAAAAAGAAGTTCAGGCACAGCATCGCCACGACTGAGGCGATGAGCGCAGGCCAGCGTTCCCAGGCACTGGCGACAAACAGGACGACCAGCAGCAGCGCCAGCGCGACGGTCATTTCATTGATGTGGCTGCGAAGGGCTATGCAAATCGCGGTCACGAGGCCAACGCCTATGAGGGCTACGACATAACCCGCAATTCGGTTTTTCAAGAGCTTGACCAGCATGCTGTTTGGCCGCTCCCGCGACTTGAGTCAGGGACCGTGGCTGAGAGAGTCTAGGGTCCCGAGCCTCGTTCAACCACCACCAGAATTGGGAGCTCACACCTCGACCTGCTACGAGCTCTTACAAAATGATTTCAGCCTTTCCAACGGGTTGCAGTGACCAGAGTCACATCACAGCGTCGGCCCCGGAACAAGTTGAGGCCGCCAGAATCTGCGTCTCGAAAGGGCGCGCGACGACCGGCCGAGGTGAAGCCAGTCTTCAGGTCGGACTGTTAAGGAAGCAGGCTGAGTCGACCCAAACCAAGTGACCTGTCTGTGTCACAGTGTTAGGTGATGCATCAGTCTGTTGCGTGACAGATTGTCTGAAGGGATAAGTCAGCAAACCTGATCGAACCGGCGCGCCAGAAACAGGACGTCATCGTAATATGTCATACATGCAAAAGAGGCGGATAGGCATACTCACAGGTGGAGGCGATGTTCCCGGGCTGAACTCCGTGATCAAGTCAGTGGTCTACCGCGGGTCGGAGATCGGATGCGAAGTGATCGGTATCCGCCGTGGCTGGGAAGGATTGACCCACGTTGATCTGGATGATCCCGCGAGCAAGGCACGCTATATCGTTCCCTTGAATAGAGAGAACACGCGCACAATCGATCGCACGGGCGGAACGTTCTTGCACAGCTCGCGTACGAATCCCATCAAGATGCCCAAGCTGCCTCCGGTCCTGCAGCGACAGGCGTTCGAAGCGAAACAATCGACGAAGCACGGCATCACCAGCACCGTGTTCGATGTCACGCCGGCAGTGCTGAAGAACATCGAGACGCTGGGTCTCGAGTACCTGATCGCGATTGGCGGCGACGATACCTTGAGCTATGCTGCGGAACTCGACCGCAAGGGAGTGAAGGTGATCGCGGTACCGAAGACCATGGACAACGACGTTCGCAACACTGAATACTGCATCGGGTTTTCGACGGCGATTACGCGTGCCATGGATGCCATTGAACGGCAGCGTACCACTGTGGGCTCGCATGAGCGCGTTGGCATCTTTCGGGTGTTTGGCCGCGATGCTGGTTATACGGCACTCTATACGGCATACGTGACTGCGGAACGCTG
Source organism: Terriglobia bacterium (assembly GCA_020072585.1). Classification (GTDB taxonomy): domain Bacteria; phylum Acidobacteriota; class Terriglobia; order Terriglobales; family Acidobacteriaceae; genus Angelobacter. The sequence goes on along the minus strand of JAIQGL010000026.1, from coordinate 2,909 downwards.
CTGTATTCCTGAGTACAAGGTTGATTTGAAACACCTGATCGACTTGCTCATCGCCGACAAGCGCAACAACCCGAGCAATTACTCGCTGATGATCCTTTCCGAAGGCGCCGAGTGGCAGGGGTACACGGTGAAAGAATACGGCGAAGCCGACGCGTTCGGTCATCGCAAAAAGACAAGTGTTGCCGAAGACTTAAGCGATGAGATCAAGCGAGCGACCGGCGAAGAAACCGTAGTCAGCGATCTTACTTACGACCTGCGCTCGGGCAGCCCTGATTTCGTTGATCGAATGGTGGCATTTACCTTCGCGGGAATGGCGATGGATGCGCTGGACGAAGGCAGGTCCGGGTTGATGACCGCTATCAGCGAAGGTCGCTACGTGATGGCGCCAATTCCCGATCCGAGGCTGGGCCCGCGCAAGGTGGATATCGCATCGATGTACAACACCGAGCGTTACCACCCCAAGTACGACCACAGGCTCGGCCTGCCCATCTTCCTGGCCCGACCGTAGCACAAAACCCGGCGGTTTTCTCCAGCGCTACGGGGGTGAGCATGATTCTACGAGAGCCTGCGAGTAAGCGAAATAAACCTCGACAGCTCTGCCGCACACTCTGCTGTGACCCGGGTCACGGGAATACCTTTGAGGATGCTGCTACGTTAAAAACAGAATGAAGGATTAGTTTGCGCATCATGATGAGCCGGTTGCTACGTTCGACCAGCACTGGTTAGGAGCTGTCTTGGATTAGCGCCTTCGTTCCAATCGGATTCGAGGCCAATATGCTGCTGCACTTTCTTGTCCGGGTTCTGGAGACGGCATTCATTATTGGAATAGTGGGATCCATGACCGTTGCAGTTCTTACATGTCTCTCTGACATTCCAGAGTTTTTAAGGAGACACTAATCGCCATTTGCAACAGTTTGGCGTGAGATGCAGTCGAGTCGATCTAAATAGCCGATCTTCGCTGCTATCGCTCGGCGGGCTTGGAGAGTTGCCACAATCACCGCAGCCGTGCTGGCCAGCGGACATCCCGCCGATGGTCCTTAGATGTAGTCGAAAGGGTCATGAACCCGAAATCCATGTGCAATTGCTGGTGGCAGTGAAATAGGGTCAGCCCCGGATTATCAGCTACGAAATCCACGGTGGCCTCCTGGTACCCGCCGAGCATGACCACGTCTTTGAGGATTCCGGCAGTCGGGATTCCGGCCAAACTGCTTAGTTCGAAGCTGTGGCGGTGAAGATGAATCGGGTGGATATCGTCACTGGCATTCCGCATGTGGATTCTGTACCGCTTTCCCTCCTTCAAGTGGAACGATGCCGGGGCCAGTTCATTCGCCATCGGATAGGCGACTCCATTGATGGTCCAGCGATTGAAGCCCACTTCAGCAGCGTTTTCCTTCTTAAAGATCATCTCGAAGGTCTCGTCTGGCGGAGGCGCACTGGCGCCCGGCTTGGCAAAGCGGGCATAATTCCAGCGGAAACGCGGCGGCGGAACCCACAGCGGTTTGCCTTTTTGTCCCGCATACTCCACCACAATGCCCATGCCATGGCGTCGATCGTCATCGGCAGTGTCTCCCATGATCCAAACTCCCGGGTGGTTCATCTGCACCATGGCAGAAACCCGCTCAGCAGTACCCAGCCAGAGGACCGGAACGTTCATGGGATTCGGCACGGGATTGCCATCCAATGCAACCACGTGGAAGGAATGGCCGGGCAAGGCGAGACTGCGAATCTCCGTGGCGCTGCCGTTTAGCACATGGAACAGGACTCGTTCGCCTTGCTTCACGCGGATTGGCTCACCATGGTGCAGCATTCGTCCATTGATCGTGAAGGAACCGTAGCCCACTTCATAGCCATGCGGCATGCCCTTGGCAAGCGAAGCCTTCATGGCAGATTCGCCCTGCTCTTCGAGCGTCTTCACCTTAGTCGCGGGAGAGAGGAAATCCATTGGCATGTCTCCGCCGCGGCTGAAGGTTGGCTCAAACTCTTTGAGCGTGAGAAAGACTTCGCGATCATACTTGCCAGGCTCGTGCTTTGGCTCGATATACACCGGACCAACCTGGCCGCTGTACTGGCCGCCATAAAGGTCAGCTCCGGCCCGAATATGTGTGTGATAGAAACGGAACCCCGCTGGCCTGGGCGTGAATACGATCCGGCGCTTGCCATGTGCGGGAATGAACGGTGTGCCCTCTTCCGCGGCTCCGTCCACGTCCACCGGCAAGAACTGCCCGTGCCAATGCAGTTGCTCAGGGACACCGGTTTCGTTATAGACATCCACCTTCACCTCTTGGCCTTCTTTCAGGCGAAGCAGCGGTCCAGGAAACTGTCCGTTGTACGTGGTTAACGAAATAATCCGGTTTTTCGCAATCTCCACAGGCGACGTCTTGATTCGCAGCGTGTAATTTGCCGGTTCGGACCCGGCGGCAGCTCCGGAGGATTGGTTTTGCTGCATCGTCGTGTCGCTTTTTGTATCGATCACGCGTCCGACTCGCTCATAACAGAGCGGCAACGGAATGGCCCGGCTTTCTTAAGTCGCACGCAGCTCTTGACTGATCATGATGTTTTTGGAAGAGCCGATTGTTCGTATAACCTCCCACCCATTCCATCGCACCCTCTCCAAATCTAATTTGCTGGGGATGCACATGAGTGTCTGAAACTGATTGTCTGGGTCTAAGAGATGATGGGAATAGAAATCAAAGAAGCTCTCGAAAAGGATCAGCGGACATCCATCCAGAATCAGCATCGTAGGAGTGTATCTTCCTGAAACGCGTGCAGCTGTGACCTGCCCCCCATCTTTAGTCCATTCGTAGTGAGACATTCTCCTGGTTTGGGGTTTCGAGCATATCACTTTTAAGTTGAGGCCCGCAGCCGTCGAGGCTGTGGGAAAGTGGGAAACGCGCAGCGTTTTCCAAGGC
>JAIQGL010000025.1 GCA_020072585.1 Terriglobia bacterium | reverse complement strand
TGTCTGCGCTGGGAGCGCTGAACGGTGAAGAGAAGTGGGAAAAACAGGTCGACGAGCTGATGGCAGCCGTGGACAAGTATGTACCGCTGCCGGCGCGCGATATCGACAAGCCGTTTCTGATGCCGATTGAAGATATCTTCTCAATCTCGGGCCGTGGCACGGTGGTAACGGGCCGTATTGAGCGCGGGAAGGTGAAGGTAGGCGAGGAAGTTGAGATCGTGGGCTTCCGCGACACGCGCAAGACGGTGGTGACGGGCGTGGAAATGTTCAAGAAGCAGTTGGATGAAGGCATGGCGGGGGATAACGCCGGGCTGCTGCTCAGAGGCATCGGCAAGGACGATGTAGAGCGCGGGATGGTGCTGGCCAAGGGCGGATCGATCACGCCGCATACCAAGTTCAAGGCCGAGATATACGTATTGAACAAAGAAGAAGGCGGCCGTCACACACCGTTCTTCAAGGGTTACAGGCCGCAGTTTTATTTCCGCACCACGGACGTAACGGGAGTAGCGGAGTTGCCGGCAGGCACGGAGATGGTGATGCCGGGAGACAACGTGTCGCTGACCATTGAGCTGATTACGCCGGTAGCCATGGAGAAGGGCCTGCGTTTCGCGATTCGCGAAGGCGGACGGACGGTGGGAGCAGGCACGATCAGCGAGATTATTCAGTAGGTGAGAGATTGAAAATCGGGTAATCGGGTAATTGCCAAAATTGAAAACTGACTTATTGCAGAATGCATTTGTTCTTCAATTACCAAATTTCAAATTACCCGATTGCCAATCTGAAACCAAAGCGTCAGTGACCTTAGATCTTTTAACGCTGGCCTGACCGCAAGGATCTTTGAGGGATAAAACGAGTGATAGGCAAAGAGAGAATTCGCATACGGCTGAAGGCTTACGATTATCGCATCCTGGACCAGTCCACGGGCGAGATTGTGGAGACGGCCAAACGTACCGGGGCGCAGATTGCCGGACCGATTCCGCTGCCCACGGTGAAGAATAAGTATTGCGTGCTGCGCTCCCCTCACGTGGACAAGAAGTCGCGCGAGGCATTTGAGATCCGCACGCACAAGCGCCTGATTGACATCCTGGAGCCGACGCAGAACACGGTGGACGCGCTGATGAAGCTCGACCTGCCGGCCGGCGTGGATGTGGAGATCAAGGCGTTCGGGAAAGAACACAAATAGCTTTTAGCTATTGGCCTTTAGCCTTTGGCTTTGTGCGAAAACGCGAAGCAGCTCTGGCTAAACGCCAAGAGCCAAAGGCGAAAAGCCATAACCTACAGTTCCTGAATGCTGCTAACAGCACAGGAATGATGAGGAGAGAGAAAAATGATTAACGGAATTCTAGGCAAGAAAATCGGCATGACGCAGGTGTTTGACGACAAGGGTGATGTTCATCCGGTCACCGTCCTGCAAGCCGGCCCGTGCGTGATCACGCAGATCAAGCGCAACAACAAAGATGGCTATGAAGCTGCGCAGATCGGCCTGGTTGAGTTCGTGAAGGGCAAAAATGTCAGCAAGGCCCAGCAGGGCCATTTCGCCAAGCATGATCTGCCGCCGGTAAAGTTCATTCGTGAAGTGGCCATGGTGGACGGCACGGAGGCTGCAAAGGCCGAAGAGCAGACGGCGGAAGGCGACGGCTCGGCGAGCAATGGCGATGGACTGAAAGTCGGCGCCAAGGTTTTGGTGGACATCTTCAACAATGAGAAATTCGTGGATGTGATCGGCGTGAGCAAGGGGCGCGGCTTTGCCGGCGTCGTAAAGCGCCATCACTTCGGCGGCGGTCCAGGCGCGCACGGACACATGTTCCAGGTGCAGGGCTCGATCGGCGCCTCATCTTTCCCATCGCGCGTGTTTCCTGGAATGCGTATGTCCGGGCACATGGGCGTGGACCAGGTCACGGTCCGCAATTTGAAGATCCGCGGCATTGACAGCGACGACAACCTGCTGCTGGTGGAAGGCGCGGTGCCCGGTCCGAAGAATGGTTATGTCGTGATCCTGAAAGCAAAGAAACCACCGCGCGAGCGCCGTGGCTTTGCCGGATCGACCACGCTGGATCCGTTGAAGGCAGCCAAGAAAGCCGCTGCTGGTAAAGCAAAGAAATAAGTTTCGGGACACAGGCAAGAGTGCTTGTGCCACATACACAAAAGCTAAGAGCCAATGGCTCGGGGCTAAGAGCTAGGGTGAGCGCGGAGCGAGCGCCGGAATAGCGCGAGCAAAGCGCGAGGGCGAAGCAGCGAAGCGTGCGGAGCCCTAAGGAAAAAAGATGGCAAAGATTGACGTTGTAAATCTCGAAGGCAAGAAGACGGGCACGCTGGAGCTGGCTGACGAGGTCTTTGGCGGTATTAATGAAGACCTTCTCTGGGAAGCGGTCAAGCATTTCCGCGCGGCGCATCGGGCGGGCACGCATGCCACCAAGAACAAGAAGCTGGTCTCCGGCGCGGGCAAAAAGCTCTGGAAGCAGAAGGGCACTGGCCGCGCGCGCGTGGGCTCCATCCGGTCGCCACTGTGGCGCCACGGCGGCACGGTCCATGGACCGCAACCCCGTTCTTATGACTACCAGTTTCCCAGGAAGAAGCTGCTGGGCGCGCTGCGTTCGGCACTGGCTTCCAAGCTTTCTGACGGCAAGCTGATGGTGGTGGAAGAATTCGATCTGGCCGCGGCCAAGACCGGCACGTTCCGCAAGACGCTGGGCAAGCTGGGCGTCGGCAAGACGGCCTTGCTGGTGGATGGCGGCCAGGAAAACCGCAATCTGCAGCTGAGCGCGCGCAATATTCCCGGCGTTGAACTGCTGGCCAGCAACCATGTGCATCCGTACCACCTGCTCCGCTATGAGACGGCGATCTTTTCCAAGCCGGCCCTGGAGCGGCTGCAGGATTCGCTGAAGGCCTCAGCGCCCAAACATAAAGCGGAGGTGGCGTAATGAAGTCGGCCTATCAGATTATCCGCAAGCCTGTGATCACGGAAAAAGGGCTGGGCGTGAAAGAGAACCAGGGCACGCTGGTTTTTGAAGTGGCCGCCGCGGCCACCAAGACGGAAGTAAAGGAAGCCGTGCAGAAGATCTTCAAGGTGAAGGTGGACTCGGTGCGCACAGCGAACTTTGTGGGCAAAGAGCGCCGTCGGGGCAAGTTCGCTGGTTACCGTCCGGACTGGAAGAAGGCTTACGTCCGGCTGAAGGCAGGCGAGAAGATGCCGGAGTACGCGGCGAATATTTAGAAAACCGCTTCACTGCCTGGATCGTGGTTAAAGCGATTAGGCTCCTGAAACAGCGCGATTTGGCGACTGATGTGCCAAATCGCTTATGGAAAAAGTTTAGAGGGTTAGCAGTTAGCAATTGAGCTTCGAAACAAAGCCAAAGGCTAAGAGCTAAGTACTAAAGGCAGATTTTTATGGGAATTAAGACATACAGACCGATTACGCCGTCGCTGCGTTTCAAGACAACGCTGACCAACGACGAACTGACGACCGATAAGCCGCACAAGCCGCTCACGCGCATCAAGGTGCGTACCGGCGGACGCCGCAACGCGGGCGACATCACCATCTGGCATCGCGGCGGCGGACATAAGCGCAAGCTGCGGGCGATCGACTTTAAGCGCGACAAGGCCGGCGTCCCGGCGACGGTGGTTTCAATCGAGTACGATCCCAACCGTTCGGCGCGCATCGCGCTGCTGGCGTATGCTGACGGCGAGAAGCGTTACATTCTCCACCCTGTGGGCCTGAACGTGGGCCAGAAGATCGTCAGCGGCGCTGAAGCTGACATTCTGGTGGGCAACGCGCTGCCGTTGAAGAACATTCCCGCCGGCACAACCATCCACAACATCGAATTGAAACCAGGCAAGGGCGCGCAGATGGTGCGCTCGGCCGGCGGATCGGCGCAACTGGTAGCCAAGGAAGCCGAATACGCGCTGGTGAAGCTGCCTTCCGGCGAGACCCGGAAAGTACTGATCGATTGCATGGCGACGATCGGGCAGATCGGCAACGTGGACCATGAAAACGTGGCTATCGGCAAGGCTGGACGCAATATCTGGCTGGGCAAGAAGCCGGTCAATCGCGGCGTTGCCATGAACCCGGTGGACCATCCGCATGGCGGCGGTGAAGGCAAAACCTCCGGCGGACGCCATCCCGTGACTCCGTGGGGCCAGCCCACCCGCGGCTACAAAACGCGCAACAACAAGCGCACCGACAAGTTCATTGTCAGCAGGAGACAGAAATAATGGCGCGTTCACTGAAAAAAGGGCCGCATATTGACGGCCATCTGTTGAAGAAGGTCGAAGAGCTGAACCAGAAGAACGAGAAGAAGGTGATCCGCTCCTGGTCGCGCCGTTCGACGATCTCGCCGGAGATGGTGGGACACACCATCGCGGTGCACAACGGCAAAAAGTTTATTCCCGTGTACATCACGGAAAACATGGTGGGACACAAGCTGGGCGAGTTCTCCTTTACGCGGCAGTTCAAAGGGCACTCGATGAAGGCGGCAGCGGAAGTTTCCGCCAAGCCGGCCGGCGTACCCGGCGGTCCGGGTGCGATTGCACCGGCGGCCCCTTCGGCGCCACCGGCAAAGTAACCGGATTTTGAAGTTACAAGCGGGTGAAATGCGGAGAGAGCGCTGGCCCGCGCGAACGTGAGCATGAGGGCGCAACAGCCGTAACGAAGTGCAGGCGTTGTTGCAGCCCTTGAAGGAAAAGAACCTTTATGGAATTTACAGCGAAAGCCCGGTTCACACGAGTATCGCCGCAGAAGGCGCGGCTGGTGCTGGACCTGATTAAAGGACGGCGCGTGGAAGATGCGTTGACGACGCTGACCTTCACCAAGAAGCGCATTGCGCCGGCGATTTTTCAGCTGCTGCGCTCGGCGGTGGAGAACGCGAATTACCTGAGCCAGGAAAAAGGCATTGACGTGGACCTGGACCGGCTCTATGTGAAACATGCCATCGCCAACGAAGGCCCGCGCATGAAGCGTATCCGTCCCGCACCGATGGGCCGCGCGTTCCGCTACCAGCGCCGCATTTCGCACATGGAGATTGTGCTGGCGGAAAAAGGCGCGGAGAACAAGCAGGCGCTGGCCACGGTGGTGGGTGAGGAAGAGACTGCGGCCCCGGCCAAATCACCGGCCAAGAAGAAGGCCGTGGGAGCCAAGAAGAAATCGGCGGGCAAGAAGAAGACAGCCGCCGCGAAGTAGGTAGAGATTTTGATGTTGAGATGGGCGGGTGAAATGCGGAGTGAGCGCTGGCCCGCGCGAACGTAGCATGAGGGCGCAACAGCCGTAGCGAAGCGCAGGCGTTGTGGAGCCCTCGAAAGAAATAGAGGAACAAAATATGGGACAGAAAGTCCATCCTTACGGATTTCGCCTTGGCTACACCAAGCCGTGGCGGTCGCGCTGGTTTATTGAGCGCGATTACAACAAGCTTCTTCTGGAAGACGTAAAGCTCAAGGAAGAGCTGAAGGACAAGCTCAAGTCTGCGGGCGTGAGTTCGGTGGAGATTGAGCGGCCGGGCAACAAGTTGCGCATCATCATCCGCACGGCGCGGCCGGGAATCATCATCGGGCGCAAGGGCGCGGAAATTGACAAGTTGAAGCAGGACCTGCAGAAGCGCACGAACCGCGATGTCTTCATCGACATCCAGGAAGTGCACAAGCCGGAACTGGACGCGCAGCTGGTGTCGGAAGGAATTGCGCTGCAGTTGGAAAAGCGCGTGGGCTTCCGCCGGGCGATGCGCAAGTCAGTGGATTCGGCGCTGCGTTTTGGCTGCAAAGGCATCAAGGTGCGCGTGTCCGGGCGGTTGAACGGGAATGAAATCGCGCGTTCGGAATGGTATCTGCAGGGGCGTTTGCCGCTGCACACGTTGCGCGCCGACATTGATTTCGGTTTCTCCGAGGCACGGACGACCTATGGCGTGATCGGCGTGAAGTGCTGGGTGTACAAAGGCGACATTCTTCCGCAGAAGAAACGCCAGCCGGAGCGGGCAGGCGCGGGAGCATTTTAAGAGCGGCCACTGGTATTTGGCTCTTGGTAGTTGGCTTGATAGCGAAGAAGCAATCTGGATTTAGCCAAGAGCAAAGAGCCAACGGCCAAGAGCCAGTAGTTTGCAGCAGTAACAAGGGATTGAACTTATGTTAATGCCGAAAAAAGTTAAGTACCGCAAGCAGCAGCGCGGACGCATGCGCGGAAAAGCCTGGCGCGGAGGAGAACTCTCCTTTGGCGATTTTGGCTTGAAAGTAATGGAGCCGGGCTGGATCACGGACCGTCAGATTGAAGCCAGCCGCGTGGCCATGACGCGTTTTGTGAAGCGCGGCGGCAAGATCTGGATCCGTTTGTTTCCAGATAAGCCCGTGACCAAGAAGCCGGCTGAAACCCGTATGGGCAAGGGCAAAGGAGCGCCGGACCATTGGGTGGCCGTTGTCCGCCCGGGCAAGATCCTGTTTGAGATGGAAGGCGTGAACCGCACGGACGCACAGGAAGCAATGCGGCTGGCTTCCAACAAGCTGGGCTTGCGTACCAAGTTTGTGGCCCGTGCAGACGCGCACTAGGAAAAAGCAATCAGCATTCAGCCAAACAGGCAGGTTTGGCTAAAGGCTAAAAAGGTGGCGATGCTGCAAGAGAAGAGAAGCGGGTGAAATGCGGAGTGAGCGCCAGCCCGCGCGAACGTAGCATGAGGGCGCAACAGCCGTAGCGAAGCACAGGCGTTGTGGAGCCCTAGAGAGAAAAGACATGGATGTCGAAAAACTAAGAAGCCTTACCGATGCCGAACTGCTGCACCAGCAGCAGGAGTTCAATGACCAGCTCTTCCGTCTCAAGTTCCAGCTCAAGATGGGACAGACGGAGAGCCTGAACAAGATCCGCGGCCTGCGCAAGGACGTGGCCCGCATTCATACCGTGATGCGGGAGAAGGAACTGGGGATCGTGGCGCCCAGCAATGGCCAGCCCGCGGCGGAGGCCGCTGGCGATGCGGCGCCGAAGCCGAAGAAGGCCGCTGCGGGCAAGAGCGCCAAGAAAAAGACCAAGAGCAAGGCGGCCACCAAGAGCAAGACAGCCAAGCCGGCGAAGAAGAAAAAGACGGCAACCGCCAAAACGAGGAAGAAGTAAATGGCAGATACAGCGACCCAAAAAAAGGCAGGCAGCCGCAGCACCAAGATCGGCCGGGTGACCTCCACCAAGATGAGCAAGACCATCGTGGTGCAGGTGATTATGAAGAAGGCGCACCCGCTCTATCGCCGCGTGGTGGCCAAGTCAAAGAAGTTTTACGCGCACGATGAGAAAAACACGGCGCATGTGGGCGACTTTGTGGAAATCGAAGAGACGCGCCCCATGTCCAAGCTGAAGCGCTGGCGGCTGAAAAACATTATCCAGAAAGCCAAGCTGGTGGGCGAAGAAGCGGCTGAAGCCAGCAGCTAGCCATTGGCGCTTAGGCCATTGGCTTTGTGTTGTGCGGGCCAAATGTCTGGCTAAAGGCCAAGGGCCAAGAGCTGAAAAGATTTTGACGAAGGACAGGCTGGCGGTATTTGCTGCTCTCCTTCAAGAAAAAGGGGAATTGATTTTATGGCAGTCATGATGAGAAGCATTCTCGATGTGGCCGACAACAGCGGAGCGCGCCGGCTGCAGATGATCCTGCCGCTGGGCGGACACACCGGCTTGAACGCCGGATTGGGTGACGTAGTCACCGCTTCCGTCAAGGAGGCTTCGCCGGTCGGGACCGCCAAGAAGGGCACCGTGGTGAAGTGCGTGATCGTGCGGCAACGCAAGGAGCATCGCCGCCGCGACGGAACATACATTCGTTTTGACCAGAATGCCGCCGTGCTGATCAATGAAACCGGTGAGCCGATTGGCACGCGCGTCTTTGGTCCGGTGGCCCGCGAGCTGCGCGAGAAGAAATTTTTGAAGATTGTCTCTCTGGCGCCCGAGGTCCTTTAAGGCTTTGATCGACAAGCAGAGAGTTTGAGACGCAAGATGAGAGTCAGGCGGCACAGGGAAGGCGGTTCCGCCAAGAGTTGAAGGCAGAAAATGCATATAAGAGTCGATATCAAGCGCAATGACCAGGTAAAAGTGATTACTGGTCGCGACAAGGGCAAGCAGGGCCGCGTGCTGCGGGTTTTTCCCGGCAGCGGCAAGGTCCTGGTGGAGCATGTGATGATGGTGAAGAAGAACGTGCGTCCCAATCCGCAGCGCAACATCAAGGGCGGAATCGCGGAGCAGGAATCGCCCATCGCCATCTCCAACGTGATGGTGGTGTGCCCGAGCTGCGGCCCGTCACGCATTGGACACAAGAAGCACGGCAGCCGGCACGTGAGGATTTGCCGCCGGTGCGATGCGCCGCTGGACAAATAGTACTCAGCGGTCAGCAATCAGCATTCAGCCACAGAAACTATCTGGGCTCAAGGCTGAGAGTTCGGAAAAGTTAAAAATGAGGAAGCGCAGGCGAGGGCGCCTGCGGTCCACAGAAATTGATGACCCTACGAACCGGTAACCACTCCGAAACCGTGGGAGAAGGAAAACAGAGAAGCTAATGGCGACTAAAGTAACAGCAAGGCTGAAGGAAAAATTCGATAAAGAGATTGCTCCGGCCCTGGCCAAGGAGTTGGGTGCGACCAATCCCATGGCTGTTCCCCGTCTGCACAAGATCGTGGTGAATATGGGAGTAGGCGAGGCCACGCAGAATACCAAGATGCTGGATCCGCTGGTCCGTGATCTGGGCGAAATCTGCGGGCAGAAGCCGGTGGTCACCAAGGCCAAGAAATCGATTGCCGCTTTCAAGGTGCGTGAAGGCATGGCCATTGGCGCCATGGTGACGTTGCGCGGGCCGCGCATGTATGAGTTTCTGGACCGGTTGATCAACGTGGCCCTGCCGCGCGTGCGCGACTTCCGCGGCGTTTCCACCAAGTCATTTGATGGCCGCGGCAATTACACGCTGGGTCTGCGTGACCAGTTGATCTTTCCGGAAATCGATTACGCGAAGGTCGACAAGCTGAAGGGCATGAACGTAACCATTGTCACCACGGCGCGTGACGATAACGCGGCGCGGGCGTTGCTTAAAAGTTTTGGAATGCCGTTTAAGCAGTAGCAATTGGCTTGAGCGCGAAGAGGCGGGCGGTTTGGAGCGGGGGCCGGCTGACAGGCTCTAAGAAGTTGATGAAGAGGAAAGCAATCGGTAACTTTTGTGATCGGCGGCAGTAGTTTAGGCAGGGCCTGTTTCTGCTGAATGCCAATGGCCAAGTGCTGATTGCTTCGGACAAAGGAAAAAATGGCAACAACAGCAAAGATCGCCAAGACGAACAAGAAACCCAAGTTCTCCACCCAGCATCGCAACCGCTGCTCACTCTGCGGACGGCCACGCGCTTTTCTGCGCAAGTTCGGCCTCTGCCGTTTGTGCTTCCGTGGCCTGGCGCTGAAGGGTGAGATACCTGGGGTTTCGAAAAGTTCCTGGTAGGAAAGCAATTAGCTCTTAGCTTTTGGCCTTTAGCTTGAGTATCGACGACGGTAACTGGTTAGTCGGACCGTAGCAAGAGCGCAAGGGCAGGCAGAGAGCTAATAGCTTAGGAGTCAAAAGCTAAGGGCCAATGGCCAAGAGCTTATGGCTGGTTTCGCAGTACGTCACGGCAGGTTCTCCGGTGTGTCCGGAGCAAACGGGTGACGATAAGAGGAGATAAACCAAGATGAGTTTGACCGATCCGGTCGCAGATTTGCTGGCGCGCATTCGCAATTCGATCCACGCCCGGCACCAGAAGCTCGATGTCCCTGCTTCAAAGTTGAAGCTGGAAATAGCGCGCATTCTGAAAGAAGAAGGTTACATCGCCAATTTCAAGGCGACAGAGGAAGAGGGCAGAAAGGTCCTGCGCATTTATCTGAAATACGGCCAGGACAACAATGCCGCTATCGCCAACCTGCAGCGCATCTCGCGGCCCGGCTGCCGCGTCTACGTGGGACGCAATGATATTCCACGCGTGCTCGGCGGGTTGGGGATCAACATCCTCACCACTCCCAAGGGAGTGATGACGGGACGCCAGGCGCGTAAACAGGGCCTGGGCGGCGAGATCCTCTGCGAAGTGTGGTAGTCCGCTGCGTTGCGCGGCGCTGTTGGCCATTGGCTCTTAGCTTTTGGCGTGAGTGATTAGGGTGCATGCGGTTTGATCGCCGAAGCATCGTCAGTGATTAGAAGTTTCTGGCTAAAGGCCAAGGGCCAATAGCTAAAGGCAGAATCAGCGTGGAATTCAGCCGCAAACGGCTAGAAGGACTCGCTTCAAGAGAAGGGTTGAACATCAATGTCTCGTATCGGAAAGAAACCGATTCCGCTCCCGCAGGGAGTGAAGTTTGAAGTAAAGGGCAACACCGTGATGGTGCAGGGGCCCAAGGGGCAGGTGCAGACGCATCTGCCTTCCGGCGTTCAACTGAAGCAGGCGGATGGGCAGATACAGGTGACCCGCCAGGACGATCAGCATGCGGCTGTCCATGGGCTGGCGCGCGCCCTGGTGAACAATGCCGTGGAAGGCGTTACCAAGGGCTGGAACCGCGATCTTGAAATCGTCGGCATCGGCTATCGCGCGGAGTTGAAGGGCAAGAACACGGTGGTGTTTACCCTTGGTTTTTCGCATCCGATCGAATTTCCACTGCCTACCGGGGTCACGGTAGCCATTGATGCAAAGCAGACCAAGCTGACGGTCAGCGGCATCGATCGCCAGAAGGTCGGGCAGGTGGCGGCAGACATGCGCGGCCTGCGTCCGCCTGACCCATATAAGCAGAAAGGCGTCCGCTTTGCCGGCGAGAAATTGAAGAAGAAGGTCGGCAAGACCGGAGCGAAATAGATCGGGTAATCGGGAAATCTGGTAATCGGGTAATTGAGTTGAGAGGACAAAGAGCTGAACGGTTTTCAATTACTCAATTTCAAATTACTAAATTACTCAATTGTTGATATTACGAAATACAAAATTTTGATCGCGCAGCCAGGGGCTGTGCGAAGCAAGGGTACAGAATATGATTCCAGATAGTTCCAAAGACAAGACACGCCGGCGAATTCATCAGCGGTTGCGCAACAAGCTCTCGGGATCGACGGAGCGTCCGCGCCTGAACGTATACCGTTCGCTGAACCACATTTATGCGCAGGTGATTGACGATACGTCCGGCACAACACTTGCCTCGGCCAGTACCGCGAAGGGCAAAAAAGCCGGCAAGAAGAATGGCGGAAACGTGGCCAGCGCCAAGGAAATCGGCAAAGAGATTGCCCAGCGGGCGCAGGAAAAAGGAATCAAGAAAGTGGTATTTGACCGTGGCGGGTATCTCTACCACGGGCGCATCAAGGCGCTGGCGGATGCCGCGCGTGAAGCAGGTCTGGAGTTTTAAATAAAATGGCAATCGCAACGAAAAGAAAGCTCGATGCCGGCAACTACCAGTTGAAAGACCAGGTGGTGGCCATCAACCGCGTGACCAAGGTGGTCAAGGGCGGCAAGAACATGTCATTCGCGGCGCTGGTAGTGGTGGGCGATCCCAGTGCGGGCGTAGTGGGCTATGGTTCCGGCAAGGCCAAGGAAGTGCCACAGGCCATCCGCAAGGGAATTGAATCAGCCAAGAAAAATCTGATGCGGGTCAATCTGAGCAAGACCTCCATTCCGCATGCGGTGCTGGGCACCTTCGGCTCCGGCCGGGTGTTGCTGAAGCCGGCCCCGGAAGGCACCGGCGTGATCGCGGGCGGGGCGGTGCGCGCGGTGATGACCTCAGTGGGCGTGCAGAACGTGCTCACCAAATCGCTCGGAACGGCCAATCCGCATAACGTGATTAAAGCCACGTTTGATGCACTCAAAAAGCTTCGTGACCGCCAGGATGTGGCTACCCTGCGCGGCAAGACGCTGCAGGAGTTGTAAGGCAATGACGGCACAGAAAAAGACAATTCAACTCAAGTACGTGCGCTCGAAGATCTGCACGCCGATCAAGCACAAGCTGGTGATCAAAGGACTGGGTTTTACCCGGCTGTACCAGGTGATCGAACGGGAAGATACGCCCTCCATTCGCGGAATGGTGGCCAAGGTCCCGCACCTGGTGGAGATTCTTGAGAAGTAAGAAGATTTGGTAAATGGGTAATTTGGTAATTGAGTAATTGCCAAATCAAAAACAGGGCAACCGAGTAGCTGCCGGAACATGAGCAAGCTGCGCAAAAGGGAAACACAAGTGCCAACGAATTTATCGAACTTACGGCCACCCAAGGGCGCCACGTCGAATAAGAAACGCGTGGGCCGGGGCATGGGCAGTGGTATGGGCAAGACCTCAACGCGCGGCCATAAAGGCCAGCGCTCCAGATCAGGCTCGCGCATGATGCGCGGCTTTGAAGGCGGACAGATGCCGTTGCATCGCCGCCTGCCCAAACGCGGTTTCACCAACATTTTCCGCATTGAGTACCAGGTGGTGAACCTGGATCGGCTGGCGACACTGGGCGAGGAAAACATTACCCCGGAGCTGCTGGTCAAGAGCGGCATGGTGGGGAAGAACGATCTGATCAAAATCCTGGGTGATGGAGAACTGAAGTCGGCGCTGACTGTACAGGCGCACAAATTCTCCAAGTCGGCCGAAGAAAAAATTGTAAAAGCGGGCGGCAAAATTGAAGTTATTGGAGCTCCCGCAACCACGGAGTCCAAGGACGAGCCGAAAAGCAAGCCACCTTCGAAATTAAAGAAAAAAGTGACCTAAATGTTCGAGAAACTGGCGAATATCTTTCGAGTACCGGACCTCCGCAAACGCGTGCTGTTTACGCTGGCCATGCTGGCTGTCTACCGTCTGGGATCGCACATTCCCACGCCGGGCATCAATACGGACGCGCTGCAGAAGGCCTTTGAGCAGCAGCAGGGCGGATTGCTCGGCTTTTATGATCTGTTCAGCGGCGGCAACCTGCGCCGGCTGACCATTTTTGCCCTGGGCATCATGCCCTACATCACCGCTTCCATCATTTTGCAGTTGCTTACCGTGGTGTGGGAGCCGCTGGCCCGTCTGCAAAAAGAGGGTGATCTGGGACGCAGAAAAATCACCCAGTGGACCCGCTATCTGACCCTGATTCTCTCCGTGCTGCAGAGCATGGGCATTGCCGTTACTCTGGAGAAACAGAATTTTGTGGTGAACCCGGGATTCTCGTTCATCCTGATGACGATCATCACACTGACCACGGGCAGCATCTTCATCATGTGGCTGGGCGAGCAGATCACCGAACGCGGCGTGGGCAACGGAATGTCGTTGCTGATCTTCTCCGGCATCGTGGTGGGATTGCCGAAGGCCGTGGTGGAACTGGCAGCGAAAGCCGGGATCGGACGGGGAGCAGGCGGCGGACAATGGGGCGCATTCGCGCTTCCCGCAGTCGTCTTTCTGGTTGTGCTCATGATCCTGGTGGTAGCGTTCATCGTCTTCATGGAACGCTCAGAGCGGCGCATTCCCGTCCAGTACGCCAAGCGTGTGGTGGGCCGGCGCATCATGGGAGGCCAGTCCACGCATCTGCCTTTGCGCGTGAACTCCGGCGGCGTGATGCCGGTGATTTTTGCCTCGTCCCTGTTGAGTATTCCGCAGATGCTTACGCTCTCTAACGCATTCAAGCCGGGAGGCACTCTCAATAAATTTTTCGGGCCCACACTGGACCAGTTGAAGTGGGGTGAGCCGCTTTACACTCTGCTCTACGGGGTGGGAATCATCTTCTTCGCGTATTTCTATGTTTCCATCGTGTTCAATCCGTCTGATGTGGCGGACAACATGCGGAAGTACGGCGGATTTATTCCCGGTATACGGCCCGGCCATCGCACGCGCGATTACATCAATGACGTGCTCACCCGCGTGACGCTGGTTGGCGGTCTGTATCTGATTGCGATCTCGCTGATTCCGGAGTGGATGATCGCCGGTATTCACCTTGACCACATCCCCTGGATCGGGCCGCGACTGTTCAGCGGTTTCCCCACATGGATCCTGCACGGTCTGGGCGTGAACTTCTATTTTGGCGGAACATCCTTGCTGATCGTGGTGGGTGTGGCCATGGATACGGTAAACCAGATCGAGTCACAGCTGGTGATGCGGCACTATGAAGGCTTTACCTCTCGCAGCGGACGCGTTCGCGGGAGGAGGCTCTGGGGCTAAACGAATGACGGCCAGTATCGTCCGGGACGCTATGAGTGCAAAGAACATCACTGCGGGTCCTATCACGTTACTGGGAGCTCCGGGAGCGGGTAAAGGCACGCAGGCGAAACTGCTTGCCAGGCATTACGGCATACCCCACATCTCCACCGGGGACATTCTGCGGGAGAATGTGGCCCGGAGCACGGAGTTGGGCAGAAAAGCAAAAGAGGTCATGGAGCGGGGCGAGCTGGTATCAGACGATCTGGTCAACGGTATGGTGGCGGACCGGCTCAAGGAGCCGGATTGCGGATCAGGGTTCATTCTGGACGGGTTTCCCCGGACAGTAGCACAGGCAGAGTGGCTGGATCGAGAGTTGGCGGCAAGGGGAAACAAGCTGCCGCCGGTTGTGATAAGCGTTGACGTCAGTTATAATCAATTACTGCAACGGCTTACGGGCCGCCGTACTTGTCCTGTCGACGGCAAAATTTACAATGTCTATCTCCAGCCGCCCAAGAGTGAAGGGGTTTGCGATGTCTGCGGTACGCCGCTGGCCCAGCGCAAAGACGACAAGGAAGAAGTGATTGCTGAGCGCTTAAAAAGCTATGAGCGCCAGACCCTGCCTTTGGCTGAGTTTTATCGTCAACAGGGACGTTTGTTCCATGTAAACGGCGAGCTTCCGGTGGAGCAGGTGATGGCTACGATCTTTCGCGAAATTGAGCGATTTCGCAGCGGCGGGAATGAATGATTAACTGCAAATCACAAGCCGAACTGGACAAGATGAAGCGTAGCGGGCAGATCGTCCGCCAGGTCCTGGATGCGGTAAAGAAGCTGGTTGCTCCCGGCGTTTCCACCATGGACCTGGAGCTTGCAGCGGAAGAGAAGATTAAGGAGCTAGGCGCCAAGCCGGCATTCAAGGGCTATCACGAATATCCCTGTGTGCTGTGCACGTCAGTGAACAATGAGATTATTCACGGCATTCCTTCAGAAAAAAGAGTGCTCAAGGAAGGCGACATTGTTTCCATCGACTGCGGCGTGGTTCTGGATGGATATTACGGCGATTCAGCGATCACAGTGCCGGTAGGCAAATCGCTGGCGCCAGAGCTCAAGAAATTGCTTGATGTTACCGAGACCTCACTGAAGAAGGCGATTGCCGAGGTCAGGTTGGGTAAGACCGTTGGTGACGTGGGCGCGGCGGTGCAGGAATACGTTGAAGCCAACGGCTTCAGCGTGGTGCGCGAGTTTGTAGGGCATGGAATCGGCACGCGGCTGCATGAAGATCCGCAGGTGCCGAATTTCGGTACCCGGGGCCATGGCACACGGTTGCGTGAAGGCATGGTGATTGCGATTGAGCCCATGGTCAATATCGGCAAGCCGGGAGCGCGCGTCCTGGACGACAAATGGACCGCGGTGACGGAAGACGGCAGCTACAGCGCGCACTTTGAACACACGGTTGCGGTGACCCGCAACGGGCCGCTGGTGCTGACAGAGTAGACAGGAAAGTTTGCGGGAAACGAGACGTTCCGCATAGGAGCTAGGTGAGCAAAGAAGACGCGATTGAGGTGATGGCAACGGTGGTTGAACCGCTGCCCAATGCCATGTTCCGGGTGGAACTGGAGAACAAGCACCAGGTGCTGGCGCACGTTTCCGGCAGAATGCGCAAGAACTTCATCCGCATTCTTCCCGGTGACAAGGTCGCGGTAGAGCTTTCGCCCTACGACCTGACGCGTGGACGCATAGTGTACCGCTATAAGTGATGGATCGATTTAAGCAAATTTGAAATTTCAAATTTAAAATTTGAAATTTTGTGCAATCAAGCAGTGAATTTGAAAAGGTAAACACATGAAGGTTCGGGCATCAGTAAAGAAGATTTGTGACAAGTGCAAGATCGTGCACCGCAAGGGCGTGGTGCGTGTGATCTGCGAGAATTCGAAACACAAACAAAGACAGGGATAAGAAGAATTGCCAGTATTGCCAAAACTGCCAAAAGTGAAAATTGAAAGCCTTTTGCTCAAGGCAGTTTGGTTGGAACGGGGACTGGTAGGCAGAGCCAATCACGGCGATTTTTGGCAATTCTTAAATTCTGGCAATTGACGGTTCGATCGGGACGAAGGCCTTTGCCGGGCTGTAAACCGATTAGCAAAGTATTAAGGAGAAAACATGGCACGTATTTCAGGCGTCGATCTTCCGCGCAACAAGCATGTGAACATCGCGCTCACCTATATCTACGGCATTGGGAACTCGCGTTCCAAAAGGCTTCTGGACACGGCGAAGGTCGAGCACATGAAAAAAGTGCAGGACCTGAATGAAGACGAGGTCAATCGCATCCGCCAGGCCATTGAAGCCGAAGGCGACGTGGAAGGTGATCTGCGGAAAGACATCTCCATGCACATCAAGCGGCTGATTGAAATCGGCTCATACCGGGGTTACCGCCACCGCCGCAACCTGCCGGTCCGCGGGCAGCGCACGCATACCAACGCGCGCACCCGCAAAGGCCCGCGCAAAGGCACGGTCGCAAACAAGAAGAAGGCAGCGTCCAAGACATAGCCAAGCGGCTATGCGCTCTTGGCCTTTGGCTTTTAGCTGACTCGGAAGTTCAGCGCAAATTTTTGACGGTCTCAAGAAGACAGGAAATGAATTATGGCGAAAGCAACAGCAGCACCCGGCACCGGAGCTACCGGAACAAAAGGCAAGAAAAAAGTTTTCAAGAAGAAAGAACGGAAGAACGTGCCGCATGGTGTGGCGTTCATCCAGGCTTCCTTCAACAACACTATCGTCACGATCACGGACAGTGAAGGCCGCACGCTGGCGTGGAAGAGCTCCGGTTCGCTAGGCTTCCGCGGTTCACGTAAAGGCACTCCATTCGCGGCGCAGCAGGCTGCAAGCAACGCAGCCAGCCAGGCGCGCGATCACGGCATGCGCACGATTGAAGTGCGGGTGAACGGACCGGGCTCCGGCCGCGAGTCCGCTATCCGTGCACTGGCTGCCGCCGGGCTGGACGTGAAGACGATTAAAGACGTTACGCCGATTCCGCACAATGGATGCCGGCCGCCGAAACGCCGCAGAGTTTGATTTTTAATTTGAAATTTCAAATTTGAAATTTCAAATTGCAAGGATGGGGATGGAAGGGGAACACCACCCTGTAAACCCATCGTCACTCGAAAAGGAGAGTTAATGGCTCGTTATAAAGGTGCAGTCTGCCGCCTTTGCCGTCGTGAAGGCATGAAATTATTCTTAAAAGGGGCCAAGTGTTTTACTGACAAGTGCCCCGTGGAAAAGCGCAACTTCGCCCCTGGTCAGCATGGCAAGGACCGCAAGGCCAAGGTTGTGGGTTACGGCCTGCAACTCCGGGAAAAGCAGAAGACCAAGCGCATGTACTTTACCCTGGAAAACCAGTTCCGCAACTACTTTGAGAAAGCCGCGCGCAAGCCCGGTGTGACCGGTGAGCTGCTCCTGCAACAACTGGAGCGCCGTCTGGACAACGTGGTGTACCGGCTGGGTTTTGCCACATCACGGCGCCAGGCGCGGCAGATCGTCCGCCACGGCCACATTGATGTGAATGGACGCCGCGTGAATATCCCCTCGTTCCAGGTAAGCGCCGGAGACGAGATCCATGTGCGCGAAAAAGCGAGGAAATTCACTGTGATTGAAGGCGCGCGCGACTACTCAAGCCACCAGCCCGTGGTGGGATGGCTGGAAGTGGACCGCGAGAACCTGAAGGGCCGTGTTCTGGCCCTGCCGAAGCGCGAAGATATCAACGCTCCGGTCAATGAACAGTTGATCGTGGAACTTTATAGCAAGTAACTGGATGAGCGCGGAGCGAGTGCCGGAATGCACAAGCAAAGCGCAGGGCGAAACAACGAAGTGTTGTGGAGCCCCTGAAAAAACGGTGAATGGCGGGCCAGGCCCGCCCTTGCCGCCTGATGAATCAAAAGTTTGGGATTCGGCATCAAATAGGCTCCCACTGGTTCATCAACCTAAAAATTTATTTCGCCAGAAGCTGGTAGTAATCCCTGCCGACTTCGCAATTGCCCGCACCAGAACAGCCTTGTGGCCCTCCCGCCCATGCGCCAAACGGAGCGGAGTTGAAAGGACAAAAAAGAATGGTTCTGTGGAGAGGTTTCCAAAAGCCCAAACGTCTTGCGACCGATACCGAGACACTCACTGACAAATACGGCCGCTTTTACGCTCAGCCCTTTGAGCGCGGATTCGGCACCACCATCGGCAACGCGCTGCGGCGCGTGCTGCTGTCTTCCATTGAAGGCGCCGCCGTAACCGCCGTAAAGATTGAAGGCGTGCTGCATGAATTTCAATCGATTCCAGGCGTAGTGGAAGATGCAACCGACATTATCCTGAACCTGAAACAGGTTCCCTTCAAACTGAACGGCGACGGCCCCAAAGCGATCTATCTTAAGGCCGAGCAGCCGGGAGTAATCACCTCCGCCATGATTGAGGCGGATGGTGACGTGGAAATCCTGGACAAAACCGTTTACATCGCCACGGTTTCCGAGGGCGGCAAGCTGGACATGGAGATGCGCCTGAAGCGCGGACGCGGCTACGTGGCTGCCGACAAGAACTTTGACGAAGATCTGGGTCTCGGCTTTATCCCGATCGATTCCGTGCATTCTCCGGTGCGCAAGTGCAACTACACCGTGGAAGCGGCCCGTCTGGGACAGATTACCGACTATGACAAGCTCGATATCGAAATCTGGACCAATGGCTCCATCGCTCCCGCGGACGCGCTCGGCCTGGCGGCCAAGCTGCTCAAAGACCACATGACCATCTTCATCAACTTTGAAGAGGAGTTGGAGACGGAGTCGCGCGGTGAAGAGAAGCCGCTGATCAAGAATGAAAACCTGAACCGCTCGGTGGAAGAGCTGGAGCTTTCCGTGCGCAGCTATAACTGCCTGAAGAACGCGAACATCCAGTCCATCGGCGAACTGGTGCAGAAGACGGAAGCGGAGATGCTCAAGACGAAGAACTTCGGCCGCAAGTCGCTCAATGAGATCAAGGAAATCCTTGCTTCCATGGGCCTCTCGCTGGGCATGAAGATTGACGAACACGGCAACGCCGTTCCCGGTCCCACCAGCCAGATGCCATCCGCGGTGCCCATGGGCGGCGGCGGTGAGATGGAAGGCGACGGGCAGGAGTTCTAGCAGATTGATAATTTGGTAATCGGGTAATTTGGTAATTTACAGGCCTGCCCGACTTCCAACAACAATTACAAATTTCAAATTTGCAATTGCAAATCTAAGGAAGCATCATGCGTCACCAGAGACACACGAAAAAACTCGGACGTAACACCAGTCACCGCCGCGCGTTGCTGCGCAACCTGGTGACCTCGCTCATCATGGAAGAGCGGCTCGAAACCACGCCGGCCAAGGCCAAGGCCATGCGTCCACATGTGGAAAAGATGATCACCCTCGGCAAGCGTGGCGATCTCTCGGCGCGCCGTCTGGCGGGAAGCTATCTTTTGACGCGTGAGTCCGTCAGCCGTCTGTTTGACACCGTGGCCCCGCGCTTCGGCGATCGCAGCGGCGGGTACCTGCGTATCATCCACAAGGGATGGCGTGCAGGCGACGGCGCCGCAACCTGCTTTATCGAGCTGCTGGGCAGCGAGAAGGTGATCGAGGCCAAGCGCGCCAAGCGGGCGGAGATCCGCACCAAGCGCCAGGAAGAAGTCCGCAAGCAGATGGAAGAAGAGCAGGCAGCCGCAGCCGCTGAACAGGGCGGAGGCGAGGACGAAAAGAAGTAAGCTCCATCAAACCAGACTGCGAAACCTTAACTAAAATGATTTTCACAGACGCGCCCCTAGAGGGCGCGTCTGTTTGTTATACCGGTTTCAGGGGTTACCATAAACGCGCGAAAACCTCAGTGGCTGTAGCCCGTACTTTTTTGGCAGAGTACCCGGCATGAATGCCTGCTCCGCCCCGTAATGGTCTACATTTAAGCCGAAAATGGTTATAGTCAGCGCTCGCTTTGCGCCGCGCATGGCGGCAATAGTGCGGGATAGTAGAAGTTTGTTTTCCTGTGTGTCTGCGCCGCAGTCCCATGAAACTGCACCTTCCACTTCATGGGTTTGTTCATGCCCGGCGGGAGCTTGATTTCCAGCAGGTACCCCGCCCAGGCAAAGCGGATGAGCGATGCCACGTATTCGCTCCACAACCCGCCCGTTTCCCGGGTCATGCGATCGAGCAACGTCTTCTCAAACTCATGTGAACTCCAGAGAAAGTCCCGCTCCACGCGGCTAGAGCGCGAACGGCGCATCATGAACAGCCGTGTTCCGCTGGCGATAAATTCTTTCTCAACGGTTCCGGCGGAGTGATGGCTGGCATCATCGTAAGGCTCGCCGATCAGCAGGACCGTGTCACCCGGCTGGTGCGGGCCAAAAAGGCCGAGCGCCTGATGGAGCGCGTCCCACAGGGCCACCCGCTTGCCCAGCGAACCAGCTTCTTCCACGATTCCGTTGATGGCGGAGGTACGCTTTTCCGGATCGGCCAGGAAAGTTTTTGTGAACAGCGCTTTTTCCGCGAACATACCGAACGCCACCGGCTTGCCCTCGTCCGCCTGGCGGGCCTGGCGTGTGACCATGTCCACGACCTCTTCAACCCTGTCGTTTTTGGCTGCGCCATCGGTTTCCACCAGGACCAGCACACGATTGTTGAAGTCCCGTGTGGCACTGGGCCGTGGCACTGTCTTTCCGGCGACCGTTACTTCAATGTCCCCGGTCTTGAGCGTCTCGATTTCATTTTTCGTGAGCTGATCATAGAAGGACACGAGCACTGTGGTGGTGCACTCCTGGGCGGCAGCAGAACATGCAGTTACAAGTAGAACAGCTACGGCCAGAATTCTTAGCGCAAGAACGTTTACCGTCAGAGCTTTTACAGCCAGAGCTTTTGCAGTCAGAACAAGTGCGAGCCATGTTTTCTGCTTCATTTCGCGGGCCACCTCGCAGCTCACTAAAATAACCTAGAATAGAGGGTACCGTGGATGAAAAGATGGCCAACGCGACGAGGCCATCCTGTTGCATGGCTGGAATGTGGTGAAGAAATGCCGGATTACACAAGACTTCCCATTGGCGAACGAGCCCCGCAGTTGGTGAATGCGGTCATCGAAATCCCGAAAGACTCAGTCAATAAATACGAGTATGACAAGCAGCTTCATGTGTTCCGGCTTGATCGCACGCTGTTCTCGCCCGTCCACTATCCCGGTGATTACGGTTTCATCCCCTGCACGCTGGGGCAGGATGACGACCCTCTGGATGTGCTGGTGTTGGTGGAAGCGCCAAGTTTTCCCGGGTGCTTGATGGAAGTGCGCCCGATTGGCGTGCTGCAAATGGTGGACCAGGGGAAAAAAGACGAAAAAATTCTGGCCGTGGCGGCAAGCGATCCGCTCTACCGCGAGGTGAACGACTATTCCCAGGTATTTACTCACACGGTGCGCGAGATAGAACACTTCTTTTCCATCTACAAATATCTTGAAGGCAAGAAGACGGAGATGGCGGGGTGGGCGGATGCCGACGCGGCGCGAAAGATTGTTATGGAAGGACGCAAGCGGTTCAAGTGGTAGGAAAATGAATCGCCGCAGATAGGACCGGATAAACGCTGATCAGGAGATTGAGCCGCGAATGAACGCGAAAAGGCGCGAATCCCTTTTAAGGATTGCGGGCACTGCTGATCTTTCTGGTTCCTGATGCCCCGCGGGGCCGATCCCTCGCCTACGCCCCGAGATTGTCGATGCTATGGGTTCTCTCCAGTGCTACGGCTCGGGATGGCTCGTCGTGTTGGGACGCAGTGCTACCTTGCCACCAGTTTCTGTTTCCCCAGAATATTGACTAGGCGGTCCACCCAGGCCTGATCGATATCGAGCGAGTACTCGGCGGAGAGCATGTCGGCGATTTCGGCTGTGCTGGTGCGACCGTCCATAAAGTTCACGGCCTCAAAGCTGATCAGTCCAAAATTTGGTTTGATGGCCAGCCCCTCAGAGTCGCTGGCGAAGCGGGCTTCCTGCTCGGCAAGCCATTTCTTGTCGTCAGGGCTTGCATTCTCAAAGGCGGACGCGTCGAGGGGAAGAATCGTCTGGCGGCGCGGGCCATTCGTGGAAGCAGGGGTCGTGGTTGTGCGGGGGCGAGCAGTGCCTGCTCGCGGCATCAGCGAATCCAGGCGATCGGACTGAGCGTCAAACTCCTCGCGGTTCTTCAGAACACGCTTGACCGCAGCTTCTGTGGTGGAATCCTGGGCGAGACGGCGCGCCAGTTCAGCGACCCGGTCAGCATAGGCGCCGGCCCGGACCCGCTTCCAGGATTGAGCGTCCGCCGTTGCCATGAACCACGCTGCTGCTGAGGCGAATGCGCCAACGCGGCGAAATTCGCTGGCATCGGTCTTGTCAATCTTGTCTTCGCTGGTATGGTGCGTCCAGTCAGGATCGTGGCCAAGCATGGTTGCGGGAATGCCGAGTCCAAGGAACACGTCATGGTCACTGCCTTGCGCGTAAGGAATAGCTTCCGGCTGCCAGTAATTGCGTGATCCAGTTTGCGCATACAGATCCGCTTCACGGGTCTGCACCAGCACGTCACTCATCACTGCATTGATAAAGAACGGCACCGAGTCCGGTGTGCGCGTGAAATAGAAGCGTGAATTGGTTTTGACCGTGTCTTCCCCCACCATGTCCATGTTGATGTTGGCAAGGACGCACTGCGGGCCGTTCGGTTCAGGTTCGTAAAAGTTCCCGCAGAATTTCAGTTCCTTGTGGTTGCTCACATAGGCCAGGGTGCCGAAATATTCCGGTACCCACATGAAATGGAGGGTCAGCTTTGGCGCCGCGAGCTTTTTTGCCGTAATCAAACTTTGCAGGACGCGCGCGGCTTCCATCATGGCGCCGGAGCCGGAAGCGTTGTCATTGGCGCTCCACTTGGGATGGTCGAGGTGGGCGGTAATGAAAATTTCGCGCTCCGGATTTTCCGTGCCGCGAATGAAGGCATGCACCAGCGTCAACTTGCCCGCGCCGAGCGTGGCATCAATCTTTCCATGCACACGCACCGCGCCCTGGCGCATGAGCGACTTGATCATGTCGTATTGGTTGCGCGAGATCTGGAAGCCGCCACTGGTTTTTTCCAGCTCTTCAGCTCGCGGCCAGATGCCGTTGTATCGAATCATGTCCGGATGGTCAGGCCTGTCGGCCGCAGAAGGATAAATTACGACTCCAAGCGCGCCGTGTTTGAGAACGGCTTCACGCACGACATTGGCGGCATAGCCAGAAGCCAGTGCAACCTTGCCGCGCACGTCAACGTTCTGATAGTTCGCTTCGCTGGCGCCACTGCCCACGTCCACCAGCTCACCCGACCAGTCTCCGCCCCTGGAATATGTGGAGACGCACATCGGCACGTCAGCGTAGCGGCAGAGCATGACTGGCTTGAAGTCTTTTGCGCCAGCCACACCTTCAATCCATAACTCGCCGCCACGCATGTCCCATCCCATGGGAGAGATGTAAGTGCCGTAGCGGGTCTTGCCGTCAGAAGCAAACTGTTCGATCTTTGCCTCCAGGCCGGCCGCTTTCAGACGTGGCAGGACGACCTGCTCGGCCACGGAAGCCATCATCGGGCTGCCCTGGATGCGATGGTATTCAACGATCCGGCGTGTATTTTCCTGGGCCGCTTCGCCGGAATATTCCGTGGCGATGGCGTCAAAGGCCTCTTGTTTAATCAGGTGTTGTGCGGAAGCCAGCAGCGTGACGAAACAGATGCATAAACGCAGAATCGTTTTCATGCCGATGAGGGTACAGAAAGCAATTGGCAAATAGCAATTGGCAAATTGCCAAGACAGGATTGCCGCAGATAAACGTAGGGCCGGGGATTGAGCCGCGAATCTCGCGATCAACGCGAATTTTTCCTGCTTATTTTATTCATTTGCGCTTTTCGCATTCATTCGCGGCTAACTTCTGACTTATTTCAGGAACATCTTTCATCAGCTGAGTGTCAATACTTCAAGCGTGCGCAAAAAACCCGAGAGGTCGCAAAGAGCAAGAGCGGCCCAACGCAAAGGAGCCAAGCCATGTCCATGATGGTTGGAGCGCGCGGCACACGTTCGTGTGAAATCAACGTCACGCCGCTGATTGACGTGCTTTTAGTTCTGCTGATTATTTTTATGGTCATCCTTCCGGAACACAAGATGGGAGAGCAGACGCAAATCCCGCAACCCACACCGGACAACGTGGCATTGAAACCTGAACTGCCAATCGTCATCCAATTGAAAGACGCTGGCGGGAGCAAACCGCCAGAGTTGAAGATCAACCAGGAATCGGTTAGCTGGGACGGATTGGAAGCCAGACTCAGGGCCGTTTACAAGCTCCGCGAGGACCGGGTGGCATTTGTGAAAGGCGATCCGGACGTGGAGTTTGAATATGTGGTGCAGGCGGTGGACATCACGCATCATGCGGGCGCAGACCGCATCGGGTTGATGGGCAAAAAAGATTAACCTGTGGTGCGATTTGCATCATAAGGCGCAGTTTTCGGGGCCAAGGCGGCAAACTATAAGCAAATAAAGGCTTTGTCAGCATGTGAAAGTTTCAAATCGGCACCGCTTCAGAGCGCCCAATGCGTTGTTTTTTGTCCCCATTGGGCGTATTATTAAGAAGTTGTAGCTGGTTTCGGCTCAGGCCGGAAGGTGGGGCTCCACCCCAACAGACGAAAGGCGTATCTGTCGGGGACCCCGGGTCTGAGTGGGTTAGAAGTCCCCAATTCGGCGAACGTACCAGTGGGCGGATGGCCCACTTTATTTTTGGTCGCTCCGCTCCCAAACCGCTCCAGGGCGTTTTTTCTATAAAGCATTCGTCGGCGCTCTGAAGATACGGCTCGGCGCGCAAGTCGGCCTCGCCGTTTTGTTGGGTTGAATGCATTGCATCGAGTCTGGCTGGAACCGGTTATTTTACGAAGTGGATGGCGGCAGACCTCAATACAATTCGCGATATTGCCGGCCGCGTGGCCACGGCACAAGGGATCGAAGTTGTGGATGTGGAACTACGGGGCGGCGGTAAAGCACGCATCCTTAGAATCACCATCGACAAACCGGAAGGCGTTACGCACGAAGATTGCGCGCTGGTCAGCCGCGAGGTTTCGACCATTCTGGACGTGGAAGATGCGGTTGCAGGAGCAGCGTACACGTTGGAAGTGTCGTCACCGGGGCTGGACCGCAAACTGGTGAGGCCCGAGGACTACCGGCGATTTACGGGAAGCCGGTTGAAGCTGATGACGCGCGAACCGGTGAATGGAAACAGGCATTTTGAAGGGCGTTTGCAGAGTTTTGAGGGTGGCAGGCTGACACTGGAAATCATTACCAGCAAGAAGAAGCCGAAACCAGGACATCCAATACCGCCGGGAGAAAGCATTGAAATTGATCTGGCCAATGTGGAAAAGGCCAATCTGGTGCCCGAGATTTAGTTCGATAGAAGATTGAGCAAGGCAATCATAAGGCAGTTATAAGGACCGTTCTGTTATGGCAAGTGAGATTTACAACGTCATTGACGCGTTAAGCCGGGAAAAGGGAATCGATCCGCAGATTGTGGTGAGCGCGGTGGAAGACGCCATAGTTGCGGCCACCCGCAAGAAAGAAAAGAGCCAGGAAAATCTGAAGGGCGAACTGGACAGAGAATCCGGCATGATCCGCGTGTATGCGGTGAAGAGCATTCTTCCGTCTGAAGATGACATTGAAGATCCGCAGCTGGAGATATCCCTGGAAGAGGCAAAGGTCATTGATCCGAACGCCGAGGTCGGCGGGGAGGTCCGCTTCCTTAAATCCACGGAAGGGCTGGGCCGCATCTCCGCGCAGATTGCCAAGCAGATTATTTTCCAGAAAGTGCGCGAAGCCGAGCGTGACACGGTCTACAACGAGTACATCGGACGCGTGGGCGAAGTTTTGAACGCGACGGTGAAACGCATTGAAGGGCCAGACGTGATCTTTGATATCGGCCGGGCCGAAGCCCGCATGTCAAAGAAAGAGCAATCGCGGCTGGAGTCATTCTCCGTGGGCGAGCGCGTGCGCGCCGTGCTGGTGCGTGTGGACAAAAACTCCAAAGGTCCGGCGGTCGTTGTCTCCCGCGCCGCGCCGGAACTGGTGCAGAATCTGTTCCAGACAGAGGTCCCGGAAATCTATGACGGCACCGTGCAGATCAGGGCCATAGCCCGTGAAGCCGGTGAGCGTACCAAGATCGCCGTGATGTCGCGCGACAAGGACGTGGATGCCGTGGGCGCATGCGTCGGCATGAAGGGAATGCGCGTGCAATCCATCATCCGCGAGCTGCGCGGCGAGAAGATTGACATTATTGAATATCACGAAGACCCGGTGATCTTTGCGGAAAAAGCCCTGCAGCCCGCCAAGGTAAGCCGGGTGACGATTGTTGACCAGTCAGACAAGCACCTGGAAGTGGTGGTGGATGATAGCCAGCTCTCGCTTGCCATCGGCAAGAAAGGGCAGAACGTGCGGCTGGCGGCCAAGCTGCTAGGCTGGAAGATCGACATTAAGAGCGAGGAAGAGAAGCGCCAGGAAGTGGAGCAGCAGATGGAGTCGCTGACCAGCCAGCAGTCCACGCCGCTGGAGAAAGTCACTGACCTGGGTGAGGCCCTGATCAGCAAGCTGAATGAAGCGGGTATTTCCACTGTGGAAGCGCTGGCGGACATGACGCCGGAGCAATTGGAAGAGGTTCCGGGCGTTGGCCCCAAGACAGTGGAAAAAATCAGTATTGCGGTGAATAATTACTTCTCCAGCCTGGAAGCACCCGCCGCCGTGGCAACTCCCGAGGCCGGCGAAACAGCCACCGTGGAAGCTGGCGAGCCTACTGCCGAAGCAGCGGCAGAGGAAGCTTCTGCGTCTGGCGAGGAGAATGCGTCCGATGCTGAAGCGGCTGAGGCGCAGGCCCAGAGCGAAGAGCAGCCGGCTGGCGAAGGCGCAGTTGAAGCGGAGCCGGAAGAGCACAAAAAATCGGAAGAAGAACTGTAGTGAGATTTCGCAAGATCAAAACCGTGAGGTCATCATGATCGCGTAATCAGTACTTGGAGGAAATACGGAGCGGATGAAAATTCGAATCAATGATCTGGCCAGAGAGCTTGAAGTGAAGAGTAAAGCGATTCTCGATGTGTTGGAAGAAGTCGGCGTGACCGAGAAGAAGACCCACTCGAGCTCAATTGAGGAGGATGAAGCGGAGCGCGTGCGCAAGCACTTCTCCGCCAAATCCAGCTCTTCTTCGCGGGAGAGGGCTTCCGCTAACGAGATCAAGCCGAAGATCGATCTTTCCAAGATCTCCAAGCCTGGCGACGTAATGAAGCTGCTCCGGCAAAGAGAGCAGGAACAACAACATCCGCCCGCGCCTCCAGTGAAACCGCCTGCCGTTGTGGCCAAGCCTGCTGCTCCGGCGCCCGCAGTAGCGGCGCCAGCGCCTCCAGTTGCAGAGAAGCCAATTGTTGTAACTCCCAAACCGGCTGCTCCAGCAGCGGAAAGAAGTGTTGTGGTTACACCCCCTGTGGTCAAGCCTGTGGCGCCGGCTGTGGTTGTTGCGCCTCCTCCTGCTCCCGTTGAAAAGCCGGCCGCCCCGCCCGCAGTTGTGGTCACACCACCTGTACATCCTCCAGCAGTAGTCGTTACTCCACCGCCCGCAGCAGTGGTACAGCCAAAACCTCCGGCAGCGCCGCCCGTGGCCGCAGCAAGCACACAAGCTACGGCAGTCGCAGCTCCGGTCAAGCCTGTTCCGGGCCAGCCGATTGTGCCGCAAAGAAGAATGATTACGCCGCAAACTGGTCCGCGCCCGGTATACACAGCACCACCGCCGCGCGCCATCGTACCCAGTGCTCCTCAGAGCCGTCCGCCCATGCAGGGCGCTCCGGGAACAAGACCGATGCAAGGGCAAGGCGGTCTAGGACAGCGTCCGCAGGGAGTAGTGCGCGGCCAGCCAATTTTTCAGCGGCCTCGCCCATCAGGTCCGGGAGGAGGAGGGCCTCCGGGATCACGGCCACCGTATCAAGGCCGGCCCGGCGAACAGCGCCGAGGTCCGCATCCAACAAGTTCTCCGCGCCCTGGCGGATATCCACCGCGCCCAGGAATGGGCGGAGGTGGCGTAGGCCCAGGTGGACCGCCGCCACCAGCAGGAAGACCGGCACGTCCGGGCGGGCCAACACGCCGTCCAGGCCAGCCATATATTCCGCGCGAAAAAGAAGGCACGATGAAGGGCTTTACGCCACCGCCGCGACTGGCGTTGTCGAATGAGCCGCTTCCTATTACACGCTCCATCACCATTGGTGAAGGCGTCAGCGTAAAAGACCTGGCGGAAAAGCTGGGTGTACGCGCGAAAGACCTCATCGCGCGCCTGCTGATGAAAGGCGTAATGGCCACGGTGAACCAGAGTCTTGACTTTGAACTTGCAAAAGATCTGGCACGGCATTTTGGCGCTGAATCTGAAGCGATCAGCTTTGAAGATCAGACCGCGCAGGAAATGGCATCACTGGCCGGTACCACTGTGGAAACTGCCGCGGCGGCAGCAGTAACACGTCCGCCTGTGGTGACGATCATGGGCCACGTCGATCACGGCAAAACATCGCTGCTGGATGCGATTCGCGAAACCGATGTCGCCGGCGGCGAAGCTGGCGGCATTACGCAGCACATCGGCGCGTACAAGGTAAAAATCACCAAGGAAGATTCGCCCGCGTTCGGACGCCAGATTGTCTTCCTGGATACGCCGGGTCATGAAGCTTTTACTCGCATGCGCGCCCGCGGCGCCAAGGTCACCGATATCGTAGTGCTGGTCGTTGCCGCCGATGACGGCGTGATGCCACAGACACTTGAAGCCATGGACCACGCCAAAGCCGCCAAGGTCCCGATCATTGTGGCGGTAAACAAGATTGACAAACCGGAAGCGCTGCCGGACCGCGTAAAGAAACAGCTCGCGGACCGCGGGCTGATGCCGGAAGACTGGGGCGGCACCACGGTGTTTGTGGATGTCTCCGCCAAGAAGCGCACCAACCTGAACCTGCTGATGGAGATGATCTGCCTGGTGGCCGACCTGCAAGACCTCAAGGCAAATCCGGAACGTCCGGGAACGGGCACCGTGGTTGAAGCCAAGGTCGACCGCGGTCGCGGCGTTGTTGCCACCGTGCTGGTACAGAACGGCACGCTGCGCGTGGGCGACAACTTTATCGTTGGCAACACCTTCGGCAAAGTGCGTGCCATGTTCGATGATCGCAGCAAGGCCGTGGAAGAAGCTCCTCCATCCACGCCTGTAGAAGTGCTGGGACTGGAAGGACTGCCGCAGTCTGGCGACATGCTGCTGGTGGCTGACCGTGAAAAAGCGCGCCAGATTGCGGAGTACCGCGAACAACGCGCCCGCGAAGCCACGCTGGCCAAGAGTTCCAAGCTCTCGCTGGAAGGTCTGGCGGAGCAGATCAAGACCGCCGGCATGAAAGAGCTGCCCATCATCCTTAAGGCCGATGTGCAGGGTTCAGCGGAAGTTCTGGCCGATACTCTGACCAAGCTTTCCAATGAGAAGGTGAAGATAAAAATTCTGCATACCGGTGTTGGCGCCATCAATGAAAATGATGTGCTGCTGGCCTCGGCTTCCAATGCGGTGATCATCGGCTTTAACGTTCGTCCGGAGCGCAAGGCGCAGGAGCTGGCGGAAATGGAGAAGATTGATATCCGCCTCCACTCGATCATCTATGAATTACAGGACCAGATCAAAAAAGCCATGCTGGGACTGCTGGAACCGATCATCAAGGAAACCTACATGGGCCGCGCCGAGGTCCGCGAAACGTTCCGCGTACCCAAGGCAGGCACCATCGCCGGCTGCTACGTGCTGGACGGCACAATCAAACGCGACTCCGATGTTCGCCTGGTGCGCGATGGCGTCCAGGTTTTCAAGGGAAGAATCGGGTCGCTCAAACGCTTCAAAGACGATGCCAGCGAAGTCCGCAATGGTATGGAGTGCGGTATCAACCTTCAGAACTTTAACGACGTTAAGAAGGGTGACGTGATTGAAGCTTTTGTGACTGAACGCATCGCCGCGGAGATGGGTGTCGCTTAGAAATTAGTGATTGGGTAAGTGTGTTCGGCGCAAGCCGGACCCATTGTTTTCAAAATTACTCAACCCCTCGATGCCCGAGTGCCAGAAGCTTTTATTCTGTTAATCTCTTCATTTACCAAATTACTCATTTACCAATCTCCAATGGACCTATCCAAACTCTCGCCCGGAATGATCGCGCAAATAGCCTCAATGATTGAGGACTACATCACCAGCAGCAAAAAGAAGTATGCGGCGCAGGCCGAACCTCTCACGGAAGCTCAGCGCAATGCGATGCAGGCATACTTTCCCACGCAGGTCCTGGATAGCGCCCGGCTCTGCATGCTGCGGGACAAGCGCGTGCCGAATCCTTCCATGTATTCCATGGCCAAGCTGATGGGATTTCGTAACCTGCCGGACTTCTCTGAGATGGCGGCGATTACGTACGTGGACGTAATTGTTTCTCACCAGGAGTTCACGGATGCGCTGCTCTTCCATGAGCTCGTCCACGTGGTCCAGTACACTCAGTTGGGCGTCAAGGAGTTTGCGGTGCGCTATATGAGCGGGTTTATTCAGGGTGGAAGCTACGAAGAGATCCCGCTGGAGAAGATGGCGTATCAACTGGAGCAGCGGTTCAGTCAGAATGCGAAGCAGATATTTTCTGTTGACGATGAAGTGAGGCAATGGTGTGAGGGCGGAAAGTTTTGAGGCAACTTTTTCTCCAGACGGTCCTTCATTGTCTTGATCTCCATTGAATTCTCGGCTATTCTGGAAGTGAACACAAATCACGCCCGTCGGCTCATTTGCCGGCGGGCGTTTTTCTTTGGAGCCGATTTTGGAGAAAAAAGATATGACCGATGCTGAGATACTTACCCTGGTCGACCGGCTGGAGCGCTG
This sequence comes from Terriglobia bacterium, assembly GCA_020072585.1. GTDB lineage: Bacteria > Acidobacteriota > Terriglobia > Terriglobales > Acidobacteriaceae > Angelobacter. The sequence goes on along the minus strand of JAIQGL010000025.1, from coordinate 71,540 downwards.
CCTGCTGCCGAAAGAGGAGTTCCATCACCGCGACCACCTGACCGTGGCCGTGGTCTACCTGTGCGCGGGGGATTTTGATGCCGCAATGGATCGCATGCGAGCCAGCCTGAAACGGTTTGCGCAGCATCACCACGTGAGCGGCTTGTATCATGAGACGCTGACCTGGTTCTGGCTGCAACAGATCCAGATGAGGCTTGATTGCCGCTTATGCCTGGAAGAATCGGTGAGAAAGGTCCAGAGCGAACTCGCTGACAAAAATTTGCCTTTTGAGTATTACAGCCGGGAGCGAGTCAATTCACAGGAAGCGAGAGAGAAGTGGCTTCCGCCGGACCTCAAATGAGTGTGCCAGAAGAGCGTTTACTTTACGGCCGCTACTGAAGTCGTCCGCTCTGTGCCGGCATTGGCGCCGCTGTTTTTGGAGGCCACCTTGATTCCGCTTAGACTGTTCACGTATCTGGCCACGCCTCTGTAGAGTGAGTCTGCAATGCGCTGGCGGTAATCAGTGGTCTTCAGCTTTTTGGCATCATCAGGATTGCTGACGAAAGAAACCTCGGCAAGGATGGAAGGCATGTTGGCGCCAATCAGTACTACGAACGGGGCTTTCTTTACGCCACGATTGCGCAGGCTGGGACTCTTGGCGCTGAGGCCTGCATAAAGCGAACGTTGAACGTCCACTGCAAACTCGCGTGATTCCCCGATCTTCTCTTTCAAGGCGATTTTCTTCACCAGGTCCTGCAACTCATGGATGGACTGCTCTGAGACGGCGTTTTCACGCGCTGCCACTTCCAGGGCATCGGCCCGGCTGGTGAAGTTCAGGTAATAAGTTTCCACGCCGCGCGCTGAAGGATCGTCAGACGAGTTGGCGTGAATGGAGATGAACAGATCAGCCTGCTCTTTGTTGGCGATGGCGGTCCGCGTTTCGAGCGGAATGAACGTGTCATCGTCACGCGTGTAAACCACCTCGGCGCCCAGCTTGTCTTCCAGCAGCTTGCCCAGCTTCAATGCGACGTCCAGTACCAGGTCTTTTTCTGCCAATCCGTTGGGGCCGATGGTCCCGGTGTCATGTCCGCCATGGCCTGCGTCCACAACAATCTTGCCGATCTTGAGGCCCAGAGCGCGGATGAGCGAACGCTCGCCGGATGCCGTGGGCGCAGCCGTGTGCGTGGTAGTTGTGGTAGCTAAGGAAGCGTGGGCCGTTGTGTCGACACTCTTTTTCTTGTTTCTGCTGGATTCCTTGGGAGAGATGGATTCAAACATCGGCCCGCTGGTGGGCTGGCCGGCGGCGCGGCCTGGATCTTCAAGCCCGCCCTCGTCGACAACGATTCTGGGGGCCACTACCTTGGCGATTTCAGCCGTGGTTTGTGTTACCACGCGCTCTTTGTCCTTATCTCTGTCTTTGCCCTGTCCACGGAAGGGGCCGGATTTGCTTGCTTCAGCTTGCTGAATGGCAGTAGCAGCGTCGGTAGAAGGCTGCGGTGTGGAAGTCTTATTTGCCGGCGGCTTGATGCTGGTTACGGTAACGTCCTGCCCTGAGTCAGCATTTGCTGACGGCGGTTTTGTTTCCGGTGCAATCGGCCTGGTCTCCTGCGGAGCAGGCTTGGGGTTCCCCGCAACCTTGTTAGGAGGAAGCTTGCCGTGAATGTCAATGATCAGCCGGTAAGGATTGGGCAGCAGGAACGCGGAGTACTCGGCGACATCGTCAACATCAAGCACCACGCGCGCCATGTTGCTCTTGTATTGAGCAACGCGAATCTTGTGCAGAAAGCCGGCATCCACTTCAAAGCTCTTGCCTATGAGTTCTGATGCGAGCTTGGTGCCATAAAGATCAAAGAAGATCCGGTCAGGATGGGGCACGCGCCCGGCCTGGTATTTCACTTCCTGCTCCAGATCAATGGCAACACGCGTGTAATCTCCCGTGGACCAGTGGCGAATGCCGGTGAGCCGGGGCATGCGATGCGTCTGCCCTTCCGTGCTGCTGGCAGAGACTTCCAGTTGCTGCACGGGCGCAGCGGCCATTGCGTCATCCGCTGGAGTTTTATCGGGCGCAACCTTGTCAGACGCGGCTCTTTCGGACGAACCCCGTTCAGACGCACCTCTTTCAGATCTACCCCCGGGTGCGTCTTCTGCCGCGCGCAGGTTCTTTGGCCTCACCGGGCGGTCCCGTTTCGCCGCCTTGGCCTTGAAGGGGCTTCTGGCCGCTGACGGATTGTCGATCTCCGCGATGGCTTTGCGCGCTTCCTGCGCGTGCGAATTGCCGGGATAATGCTTCAGAAAGTCTTCAAACGTCGCCTTGGCCTGCTTGCCATCGTCCAGATCGTCGCGGTAGATTTCCGCGATGGTGAACAGGGCTTCAGCGCGGTGCTTGCTTCCGGGATATTCGCGGCGCAGGAAAACCAGCTGGCCAATCGCATCTTTAAAGCTCTTGGGATCGTTCAGAATGCGGCCCTGGTCCTCAAGCAACTCCGCTACTGCCTGCACGGCTGCATCGGCCTTGGCCAGGCTTGGCGCAGTGTAATAGACCTTGCGGTAGGCCTCGATTACTTTCTGGTAGTCAGCGCGTGTGCGTTGCGCTTCAGCCTTGCCTTCCAGCCCGTCGCGCAGCCGTTCAGCGGTTTCAAATTGCGCTCGTGCAGCCTGTTTCTTCTGGGCCACGGTGCGCGCAAAGGTGCTCACCGGCGCCAGCAGCAGGCATGCCAGTGCGCAGGCCGCCGCTTTTCGCGTGAGGGAGTTCCGCGAGAAATTCCTGGGTCCGATGTTCATTACCACAATCTTCAAAGCACCTACAGAATAAACCCGAATCCGCGTCAGTCGTTGTTGGAAAACATACGGTGCCCGTCCGCGTCACGTGTCTCAATCAGCCGCGGCCGCAGGGAGGCCCCGTGATAGATGTCAGTGATTTTTTTCACGTAATCGCGCGTTTCAGGGTATGGCGGAATGCCGCCGTTTCTCCTCACCGCTCCGCTGCCGGCGTTATAGGCCGCCAGCGAGAGTTCCACGTTCCCGTTATAGTTTTCCAGAAGGCTCTTCAGGTGGCGAACGCCCGCGTCAATGTTCTGGTGCGGATCAAAAGCGTTGTCCACTTTGAGTGACTTCGCGGTATAGGGCATGAGCTGCATCAGTCCCATGGCCCCCTTGCGCGAAACTGCCCGCGGATTGAAGTTCGATTCCACCTTCACCACCGCGCGCACCAGGTTGGGGTCCACGCCATGGCGCTGCGCCGCGCTGTCAATCGCTTTGTCCACGGCCGCTGAGTCAATCGGGCGGATCTCGGTCAGGTTGTCCGATTTCAGGTTGACCGGACGGGAGAGCATCAGCGCCCTGCTGTCACTTTTACTGATCGGTCCTACCATGTCATTTACTTCCTGGGCCGCGCGCCGTGCTGCTTTCATGGTGGCAGATGATGCCAGCGGAACTGCCTTCCAGCGGTGTTCCTTGTTGCTCCAGTAAACCAGTCCGCTGTAACGCGAAGGCGATTCAGGGCTGGAAACAGGCTGCGTGGCTGGGCCGGACGCGGCGGAAGTTTCCTGGGTTTGCGGCTTCGATTGAGGCTTGGCCTCGTCACCGGCGACCCAGACAGTGTGGCCGTAGGCATCGTGAGTAGCTATGATGCTCTGCGCACGGACTGGGCTGCTAGCTACCATCGACGTGGCGCCGATCAGGATGGTAAATAGGTGTTTTTTCATCGGGTTACACTCTAAATATCAGTTTTCGGCGGCACACGCCACCTCACTGAAGGCCCAACACCTTTTACCCAACCTGATACTAGAGAAACTTGCCAGAGGATATGGATTATATGACGGTTCTTAACCGGCGGCAATCGGCTAAAACCAGACGAATCTAGGGGGTGAACATCCGGGAAACACTGGTAAAACCCTTAGAAATACCGGCAGGGGCGGTTGATCACGCGGGGATGAGATGCCGGCTGCTTACAAAACTTAAGTAATTATCCTGCAAGGAGAGGCCATGGCACCCGTTCAACAGGCATGACGATCAATAAACGAGTAAGAGTTGTTTTCTATGCGCTGGCGACCCTGGAAATGATCCTGCTTTCCGCGTTTTATGCCTGGGGCAGGGTGGCGCACTGAAGGCTCAGAGATTGGAAACTTGCCGCGAATTCTCGCGAATGAACGCGAATTGGGTTCTCAGTACAGTTTCGGGCTTCTCGAGCTATTCGCGCTTTTTCGCGTCGATTCGCGGCCCAGTTTTTTAATCTCGTTGATCTGCGCAAATCTGCGGCGAACACACTACTTCAGCAACCCCTCCACCGCCGCATAAGCTTCATTCAGCGCGGCATCGAGCTGCCCCGGGTCTTTGCCGCCGGCCTCAGCCATATCAGGGCGTCCGCCGCCGGAGCCACCCACTTTTTCCGCGACCGGCTTGATCACCTTGCCGGCCTGCACGCGCGCGGTGAGGTCGGCCGTGACGCCGACGATCAGAGCGACCTTGCCATCCTGCACCGAGCCCAGGACCACCACGCCGGATCCCAGTTTGTTGCGCATATTGTCCACTAGCGTGCGCATTTGTCCGCGATCCAGATTGTCCACGCGCTGGGCCACGACTTTCACGCCTTTGATGTTGCGGGCTGTTTCTCCCACAGAAGCTACCTGCGAACCCGCGGACTTCATCCGCATCTGCTCCAGCTCTTTTTGCAGCTTTTTGATCTCGGCGTCTTTCTTGTCCAGCTCAGAGCGCAGAGCTTCCGCCGGGGTATGCGATTTCGTTTGCGGGATCAGCGAAGACACCGCGTTTTCCAACTTGTGGTCAAGGCGGAAGTGCTTGAGCGACCCTTCGCCGCTGATGGCCTCCACGCGCCGGACGCCCGAAGACACGCTGCCTTCATTCAGGATCTTAATCAGGCCGATTTCGCCGGTGGCGCGGGTATGCGTGCCGCCGCAGAGCTCCGTGGAAAATTCGCCGATCTTGACCACGCGCACGCGCTCGCCATACTTTTCACCAAACAGCGCCATTGCCTTGTATTCATTGATGGCAACGTCGATCGGGACATTCTCAATGGTATCCACCGGAGTATTGCGGAGGACATGCTTGTTCATCAGGTCTTCAATGTCCTGCAACTCTTCGTCGGCCACGGCGGCAAAGTGCGAAAAATCAAAGCGCAGATGGCTGGGATCGACAAGTGATCCAGCCTGCTTCACGTGACCGCCCAGCGTTTCCCGCAGCGCGGCGTGCAGCAGGTGGGTTGCGGTGTGATTGCGCATGGTTGAATCCCGCACTTCACTATGGACCACAGGATCAACTCTCATACCCACGGTGATCGGCAGGCGGGCTTTCACCTTGTGGGCGCGCACGCCCTGCACCGGCATGTAGCAGCCGTTTACCTCGGCAACAATGGCGGTGTGCTTGTCGTCATAAAGGATGCCGACGTCGCCTACCTGGCCTCCGGAGTCGGCATAGAACGGCGTGTGATCGAGTACGATCTCGCCATCCTGGCCGGGGTTAAGCACTTCAATGCCGCGCCCATCTTTCACCACGGCAAGCACCTCACTGCCTTTGGAGCGTGTGGTGCGATAGCCTTCAAACTCGGTCTTCTTCAGGTCGCGGTAAACGGGTGAGGCCGTTTGTTTGGAGCCGCCCTTCCATGAAGCGCGGGCGCGTTCACGCTGCGCTTCCATGGCGCGCTCAAAGCCCTCCACGTCCACGCTGATGCCGGCGTCACGGCAGGTATCCATGATGAAGTCAAAGGGCAGGCCGAAGGTGTCATACAGCTTGAAAGCGTCTTCGCCGCGATAACGCAGCTCCCGCGCGCTCTGGTACTGGTGCTGGGCCAACTCGGCACGAGAGAGACCTTGTTCGCCCAGGGGATCGCGCGCCAGGGCAATGCGCTGGCTGTCCGCTCTTTCCTTGCGCAACGCCAACAGGTCGGCCTCAAGCCGGGCAAGACCAGCATCCAGCGTGTGCGCAAAGCGGCGTTCTTCTTCAAAGACAATCTTCGAGATGCGCTCCGCTGTTTCTATGAGTTCAGGATAAGCATCCTTCATCAGATCGCGGACGGCCATCACCATCTCATGCATGAACGGCTTGGCAGCGCCCAGAAGCCGTCCATGGCGGATACCGCGGCGCAGGATCTTGCGCAGCACATAACCACGGCCCTCATTCGCGGGCAGCACGCCATCCGAAAGAAGAAAGGTCACGGCCCGAGCGTGATCTGCCACCACGCGCAAGCTTGCCGCTGAACGCGAGCCCTTTTCCGCCGCCAGCTCTTTGTTGAGATCGACTCCGGTGAGCCGTGCAGCGGCCTCCAGCAGAGGCATAAAGAGATCCGTATCGTAGTTTGAAAGCTTCTCCTGGAGTACCGCTGTGACTCGCTCCAACCCCATGCCGGTATCAATGGAGGGCTTGGGCAGCGGGTTGAGTGTTCCAGTATTGTCGCGGTCAAACTGCATGAAGACCAGGTTCCATATCTCCACGTAGCGCCCGCAGTCGCAGGGGAACTTGCAGTCAGCATGGCCATCATCGGAAGCCGCAACTCCCATGTCGTAATGGATCTCGCTACACGGACCGCAAGGGCCAGTATCGCCCATGGACCAGAAGTTGTCCTTCATGCCCAGATCGAAGATGCGTTTTTTGGGGACGCCTACGGCCAACCAGTGTTTTTCCGCATCGTCATCGCGCGGGATGCCCTGCTCGCCCTTGAAGATGGTCACGTAGAGCTTGTCTCGATTTACACCATACCAGTCTGATGCCGTTACCAGCTCCCAGGCATAAGAGATGGCTTCAGCCTTGAAGTAGGCGCCGAAGCTGAAGTTGCCGAGCATTTCAAAGAAGGTGTGATGGCGCTTGGTGAAGCCCACGTTCTCCAGATCATTGTGCTTGCCGCCGGCGCGGACGCACTTTTGTGACGTGGCGGCCTTGTTGTAGTCGCGCTTGTCCATGCCCAGAAAGACATCTTTGAACTGGTTCATGCCCGCGTTGGTGAAGAGCAGCGTGGGATCGTTGGCAGGCACCAGTGACGATGAGTGCACGCGCTTGTGGCCTTTGCTTTCAAAGAAGCGCAGGAATTTCTCGCGAATTTCAGAGCCGGTTGGCATCACTCATCTATTGTAACGTGGCGAGATAGGAACAAGGATCAACCGCGAAGGGAGAGGCGGGGGCGCGGAGAAAGAGCCATGGTTGATGCGGCCTGCTCCCCGGGCGCTAAAAAAACAAATGTCCGGAGGTGCGCCCTAATCAAACCACTCGATTTCCTTAATGTCGTGCGCCGGGAGCTGGGCCAGCACTTTGCGGTACGCAGCGTCAATTTCGGCCATGGGAGTTTTGCAATCTTTACTGGCGCGGATGTCGGACTCGTAGGTCCATCCGTTGCCGGCGCGTTTGGGAAAATCCACAATGCGGATGCGCACCCCGGGAAAGGGCACGGTAGCCACGTAATCACCGTACCAGTGGCTGTCGCCAACGCGCCATTGCCATGCTATCTGGTTCAGACGTGCACAAAGCGCGTCAGTGGACGAGAACTCACAAACAAAGGAATAGGCTCCGGTCATAATGGCTTCAAGGTGAAACAATATAATTTATGCAAGCCCCGATTGTTGAAACCAGACGCTAAAAATATGGAGCAGCAAATGAAATCTTTGAGTGCCCAAGAAGCCCGTACCTTCGCAGAGAAATGGCTTCCGGCCTGGACAGGAAACAATCCTGAACTGCTGGCCAGCTTCTACTCGGCCGATGCGTTTTACCTTGATCCTGGTGTTCCTGGCGGTGTCCGGGGCAAAGAGGCCCTGCTGGCCTATTTCAAGAAACTGCTGTCTTACAATCCGGCCTGGGTGTGGACGCAGTTAGAAGGCATCCCCATGGAAGGCGGGTTCCTCAACAAATGGCGCGCAGTGGTTCCCGTGGGACACGCGACTTTGGAGATCATTGGCGTGTGTTTTGTACAACTGAATGATGCGGGCAAAATTCAGCGTAATGAAGTGTATTTTGACCGCACGCAATGGCTGTCTGAGATCGCACGGCAAAAAACCGCGATTGCCTGACGGACCGGTCTCAGAGTGAAATGCAAAACTGTCCCGTCCTCTGCCGGCGGATTTCCATCACATCACCAGATCGGCATACTCCGGGTGCTTTTCCAGGTAGGCTGTGACCGAAGGGCAGATTACATCCACTTTCAGTCCCTGTTCGCGGGCCCACTCCAGCGCAGCATGCGCCAACTCAGACCCCAGGCCCTTGCCGCGCAGGGCTTCCGGAACCTCGCTATGAATAAGCTGCAACACCTTGCCGGCCAGAGTGTACTCAAGATAGGCGACATGGCCATCGCGCTCAATCTCAAGCCGTCCATTGGTCACGGGCTGCGGTGTTGGTTTGTTCCGGCCAAACATGCCGTTATTTTCCCGGATTGCAGGCAGAGCACGCAACTGGGCTAAGCCTTGGCGCAGTGCCGCGTTCAGCAAGCTGCTCGTCGCGAACTGCTAAAATTATTCTTATGATCGGCCGCCCTGAATCAAACGAAGCTGCTCCCTATTATTTTGGATACATCAACCGCGTTTCTGGCGACGATATTGTTCATGCCCTGCAGAACCAGTTGGACGAAACGCTTCCGCTTCTGCACCGCGTGTCAGAAGAGAAATCCATGCACCGTTACGCGCCGGACAAATGGACTATCCGCGAGATGTGGAACCATGTAAATGACGCGGAACGCGTCTTCCTTTTTCGCGCCTTGTGGTTCGCGCGCGAACACAACAGCGAGTTGCCGAGCTTTGAGCAGGACGTCGCCGCCAACGCTGGCAAGGCTGACGAGTTTTCCTGGGCAGGCCATGTGGAAGAGTTCCGCGAGATTCGTCTGGCGACAATCTCCTTTTTCCGCAACATGCCGGAAGATGCCTGGATGCGTACGGGCAAAGCCAGCGGGAATCCCTTCACCGTGAGAGCGTGCGCTTACATCGTTGCCGGACACGTGGCCCACCATGCCGCAGTGCTGCGAGAAAAATACCTCTGACCGCTGGGCCGGCGATTCAGAGGACATTGCGTCCGCCGCCCAAAAAGAATCGGCGCAGCTTCAGGTGCCGCGCCGACCAAGCTCAAAAGCAACAGACATCTGTTACTTGGTGAAGACAATAATGTCGTCGTATTCGCTATCTTTTGTCTTGTGATGTTGCTTGACGGTGATTGTTTTGCCGTCAGCGGAAAGCGTGACGTTTTCCGTGAAGGTTGAGCCATCCACCACGGTTGCATTTCCGGTGGAGTTGTGATCAGTGTTGCGATGATAGCTGATCTTTGCTACTTCCTGGCCATTGCGCGTTAGCGGATATGGTTTGCCGTCGGGCTTGCCTTCATATGCCTCCGTGTAGGCCGCCCCGGCCGGATCCGTGCCTTTCATGGAATACTTCACCGCATCATTGTTCGCGGCGGCCACAGTCAATGTTTCTTCCCTGGGGCCGGGATTGTGAAATTTTGATTTGCTTACATCCAGCTTCCAGTCGCCCACCCATGGATCTGCGGGGGCCGCTTTTTTCGCCTGCGCAAATGCCATTGAGCCGGCCAGCAACACAACTACCAGGGCCAATCTTTTCTTCATAAGTCTTCTCCAAGTTTTCTTCCGTGGTTAAAACCCTCCACATTAGAAGTACCTTCTGGCGCTGTCAAGGCATGGGGTGCCGGCATGGAATCGAGACCTCAGCCCGTGATGGCCTACATTCGTAACCGCTGAATAGGCAGGGAAGGCGGCTGCGGTCAGGTTGACCGCAAGGCGAAATCTCTCCAAATCACCCATCGAGCGTGACCGTGATCACAGCCATGCTGCGGCCTAAGAGAAGAAAATTTTGATTCGAACTGATGGCAGGGGGTTATCCATCATGAATGCGACCGCCGTCCTTAATAAGAAAGATAAGAAAGAAGCCCTGCAACCCGGGAGCGCGTCCCTTGCGCTCGTGCCAGCTGTTTCTACTTACACTCCTCATCGTCAGCTATTTTCAGACAGCTTTCTGGAGCCCTCTGGCCTTGACCGGAGACGCAGGAGAGGCACCGCATTGGTCTCCGTGATCATTCAGTCAACCATTGTCCTTGTCCTTATTCTTTTGCCGTTGTGGTTTACTGACGTGCTGCCAACGCAGCAATTAACCACATTTCTGGTAGCTCCTCCACCGCCGCCTCCACCGCCACCACCGGCTGCTCCGGTGAAGGCCATGGAGAGGGTGAGCCAGATCATCAATGGTCAATTGCTCACGCCCAGCAAGATCCCCAAAAAAGTGCAGATGATTAAGGAGGAAGAAGCTCCACCTCCGGCGATGGGTGTTGCGGGAGGCGTGGTGGGCGGAGTTCCCGGCGGCCAGACTGGAGGCGTGATTGGAAGTCTTATCGCCGCGACCAATCATGGACCGGCGCCAGTTGCTTCTGAGATCCCCAAAAGACTCAAAGTTTCGCAGGGCGTCTCTTTAGGGCTGCTTGAAAACAGAGTTGAGCCTGTCTATCCAATCATCGCCCGGAGATCGCGGGTCCAGGGCACGGTACAGTTGCGGGCGGTTATCGCCACGAATGGAAGCATTGCCAACCTTCAACTCGTGGAAGGACATCCTTTTCTCGTGAGCGCCGCAATCGATGCCGTGCGCCAATGGCATTACCGGCCTTACATGCTGAGTGGAGTGCCGGTTGAGGTGGAGACAACCATCTTTGTGAATTTCCATCTTGATCGCTAAACGAAAGCGGCGGTCATCGGTCCACCGCGCCGTTCACAGGTGAATGGTTCATTGGTTATGGGTTATCGTTCCAGTTGTGCGGTCAGCCGCACTTCGGAGTCAGGCATGATCGTGATCTCACGCGTCAAGCCCTGATATCCACGGGCCGTTACCACAATCGTGTGCTTGCCCTGCGTCAGCTTCAGATTGACCGGAGCATTGCCAACAAAATTGCCGTCCACGGCGACTTCAGCATTCTCCGGCGTGGCTGACAGAATCACCGTGCCAACGCCCGATCTGGCTGGAGATGTCAGGGAAGGTTCCGGTGGAACCGCTTTTGGTGGCGCCACAGGTATGTTGGCCTGGTCGGCCTTAATGGCAGACTTCTGTTTGACTTGTCCGGCCAGCTCTTCTTTTACCTGGTCAAAAAACTTGTCGGCCATGCGGTCACCCGCGCCCCATGCGACTTCACCGTCTTTGGTTTGCACGTTGATGATCAACGTGGCGCGGTTGTCATCCTGCGGTTCAATGGAGGCATTAGCGACAAATCCCTTGGAAAAGAAAGAGTGTCCGGTCTGGAAGGTGAACATGAGCATTTGTTCGTCGACGTAAGTGACGACGTGGCGCTCACGCGCCGTGCGCAGTGCAGCGGTAAATAAATCGGTGGCTCCATTGGCATACATCTTTTTCTTGGGCTTGGCCAATGCAGGCAGGCAAACTACAAATAGCAGACAGACTACCAGCGAACGCTTGAGCATAGAGATTGATCCCTCGGGGTTAAGGTTAAGCAACCCTCATGCCAGTGGGCGGGAGAGATAACAACTGTATTTTCAAGCAGTTGCAATGCGAGGCAAGCCGCCCAACCGTGATTACCGGTGAATTTCAACCAGCGCGGGTGGCTATTTTCAGCCATGAGGGAATTGTGAAGAAACCTCACAACAGAGGACTTGATGAAGAAAGAACAACGCTGGGCCTTCGGCTAAGTTGCTACGGAGCCAATCCTACTAGAGCGGTTACCTTGGACGATTTCGCGGCGTTACTCCTCTTCTATGTAATCTCTCATGTCTTCAGTGGTGAAAGCCCTAAGCGTTGCCCGGGGCTGAAGTCGTGGATACTACGCTTGCGCAAAACGCGCAGCGGCGCGCGGCGATGGGTATTTCGCTGAGGCACTCCGGGCATTTTTTGCTTGTGGGATCAGCGGGAATGACATTGCGGGCGGCCCGCGCTTTCCAGGCATTCATCGGCGCGACCATAAAGAAATAGACGGCCGCCGCTACCAGAAGAAATGAGATCAAGGCATTCAGGAAGACGCCGTAGGAAATCACCGCTCCGTTGATAGTGAAGTTAAAGGCGGAAAAGTCAGGCTTGCCAACAATAGCGGCGATCAACGGCGTAAGGATATTGGTCACAAATGATGTGACAACCGCGCCGAAGGCTGCGCCAATTACAACGGCCACGGCCAGGTCCAGCACGTTGCCCCGCAGGATGAACTGCTTAAAACCTTTTAACATTTTGTCCTCCTATACTGTCGGCGATGATACAAGAAAATTCCCTGCATTCCTCCATTCAGTTCTGATGCCGGGAGGCTGCTCCGCGTCATTTATAATCGACCGTTTACACCCACGAGGTCAGCGACACAGTGTCTTTTGAAGAGAGCATTTACCAGTTGCGCCAGCAGAAGCTGCGCGAGATTGAAGCCCTGGGCCAGGAGGCCTATCCGCACAAGTTTGCTTTTACCCACACCGTACCGCAGATTCTGGCCGAGTTTGGCCACAATACCGCCGAAGAACTGGAAAAAGGCCGCGTCAATGTAAAAATCGCCGGACGCATCATCTCGATCCGTCTCCAGGGCAAGGCCGGGTTTGCGCATTTGCAGCAGGGCGGCCAGCGGCTGCAAATCTATGTGAAGCTGGACTTCGTCGGGGAAAAAGGTTTTGCGCTCTACAAGCTTCTTGACCTGGGCGACCACATCGGCGTGGGCGGCTATCTTTTCCGCACGCGCACCGGTGAATTGACGATCCACGTGGAAGAGATCACCTTCCTGGCCAAGGACTACCTGCCGTTGCCGGAAAAATTTCATGGCTTGAGTGACGTGGAGCTGCGCTACCGGCAGCGTTACGTCGATCTGGTCATGAACCAGGATGTGCGCGAAGTCTTTGTCAAGCGCAGCAAGGTGGTACAGTCAATCCGGCGGTTCCTGGACGCTCGCGGTTACATTGAAGTGGAAACGCCCATGATGCAGCCCATCGCCGGCGGCGCCACGGCGCGTCCGTTTGTTACGCACCACAATACGCTCGATATCGACCTTTATCTGCGCATCGCGCCTGAACTTTACCTGAAGAGGCTGGTGGTGGGCGGACTGGAGCGCGTTTACGAAATCAACCGCAACTTTCGCAATGAGGGCATCTCCACCCAGCACAACCCCGAATTTACCATGCTTGAGTTCTATCAGGCCTATGCTGACTATCACGACATGATGCAGCTCACGCAAGACATGCTGGCGCAGGCGGCGCGTGACGTGAACGGCACCACCAAGGCCAGTTTTGATGGCAAAGAATTTGATTTTGCCGATTGGCAGCGCCTTTCCATGCGCGAAGCCATTATCAAATACTGGCCGGAAGCTGCCGCGCCCAAACCGGAGATTGCAGATTTCGCCACGCATGAATCCGTGGGCAAGCTGGTGGCGCGGCTCAATGCCAGCCACACGCCGCACATGCCTTACGATCCTAAAGAGCCGGCAGGCAAGACGATTGCCGCAATGTTTGAGGCCGTGGCGGAGCACCATCTGATTCAGCCGACGATCCTGTATGACTTTCCGGTGGCGATCTCGCCTTTATCCAAGAACAAGCGCGATGAACCTGACTGGGTGGAGCGCTTTGAGGTTTTTGCGGGCGGTCTGGAGATCGGCAACGCCTTCAGCGAACTCAATGATCCGGAAGAGCAGCGCCGCCGCTTTGAACAGCAGCTCAAGGAAAAAGAGCGCGGTGACGAAGAAGCCCACGCGATGGATGAGGATTATATCCGCGCGCTTTCCTACGGGCTGCCGCCAACCGGCGGTGAAGGCATCGGCATTGACCGGCTTACGATGTTGCTGACCGATTCACGCTCCATTCGTGACGTGATCCTTTTTCCGCTCTTGCGCAAGCAGCAGGAACAGGCTGAGGACGGGCCGCAAGGCGCAGAGAAACCTTAGAGTGCCGATTCGTAGCGCATCGTTAAAGGATTTCGGGGAAACGGGTAATCCAATAGTGGTAGAAATATTTTAACCAGGCGCAGTCCTGCGCCAGGAGGAACAAAATGAAGGTTCGATCCCTGCTTGTGGCAATTCTTGTCATCGCGGCGCCAGCGTGGTGCGCTGCTCCCGGCGCGCCTGCCGCCTTTACATCGCTTACCAGCCTTGCCGGAGAGTGGCAACTCAAGGCTGAAAATATGCCGCCGCAGACTATCACCCTGAAGGTGGTTTCAGGCGGCTCCGTGCTGATGGAGAGCATGGAACACGAAAGCATGGTCACGATGTATCACCTGGACAAGGACCGCGTGATGATGACGCACTATTGTGCCGCGCAGAACCAGCCGCGCATGCAGGCCCAGGTGTCGGATGACGGCAAGACCTTTACCTTCAATTTTCTCGATGCCACCAACCTCGCCAGCCCTTCTGATGGGCACATGCGCAAGATGGTGCTGACGATCCAGGACAAAGACCATTTCACAGAGGAGTGGTTCTTCAATAAGAATGGAAAAGACAATGAACACGGCGTGTTTCATCTCACGCGCAAGCAATAGGCAGGACAAGGCGGGTGCGGGGGTATTGACAGCGACAGACGTGGTTGCATAGTCTGTCGCTTCCATGTTGACTCCTCTGGACAAGCTCAACGCCCAGGTTTTCTCTGAGCAGTTGCACACCCAATTCAAGGTCAAGCCAGGCAGCGCGGAGCCCTTGATACTTGAACCCATGACGCTTGAACTGATTGAGGTCAAGCACGGCGACACATCGCCCCAGATCGAGCTTTTTTTGCTCCATTTCCGCGGGCCATCCGCGCCTCGCCTGCCCCAGAGTATTCATCGGCTGGAGCACGACAAGCTGGGAAGTTTTGAGATCTTTCTTACCGCGATAGGCGCAGAGCCGCAGGGAATCCTCTACGAATCAGTGTTTCATCGCTTCCGCAAGTCCGCGCCCGCGGACAGCAAAGCATGACCCGCGAGGAGCAGATCTCCCTGCGTGCGGTCACTGAAGCCGACGATAACTTCATCTTGTCTGTCTACGCCGCCACGCGGATGCAGGAACTGGCGCAGGTCCCGTGGGGCCCGGAACAGAAAGAGGCTTTTGTCAGGATGCAATACGTGGCGCAGAAGCAGCACTATGCAGCGGAATTCCCCAGCGCCAGCCACGACGTTATTTACGTGGACCAAACTCCCGTGGGCCGGATCTATATGGACCGCAGCGCAGACGCGCTGCATATTCTGGATATCACCGTTCTGCCACAGCATCGCAGCCGGGGCACTGGCTCATTGCTGTTGCGCCGGCTTCTCCGTGAGGCGGGCGAGATTGGGAAGCCGGTTACAATCTATGTGGAAAACTTCAATCCCTCGTTGCGCCTCTTCGAGCGCCTTGGCTTCCAGAAAGACCAGGAGAAAGGGTTTCATCTGTTAATGAAGTGGGAGAAGAAGGCCTGATTTTCCCGATGTTTCCAGTGCTGTTTGCGCCAGAAGGCTGGTTCTGTTGCGCAGCCTTGACTGTGGCGAAGGGTACCGCGACGACATGCGCTCCATCCAGACGGTTCACTACCGCAGTGTAAAGCTGCTGCCCATTTCCTTCCGGAACGGTAAACAGGGCAAAGCGGCCCAGGGCGTCATGTTCAAAAAGATTCGTCGACTGCGGCAGCGCGGACGAGCCGGCAAACACCAATACAAATCCGCTGCTGGTGGGCGTGAAAGAAGATGCCTTGTTCATGACCGCGAAGCTGGCCACGTTGGCAGGCGTGATCTTTGGCAGGTCCTGAACGGCAAGCAATGTTACCCACACTGGTGACGAATTATCCGCAGAGAGAAAGACCTTAAAATTTGTGCCCACGGCGCCGGCGAAAGCTGTGCGGTCCAGGTTATCCAGCGCCGAAGCGTGGTCCTGCCAGTTACCTGATTTGGACGAAGGGCTTTTTTGCAAAGGCCCTGCTTCTTCATTGCCCCCAATGGGTCGCCGATTACCCAATGCGAGCAAAGGACTACTGGCGCAAGCCGCAGCCGCCGCGAAAACACCATGACGCAGAAACATCCGTCTGGAAAATGACAAGTTACACCTCCGCTATTCAAGAGCATGAATGCTCAAAACGCTATGTAGTTCCCATTTTGGGAATCATTTTTTAGGGGGAGCAACCCCGCTCCATCGTGCGGGCATACCTTGGGGCGTGGAACAAAAGTAATTGATGGTAACTGTTCAGAGAGAGGATTTCCAGCAGGATTGTTGGTTTCTTAGAAAACTTTAGTACTCATTCCGCGAAAAGCGGCAGCCAAACTCGTCTTTTCTAGATACAGGCGGTTTTATAAATAATTTGAAGATAGAAAATATATGAAATTTTTTTAACACCTAATTTTTTTAACACCCAAAGTTACCTTTGCCCATTCCCCCAGGTCCTTAAGTGGGCTTTTTTCTTGACAATCACTTGCATTCGAAGCAGAGTACAATCGTTGGAACAAAACACACCCCCAGGCGTTCAACTGATTCAATTTGAGGCTCCGTCCACCGATGTTCGGAGGGGGGACTGTGCTTCCTAGTGGCTTTTAAGCCTAACACGTGTACTTCCGGACCCCCACAAGCAGAAGCTAATCGCAAGGAGTTCTACCCGTGAGAAGAAGGTCTCTACCTATCTGCAACCGCGTTATTGCCAAAATT
Source organism: Terriglobia bacterium (assembly GCA_020072585.1). Classification (GTDB taxonomy): domain Bacteria; phylum Acidobacteriota; class Terriglobia; order Terriglobales; family Acidobacteriaceae; genus Angelobacter. Next base: position 55,031 of record JAIQGL010000025.1, on the reverse strand, counting down.
CAATCTGCTTCCATTCTTGTTCTGTTCCTGATTCTGGGCGGATTGGGAAGTTATCTGTTTGCGGCAGCCTTGCAGCAAGCTCCGAGCGGCCCCAAGATCTGGCTACAGGACAACCAGCGTATGTCGGTTGCCCATACCGGTGCGGCGGCGAGCGCAATGACAGGGGCATCGCAGCCAGTTGCAATGACCTCCGGCGACATCGATGGGGATGGCGTGGATGACCTTCTGGTCGGTTATCGCGTGCCGGGCGGCGGCGTGATCGCCGTGCATCGCGGCAACCTTGACGCCTTCGCGCCACAGAGCGACGCTTCCTTGCAGGCCATTGGCCGCAGCGAGTTCCCGGCGCCGTTTTTGCAGAATGCCAATACCTTCACGGTGCCGTTTTCTCCGGACTTCATTGCTCTGGGCAATTTCAAGGGGAATGGCAATCAGGACATGGTAGTGGCAGCGAAGGGCGGGAACGCGCTTTCTGTTTTTCCCGGTGATGGCAAAGGGGGCTTCGGCGATCCGCAAACAATAGCTCTCCAGGGCGGAGTTACGGCCCTGGCCGCAGGTGAATTCGGCGCTTCCGGGCAATTTACCACCGTGCTTGTTGGCACAAAGGGCACTGGAAATTCATTTTCTTTGGTTGCGATGGCCGGCTCGTTCCGGGGGCTCGCAGTAACAGGCACGTTCCCGCTGAGCGCAGCGCCATCGAGCATCGATTTCGCCAATTTTGGCGGTAAAGGCCGGGACGCCGCCTTTTTGGCCGGCGGGCAAATTTTTATCCTGCGCTCTTCTTCCATGCAGGTAGTGCCGGTTTCCCTGCCGGTTTCAGTTCGCGCCTTTGCTCTGGGCTCGTTTATTTTTGACCGCAGCGGCGGAATGCAGATCGCCGTGCTGGCAGCCGATGGCAGCGTGCAGATCGCCGCTCGCAGCGAATTCGATCCGCGCACCTATACGGTTGAGGAATTCGGCGCAATCCGGCAGGCCAAGGTGCTTCATCAAGTGCCTCCCATGGGGCCGCTCGCCACCTTCCCAACTGGGTGGAAGATTGTAGATACGTTCCCCGGCGTTGGCACTCTTGCCCCTGGCCAGAATCCCGTGTTTTTCCGCACTCGAGTTTCGTCCAATGGCGGCGACGACATCATGTGGCTCAACGCAGGCAACAGCCAGATGGCTGTGATTTCACATCCTGACGGGCAGCCTGGAGCGCAAACGTTTGTTCCCGGACAGGTATCGATCAAACCGTACACAGGCTCTCCCATCAACGCTCTGCCTATGCGCCTCAACATAGACGGACGGCCCGGAGTCCTGGCGATCCATCAGGGCGAAGCTGCGCCCTCAATGCTGATGCCGATTCCTGATCCAACGTTCTTCGTGAATCGATTGGATGACCCGGCTCCGGGAGCTATTGCAAGCACTTGTAACAATGTCAGCAACGCAGATGTTTCCAGCTCATGCAGTCTGCGTGAGGCCGTGCTCAAGGCCAATAATGCGGTTGGAACCGATAATATTCAATTGGTGGCCGGAACCTATACGCTCACGAAAGGCCGTATCGCAAGCCCGGCCTATGATGCCGCGAACGGTACCCTGAACATCAATGATTCGGTCAATATCATTGGAGCCGTAGACGGCAGCGGTAATCCAACCTCCATCATTACGTGGGGAACTCTTACCAGCGGTAATAGCGTGGATATGATCATCGCCGTCAATGAGGACATTTTGATCCTCTCCGATGCCACTGCCAGCATTTCCAATGTGATCATTCAAAATGGCGTCAACCACGGTGTGCATGGCAATGACGGTGACGGCGGCTGCATGGAATTTGATACCGGCACCAGCGGCAACGCCAATCTCACGCTGACCAACGTCATCATTCAGAATTGCGCTACTCTTCAGGGTGGCGGTGGCGGGCTCGTCGCCTTCAACTTCCTGAATCACAATAACAATGGGTTCGTCACCATTACCGGCAGCACCATCCAGAACAACTCGGCGGTAGATAATCCTTCTTCCGGTGCCGGCGGCGGAATTGCGCTGAGCAATGACACCCGCATGGTGATGACCAACAGCAAGGTGCTGAACAATAACGCGACCCAGGTGATAGGCGGCCAGAAGGGCCAGGGTGGCGGCATCATGGCTTTCTTCCCCAACGGGAATTTCACCGGAAACCCGGAAACCATAATTCATTCGAGCACCATTTCCGGGAACAAAGCAGCGGGCTTTGGCGGCGGCATGCAGACCCAGGCGCGACTGCTGATCGACCAGGGAACCGTCATCAGCAACAACGTTGCCGGTACAGACGGCACCAATCCGGTGGCAGCACAAGACGGTGGCGGACTCTATATTAATAACTTTCCACCCGCCAGCTGTCCTGCCACATTGATCTGTGATGCCACTCTGAACCATGTCACCATCACCGGCAATAGCGCTACCGGCAACGGCGGCGGAATTTCGAACGGCAATGCCGGCACCTTTCCCAACGCCGCAGGCCCGCTGACCATGACGTTCAGCCGCCTGGCCGGTAACTCTGCCACAGGAGTGGGAAGCAATCTCAAGAATGGCGGCACCAGCATCAGCGCCACCGATGTCTGGTGGGGAACCAACGCCGCAGCGACAACGATCAACACCAGCGGCGGCGGAACCACGACCTTCTCTCCCTTTATCGTTCTGACGCACAGCGCATCGCAGGCCATCATCCGCATTAATCAAAGTTCCACATTGACCGGTGACATGAGCACTGACAATCTTGGCGCGTCCGTTGCTTTGGCCAATCTCGACAGAATCATTGGATTGCCCATTACATTTGATAATCCCGTGCTGGGGAGTATCCCGCAGGCGCAGCCGGAGACCCTGAACGCCAGCGCTCAGGCGACGGCTACATTCAATGCGGGCGGCACCAGCGGACGAGGCTCTGCCCACGCTACCGTGGACCAGGGGGTGGTCTCGGCCAACTCCAATCTGATTGCCAGTGCGACTGAAGCCGGCACAACAGCGACCATCACCACCGTGGGCAAGCATAATTTCGCGGCTGGCGAGACTGTGGTGATTTCGGGCGTAGGCGTTGCGGGCTACAACGGAACGTTCTTAATTTTAGCTACGCCTACCACGACAACTTTTACTTACACCACAGCGGCGGGGCTGGCTGCGTCAAGCGGAGGCACAGCCAATGTCGGCATCATCATCCTGGAGCCGCTCCAGATCGTAAAGAGCTTCAACCCGACGACGGTCGCGACCAATGTTTCATCTACCCTGACTTTCAGCGTCAATAATCCGAACGTGATCCCGGTGGACGCAAGTTTCACCGACACTTTGCCGGCGGGATTGGTTGTGGCGGCTACGCCAGGTGTCACGAATACGTGCACCGGTGTGGTAACGGCAGTTGCAGGATCGGGCAGCATCAGCTACTCCAATGCCAGCCTGCCGGTGGGCTCGTGCACCATCACGGTAAAAGTCTCAAGCCCAACGGATAACGTCTACAACAATAGCGTTACCATTAATTCCACGGCGGCGGGCACGGGCGCGCTCTCCACGTCTTCAGCCAGCCTGACGGTCATCAATCCGCCGGCTATTACGAAGGCTTTTGGCGCGGCCAGCATTCCGCTGAATGGCACTACCAGCCTGACCTTTACGCTGAGCAGCACGAATGCGAATTTGACCCTGAATGGCGTTGCCTTTACTGACAACCTGCCTGCGGGCCTGGTCGTGGCCACGCCAGGTAATCTCAACTCCACCTGCAGCGGCACGGCCACCGCGGTGAATGGATCTTCTTCCGTCAGCCTGAGCGGCGCGAGCCTGGCGCCGGGCGCGAGCTGCACGATCTCTGTGGACGTACAGGGCACGACTGCGGGCGTAAAGAACAACAGCGTCCAGGCGACTTCCACGAATGCCGGAACCGGCAATACCTCGAATGCATCGATCACGGTTGTGGCTCCGCCGGTGATCATCAAAGCATTCAGCGCAGCCAGTATTCCGCTGAACAGCTCGACCAACTTGAGCTTCACCATTCAGAACAACAATACGACGATCGCGCTGACGGGCGTCGGATTCAGTGACACGCTGCCGGCAGGGCTGGTGGTGGCCACGCCGAACGGCCTAACAGGAAGCTGCGGCGCGGGTACGATTACCGCAACGCAGGGCACCAATGTCATCAGCCTGTCGGGCGGATCGATTCCGGCAAGTTCTTCCTGCTCATTCTCGGTGACCGTGACCGGCATCGCCGCCGGCTTGCAGACCAACACCACCGGCAACGTGACTTCGACGGAGGGCGGCACAGGCGGAACAGCTACGGCCAGCGTTAAGGTTCAAGCGCCACCCTCGATCGCCAAGGTATTCAATCCGTCAACGATCGCGCTGAACGCCACCACATCACTGACGTTCACGATTACGAATCCCGCGGCCAATGTTGATCCGCTGACCGGCGTTGCGTTTACTGACACTCTGCCGACAGGGCTTACCGTTGCCAATGCTTCCGCAACTGTTTGCGGCGGAACTTTGACTACAACGGCCCCGACCGGCATTACTTTGAACAACGCAACCATTGCCGTCAACAGCCAGTGCCAGTTCAGCGTCACCGTGACCGGCGCGGCTTCGGGACAATACACGAACACCACCGGCAGTGTCACTTCCACGAACGGCGGCACCGGCAACACCGCGACCGCCAATCTGACCGTGGCCACGCCGCCGACGATCACCAAGGCATTTGGCGCGGCCAGCATTCCGCTGAATGGAACCACCTCGCTTACCTTCACCATCAATAACCCGAACACCACGCTCGCGTTGACCGGTGTTGCTTTCACTGACAATCTTCCTGCCGGCCTGGTGGTTTCAGCCACGCCCAACCTGAACAACACTTGCGGCGGCACGGCAACGGCGGTAGGCGGTTCAGGCTCCGTGGGTCTCTCCGGCGGCACTGTGGCTTCCAGCGCATCCTGCACGGTTTCAGTGAATGTGACTGGCACCACCGCAGGCGTGAAGAACAACAGCGTTCAAGTGACGTCGACCGAAGGCGGTACCGGAAATACTTCCAACGCCAGCATTACCGTGGCAGGGCCGCCGGTGATTATCAAGGCATTCGGAGCAGCCAGCATTCCGCTGAACGGTTCCACCTCGCTCACTTTCACGATTCAAAACAACAACACTACGACCACGCTGACCGGCATCGGCTTCAGTGACACGCTGCCGGCGGGCCTGGTGGTCTCGACACCCAATGGCTTGACCGGAACTTGCGGCGGCGGCACAATCACAGCGACTCAAGCGACCAACGTGATCAGCCTTACCGGCGCGACTCTGGCGGCAAGCAGCTCCTGCACGTTCTCAGTGAATGTGACCGGCACGGCTGCGGGCACGCAGAACAACACCACCGGCAACGTGACTTCGACCGAAGGCGGTACCGGCGGAACAGCTTCAGCCAGCATCAACGTTGTCGCGCCGCCATCGATTGCCAAGGTCTTCAATCCGGCGGCGATTGCCCTGAACGCAACCACATCGCTGACGTTTACCATTACCAATCCAGCGGCAAACGCTGTATCCCTGACCGGCGTGGCATTTACTGACACGCTGCCCACGGGCCTGACAGTTGCCAACGCTTCCGCGACGGTCTGCGGCGGAACGCTGACGCTGACCGCGCCTACAGGAATTGCTCTTTCCGGAGCGACCATTGCGGCCAGCAGCCAGTGCCAGTTCAGCGTGACCGTGACTGGCGCGGCCGCCGGTAATTACACCAACACAACCGGCAATGTAACTTCTACGAACGGTGGAACGGGCAACACAGCCACGGCGAACCTGAGCGTGGCTACACCACCCACGATCACCAAGTCGTTCGGCGCCGCTACGATTCCTGTAGGCGGAAGCACCTCACTCAGCTTCACCATCAACAATCCGAACACAACTATCTCGCTGACCGGCATTGCATTTACTGACAATCTGCCGGCTGGCCTCGTGGTCTCTACGCCGAACGGCCTCACCGGCTCTTGCGGTGGCGGGACGATTACGGCAGTTGCGGGCTCGGGCAGCGTCAGTCTCTCCGGCGCAACTCTGGCCAGCACAGCCTCCTGCACTTTCAGCGTGAACGTCACCGGCACCACGGGCGGCGTGAAAAATAATTCAGTGACTGTAACCGCCACGGAGAGCGGCGCTGGCAATACTTCAAACGCTTCCATCACCGTGACCTCTCCGCCGGTGATTATCAAAGCCTTTGGCGCGGCCAGCATTCCGCTGGGCGGCTCAACCTCGCTTACCTTCACCATTCAGAACAACAACACCTCAACCACGCTGACGGGCATCGGCTTTAGTGACACGCTGCCGGCGGGCCTGGTGATTTCAGCACCCAACGGCCTTACCGGAAGCTGCGGCGGCGGAACGATCACCGCCACTCAGGCCACGAACGTCATCAGCCTCTCCGGCGCTACGCTTGCGGCATCTTCTTCATGCACGTTCGCGGTGAACGTGACTGGCACGGCCGCGGGAACACAGAACAACACCACCGGCAATGTAACTTCGGTTGAAGGCGGCACCGGCGGCACGGCTTCAGCCAGCATCAACGTGGTAGCGCCTCCGTCGATTGCTAAAGCCTTCAATCCGTCGGCGATCGCGGTGAATGGTGTTTCCACGCTCACGTTCACGATTACCAACCCTGCAGCCAATGCTGTGGCCGAGACAGGCGTCGCTTTCACTGACACGCTGCCCGCGGGAATCGTCGTCGCCACACCGAACGGGCTGACGAATACCTGCGGCGGCACGGCTACGGCCACCGCGGGCTCCGGCAGCATCAGCCTCTCGGGCGGCACCCTTGCAGCCGCCAGTTCCTGCACTTTGAGCGCTGATGTGACCGGCTCCGCCACAGGCACTTACAACAACACCAGCGGCGCTGTGAGTTCAACCAATGGCGGCACCGGCAATACGGCGTCCGCCACCCTCACCATTGCCACCGCCGATATGACCATTACCAAGACGCACACCGGCAAATTTACCCGCGGCCAGACAGGGGCGAACTGGATCATCACAGTCAAAAACAGCGGCGTGGGGCCGACCGCAGGCACGGTAACGGTGGTTGATACGCTGCCTAGCGTGACCAATCCGCCGGTTCCCACGGCGATCAGCGGCACCGGATGGACGTGCACTCTGGGTACGCTTACCTGCACACGCAGTGATGTTCTGGCGCCCGGCGCCAGCTACCCGGCCATCACGTTGACGGTGAACATCCCGATTAACATTCAAAACAACTTCACCAACACGGCCACAGTTTCCGGCGGCGGCGAAACCAACACCGGAAACAATACAGCCACGGATGCGATAAGCCTGGGGCCGCCGATCATCATTACACCGCATTCCACCTCGACAACGGTCCGGGCCGGGACTGCGGGCTCATTTATTTTCGATGTGGAAGATGATGATCTTACGCTGGGCATGGTTTCTTTCGGCTGCAGCGGATTGCCCGTAGGCACTTCCTGCATCTTCAATCCGCCTTCCACCAACCAGGCTTTGACTACCGTGACCTTGACGATCAGCACGTCCGGCCATGGTCACAATGTGGTGACCAGCCAGAATTTTGGCGTGGGAGGCAAAGCGCCGCTCTATGCGATGTTCTTCCCTGTGTTCGGTCTGGTGGGAATCGCGCTGGGTGGACGCAAGAGCAAGAAGTCCAGGCTGCGTCTGGCCATGGTTTTCCTTGGCATGATGGCGCTGCTCTCGTTTGCCGGATGCGGCGGCGGGGGGCATAACATCACCACTCCAGCCGGCAGCTACCAGATCACAGTAACAGCCGCCACCGTGACTGTGCAGGCAAGTACGCCGGTCACATTGACGGTGCAATAGGGACCTAGCAGTAGACTTGAGAAGCAAACTTTAAAAAGCGATAGGAGCGATACAAAAACATGTCAAGCCCGTTCATAGGCGAGATACGGATGTTCGCTGGCAATTTTGCTCCAGTAGGGTGGGCATTCTGCAATGGGGCATTAATTCCTATTTCAGAAAATGACGCCCTTTTCAATTTGATCGGAACTACTTACGGAGGCGATGGACAGGAAACTTTCGCACTTCCTAACCTGCAAAGCCGTATCCCCGTCCATGTGGGACCGGGATTTGCGCTGGGCCAGAGCGGCGGAACGGAGTCAGTCACCCTTACCACCAGCCAGATTCCGGCCCATAGCCACGTACCCCAGTGCAATTCCGGCACCGGCAACCTGCTTGTTCCCACGGGCGGTGTGTGGGCGCAACCAACTACCGGCACAGATTACAGTGACGTTGCTCCCAGCCTCAACATGGACCCCGCGGCACTTCAATCGTCCGGCGGATCACAACCCCATGACAATATGGTGCCATTCCTGGTGGTGAATTTCATTCTTTCGTTGTTTGGGGTCTTTCCATCACAGACGTAAACCGTTTTTCGGCCAGCTAAAAAAAGACTAGAGGAGACGCGAAATGTCAGAGCCGTTTCTTGGCGAAATCAAGATCATCAGTTGGAATTTCCCTCCCAAAGGCTGGACGTTCTGTAATGGACAGCTGCTGCCCATCAATCAGAACCAGGCCCTCTTTGCAATCCTGGGAACAACCTATGGCGGCGACGGCCGCACCACATTTGCTCTGCCTAACCTTCAGGGCCGCATGCCGGTGCACGTTGGCGATGGGATCGTCCTGGGCGAGCGTGGCGGTGAAACTGCGCACACCCTGAACATCTCCGAATTGCCCGCTCATAACCATGTGCCAGTCGGTAATTCCGGCGCTCCCACGGCTCCCGCTCCGGGAGGCAATCTATGGGCGGGAAATCCCAATAACCTGTATTCAAATGCTGCGCCGAACAATGCCATGAACCCGGCCTGTATTCTGCCCGTAGGGGGCAGTCAGCCGCATGAGAACATGTCGCCCTATCTGGTTCTCAATTTCATCATTGCACTGCAGGGGATCTTCCCCTCTCAGAATTAAGGCGAAAGGAAATCCATGTCAAATCCATTTGTCGCTGAAATAAGAATCTTCACTGGTAACTTCGCCCCCACGGGCTGGGCGCAGTGCAATGGCCAACTCCTGCCCATCAGCCAGAATACGGCGCTTTTCTCTCTTCTTGGCACCACCTATGGTGGTGACGGAAAGAGCAACTTTGCCCTCCCCAATCTCCAGGGCTCAGCCCCCATGCAGGCGGGCCAGGGCCCTGGGCTTAGCCTGCGCGATCTGGGTGAAATCGGCGGGGAACAGAGTGTAACCCTGCTGCAAACTGAGATGCCGGCGCACTCCCATACTGCGCAGGGCTCCACTGGCAGCACTCAAACAACGCCTGTCAACAATTCCTGGGCGTCTGGGGCAAAGCTGGGGGGAGGCAATCTCTATGTGCCTAGCAGCCCGCAAACCAACGTGCAGATGAACCCGTTCGGTACGTCGATCTCCGGCGGCAATCTGCCTCACAACAACATGATGCCGTTTCTGGGTCTCACCTTCATCATCGCGTTGCAGGGGGTCTTCCCGGCGCGAAGCTAGAGAGCGCCGAGTGTCGAATCTAAAATCTGGCTTGGGAGAGCGATACTCCCAAGCCTTTTTTTGTCTCAGGCTGTGACCAATCGCGTATGCTGTCAGATAAACAAAGACGCATGACTGACCATACCGTGATCACGTCCGGCGATGGACCTGTTGTGCTGGAATCTGACGTATCCTTGTCATCGTCAGTGATCTGGCCGCTGCAGCGCGACTTCTATGCTCAACGCGGCCTCAAGGCCTGGACTGAAGACCAGGTTCCAAGCTACATCACGAATAACCCCTTCATCGCCGAGATCTACGCCCGCATAGTTTTCGGTTTTCTCTGTGACTGCATGCGGCGGACCCATGCCACAGGGCAACCACTCTCAAACGAAAACCCTCTGCGCATCCTCGAACTTGGCGCCGGATCCGGCAAGTTCTCCTATCTCTTTTTGCGCAAGCTGGCGGACCTCATGCATGCGGCGAACATCGATGTAAGCACCGTGCGCTATTGCATGACCGATTGCTCCGAGAATCTGCTTCAATCATGGCGCTTGAACGCGTACCTGGCCGGCTTCGTTAGACAGGGGACGCTGGTGTTCGAGCAGCTCCAGGCTGGGGGCGAGATCGACTCGAGTTTCGTCAACAGCAACTTCACAAGTTCCACTCAGCCTGGCGGGCCGCTTGTACTGATCGCAAACTATGTTTTTGACAGCCTTCCGCAGGATGCATTTGTCATTAACAATGGCCAGGTCCTTGAGGCTTTGCTCACAACCACGCGAAAACCGAACCACAATCCAAACAGTGAAATAGAGCTTAAAGACCTTCAGCTCTCCTATAAAAACGTTGAAGTGTCTCCAAATCGTTATCCGGAGGAGTCCTGGAACCTGATCCTGGAGCAATATCGTACAGGGGTGCCATCAGGCACCGTGTTGTTTCCATGTGCGGCTCTCAAAGCGCTCAAGAAACTCGGTCAACGTACTGACGGAAGAATGCTGCTGCTCGCCGCTGACAAAGCAATCGCGCATGAAGAAGACCTACAACTCTATCAGGGTTCGCCGACGATTGAATTTCATGGCCCAGGCTGCTTTTCTCAGATGGTGAATTTTGACGCTATCGGCAAATACTTTGTAGGCCTGGGCGGCGAAGCGCTCAAGCCGGACAAGCATTCTGCCGGACTTAGCATTTGCGCCTTCCTGCAACTCCGCCCGGGCGATGAGTTTCCCGGCACTGCCTCTGCGTATCGCGACGCGATGGCAAGCTTTGGCCCGGATGATTTGTTCGCTTTACTGGCCTGGCTGCATCCTCACATGGAGCAGATGTCCATACCTCAGATCCTGGCCCTTCTGCGGCTCACCCGCTGGGATACAACCGCCTTGCTGCGCCTCTTTCCAGTAATCGCTCGCCAGCTCCGCAGCGTGGGAGCCGAGCGCACAGACTTGCGGAATGCGGTCCTGAGCACCTGGGGCAATCATTATCCCGTGAGCGCAGCGGAAAACGTGCTGGCTTTCAACTGCGGGGTGATCCTGCTGGAGCTGCGTTTCTTTGCTGACGCGCTCGCCATGTTTGAGGTCTCTGAACAGGTGCTGGGCCGCTCTGCTCCTACCAGTTACAATCTTGGACTTTGTGCTCTGGGACTGGGTCGCTCTGCTGACGCGCTGGATTACATGGTGGCCGCTTGCAACCTGGATCCTGCCTTCGAGCCGGCCCGGAACTCGCGGCTCAAGCTGGAACAAGAGGATGGCCCGAGCGAAAAAGCGCAGAGCTGATTCTTCAGAGCTGATGACGCCCAAAAAATCACCGCTCCTCTTCAGATTCAAATTCTCAAGGCACAAAAACCAACGTGCTCTGCATTTGCTGCAACGTTGTTTCCCCTGCGGCACATCTTAACCGGATAGAGATGCAAAAGCCGTTCATGTTCAAGGGGGAAATTCACCATGAGTCGTCGTAATCTGGGTCATCGTAAGTTAAGCAGCAAGGTTGCTCTGTTTCTGCTCTGTATCTTCCTGCTGGCCACCGCAGCCTGGGGAAGAGAAGACCGCCTGGCGAACACGGGGGTTGCGCCGGCTGCCGAAGGCAAGGTCAATACTGACACTGATCGCAACGGCAACACCGGCATTGAAGTCCAGGTGAAGCACATGGCCACACCGCAGTCGCTCACGCCGGCCAAGCAGACCTATCTTGTATGGGTGCAGTCACGCGGTAGAGATCCGGAATTACTGGGGGCCCTGCGTGTGAATGAAAATCTGGAAGGCAGCCTGAAAGCCGCAACTCCTTACAAGGAGTTTGAGATTTTCATTACCGCGGAAGATAACTTGAAGCCGGAGATGCCGTCGAACGTGGTGATACTCAAAGGCGCGGTGGCAAGAAAATAGCCCCCGGGGGTCCTTCAAGGTCATTCATGAACTGAATGCGATGAGATTAACCATCTGAATTCACCGCACGGCAAGCTGACTCTTCTTGCAGCGTTTCTCTAGTACCCTGGCGCGCGCGGCATCTGATAGTATTGCCGCGCATGGTCACGAAAGGTACGATCGCCACCGAGTCGGCAAGCACTCCAGTTGGGCAGGCGAATACTCCGAACCGTGCAATAGCCTGGTGGCCGCTGGCTGTTCTGGTGGCCATTAACGTCCTCAATTTTTACGATCGCCAGGTCGCCGGGGCTGTGGTGGAGCCTGTACGCAAAGAGTTCCACCTCACCGACACGCAGATTGGAGGGCTCAACACCGCATTTACGCTCCTTTACGGCCTGGTTGGGCTGCCGCTGGGCCTTCTGGCCGACAGAGTCAGCCGCAAGAAGCTTCTGGCCATCGGCATTACCGTCTGGGCGTTGCTCACGGCCAGTGCCCGCTGGATTAACAGCTACTCTTTCCTCGTAATTTCGCGCCTGGGCGTTGGTGTGGGTGAAGCCACCGCCGCTCCCACGGCCACCAGTTGGATCGGTGATCTTTTTCCCGCGGAGCGCCGTTCCAAGCCGCTGGCGCTTTTCATGCTGGGAGTTCCCGTGGGCGGCGCGCTCAGCTTCTTCTTCAGCGGGCCCATCGCGCAGAAGCTCGGTTGGCGCATGGCCATGCTGGCAGCCGCGGCGCCGGCGCTGGTGCTGATTCCGTTGCTGCTCATGCTGCACGAACCCGCGCGTGGCGCCTCTGAAAAGCATGCGCCACCGGCCGATGCCGGCTCTATCTGGGCCGTGCTGAGTGTTCCCACTTTCTGGTTGATCGCCATCTCTGGCGCGTTGGTGAACTTCATTCTGTACTCCATTGGCACATTCTTTCCGGCATTTTTTAGCCGGATACACCACATGAGCGTAGCGCGTGCGGGAGTTACGACCGGAATTGTCTATGCTGTTGGCGGCATTCTTGGCGGTTCCGTCGCGGGCGTCTGGGGTGATCGAATCGTAAAGCGCAATCGCAGCGGGCGCATGAAGATTGCATCCATCGCCGCCCTGCTGGCCGTTCCGCTCTCCTATTTTGGAATTCATCAGGGAATCGGATCGATTGCCCTGGCTCTTCCTCTGCTCACGATTGCCTACGGCCTGCTCAATATGTATTACGGCCTGGTTTATGCCTCGATCCAGGACATCGTTGCGCCCGCGCTGCGCGGCACCAGCATGGCAATCTACTTTCTGGTGATGTATGTGTTCGGCGCGTCGTGGGGAACACTGATCATCGGCAAGTTGAGCGATCTCTTCGCCCTGCATGCAGCGCATCTGGCTGGCTTCGACAAGATCAATGAAGCCTTTAAAGCCATCGGCCTGCAACAGGCCCTGCTGGCGATTCCTGTGCTGTCTTTGTTGCTGGCCGGCGTGCTGTGGTTAGGATCAAGAACGATTGGGCGGGACCTTCAGCAGCGAGAGGAAAGATCGGGGATCTAACCACAGAGGGGTACAGAGGAACACGGAGGGAAGGCGGCCTCATTTCTTGATTCGGTCAATTCCGAATCCAGTTTCTTCCCTGTGCCCTCTGTGGTAAATCTCTCTTTATCGGATCTTGATTCCCAAATCCCTTAACTGCGCCTCGCTTACCGGCGTAGGCGCATCTACCATCATATCGATCGCCTTCGCCGTCTTGGGGAAGGGAATCACCTCGCGCAGGCTGTCCTCACCGGCCAGGATCATCACAATGCGGTCCAACCCGAGCGCAATCCCACCATGCGGAGGTGTGCCATATTCCAGCGCGTCCAGGAAGAAGCCAAAGCGCGAGCGGGCTTCGTCGTCGGTCATGCCCAGCGAAGTAAAGATCTGCTTCTGAATGTCCTGGCGATGAATACGGATGGAGCCCGAACCCAGCTCCGTGCCGTTCAGCACCACGTCATAGGCCAGCGCACGCACCGCGCCGGGATCGGCTTGCAGCTTGTCCATATCCTGCTCATGGGGTGAGGTAAATGGATGGTGCGCCGCGTTCCACCGCCTTTCTCCTTCGTCATATTCGAACATGGGAAAGTCGGTCACCCAGAGCAATTTGAAATCGCGCGCCACCTCACCGGTGCGCTCGAAGGCTTTATGTTTGTCGGCGTATTTGCGCGCCAGTTCCAGCCGCGCCTCGCCGCCGGAGGTGAATTGCGCCTTCTGGTTGGCCGCTGAGCGCGTCTTACCTTCCGCGGCAATGCCCACCACCGGAACAACCAGGTCGTCCGCCCCGGCGCCGCACAGTTCGCGGATTTTTGCCGCCACCTGCGGGCGTTTTTTTTCTAGCTGAGCAAAATCGTACAGCACTCCGGCAAAATCTTTATTCCGCTTGCCCAGCTCTTCAGATAGAGCTCGCAGCTCTTTCTTCTCGCGGTCAGAAATCTTGCCCACGTTTGGAATCCTGATGCCGACCATGTTCAGGTTGCCGTCAATGCGCAGCTCGGCCAGGTCTTCATCGGTGAACGCCGGACGGATGTCGGTCATTGCAGGCAGGCGCATGTCGGGCTTGTCGATCCCATATTGCCGTATCGCCTGGTCGTAAGTCATGCGCACGAACGGCGTCGGCAAGTCGATTCCCGCCGCTTTGAAGGCAGCTTTCAAAAAGCTCTCCACCACCTCAAACACGCGGTCGGGCTGGGGGAAGCTCATCTCCAGATCGATCTGCGTGAACTCCGGCTGGCGGTCGGCGCGCAGGTCTTCGTCGCGGAAGCAGCGCACGATCTGAAAGTATTTATCGAATCCGGAGATCATCAGGATCTGTTTGAAGAGCTGCGGTGATTGCGGCAGCGCGTAAAACTCGCCCGGATGCACGCGGCTGGGCACCAGATAGTCGCGCGCGCCTTCCGGCGTGCTGCGCGTCATGAATGGCGTTTCAATTTCCAGGAAGCCGCGCGCGGCAAGGTCCTGCCGGATGGCCAGCGCCACGTTATGGCGGAGCTGGATATTCGCCTGCATGTTTTCACGCCGCAGGTCGATATAGCGATACTTGAGCCGCACCTCTTCATTGATGGGGCCGGCTTCGCTGGGCAAGAACGGCGGCAGCTTGGATTCATTGAGCAGCTTGAGCTCGTCCACCGTGACTTCAATCTCGCCGGTGGCAATATTTTTGTTGATGGTGTCAGCGTCGCGCCGGCGCACCTTGCCAATGGCCGCGATGACATACTCTGAGCGCAGATTGCTGGCCTTCTCATGCACGGCCGCGTTCTCGCCTTTATCAAAGACGAGCTGCGTCATTCCGCTGCGGTCACGGACGTCAATAAAAATCACGTTGCCCAGATCGCGCCGGCGGTTCACCCAGCCCAGTAAAATAACCCGCGCTCCAGTGTGCTCGGCGCGCAGCTCTCCGCACATGTGCGTGCGACGAAGATCACCTAAAAAATCAAGCGGCAAAGAAGCACCTTTCCATTGCAAAGAAATATCAATAGCGGCTAAGACTCTGATTATAAAGGGTGAGAGCCTTCCCGGTGGAATACGCAAGAAAAACGCTTGACCATGGAATATATTCCACAGTTGAGAATGCCCTTATTGCAGAAAAAGCCGCGGAGAAAGCCAGAGACAAAGGCGAAGGCAAAACCAGAGACAAAGCTGGCGAAAAGCCTGGCAGGCCATGCCCTTCGATCAGGAGAGCTGGCGCAACTGGCAGGCGTAAGCCGGGACACGCTGCGCCACTATGAGCGCAAAGGGCTCCTGCACGCGGCGCAGCGTTCGCAGAATGGGTACCGGCACTATCCGCCGCAGGCGCTGGAACGCGTGCGGTTGATCCGCTCGGCGCTGAGTATTGGCTTTACGGTGGACGAGCTGCGGGACATTTTGCAGTTACGCGATCGCGGCGCTGCGCCCTGCCAGCAGGTGCATGCGCTGGCCATGGAGAAGGCGCGCGAGTTGCAAGCAAGGATCCGCGAACTGGAAGCCCTGCATATGGCTTTGCAGAAGGCCATCCGCGGATGGGCCAGAAAGCTCAAGTCCACGGCCCCGGGCAAACGTGCTGGATTGCTGGAGATGTTTGTCGCCAACCATCCTGAAAGCGTAAGGGCGATTTCACCGCAGACGTCTCCCGGGCTGAAACGAAAATTGGAAAGAGATGAGGGCAAAAAACGATGAAACGCATTTTTCTTACAGTGATTGGAATCCTGGCAATGGCGCTTGGCGGCGCCGCACAACAAGCGACGGACAAAGCGGACAAACAGGACAGCATGAAAGACTGTCCGATGCATGAGCAGCATCAGGCTGCATCATCTGTGCACGACCATGCGAAACACGAGCTCGACCAACGCGGCGACCAGGGTATGGGATTTGCCCAGGACAAAACCACACACCACTTTCTGCTGAGCCAAGATGGCGGCGCGATTCAGGTTACGGCCAATTCATCTGGCGACAAGACGAGCACAGAAGAGATACAGATGCACCTGCGCCACATATCGCAGGCGTTCCAGTCCGGCGATTTCAATATCCCGATGTTTGTCCATGACCAGACGCCACCGGGTGTGGCGGTAATGACGAAGTTGAAAGACCAGATCAAATACCGCTATGAGAAGGCTGAGAATGGCGGGCGGGTGGTGATAACGTCACGTGACGCAGAGGCGGTGAAAGCGATCCATGAGTTTCTGCGGTTTCAAATCAAGGAGCATGAAACAGGAGATGTATTGGAGGTGAAATAGATATTTGAGTATTCGAGGCTTTAGCCACTGAAACCAGCAGGGGCTAAAGCCCATATTGAAGTAGATTGCCGGAACGGCTGAAGCCGTTCCCTGATACCTGCAGAGGCTGAAGCCTTTGATATCACGCAGAAGTAAGAATGCCCACATGGGTAGACAAGGTTCGTGAACAAGAAACTCACTTGCTCGGCGTCACAATCCCGGCAATCTCTGTTTTGCCCACGCTGGCCTGTTCGCCCGTACTTAGGTTTTTAAGGGCGAATTGCCCGGAGTTGACCTCGTTTTCACCTAGAATCAGGGCAAAGCGGACACCCATCTTGCTGGCGGTCTCGAGCGACTTCTTGAGTTTAAAGCTCTCATCGCCGGCAACAACCACAACGCCTTTTCCCCGCAGCTCACGCGCGAGCTTTGCCGCGTGCATGTTCATGCCTGCGCCGAGCGGAGCGATGTAAACGTCGGCCGGGTGGGCCGCAACGCCAGCGGATTCCTGCAAGGTCATTACCAGGCGGTCTTCACCGATGGCGAAGCCGATGCCCGGGGCAGGCGGGCCGCCGAGCGATTCTGAAAGCCCGTCATAGCGTCCGCCGCCCAGGATGGCGTTCTGCGCGCCGAGCGCGCCGTGAGTGAACTCAAAGGCCGTGCGCGTGTAATAGTCCAGGCCGCGCACCAGGCGGTGATCCACCACGAATGGCACCTCCATCGCGGTGAGAATCTTTTGCACCTCGGCAAAGTGCGTGCGGCAGCTCTCGTCCAGGTAGTCGCTCATGCGCGGCAACTTCTCGATGATGGGCTGGTCTTGCGGAACTTTGCAATCCAGCACGCGCAGAGGGTTCGTCTCCGCGCGGCGCTGGCAGTCCGCACACATGGCATGGACCACGTCTTTCAGTGCATCGCGCAGCGCTTGCAGATAAACAGGCCGGTCATTCGCGCAGCCCACGGAGTTCAGGTTCAGGGTCCAACCCTGAATGCCAAGACGTTCAAGCAGGCTGGCCAGCATCTCCAGCAACTCGGCATCGACTGCGGGAGATTCGCTGCCCGCTGCTGTAGGGCCAATGACCTCCGCCCCGATCTGATAAAACTGCCGGTAGCGCCCTTTCTGCGGACGCTCGCGGCGAAATTGCGGTCCAATGTAATAGAGGCGCTGAAGCCCTGGCCGCTCCCACAGTTTATGCTCAATGTAAGCGCGAACCACGCCCGCGGTATTTTCCGGACGTAAGGCCAGCCATTGGCCTTTTTCGCTCTGGGCGCGGGCGCGGTCTTCCCAGGCAAACATCTCTTTGGAAACAATGTCTGTTTCTTCGCCCACGGAGCGCTGAAAGAGCTGCAGGTCTTCCAGAATAGGCGTGCGGATTTCCTGAAAGTTGTAGACGCGAAAGACGTCGCGCACGGCCGATTCGACGAAGTTCCACGTTCCTGTCTCGGGAGGCAGAAGGTCGCGCGTGCCGCGGACGGCTTTAATCAGGTTAGCCATGAGTTCTTAGCATTGAATAACTAGCGCAAAAAAGGCAAGACAGCAAGCCGGCCAACTGGCGGTTCCCGGCCTCATTTCACGACCGGTATTTCCAACACGCTGGGATGCTCCGGATCGTGATACAGTGCGACATGAGCGGTCCTGGCATCTTTTCCGGATTCGCTCTCCACCGCGCCGCCCGAGTTATAGTTCTTTTCATAGTACATTGTGTTGACGCAATCGAGCACCAGCCGCAACCGGCTGCCCTTGGAAATGCGCCGTGAAAACCATCTAAAACCGTCAAAATCGTACCTTGTGATTTCACCCGGAGTGACTGGTTTGGCCTTATTCAGAGATTCGCGATAACGCGCCCGCAACAAATCGCTGGTCAACTCAACGCTGCTTCCATCGGGCAGGACCTCATACAGCGTTGCTGAGAAATCCGTGTCGGGCACATCCATGGCGATCCATGCGCTGAATTTTATGTCGCCGGAGATCTCTGTTGCTTCGGTAAACGGGTCGCTGTGGTACACCACGCCCTTGCCAAACAGGTTCAGAACATACCGTTCGTCAAGAAACGGTTTGCTGTACTCTTCTTTGTCGAGTTCCGCCGGGCGCACGTCCAGCGGATCGTAAACGAACTTGTCCGGCGCCGTGCGGACGGCCTGAGCAGCCAAAGCTCCGGAATGAAATACATCATTCGCTATGCCGTCATGGGATGTCAGGTACAGTTTGCGATGCTCGGTTGCGACGGACTCCAGATCATCGGCATATTTCCAGTTTTCCGCTCCGGGCCCCATCACGTAATAGGCGACGCGCTTTTTGAGGAAGTCCGGTTTGGGCCCGCTCTTCATGGTCCAGTCATACCATTGGCGGTGAAGATCATTCATGTCAAGGAGGCTGGCATCGCCGAAAACCAGCCCGCCTATCTCCTTCCGCGGCGTGCGCGTGCCCGGATGGTCCCACGGTCCAATGATCAGGTAGTGCTTCGCTTTGGCCTCAGCATTGCCATACTTCATGATTTCACGATAGTAGGACAACGCTCCGGTTTGATCGCCGTCATTGTGGCCGGTAATGGTAAGAATTGGAACATTGATTTTGGCATACTGCTCCCGCGAGGGCGCCATGTCTTGCCAGAAGCTGTCAAAGTTGGGATGTTTCATCCATTTCTGGAAGACCGTGGATCCATTGCCAACGATCTGGTCCAGCGTGTTAAAAGGCCGATGGTCCTGATACATCTCAAGAAATTTTTGCATCCAGAGCTTGCTTTCCCCGAACAAGCTATTGTTGGGCGTGACGCCGCTGGTGAACGTGAGCCACTCCATGTCATAGCTGTACCAGATACCGCGGTGGAATGGAAAATCGATTCCTGGCCGCACGGAAGCTACAGGAACAACCGTGGCCAGGTGCGGAGGCAGCTCTTTCACCGTGGCCCATTGATCGTAACCGACGTATGAACCACCCCACATCGCAACCTTGCCGTTGCACCATGGTTGTTTTGCCAGGAACTCCACGATGTCATGCCCGTCCTGCGCTTCTTGCGCGAAGGGATCGAAAGTTCCCTCAGAGTTGCCACGCCCGCGTACATCCACTGTCACAAAGACGTAGCCATGCTGGGCAAAGTAGTAAGCGCGAGGATGAGATCCGTCGGCGATGTAGGGCGTCATGGTAAAAATGACCGGCAGAGGTTCTTTCTGTCCCGCCGGCTTATAAACGGTACCGTTCAAGCGAACATGGTCGCGCAAAGGAATCTTGAAACCCCAGATCAGGTCAACACTGACGGGCGCACTTGAGGCGCTCGTGTTCGTCTGGGAGGCCGCACAAAGCGAAAGACACACTAATAGGGCCAACAGCTGTATAAAACGACTCTTCATTACTTTTGATCGCTCCGTTCCTTACGATAAATCTGTGTATAGTCAAAATAATTCTTGCCGTACATCATGATATTTTTTTGCGTCTCTTCGTCATCAATCTTCTTTTTGAATTTGCCGGGCACACCCATCCATAGCGAATAGGGCTCAACCACGGTGCCTTCCGGGATCACGGTGCCCGCCGCAATGATCGAGCCCTCGCCGATCCTGGCGTTGTTCAAGATCACGCTGCCCATGCCGATCAGACAGCGGTCGCCGATGGTGCAGCCATGCAAGGTGACAGAATGCCCCACGGTGACCCAATCACCCAGCGTGACTCCGTATTTATGGCGCATGCCATGGAGCACGCTGCAATCCTGCACATTGGAGTTTTTCCCGATGCGGATGGCGTAGACATCGCCGCGGATGACGGCGTTCATCCAGACGCTGGAGTTTTCGCCGATCTCAACATCGCCGATGATCTGGGCGGACTCGTCGATATAGCACGACTCGTGGATGCGGGGCGCAATTCCCTGATAAGAGCGAAGCATAAGGTTGAATTTTTAAAGGTAACACGGGGGGATGAGCGGGGCAATGTCGCGGCCAGGAGGACGGTGGTGGCTTCTTGAATGTCTCCGGCTCGTGGGACGGCGCACGCAGACTTTAGCAAGCGAACACAGGGGCCCCTCGGTATGACGGTCCATTCGTAGGAGTCAGCGGCGAGGCCGGCTTGCGCGCCGAGCCGTTCGCATCAGGAGCAGAAAAATTCAGCGGAAAGGATTTCTCTCAGGCGGTTTGGAGCGAAGCGACAGAAACAAAGACCTAATGCAGCTCTACGCCCATCAGCTCGGTCACCATGGTCCACTGCTCCCACGCATAGCGCCAGATGGAGACCGAATGCAGATGCTCAAAGGAGTGGAAGTCGCGTTCGTTCATTGCCTGTTGTTCGTCGAGATAAACCTGGCTGACGAAATCGCAGTCATTGCAGCGGACGATATAAGGATAGTTTTCGGCCATGGAGAACCACATTCAAGGGGGAGCTCTCATTATTAAGCTTTTCTTACCTACGTGCACTAGGGTGGTCTACTTAGGCCCAGCGGATATTTGGCCTACCGTGCCAAGACCCTAAACTCAAAAGCCCCAAATTAAAGAGGGGGATTTTGCAGCAAAATACAGGCCAAAAGAGAGTGTTGGAAGGACTAAGACCGCATGATCCGTGCTTTGATTTCAGGTTCCCAAATCACGTTGGATGGCTCCAGGGATTCCACACCCACCTGGCCTGCCAGTGAAGTGCCAGATTCCCCGATCCACACCACTTTATATCTGGCGCGGCGATTCTGGCGTTGCAGCCAGATGGTCTGCCCAACGTTTTTAATCCCCGGTGGCGCTACCAAACGTGCCCCATTGGTGGAGATTTCATACGTGCAGCAGTTCTGGGATTCAATGCTGGCAACGTCAGGAAACACCTTTACCGGGACAGCCAGATGCAGCCGCTTTTCATTCCGCTTATCAGAGTGAGCTATAACAGCAGCGGTGCCTGATGACGCAGATGGGGGGGCTTGCTTGGGTTCCATAACTATTCGAGTATCGCGGGTGGCTGCACTTTGGTCAATATTACTTTCGTGTGCCGTGGGGATGAAACGCTAACCCGCGCGAGGGCGTGTTTTCGGTAGTGGAACAGGTTGTTTACAGGATCATCGCCAGCGCGATGACGTCTGCCTAAAGGCCCGCGATTCGCACGCGAATCGCTAGACGGCTGATACTGCCAGTGGGTCAGTTTTCAAACTGACCCACTACCCTGTTTCCTGACGTGTTCTAATAAAACCAGTTACAATAAGTTTCTTAGTCCCTCCTTACGAGACAAAACATGATTCATTTTCCCGTGCCAGAGGCCCTGACCTTCGATGACGTATTGCTTTTGCCCGCGCATTCAGACGTGGTTCCCGCCGAGGTAAACACGCAAACCCAGCTTTCGCGGAATATTCGTCTCAATATTCCCATTATCAGCGCCGCCATGGACACGGTGACGGAGTCGCGCCTGGCCATTGCCATTGCGCAACAAGGCGGACTCGGGATTGTTCACCGCAATCTTTCCATTGAGCAGCAGGCGGACGAAGTGGACAAGGTCAAGCGGTCAGAAAGCGGCATGATCATGGACCCCATCACGCTTTCGCCCGACCACAAAATTGCTGACGCTCTGGAACTGATGCGCCGCTACAAGATTTCCGGCGTTCCCGTTACCAAGAACAAAAAGCTGGTGGGCATCCTTACCAATCGCGACCTGCGTTTTGAAACGCGCACGGACATCCTGATAAGCAAGATCATGACCAAGGACAACCTGATCACGGTCCCGGTGGGTACTACGCTGGAAGATGCCGAAAAAATTCTTCACGAGCATCGCGTGGAAAAGCTGCTGGTGGTGGATGACAAATACAATCTCAAAGGCCTGATTACGGTCAAGGATATCCAGAAAAAATTGAAGTATCCTAACGCCGCCAAGGACAAGCATGGCCGGTTGCGTGTGGGTGCGGCCATCGGCGCTACGGGCGATTTTCTGGAACGCGCGCAAGAGATGGTGAAAGCGAAAGTGGACGTGCTGGCCATTGACAGCGCTCACGGCCATTCAAGCCGCGTGATTGATGCCATCAAAACGATCAAAGCGAAGCTGCCGGAAGTTGATTTGCTGGCCGGCAACGTGGGCACGCATGAAGGCGCATGTGCTTTAGCCAAGGCCGGAGCGGACGCGATTAAAGTCGGCATTGGACCGGGTTCCATCTGCACCACGCGCGTTGTTACCGGCGCGGGCGTGCCGCAGATCACCGCGATTGCAGAATCCGCACGTGCCTGCCGGGATGCGGGAATCCCCGTGATCGCCGATGGCGGCATCAAATTTTCCGGGGACATCAGCAAGGCCATTGCCGCGGGCGCCAGCGTGGTGATGATCGGCTCACTGTTTGCAGGAACGGAAGAGAGTCCCGGTGAAACCATTCTTTATCAGGGGCGGTCGTTCAAATCATACCGTGGCATGGGTTCGCTTTCCGCCATGGCCGCCGGATCCAGCGAACGTTACGCCCAGAGCGCTGACGATTCTTCAACTGACAACATGGGTATGCGCGATGGCGACCGCGGCAGCAACCGCGTGGACAAGCTGGTGCCTGAAGGAATTGAAGGCCGCGTGCCGTATCGTGGCACGCTGGCGGAGATGGTCTACCAGTTGGTGGGTGGTGTGCGTTCCGGCATGGGCTATTGCGGCACCAAGTCGATTCCAGAGCTTCAGCAGAAGGCCCGCTTCATCCGCATCAGCGGCGCCGGACTGCGGGAGAGCCACGTACATGACGTCATCATCACGCGTGAAGCCCCGAACTACAGGCTGGAATAGGCAGAAACGATTTTGTCATCACCCGCCGTTTCCGAATCCGTTCCCGCTCGCTTTCCGCGCAGACTATGGGCGTGGCTTCCGACGCTGGTCTGGCTCTGCGTGCTGGCGTCCTTCTCCACCGACACGTTTTCCGCCGAACACACCGGCAGCCTGTTGCTGAAGGTCCTCCATGCGCTATTCGGAAGAATATCCGCGCATCGGTTTCAGCAGATACACTTCTTCATCCGCAAGACCGCACATTTTGTGAGTTACGGCACGCTCGGCGCGTTTGCCTTCTTCTCCTGGCGCGCAACTTTTCCCGCGCGACCGCGATGGACATTTCGCTGGAGCGTCCTGGCGCTACTGCTGGTCCTCGCCGCCGCCAGCCTGGATGAGTTCCACCAAGGCTTTGTCGCTTCTCGCGGGTCAAGTCCACGCGATGTCCTTCTGGATTTCGTGGGCGCCATCTTCTTACAGGCGATCATCGCCATCTGGATCGGCTGGAGAGAGTCGCGGCCAGCTCAGTGATATGTTTCCAATTCTGGGTGCTCTCTGGTTCTCTCATCCTCTTCCGGCGCGGACCCGCGCTTCAGGTCGCCGATTTTTCCTGCCAATAACATGAGCGCGGCCACGGTGGCGGTGGCGGCAGAGACGTAAAACGGCAGCGCGGCGCCATAGTATTTCCACAGTTGCCCGGTAATCAGGCTGGAGAGCAGCGCGGCGATGCTGGTGGAAAAATAAAACAAGCCGAAGGCGCGACCGCGCGAGCCTGGCTCCACCGTATCCACTACCAGCGCGCGCAGCACAGGGCTGGTCAGAGCGTAGTAGAGCCCGTAGCAGGCCATCACGCCCCAGATCGCGGCCTGGCTTGGCGCCAGCGCAAACGTCAGGTAGGTCCCCGCAAATACCAGATATCCTGCGGCGGCAATCACGCGTTTGGAGCGGCGGTCGCTCAGCCATCCGGCAGGCCAGGAAGCCAGCGTGTACGTAGTGTTAAAAACCAGGCCCAGCAGCGGAGCCAGGCTTGCACGGATGCCGATCTGCTGCGCCCGCAACACCAGAAACATGTCACTGGAATTTCCCAGGGAAAAGATAAGCACCGCGGCCAGCACGTAATAGAAGCGGCCGGAAAGCCGCGCCGGCTGCCAGAAAGAGGGCATCGTGCCGGCATCAGGTTTTTTAACGCGCGTCTCCCGGGCCAGCAGGATTAGCATGACGGCGATGGCGCCGGGAATCGCCGCCAGCCAGAAGACCGCGCGTATGTTGCCGATGCGGGCCATGATGAACCATGCGGTCAGCGGCCCGACGATGGCGCCCGCGGAGTCCATCGATTGCAGCAGCCCGTAGGTGCCGCCAATCTTCTTGCGGTCAACCGATTCCGCCAGCATCACGTCGCGCGGCGTTCCGCGCAGGCCCTTGGCTGTGCGGTCAGCAAAACGGATGAAGAGCACCTGCCACCAGCGCGTGCTCAGGGCCAGCAACGGTTTCATCAGGTTGGCGGCCAGATAGCCGAAGACGACGATTGGCTTGCGGCGCTGGACCGCGTCAGTCAGATAGCCGGAAAGAAGTTTGCCCAGCGAGGCCACGCACTCAGCAATGCCTTCAATCAGCCCCATGGCCGCGGGGCCGGCGCCCAGCGAAGATAAAAATGCGGGCAGGATCCAGTAGGCCATCTCGCTGGCGGTGTCGTTGAAAAACGAAACCGTACCAAAGACGTAAACGTTACGCTTTGCCGCAGCCAGGCTTTCCGATGTGACGGTGGGAGACGTCAATTTTTTCTCATCTCGTGCAGGCCCCGGCGCAGGACTTGAAGATCTGAAGGTTGAAGATCATCAGTTAAAAGATCGTCAGGTTAAAGATCGTTAGAGTAAAGATCATCGCATCCGGTAAGGCCCAGAAGTACGTTAGCCCGGCGGCGCGCAAAAAACAATAACCCCGCACTTCAAGTGCGGGGTTATTCGGTAGTCTGTTGGGATTGGCTGAAGGCGCGGAGGCCTTTGTGCGAACCACAACTCGCTTAGGACTTAAAGACTCACGCCTTAAGCCTCAGCCACCTCACGTAAACCACTACAGTCAGAATTTTTCATATATGTTGGATCGCCCTCCTTTCCCGTGTAAACGCAGAATAGCTCCACTTAATTGGAAAGTCAACAGCGAGATCTTCGTTTGATTTCGTTTTGAGTACTGCGTTATTTAGTCCAGAGATCTTCTTTATTGCAGGCGTTTACTTGCTCCTGCGGCTTCTCTCGCTCGACATGCTTTCAGCCGTGAGCGCGTCCGCGGTTACAAATACCGGTTCAATGTCCGTGGGCACCTGCTTCAGCCGCTCCAGCGCGTTCTTCACCACCGGACGCAGCACCATCATCTCGCCCATCATTTTTTTGGCGCCGGCATAATCGCCTGTGGCTTCCAGCGTGAGCAATTCCCGGTCAAGCCCGGCCACCGCGTCCTTGATCTTGCTCAGGTCAACGCTGAACGTGCCGTCCGCATTGGCGACGAACGCTCCTTTATCCAGAAAATAATTGAACTGCACCGCCATGCCCTTGGCGTGCGAATCTTGCAAGCCGAAGCGCAGTGTGCGGAAGGAAGACGCAAGGTAGGTGGTGTAGAGCTTGCGTTCCGCCTCAGGGCCGTGCGGAAGCGGGGCATGTATCGCGCCCTTGTCCGCCTGCGTCATCAGGTATTGCAGCGCGAACAGCCCGGTCACGTCGGCTTTGGCCTCTTCAATGGCGCTATAGAGATCTTTCAGCTCCATGCGCGGGTTGGTATCGCGACTGCCGATCTTGATCTGGTGCGGGCCCAGCCCGTGCGTAAGTTCATGCGCCACGATGTGAGTAAAGAACAATTCAAAGCTCAGGTCCTGCTGCGCCGCCGGTTGCAGAACAACTTTTGAGATCGGCTGCAGCGTGGATTTGAATTTCGCTTCCTGAATGTTCTTGAGCATCACGCGCTTGCTGCCCTTTTGCTGGACGACCTTGTCGTCATTCGGCAGGTTGTAAGCCGCGGTCTGGACGCCGTGGCTGCCATCGCCCGCGGCAAACACCTCATTCACCACGCGGATGGGCGCTGCCGCTCCCAGCCTGGCCACGCGATATTTAGGGTCTTCCGGCAGATTATTTTCTATCTCCTGCAGGTGCTCGCCCAGGAACGCCAGCCGCGCGGACTCTTTGTCGTCACGCACGTTGATGTAGGCCTCAAACGCGGCTTTGTAGCCGAACAGCTCGTCGTTGTAGGTTTCATACGGGCCAATGGTTACGTCCACCGGCGCATCCAGGTCCATCCATGCCATGTCGCTGTCAAAGTAGTTGTTGGTGGTGAAGGCCTCAGCGCGCGTGGTGAGAAACTTTTTGAGAGACGCATTGTCCGTGAGCGACGCGGCTTCGCGCAGCAATGTGGCCGCCCGCGTGAGATCAGCTTTGTATTCCTCGCTGTAAGGGACCATTTTGAGCCTCTTGTCGGCCCCGCGGCGTATCACGGTAAAGAAGCCTTCGGCCTGCGCCTTTGACTCCGGATAAAGCGCCTTTGCCCAGCTTTCAAACTCCGCCTTGGTCATGTCTTCCGGATAAAAGTTTGCGCCTTCGGGCTTCTTGGCCGGCACGCCGGGCAGGAAAGCCTTGTGCTCGTCGATCTCCGACCACGGCCCCTTGTTGATCCAGAAATAATGCAGCCGCGCCTTGCCCAGCGGCGTCTGGTCCTGTTGCAGCTTCTGGTAGAGCGCCACGTCGCCGCTCCAGAACTGCTGCATAAAGAGGTGGTTCACAATCCTTCCGGCGGCAATCAGCTTGATCAGCGCTTTCTTGTCGCCCGCGGAGAGGCCGGAGGTGTCCACTTCCAGATGCGCGGGCGCAAAGCGCGCCGCCATCTGGTTGAGTTCGTCTGCGTTGGGGAAGGTGGAAGGCGGAGCGGGATTTTTCTGGGCGGTAGCCATAACGGTGAACGCAAAGAGCGTCAATACAAAGATCGTCAATACAAAGATCGGAGTCAGGAGTCGGCGCATAAGCGTTAGAGTTCCTCGCTCAAAAGGATACCAGTTTCCCAGAGGGAGAAGGCGGCGATGGCCCGCGGGCCACCGCCGCCAGCAGTTTACCGTTTATCCTTTCAGCCGGTGTGATTCGCTGTGGATGAGCGGCCAGCGCTTGATGGGACGCCAGTCGCCGGTCTTCCAGTCGGCGTGCTCGGTTTCCAGGGTGAAGGCGGGCTCAATGGCGAAGGTCAGCGCGGTTTTATCGTCAAAGCGGATGTCCACACAGTTGTATCCGGCGCAGACGAACACTTCAACAAAGTCTATGGTCTTGCCCTTGACGTCATGGAAGCGGTAGAAGGTGCGTCCGTCATAGCGGCGGATGACGGTCTTGCCGCGCGTGGTTTCAGTGAAACGCAGGGAAGCCGGGACCTTGGTTTGTTTATTGGATTTGCGTGGTTTGTGGGCGCGGGGTTGCGCGGGAGATACCGAGCGTTTACTTTCAATAACAGCCATGTTGCCTCCAATAAGGCGATTTGGTTAGGGCGCGTTCGGTGCGACTAACACCGGGCGCGTCCGTTAGGTCGAAGCAATTAGCAATTGGCAAATAGCAATCAGCCAAATGGTTGTGGGTTATTTTCTCTTTTTCGTTTTGCGAGGCACGGGCGATTTGGCCTGTGCCTTTTGTTTTTCCCTGAGTTTGGAGTAACGGGTTTTCCTGCCGTTGGCGATCTTGGGCAGGAGTTGTCGGACGTGTTCAATTTGTTCTTCGGTCCAGGCATGCAAAGTGGCGGTGCCTACTTTAAGGATTGTGGGAGCAGGCACCTTGCCTAGCTCGATGTAGCGGCTCAAAGTCTTCAGGCCGATTCCGAGTTTCTTTGCCGCTTGGCTTGTCGAATACGTAACCATTTAGACAGAGTCTGTCATATAGATAATCACATGTCAAGAATATTTTTGGCCTGGATGAACCAGCGCCGGAGCGCGACTATATACAGTCAATTGTGCCGCACCTACACTTCGGATAAAGTTGACCCATAAAAATGAAAGTGACATTTAGCTCAGCGATTGCAGCTTTTGGCACCAAAGCCAAAGAGAAACTCAGCAACCCCTCTGCTACCGTCAACCAGAAGACCAACTCCGCGCACCCTTTGAGCAACTGTTGGCTGATTTTGCGGAGCTTTGCAATCTACAAAAAGCGGCCGTCACCCCTGTAGGCGAGTCATCGGTAAGCGAATTGAAGACGCGCCCGGATTACGCAGTGACCGTTCACAATGCGCTGGTAGGTTTTGTTGAGTTGAAAGCTCCCGGCAAGGGCGCAGATCCGCGAAAGTTCAAGGATGTCCACGATAAAGCACAATGGGAGAAGCTTCACTCGCTGCCAAACCTTATTTACACCGATGGCAATGCGTTCAGCCTCTGGCAGGATGGTGAACTGTTTGATTCGGTCATTACACTAACCGGCGATATTGAATCTTCAGGAAGCAAGCTCCAAGCGCCACCAAAGCTATTAAATCTCTTTGAGCAGTTTTTGCGTTGGGAGCCCATCGCCCCAAGCAGCGCAAAAGACTTGGCCCAGACCACAGCCCGGCTTTGCCGTTTATTACGTGATGAAGTTACCGAACAGCTCGGACTGGGCAGCGAAGCCCTCACATCCCTGGCTAAAGACTGGCGGAAGCTTCTTTTTCCTGACGCCACAGATGAAAGATTTGCGGATGGTTATGCGCAGGCGGTCACATTCGGCATGCTCATGGCCCGCGCCAAGGAAATCAAGCTGGCCACCGGGCTCCAGCAGGTGGCGAATGAACTTAGCAAGACAAGCACTTTGATTGGCGCAGCGCTCAAACTACTCACTGACAATGCGGAAAACCAGGACACGCTCAAGACTTCTCTGGGTACGCTGACCCGCGTGCTTGACGCCGTTAGCTGGCCGAAGATCAGCAAGAACAACCCTGAAGCATGGCTTTATTTTTACGAAGACTTTCTCGCGGTTTACGACAACGAGCTACGGAAGCAAACAGGCTCATATTACACGCCGCCTGAAGTCGTCAGCGCTATGGTCGGATTAGTGGATGAAGCGCTCAGATCGTCCCGGTTTAAGCTGCATGCAGGACTCGCTTCACCATCCGTTACTCTGGCAGACCCGGCGGTTGGCACCGGTACTTTTATTCTCGGTGTACTGCGCAGGATTGCGGAAACCATAGAATCCGATGAGGGGAAGGGCGCTGTAAAAGGAGCCATCAACGCTGCTGTTAAAAGGCTCATTGCGTTCGAGATGCAGCTTGGTCCTTTTGCCGTGGCGCAATTGCGAATCCTTGCTGAAATTGTTGACCTTACCAAAGCTCCGCCGACAACGCCTCCACGGATGTATGTTACCGATACCCTCGGAGACCCGGATGACGATGAGTCATGGATTCCTGGAATTGTTGCCGCAATCGCAGATTCCCGCAGGGATGCAAACAAGATAAAAAGAGACGAGCCAATTACAGTTGTCCTTGGGAATCCACCATATAAGGTAAAGGCGAAAGGACTAGGCGGCTGGATCGAGGGCACCACTAAAAAAGCAGAAAAAACTGCCCCTTTGGCGGATTGGCAACCTCCTAAGGAATGGGGTGCTGGCGCTGACGCCAAGCACCTACGCAATCTCTACATTTATTTCTGGCGCTGGGCAACATGGAAGGTATTCGACCATCACCCGGCACATAACTCGGGCATTGTTTGTTTCATTACCGTCGCCGGGTTCCTAAGTGGCCCCGGTTTTCAGAAAATGCGTGACTACTTGCGCCGCACGTGTGACGACATCTGGGTTATTGACTGCTCGCCTGAGGGTCATCAGCCCGAAGTGAATACTCGCATCTTCCAAGGGGTACAACAACCAGTTTGTATAGTGCTGGCTTCGCGTTCTTCAGGCAACGTCTCAACAAATCCGGCAGGAGTTTTGTTTAGATCATTACCGGGCGGCCATCGAGTCGAGAAGTTCAAGGCTCTCGCAGAGATAACCCTCGGTGGCAAGGAATGGATCGAGTGCCCATCCGACTGGCGCGCCCCGTTCTTGCCAGCTTCGAGGGGCGCATGGGCAGCCTATCCAAATCTAGAAGAGCTTTTTGTCTACAACGGGTCAGGTGTGATGCCAGGGCGGACATGGATCATTGCTCCTGATGTAAATTCATTGGAACGCCGCTGGAAGAAGCTTGTCCAAGCGGCTCCCGAAGACAAAGAAGTGCTGTTTCACCCCCATCTCTCTAGAGGCGTGCTTAGTGATAGGCACACTAATCGCGTGGTACATGACGGCCTCCCAGGATATGAGGCAGTTCTGAAACCAGTTGCTGCTGAAAAGGGCGTTTGTATTGCACCAGTGCACTATGGTTTTCGCTCCTTCGATCGTCAGTGGATTATTCCTGATAACCGAGTAATCAATAGGCCTAACCCCGAACTTTGGGAGTTACGCTCTGATCAGCAGGTATACCTAACTGCATTCACCGAAGAATCGCCAACAAATGGACCGGCTCTCACCTTTACCGGCCTCGTGCCTGACCTACACCACTACAAAGGATCTTTTGGTGGCCGGGTCTTTCCGCTTTGGAAAGATCGACAAGCAACGTTGCCAAATCTGCCACCAAAATTGCTCGCATACCTGGGTAAGAAATATGTCAAGACAATCAGCCCCGAAGATTTTCTGGCTTACATCGCTGCCATCGCGGCGCATCCTGCGTTTACCGCACGCTTTCAGGACGATCTATCCACGCCAGGAATAAGGATTCCCATTACCGCCGATGCTGATCTATTCACTACCGTTTCTGAATTGGGAAAAACGGTGATTTGGCTGCACACCTTTGGCGAGCGCATGGCAGACCCGAAGAAAGGACGCCCACCGCAGCCGCCGCGCCTCCCCCCGGCGAGAGCGCCGCGTATTCCAGCCGCAGGAGAAATTCCTGAAGACCCGAAGATGATGCCGGATTCAATCAATTACGATGCCAGCAAGAAAAGGCTGCTCATTGGACAAGGGTATGTGGAAAGGGTGGAGCCCGCGATGTGGTTCTATGAGGTCTCAGGAAAACAGGTCCTGCTCCAGTGGTTTAGCTATCGCAAAAAAGACCGCGAACGCCCGATCATAGGCGACCGGCGACCGCCTTCTCCGCTGGGTGACATTCAACCCGATCATTGGTTGGCGGAATATACAACTGAGCTAATCAATGTACTCAATGTGATTGGCTGGCTGGTGGATCTTGAGCCCACGCAGGCAAGCTTGCTAGATAAGGTGTGTTCCGCTCCAACAATTTCTTTGGAAGAATTGACTGCTGCAGGCGCATTGGAAGTTCCGGTAAAGGCTAAACCCGCTGCGAAGAAGAAGCAGGCTGGGCCAGCGCTATTTGAGCATTAATCTGCTTTATGCGATTTGTGCGCTCCGCTGCGCTGCGCGCGGGCCTACGGCGCAAGGAAAGGTTGTTTAATTCATTCCTTTTTCGCGGCCCTGAAGGGCCGCTCTTTCACCAAGTGCCCAACAGCAATCCCAACCTCACGGCAGATATGTACCGCCGCCTACGGGGCTTGATTCGTTCTTCATACTTACCCGGGGCTTTCCGCCCCGGGCTAGACTCATTCGCGCCTACGGCGCTTGGTTCGTTGTTATATAGAGGATCGGGTGGCTTACGCGAGGCTGAGTTTATATCGGCGGGTTCGTCGAGAGAACTCCCTGATACGACATGGATGATGGAATCGGTCTCGGGGTCCTTCCACTCCCACTCACTCCCCTGCCCTTCGCAAGCTCAGGGTCAGGGTCGCTCGTAGTCGGTCAGGATGACAGGGGTAGAAAAGTGTCGCGTACCGGGAAAGGTTGCGGAATTTAGAAGTCTCCAGAGAAGGAGCCACAGCCGAGAGCGCCTCTACCCATGGAAGCCAAACCCGGGCCCGGGCTATGCCACACGAGCCTTGAAGATCGCAAGCATCGGCTGATCAGGAAACAAAACCGTTTAAACTTGTCATTCTGAGCGGAGCCGGAGCGAAAGCGAACGGGCGCAGTCGAAGAATCCCGAGAGTGCTGGTTGTGACCATTGCAGCTGCAGGGAGTTCTACCGAAACAGCCTAGGGAGAACACCTTGATGCAGCAATGCAGAGGACACTGCACCGGGATCCTTCGGGAGCTCCCTCGGCTATGCTCGGGATTTCGCCTGCGGGCTCAGACGCCCGCAGAACCGGCTCAACTTCGACTCGCGCGCGCGTTCACGCGCGCCACGCTCAGGACGACAGTGGGAGATGGTTTCGCGGTGATAGAAAAATCACAGCTGAGGGCGGCCGGGGCTGTGCCACAGTGGTTTGGTGCTGTGCGAAAGCGAACAGTTCCGCAGAGTAGGTTTGTCAAGATGGCCTAATTCGCTATTGATACGCTGAATGAAACGCGCTAAAGTCTGGCAGCGCCTGAGGGTGTGAGGTTTTCCAGGAAGCTCTTTGACAGATTAAAAGTGCTGCAGATTGCCGGTTTCCTTGGTGTCTCAACGGAATTGGGTAAATGGGGAATTTGGTAATTGGGTAATTGAAACAGCCCAACGACCCTCTGCCGACTGGGATTGGGATTGGGTCACCCTTGGGTCACCCAAGCGTCACCCAAGGGACTCGCAAGGGTCACCCAGGCGTGATGCAAGCGTCGATTTGGAAAAGTACTTTGTTTGCAACAATAAGTGAAAGATGACGGGGTGGGGGAGCCTTTAAGATTGCCAAAATTGCCAAAATCGGGTCATTGCCAAAATTTGGAAGGCAAAACCTTACCACTGATCAACACGGATAACACTGATCGGAAAGAGATCGGAAAGAATTCACCGCCGAGGGCGCCTCTACCCATGGAAACCAAAACCGGGCTTCCATGGGGCCCGGGCTGTGCCACACGAGAATGGCGGGGCTTACATCCTGGCCAGCGCCTGGCGATCACGGACGGCTCAGGTTCGCCAGTCCTCCCTGGCTACTGCACGGCCCTAAAACGATATTGAACTGGCCGCGAACAAGTGTAGTGGTCCCGTCCAAGGTAACTCCCACATAGGTCAGAATGGTTACGCCGTCCGACCCCATGAGATTCAGGGTCAGCGTATTTCCGCTGGCAAAGCTGGTGGTGGTGTCAAGCGTGGCGGAAGCAAGACCGCATGCGCTGCCGCCGGTGATAGTCACGTTGGCAGGAGCGAAAAGAAACCGTCCGTGGACGTTGGGCGTGGTGGACTGGGAGAGCGGAAGGACCAGGTTCATTGTGGTACCGGGTGAAGGCGTGAATCCTCCGCTGTAAGTTCCGGTGAATGGCTGCACCTGGAATCCCGTGATCGTGCCCTGATCGCCGGCGGCGCAGCCTGTCCCGGTGACGGTGTAAGTGCCACCGGAAAGCGAACTTCCATTGGGGCTGACGTGGCCGTTCAACGAGACTACTTGATTGTTTGACGAAGTAATGGTGGCGCTCAATTGCCCGTTTGCATCAATCGTGCCGGTGAAGGGCAGGTCCAATTGGAGCCCAAAGCACAGCAAGAACGATCCGACGTTATGCAGAGTTCCCGTGACGTGGCCGGCGGAATCGGTTTGGACCGCTCCGCCAAACATGTTTAAGCCCGACGTCCCCAGGGAGGTAGCTGAAATATTGAAGTTCCCGTTAAGCGCCGGCACCGGGATGGGAGGCTTTACCGTAGAGTGACCGCCGCACCCCAGACAGAGCAAACACAACCCCATGGCAACAATGACGAATGCCGCCGGCATCATCGAGTAGCGAATCCGATTTCCGCAGCGTGACATGAGAGTTTTAATACCCTTTCGCAGTTGTTGTTCAGCTAGAGCGGTTTTATAGATAACGTAAACTTTTTAAGGCAAGCACAAGGTCCCTCCGTCCTACTCGCGCGCTGATGAAAGCGCGCGCTCGCTTAACGAACGTCGGGATGACGAGTCAGAAAGGTTTACGCTAACACTAAAACTGCTATAGCCGTCAACCATAGACGCGCACCGTAGCTATACGCAAGCGACAAAGAGCGGCATGGAAGCCAGGAGAGGGGCGGAACTTTCACTCCTCGGCTTAAATTGTGCGGAATTTTTCGCGATCCTTATGTGATTGGAGTCACATGCCTCGGTTGGAGATTCGTGTTCATTCGCGAGATTCGCGGCTATCTGACTTACACCCTGGCCAGCGCCTCGCAGAACCAGCCTTGGGGATCGGTCCAGCTCTTTTCCAGCTTGAAGCCGCTACGGCGCAGCAGCCGCGCAATCGACGCGGGATTGAATTTGTAGCTGTTCTCCGTATGGATGCGCTTGCCCTTTTGGAAATGGAAGCCTCGGCCAAGGTCCTGCACCCAGACGGTCTGTTCATACAGGCTTTCCAGGTGCATCTCAATGCGCGACTTGCGCCGGTTCCAGAAGGCGACATGTTCAAAGCCGTCGAGATCAAAGCTGCCGCCAAGTTCGCGATTGATGCGGACGAGCATATTTTTGTTGAAGGCGGCGGTCACGCCCTGAGCGTCGTTGTAAGCGGCGTGAAGGACGTCGGCGTCTTTGATCAGATCAAAGCCGATGAGCAACGCGTCTCCCGGTTGAAGCGAAGCGTGCACGCTCTTGAGAAACGCCAGGGCTTCATCTGGTTCGAAGTTGCCGATGGTGGAGCCGATGAAGAGTACCAGCTTGCGTCCGGGCAGAGCGTTGAGGTTGGGGATCTGGTGCGTGTAGTCGGCAACGATAGGGCTGACGCGCAGCCGGGGAAAATGTCCGTTCAACGTGGTGAGAGCGCCCTGTAGAGCGGAAGAGGAAACGTCCACGGGATAGAAGTCCGCGCGCAGCTGGCGGCGCAAGAGAGCTTCAATCAGCACCTGGGTTTTGCTGGCGCTACCCGCGCCCAGCTCCACCAGCGTGAGATTGTTGCCCGCCTGGCGGACGATCTCTCCGGCATACCCTTTGAGTATGGCGCGTTCGGTGCGCGTGGGATAGTACTCCGGCGTCTCAGTGATCTGCTCAAACAGGTGCGAGCCTGCGGCGTCATAAAAAAGCTTGGGCGGCAGGTGGCGCGAAGCAGCGCACAGGCCACGCATGACTTCGTCGGCAATCGGGCTTACCAGGACTGCGTGGTTTTTAACTGCCATCGTCTGCCAGCCTTATCCCGGAAAACTGCCACCGTGTTTCCGGTGGGAAAAAGTTCCGATAGGTAGCGCGAATGTGGGAGCGCGGCGTAGCGCAGGAGCCTCCGCGCAGGACCATCTGGCCGCTCATGAACTTGCCGTTGTATTCACCCAGCGCGCCGGCTGCTGGTTTGTAGCCGGGATACGGAAGATAGGCGCTGGCAGTCCACTCCCACACGTCGCCATAGATCTGTGAAGGAAAGACTTGCGAAGGTTGGCCGTCTTCGCGCGCAGCGGGAGCGGCATCAGGATGAAACCTTCCTGACTCCACCAGATTGCCCTGCACCGGCGCACGGACTGCAGCCACTTCCCATTCAAACTCGGTAGGCAGACGCGCTCCGGCCCAGCGCGCGAAAGCGTCGGCTTCGTAATAACTCACGTGGCAGACGGGCTCGGCCTCTTCCACACGACGCAGACCTGAGCAGGTGAACTGGAACCACTGTCCGCCTGACTGCTCCCAGTAGAGCGGCGCTTTCCAGCGCTGAGTCTGCACGGCCTTCCAGCCGTCAGAGAGCCAGAGCTCAGGTCGCGAGTAGCTAGCGTCTTCCATAAAGGAGAGATATTCGCCGCAGGTCGCGAGTCGTGCTGCAAGACGGAACGGACGCAGAAAGACTTTATGCCGCGAGCCTTCATTGTCGAAGTAGAAAGATTCGCCCTCAGCGCCGATGTCATACAGCCCCTCGGGATAAAGCTGCTGACTCTGCGCCGGCGCCGCACTAGCAGAAGGCGCAGCGACCGCCGGCTGGTAAGCGGGATGAAGCGGATTGCTCCAGAAACCATGCTTGATATCGGTAACGATCAGCTCCTGGTGCTGTTGCTCATGGTTCAGGCCAAGGACGACCAGCTTTCGTACGTCGCTGGCAACTCCGCTGGATTGCAGAAGCCGGACCATATGCTCGTCAACGTGGGCACGATACTTGCGTACTTCGTCCAGGCCGGGACGCGAAAAGGTGTTACGCAGCGCTTTTTCCGGCTGCTGCCCTACGGCGTTGTAATAGGAGTTAAAAAGATCACGAAACTGAGGATGGAACGGACGGTAATCATTTAAATGGCTGGAGAGAATAAATGTTTCAAAAAACCAACTGGTATGAGCCAGATGCCACTTGGCCGGACTGGCTTCCGGACAAGATTGCACCATCTGGTCTTCCGGGCTGAGCTGGGCTGTAAGAGCGTCAGTCTGCTGACGTACCGCGGCATACTGGCTGGCCAGTGCGGCTGCGTTGCGCTCTTCCGCAGAAGCTGGCGGGAAGGTTAAAACGGACTTCAGGTGCGCCATGAGGGTTCCTACCACGAAGCAAAGTCAGGGGAGCCATACTAAATCGTTGGCCTATAAATTGCACTTGGGCGCCCCGCCACTAACCGTCCCCATAAGATGCTGACGCGCGGAGGAAAGTTTCGCTGATTGGCTTGCAGGTTGGGCTCTTTTAAGGCTATCTCGAGATCCCGCTATCGTCGGCATGCCATGAAATCGCTGCGCTTCGAGGCGAAAAATTGACGAACAAATTGCTTCTCGGGTGGTGTATCTTCAAGGTGTGGCCCCCGAAGGTGTGATACCGGCTGGACGAATCATCTTTCACGTCGACATGGATGCCTTCTTTGTCTCCGTGGAAGAGCTTTTTAACCCTGCGCTGAAAGGCAAAGCCGTTGTGGTGGGCGGACAGAGGGATGAGCGCGGGGTCGTCTCGGCAGCTTCGTATGAGGCGCGCAAGTTCGGCGTTCACTCCGCCATGCCGCTGCGGACGGCCGCCAAACAGTGTCCACACGCTATCTTTGTTGACGGCCATCCCGAGCTTTACAGCGAATACTCGCAGAAGGCGAGGGAAGTGCTCCATGATTTCTCGCCGGCGGTGGAGATGGCTTCCATTGACGAAGCCTACCTCGACATGACGGGTACAGAGAGACTTCATGGCCCGCCATTGCTCTCCGCGCACAAACTGCATCAGCAGATGAAAGAGCGCACAGGATTGAACTGCTCTATCGGGATCGGCGCCACAAGGCTGATGGCCAAGATCAGCTCGGATAAAGCCAAGCCCAATGGCATCCTGTACGTTTTGCGCGGGCAGGAAGAGAGCTTTCTGGCTCCGCTCGATGTAGGCAAAATTCCGGGCGTGGGCAAGGTGACCAAGGCGCGGCTCAACCAGATCGGCATCATTCATATCGGCGACCTGCTGCGGGTGGACCAACAGGTGCTGGAAGAAAACTTTGGCAAGTGGGGGCAGGCCCTGGCCGGCAAAGCGCGCGGAGAAGATGCAGGCGCGTGGTTTGAAGGTGAGGTCGGTGAAGAGTGGCAGGCCAAATCCATCAGCCATGAGCATACCTTTGGGCACGATACAGCAGACCTGGGCAAACTGGAGTCAACGTTGGCTCATCTATCTGAAAAGGTCGGGCGCCGGCTCCGCGAACAGAACTTTACCGCCCGCACCATTCAGCTCAAACTGCGTTACTCTGATTTCAGCACGATTACGCGCGCGCATTCCCTGGCGAGCCCCACGCAAATGGACACGGAGATTTTTTCGGCAATTGGAAAGCTGTTCCATGGCAACTGGGAGCGGGGGCGGACCGTCCGCCTGCTGGGTGTACAGGCCTCTCATTTTGAAGACATGCCGGAGCAAATGGACCTGTTGGAAGGGGACAAGAAGCAAAAGTGGGCCCGTGCTTTCTCCGCTTCAGACCGCCTGCGTGACAAGTACGGAGATTCCACAATCTTTCTGGCCAAGACCATGGGCGGCACATTTCGTGAACGCGTCCATGAGAATCCAGCGGAAAAGCCCGATAAAAAGCGTTAATCTCAAGCGAACCCAGATTAAAATTAAGAAGTAAGTGGTTTTTGCTAATCCCTGCCCGATTGAAAAATAAAAATCCTTCCATAAAGGCAATTCAGTGGTATTTTGGTCTTCTCTAACTCAGAGTTTTAGGCTATGGCCCTCATAGTAATTAAATAATTCTTACTTATTTTTATTGGAGTATCTCGCAAGAGAGCGTTTGTCCGGTATCGCAGAGTTTCGACTTCCAACAAGGGAAGTTGCAGGCGGCTTTATGTCTCCCCGGTTTGAAGAATTTGTTGTCTTTGCCGTCACCACTGTTCTGGTAGCCCTCTTTGCCTGGATCTACCTGCGTGACCGCCAGAAAAGTACTGGCTTGTGGATGATGGGCTGGATTGCCATTTTTGTTCATTTTGCCGCTCCCACGTTTGACGACTTTTTCCCCCCGCTCATGCTCTTCACTCCGTGGATCATGACGTCCACACTGATCCTTGCCGGGACCTGTTTTCTGCTTTCTGTTTCTGAGGTCTTCATGCGGCAGGAAAGGCGCATTGCTTTTGCCGCTTTCATCAGCGCAGGGGCCTTGTTCTATGTTACTGGGCTGGAGTTCGGTGTTGAGGCCCATTGGTTTTATATCTCACTGTTGCTTGTGAGCAATGTTTACGGCACGGTGCAGGCAATCCGTTTCTATAACTGGAAGAGCCTGCATCTCTATTGCTTGTTGTGTATGCTCCCCTATGGAATATGGGCCATCCTCCAGGTGCTGCATGGCAATCCGGATCACGGGCTTAATTTCTACCTGTTGGGTTTCTTTTATGTAACGGGCCTGGTTTACTTCCGCCGTTTCCGCCGGCTCACGCCGGGAGTACTTCTTACCTCCGCTTCGTTCATCCTGTGGGGAGCGGTTTTTCCGCTGTCAGCAATCGTCGCGGCCCAGGGCTCGGAACTTGGTCCAGGGAGCTTCGTATGGAACCTGCCCAAGTTCTTTGTGGCTTTTGGAATGATCCTGACGCTGTTTGAGAACCAGGCTGAAATGGCCTCTACCGTTGCGCGCCAGTACCAGGTACTCTTCGAAAACAATCTTGCCTCGGTTTATATGTCTACTCCGGAAGGCAAGCTATTAAATTGCAACAGCGCTTTTGTCAGAATGTACGGATTTCAGTCCAAAGAGGAGGCGCTCTCCCTCTCCACCATATTCCTTTATGCCCAACCCGAGGAGCGCGAGCAATTTCTGATTGACCTGGGGCGGCAAGGCCAGGTGCTGAACTATGAATGCACACAGCGCCGCCAGGATGGCACCTTGTTCTGGATACTGGAGCGCGCCACCATCATCACGGACGGCGCCGGCAACAGCTTCATTGAAGGCACGTCGATTGATATTACAGAACGAAAGCAGAACGAGATCGCGCTCAAGCAATCCGAAGAAAGGTTTGCCACGATCTTCCGCCAGAGTCCGGTTGGGTGCGCCATTTGCTCCATGGAAGGCGTCTTCCTTAATGTGAATGACAATCTGCTGCGCATGCTTGCGCTGCCGGCGGAAAAAGTCATTGGCAGAACAGCCGTTGAACTGGGACTCTGGAAATCGGCGGCGGAACGCGCCGAGTTCTACAACAAGCTTTGTGTCGATGGCTCAGTGCAGAACCTTGAAGTGAGATTCAAGGACGCCACGGGCGCCGAGCGCGTTGGCCTGTATTTTGCGACGCTGGTCCGCATCGGTGATAAGGAATGTATCTTTGGCATGCAACTTGACCGGACAGAAGAATACGAAATGGAGGCAAAGTTTCTCCAGGCGCAGAAAATGGAAGCGCTGGGCAGGCTGGCAGGCGGCGTGGCGCATGACTTCAACAATCTTCTGGGCGTCATCGGGGGATATGCTGAACTTCTGGAAACCAAGCTGGACTCGAATGAAAGCCTTCGCCGCTACTGCGGCAAGATCATGGACACCACGCAGCGCGCCAGCGGACTTACCCGCCAGTTACTTACTTTCAGCCGCAAGGAAATCGTCCGGCCTACGCCGCTCCAGACCGGCCAGACATTGCAGGAACTTACCGCCATTCTGCCGCGCCTGATTGGCGAGGACATCGAACTCATCGTCAACCTTCGCGCCACCGGGACCGTGGTTATTGACAAGACGCACTTTGAGCAGATCATCTTCAATATCGTGATCAACTCCCGTGACGCGATGCCAGGCGGAGGGCAGATTTTCATTGAGACTGAGGACGTACTGCGGCCCGTGCTCACTGCTTCAGGAAGCGTCATGATTGGCCAATATGTCGCCATCCGCATACGCGATACAGGAATGGGCATGGACGAGGAAACCCGGCTGCATGCTTTTGAACCTTTCTATACCACCAAGGAAGTAGGGCGCGGTACAGGCCTTGGTCTGGCCACTGTGTATGGAATCGTCCAGCAATCGCAGGGAGAGATTTCCATTGAATCAAGCCCGCGAAAAGGCACGCAGATCAGCATTCTGCTGCCTGTCACTCTTTCCGGCGCAACTGGAACTGATGAAGCCATGCAACATGCTTTGCAAAGAGGGCAGGGAAATATTTTGCTGGTGGAAGACGAAGTGGACCTGCGCAACGTGAGCGCTGAGTTCCTGGGCTCCCTGGGATATACCGTTACCTGTGCGGGCAGCGGTCCTGAAGCGCTGCAGTTGGTGGCGGTTTCCAGCCAGTTTGATCTGGTGATCAGTGACGTGGTCATGCCCAAGATGAGCGGCCGGGAATTTGCCGACCAGCTATTGCAACTGCGGCCCAATACCAAACTGCTCTATATCTCCGGTTATGCGGATGACGTAGTCCTGCAAAACGGCATCTCCATGCAGGGCATGCTCTACCTGCAAAAGCCGTATTCCTTAAAACAGCTTGCCGGCAAAGTGCAAACGCTGCTTTCCAACCCCATGCGCACCTGAAAAACAACCGTTCATTTGCGTTGATAAACCTGCCAGCCCGGATCTGCGTCAAGCGTATGGCCGCGAAAAAAATCCCAGATCTTTGGATTCAGGTCTTTTGATACCGCGTAATAGTTGTGGTCGTGTTTTTTCATTTCCACCACTTGCGCTTCAAAGCCATGCTTGTTCAGTTCAGTCTGCGTGGCTTTTACCAATGTCAGGGAAAAGTATGGATCATCTGTTCCCACCCAGATGGTGACCGGCACTTTGCGCTTTGCCAGGTCAAAGTACGGGTAAAAATCCTCCTTCACGGCGCCGGCATGCACACCCACGGCGGCGAAGTACCTTGACTCCATCACGCCCATATACAACGCAAAGACCGCCCCGGCGGAATGGCCGAAAAGGTAGATGCGTTTTCCGTCGACGGAGTTTTTTTGGCGGACGGCTTCCACAACCTGATGCAGAAACTCCGGGCCGTCCGTGTTCATGCTCCACTCGCGGGAGTTGGCTGAATCGGGCGCGGCAAGAATGAAACCTTCTTTTTCCGCCAGGTCCTTCCACTCGTTGATCTGTGACATTCCGTCGCGTCCGGAGCCGTGCAGAAGCAAAAGCAGCGGCGCCGGCGCGGCAAGTTTCTCCGGGACAAGGGTGTAGTAAATGCGCTCCGTGCCCTCTGATGTGAGGGTCTGTTTCTCTGGTTTTGCGGCGGCCGAAGCCACCGCGGAGGAGACTGCCAGCAAGAGCAGCAAGGCAAGTTTTTTCATTGGCTATCCTGTCAATCTACTTAGACTGCGGACCCTTTTGCTGGTGAGCGGCGGCTATGCGTCCCGGACGGCGCATCCATTCCACGGCAAAACAAACCAGGGCCAGCGCACCAACGGCGATGCCGGCAAGGATCCATGCAAAGCCGATCCAGTTCGCGTCTCCCATTCTGTTCTTGATGTCAGAGGGGACGTCGCTTACGGAAGACAGGCGTGGCCCGATCATGCATAAGAAAATACTTGCCGCCAGCAGGACCCAGCCCAGGAACAGAAGCCGCGGGCGTTTCTTTTCCGGCGCCGGGCTTGCTCCCTGGTTCATGCGCTCTTTTCTACCAGCTGAGGCTTTTCCACGGCCCCTTCTTTGGTCTTCATCGGCAGCCATCCGCGCACCAGGACGTAAAGCACCGGAATGATGAAGAGATTCAGGAACGTGGAGACGAACATTCCGCCAAACACGGTGGTCCCCACGGAGTGGCGGCCGGCAGCGCCCGCACCGGAGGCAAAGACCAGCGGCAGCACGCCCAGAATGAAGGCAATCGAGGTCATCAGGATTGGCCGCAGACGAAGACGCGCGCCTTCAATCGCCGATTCCACCAGCCCCATGCCCCGGTGCTGCAACTGCTCCGCAAACTCCACGATCAAAATAGCGTTCTTGCTGGCCAGGCCGATCAGCATTACCAGGCCGATCTGGCAGTAAACGTCATTTTGCAGTCCGCGCAAGGATTGCGCCAGCAGCGCGCCCAGTACGGCCATGGGGACGGACAGCAGAATGATGAACGGCAAAACAAAGCTCTCATACTGCGCGGAGAGCGTCAGGTACACCACCAGCAATCCCAGCCCGAAGAGCATTACGGTTTGCGCGCCGGACTGTATCTCTTCCAGTGAAATACCCGTCCACTCAAACGAGTAGCCCTGATGTAAAACCTCGCCGGAGATTTCCCGCATGGCCTGAATGGCCTGGCCTGAGCTGTAGCCAGGCGCGGCGCTGCCATCAATCTCAATGCTGCGGAAAAGATTGTAATGGTTGATCACGCTGGCGTTGGTGCCTTCTTTTACCGTAACCAGATTGTCGAGCGAGATCATGCGTCCGTCATCGGAGCGCACGTAGAATTGCCGCAGGTCGCGCGGCTGTGAGCGGTATTGCTGGTCCGCCTGCACCATGACGCGGTAAGAGCGATTATTGAAATCAAAATCGTTGACGTACTGCGATCCCATATAGATCTGTAGAGCGGATGTGATCTGCGAGAAGGGAACGTTCAGGCTCTTGGCTTTCTCGCGGTCAATCTGCACCACGAACTGGGGATCGCGCGCGGTGAAGGTGCTGAAGAGCGGATGCGCCAGCTCAGGACGCGTATTCGCCTTGGCGATGATCTGGCGCATGACGGCTTCCAGTTCGTCCAGGCTGCCGCCGCTGGTTTGTTGCAATTCGTAGGCAAAGCCGCCAAACTGCCCCAGACCCTGGATGGCGGGAGGATCGAACGGGATGACCATCGCCTGATTGATGGGCCTCAATTGGCCTCGGATGGTATTCAGCACGCCTTCAGCACTATGCGCGGCGCCTTTGCGTTCGCCAATGTCTTTCAGGCTGGCGAAAATAATTCCCTGGTTGGCGGCGCTGCCGGCGAAGCTGAACCCCGGCACGGAGAACACGCCTTCCACATCGGTGTTTGCGCTGACGATCGCCGCCGCGCGGTCCATCACCTTGGTGGTGTACTGCAATGACGCTCCCGGCGGGGCCTGCACAATCACAAAGAAATATCCCTGGTCTTCCTGCGGCACAAAGCTGCTGGGCACACGCTGGTAGACAAGGTAGGTGGCCCCCAGTCCGAGCAGGAAGACCACGACCACAGCGGCCCTCCAATGGGTGAGACGATGCAGGACGGCCTGGTAGCCCGTGGTCCCCCTGCGGATGATGGAGTTGATGCCGGCAAAGAAACGGTTCAGCGGACGCTCGCGATGGCGCAGGAGCAGGGCCGCCAGCGCCGGTGAAAGCGTAAGAGCATTGAAGGCGGAAATCGCAATGGAGAAAGCGATGGTCAACGCAAACTGCTGGTAGAGACGCCCCGTGCTGCCCGGGAACAGTGACACGGGAACAAATACGGCGATCAATACCAGTGAAGTCGCCACCACCGCGCCGGTGACCTCGCTCATGCCGATTCTGGTGGCTTCACGCGGGTCGCGCACACCTTCCTCAATGTGGCGCTCCACGTTTTCAATCACCACAATCGCGTCGTCCACCACCAGTCCCGTGGCCAGCGTGATGCCAAACAAGGTCAGAGTATTAATGGAGAAGCCGAAGAACTTGGCAAAAATAAATGTCCCAACGAGAGAGACGGGGATTGTGATGGCCGGGATGACCGTGCTGCGCCACCCCTGAAGGAACAGGAAAATCACGATGATCACGATCAGGATGGCTTCCGCCAGCGTCTTCAGCACCTCGCGGATCGATTCGCCGACCGCTCTGGTGGTGTCAAAAGCCACCTGATACTTCAGTCCCACGGGGAAATGTTTGGCCAGTTCCTCAATCTCCGTCTGTACGTCACGGCGGACCTGCAAAGCGTTGGCGTTGGAGAGCTGCATCACACCCAGGCCCATGGCGTCCACGCCGTTATAGCGCAGCTGCCCGCCATAGGCTTCCGCGCCCAGTTCGGCGCGGCCCACGTCACGCAGCTCAATCAGAGAGCCGTCTTTAGCGCGCTTGATGACGATGTGCTCGAACTCTTTGGGATCGGTCAATCGTCCCACGGCGCGCACGCTGATCTGGTAGGCCTGGTTGGACGGGGCCGGTTGTTGTCCAAC
Organism: Terriglobia bacterium; assembly: GCA_020072585.1. GTDB lineage: Bacteria > Acidobacteriota > Terriglobia > Terriglobales > Acidobacteriaceae > Angelobacter. Next base: position 10,589 of record JAIQGL010000025.1, on the reverse strand, counting down.
TTGCCCGGCGGCCACCTGAACGTTTTGTTCGCGCAGGGCCGCGGTCACGTCTCCGGCGGTAAGATTGCGCGCCGCCAGCCGCACCGGATCAAGCCACAACCGCATGGAATACTTGCGCTCACCAAAGATGATTACGTTGCCCACGCCTTTGACGCGCTTGATGGCATCGCGCACGTAAAGGTCAAGATAGTTGCTGATAAAAAGATTGTCGTACTCTTTGTTGTTCGCGTAGAAACCGTAGGCCACCACGAACGAGCCGGTATTTTTGCTGATGTTGACGCCGGTGGTCTGCACTTCAATCGGCAAGCGCCCCAACGCGCTGGAGGCGCGGTTCTGCACGTCAACCGCGGCCACGTCAAGATTGCGGTCCAGATCAAAGGTGGCGCTGATGGCGCTGGTGCCGTCATTGCCGCTGGTGGAACTCATGTAGCGCATGCCCTCAGCGCCGTTGATGGCCTGCTCCAGCAGCGTGGTCACGCTGGTTTCAACGGCCTGCGAGTTTGCGCCGGTATAAAACGCGCTTACGCTCACCGTGGGAGGCGTGAGGTTGGGGTACTGCGCCACCGGTAGTGTTGGAATGCATACCGCTCCTCCCAGCACGATCAGCAGCGAGCAAACTGTGGCGAAAACAGGCCTGCGGATGAAAAAATTAACCATGAATTCTGTCGCTTTCGCTCCAAACCGCCGGAGCATTTACATCTAATACTTATTCTGCGCCTGTCATGGGCGGCCAGATCAGTGTTTATCTGCGCCAGTCCGCGGGCGGACAAGTTTTTTATGACTGAGGCACCACGGGCATGCCATCAGCCAGCATCTGCACGCTGGTCACAATGATCTTGTCGCCGGGCTTGATGCCATCCAGCACCACGTAATCATTGCCAATCAAGTCGCCCACCTGGATCACCCGCTGCCGCGCCACGGCTTGCTGGCCCTGGCCTTCCGCCACAAAAGCAAAGATCTTTCCGCTCAGCCGAGAGACCGCTGTCACCGGAATGACCGGAGCACTCCGCTCTGACCACACCACGCGGGCGTGGACCTGCTGGGCGTTGCGGAACTTCCGCGCCGGATTGGACACCTGCGTTTTTACCAGCAGCGTCTGTGAATCCGTATCCACGTGCGGCGAGATAAATGAGATGCGGGTGCGCACCGGAGGCTTGGTTTCGTCGTCCACAATGTCCACCGGCATGCCCATGCGCAGGGCCGCGGATTTCTCCGCTGGAACGTTCATGTAGGCTTCCAGCGCTCCGCCAGGGTCGACCGTTGTAAGCATGGTTTGAGTGTTTACGTGGTCACCCACATGTACGGGAATATCGCCGATGATGCCGTCTGCCGGCGCGCGCACCGTGTAATAGTGCAACTGCACCTGCTGTTCGCGGATTCCGGCCTGCAAGGCTTCCGCGTCGGCTTTGGCGGCGTTGTATGTATTTTGCGCCTGATCAAGGTCAGCTTTGGCCACCACGCCGGCGGCAAAAAGCTGCTTTTTGCGGTCCAGATCAATTGCCGCCTGCTGCATCACCGCCTGCTTTGACTTGAGTCCAGCCTCCTGATTATTGACCGTAGCCTCTTGTTTGCGCGGGTCAATCTCCAGCAGCGGTTTCCCCGTCTCAACGCGCTGGCCGGAAGTGACAAAGATTCTGGTAATGTCGCCTTCCACCAGCGGCTGGAGTGTGGCGGCATTGCGCGACTTCAACGTAGCCAGATAGTCTGTGGAAAACGGAACCACCTGCGATTTCGCGGTAATCACCTGCACGGGAAAGGCTTGCGGCCCGCTGGGCGGCCCCGCTTTGGCGCCATCCGCGCACCCTGAAGCCAGGAATGTGAGACCTGCCATAAGCACGATCAACGAAGTTATCTTCTTAAGACTCATGTATGTATCCATAGGCACTAAAAACATGTTCACTAAAAACATGTTCACTGAAAACATGTTCACTAAAACCATGTTAACTAAATTTCGATTCACCTGGCGGGGCGCGCGATCTTAAATTAGACGTGGCAGGGGCTGACTCGTGCCGAACCCGGCTTCATTTTTACCCATCGCCTGATCCCTTCGCTCAATCGGTATGTTGCTTTTTGTTGCAAACAAAAGGGTAAAGATGCCCCTGAGCAGACGGGGGCAATCGAACCGGCGCAAAAAGTGATTATTGAATTAACAAAATCAGCCGGCATTCCTCAGCCGTGGCGATTTGGCATGCGCGGACCTGGACTGGGTGCGGAAGCGCGCCGGTGGAACCTGAAACTCGCGCTTGAAGGCCCGGTTAAAAGCGGCCTCAGACTCATACCCCACCTCAGCCGCGATCTGTGACACTGAATAGCTGGTGGAGGAGAGCATCTGCGCTCCCAGTTGCAGACGCCAGCGCGTGAGGTACGCCATGGGCGGTTCACTCAGGTAGTGGCGAAAGCGCTCAGCCAGCACCGATCGTGACACTCCGGCTTCTTTCGCCAGCGAAGCAATGGTCCACGGATGCGCGGGTTTCCGGTGCATCAGGGCCAGGGTCTTTCCGATCTCTGAATCGCGTGCGCCGGCCAGCCAGCCGGTCTGTTCCGCGGGCAGGTGCGCAATATAGGCCCGCAGTGTTTCCACAAACAAAACTTCTGACAGCTTGGCCAGCACTGCTTCTCCACCGGCCCGGGACGCGTCCGCTTCATTCACTGAAAAGCGGATCGAGTTCTCCAGCCATCTTCCGGAAGCATCGTCACGAATGCGGACTTTGAACAGCGGGGGCAGGCCGCTCAGAAAAACCTGGCTCAGCCGCGGTTCGCATGCCATGTAGCCACAGATAAATCTTGTGACTTCTCCGCCACCACCCTGGCGGGAGATCTTGAGCCCCTGGGAGAAAATGCGGACCAGTTCCTTGCCGTTGTTCACGGTCTCAGTGGCCGGGCCGTTCTCAATGATGTGGGGGTCGCCATGGGGAAAGATCACGATGTCACCGGCGTCAAGAGTGATGCGTTCGCCATCGAGCAGCCGGGCAGAGGCGCGCCCTTCAGTGAGCAGGTGATAGATGATGACATGTCCGGCGCCCAGCGCCAGATAAGGCGCGACCTCCCTTGAGGGCGGCGCCTGGAAGCTCCACGGAGAGGAGAACTCTCCGTTGTAGAACATGGCCCCCTGGAGCTTTACCACCTTTAACACTTCAGAAAGCACATCCACTGGAAGCCTCCGCAGAAGTCCGGCAAAACTTTCCGGACTCTGGAACAAATCATCATACGACAAACCCATAGGAGAGCTGTTTTGAGCAAAAAGGCCGGACGCGCGGACAAGAGCGCGACCGGGCCCTGCCCCATAGTGGATAAAGACGCGACGGAATGTTTCAAACCCCGTTGCTTCAATCTTAAGGAGAAAGTTCAAAATCATGCCTTTAATTCAAGTGAAGTTAATCGAAGAAGTTTTTACGCCGGCCCAGAAGAAAGAGATCATCAGCAAACTTACTGACGCCATGGTGTCCATTGAGGGAGAGAACATGCGCCCGGTCACCTGGGTAGTGATCGAAGAAGCACGGAGTGGCGAGTGGGGCATTGGCGGCCAGGCCATGACGACAGATGCGGTGCGGGCCCTAGCCGCAGGCGCGAAATAACGCGAAATAACAGGAGGGAAGCATGAACGCCATCGCAATCACATCGGAATTCGACGGCCTGAAAACGCGGCTCAAGGAGACGTGGATGGCCGGAGATTATGACCGCTTCTCACGCTACATGGAGCATGACGCGCGCGTTTTCTATGAACGCCTTGATGTTCCCGCCGGATGCCAGTTGCTGGATGTGGCTTGCGGCTCAGGCCAGATCGCGCTGCTGGCGGCGCGTGACGGAGTCAACGTTACCGGCGTGGACATTGCGCCGAACCTGGTGCAACGCGCGCAGGCTCGGGCCGACGCGGAAGGTCTCAAAGCCCGATTTCTTGAAGGTGACGCCGAGGCGCTGCCTTTTGAGGACGCGAGCTTTGACGTGGTGACCAGCCTGGTGGGAGCGATGTTTGCCCCGCGTCCGGAGCTGGTGGCGCGCGAGCTGCTGCGCGTGTGCAGCCCTGGCGGCACCATCGCCATGGGCAACTGGACGGCGGAAGGTTTTGTGGGACAGATGTTCAAGACCTTCGCCCGGTTCATTGCTCCCTCTGGGATGCCGGCGCCGGTGTTGTGGGGCAATGAGACTGTGGTGCGCGAGAGACTGGGCCACGGGGCCGCGGAGTTGAAGATGAGACGCTGCCATTACAGCTTTACTTATCCTTTTCCGCCGGCTGACGTGGTTGAGTTCTACCGCCAATATTACGGCCCCACCAACCGGGCCTTCGCGTCACTGAATGCAGAGGCCGCGCGGACGCTGCGCGCGGAGCTGGAAGCGTTGTGGTCATCGCATAACCGGGGCGGCGATGAGCTCACCGTGGTTTCATCAGAGTACCTGGAGGTGATAGCGGTCCGCGCATGAGCAGTGCCCAGGTATGCGCATAGGCCCATATTTCCTCATTCTGAATTGACTCGATAAGGAGAAGCTGCACTCGCCGGGATTGTGATCATGACCGAAAACAATCCTGGCGTTTTTTTCTGTGGCCATTTTTTCTTCCCACATTGTCTGTCCACAGCACAAGGTCCCTCGGTCCTACTCGCCCGATGACGACCACCCCATCACGCGAAAAAACCGCGCGAGCTGGAGGCCCCAGCGAAAACTCGGGCTCGCTTTACGGACCCTCGAGGTGACGAAACTTTGACACATAGGCAGCATGTTTCCCCAGGTCATTTCAAACTGAACGACTATCGCTCACGCGTAGCGTTTTTTACCGAACAAATTTCAAATGCTATAATCAAGGCGAACTTCCGCTGCAATGACCCCATCGTTTCAGTAGCGGAATCTGCGGTTCGTCGGGACGTGGCTCAGCCTGGTAGAGCACTCGCTTGGGGTGCGAGGGGTCGGCAGTTCAAATCTGCCCGTCCCGACCAATTCTTTTTCCTTAAAAAAAAATGCTGGATTGGCAATGCTCTTTCGCTGCCGACCCACGAAGCACCCCAAAGGACCCGATGCGCAGAAGCGGAGCGGATGCGCACAAATAAAAGCCTTGCGAGGGGGCTCGTGCGAGGCACGAGTTGTTCGGCAGTTCAAATCTGCCCGTCCCGACCAATTCTTTTTCCTTAAAAAAAATGCTGGATTGGCAATGCTCTTTCGCTGCCGACCCACGAAGCACCCCCAAAGGACCCGATGCGCAGAAGCGGAGCGGATGCGCACAAATAAAAGCCTTGCGAGGGGGCTCGTGCGAGGCACGAGTTGTTCGGCAGTTCAAATCTGCCCGTCCCGACCAATTTTTTTTCCTTAAAAAAAAATGCTGGATTGGCAATGCTCTTTCGCTGCCGACCCACGAAGCATCCCAAGGCATGATGCGCAGAAGCGCGAGCGGATGCGCACAAAAAGAAGACGTGCGAGGGGCGGGCGCGAGATCCTTCGACTCCGCGCCTGAGGCGCTTCGCTCAGGGTTTCGGCAGCAGGCTCCCGATTGCTAGAGCCTCAAATCTGCCCGTCCCGAGCAATTCTCAAATCGGCCCATTAGCGGCTGCGCGAAGCACCGTCCGCTGCGCTGCCCTTCTTACGCCGCCCCTGACTCAAGCTTGTGACCCGTCGCACACGAGTACGATCTTGCCTATCACGCCGCCCTTTCCGAGCAACTCCTGCGCGTGTCTTGCCTCGGCAAGCGGAAATCGCTGCGCGATGAGCGGCTTGATCTTTTGCTGCTGAAGGAGGTCAAACAGGGCGATCAGATCCTGTCGAAATAAGGCCGGTTTCAGCCGTTTGAGCGTCTGGATGCTGTAGGGGACGATCCGTTTCCGGCCAGGGAGAAGCCAGCCGCCGGCGATGTACAACGCGTAGATGGGGATTCCATGAAGGCGATTACGGCGGCCTGTACGGTCCGAACCTAATCCCTCCCCACGTAGCGAGGTTGTATTGCCATAACCCACCACCCTCCCGCCCGGACGGAGGGCCTCGCGCGAATGCCAGAGGTGGGCACCACCGATTGGGTCGAAGACGGCATCCACGCCTTCGCTCGCGAGGCGGTGAATTTCCTTTACGTAGTCCTGATTCCGGTAATCGATTGGGACACCGCCCAGCTCGGAAACGGCCGGCGCCCCTCGCGATGAACAGGTACCGTACATCTCCAGCTCGGCGAGGCGCCCAAGCTGCAAGAGTGCCGTGCCGACCCCACCCGACGCGCCGTGAATCAGCACACGCTGGCCCGGTTTGACCTTGGCGGAGCGATGCAGCATCTGGTACGCCGTGATGTAGTTCAGCACGAGGCTGACAGACTCGGCGGCATCCAACCCGGATGGCACCGGAACCAGCTCACGTTGCGGCAGGCAGACGAACTCCGCGTACGCGCCGTGGATCGGCATCGCGGCAACGATCTGGCCGGGTTCGATTCCTGGTTTGCGTTCAACGACGCCGGCGCCGAGCCGGTCCACCACGCCAACTAGATCCCAGCCCGGCGTGAAGGGCACCGCGGGCGTTTCGGGATGAACGCCCTCGCGCGCCATGATGTCGGGCATGGCGACACCTGCGGCCAGCACTCTCACCCGCACTTCACCGCGCTTCGGCTCGGGGCACTCCTCTTCAACCACCTGCAGTGCATCGGGCCCGCCGTAGTGGGTGACGATGATTCGCGTGTGTCTCACGAACCTGTACTCCCTGATAAACATTACAACGCTGCGCGCTCGATCTTGTCGAGCATCGCAGCCCATCCCCGGGCGGCCTGTGCTCTTGAACGATGCAACGATTTCTTAAGAATCGTAGCCGGGGCCGCCAGGCGCCCCCGCACTCTGCCAGCAACCCAAGCTGTTCTGGCCTAAATATCTAAAATCCTTCTTATTTCAGTTTCGCTAGCTGGGTGCTCAACGGCTTTGGTCTAATTAAATATTTTGAATGAGCCGGAACTCCGGATACAATAGTGTCGATCACTGAAGACCACACCGCTTGCTGAATTTCTCAGCACCCTGCCGCCTTCAAATTGCCCGCCTTACCGGGCTCTCAATGAAATCAGGCGTACCATGAAGCAAGCAAAATCCATTCTCATCATCAGCCATCACAAAGTATTGCAAGACACGCGAACGCATATCCTCAGGCATGCTGGACATCAGGTCTATCCCGCCCGCGATTACCGGGAAGCAATGTTACAGCTGCAAGATCCGGCTCCATTGGATCTTGTTCTGATCTGCCATTCGGTGCCGCCAGCTGACCTGCATCATTTGGTTGATCGAATTCGAGTGCTGCGCCCGGCGCTGCCAATCCTTCTGTTTCTGTAATGGCTTCCATTCCCACGAGGTAGTCGTGGATGGTTACTTGCAGAGCCTGGATTCGCCCGACATGATACTGGAGTTGGTGGGCAACGTGACCCGCGCGGAAACCCTCCGGCTGAGTCGCTCTGCCTAGTGCAGATCCCTCGCGGCCAATTTTGCAGCTGCGATTGCGGCGCTGTTCCCCCTCAAACCATGTGAGCGTCAGTTGACACTTGCCGGCTTTTCTACGGGCCATCCGCCTGCTGGGCTGGGATGTATCATTTATCTATCTATCAGGTTGAATCAGGAGACATCATGCCTTTTCCCATCAAAGTCTGCGCCATCTGCTCAGAGGAGTTTGAGCTGAAGCCGGATAAACCTGGTTTCGCCAACCGCTGTCCGGAATGCAGCGCCTCTGAATCCAATGATCCTGCAACCAAGCGCCGCCGGGACGCCGACGAACGTAAGACTGAAAGCGAAGCGAACGAGGCCAGAAGGCAAGCCATGCGCGATCTTCTTTACCGCAAGGACAGCTGATGCCGCTTCTGCTCCATGCTGCCCTGCTTCCGCGGTTATGACTGCTCAAGTCAAAGGAATTCCAGTACTAGTGAAATTGTCCGTCTTCTTCATTTCGCAAAAGCATCCCATGAGGCTCTAGTTTTTCTTAGACCGGGATTGGCCCGGCCGGTTAAGATTGGCACGGCACGCGGCAGAATGAATGATTGCAAGCGCCCGCGTGTTTTCACCCTGGAGAGATAAAAGGAGAATCGATGAAAAAGGCATTCGCACTTGCGTTCACCCTGTTGCTGGGGGCCGGACTATCACTGGCGCAGGCCAGCGGCGACAGCGCAAGCAAGCCCGCACCAGACACAAAGAAGGGCGGCAAGAAAGCGACATCCAAGGACAAAGTGGCCCTGAATCCACAGCCCGAGCCACCCGGCGTGGCACAAAGCAAGACCTCGACGCCCGGAGAGAAAGTGTCATTGAATCCGCAGCCACTGCCGCCAAAACAGAGAAAGGGCAAAGGAACTTCGGCGGCCGACAAAGTGTCATTAAACCCGCAACCGCTGCCGCCGAAAGACAAAAGCAAGACCTCAGTGCCGGAGAGCAAGTAGAAAACTAAGATTGGTCAGAGAAAAGCGGCCTTTGCGGGCCGCTTTTTATTTTTGGGGATCGAGGTCTCTCGGCGGCCTATTTTGGCGGTGGCACGAATTCTTTCGGCAGTTGGGCCCCGGCGCCAAAGAAGTATTGCTCCATCTGTTCCACCAGGAACTGCTGGGCTTCCGGCTTCCATGGCTGGAGGCGATATTCATTGAGCAGCATCTTGGAGTGCTCGGCCCACATCTTCCACGCCTCAGCGCTCACGGTTTCATAGATCTTCTGCCCCAATGCGGTATCAAAAGGGGGTTCATCCAGGCCGGGAAGCTCGCGGCCCAGCTTTGCACATTTCACCATACGAGGCATGAGGACATTGTAACAAGAGTGCGGGGGAGAGCGCCGCTTCCCGGAGCTTTGCCGGGTCTTGCCCTGGCGCGGAAAGTTGGCTAGCGCAAGTCCAGCTCGCCTTTGGCCGCTTTCTCTCCCTCAGGCCACGCTCATGATATTAGCCCGTCACTCTCAGAAGTGACGAAGCGCACAGACTCGCTTTTATGAAAGGACGTATTCAATGGAAAGGGCAAGGGGAGCGGCGATGCCGGTTGTGTGATTCCATCATTCCATCCGCCGCAGTCCCGCTCCCCCTATGCGAGAAGTGAGAAAGGAAACACAGTTATGACCAAAGGACTTTTGCAAGTAACTGGCACAATCGATGTTACTCAATTCTGGCCGGGTAAAGAGTCTGACGCAGACACGGTCAAGGTCATGGTGGAACATGACGGTTTCAAGTTCTCCCCAGATGGAAAACCCGCGTCTTTGAAGGTGACCCACGTTTTTGATGACGCGATGGTCCTGGGATCATCAAGAGAGCTGATCCCGGCTGTATCCAAGGGCAAAATCACAGTGCGGCTGGAGCACATTGACGCTCCGGAATTGCACTACATGGTCCCATTGAAGGGAACCAAGAACTTCCGTCAGTACTTTGGAGAAACCGCGACCACGAAATTGCATGATCTGATGGCCAGCGCGGGCCAGCAGCTGGTCCATTGTGAAGTGCGTACGGCGATCGATCATCCGAACCAGGCGTTTGACACCTATGGCCGCCTGATAGGAAGCATCTTCATCCGCCTGCACGGCAAAGAGGTGAACATAAATCATTGGCTGGTGCAAAACGGCTGGGCCTTCCCGGCGTTTTACAACCTGGCGTCAAAGGACGAGATCAAAGAGGTCTCAAAGCACGCGGAACAGGCAAGAAAAGCCAAAAGAGGCATCTGGGAGCATCTGTCCGCGGACGTAGAGCACGCGGATTTCTCTCTGGTGTTCCGCCACGGAGGGCCTCCCAATCCACCAGCCGACATCGGGCCCCTGGTCATGCCCAAGCTGTTCCGCCGCGAGGTGCTGTGGCATATGTCCCAGGTGGATGGCCTGTTCTCCGGCCCATTCCGCGACTTTCTCGCAAAGCAGAAGGAAGATGGCTGGGTGAAGACCATTGATTTTCTGCAAAATCCTGACATCAAGCCGGTGAGCAAGAACCTGTCTCCTCTCGTCAATAACCAGGGGATGTTCGAGCTTGGACCCGCCGAGCTTGTCTTCTTTGAAAAGGACTCGGTCCTGGTCAAGGCGATCGACTCCTGGTGGGCTGCGTCCGCAACGGTGAAGCTGATCAAAGGCGCAGCTTGATTGCCGCCCTGCGGTAAATCTTTAGAAGAAAAACGGGGGAGGCTGGCGCGGGCCAGCCTTCCCCGTATGCAGGCATTGCGTATAGCATTCACTTTTCTATTGCAATTCGTCCAATGTTCGCTTAAGATACGGTTTCGATTAAGGCCGGGAGCGGCGCCGGAGGGTGGATTCTAGCCCTGAAAGGCCAGCAACTTTCGCAGTCCGGGAACGGCATGGTTTTTGAACCGGGCGCGAACCCTTCTGGGAAACCTGCCGAAAAGAAGCTCTTTGTTGTCAGGAGCTTAAAGCCGGTGGGATGGCATGGTTTCCGCAGTTCAGAAGCTGGGGGGAGAAGTGCGTCGAAGCGACCTTGAGAAGGGTCGCATTTTTGTTTTTAGGGCACTTTGGCTGCAAGGGCTGAAGCCCGAGAGATTTAGAAGATCCTTAACGCGGCCCTGAGGGTGTAAAGTTCAGGGACATTCTTCACAGACCGTTCTCAACACATCCTTCACACTTTGTTGCTGGAAGTTTTGCAGCTCCAGGTCCGATCCCCAGCAAAGGAGCGGGACTGGAGCGGGTCTAATTCAC
>JAIQGL010000024.1 GCA_020072585.1 Terriglobia bacterium | reverse complement strand
TAGAAGGAGGTTTCTGGTGCCAAAGCAAAATGCGCACTCCTGCGCACTCTTGCGCACGTTTGGCCACAGATGTCACAACAATGAACCCATACGAAAAACTCGATCATGCAGAGCGTGCCTGGACCATGGCCGAGACGGCCGCGTTTCTCGGATACTCCGTAAGGCACCTATACAGGCTTGTTCGTCAAAACAAAATTGATGGCTGGTCAAGGGTTGAGGGCGGACACATCATGTTTTGTCCTTGCAAGCTGAAGGTCTGGCTGGAACGGCGGTTTAATGGCGATGGAAAGCGGCCAACTCGCAGTGGAAGCACTCAGGAACCACCGCGAAAGGATAGTCATGACGCATCAACCTAAGCAATCAAAACCCCAAGTTCATAAGGGCTACACTATGGATCCAGCTAGTTTAAAGCTTTGGATGGAAAGGCAGGCTGCTGCCGGCAAAGCGCAATCAAATTAAGCAAACAGCGGTTTAGCTCTATCCACCAAATAGCACTGAGCGCCTGTTCCTTCTTGGTTGAAGATTGACGGAACTTTTGCTGGACGGCAACAAAGCAATGGTCTTGCCTCGACCCCAAGAATGCCTAAATGGCCGCAATCGTTGCCGGAGCGTTGATTGTGGCCTGCTCAGTCCCCGATTGGCTATGCTCTTTCCTGTGACATTTGTGGCCATTTGTGCGCAAGAGTGCGCATTTTGCTTGTGCTGTAGCGACTAAGGCGGCTCTCTATGCGTCTATCGTTTGTAGCCCGTTGTCGATTATTTGGCGCGAGGGCGTTCCAGCAAGCGTGAGACGTTATGACCTTGATACAGATATTGGAGAGTCGGGGCGAAGCTCTAACCGTTCAGGAAGTAGCAGAACTCCTGGGAGTTTCTGATAAGCACATTTATGAAATGGTGGCGGACGGCACATTGCCGGCTTTTTATATTGGCAGGTCCGTTCGGCTCGACCCGCAGGATATAGCTGATTGGCTGCGAAGAAAAAAGTTCCCCGTTGTCCAGGGCCGTGATGAAAAGCTGCCTCAAAAGCGTCGCGTCCTGAATCGAAGCGGACACGGCAGCGGTAATAGTGCCGTTCACAACGCTCTGCGGCGGAAGATCCAACATTTGGAGGCTGCCGCTGTCATTGATGACCTCACTACTAAGCAAGGGTTGGACAAGACGGCAGAGAAGAGCTGATAACGCCCCTGAATACTCTTGGGCTGTAACCGTCACAAATTCCAAAAATCGCGAAGGTGGATTCAAAATGCCTGAAGATGTTTTCCCGATTGGTACTGGCCCGAGCCTAAACGAATTGACGGAAATGGAGAGCACCTACGCCTTTCAATGCGCAGACTGTTCCGAGATTTTTGAGACAGTAGTTCAATGGGTCCAGCATGCTCTTGATCGGCACAGCGAGATTTTGCCTGGAATCGAGCCGGTCAGAAAACAATAGATCTGCCGGACTGAGCGAACAGGCTGGTCCTTCGAAAAAAGCTGAAAGGGCGTGATTAATATATCCGTGATCAATCCATCAATTCCATGCGGAACAGATGAAGGGATTCTCGAAGTTCATCAAGTACGTCCACGATGAAGGCGGGCGTGTAGAGGTTTGGATTTTTCAGCATTCTCTGAGATACGCACACAAACATGTCAGTCAAGTAGAAGTATTCGGCCCCCCGGCCATCGACATAGAGCCCAGGCGCAGTCTTCCTTAAGTTCTCTCCTGTGTGCAGGCTGTGTTGCATTATGCTTGGTTCCACTCACAATTCCAGCTAAATCGCGTATCCCTGGATGTGGTCCGAATTGCGGGTATGGTGGACCTAAAAGGCCGCGCCCCGAATGCTGTCAAGGGGCGCGGGTTGTCAGCGGGTCAGATCGAATGCCAAATCACGTGACTTCGGCACTCTTACAACATCGAAGATGTTCACCGTCGATTGGCTTGTAAATCGAATGAGCACCCTTGCGATGTAACCGTTCAATCGACTGATCGGAAATCATTCTTTTCGTTCAATCCATTCGCGCAAAATGTGGTTCATGACCGTCCGAGTCTCCTCGATAATGGCCTGGGTCCGGCGTAGCTGATGGTTGAGCTGTTCTGTCGAGAGTGATGAAATGGGGGCTTCGGCTTGGTGTAGGGCATGTACGGCATTAAGAAGCCCTTGGTTTGCCCAATAGAGGCCGCGGTAGAGGTCAATCTTGTCGCTTGCAACTTTCATTTCAATCCCAGCCCCGTTCTCATCTGGGCCTACCGGCTGCCATGCAAATTGGCAGTGCTACCGAATACATGGATATAATATCAACAAATATACAGTCCATGTCAAGAACGAAGATTTGCTCATTCTTTAGCAGCTAGAAACGGCTAAAGGAAGCGCTTCTGGAATAAGCCCGTGCTGGACGAAAGCGGTATTGCAGCCCTTCTGAGCCGGGGCGGCTATTTCCCTTTCTTGCGGATTTTGTCGATGGCCTTTAGCGCCAGCAGGGCGCCATAATTTCGCGTTGCAATTCCTTTGCTGGCCATGTGCTTGGTGACGATCGCATGTTCTTCTTCCGATAAATAATAGCGAAGGGGCGTTGTTTCCGCCGGCGCGTGCACTTTCTGAACTTGAAGGTTCGGACGCAGGAGTTCGCTGACGAACTGTCCAATCGAGTCTTTCTGATGCAGTCTGATAAGCAATTCCAATTTCTCTTGCTCCTCGGGGGTTACTTCAAATTCAGCCCGGATCGTAACTTTTTCTTTGCGTTTCGGCTTGGATTTGGTGGCATCCTTGATAACAAGGTCGGCCAGAAACTGGCTGACGCTGATCTTCCGTTGCACGCAATAGTCGCGAATTTTTTGCTGTTCCTCTTTTGTAACGTCCAGGTAGAGGAAATGGCGGCGGGGAGTCTCGGCCCTTGGCCTTAACGCGCTGCCACGGTTGGGCCTGACAACAGGCTTTTTGGGCATGGTGGTTATCGTGTGCGTGTTCCCTTAGACGTGAGCTTGCAAATCGCCAAATTTCATGTATATGTTAATCCCAAGGTTGGCGAGAAGCAAAGAAATTCTCTTTTAAATAGGTGACTGAATTGAGTTCAACCTTAAGCTTAATGTGAGGATTCGGGTACGCCCCATTACTGCTTCAATCAGGCGGAAGATAGCTCATTGACTTCGCCGCCATGTTCACGTATCGAACCTTCCGGCTATTGAGATCGGCTTGCCAAATTGCGGGTCCATCATTCGCGGCATCAGCGATGTCGAGTTGCACAGTGTACGTCTCAGCAGCAGTCTTGGTCGCACTCCATCCTTTGCCCATTCTAATTCCGGCGCTTGGCTGCAAATAACTATTTCACCGTTCCGCCAACTGTCGCGCTTGAGCGCCGTCCATCAACAGTAAGCACTGCGCCCTGCACGAGTTTGATAGCCTCAAGCTCTCTTGAGATGGGCGGGAATTGAATTTGCGCTTTGTATTCGAGAATCCTAGGGCTGTCCACTACATCTGGATCAGTTTTATGAAAAAGTGGGCCGTGGAGTTTCGCGCCCTCGTCACCCGTCAGCTTCAGGATAGCGGCAGGCTGTTGAGGAAGAGAACGGGAACGATCAGCGAGGCAACGACATGAATCATGCGCATTTGGCGCTCCTATTTCGGGCAGTCCTTGTGTAGGATCTTTCCGGCAGGCGGCGTACTGCCAGTCTGCAAATTCTCCGGCGATATGTTCTCCACGTACTTGCAATTGGCAAAGTGGTAGACCTTGGATTTTTTGCTCCAAGCGTATTGAGCCGCTGGTCCCAGCGGGGGAGTAACTGACCCTCCGGCTATCGGGTACGATTCCACAACAGAGCCGTGGCGCACTGTGTACGATGTAGCATTGGGCGCAACCTCCACAATGATGTTTCCAGCGACCACATCAAATTCGGGGTCTAGATCAAAGCCGTTTCCTGTTTCTGTCCAGTAGGTCTTTACGTTGTGCTGGTGCAGGCGCTCCAAACACTCAGCGGTCGGATGCCCGTACCTGTTTCCATCTCCCACTGACACGATGCCGATTTGCGGTTGCGTGTCATTGAGCCAATTGTCATTCGTGCTGTATTTGCTGCAATGGTGGTGAACCTGGTAGACATTGATGTGACCCACCATCGGGCCGACCGATGTCTCGATGTCCTCTTAATTGTCCGTCTTAATGCCACTGAGGTCTCCTCCTTGCGAAAGCGCAAAATTTCCAAATGTTATCTACGATTTCGGACTCTTTGCAATTGGCAAGAATGGTGATGGCAAGGTTGGAGCGAGGGAGTTAAAAAATAAGGGGCGCAATTCACGACAAGCTGATAAGCAGGTGCTATGCTGCATTTCGAAGGAGAGATTTGATGGCTGGAAGAGAGACACATAAATACGTTGGCGCGGCTGCAGGACTGGCTCTGGCCGCTGCTCAAGCACAGCAGGAATCGAAGCCGCACTTCTGGATAGAAATGATGGGCGGTGCCCTTGGTGGGATGGTGGGCGGTATGGCTCCTGACTGGCTCGAACCAGCCGTGTGCTCCTGGCATCGTGGCGTCTGCCACAGCGCAGGTGTGGGCGCAGCATTGATCTACGCGCAACAGACTTTGGCGAATTGGGCCGCTATTTGTCGGCAGAACGCAGCCAAGTGCCGTGCGCCCCAGATTCAGGAAGCTGAAACGGGCGAGTGGTTGCCGATCAAGCGACCCCCAATGGAACAGATGTGGGCCGAAATTTCCGAATTCATCTGGATTTTATTAGCCGGTTTTCTGAACGGATTGGCTGCCGGTTACGTATCGCATCTCGTGCTTGACGCGACTACTCCGCGTGGAATTCCGATTTTAGGCGGACGAGCGGCGCTGAAACTTTGAAAGCCTCTTCCATGATTTACTTGAATATGGATCGGAGAATCCGTTCCAGAAATCCAGGCGGCTGCGGTTGACGAGGCTGGGACGGAGCTGGTCGAGAGGGTGGCATTACCGGCGCAGGGCGTGCACTTGGTGATGGGAAGGTTCTGTTCGTTTGCGCTGCGGCTCTCATCGCAATCGCGGGGCGTTCCGCGATGTACGGTTTACCGAAGCGTTCTGTGTGAGAATTCTGAATCCCAAAGTAGCTCATAGCGCCAGGCGGCAGCTCGACCGCTGATTTGGCGCGGGTCATGGCCACATAGAATAATCTGCCTTCGGCCTCTAGATCCCACTTCTTCATTTGCGGGTCATCGGGACGCTCCAATTGCATGAATGCGGCGTCAAAATCGCCATCAACATGAACAACATCCCACTCGCATCCTTTTGCCTTATGGGCTGTTGACACAATGATCTGTGCATTGCGCTCTTCGCTAACGCAGCTCCTCAACGCGACGAGCAAGCGATCCTCGCCGTATTTTTTCACGAGATTGACTAACAATCGAAGTGATTCATCGTGCCCCTGCTCAACGTGGTCAACAACTTCATCCCAATTCACAAACCCAAAAAATTCCGGTAACTCAGACGGGATATTCCGTTTTAGGCGCTTCACATTCTCAAGTAATCGCTGTTGGTCAATAGTTCCACCGACCACATACGTGCGGGCACCCTCATTCTGGTGAGTGATGAGACTGGCTATCACACCTGCATTGCTTCTACATAAAATCGCAATCGGATGAACAGGACCGATGTGCGAAAGCAAGGACGACGTACCGCGTAGGGATTTAGTCGCTCCCAATTTTGAAATCACCTTCGTAGCCCCAGAAGCGATCACATCCCCAAACCGAAACGATTGAGTCAGCGCAGTTCTGCGGTCGGTTTCAACTTGCTCCATTGCATTAACAGCCCCGCGCCATTCGTAAATCTGTTGATAGGGATCGCCAACATACACCATCTGGCATGATTGTTCGCGAAGGACTTTCAATACAACCGGATTAGAGTCCTGGGCCTCATCGAGCAAAATATAATCGGCAGATATTCTAGGCCGCCCCAAAGCCCAGAGCTTTAGATAACCGTCATACCCTAACGGGATACGCGAATCCTCATATTGCATTTCTTCCCACAGACGCAAGAGATCGCGACTGGCTTCTGATGTGAACTTCAAGAATTCAGCGCGATCAATCGAGGCCAATTTCCCCACTCGCCAAAAATGCTTGGCTCCGGGAGCATCATTCTCACTGTAAAGAAACCGCGCCATGGCGTTCCGCAAGGCTGCGGCATACGACCGCTTTGATAAGAACACAGTGCCCGAGACCGGCGTATCCTCAGGCAGACTCAACGCCTCGGCAATGAGATTTGCATTGGCCGTCCCTCTCATCTTGTCGTCCGAATAGCCGTACCGTGACTTAATGGGATTGAATGCGAGGCCGTGAGTGGTTTTGCACTGAACTTTGGGTGGGAACTTTAATACTGCCGCATCTTTCGCAGCCCGATTGAAGGCCAGGTAATAGCCTCGCCGCGCTGTGCTCTGTGCGAGTAACAGGAGGGTCGAAGTCTTACCGGCTCCGGCATAAGCATCTATTCGCAGGCTCCCACGTCCAGCAAATAGATCGATGGCTTGTTGCTGCTCTTGAGTAGGTGTAAGCATGTGGCGCACGAACAGATTTTGTGAGCTGACTTTATCACTTCACATCTGCGTTAGCAATTGCATTAGGAGGGTGAAATTCGCTTTTTCGTTGTTGAGCGGCGCACCGAAGTCGGAACTTTCCTCGGTTCCAGCTCCGACTCTGCCTCTTGAAACAAAACTGCAACGTCGTTCCCTTGTTTTGCAAAGCGGTCACGGTTCAAAAGAAGCAATCTGGTCAACAGTTCGCTGTCGGACAGGTTCCCCTGCCATCCATAAGCGCCAAGCACCGCCTCATTGAGTTTATGGTTGGCATCCTGAAGCCAATCAGGATTTGCGTTGTACAGCTTCGTAAGAGTGCGCTTCCTCTTTTCCGCATCAGTTGCGCCCGAAGGGTTTAGCCAAGCATCCCGCTTAGTTACCAAGTCTCTCGCTGCGTCAGCAATTTTTTTCAAGCGTGAATCCACCGCAGGCTCCTTGCCTGGCGGCCATGGGAACGGGAATGTTTCAAATGTCCTCGATGATGAGTAACTTGGATCATTGCCAACCCCAATCCAAGAACACTGCGCGAGGGACCAGGCTTCGTGAATGCGAGATTGAAGAACACCGAACATGTAATCATCCGCACGAGCGATAACGTGGAGCTTATGGTCGGGTACGGTTTCCGTGTCCATCCATGCGAAGATCCGATGCTTTGATACCTCCGGGGTTACAATGCAGCGCTTGAGGCCCGAGAGCGCTTTCCGAAGAGCAGGTCTCGACCGGCCAGGCAACCACCAATCTCTACGCATGATCGCATCACGCTTCTTGTCGCGAAGCGGCTTAACGTGTTTTTTCACATACTCGAAGGGCAGTTCATATAGCGCTGCCTGAGCCTTGTCCATCTGTCCGAAGTTGATAATCCAGCCGCCACGCGCTTTTCCTGTGACATCTTGACCGCCAAGCCTGCGCTTCACAACATCGGAATTGGGTTTGCCATTGGGATTCAGAGGAGCGGAAAGCATTTGCTGCGCTGTTTTGTCGTCAACGTCAAACGGTCCACCCTTCATGATGCCGAGAAAACATAGCTCCCGATTTTCACTCAAGCGCTGTGCGGAGGTCACGTCCAACCCCGTAGTTAGATCGGCATTGATATTGAGTACCTGTGCTCCATCAAGAATTTTTTCCTTTTGAGTCCCATTATCGAAGCCAATCACTGATACGCGAACCGCTGCACCATCCAATACCCAGGGTTTGTCACTCCACGCCATGAAGATGTCACCGGTCTCCTTGATTCTTTCCAAGACCTTACGATTCGCTATCATGCTTATGGAATTGGTTGCGAGAAGTCCCACGCGCTGTGCTTTCCCAGCTTGTACCTGCTGCCGCGCCCGCTCAAACCAGAACGTCACCAGATCGGCACCGCCCGGAACACGCCCATCATAAAGACGGCGCAGCTCTTTGACATATTCGTCGCCTAGCTCTTGCCGCATCTTCTTGTCTCCAAGAAATGGCGGGTTTCCAATGATGACATCGACTTCAGGCCATTCCGGCTCAGACAACCGGCCTTGATCGAGAATCGCATCCATGCACTTAATGCTTTCAAGCGGCTGCATGATGGGGTTGTCCGTGATGATGATGCCATTGTCACGCTGCCATTGCAGGAACCCAATCCAGACCGAAACAGAGGCCACTTGATGCGCATAGATATTGCTCTCAATGCCGTATAGCTGGTTTGGTCGGCAGCGAACAAAGAATCGAGAAAGCCGATTGCTGCTGGCGAACACGCTGACTTGTTTTTCGAGGTCAAGAAGCAGCTTGAGAGCCACATAAAGGAAATTACCGCTTCCACATGCCGGGTCGAGAACGCGCACCGACGCTACTCTCGCGACGAAATCGCCGAGCAATTTGGAAAGGTCTTTCTGAACATTCTTACCCTTTCGTCCCGGCCCTTCCTCAATGAGCTTGGTTGCCTTTTGCCGAACCACTTCCCATTCCCTTCTTAGCGGCTCCATCAGCACAGGTTCGACAATCAACATGATGTCTTCTTTGCTGGTGTAATGTGCACCGATCTGCGATCGCTTATCGGGATCAAGGATTCTCTCGAACAAGGTTCCAAATATTGCTGGCTCTATTCCGCCCCAATTGAGTTGTGCCGCTCGGGCCAGAACGCCGAGTTCTTCTGCGGTGAGTTCATAAGCTTTGTCGTCCATGAACAGGCCGCCATCAAAATACTGAATATCATCAGGACCGAATGAACCACCCTCGGTCGACATAGCAGCAAATAGCTGGCGCAGTTTCTTAGCGAACTCTACCGGCTTGCGACGATTGTTCTGAATGAGACGAGTAAAGAGTTGGTCTGGGAGCAGCCCTATGTCCTCGGCGAACAAGCAGAAGAGCAGCCGCATGATAAAGTGAGCAGCGCGTTCGGCTGGAATGCCGCGATCCCGCAGACCTTTAGCGAGTGTTGAAAATTCCTTTGCAGCTTGGGTCGTAACTTGTGCGGTGGTCTGTCCAGGCTTGAGGCGTTCCGGGTCAGTGAAAAGAGATCGTAATACGTCGACTGGCGGTACTTTGCAGGTTTCGGTCGGAATGTTCGTGACCAAATCTTGAAGGGAGAACGAATAGACCTCTGGTGGGGTATTCGTCCAGTTTGTGTGAATCTCAAACCTCTCCAAATCGCAAACAACAAGGAGCGGCGGATTCTCTAGCGCTTCGCGATATTTCAGGAGCTGCTGGTAAGCTTTTGCCAGGTTCTCATGTTTGCGCTTATATTCCCATGCAAAGAAGTTGCGCTTCCACACGTCGGCAAAGCCATCTCCACCGGAATTCTTTTCCACGCCTTTCTCAAACGTGTAGGTGTTTCCCTCGGAGTCAACGTCAACGGGAGTCTGTTGGTCGAGAACGGTGCAAAGATCGATAAAGTGCGACTGCGCTGCGGATCGTTCAGAAAGTTTGGTGTTCTGCCATTTCGTTACAAACTCAGGAATCGTCAATACGAGTTTTCCGGCAGAAGCGTACATGTCGGGCTTGCACCTAATGGGGCGACTTAGAATAGGGTTGTATTGGGTCCGCCAAAGCAAAGATGACCGAGGGTGAGTTTTGCCTAACTATTGGAAAGAAACAAGATAACTATGGAGTAATCGATGGTGAGGCGTATCAAGAAAGGAAGCGTTCCTCAGGAATAACTACTTTCTGTGGTAGACAACAACTGAAATATCCAATCCCTTGCGGCATCAATCAAATCGGGGAATCTCTTCAGTTTTCTAAGAACATCCACATAATGGGCGCCCCAACCAGCACTTTCGTGTGGCTTGCGTTGCAAGCGGGAACTGGAGGCGCTGCGGTTGCCCGACAATGACTCGCGGCTTTTACGCAATGGCGGCCAAATCCCTTGAGGCACGCTGCCCCTTATGGGGATTCATTTCACTTCACGTGTGGCACTGGCTTACTCAAAAGCTTGTTCTTTGGGTCGAGCTTTTGGTAATAAATCGGCAGCCGGAATTTTTTATGCAGGTCCGTAAGATATCGAACTGTTTCCTCGTCTGCTTCAGGCTCGCCAATAATAAGCAGCCTTTCGGCGACTTGCCCTCCCGGCCAGTGTGAATATTCCAACAGTTGTGCAAGTGCCTCACGAATGCACGCTCTGGCTGAGCTCGCAACTTTTATTTCGTAAAACCAGAAAGCATCCTCTTTCATTTTGACGACTGCATCTATTCTTCCGCCATTGCCTGATGGGTTCTCAGTGCCTACTTTGAAACCTCTTTGCTTGAGGATTTCAAAAAGGATTCCTTGTAGCTCATTTTCTCGAAGGACCACATCAATTTTCCTTTTTATTGGATTCATTGTGGTGCCTGACGGCTTTGGCACGTGTCCTTCTCTGAACTGAAAGCCACTCTGTTTATCGATCGCCGGAAAAGGCGCTACCGCTTCGGACTCGACAAAGAGATAAATGGGGAGCAGTCGATCTAAATCGCGCAGTATGGCGTCATAATCCAGAGCGTCTAAAGGCAGCATCTTTCCCATGAAGATGAACACACCTTCGCGGACGGACTCCTCTGGAATCATCGCGGGAGTGGACAGTGAACTCCTCTCCTTGTCTGAGTACTGCCACATCCGGAAATCACCATAGTCATCGGCGTACAATCTCAAGAATTCGTTAAATCGCGCGATCTTCGGCACGAGAGGATCAATGCTTTTCAAGGTGAAACTAAGTTCCAGAGAGAATGCTACCCCATAACGAAGGAATACCGTTCCATCAAATTCCTCCCAGCCGATGTTGAACTGCAATTCATGCCTGCCTCCATGATGAAAGGCGAAATCGCCGAAAATGGTGTGGCCGCTGAAGATCTTGTTTGGAAGCCGCTGGCGCCCTTTCAGTGCAGAGCGTAGCTGGGGGAGTTGACCAAACTCATACGCATGCGCTCGATCGTTTATTTCAAGTGCTATATCACGAAGGTTTGAAGTTTTCATATGAATGTGTGTGCGACGCAGAACTTTACCTGCAAGCGCGGGTGCTCTGCTACGGAGCGATCCTGGCCTTTAGCTTTTCCCACCATTTGTCTGGGTTCATTTCATATTGCGCAAGAAGTTCACAAAGACGCTTTGATGGCCTTGTGGTCGAATAACCCCGCTTGCCGCTCGCTCCGCCCTCGATCCAAGACGCGGTTTCCGTCCATGCCATTTTCTCTGCAACTTCCAATGCTTCGCGATAGGTGAGCGCGAAGCATTTCGTTTTGGATGAATCAGCCAGATTCCAAACGTAAGCGAGCAGAAGGCCGGGAAATCGCGCATATTTTGGGTCAAGGCTAAACACCTGATCGGTCGCAGCCTTCATCTGAATCGGGCAAGCGATGAATTGTCCGATACGGTCATCCAAGTCAATATATGCGATGAGATCAATTCCGCGGTCGCGCTCTGGGCGCGCGACCTCTATACCGGCCCGCATAAGTTCGCTTGCAAGCCAATTCCTGCCAGCCAATTCCACCAGCTGAGTGTCCGGTTTTCTCTTTCCCAATTCCGTCATCGCCCGTTGTTGACAGTGTATCTCAGACGGTCTTACGCTTGTTTTTTTATGCTTCATGATTTTGGCTACTAACAGCAGAACTCTTCTAATATGTCTTCTGAACGTGCGATATCAAACCTCGAATTGCCGGAAAACGAGCCTCTTCGCTGGTTATTTGGTTCAGTTCTAAAAAAGCGAGCTACGCTGGAGATCTGGGATTGTACCCCCTTGCGATTTTTGCAAGAGAACGGCAACCTGGTTATTCGGCTGTATTGGAATGAGGTGATTTGTGAGTATCGAGATTCACTGGACAATCCTGCGGATGCTCCCAAAAAGGTCGATGACGAACTGAATTCGGAATCAGAGCTGTTCGACCAAGCACTCCACGATTTCATGGGCGAGATTATCTGCACTCGTCATTTAAGACGCCAGGGATATGAAAAATGCAGAGTGCAATTGCGACTGCCGAAATCTTCAACGCCGGATTTTTACGTTCAAACGGCTGAAGATGGCTCATGGGTTCCAGTCGAATTCAAAAATCTGCGTACGACTCGTTCGGCGGACGCCGTTCTCAGAGACGCATTTGTTGAGCGGTCAGGCTCCCGGCGTGGCGAGGGCATGAATGTTGCTTTGGTCAACAATCCTCCTTATTTCCTCAATGAACAGGAAGCCGATTCGCTCAGGAATTGGGCCATGCACCTGAAGCTTGAGAGTGGGGTTCATCAATTCGCCTTGTCAGATGGTGGAACGGTTACCGTGCGTTTGGACATGGGGAAGGGGGACTTGCGGGAGGAGCGCTATATTAGTGACTTTGAATTGGACAGCGGGGTTTTGGAAGGGCTGTATAAAAAAGCAAAACGGGTGATAGAAGAGAGCATTCGCACTAAGTCGGTGATGCGCGAACGAGGAAAAAGTATTGCTGTACTCAGATGGTGTGTACCCAATGAAGCCTTGCTGTGGAGTCGATTTCTAAGCAGTGAATTGCAGCGACGGCTCAGAGCGGAGTATCGGGCGGTCGATGCAGGCTTAGAGATTCACGTATTCACCGATTGGGACCACCAGGAAGATAAGTTGACGTAACTTCAGCTAAAACATTCTCCGCTCTGAAGGCTCTCGAAGCCGCTGCCAGATCCGACGCACGCGAGCGGACCCACCCGAATGCATTGCCTTTCTGAAGAATCATGAGAGCGCCCAGGTTACGTATTAATGCCTCAAAAGTGTACAAAGCCCGTGTGGCGCTTGATTGAAGCCACGTTAGGACAGTGATTTCCACAAGTCTGCACAGGAAATACTGAGTTTTTATGAGATTTTTCAGCGCTATAATTTCTTTAATTTGCGCCCAAACTGCATGCTTGATCTGCGTCCGTATCAACACGAGGCATTACAAAACGTCTATAAGGCGTACAAGGATGGTAAGCGCCGAGTCATTGTCTCGCTACCTACCGGAACCGGCAAAACGGTGGTGTTCGCTCATTTTCCCCGCTTCTTCAAGATGAAGAAGCGGCTGCTCGTACTTGCACACCGGGAGGAACTACTCTTGCAAGCACGTGCAAAATTTTTGAACATTGATCCTGAATTGAAGGTTGGGATTGAGCAATCTACGTCACGAGCAGCTGCAGATTCAAAGGTAGTCGTCGCCTCCGTTCCGACTCTTGGCAGAGCTGGAGCAGCTCGACTCCGCCAGCTAAACCCAGAAGAGTTTTTCCTGATCGTTGTTGACGAGGCGCACCACGCCGTAGCCCCAACCTACCGTCGCATCTTTGAACATTTCGGCCTCTTCGAGCCTAACACGCCACGATATCTCGTGGGTTTCACAGCAACGCCTCGACGGGGCGACAAACAAGGACTCGGCGCAGTTTTCGAAGACATATGTTACGCACGTGATCTTCGCGAGATGATTGCCGAGCGATATCTGTGTCCGATAACGGGGTGGAGGGTAGACAGCGGGACATCGCTGGATAACGTTAGGATTCGCCATGGCGACTTCGTTGAGCGCGACCTAGCAGCGGTCGTGAATACGAGCGACCGGAACAGCTTGCTTGTAAATGCGTATAAGCAATACGCGAACTGGGGCCGTGCGATCATATTCTGTGTGGATGTCGCACACGCTCAAGATGTTTGCCAAACGTTCAAGGCTGCCGGCATACGTACGGCCGCAGTCTGGGGTGCTATGCCTCGTGAGGATCGACGAGCAACTCTTGGTCGGTTTTCGAAGGGCGATATCAGGGTCGTAACGAACTGCACCGTTCTGACAGAAGGATTTGATGAGCCTCGCGTGGACACAATCATCATGGCCCGACCCACACAATCTAGGCTTCTTTACGCGCAGATGGTCGGACGCGGAACACGTAAGCATCCGGAAAAAACGAACCTCATCGTGATCGACATATCTGACAACTCGAAGATACATCGGCTCCCCGGATTGGGTGATTTATTCAATCTTCCGCCTGGCTTGGACCTTAAAGGAAGCGATGCGCTAGAGACGGAACGGCTAATCGATGAGCTAACGGTACGCTATCCATGGGTTGATGTGGAACGCATTCACACGCCGATCGACATAAAGTTGGCCGCGGAGCGAATCGACTTTTGGAAGTTCGACCCCCCTGCCGAAGTTGCTGATTTCACGCCGAACATCTGGCATGCCGTGCCGGGAGGTTATCGACTATGCCTAAGAAATGGCGAATCGCTGCTGATCGAATCCGATCTGCTCGACACATGGAGTATTCACTCAAAATCTTACAAGACGGGGTTGACGCTGCTAGAGCGAGTGGCTGACTTGGAAACAGCGATTTGCTTTGCTGACAATTTCGTAGTCTCGGATCGATCTGACTCCGAGAAACTCGTAGCCCGCGACGCTTCGTGGCGCGAAGGACCGCCGACTGATAAGCAAATTGATTTGCTCCGCCGCAATGGAATCACGGCGCCTGCCGAGCTAACGAAAGGCCAAGCAGCACAAATGATCTCGTACATATTGGGTTCACCTCGGGCGCATGCTGAAGCCTCTAGAGCGGGTGCCTGAGCGCACGTTTCAGTCAATCGTTACACAAGAGGATGGGTTTAAGGACTCGTTATGACCGATGTTTTTCTTGAATACCATACGGACGATCCGGAACTGGTTAAGTTGGCAGAGGACTTCTGGCAACTGACTCCCGAGAACTTCTGGCAGTATTCGGTGAAAGAGTTGTTATCCCGTACCGGAAAGCGGCGGCAGGAGCTGATGGGCACTGTGCATGCAGCGGCATTGGCTGTTTGCAGGAACATTCGTTGCGTTGAATGCAACTCACCTTTTATCGTGCGCACGCGAACGGACCTTCCGACCAAACCCTGGCTCTATTCCACTTACCGTTGCCTGACCTGTATTCAAGCTGAGCTCGCTGAAGAGAGAAGACGCGAAGCTGAGAAAGAAGCAATCGAGAATCAGCGTCTTATGGCTGTTCTAGAAGTGCTTAAATCAAACCAAGATCCTTACGATTATCGACTAATACCATATTATGACGCTATAGTCGCCTGTTCCGTGATGATTCAATCAGAATCAGCCTGCGAGAGTGGCGACATAGGGCGACTCAACCAGCTTGGTTTATGCGCTAGTGATGGCCTGGCAAGACGATTGGCTGCACAATTGCACTCGCGGCGAATCTTTAGATTCGGCGAATCGACAGGGGTAGAAGCGTTATCTAGTAACTCGAAAGATGCTTCGGACTACCAATATTGGGCTCTGATGGTGGACTGGCGATTTGCGCCTTCAGTTGATCAGAGTTCTTTTGGGAATGTGCTCAGACAGTTGAATGCAGTCATTGAGAATAGCAAAGGGACTGATGAATTTGTGCAGGCCGTTCGCCAGATTTGGTGGGAAACGTCCAGGGACGCGATTGAGCAACATCTACGATTACAGCTAAGACAATACGGGATGCCTGAATTCAGCGTGGGCGAGAAATTCAAAGAATCCTTCGATTATCTGTTGGAGCGCTTTTCGGTCCCTAAAGCGCGTTATATTATCTACCGCGTCGCGAAGAACGCGGCTGCACTTTCGACCAGAGTGGACTTCAATCGGCCAAGAGCGATAAATACCATTCCCGGAGCAATAATTCGCGATTGTGATCGCGCAATTGCTGATAATTGGAACATAAATGGCTACACATACAAGTGGGATACTGAAGAACCACAATTATTTACTTTCATTTTTGATCGTCTGTTGCGAACAGGTATTGCAGGATTCAGGTTAACTTCGGGCGTGCTTCTCGAACAGGTGTTGAAACAACAGTGGGAGGAGCGGTACATGTTCGCCCCAGGAAGCGAGACGGTGCAGTAACGAAAGATACGGCAGAAGCAATCATCCGGAGAATTTGCGGCGAACACAGCACGATAGGCCTTTGCGACCTTCCTGAGCATCCGCCGCAAGTTGGTCTATTAAGCCACCACGAAATCCGGCTTTCGCTCGTATGCCTGATCGTAGGCTTCTATGGTCGCAGACATCTCGATTTTTTCCCGAGCGGCAGTGAATGGAGGGTTCCCCGCCTCGCTGCTCGCCCACGCGGCGATGCGAACACGGTAATGTCCGCCTACTAGCGACTCCAGCGTTTTTGCAAATGCCTCCTCGATCTCTGCATGACTCAGCATGTGAAGTCTGCGTGAACGGTTCAGCTTCTGTTTTTGATCTTCAGTTAGTGGCATAGAGGCCCAGCCTAGCACGGGACCAAAGGGAAAATAAATGTTCAATACTGTGGAAATCCAGGCGTTTTGTATTCACGAGTATTTGGGATTCACGGACGAGGAATAGCATTTATTCCCTGTTCCCGTGCCTTACGAATATCAATGAGTTGGTACTGCATTCCGCCATCGGTAAGATGGGGCGCGACCTTTTGCTGATATTCCTGGTTTGCATATTGAAGCGCAGTCATGAATTGTCGATAAGATTCACTCGTTTCAACCGGATGGAGCACAGGAGAGAACGCCAAATTGTATTGGCTAGGTTGGTGCCCGTGCCCCAGGAGAGTAGTTTCGAGAAATTCAATGCGCCTATGCTGCCTGTCCACGTAGTAGCCGACAAACATGTGTCCCGGCAAGAGCACTAAGACTGGATCGATTCCGATCTTGTATAGAACAGAGGCAAACAAAACCGAACCGTCCACACAATTCGCCTGTTGCTCTCGAATGGTTTCGTCAATGAATCGGACGGATTGACTGAAGACCTTACCTTTGGGGGATGCTGCGGAGGCTGTCGTGGTGCTCGAGTAATGCACATGAGCGCGCTGAAAAACATTCCACAATGCAAAAACTTGTTTCCGCACAATTGCAGCGTTCTCTTGGTAACCGTCGAAATGGTCAACAGCACGATATTTGAGCGCCGCCTGCAAGACGGATTGCACATAAGGGTGACTCTCATTGACGTAGCCTGCGAAGAGAGGCGACAGATTCTTGATTGAGCCGTCGATGGCGATCAGCCGAAAAGGGACATCATTGACTGAACGAACACGAATACTGCGAGTCTTTGATCCTAGTTCCATTCCGTTAACGACGACTGAATATACTGCCGTAGCTGGTCGAGATTGATTTATCCTGGCAAGTTGGACCGTGTTGTATCGAAGCACGGGTGCGATGGTGTACTGCACTCCCGCGTCGGGCAACACAGCATCGTAATTGCTCACGTCAGCGAGTCCGTCGATCCCGATACTGACCCGCACTCGAACGTTTGGCACAGACGTTCGAAGGGTTACCCCGGTAAATGCCAGAGAATCTCCAAAGAACCGGGCAGTCTCGCGCATCGCACGGCTATTGCCGCCCATTGTCAAAACGAAGGAAGGATAAAGCTCCCCGTCAAATTGAAAGCTCGGCTCCCACTCTGAGATTGGAGACGTGAATTGAGCGTTGGGTGTTGTTGCTTGCTGGGGATAACCGACAGTAATCAAGAGGACCGACATCATGACCAGCGATAGGGCATGGTGCTTCATCACGTACCTTCTTTCAAAATGGGGGCGAAATGAATTATGGAACACTCCAAGAAGGAATTACAGAAAGATCTAAATCCTCTTCAGAGATTGAAAATGCTCCTTGACGAATTCCTGATTATCCATCAACGGTCTGTGCTGGTGGAATCTGAAGATGTTTCGTAGGACATCTAAATAGGGAATGTCGACCCCAAAATAGGAAGCCCGAGCACCTGGGGATGTCTTCTTGAATGCCGTTCTCCAAGTTAGATCCACCACCTTCCCATTTATGGAGACCCAGGCATGATGTGTAAGGTCATTTACAAGGTCGATAACCGCAAAGCCCTCGTAATATTTCAGCGTTTCGCCCATATCTTTAGCGATAAGGCGTTGCGCATTGCCAAAACAATGCTGTGCCTCAAACCGCTTCAAACCGCCAGAGGCATTTACAATCGCGATGATCCTCCGAGCTTCTGAAATGCTCAACTGCTCGCAATTGCCCTCTAAACCAAAATCGAGGTGAAGTTGGAACAGATTGCTCTTAACGCCTCTAATGAGCCTGTCTCTTTCGCGTTCTTGCAATAAAAACTTAGCGAGGTTCATTGCAGTTGTGTCTGTGATTACATGAAACCTTCTACGCTTAAATGTCTGGACATCGGCAGTATCCGATGCAAACCACTCCCCATCGGTCCCTTCAGTTTCCCCAAACAAACTTAGCCCTATTCAGCGCTCCATCTCGCTGTAAACACCTCTGCCGGTGCCGAAAGCGATTGTATGAGGGACTTACCGTTCGGAAATGATGGCAGCATACTTGTGACGGTGCCGGCTACGAGCTGCTGGCCTGCAACACTCGCATTGGTTTTTAGCCAGTTCTGTGGTGAAAACACCTTCCCGCTCAAAACCGCGTCATTATATGCACTCTGAAAAGCATTTTGAACGCAGTTTGCGGCCAACGGCAGAATCTCCGCGGGTGCTTGAGCGGTCTTCAGTGTGTGGCTAGGTGACACCACCATCGTCGGCTGTTTGTTCACGTTAGCGTAAAGCGCGGAAACCGAGAACAAGAGGTGGAATTTTACGTGGGCTCGACCGGCTCTTAGTTCGTCAATGAGATTCAGATTGTCCCAAGCATGATCGATAGCGTTGAGCCACGTTTGCAGCGCCAAGATCGACGCCGGATCATAGCCGGTGCGAAAGATGGTCTTGTAGTACTCATCAAACAGCCTCTTCTCGTTGTGAGCGATGTTCGGACGTTGGCAATGCCAGGACATAATCATTTTCGCCAAGACTGCGGCATCAACGGTGAGGTTTTCGTCTTTGTCTGCCGGTCTAACTGTCCCGCGTTGCGTGATGAAGAACCCATTTGGATAACGGGCCTCGTATGCCCTCTTCAGTCCAACCATCACACGTTCATTGCTGCGTAAGTCGCGCGGTTTCACCGCCGTCTGTGAGTTCGTGTTGACGCTTATGCGGTCGGCAAGCGTACGGTCAGGGATTTCATAGAGACGGAACAGGACGGAAGCTCCGGCGGCTTCGTCGGATCGCACCCGCTCGGACGCGGTGGAAATCGTGGAGAGAGACTGGCAGCCGTTCACGACGCTAAGTCCCTTGACCTTGATTTCGCCGGCTTTCTCATCGTAATCGAGTTGATCGCACAACGCAGTGATACCGTTGTGGTAGAAGAAAAAGTCCCTGATCTTCTCGCTTTGAAGCGTCTGGCGCATTGCCCGATTAACCTTATTGTTAGACCCAAGGGACTGCCGCACGTTCTTTCGGAAAAGGCGTCCGTCGTTGATACCTGGAAAGGAGAGGCATTCCTTAAGTGGAAGAAGAGTTACCACAGTCCGGGCGTTCGTGACATGCGTAAGCAGCGTTTTTGCAGGTTCAACCTTCAATGTGTGCTCCAATGACGGAAGCTCACGAGCATTCGCCTCAGCAAGTCGGGTCTCCAGCAGGTCCGTATCAACGAGAGTGAGCGTCGCGGTGAAATCGTCAAACTCGCCCAGTTTCTCGGAGAACGCTTTGAGGTCGGCTTTGGCCGCGTCAGTTAGTTCGCCTGTCGTTAACAGCTCAAAGTCAACGCGGTATTCCTCATCCAAGGCCTTTCGGATCGCTTCAAGTTTTCGCTTCAGTCTCTCATTGGCGTCTCTCTGTAATGCAGGCAGATCTTGGAGACGCACCCATGCGCTCAAGATCTCCTCCAGAGGACCGGAGTCGACTTTGCTAGAGTTTATGAACTTCCCTTGAATAATGACAATCCGTTGCTCGTCGTCATCTACGACAACGGCGTCGATCCATTTATCGTCCTTGCCGTCAGTCAGGTCGTCCTTCGCCTGCACCGCATCACGCAACATTACGCGGCGCAAATACCACGCAACAAAGCGTTCACCGTCATTGCTGAAGTTCTGAGCATAGTACTGATTAGCCTTAATCTCGTCCTGGATCTGCTTTAGCAATTCTGTGCCGGTAAGTGGAACTGCCTGTGCTGCTTCCGCCATGACGCGAAACCTCGCTATTCTCGAAAGTCCAAGGGGGAAGGTGATGAATGAAGGGATGTATTGTAGCACGTACAGAGTGCCAGCAATAGGCGGTTGACCCTTCGGCGTTTTCCAGCGAATGGGTCATAGTCGACTGCGTAGAGATCAGTCCGGAAGGATCGAAAGGGTTACGCTTGGATTGAGACTTCGCCGACTCGTCTCTACTGGGTTTATCCTGAGCTTATAGTCGGGTCCCGCCTTACCGCCGTATTATGTTCCATCGAGGCGCGGAGTTTTGCATATTACCGTCTGACCTCCGTACTCTGCCTGCATTTTCCAACCGTTCCAGACTGTCAAAAACCTCGTCCTTATCCAAAGACAAGTAATCGGCTAATTCTTGAGCCCAAACGACGACCTCTCCCGCGCCTGTCATTATTTGCGATGGCGGCTGGCGGTTTTCCAAAGCTTCGATAACTTTGGAATCAATGTCTTTTTCGTTCTTAACCTGCTTTAGTGCCTGTTGTTTCGAGCGTAGCGTAAGAATCCATCCGCCAAAGCCTATGACACTGGCGATGACCGACCAATGTTCGACGCTCCAACGCAAGATGTCTCGTAAGCGCCCCATTTATTTCGAATATCGGCTATGTGCTAAGCCCACCACTGTTCTTGACTGATGTCCAATCCGTAATTCTTCGCTAATGCAACCGTTATTTTCGCTTTGTATTGCTCGAAAAATGGAATTGTCTTCGCCTGTAAATCATACGGAACTGATGAGTCACACCGCTGGAAGAATTGCCACCTAATGAGTTCTGCGTGGGCGCCGCTATGACCATATCGGCTCATATCTTCGAATGACTTGATTTGGGAGTCAGCATACTTACGCACCAACTCCGGTCCAAATATTTTCTCTCCAATGCGCTTCGAGACGATATTGGCATCCTGTTCCGATGGAATATCTATGGCCGTGAGCGTTGTATATGGATCGAGGGTTTTCGCCAGATTGTGGAAAAGAAGTGAGTTCGCAAACAGAATTTTACGAGTCTTGCATCTTTGGGTGACATGCTGAAGCTCATGAGCCAAGGTCAGCACAAAGCCGACTGATTCAGTACAAGTGCCATTGCGAATATAAACAAAATTCTCGTAAGCAAGCGTGTCCTCAAGGGACACATCATCATCCATAAATTCAGTAATGGGCCGATACACGCACTTGAGCATGTGCGGAGGAAGATTGTGGAAGTCTTCAGAACCGATTTGAATCCCGCGAAAATATTTGCCCTGGTAATTCAGGCTTCGCGGTTCTGTGAAATCGAATTCCTCTGTCTGTGCGACATAGACATATATCCGCTCGGATGAAAGCTCAAACTCATTCCATACTGCTAAGCACAACGGCATGAGTTGCTTTTCGCGCTCTTTGTTTTCGTTGAAATCGAATTTGATCGAAAGCCCGTTTTGCTCCATCTTTCATTTCTCCACTTTTTTAAAACCATTCTTGCCAATTGAATCGCACAGTTAAGGTTGCTTTGGAGAAGGCTCCATACTTTCTCGCCCCGCAAACCAATCGCAGCAATGATTGAGGCTGCAACCAGCATAGCTCTATTCATTGGTTGACGCTGCTGTTTTCTTTCACACAGGGGATTATGCTTTGGGACACCTAGAAAGATAACGTCACCGTATATCTGCAAATACTCAGAATTGCTGTCAGGGACCCGATGTCTTTTGGAAGGCAGGTTTTTCCACAGCTTTTCGCCATTGACAACTTGGGTTTCAATGCTACGGTCATTGGCAGAACGATTATGCCAAACTCCGATACAAAACAAGAATGTGTGGCTCCACGCAAAGAGGACAAAACAAATTTGATCGCAACCGTTACTGCAATTATTTTGCAATCAGAGTTGACGAGGGCGAGACCCAAAAAGTGGGCCGGGCATCTAGTGCTCCCGCAACAAATCATTGATCGCGCCGTTGAACTTGCACAGCAAGTTGTGCTGACGGTGGAGACAACACCAGAGCTTCCATTGTGCGGAGAGGCGTGCTGCATCGAGGGTTATGATGATCGACAGTGCTCTGGAATGTGTTTGCGAATTCGCGGTCACGAGGATAATAAGAAAGACCCCTATGGCCGATCCCACAGGTGTAATGGCGGTCACATGTGGGGAAACCACGACGACGAGTGAACGCTTCGCAACTCGCACCTGTGCTTCAAAATAATCTCTCGCCGTGATCTGGTCGGTTTTTAGAGCGCTTGTTGTTTTTATGAGCGAGAGTACGCTTCCTGTCCATCCTGTCCATAAAACACGGAAATTGGTTCTACTGGGCAGACAGGGCGGAAAGGGCAGACAGGGCGGAAAGCACGGAATGTCCTGTATTTATGCGTATTTGGGCCTATGTTGCCGGAAATCAATAACTTGCGAAATTTGAGGTAGGTAGAATCCCTCCCTCTCCGCCACTTAAACCATTTAGTTTCAACGTATTACGATTAAACGCCCCGTTTCGTCTGTATGAGTTCAACCCGTCAAATAATTGTAAACAAACGTGTTTATCGGATGTCATGGTGGAGAATGCTACCCTCTCACTCTAGCGATTTAGAAGAATCGAGTTAATAGCTTGTAAATCTTGCGGCAGACACCTTCCTCCGTCTCTCTCATGGTCTTGACTCTCACGTTTGCCGCCAATGTTCCAGGATTCTTTAAGAAGGAGTAGTCTGCTCGTCTGGCGGTGGACAATCCCTGCTGGACTGAGCATTTCCGAAATGAGGTGCAAGTTGCAGTGTGAGCGGTTTTCTTTTTCGTCTTTGGCGCACTTGCCTCTGGGATTGCAGCTTTTATCCTGCTCCTGCCCGGCACTCCCCTCGATGCCCTCTGGCGCCTGAACCCACACGCACGCGAGGGCTCCGCGCCAATGGGACTCTGGGCCGTACTCCTGATGTCCATGGTTTGCGTGGCGTGCGCTGCAGCTGCGTTGGGACTGTGGCACCGTCAGCATTGGGGCTATTGGACGGCTATCAGCATTCTTGGCATCAACCTGCTCGGCGACACATTCAATGCCTTTTTTCTCCGGGAGTGGAGGACTTTGATTGGGCTGCCGATTGCAACACTTATGATCGCGTACCTGTTCAGGAATCGCATGGCTTTCGGCCCGAAGAAGCCCCCATGCCTCACCTGAGCTGAATCCTGGGGCACCGCAACTGTTTATTACGGGAGTAATGAACGCCGAGAATTTCTTCAGCGAGGCCGAGCCATGCTTTAAGCTCATACTCAGACACTCATGAGGCAGCGGTTACGATGCAGATAAATCCGGCGATGCTCTCCGATGCCCGCATCCTGGCCGCTTATGTCATCTTCTTCGCGAGCTACTTCGTCTTTGCCCTTGGAAAATTCCCGGGGTTGAAAATTGATCGTCCGGGCGCCGCCATCATCGGGGCGGTTATCATGGTGGCGTTTCGCATCATGAGTGCCCAGGAAGCCCTTCGCGCAATTGATTTTTCTACTATCGTCCTGCTGTTCTCGATGATGCTGATTGTGGCGAACTTGCACTTCGGTGCCTTCTTCGATTGGATCGCTGAAATTACGGTCCTTCGACTGAATGCGCACCAACTCCTTGCGACTGTGGTCTTTACGAGCGGCATCTTGTCCGCCTTTCTGGTAAACGACATCGTCTGTCTGGTCATGACGCCTTTCATTATTAAGGTCACGCGACGATTGGCTCTGAAGCCCATTCCCTATTTACTCGCTCTGGCGACTGCGTCGAATATTGGGAGCGTAGCCACTATTACGGGCAATCCACAGAACATGCTCATTGGCTCCGTGTCCCAGATCCCTTACGTCAGTTTTCTTGCGCACCTTGGCCCTGTTGCCGTGGTTGGATTGTTTGTGGACTGGGCTCTGGTCCATTGGATGTATCTTCGCCATGTGGACCCTGGCACCAAACTTCAAATCTCGAACAGCCTTGAAGTAGAACACCATCGTCCCAAAATGAAGCCGGTCGTGGTCCTTGCCATTGTGCTAGTAGGTTTTCTAGCGGGTGCACCCCCTGCAATCATGGCCGCGGTTGGGGCGGCCGCCCTCCTGATCACACGCACCACGGAGCCGCGTCGCGTTTATGACGAAGTTGACTGGGGATTGCTCGTCTTTTTCACAGGACTCTTCATTATCGTGGGTGGGGCGGAACGGGCCGGACTTACAGCCAACCTGCTGCGGCCATTTGTCGCGTGGAACCTGCATCGCATCTGGATCTATTCTTCCTTAACAGCCCTGTTGTCGAATGTCGTGAGCAACGTGCCGGCTGTAGTGCTGCTGAAATCGCTTGTTCCAGGTTTCCCAGATCCCCATACCGGCTGGCTGACACTCGCCATGTCGAGCACCTTGGCAGGAAACCTGACCATCACGGGTTCCGTGGCCAATATCATCGTCGCGGAACGGGCCAGCCCGGATGTGCATATCGGTTTCCGCGAATATTTTCGGCTCGGGCTGCCGCTAACACTAGTCACGCTCGCATGGGGGATTATTTGGTTAAGTTGGGTTCACTGAGCCGTCTCACCATGATTTGGTAATTCAAGTTGCTTCCTCTTTGACTTCCGAAGCCAGGTGTGCCCAGTGAAAAACATGGTTCTGGTTTACGTTGACCTTACTGTTGCTGGCCTGTAGGCTATCGCGTTCCCATGTTGACGATATGGCAGTCACCCAAGAAGTCGTGAGTGACGGACGATCGGTACCGAAGCCAAGGCTACTGCGTGAACTCGCGCTCCTGTACGTCCGTCTCGGAACCACGGCTTTCGGAGGCCCCGCAGCGCATATCGCGTTGATGGAGGAGGAAGTTGTCCGTCGCCGTAATTGGCTGACGCATGAGCAATTCTTAGATCTCCTCGGCGTTGTCAATTTGATTCCGGGTCCAAATTCGACCCAAATGGCGATTCAGATTGGCTATCGGGTGGCAGGATGGCCGGGATTGCTGGTCGGCGGTATCTGCTTCATTTTCCCAGCGGCGCTTTTGACCCTGATCCTCGCTTGGCTCTACGTGAGGTATGGAACTCTGCCGCAAGCTGCCGCAGTCTTATACGGCGTGAAAGGGGTCATGGTCGCCGTCGTACTGCAAGCAATATGGAATTTGGCTCGCGCTGCGGTCAAGACTAGGGTATTGGCTCTAATTGGTGTCTTAGCCATATTGGCCAATACATTTGGCCTGAACGTTCTACTGGTTCTTTTCGGTGCGGGAATGATTGTGCTCGCCGCCAAGGAAGCAGCAGGATTCAAATCCTTCCGATCCAAAGCGTTGTCTTTACTGCCACAAAACCCCCTGCTGTCGTTAACTGGAACTTTAGGAACAGCAGCGCCATTCGGTCTTTTGCCCCTATTCCTGTTCTTTCTGAAAGTTGGCGCGGTCCTGTTTGGAAGCGGCTATGTTCTCCTGGCATTGCTCCGTACTGATCTTGTCGTCAGATTTCACTGGCTCACAGATAAGCAATTGCTCGACGCCATTGCAGTTGGACAGGTAACGCCGGGACCGGTCTTCACCACCGCGACCTTCATTGGCTACTTGCTCGGCGGAACTCCTGGAGCTGTTGTAGCGACAACCGGCATTTTTCTTCCGTCTTTTTTGTTCATCGCCGTCATCGGTCCTCTCGTTCCGCGACTGCGGAGGTCTCCAGTCTTTGGCGCGTTCCTTGACGGTGTAAATGTCGGCGCTTTGGCCTTGATGGTTGTGGTTACCTGGCACCTGGGGAAGGCCGCGATCATTGACGTGACTACAGGTGCCCTTGCTATATTGAGCTTAATTGCTTTGATTCGCTTCAAAATCAACACAAGCTGGCTGATTCTCGCCGGAGGCATTCTCGGATTGTTAGCTGCAAGAGGACTTGGTTAGAGCATCAAACTCACAGAAGCATGGAGAACGACAAGACTCAGTTGTCTCCGTGCGTGACGTTGGCGGTGCTGGAGCGCGCTGATTCGCAGCTTGTGGCGAACCGCTAAAGTAAAATCATTTATCTCAAGACCGGTGGCGAGGAGGCAACGTGGATCGAAGGCAGTTCTTAACCGCAACAAGCGCGATTGCCCTTCAAGCGGGTGCGCACGCTCTTTTTCCGAATCTTACCGAGGCGATGCACACTGCCGCTAAACCAGACTTCACACTCCGCATTGCTCCCGTTTCCGTAGAGCTTGCGCCGGGCAAGATCGTGAAAACTGTCGGTTACAACGGCACAGTGCCGGGTCCGCTACTGCGCATGCACGAAGGAGTTTCGACAATGGTGGATGTGTTTAACGACACGAATGTCGACGAACTTGTGCACTGGCATGGCTTGATGCTGCCAGCCGAAGTGGATGGAGCCGCTGAGGAAGGTACGCCTCCGGTTCCAGCGCATGGACAGCGCCGATATACGTTTGTTCCTAAACCAGCCGGTACAAGGTTGTACCACACTCACAATGCAGCCGGTGCCGACCTCACAAAAGGAATGTACAGTGGACAGTTCGGATTCCTCTATATAGAACCGAAGAGTGAACCGGGAAATTATGACCGCGAAGTATTTCTGGCAATTCACCAATGGGAGCCTTCCACAGCAGTCCACATGGGACCGCCAAATAATGGCCTGGAAATCTCGTATCAATACGCCAGCTTCAATGGGAAGATGCTGGGCCACGGTGAGCCTATACGAGTTCGCACTGGAGAAAGAGTCCTCTTCAGGTTGCTCAATGCAAGCGCGACTGATGATCTTAAGATTGCACTGCCGGGGCACCAGTTTCAGGTTATTGCCCTCGACGGCAATCCGGTGCTCACGCCGCGCGCCGTAAATATCCTTCAGATCGGAGTCACAGAGCGCATTGACGCCATTGTAGAGATGAAGCAACCCGGAGTATGGATCTTTGGCGCTACAGGGGATGATGAACGGCAAAAAGGGATGGGTGTGGTAATTGAATATGCTGGCCAGAAGGGCGAGCCGCAGTGGATTGCACCAGCCAAGGAACCGTGGGACTACGGCGCATTCGGCAAGACTCAAATTCCGCCTGATCCTGATGGGAAATTTGAACTCGTCTTTCGAAAAATACCTGGCGAGCGTCTGCGGTTTAATCGTTGGACTATTAACGGAAAGTCATTTCCCGATACCGATCCCCTCATTGTGCGGGAGGGCAAGCGCTATCGCATGGTATTCCGCAACGAAAGTGGCGATACGCATCCGTTGCATCTTCACCGCCACACTTTCGAGATCACTAACTTCGCCGGAAAACTCATGGGAGGCGTGCATAAGGACGTTGTATTGGTTAATCCTTTCAGCACGGCTGAAATCGACTTCGTTGCCAATAATCCGGGCCTAACGTTATTCCACTGTCATGCTCAGCTTCACATGGACTTCGGATTCATGAACCTGATTAAGTACGCATAGGGCCATTGCCACGCTTCATGCGATTTAACTTCGCTGAAGGGAAATGGACCAAGCTTTATTCAAGACGGATTGTGGCAGGCGCGGTCCCATTAGTGGCTAAGGGAGTTGCAAATGTTTCATAAGTGGCGCGTGGTCAATGTCGGGCCGTTGGCTCACCGGGCGATTGCACTGTAAGGATGGTGCTTCGCTATATCCGCCGTATACAATCCCTCTGATTGGATTTACCGCGCACCGGAAGAGTCATGAACCCAGCGCAGAGCCTATGGTCAAAGCATCTGAAGCGAGCGCCCTGAAGACGGTTGACATCTCAAAACCACAATTTAAGGCAAATCCTTTCCGTTTTATGCGCAGCTCCGGGCCGAGCACCCCGTATTCCCCGTGAAACTCCCTGATGGCCAGACAGCGTGGCTCATCACCCGCTATGACGATGCTCTCTCTGCTCTTAAGGACAGGCGGTTTTCCAAAGACAAACTGAACACTGGTCAAAAGCAGCCCTGGACACCAGCATTTTTCAAGCCACTCAGTCGCAATATGCTGGATGTGGACGATCCCGACCACGCACGTCTCCGCGGCCTTTTGCACAAGGCTTTTACGCCGAAGATGGTGGAGAACATGCGCCAGCGGGTCGAGTCGCTGACAGAAGAGTTGCTCGATGCCGTCCAGCCTCGCGGGCGTATGGACCTGGTGCGAGAGTATGCCTTACCATTACCAACCTCGATCATCGCGCAAATGTTGGGAGTACCATCGGGTGAACAACACAATTTTCACCGTTGGTCGAGCGCAATCGTCTCTTCACAATCTTCGAAGTGGGGTGCAGTTAGGGCGATTCCCCCAGCGATAGCGTTTTTGCGGCACATTCGCAAACTCATCAGACTGCGCCGCGATAAGCCCCAAGATGATCTCACCAGCGCGTTGGTGCAAACAGAAGAGGCTGGCGACAAGCTCAACGAAGACGAGCTATTGTCAATGATTTTTCTGTTGTTAATCGCCGGACATGAAACCACAGTCAATCTGATCGCCAACGATACGCTGGCTCTCCTGCGCCATCCCGACCAAATGGAGAAGCTGCGTCGCGATCCTTCTCTAGTCGAGTCCGCTGTAGAGGAGCTACTTCGCTTTGAAGGACCAGTGGAGACGGCAACCGAGCGCTATGCGTTGGAAGATGTACTGATCTCTGATAGCACTGTGCCGCGAGGCGGGCTGGTGTACGTGGTACTCGCTTCCGCCAACCGAGATGAACGGCAGTTTGAGAACCCTGACACACTGGACATCACCCGCCAGAATAACCGCCATCTGGCTTTCGGCCAGGGAATATACTATTGCATGGGCGCTCCTCTTGCACGCCTTGAAACTCAGATCGCGATCAATGCCTTGCTGCGGTGCTTCCCCAACCTGCAACTAGCAATAAGTGCAACGAAAATCCGCTGGAAAAAGGGATTGGTGTTGCGCGGCGTGGAGTCGCTGCCCGTGGAATTCTAACCATCAAGCTGGGACGTGCGTTCATTCGTCAATTGAGCAAGATGGGAGGGATTGCGGAATTTACCTTGCTTCCGTTGGGAGTTTTGTGACAAGCCTCCTTACGCCATCGTGGGAGTATTGCGATTAGAGGAAGGTGTACCCGTCTGCTCGGCCCGTCTTTGTTTGCCCAGGAAATACGAGAGCGCCATACCGCCTAGCAACATCCACCCCAGATTTGTCCGCGCTGCATCATCATTTACCATCCAACTTCCAACGGGATTGAATAGCAGAAACGCGAACACCAGGGCTGCGGTCGCAGTACCGAGCACCCCCGCTACTCTCCCCCACGACCGGGCAACCAGGATGATGACGATCAGGAAGCCCGCCGGCACGAGGACCCGGCTCGGCCGTTCGCGAAAAACCGCGGTCGCAAGGACGGACAGGACGGCGGATATGACCAACCCGAGCGCCGGTCCCAGAATTCTGCGCCACGCCTTCTCGTGAGGAACACTTTTTACCGCCGTCCTCGACTGCACCAGCGGACGAAACGGCAACTTCAAAAGCGGGGGAGTGGCAATGGTCGTTACCATCGCCATCAAGACCACGATCGCATAACCGGACTGTGACAGTAAGCCTGTTTGCAAACCCAACGCCGCCACGATCAGGCCGACCTCAGCCCGGGGAATCATGCCTATTCCGACCTGAAGCGCGACATTCAGGCCCTGCCCAAGTACAGGAAGCCCGCAGCCCACCAATTTGGAGAGAATCGCAAGCAAGGAAATGACGCCCGCAGTAGCGACTAGCGAGGCCGAGGAGAACACTTTGAGATCAAGCTGTGCGCCAATCGTAAAGAAGAAGAACGGCGCAAGGAAGTCTGAAACACCTTCTACGTGAGGTCGGATCCTCCATTCCGTGCCATACTCTGCGAAGGCAAGACCGGCAAAAAATGCTCCGATGATCGCGGCGAGACCTATTTTTTCTGCAACCGCTGAAAGGCCGAGGCCCAACCCCATAGCGAGAAAAATTGGCGCATTGGGTATCGACAAATCCTGGATTCGTGTACGGACTCTTCCAATGAGCTTAGGTGCAACAAAAACCATGAATAGAGCAAACCCGATTGCTTCGGTCGAGAGAACCGTGAGCTGCAGCCAGCGAATGGTGCCGGTTGAAGCGAGCCCGGCCACAACTGCGATCAAAAGCATGCCTAGAATGTCATCAAAGACCGCCGCTCCCAGAATGATTTTCGCTGCGTCTGTTCCCAGGACGCCCATATCGCGCAGGACACGCGCGGTCACAGCGACGCTGGTTGCAACCATAGCGGCAGCCACCAAGGTCGCCTCGTGGGCCGTGTACTTTGACAGCAGCATGTATCCGAATCCGAGGGCAAAGGGCAGAAGTACGCCACCGAGGGCAACGCCTAGGGATTTCCCACCCACACGGATCAGTTCTTGCGGACGGGTCTCCAGACCAACGTGGAGCAAGAGGAAGACGGCGCCTACTTGGGCAATCGAGAATGTGAATTCAGTGGGCTTGATAAGAGCAATTGCGTGAGGACCCAGCAAGATGCCACAGGCTATTTCGCCCAGAGCGGCTGGCAGTTTCCAGTGCTCAAAAATCTCTCCGAAGATCTTCGCCCAAATGAATATGACGAAAAGCTCCATCAAAATTGTAGTGCCG
Source organism: Terriglobia bacterium (assembly GCA_020072585.1). GTDB lineage: Bacteria > Acidobacteriota > Terriglobia > Terriglobales > Acidobacteriaceae > Angelobacter. Next base: position 74,769 of record JAIQGL010000024.1, on the reverse strand, counting down.
TGGGTCATAGCCGTGAGTTAGAAATCATGATCGCTTTATATGAGGTAGCTCCACCGTGATTCATCAGAAGCAATCAAGCCTTATGATGCCTTCGCCAAAGCACCACCAAGCTCGAAACAAAAAGATACCCGAAAAGCCCGATTCCTACGAGCCACAGGGCCGAGCGATTTCGATAGTAAAGAAGCAGTACAGCATTAATTTCACTCGAAAACGGCATGCCTTCTCCTGAAAGGCCAATACTCAAAAATCAGGAAAGTTCGAATCCACCCTCTCCGCCACTTAAGTTGTTTAGTTTTAATTATTTACGATTGCATCCCCCTGATTCACTTACTTTGATCAAAGCACCAGACCATTGCAAATAAAAGTATTTATCGCGCTCTATGGTGGAGAATGCAGCCCTTCTCACATCGCAACGGAATAGAACGCCACGTGGGTGCTTAAGATGATGGCTATAGTCCTCAGGGGCGGCTCTGATAACGCCCGCCCCCTGATTCAACTTTTCCTTTAGAAATGGAAGCCCAGTTGCGCCGTATACGAACGCGGCGTAACAAAATGAGTCCCACTGAACGTTGAGAGGAAGTTGTAGAGCGCGGTCTTGTTAGTGATGTTAATGGCGCTTATCTGCAAGCTCCACTTGTAACGGTCGCCATTGAAGAGATTGTCATGCCCCACAGCTACGTCAAAGAGGTTGCGCGGAGCGATGCGCGGAGGATTGTGGTCATCGTTTTCGGTGCCAGGGGCGGGTATCGTTACTCGAGTGGACCCGAACTGCGATGGAGAGCAGGTTGTCAGGGGCGAACTGAGCGTTGGGAAAACGCCGCCGCAAAAGAGTCCTGCTTGGATTTGCTGGTCGGCAGTAAGCCCTGTCAGGTCGACCGGTGTGGTGACGTCCGTGACGAACGGGACCGCGCCTGCCACCAGGCCGCTGTCATACCGCCAATTGAAGCCCGTCCACGGCCCACGCTTGCCTATTTGATATTGAAGGTGGGTAGTCGCGTTGAACACTTCGTCATGGTCGATGCGGAACGCCCCAATTGACGAAGGAGCAGCTCCAGCGCCACCGAGCTGCGGCGTAAAGAAGCGAGATGCCACGCTGGAGAAAACAAAAAGCCCGGTAAAGCCGTGGAAGTTAGGTACGCTTACACGCCCAGCAAAGCCGGGAATCTCAGAGTTGTGCCATTCAATGGGGAAGGTGAGCGGAGTACTTCCGAAGACGCCAAAGTCATAAGCATTGTGCGTGTATTTCCAGACATACTCACCGGAGAAAACCAGATACTTCCCGAATGCCTGCTGCAAACCTGCATGAAACTCGTTACGCCAGCCGGGGCTGAACGGAGTGACCACATTTGACGAACAGAACAGAAGCGGGTTCAGAACGGGATTAGCACAACCGGTGCTGGAAAGAATCAGGTTTTCGTTGAACGGAGTCTCCAGGATTCGCGCATACGAAGCGCGTAAGACAGTATTGGTTTTCTTGAAATTGTAGGCAACGCCGAGGCGCGGCTCAGCCTCGTTGTGCGAACTGAGACCGTGGTAGAAATCACCGCGCATACCCAGATTTAAGGACCAGCCCCCCACCGTGATTGCGTCCTGCACGTAGAGAGCAAGCTGCTTGATGTCCGCATGGCCATTAAAAGGAAACAGGCCGCCGCCGCGTGTCAGGTCAAAAGGAAGCAGAACATCGTTGAAGTTGGGGTTGGTTGCGCCGCCAGGATTCTGTGCTCCGCCGCACTGGGCAGGATTTGTGATTGTCGGGTCGGTATTGGGGCTTCCGTCGGCATTGAAGCAAACGGCATTTAATGTCGGATCAACGATGCCGAACTTATTCTTCTCGTCGAGAAAGGTATGTTGATATGTGGCCCCCACCTTCAGATTATGAATACCTTTGGAGTAAGAAACATCAGAGCGAATTCCAGCATTCGTGAGTCTGCGGTCCTGCGTTAATGTCTCTTGCTGAAGGTCTGGGCCAAGATCGGCAAATGGGTTATTGCTGGGATAGTAGTTGAACTGGTCATGCCGGAGGAATGCGCCCAGTGTGAAGACAGTATTGGAGTTGATCAGATGGGTCCAAGACGGAGCAATGTTGAAAGTCCTGATCTGAGAGCGCTGGTCTGAGGGGCCGACAGGAAGTCCATCAGGCCCAAGACCGCCATTGTCAACTACCAGCCCGGACCAAGCCGTGGCGTTTTGAGCGTCAAACGTATTCGGCGTCTGAAACCACGAGCGCGTGAATCCTAAGTTCAGGTGGATGGAGTCTGCCTGGGAGAGTTGAAAGTCCAGCCTATCAAATACATTCTGTTCGTTTCCCTTTGCGTGCATGACAGTAAATTCAGGCGGATCAAGAAAGCGGCCACTGTTCAACCCGTTGATGGAGATGAAATTCCCCCACTTCTGGCCTCCGTAAGCGAGATTAAATCCTGCATCGGACGTGCCAAAACTGCCATAAGAAGTTGTGAAGGCGCCGTGAGGCGTGGTCACACCCTGACCAGAGCGTGTTGTTACGTTGATCACAACGCTCGCCTTCTCACCGAATTCAGCAGGCGGAGCGCCCGAAATTACTTCCATTGACTGAATCGAGTCCAGGGGAATCTGGTTGGAGAATATCTTGCTCTGCTGGTCTGTAATTGGCTGGCCATCCACAGAGAAGGAGTTCTCCGCATGGTCGCCCATCCCGTGAAAAAGACCGTTTGAGTCAGCGGCAATACCCGGCGTAACTAGTGTTACTAGTGAGCTCACCGATGATGACGAGCTTTCCAGCGGCACTTTGTCGAACAGGCCGCGATCCACGTCGGTGTGAAATGTGGGACTGGTTTCGATCAGGTCTCCGCCGCCCCCTTCCACGGTGACAGTCTCCATGCTGCTGGTCACACTCAGGCCGACGTTAAGGTTGACGGGGACCACCGAACGAACATCGACATCCTGCGTGAACTGCCCAAATCCCTTTCCCGTCACGGTGAGATGGTAAGGATTGAACGGAACATTAGGCAGACTGAATCGCCCCGTGCCGTCCGTGCTCACCGTGCGGCTGTAACCGCTGACCGGGTTATGAATTTCAACCTTCGCACCGGCAATGACTGCTCCGGTCGGGTCGGTAACCACACCTTGAATCGTTCCTGAATTGCTGGAAGTTTGTGCCGCAGCCTGGTAGCAGAATAGAAACACTATCGCGATGAACGCCAGCGACGAGAACAGCAGAAGTGCTTTCATAGAAATACGCATAGCTCCTCCAATGCTTGGTGAGTGAAGAGTGTTTGGGGTCGAAATTTGGCTTTGCGGACGGAGCTATGCGGGAGGAGGAGGACGGGAAGAATACGGAGACGAATGCAGTTCTGTCTTGTGGTGAGTATTCAACAGCAGGCCCAGGACGCCTGTCTGCTGGAAGGTGACAGTGGTGTGGCACAAACCTGCCAGACGCACCGGCGAATGCAACAGCTGGCACACGGGACAATGCCGGGCGTCTTTTTCCAGCCCGTCAGGGTGGAAATGCAACGCCTGCGCCGCCGCTGAACCCAGCACCAGGACCAGGCAGGCAATAACCAGCCAGGCCGGGATCCAACGAGCGATTTCGCTTTGTTTGTGTTTCATAGCAGTAATAAAAATGGATCAAACGACTTGCCGGGCACGCACCTCCGCCGGTTGCGCCTGTTCCTGCCGCACTTTGAAGAAAACGGCCTTGACCACGGCCATCACCACCAAAACCGCGCCGAAGGTGCATACGATGGTGGCGCCTGTGGGCGTATCAAAAAAGACCGAGCAGTAACACCCCAGCGCCGAGACCAGAGTTCCCATGGTCCAGCCGATGGCCAGCCGCGTTCCAATGCGGTCAGCAAACAACATGGCGCCAACGGACGGTACCACCAGGTAGCAGAACACCAGCAACACGCCGGCAATCGCGACCGATGAAGTCACGACAAAACCGAACGACGCGTAGAAGAGAAAGTCCCAGAGCCGCACGTTCAGGTTAGGCTGTGGGCCGCCGTTGGTGTTGTGGCTGAGCGAAATGGCCAGGAATTTCTTACGGAAGATAAAATGAAATATGCCGATGGCCCCGTAGAGCAGCGCGGTCTTGATCACGTCATGCTGTGAAACCGCCAGAATATTGCCCACCAGCATGTCTTTCAGATGCTCGGTTTCACCCGTGGCCTTGCTCATGGCGATGATGGCCGCGGCCGAGGCAACGGCATAGGTAATGCCGATGAAGGCCTCCAGCGGTATGCGTTTTTGGCGCGAGCGCACAAAGGTGAAGATTCCCGCGCCGACGAAGGTGAAGCCCAGGCTCATCCAATACGCGCCCGTGCCGTGCGGGTCCATGCCGATCAGGATGGCTGTGGTGGCCCCCAGCGCGGCAATCTGCGCCAGCGCCAGATCAACAAAGATCACGCCGCGTTCCACAACGTGTACGCCCAGATAGGCGTGTATGCCGGTCAATATCAGACTGGCGAGAAAGGGGAGAATCAGAAAATGAAGAATTTCCATCGCGGTCCTTTTATTTCGTCTCCTCAAATGCTTTCGTAAGGAGAGCAATGTCGTAATCGAACAACTTGAAATAATCGGTAATCTCTGGCTTTCCGCCTACGGAAGGCATCAGCACTACCACCTTGCCGTTCACCATGCTGGCAATGCTATTGGGCGTCTTGAGATCGAAGTATGGCTCGATCAGCTCAATCTTTACGCCTTCGCGCTTCATCTGGTTCACGAGATCGATGGTATGCGAGGGCGTGGGCGGAATGCCGGGCCGGGGCTCGATGTAGCCGATCACGTCCAGGCCAAAGTGCTTGGCAAAGTTCGGCCACGAGCGGTGGTAGGTCACCACCTTGCGCCCGTGATACGGCGCCATCAAGGTCAACCACTTCTTGTCGGCCTCGGCCAGCCGCGTTTCGAAGTCCTGCTCGCGCTGCTGGAAATATGCCTGGTCCCCTGGGTCCAGGGCGCTGAGTTTTGCCGCTATGCCTTTGGCGATGCGCCGCCCATTGTCCGAATCCAGCCAGTAGTGGGGATTGCCCATCGGATGCACGTCGCCTTCTGCACGGGTCACGCTGCCTTGCGGAATCTCTAAGATTTGCGCGAACTGCGAGGCGTCAAGATACCCCAGCCCGCCGGGCTGGATCTTGCCATTGCCACTTTGCGTGATCAATGGAGGAAGCCAGCCAATCTCCAGCTCAAGGCCAACCAGGATAAGCAGGTCGGCATTGCGCAGCTTGAGCAGAAAGCTCGGTTTAGGCTCCACGAAGTGCGGGTCCTGGTAGCCCTTGGCCAGCGCCTCCACATCTACTTTGTCGCCGCCGACTTCCTGGGTGAGCGACGCCAGGTCCGTCAGGGTGGTAATGACTTTCAGCTTCTTGGCTTCTGCCGCAGAAGGCAGAAGCAGCATGACCACCAGCATCGCGCTAACAACAATGCCGAATAATTTCGAACGTAATTTCATTAATCTCTCCACAAATAATCTCGCTTCCCCTCATGGGCGGGCGCAGGCCCGCAATAGCTTCATTTAGAAGGGGTGCGCGCCGTGTGCACCGAGCGCGAACTGTAACTGTACAAACAGCTCGTGCGAGTCAAAGTTTTCCGCGTAGCGGGTCAACTGGTACTGGGCGCGGAGCTGGGCAAATTCGCTCGGCCAATAGGTCAGCACCAGGGAACCGCCATTATCGACCAGGGACGCATTAAAGGGCCGGTCAGAACGGTCAATGCGGGCCCCCAAAAACCAGCGGCGGCCCAACTGGTAATCCGCCGAGGTGTAAAAGCCGAAGGCACGCTGGAACCCTGAAGTTGAAAACGGGGGACACGTGGTGCCACATACCGTAATGCTCGGCTGGTTCTGCTGCCGCCAGATGAACTCGCTGCGCGCAACGAACGAGTGATAAATCGCGCGCTGCAGAGGCTTCCAGCGGAACGTGGCATCGATGCCATAAAGGTTCGTGATGAAGTCAGTGCCGAACAGATTGTGCCCGCGCGAGTAGGACCCGCCCAGATCCAGGTTGGTGCTTTCCGTAAGGTCCTTGTAGGTGCGCAAGTGGCCCACCACGCTCACGTCATTCTTGTTTTCAGCGCGGTAGATGTCAGAAGAGTCTCCGCGGTAGACCTGCCCGGTAAACTCCATGAACCAGTTCTTGGGCGCAGGCAGGATGCGCTGCACGGAAACCCCGGCATCGTCAATTCCGTCCTCGCCGCCCACCAGGTTCTGCGTGACCAGCGGACGGTTGACCCACGGCAGCACGTGATTGTGCAGGGTGTTTACCTTGCCGAACGCGGCGCGCATCTTGCCGGCCCTGGCCACAAAGCTGGCAGGTAGCGCCGTAAAGGTGATGTAGCCTTCTTCGAGGTCCACGCCCTCTTCGCCGAAGGAGAGGAAGAAATCGCCGCGAGCGTAAGGATCGATAATCGCCTGTATTCCCAATTCCGACTCGTGCATCTGAAAGGACGGAGTTGGGTTGATGGGATTGTGCCCAGCGCTGGCGATGAAGTCGCCGATCATGCTGATGTCAGGATTCAGGGCCTTGGAAGCCGCACCGCCCGCACCCCCCAGCCGCACTGCCTCAGCCTGAGAAACTGGCGCACTTGGCGGAGCCTGCTGTGCGCCGGGCTCCTGGGTTGGCGGCTGCGTGCCAGTCGCCGTCGTGGCCGTGCCCGCTGCCGGCGGCGCGCTCTGGGCCTTGAGCTGGCGAATTTCGCCTTCCAGCATTACGATGCGATCTTCAAGATCACGCAGCCTCTTGTCCATGGCTGCTTTGTCGTCAGCGGTGGATTGTGCCGGTGCGGGTGTCTGCGTCTGCTGACCCATGGCGGCAACAGTGGCTGCAACCATCCAAACAACAAGGATATGAAAACGCCTCAAATGATCCTCCTCTTAGCCAGGTGGAAAAAACCTTGGCTAACGTTTGCCGAAAGCGCCGGGATCCGGCCTGTCCTGCTTGAAGACCAGCAAGACTGACATCAAGAGCAGCCGGAACCTGAAATCAAAGAGCGCGCTTTGATGCCGACGAGGGCTAGACGGAAGGAGGAGGACGGATGAATAAACTGAGTTCAGGCGCGGTGCTTCTGCCTTGCGACTCATACGTAACGGCCACGGTTTCCGCCGCGTAGGTGAGTGGCAAAAATTGGACCGTGGTCGTCGGCGCCTTGGCATGTGCAGAGAGGCAAATGGCACAAGGTGAAGAATTTCTTGAGGTGGAGGCGTCAGTATGCGCATGCACTGCTTCCACCCCGGTCATCACCAGGGCCAGCAACACGCAGATCATAGCGATCCAGCGCACTAAGCTGCCGTTCTCGAGTTGATCTTTGCGGCGCAAAACCATCCTTGAGTCGTACGAACGGGGAACCCGTCTCCTTTAGGAAAACGATTCCTGTAAGTCAATATCCTACCAGAGTCAGGGCTTTTTCTTTCAGTATCTTTGGTGTCACGAAATCCCCGTAGGCCGTGCACACACACAGGTCGAGATTACCGTGATCACAAACGTTGACACAGTGTTAGATAGGGACATCGGAACCTCCAGTATTTGCTGATTCTCCTGCCTGGATCAAAGCACCAAACCATTGCAAAATAAAAGTATTTATCACAGTTTTATGGCTGAGAGTGTGACGCTCTCCGACTAAACGGTTTTTAGTAGGGACAAATCCCGGCTGCCTCCTCTGAGAGATCCGGCTGGCTCCGTTTTCATGTATTGTCTGAAAGACCTTGAACTCCGTTGGAGTAATAAATACTGTTTCATCCTTGGGGAAGCCTTAAAGGAACGATAACTCTCTTGCGACATTTTGACATAGACCGAATCGCCCTGCTCTGAAACTACTTCCAGCCGTAACCAACAGTTCAGCGATGTTTTGCTTACTGAGACTTTCTATTTTTAGTCCCTCGTAATCGGGTACGCTAACGCTCACCTGCTTTAATCACTTTGCGCACGGTTTCCGGCCCTTTGCGGCCCAATACTCGGTATTTCTTTCCGGTCAGCTGATGGTAATTCACAAAGAACCCTTCCAATTCGCGGCAGAACTGTTCGCCCAGATCGTCCAGCGTTCTTACATCTTCCCAACTGTGAGCATCTTCTTGAATCGCAACAAGTCGGTCATTGCGTTCCTTGTCCTTCTTGTCACCCTGTTCTCCTTCGATTATTCCGATTGGCCGACATTGCAGTACGCAACCAGGGAAGGCTGGCTCATCCATCAACACCAAGACATCGATAGGATCGCCATCCTCGGCAACCGTTCTGGGGATGAACCCAAAGTCATAAGGAAATGCCATCCCCGCAGGGAGAACCTTTTTCAGCTTGAAGACTCTCTCCTTCTGATCAAATGCGTATTTGTTGCGGCTGCCCTTGGGCGTTTCAATGATGACTGTGAACAGATCTTTGTCGTCTGTTCCGAATGGTTTCAGTCTTGAGGGATCGGCCAGAGACTTGTTTGTACTGCCACCATTTCCGCCGTTCTTGCTCATAGAGGCACTCCTGCTCTTTTAAAGAAATGGATGCCTTGGAAGTATTAGTTGGTTTCCTGTTTAGCCGCAGCATGGCTTCGCTGTGGTGATCCGTGAGGGCCTCTGAGGAATAGCCGACACCAGAACTGGCTGGCATCTTTGGATTGAGAATCTATCGGAATCACGATCTTAGGTCTAAGGAAGAGCCAGATGAGAACCAGATCTTGTGTCTGATAGGCTTATTCATGACCTGTTACCGAACAACGGTGTGCCTTCTCCGCAATTTTTAATGCTTTCCGATTGTTGCTGGCCGCGATGAAATCCTTACAAGCGTTGCAGTATGACACGATGCGGTCTTTCAGTCCCTTGACAGGGCGGTGCTCGAATTGCGGCTTGGGCAATTTCAAGGGCATTGGATTCGGGAAAGTATGCAAATTTTAGCCCAGAAGTGACTCTGTCGAGCAGGACGTTTTACATTAGGGTCGCCAGCGCCTGTCTTTCTCCGCGCATTTCGGACATCAGATTCTTGACACAACGCGGCGTAACGTTCTTTCAGATCTTCTAACTCCTCATCTGAGAGCTTCTCAATGTCAATCATGTCGTTATGAGCCGGTACGTGCGACCGGATCAGTTCGTCCAGTTTGAGATGGAGGGCCTTGGCGTCGCGGTTCTGTGTGTTCTGGATCAGAAAAACCACGAGGAACGTGATGATTGTCGTACCTGTATTGATTATGAGTTGCCATGTATCAGAGAAATGAAAGAATGGGCCACTCACAGCCCAGATCACCAGAACTACGACGGCGGAGAGGAACATGTAGGGATGACCCACTAGCGTAGCAGTACGGGAGGCAAATCGGCTGAACCACAGGTTAATGCTATTGGAACGGACGACGTCTTGGTGTGCTTGGCGCAAGGGCGATTCCTGCTTCGCCTTTCCGTTAGCAATGATTGTATGTTTATTGTGACGAGCGTTGACCGGATTCGCTTGAGTCTTGTTATTCACATTATTCTTAGATGTAAAGACAACCAATCGCGACGTGATGTGGCCAGGAGCGCTCGATTTTATGGGGAACCAATGGGGATAAGCCAACGCGAGGGTGAAGACATTCATCTATTTTGAGAGTACAAACGTTACTATCGTCGTACCGACTGCTTGCGGAGGACAAATGAAAATAGCCGGACATCCTGTACATCCTATGCTGATTGTTTTTCCCCTGGGCTTGCTTGCGACCGCAGTGATTTTTGACATCATCACGCTAAGCACGTCTGATGGAAAATGGTCCACCATGGCGTGGTACATGATTGCTGCGGGAATTATCGGCGGACTTCTGGCGGCAGTCTTTGGGCTGATTGATTGGTTAGGCATTCCGAGCAACACTCGCGCTAAGGCAGTGGGTTTGTGGCACGGCGCTTTGAATGTGCTGGTAGTTCTCTTATTCGCAGTCAGCTGGAATTTGCGGCGGCCAGAGCCCGCGGCTCCAAGCAGCCTGGCGCTGACACTTTCTTTTGCTGCCGTTGTTATTGCCGTGGTTGCCGGCTGGTTTGGTGGGGAGCTGGTGGATCGGTTGGGAGTCGGCGTTGATGAAGGGGCTAATCTCAACGCACCTAGCTCACTGTCTGGCAAAAAGATAGAACCGTCAGGACGTGTTCCCCTGCGGCGGGCATCGTAAAGGGGGGTGAGTAGCGATTTTCTATAACCTGCTCTATCCTGGCCGGCTCATGCCCCAGAATCCCGCCTCTCTTGACGACCAGAGCAGTTCCTCGAATAAAGTGCATGTTCGTCCAAAGATTGCGCTGGACGTAATGCGACTGATGGCATCCGATGGCTTCTCCAGGGTAGTTCCGCAGTATCTCTAACGCCATCTGTTTAATGTCACGAAAACCGAGCCACCTTTTATGCCGAGGTCTTTATTGCCCGGTCTTGGCGCTCATGCAGCTTGATAGGTGCTTCAGGCTTAGAGTAGGTCGGCCGTAATGGAAGCGCATAATCTTTGGCTGAAGCTTTACCGGCGCTCATCCAGCCAAAGCGGGTCAGCAATGAGCCTGCGATGCTGGACACTGCTGCAGCCCGCCGGAGCTTCTTGTTCCCTGTGACGGCATATGCGATCCTTAAGGCAAGTGGCGCCGGGCCGGAAAGTAGACCCCCGATCCGCACAATGAACCCGCTCGCGCCTTTCTGCAAGGGACGGTTGACGCGGTCGCGCTTGCTCTCAATCGCTACTCCCTGGGCAACCTCGTAAGCACTCGCTGCAAGGGCCAGGCGGTTCAACGCGCGATTATCCTCATGGCCCATTAGCTCAAGGATCGAAACCACGGAGTTCAAGCCCGAAGCCGCGAAATGCATTGGCAATGTTCCAACATGCCTGTTCCAGACCGGAACCACAGTCGCGCCGATGAGAACACCGGTATAGCTGGACATTATCAGGCCGGAGGCGGCGGCCAACATTCCTGAACCGTTTTCCAGCAAGATCAGCGGTCCCGCCGACAGCTCTTTCGCTCGCAGGAAGTTGGCAAGGGCTGCGGAGACCGAAGAAGCGGAAAATACCGTGAGCGTCCATGCGCCCATGCTCATAGGACTTTGAGGTTTGAATACTCTCAACATATTGATGAAGCGGGAGGGCACTCCCAAATCCTTCGTGAGCAAAGCAGCCGATAAAACACTTCCCGCCGCTGCAATCCAGCGTGCTTTGCGGACCAGATCGCGATCAGCACTCAACCAGCCAGCCGAGCTCGCAATAATTGCACTGGCTCCTGCCGCGCCGCCTACAAAGAAATAGAGTGGGACCTCCTTCTTCCATTGCGGCTCCTTGAGCAAAGGGATGCCGTAATATCCGTCGGCGGGGCTTGCCTGGGGAAACGGAGCCCCTTGTACTGCGACACCTTTGCCTTCAACTCTCCCTGTTTGCGATGCCGTCTGCCGGAGTTCGGCCAGACGGCGTTCACTCTCGTAATCAGGAACGCGGCCTCCGGTATGGCTCATTTGCTCTCTCCCAGAAATGAAAGTAATGCGAGCGCGAGCATCGATCCAGCAGCGATCACGGCGGAAGTCCAGCCTTTCTTTTGATAAATGGTAGGGACTTCCGGCTGCTGCGGGAGATTGTAGGTGCGCGGGTCGCCGCGCATCAGAAACAATGCGTGAATGCCTTCAACACTGGTTTCGGTCGGGTCATAGATGACGGCATCTTCTATGCCTCGTGCGGCTAGCTTTTTCAGCCGGTCTTGCGCCTGGTCTCTCAACTCATCGAGTGGGCCAAACCGAATGGATTCGGTGGGGCAGGCCTGAGCACAGGCAGGTTTGAGGCCGGCTCGCTGACGATCTGAGCAGAAGGTACACTTGAATGCCCGGCCGTCCTCTTCGTTTCGTTGAACCACACCGAACGGGCAGCTTACGACACAATAAGAGCAGCCGTTGCAGATGTCCGGCTGAATGAAAACCGCGCCGAATTCCATGCGCACAATCGCCCCGGTAGGACACGCTTCCAGACAACCGGCTACTTCGCAATGCTTGCAGACATCGGATGAAAAGCTCCAGGCAGGAAGCTGCTCTCCCAGATTCCCCCCGACCGCAGGTTCAGGGGTATCTTCAACGAATTTGACGTGCCGCCAGGTCGAGTGCCCCAAGGCCTGCGTGTTGTCGTAGGAGTGGCCGCTCCATTCATAACCGTCGTCTGGGAGCTGGTTCCATTCCTTGCAGGCCACTTCACAGGCCTTGCAGCCGATACAGAGCGTCGAATCCGTTAAAAAGCCGGTTGTGGTCATGCGGGCCTCTTCAAGTCTTGTTTCCATATAGCAAGCGAACGCTTGTTTCTCGGTAGTCGCCCGGGCTTGGCATTGCAGACCAGCGCTTTTGTCTCCATGATGCGAACGTTGGGTTCTTCCGAGATAGCCAGCAAGTCGTTGGGAACATCACCAACTGCCCGGCCTTTGTAACCAAAGTGGTAAGGCACGAAAATCTGATGGACGTGGCGGCCATCGATTTTCAGCGTTTTGATTCGCTCTGTAACCAAAGCGCGGAGTTCAATAATCCCGCGTGGAGTCGTTAGGACCATATACTTACCGTTCTCAATGCCCAGCTCAATGGCCAGTTGAGGCGAGATCTCCGCAAACAATTCCGGTTGCAGCTCCGCCAGATGAGGAAGAGTGCGAGACATGCCGCCCGCGGTGTGGTGCTCGGTCAATCGATATGTGCTCAGAATGTAGGGAAAACGCTTGTCGCCTGGATGAGCATACGCGTTGTCTGCGCGTTCCTTCTTGTCAGCCACCGGACTTATCGCGTGTGAGGGATAAAGTGGGTTTGCTGTGACGCTTTCAAGAGGTTCATAGTGGGTCGGAAGAGGTCCGTCTTTCAGGCCGCTGCTGACCCATAACCAGCCGACCCCATCGGGGTGCATGATGAAGGGCGCATCGCCGGCCAAAGCGTCGTCACCTTTGGCTCCTTTTTCCGGCTGGTAGTCAGGCGGCTTGGTCTTGGTGAAATCTGGAGTGTCGAACCCCGTCCATTCCTTTTTATCCTCGTCCCACCATACGAGTTTCTTGCGTTCGCTCCACGGCTTGCCATCGGGACGAGCGGAGCTCCGGTTATAGAGAATCCGCCGGTCGCTGGGCCAAGCATAACCCCAGCCGTGTCCGTAACGTCCTTGCGGTTCGCGCTTCCGGGCTTTGTTTTCCCCCTTCTTGGGCATGACGCCTGAATAGATCCAGCAGCCACACGCCGTCGAGCCATCGTTTTTAAGCTCCTTGTATCCCGGCACGAGCGTGCGATCCGCCGCTGTGTAGCCGTTGATCTCGGCGACGATTTCCTCTACCACAGGCTCACCGTGCTGTCCGCCGGTCCGATAATCCCACGTGAGCGCATTGAGGGCGGCGTTGCGCGTAGTCTGCTCGCTCTCAGCGCGAGCTTTTAGCCGCCGGCCCAGGTGATACATGAACCAAGTCTCCCCGCGACAGTCGCCGGGCGGATCAACAGCCTTTTCGCGAAACTGCATCAAACGCTGTGTATTCGTATAAGACCCGGCTTTCTCAGCGTGTCCAGCCGCAGGAAGGAAAAATACTTCGGTGGCGATCTCCTGCGGTTTCATTTCGCCACGCTGAATTTCGGGAGAATCTTTCCAGAACGATGCTGTTTCGGTCTCAACCAAGTCGCGTACCACTAACCACTTAAGTTTGCTCAACGCTCTACGCTCCAGGCGTGCGTTGGGTGCGCCAACCGCAGGATTTTGTCCCATGACGAAAAGGCCGTGCAGTTTTCCATCGGCCATATCGAGCCAGTAGCCAAAATGGGAATGGTCACCGGTCACACGAGGCAAATAGTTGAACCCGAACTCATTCTCCCGGATTGCGGCCTCGCCATACCACGCTTTCAACAGGCTGACGATGTACTTATCAAAGTTCGACCACCAACCGGTCTTGGAGCTGTGCTTCTCGATATACTCAGAGAGCTTTTTCGAGTCGCTTTCGAAAAAGGGCATCGGCAAATAACCGGGAAGGATGTCATACAACGTTGGAATGTCCGTGGAGCCCTGGATTGTGGCATGGCCGCGCAAGGCCAAGATTCCACCGCCCGGACGGCCGATGTTTCCCAGTAAAAGCTGCAGGATAGCGGCTGCGCGGATGATCTGTACGCCGGTCGAGTGCTGGGTCCAGCCTACCGCGTAGCAAATTGCTCCGGTTTTGTCAGGTCCGGAGGCCGACGTGTAGGCTTCCGCGACTTGCAGAAACTTCTCCTGGGGAATCCCGCAGGAGCGTTCCACAAGCTCTGCACTATAGCGAGCAAAATGCTTCTTCAATACCTGGAAGACGCAGCGCGGGTGCATCAGCGTCGGATCATTCTTGTGCTCGCCGATATCGCCGGCTTCTCCACCACGATCTTTTCCGTGCCCGCCGACAACATCCGAGTGACCTGCGTGCTTCCCTTTTCGCGGTTGCCTGACCGGCGCGCCTTCGTACAGCCACGTCTCCGGGCTATAACTAGCCGCCTCCGCATCAAACCCGGAGAACAAGCCTCCAAGATCCTCCGTGTCCTGGAAGTCCTCACGCAGAATGGTCGATGCATTGGTGTAGTGGACGACATATTCACGAAAATACTTTTCGTTCCTTAGCACGTAGTTGATGAGCGCCCCGAGAAAAATGATGTCGGAGCCTGCCCTCAGAGGCAGCCAGTAATCGGCCATCGCTGAAGTTCGGTTGAAACGCGGATCGACATGAATGACCTTGGCCCCCTTTTCCCGGGCCTCGATCACCCACTGAAATCCCACGGGATGATTTTCCGCCATGGACGATCCCATGATCAGAATTGCGTCAGAGAACTGTAGGTCCTGTTGTGCCGTAGTTGCACCGCCACGGCCAAACGAGGTGCCCAGACCGGGCACGGTCGAGCTGTGTCATATTCGAGCCTGGTTGCTGACGCACACCATACCCAGTCCGCCAGTGAAGAGCTTTTTGATCAGGTAGTTCTCTTCATTGTCGAGGGTGGCGCCGCCGAGATGCGCAATCGACCGCGTCTGCATCAGGGTCTCACCGTCCTGTTCTTCCACGAAAGTCTCTTGCCGCGATTTCCACACTTGCTCGGCAATCATATTCATCGCCGTTTCCAGTTCTACGTCCTCCCACTCTGTGCCATGGGGCCGCCGATACTTGGCTTTCAGCTCGCGGCCTGGATGCGTGAGCAGTTCATAACTGTCGGCGCCCTTGGGGCAGAGCCTGCCCCGGGAGATTGGAGAGGCTGGATCTCCTTCGATCGAAATCAGCTTGTTGTCCTTGTGAAAGATCAACTGGCCGCAACCGACACCGCAATAGGGGCAAATGGAACGTGCAACGTCAGCATCTGCATTTCGGGGACTCATTTGATGTGTCCGAATGGACATTGCTTCAGCGCCCGTCCCACGAGCGCCAGTCTTTAGTTGTTGGATTACCGGCCAGCGAGAAAGGAAATTGAATGGCATTGTTGTCAGATACGAAGAGCGGACTCTACTGTGTGAGATTTCCATGAGGGGCGCCGGGTTGCCGCGAGTCTCGTCACGGAACACTTCGACTCACATCATGCTCGCCAATTCTTGATGTGTCCGCCATCAATACGGAACAGAAATAATGAAGTGCTTTCACTGGTAGCCTTCCGCTACTTCTTCTTGGGCACTTTGGCGCCTTTTTTGCGTGCTTCTGACAATCCGATTGCGATTGCCTGCTTGCGGCTCTTCACTTTGCCACCCTTACCGCCTTTGCCTGACCGCAGAGTGCCTTTCTTCTTTCGGTGCATTGCGCTTTTGACTGTTTTGCCCGCGGCTTTGCCATACTTGCGGCCACCGCTCGAACGCTTTCTTTGCGGCATGTTCAACTCCCTCTTGGTGAGAAGCGCCGGCGGCAAAAGAAGTTGCGCGCGCAAGAAAACAAGAGCTCCGATGTCCGGTTTGCTTGTCCGGTGGCAACCTGCGTCCGGGTTTGGAGTCCTTTGATTGTTGAACAGAATTTGGGGGAAGCATGTCACATCGCTCGTCTACGTCTCACAAGGTCGCGGGAACTTCAGGAAAAGACAACGTAACGTCTATTGACAAGCGAAAGAAGGTGCAGCCAAAGCCACCTTTTCCAAAACAACACCAGTCGCCGCCCGGTATCGAAGCCAAGATCAAACCAAGGCCTCGTTACAGAGCTCCTGCTTATCAAGGCTCGAACAAGCTTCTCGACAAGACAGCATTGATTACCGGAGGCGATTCCGGCATTGGGCGGGCTGTTGCTGTACTGTATGCTCGCGAAGGCGCGGACATTGCAGTCGTGTTTCTTCCTGAGGAGGTGCGAGACGCGAAAGAAACGGCTGCAGCGGTCGAGAGTGAGGGCCGGCGTTGCATGCTGATCTCTGGCGACGTCAGTGATTCGGAGTTCTGTCGGCAGGCCGTGAAAGAGACCCTCGAGACATTCGGCAAACTCGACATTCTGGTCAATAATGCAGCCTTTCAGCAACACCAGGAGTCGCTCGAAGATCTGGACGAAGAACAATGGGAGCATACCTTCCGCACGAATATCTTCGGCTACTTTTACATGGCCAAAGCCGCTCTGCCTCACATGAAGGCCGGTGGGGCGATCGTGAACACCGGCTCCATCACCGGCCTGGAGGGTAGCGCTCAGCTCTTGGATTATGCTTCCACCAAGGGTGCCATCCACGCATTCACCAAATCGCTGGCGCAAAATCTTGTTGAACGGAAGATACGCGTAAACTGCGTGGCCCCCGGTCCGGTCTGGACGCCTCTCAACGTCGCTGATAAACCTGCGGGCGATGCGGCAGAGCACGGCAAAGATACTCCGATGGGCCGGCCTGCACAGCCGGAGGAGGTCGCCCCGGCGTTCGTCTTTTTCGCCTCTGAAGCCGACTCAAGCTACATCACAGGTGAAGTGCTGACTCTGTTAGGGGGAGAAACGGCAGCTGCATAGCGGCGCACGGGCCCGAGTGAGCACAGAATGCCATTGCGCGCGAAAAGTGCCAATCCAAAGGCCACCCGTTCCGTGCGCGCCTCATCTGAAATGTTGGGAGGTATCATGCAAACGGGGCACGAATTATTTGTTCACGGATTAACAGACATGCTTGATGGCGAACGCCAGCTCGTCGAGGCTCTGCAAAAACTTTCAGACGATTCAAGCAATGAGCAATTGAAAAAGGCATTTGCCAGCCATCGCAAGGAAACGGAACGGCAGATCGAGCGGCTTACGCAGTGTTTTGAGCTGCTTGGTGAGACCCCCGAAGATACTGAGTGCAAGGGGCTCAAGGGATTGATCGCGGAAAAGAAAGCTTTCATGGAAGAGGAGCCCGAAAGCGACATCCTGGACGTCTTTCAAGTCGGCGCTGCTATCAAGGCCGAGACCTACGAGATCTGCGAATACAAGTCACTGATAGAAATGGCTGGTGAAATGGGCCACACGAAGGTCGCTCGATTGCTGCGCGAGAACCTGGCGGAGGAACGCGCGGCGCTGAAGAAGATGGAGGGATTCAGCAAGAAGCTGAAGCCGAACGAGATGATGACGGCTGAGCAGGAGGAAAGAAGCCAAGCCGCTTCAGGCAAGAGCACCTCGAAACGGGCCGCCTAGGAATCACAAAAGGACTTATGGGCGGCCAATTCGCAGGCAACTAAGATGGACCGCCTAAGATCCCGGGCTCCAATCCAGAGCTGGCGCAACTTGACTTATGCCGACGGATCTCACTAACATACAATCGCAACGGGTTTCTTGTACTTCAGTTCGGATCATCCCATGGTTAGACGGTTCAAAATTCTCGTTGTAGACGATGAACAAGCCATTGCTGATACTTTAGCGGTCATTCTGAAACAGAGCGGGTTTGATGTTTACACCGCCTATTGCGGCAATCAGGCAATCAGCCTGTCTGAACAGATAGAGCCAGACTTGGTCCTGAGCGATGTCATGATGCCCGATAAGAACGGGATTGAAGTCGCTTCCGAACTTCGAGAGAAATTTCCTCACTGCAAGATATTGCTTTTCTCCGGTAGTGCCACAGCTGCAGATTTGCTTGCCAAGGCGCGTGCGTCTGGCTACGACTGGGAGATATTGGCCAAACCTGTCCATCCCAAGGACCTGTTGGTCCGGCTTGATGATATGGCGGCCTGACAAACTCCTCGGACTTTTATTACGTGTCAATTGCGCGTGCTTTTCGTTTCCAGGCCGATACGCCGAACCAAAGAAAGTAGAAGACAACCAGCAGAAGCCCAGATATCCAGGTGGCCAATGGGCCGGACCCAGTGATCTGGCGTATCACGACGAATAAGTCCCCGGCCATTCCCGGCGCCAGGAATACAAGAGCTGCCAGCAACAATCTGCTTGCTACCCTGTGAAATCGTTCCGTATCTTCACCGCCCTCGACAAGACGGTGGTAAGCCGCAGGCGCGATTAAAAGGACGATGGCGATCGTAGTAGACAGCAGGCTGGCGAAGTGTACGAGTTGCGACGAACGAGGCAGTCGGTCGAAAGATTGGGCAAAGACAATCGCGAACTGAAACCCCAGAAACGCCTGCGCCCCGGGCAGCGCCATCCGGCACTCGATGAGTACTTTCTTGATTCGGTCTGACAACGTCGATTGATCGCGCTGGTCCGGTTTTTGGCTGCTCTTTGCGCGCTTTCGATTTTGAATACTCCTCTGGCTCAGTAGGCCTCCGTACCAGGCAGCGAGCGCAAACAAACCAGTTACTGCCCCAATCCACGCAGGTTGCGGCAGGCGCAAAGCGTTGGTGACAGGATAGACCGTGAGCGCGATTCCAAAGGCCAGAGGCAATAAAGCCCAATCGAGGATGCGGGTCGTGAATTTCTCGACTGCTTCGGTCGGCAGGCCGCGGGCAGAGATTTGATGAAAGGCCGCGGGCCAGATCAGCCAGCCAAGCCCCGCCGTCATGATGCCCACCCCACACACTTCTGCAAGCCTGGCCGCGCTCGTGATCCGCTCGAACCCAGGTTCGAAGCAAATGCGGTAACTGAAACCAAGCAGCACCTGGCCGCCCAGGAGCAGCATGCGCGATTCGTTCAGCACATTTTCGATGCGATCGCTTAGTTTCGCCATTGGCTGAGCCCGGGAATCACGCTGTCTTTTTCACGATCTTGTTGAAGGTTTGCCGGATCCGCTCGCCCATAGGAATAATTCTCTGTTCAATTGCCTTCCAATATGCGATATCCACGAACTTCTCAAACTGCAACATGGTTACGCTTTCATCTTCTGGCATGGGACGACCCGCTTTGAGGTCTTCGAGCGCGCGGAGTACTGCCTTTGTCTCGCGGAACAATAGGGTCGTTGGATAAAGAAGCATATTGAAGCCCATTGCATGCATCTCGTCCGGCGGAACCCAAGGGGTTTTACCACCGCCTTCGAGAATGCTCACAGCCAGAGGTTTGCCTTTGAACTCACGGCCAATGGTGCGCAACTGCTGAACGCTTTCCGGACCCTCGATGTAAATTCCATCTGCGCCAGCCTTCAGATACATCTCGGCACGCCGCAGCGCGTCATCCAGGCCATTGACCGCTAATGCGTCAGTCCGGGCAAGTATGAAGAGCGTGTCGGCGTTTCGCCGCGCCAATATGGCGGCTTTGAGCTTATTGATCATGTCCTTGGGAGCTATGACGTGCTTTCCCCCCATGTGGCCGCATTTCTTTGGTGAACGTTGATCTTCGATGAACACCGCAGCCACGCCAAGATCGTCGTAAGTGTGAATGGTGTGGGTTACATTTTTCTCATCACCATAACCGTCATCACAATCCACCAGGACGGGAAGAGAACAGGCATGGACTATATCTCGAACGGCAGCCGATTTCTCGCCCAGCCGGTTGACGTCCATGTCGGGAAATCCGAAGCGCATACCATCGAGGGCAAATCCTCCAATCTGGTAAGCGGGAAAACCTGCTTGTTGGATCAGTTTGGCCGTCAGCGCATCGCAAGCTGCTGGAAGCAGCAGCGGGGCATGCTTCTTGAGTAGACGTTTCCAGTCCCTTTGTCGATGTTCCATACGAACTTAGATGCAGGCGCTGATTTCGTCAGGAGCCTGACGGCTTCATGACAAGACAAAAAGCAACCTCTTAACTCAATTGGCTCGCCTGCGGGCTTTGGACGGCCAGCTTGACGGTTTTCACCAGTTCGAGTGGGTCATTGTCCACGACGACGCAGCCCGGCAATGGCAAAGCACAATCTTGGCAATTGAGACAAAGGATGGGCAGTAGCCGTCGGATCTTGCGCACAGCCGAGATAAATCGGCGTTGTTCGTTTGGGGAAACCGTATGGCAGAGCAGCACAAGGTCTACGGCATCCGACTTCGCCAAAGCCAGCGCACCGGCAAGGTTGTAGGCTTCGTCCACTGCGAAGCCGGCCTGCCGCAGCACAAGCGAGCGGGAGCGCATCAGGATTGGATCAAAGCCAACCGACAGTACGCACGGGATGATCATTGCGATATTCCAGTCAAAAGTAATGTGAACCAGCGGTCTTTGGCCTTTAGCGTGATAGATCATGTGGAGTACAAAATTTGCCCACTGTGCCAACTGTCACCGGAGCGGCTCCCTTTCGGTTGGGAAGCATACAGTTAGAGTTGAGTTGCCCTGTCAGACCTGTGATCGCCAATGTGCAAATCCAGCTTTCGTTTCTCTTTTCCACTGGCATCCTGCGCACCGCCTTTTTCCATCGTAAAAAGAACATATACACAAGACGGGGGCATCATGAAAGCTGTCAGCTATGAAGGCAAATATAAGATGTCGGTTTCCGAGCATCCGAAACCAAAATTGAAATCCCCCACTGATGCTTTATTGCGAGTAACAACAACTGGAATCTGCGGGAGTGATCTTCACATGTACGATGGCCGTACACCTCTCGACAAAGGCACAGTCGTCGGCCACGAGATCATGGGGGTGATCGAACAGGTGGGCGACGCGGTCTCAAGCATCAAAGAAGGTAACCGCGTCGTCCTTCCTTTTAACATCGCCTGTGGCTTTTGTTTCAATTGCCATCGCGGACACACGGAAGCATGTCTCACGATGAATCCTGACCAGCCCCACGCGGCCTACGGTTATGCGGGAATGGGACCATATCAAGGGGGGCAGGCAGAGTATGTCCTGGTTCCGCATGCCGACTTCAACTGTCTGAAGCTGCCTGGCACAGCCGACGATCAGTGGGAAGATGATTTCCTGCTGCTCTCAGACGTTTTTCCTACGGCGTTTCATGCAACGGAATTGGCACATGTCTCGGCCGGGAAAACGGTTGCTGTGTTCGGGGCCGGACCGGTTGGACTGTTATCGGCATACTGCTCAATTCTCAAAGGTGCGTCGGAAATTTATGTCGTTGACTATGTGAGGGAGCGCCTCAGCAAAGCCGAAGAACTGGGCGCAACGCCCATTGACTTTGCCGAAGGTGACCCAGTAGAGCAAATCTTCACACTGCGAAAGAAAAATCGCGGTATACAGGAAAGCTTGCGCCCTGGTGAAGAAAAAATGCAAGGTGTCGATTGTGCAATCGATGCAGTCGGATATCAGGCCCGGTCAGACGAAAGCCCTGAAACCGAAAATCCCACTCAAGTACTTGAAAACTGTCTGAGAGTGGTAAACGCCACCGGCAGCATCGGGTTGATCGGCGTTTATATTGCCCCGGATCCCGGGGGCAAGGACAAAGAATCAAAACAAGGGATTTATCCTTTTCCAATCGCCGAGTTCTTCGACAAAGGCATCACGATGGGCAGTGGTCAGGCGCCCGTCAAGAAGTATAACGAATATCTGCGCGACTTGATCGTGAACGGCAAAGCCAAGCCAAGCAAAATTGTCAGCCATCGCATCCGCATCGAGGATGCGCCGCACGCATACGAGAAATTCGATAAGCGCATCGAAGGCTACACCAAAGTGCTAATCAAATTTGATAAGAAAGCTGCGTAACAACGCCAGCATTCTAATAATAGGGAGAACATGCTATGAAATTTATGTCCGCGAATCTGGAGACGCTCCGCGAGCTTTATCAACACCAACTCAGGATGCTGCTATCGACGGAGCAACAGATCGTCGAAGCCTTGCCCAAGATGATAGAGAAAGCGACCGATACGCAATTGAAGCAGGCATTTCAATCGCACTTGCAAGAAACCAACGTTCATGTAACACGGCTGCAAAATATCCTGAGAGAAGAAACGAGAGATGTCGAGGCTGAGACGTGCAAAGTCCTCAAGGCTTTAGTCACGGAGGCCGAGGACATGATTAAGGATGCAAAAGATGACGCCGTGCGCGATGCAGCATTGATTGCGGCTGCTCAGCGGGTTGAACATTATGAGATCGCTGTATACGGTGCAGTCCGTCAATGGGCAGTGATCCTGGGAAAGAATCAACAGGCGGCGCTCTTGGATCAGACAATCAAAGAAGAAGGCCATGCAGACCATCTATTGACGGAGATCGCAAGCCGCATCAATGTTGAGGCAGACAAGGCCGCGTAAACCTTACGACACTTCTTTCATGATCTTGTTGACCGTTTCGAACTTGTATTTATTGCAGTGTGCTTCGAGTTTCGATAACGGTACGGATGATGGATTTCATCCATGTCGGTACAAAGGACGCAGTGCAACAGAAGCTGCCAGGGGTTTCTTCTTGGGCATTCATGGCCTCGGAAATCGCGTATGAAATGAGAAGCTTTCTACGCGGCTAGCTGATCATTAAAAATCAGTCCCCACTACTTGATTGGGAGTTTCTGCCGTTTCCAGGGCAGTGATCGGATCACGCGAGCTCATGCTGCGTCTGAAGCCAAGAGCCATGCCGACAGCAATGGACAATCCAACACCAACCCATCGCCGATTCAGATTTGCCTTAAGCTTAATGGCCCCCATGCGCCTTGTGGATGCTGTCAAATCGGCTTTGAATCAGATCCTCAAAAGTGAATGAGGCCGTCACTATCCAACAACGTTTTTCAGGTGGATCGTGCTGACTGGCATACTTATTCTCCGCTCCATGCTTTTGATTTCCAGCATCTAACATGTTGCCGATTTATTATCTGGAGGCTACGAATGGCTCTCTGTATATTGTCGATGGGCCGTGACCCGCGCCTAATGAGCATACGAACGTTGCTATTGCAAGGCGCTGGATATGTGGTTGACGAAGCGTATGATCGCGCCGCTGCATTGAGCCGAGCGCAATGCGATACCGTTGATGTGCTCTTGATCTGCCACACCGTTCCTAAATCCGAAAGGCGGTGGGTCGTCGCAAATGTGCGGGAGAAAAGGACGCTCATGCCGATTCTGTGTCTCACTCACGGCATCCCTGAGCGCGTGGCAGATGGCTGCATCGCCGTGGAGAATGATCCTGAGGAATTGCTAAATACCCTGACACAGGCAATCAATCTTCCGAGGCCACGAGACCCTGCATCCTAAACGACAGACACAGGTCAGTTAAAGGAAACGGCGGATTCTTTTCGCGACAGTCTGTGCGGCTTGGGCATATCTGTCGTTGGCACCTTCAGAGAGAGCTTCGAGGCGCTGCAAGATGAACCGTGCATAGGTCGTGATATGCAGTGTCTCCAAATCCACTACGAGCCGTTCAGCAGTGAGAACCCCTGTACGATCCCATGAGTTCCAGTCGGGAAGCTCTCTGGGCCCCACGTCCTCAAAGATGTTTGAATTGATGGCCCATTGCAGAATTTCGTGCTCAAGGTCCGAGTCGATAGGTATCGTTGTTTTCACGCGATAGACCCCTTTAAAGATGATTTGCGTCATGCGGAACAGTCAGTCGGACGATCCGGCGTCGCCATCGTTGGACGCAATTGAAGATTTTGTACTTGGATTCGCGGTTTTGGGATTCAGGGGCTACGTCCGCCAGTTCAAGGTATCGGGCATTGCCTACATCGGTTTTCCGCCGATCCCAGGCAATATGCCCCAGCCGCTTCATTAAGCGGGGGTTGATCCAGATTGCTGCGTCGGTCTTTCGTCTTCTAAACATCGGAATCGGGTGCGATCCTGTAGTCCAAAACATACTCCATTCTGAGAACCGGGCGCTGTATACAATTGAACAATCGCCCGCAAAGAGCCCGTAATCCATCTTTGTTCTGGATGTGCTTTCGTTCGGAATGAACGAACAGGGGCGGTGTACAGGCAACAGTAAATCGACCAATCGCGACTGTCTACTCAGGCTGATTTTCGAGTAAGTTCGGGGAATACTCGCGCCGCCGCATGGGTGCCTTAACCCTTGCGCTTGTTGACTGCGTCTATCCGCGCAGCAGTCTTGATTCTGCCAACATGAATGAGCGAGAAACTACCAGACTCCGTCGTGCAGTTTTGGTAACAGTCGACGGATGAGCCTGCATTCATAACAGTAGGTTCGAAACGTCGCCGAGAAATATATGGTCCCATCTTTGGATCTTCTAATTTGCCCGCGTGCCGGTTGAGCGCATAATCGCTGCAACTTTCGAGTAAAAGGGAAGTCCATAGGCTTTACGACTCACACCAAGGCGCCAGGAAAGACAACGCAGCTAGACTAACGAACTGCGAGGAAGAAAAACGCAAAAACGGCATCACGGCTTGGATGAGTGCCGATTACTCTGTTTTGGACACTTCTGCCAGCTACATGATGAAATGGCGATTCGACGCAAATAAGGCGGGAACCCTACCAGGATGGCAACGTAGTGATGACGGTGACATCATTTACGTGGCAAGACGCCATGAACTTTGTAGACATGCTGGCCACCACTAAAACGAGTGCGCACAAGAAACAATATGTTTTGCGGGCCGAAGAAACCTCAGGAAGTCCAAACGTGGCATAAGCCATGAATATCCCATGCATACACAACGATGCCCACCTTCTTGGGGGTGGGTATTTTTTATGTGCATACTGATAAGAGTCGAGTCCGGTCGTCAATCACAACCCGTGTAGCAAGATTTTTATGCTCAGTCTAAAGTCAGAAACGGCATCAAGCATTTATGGAGTTTTTTCATTCTTGCCACGAGTTCACGATGTGGGCTTGCCGCGATCAATGCGCCGCATTTACGACAATATGCTTTTATCAAAGGTGGTGGCTTTTGCACTATCGTATGCGGGCGCTGTTGATTTTTCATTCTGGGTTGGATGCGCGCAGCCGTTATACTTCGCGTTTTTTCTGTGAGCTGCGGTTTAAATTTTCTAGGCAACTCGGTGCTGCGATTTTGGCCTCGTCAAACGTGTGTTCCTGTCCCCAATGAACAATAGCAGCCGAACCCACGCGTTGCACAATCCAATGGAATATTGTGGCGTGGTGGCGTGCATCAAGCAGAACGTCTGCGATGTAATCACCATGGGTGAACCGCGTATTTGAAGGTTCTGGAGCCTGTTTAGCAGCAACCAAATGGAATAACCCTATGGAATAAGGGCTTGCTCACATTTGTCAGACAAAGAATTTGCTGAAGTCGTTGATGCCCGACATTGCTCTGAACGTGGTGGATGAAAACCCTTACCTCTGCACCCATTCTCCCTTGAGAAACTCCAGACCGCCCGTCCGGCGGCAATTCCCCATGTACCTCGCACTCGCCATCATCGTGCTCGCTGCCCCTGGGCCTTCATCCTGTGAGTGGTCTTGGGCGGCTTCTTCACCCGCGGTCTCGTGTTGAAAAAAAACAATTCTCACCTGGATTGAAGCAGAAGAATTGGAGTTTGGCGCTGCCCGTGTTATTTCCCTATTCAATCCCTGTTTTGTTCCCTGCTCCTTCCCTGTTCGTTCCCTGTTACAAATTGGCTCCTTCCGAGAAGAAAACCCTGAAAATGCCGATGCAATCGAGGTTTGTATGCCTTGGTGGGTTACAGCGTTGGCATTTATTTTTCCCTGTTAACGGGAATTTTCGGCAGAGACAGGTTCGCTGATGACTGCATCCAAGATGATCTCGGCTTTAAATTCAAATGGGTTAGGAATAGACCCTTGTTGCCAATTTCTGCGGCATCGGCGCATAAGTTCTTTGCGTCCGGAATCTAAATGATGATTTGTTACCGTGGTGGTGGTTGCTTGTTTGCGGAGCAAGCTGAGAATCGGGCCAATGCCGGTGGGGCCCAGGAGTGTTAATGATGATGACTACGGTAGTGTTGGGACTGTGGGAATCGGACTCAACGGTTTGGCCGCGCCGGATCGCACACCGAAACAGATGTGCGCAATTCCTGAAGACATTGACTGCCGCTACACGTTGCCGCAGGCTGCCGGCACCGCGTCTCCGTTTGGGTGCGCCGGGCTAGGCCCCTGTGCAGGGCGCTCCCGTTCTGATTCCTCCTTGAACTCTTTGGGTCTCTTGACCGCCAGCTCACGAGCGCCAATGCGGACCAGTACTCTGCTGTCTCTTTCATTTGTCATGTTCAATCTCCTTTTTGTTATGGGTTACTATGTTGCTGCACCGCCAGCGCCTAGGCGGAACAACGGCAGAGGCTGCTGGGGCGGCTCGGAGAGTGGATTCGACGGTAGTATCGATCAGGTCTTAATAATCGCCAAGCAAATGCCGAACTGAATCAAAGAGATTAGATTAAAGAGAGATGTTCTCTGATTCAACCTGCTAATACGATTTCTTTAGGCGGCGGTAAAGTTGAGTGTCGTCGGTTCTCACAGGTTTGCTGCATATAACAAGAGGGACCAGAATTAAGGCCAGAGTCCTTTCGGGAAACCCTGGCCTTTATTTAGCAGTCGACGGATGAGCCTGCTTTCATAACAGTAGATTCGAAACCTCGCCGAGAAATATATGGTGCCATCATTAAATCCTCTAATTTGCCCGCGCCGGTTGAGCGGATAATCGCTGGAGCTTTCGAGTAAAAGGAACCGCCGTGAATCAATTCCACGGGGTTGTTTTCTTCGTGGTGCCAAGTTTGAACGCGCCGATCACGCTGCTGCTTTCTTCTTCCTTTCAGCCCAGCAGCTGGCATCGGGAATGAATTAACAAAAACCAGACACTTACCAGACTGTCCATCAGAGGAAAGTCCCATCGCTTTATAATTGACCAAACAAGGTCGTGAAACATGAGTTATGCAGAGAGGCAACGGCCAACCGTTGTCAAGGAGAGTCCACATTTCAGGGCGATGGCTCTCATGCTCGAAGGGTATGTCAAATCAATGGGGGACTGTGCGATGTGCGCTCTGCTCGGTGCGTTTCCTTCTCCTTCTTGATCCAGATGACCGCACAGGAAGAATACGGGAATCAGAAAACCATAGGCGAGCGATTGCTTTCTTTCGTGAGAAGATCACGCAGGATCATGTGTGCGGGCACCCGAGTGACCGCTTCCTGATGTCGTAGGGCGGCTTCTTCCGCGCCTGTCCAGCTCGGAAAATCCGGGTCCTCCGCGTCATTCATTTTGCGCAGTTGAATCAGGCATCGGAGATTTGGTCGCCAACCGGACCGCATCCAGCAGCTCGACAGGTTCGTTGTCAACGGCAATGCAAGTGTAAGGGGCAATCTCGTAGGCATAGGACCGAATGCAAAGAACTGGCATCAATCTTCTCTTCTCCCGTACAGCAGCAACGAGCAACTGCTGATCCTGCTTGGAGATGGTGTGGCAGATGAGTGTTAAATCAATCGAATCCTCTGCTACCAGGATTATCGCCTTGGCCACGGATTGAGCTTCTTCCAGGTTATAACCGGCACGGCGCAGAAGCAAAGTTCGCGACGACATAAGGATGTAGTCGCTTCCAACAGACAGTATTCGCATCACGGAGAGGATTCGTCGGCGGGGGCTCGCGGCAATGAGCAGCCCACAGGCGACACAATATGACTCAAGCATTTTCACGCTGTATGGGCTGGTCTTTCGAATTGAGGACGCATGGCTGTACGCCATAACGCGTTCGATGCAATTATCGGGAGGAGAGACTCGGGAATTGTGCGCTCATCGTCAATGTGACTTGCATCATAATAGTTAGACGGGGAATTTCTGAAATGCGGGCCAAGGCGTCACGATTTATTCGGGTAAAATCGGCACCGAGCAGTAATAAGAAAACAGCCCACCTTCAGGACAGGAGAGCCGATTCCGGAGAGCGGGATTTACCGCGTCATCCACAAGGCGCCCACGTCTGCCCCATGAAGTAACCCTCGTCTGGGGTCAAGCTTTCCCGCGGGGTGCCAAATGCAGGGAGGCTGTGAAATTTGAGCTTATCCGGGCCGACGAACTGCTGAATGAGCACGCCTTCCGTGTTTATTTGTATGAATTGGACGAGGAAGGCGAAAACTCCATAGCCCCCTAACCCAGACAATCCTAAGCCTTTTTCGGTTTTGCGTTGCGCGTCAGGTCTTCCAAATAGGCTTTGACAGTGGCATGGGCGTCTTCAAATGTGTATTCCTGGCCCCAGTGGATGATGGCGGCGGACCCGACACGCTGCACGATCCAGTGATAAATCGTGCCTTCTGGACGAGCATCAAGCAGGATGTCTGCGATGTAATTACCAACAGACAATCTCGTGTTCGGAGGTTCTGGGGCCTGCTTTGCCGCGACCAAAATGAATGCCCTTAGCTTGTAACCCGAGCTGACTTCCCACAAAGGAGGAGAGCTGCCTCGCATTAAGATACGTTAAGAATCTGATTGGTTGTATAGAAGAGTACCGGAAAAGTAACATTTCTTACGGCTCGTTCCCCGCCGTTACCAAAGTCATAAGACTTTCTAATCAAATTCACAAAAAATGCGGCATCTCAGGTTAGAGTTTTCATAAATGAGGTAGAACGAGCGCAATGACTAACATTCCCGAAAGCCTGACCCTCGAGATCAAGCAACTGACTTCCGAATTGCGGCGCGTGGAGCATCGGCTTAGATCAGAGACCGCACCCGATACCATAGCTCTGAACGAATTTCGTCACACCGTGGACAACGTGCGCTTGACCGCCTGGAGCGTCAGCGAACTTATTAACGCGGAGCACACCAAGAAGAACCCAGATACCGTGTTGGCCTTTCTGGCTGCGGAACGGTTACGCCGGTTCGATCAGATGGTAAAAAACCTGTTGGTAGACATTGACCGGCGGGCAATAACGCTCCAGACCAACGGCATGGAATCCTTGCTTGATTCTGTTCAGACACTCAACGTACGACTGCGCGACTGGTTCAGCGAACGCCGATTCAAAGTGAAGGACGCAGCCAGCTAAAAACTCATGATGAACCCTGCGCCGTTACCGTGGGATGAGTGCATGCCTTTCTCAGATGATCCCAGTGCTCCGCAAGATAAACATGCAGTTCGGATTCGGACCAGAAAACCTTGGCCTTAAAACCGCAACTTGAACATGTCAGCGTGACGTCGCGGGTTTCAACGTGAGGGTTTATGCGACGGCCACAGCGGATACATAGGATATCGCCAGCGACAAAACCAGTTTCGCGCTCACAATACCCTATAAACCTCAGTCCATCTGCATCTCTCGAAATCTGCATTCTCCCCCTAAGCCATTGTCAATCTTAGTGCATTCGGCCTGAATCAGTTG
The DNA here is from genome assembly GCA_020072585.1 of Terriglobia bacterium. GTDB lineage: Bacteria > Acidobacteriota > Terriglobia > Terriglobales > Acidobacteriaceae > Angelobacter. The sequence continues at coordinate 45,487 of JAIQGL010000024.1, read as the reverse complement.
TCCGGATTTGCTTTCGTTCTTTGATTTCGCTTTCTCCGGGCACTACCCTAGGATGCGTCACGGAACCTCGGAAGTTTTATTGCCCGTTGCAAGGCTCTTAGCAATTCCTCTGGGTCATTCTCCACCCCGTGAAGGGATGTCATACGGTGTTCACCTCACGCTGAAGACCGACAAAGAAACAATCTCCGTCCATCCTGGTCCAAGCTGGTATATCGACAATCAGATGTAAAGCTTGCTCCCAATGACAAGATTGAAGTCAAGGGCTCGCGAATCACCTTTGAGGGCCATCCCGCCATTGTTGCGTCTGAAGTAAAGAAAGGCGATGAGGTCCTGGTGCTACGCGATTCAAGCGGATTTCCGGTCTGGAGCGGGCTGGAGACGCAAGGTAGCCTGGGAATCAGCATCGGGAATTTAGACCAGAAATGCGCGAGGCCCAGAACGACAGAAGCGGTGCGAAGGGAACAAGCGTGAGTGACGGCTATGAGAGAACTTGAACAACTCTTTAAGGCCTTTGCTACATAACTTCTTTACCCGTGGGATATGGAAAGTGCGTGAAACCGGAATCACGGCGGGGCGGGCTCCGGGAACCGACTCAGCGAGGGAGTGCGATCTTATGCACAATGTCAGGAGGTCTTTTGAGAGTACTCCCCAATTGGATTTCATTCCGATCCGATTCCTAGCTTCCTGTCCATCCTGTCCATAAAATGCGGAAATTGGTTCTACTGGGCAGACAGGGCGGAAAGGGCAGACAGGGCGGAAAGCAAAGAATCTCCTGTATTCATACGTATTTGAGGCTATGTCGTCGGAAATCAATAGCTTGCAAAATTTGGGGTACGTCAAATCCCTCCCTCTCCGCCAGACAGTCTTAAGGTCCATGGAATCGTTTCTCTGATCCGCACAAATGGCCTGTTGTTGTCTCCGAGGTGCATTTTGGGTATTTGTTCGTCGTTCGATCCTCGTCTTCTTGCCGCCACGGCTTCCTTTCGCACTTCTAAATCCGGACTGCTCCAGACGGTAAGTGCAGTACTTTTGGGGGTTCTTCTTGCTTGCAGCCCTCGCTCTTCATCCGCACAGACCACTCCTGCCGATCCTCCAGACAAGCAGACCGCATCGCTGGGCGATTCACTCCAGCGCACCGGCGGCAAACAACTCCATATTCTTTACGTTCATGGCATCGCGTCTGATGGCCCCGGCGACCATGATTCCTGGCGCCTTCGGAGAGGCATCTGCAAGTTCCTCAAGGATTGCACCACGCCTGCCGGGGAGCTCGATGGAAAAACGGAGTACGCCGATCAGGATGAGTTCGCGCTGAATGCACCGCCTCCCCCACTGCAATATCTTGGGCGTCCGGCATGGAAGATTGATCCATCGGGCACATCATCACAGGAGTGGAACGCGGCGGCTCCTTTCGTGGTTCACTGGAAACTTAAGCGCTCCAGCAACCCAACCATCTACGTGGATGAAATAAATTGGTGGCCCCTGATCTTCTCGTTGAAGTGCCGGCAGATCGTCGAAAGCGATGCATGGCTTGTAGGTCCCAGCGCGGACAGAATCAAGTCGTGTTCAGCGTTGAAACCAGACACTGGCGTTCCCGGCAGATTCATCTCCTATGACTGGATTCCCAACCGTGATGTGCCCAACCTCCTGTCTCTTCCCTCCAGAGGAGCGCTCGTCAACAGAAAGCTTAAGAATGGACTCCTGAACTGGGGCGTCTCTGACGCTCTCCTGGTGCTTGGTCCCTTGCGCACCTACCTTCTGGATGGTATTCGTCAGCTTATTCTTAAGTCGGTCGCCGTCTCGCCGGACGGTTCCAGGGGAGGCCTCGCCACTCCAGGCGCCAATCAGGAATATGTGATCGTCTCGCACAGCCTTGGTAGCTATCTAATCTTCTCCGCACTGGATATCAATCCCTCGGCGCCGAAAACACTTACTGTGCAAAGATCGGGAGATGCATTTGAGCAGATCCTCGGTCATACCTCTCTGGTCTATTTCTTCGCCAATCAGCTTCGACTCCTGGCGTTGGCAGGCTTGGATGGAGCATCCGAGAAGAGCCTTGTGACTCACCTTGAAGCCTGGGGAAGATTCCGCTGCGATTATCTGAAATCCCTGCCCGGTTCAACACAGACGTGTGCGCGTCCGCAAATCATTGCGTTGAATGACCCGAGTGATTTACTTACGTGGACCGTTCCTGAACTTGCCACGGTCGAGGTGCACAATATGGTGGTGAAGAATGCGCGGCATTGGCTTTGGCTCATTGAAAGTCCAACGAAAGCCCACAATAACTACGCGCTAAACAAGAGTGCCATTGGACAAATGCTCAAATTGATCAACCCTGACCAGGTCGCATTGGGCACACATTGAGTAATTGCATGAGCCAGTGGACTCGTTCTTTCCGCAGGCTCGCCCAGGCAACGGAGCCCCTGGAACCATTCCCCAAGGTGACCAGCATGTTCTTGCAAAGGCACCGGACACCCTGGGAACCGATCAGAGCAAACATTTCAATGGTATTGGTGGGTCGTGCAGTCCCGGCGGTTTTTCGGCCAACTGAGCGCCCTGCGAATCCGCGCTCACGTGCCGCCTTACATAAAGGTCGAGCTTGCCAGAACTTTGAGGCTTTCAGGACCAAACGCTGGTACACCGGCAAGTAGAGAAACAATCTGACTTTCTACCATGCCTGGATTTTGACCAGGTGGTTGACAGGGCTTTAGAGAGCGTTCTTGCCGGCCCTCTTCGCCTTTGCCCAACGGGCTTTCATACGTTCAGAGATTCTTCTTTTCCCTGCTTCACTCATCTTGCTTCGTGGTTTACCTGGCTTGGAGGACGAGTTGCGATGGATTCGTCCTCCGCTCAGAGCTTCGATTGCCGCAACAATACGATCCCGCTGTTGCGTCAGTTCGTCAAGAATGTTGTTAGTATCCATAGGTCTAGAATTATATGATCTATCTCCTTGATCTTTCGGCCTATGTATAAAAAAAAGCACCGCCCTTACCGGCGGTGCTCGTTTTATAAACTAACCGTTTCTTATTGCGAGAGCAGCTTTACTCCATGCGGTACCAGGTGCGGCGCCACATAGGCATAGAACATCACAATCAAGCCTACAATCGCGCCCAGCGCGATGGAGTGCCAGACCACGAAGCGGAAGATCATGCCTTCATTGCCCACCTGGTTGGTTGCGGCGGTGGCCACGCAAATCGATTGCGCGTCCACCATCTTGCCCATCACGCCGCCGGCGCTGTTCGCCGCCGTCATGAGCACGGGATCCAGGTTAAGTTGCGTGGCCGTGATCTTCTGCAAGCTGCCAAACAACGCATTGGATGAAGTGTCACTGCCCGTCAATGCCACACCCAGCCAGCCCAGGAACGTCCCGAAGAACGGGAAGAACCAGCCAGTATGGGTAAATGCCAGCCCCAAGACGGCGTCAGTCCCCGAGTATCGTGTGACGAATCCCAGGCCGAGCATGCACGAAATGGCCAGCACCGCCCAGCGCATTCGGAAGAGCGTGTGCCCGAAGACCTTCATCAGTTTGACGGGACTCACACCACGAATGAGCCCACCGAGTATCGCGGCCAGGAAGCAGCCGGTTCCCGTCGCCGAAAGCCAGATGAACGGGAAGCGAGCGCCTTCCGGCGTCGGCTTGGCTACGACCGGCTTGTCGCGAGAGATCTTGTTGTGAATGGGAGTGTCCCAACCGCCTCTGGGTTTGCCGTCTGCGGTTAGAAAGGCCGGTGTGGTGTGAACATTCATCCAGGTCTTCACCGGCTTGAAGCCCCACAAGAAGACAAACACGGAAAGGATGAGAAAGGGCATCCACGCCTGGAATGTCCTTCCAGCAGAGTGGGAGTGGACTTCCGGTCCGGCCGAGCCGGAAGTAGCCTGCCCTGCCGCCCCAACAGCAATCGGCCCGCCATCTTCCTCAAATCGCCATATTCTTTTGGGTTTCCAAAACAGAAGGAAGATCACTGTGCAGAGCAGCGAGAACAATCCCGCGGTTATGTCCACCAGGTTGCTGTCCATGTAGTTCGACCAGAAAAACTGCATGGATGCGAAGGAGATTCCTACTACAAGGATCGCCGGCAAGACTTCAAAAGTTTCTTTCCACGGGACCATGGCGCGGACCAGCCAGAAGGGCACGATGATGGCTGTATAAGGCAGAATTCGTCCGATCATCGCATTCATGTCAGCCTCGGGTGTGCAGGCAGCCGTCATAATGGGAGAGCAACCGCCCGCAGTAACCGTGGCCAGCATGTGCACCGGTGTCCCGATGGCGCCCCAGGCCACTGGGGCCGTGTTGGCGATCAGGTTCAGAGCCGCGGCGTGAAAGGGCCGGAAACCCAGTCCAATCATGAACGCGCCTGCGATTGCCACCGGAGAACCGAACCCCGCGCAACCTTCAATGAAGGCGCCGAAGCAGAAGGCCACCAGCAACAATTGCAGCCGGCGGTCTGCGGTGATACCGGCTACTGAGGATTTCATGATCTCGAAATCGCCGGTACTCACGGAGATGTCATAGAGATAAACGGCCGCCACCACAATCCACACGATGTTCATCAGACCCGTGGCGACACCATACAAGAAACTGCCGCCGGCAAGACCGAACGGCATCTTGAAAATGAAGCAAGCAACCAGCACAGCCGCGATTGCGGCTGATAAGGCCGACCAATGCGGCTTGACCCGGAATCCGGCCATAAGGGTGAATAGAATAATAATCGGGAGGGCGGCGACGAATGCTGAGAGCCACCAATGTCCAAAGGGGTCGTAAATTTGTGTCCAAGTCGGCATCAAGTCTCTCCTGAGTTGAGAACTTCCATAGGCCCAACTTTGACTACCCTATCGCACGCGACCTCGGGCCAGTTGCAGACGAACTGAGGCGCAAAAGTGCGCGATAACTTTCCGCCTTAAGCGGCTGATCTGTCAAGTCTTTTGTGAATTATGGCGAACCCCGGGAAACACCCCGCACACATTTAAGAATTGTCTTTTTATGCCAATCAAAACCGGTTCAGCCATGCACGCAAGATTAGATTATGTGCCAGCAAAATGGCGAGGCAACCTGGGCCCTGTGTTGATGGGCGGCTAGCCTTTTACCGCGCCAACAGTAAAACCAGCGATAAAGCGGTCAAGAAAGAGGTTATAGATAAACGCGACCGGCAAACTTGCAATCAAACAGGCCGCCATCAGCGATCCCCAGTAATAGACATCGCCCCGCACAAGAAAGATCGGGATTCCCACGCCGACCATCTGGTTGGATTCCGGCGAGATAAACGTCAGCGCGTAAACGAATTCCTGTGTCACGAGCGTAAAAGTGAAAATCACAACGGTAAGAATGCCCGAAAGAGAGATAGGTACAACCATCTTCAGGAATGCGCCGAAGCGCGTAAGGCCATCCACCATGGCGGCGTCTTCCAGCTCTTTGGGGATCGACTTGAAAAAGCCCATCAGCAGCCAGATGGAAAATGGAATGGTAACGCTGGGATAGACCAGCACGAGCGACCAGATCGTGTCCTGCAAGCCCAGAACAGCAATCACGCGTGACAGAGGAATGAACAACAGGGTCGGCGGGACAAGATATGTCAAAAAGATTCCGATACCCAGACGCTCGCCCCATCGTCCCGTGAGGCGGGCAAGAGCGTAAGCAGCAGGAATGGAAAGCAGTAGCGTGATGATGACCACCAGCACGCCCACCAGGGCCGTATTCCAGAGCCAGCGCAGGAACCTGGTTTCGCCAAAAAGCAGGTTCAAATTGGCCATGGTGGGTTTTATGTGGAATAGAAAAGGATTGTTCTGAACGTTATAGAGATCCAGGTTCTCCTTAAACGTCGCGATAACCATCCAGTAAAACGGAAAGGCCAGCAGCACCACAAAAAATGCAAGCACAGCCACGTGGACAATCTTATGCGAGAGCTTACGCTTCATCAGATCACCTCCGAGCGGTGAGCGACGCGCAACATGAGATAAGCGATCGCAATCAGAACAGGTACCAGGAACAGAGAGATCGCAGCGCCAGCGGCCAGATCACTCCCCTGGATGCCGGTGGCAAACGCCAGCGAAGGCAACGTCTGAGTGGAATCGTAGGGCCCGCCGGCCGTCAGGATGTAAACCACAGTCATGTCAGTAAACGTGAAGATCGTGCCAAAAAGCACTGCCACGCTCAGGATCGGAGTCATGATGGGCAGATTAATCTGAAATGTGGTCCGCCAGAAACCCGCGCCGTCAATCGCGGCAGCTTCAGGAATCTCTTTGGGGATCGCGGTCCGTCCAGCCAGCAGGATCACGGTTGAGAAAGGAATCAGCCGCCAGCAGTGCACCAGAATGACCGAAGCCATCGCCAGTTTGGCTTCGCCCAGCCAGTAAGGGCCGCTATAGGGTTTAACAATGTGCAGCCATACCAGCACCCAGGTGATCACGCTGTAGATGGAGTCCAGTATCCACTTCCACCCGATGGTGCCAAGGGAAACCGGGGCCACCCATGGCAACAGGATCAAGAAGCGCACCAGCCCGCGGCCACGAAATGGCTTTTCCAATGCAATGGAAAGAATGTTCGCGCACACCATTACGATGATCTGCGCGCATATCGTAAAGATGATGGAATTTTCCAGCGCTTTGCGGAAGCTGGGACTCTGCAGGATACTGCGGAAGTTTTCCAGCCCCACATAATGCATTTCGCCGCCGCCGATTCGAGCATCGCTGAACGCATAAAAAACCGCCAGCACAAACGGCGCGCCGATCAGCAATCCAATGTACAGCAGGGCCGGACTGAACATGGCAAATCCTAGAAGCGGACTCTGCGCGGCGCCAATGGATTTGATCTTCCCTCCGCCTACTGCCATGTCAGCGCCTTCGCCGGAACTTTCTTCTCCGTTGTGCGGTCGAAAAATTTCAGCTGGCGTGCCGATATCGCAAAATCATAAGTCGTCCCAGCCTCATAGCTGTGCCCCAGCAACAAACGGGCAATGACCTTCTTGCCGTCGGCTTTGCCACCCATCAGAAGGCCGGAAAGAATGAACTCGGCGCCCAGGTATTCCACGTTCTCCACGCGAAACTTGAATGTGAGCTTGTCCACTTCCCGTATGTCCTCTGCCAGCCGGAAATGCTCAGGACGGAAGCCCACGATGACGCCATCGTTTTCGACCAGGTTCATGGGCGGCGAGCCTAGAAATGTAGCCACAAAAGTGTCTGCCGGATCGTCATAGACTTCTTTTGGCGTGCCGATCTGCCGCACTACTCCCTTGTTAAGCACCATGATGCGGTCGCCCATGGCCATGGCTTCCACCTGGTCATGGGTAACGTAAATCGTGGTGGTCCCCACCCGGCGATGAAAGCGCTCCAGCTCTTCGCGGGCGGAGAGGCGCAGCTTTGCGTCGAGATTGGAGAGAGGTTCATCGAGCAGGAAGACCGAAGGCTCGCGGACAATAGCGCGGGCCAGGGCAACGCGCTGCCGCTCACCGCCGGAGAGTTCGCGCGGCTTGCGCTGCAAAAGCGCGCCAATCCCCAGCAGGGATGACGCCCACTCGACCTTCTCCTTATGCAGGTTTTTGGGGACGTTTTGCGCTTTCAGCGGAAAAGCAATGTTCTTGTATACGGTGAGATGCGGGTAGAGCGCGTAACTCTGAAAGACCATGGCAATACGGCGCTCACGCGGGGTAAGATCGTTCACCACCTTGCCGCCAATCAGAATTTCGCCGGACGTGGGCGTTTCCAGTCCGGCGATCATGCGCAGGAGAGTGGTTTTCCCGGAACCCGAAGGTCCCAGGAAAACCAGAAACTCGCCTTCGCGGGTTTCCAGATTTACATTGTTAACTGCGCCCAGCTCTCCTTCTTTGAATACCTTGGTTACATTCCGTGTCTGAACGACAGCCATCAATCCCCCGTGTTATTTCCACCTGTCAAAGATGCGCTTGTACTCTTTTTCCGCGGCTGCTGCGGCGTCTTCCGGTGAGGAATCACCACGCGCGACTTTGGCAAACATGGTCGGAATGACCCAGGTCTTGAAAGCCTCGTCAATCGCGGCGGTTGCGTATCCGGGATAGCCCACGTTGGTCGCCCAATCCAGCACGTCACCCAGCACGGCATACTTGTTTGCTGGATCAGCGCGATCATCTTTCGCGATCTCCTGCTTCAGGTTCGGGACTGTCTTGGGAAAGCAGGGAAAGTTATAGAACTGGCCGGCGACAAAGCCATCATGGAAAGCGTCAATGTAGTCGATCAGGAATTGCTGCGCGCCGTCCTTGTTCTCCGCAAAATCCCAGATCACGTAGCAGTTCATCACGTGCTCGGCCGCGATCCGACGCACCGGGCCTTTCAGCGCGCGGCTGATCATTATCTTGCTGTTCAGAGGGTTCTTTTCCCGCTCAGCCTGGCGCGTGATGGAAATGGCATTGGCCACATAGGACACTTGGCCACCCAGCATCGCCTGGTTGTTCGAAGGTGGAGTCCAGGTGAACACGATCGGCGTTTCTGTCTCCTGGTACAGCGCCTTGGCAAATTTCAAGGCTTCAATGGTGCCCTTGGAGTTGATGGTCACATTGCCGGCTTCATCCTGTTCTGCGCCTCCAAAAGACCACAGCAGCGCGCGCAGGGCCATGCTGGTATCCAGCTCCTGCGAAAATCCGAGACCGCAGGGGATCCCTGTTTTGTCTTTGATCTTCTTGGCGCCAACGCGGAGGTCTTCCCACGTGTCCGGCCCATTGGGAAAGCCTGCCTCAGTCCACCAATCCTTGTGCCAGTTGCCCGGATCGGGAGCGTAGGAATCAGAAAACGCAAAATACTTTTTGGTTTTCGGATTGAAAGTGGATTTGTGCGCCAGGTCAATCTTCTTCCCGTGCTTCTTTTCCACCTCTTGATAGACATGAGACATGTCGATCACTTGCTTTTCATAGGCCGCCGGCGGAGAGAGGAACATAAAAATGTCATGTCCTTTCTTCGCCTGGGCCTCGGATGCCGCGCGGGTATTCAACTCCGTTAGATTGATGTTGTCGACAGTGACGGTGGTGTTGTGTTTTTCGCCCCACTGTTTTGCGAATGTCTCGTTGAACCACTTATCATAGGCGGGCACAAAATGGGCCCATTGCAGAATCTTCAAGGTCTTTTGCTGCGCCGCTGCCCGTTCAGGAAACAGGAAAGCGGGCCCCAGTGCCCCGGCTGCGATTCCGCTCGCTCCGGCGATTTTGATGAAATCTCTGCGAGATACTCCCTTGCCCTTCTTATCGCTCATCATTCCCTCCTCAGGTCATTCAGCGATTTTCTTCTTGGACCCGCAAAACCTCAACTTCAGCTCTTACTTACTTTTTTAACGCTCTTCCCCAAAACGTTTCACGTCTTCCGGCACATCTTTTGTCACCACCGGACGATTGCCCTGCACCATCACCCGAATCTGCTCTACCACATCTGGATTGGCGAGCGTGGTCACATCGCCCGTATCCATCTGGTTGGAAATCGCGGCCAACACGCGGCGCATGATCTTGCCGGAGCGCGTCTTGGGCATATCCGGCACCACATGGACTTTCCGCGGCCGGGCGATCTTGCCGATCTGGTGCTCAATCGCCTCTTTGACCTTTTCCTCGATCACGCCGCCACCGTGTGGCTGGCCGGGCTTCAGCGAAACGTAGACTTCCGGCACACGACCTTTTACTTCGTCCACCACCGGAATCACCGCCGCTTCGGCAACTTCATTCACCATCAGGCACGCAGATTCCAGCTCCTTGGTCCCCAGCCGATGGCCGGCTACATTGATTACATCGTCTACGCGGCCCAGAATTCTGAAGTACCCGTCAGGGGCCTGGACTGCGCCATCACCGGCAAAATACGGCCAATCACGCCAATCTTTGCTTTGAGGATTCTTGTTGTACTTGCGGTAGTACTGGACGACAAAACGGTCGCGGTCACCCCAGATAGTCTGGAACATTCCCGGCCAGGGATTGCGGATACAGATGTTCCCTGCTTTGCCGGAACCGATTTTTACTTCTTTGCCTTCCTCATCAAAGATCACAGGGTAGATTCCCGGCACCGCGGGGCCGGCGCTGCCCGGCTTCATGGGATCGATGGCCGGCTTGGTGCTGCAAAGGAAGCCGCCTGTCTCCGTCTGCCACCATGTATCCACAATCACGGCTTCGCCCTTGCCAACTACTTCGTGATACCACTTCCAGACTTCCGGCTCAATGGGCTCGCCCACTGTGGTCATGTGTTTGAAGTGGTAGTCGTATTTCGCCGGTTCGTCCGGGCCGGCTTTGCGCAGCATGCGGATCGCCGTCGGCGATGTGTGGAAGATGTTCACTTCCAGCCGCTTGGCCACGCGCCATGGCCGGCCTGCGTCAGGATAGTTCGGCACACCTTCATACAACACGCTGGTCGCCGCCAGCGCCAGCGGCCCGTAGACGATATAAGAATGTCCTGTGATCCAGCCGATGTCGGCCATGCACCAGTAAACATCCGTGGGATGAATATCTTGAATGTACTTTGACGTGCCGGCCACGTAGGCCAGGTATCCGCCAGTGCCGTGCTGGCAGCCTTTGGGTCTTCCCGTGGTGCCGCTGGTATACATCAGGAAGAGCGGCGCCTCTGATGGCATGGGCACCGGCGCCACTTTGTGTCCCGTATATTTTTTAAGCACGTCTTCAACAAAGAAGTCGCGGCCCTCAACCATCGGCGTTTTGGAGTGATACTTACCTGCCTCGCGATGCCAGACCAGCACCTTCTCTACCGTCTGGCCTTCGTTCTTCGCTGTGGCCACGGCGAGATCGGCTTTCTCCTTGTGGTCGGTCATGGCTCCGCTGCGGTAGTAGCCGTCAATGGTGACCAGGACCTTGCTTCCGGAATCCGCGGCGCGCATGCCGCAGGCCTCTCCGCTGAATCCGCCAAAAACCACCGAATGGATCACACCCAGCCGCGCACAAGCCAGCATCGTGATGGGCAGCTCAGGGACCACCGGCATGTGGATGGTGACACGGTCTCCGGCTTTCAGTCCGGCAAAATCACGCAGCAGGGCCGCCATCTCATTCACCCTAACATACAGCTCCTGGTAGGTGATGGCGACTGGCGGAACTTCTTCCAATTCACCCACAAAAATGAATGCAGCTTTATTGCGGTATTTCTCCAGGTGACGGTCCACGCAGTTGTAACTGGCATTGATCTTGCCGCCGGCAAACCATTTCCAGAATGGTGCGTCGCTGGTGTCGAGCGTGGTGTGCCAGTATTGGTCCCAGCTCAGCAGGTCGGCATATTCGCGATAGCATTCGGGAAAATTCTTTTCGCTGAAGCGCTCGTTGACGGCGGGGTCAGTCAGGTAAGCCTGCCCGACGAACGAGGAATTGGGGTAATAATACTGCTCTTCCTTCCAATGGACGGCTATCTGCGCCTCATTGACTTCTGTCTCTTGTTCTTTTGCTTTCATTACGCGAGCGTCAGCCATGGTCTTTGACCTCTTGAACTCGAAATTCGTCGAGGACTAGCAAGGGCGCCGTGGGGAGCGGGCCGCAATGACGTGCGGGTGGCAACGGCTGCCACCCGACAAGTCCGAAACAGGATTATCCTACACCCGCGCCGCACCTGCTCCGCAAGTATAGGTCAGTTTTTAAGCCTTCTTCTTTTCGTCGACCTCGGTCCAGATTTTCACGTGCACGGTTTCTTTGAGCAGCAGCGACCCAACCACGAAGGTCATGGCAGCGATCGCCATTGGATACCACAGCCCGGAATAGATATTGCCAGTGAGGTAACACACATAGATTCCGACCAGCGGCACCAGCCCGCCAAAAACTCCGTTCCCGATATGGTAGGGCAGCGAGAACGATGAGTATCTGATCTTGGCCGGGAATGCCTCCACCAGATACGCGGCAATCGGCCCGTACACCATGGTCACGTAAAGCACCTGGATGAACACCAGTAACACAAGCAGAGGAACGTTCGGATTGGGTGCCTCTTTGGCCGGGACTAGCTTAGTCGGGTCCGCGGGATCCGTGGTTAAAGGCGTCAAGGCCGGGGCCTTGGTCACCGGGTTCAGCTGGGACTTAAATGTGATCACGTGATTGCCTGCGGCACTCTCCATGGCTTGATAGATCGGATAGTAGGTGAGAAAGGCCAGCAGACAGCCCGCCATGATGATCTTCTTGCGGCCGATTTTGTCGGAGAGCGCTCCAAAAACCGTAAAGAACGGCATCCCGAGCAACATGGCGATTGCAACAATGATGAAACTGGTACGCAGGTTCACTTTCAGAATCGTTTGCAGGTAGAACAGCGCGTAATACTGGCCGGTGTACCAGACCACGCCTTGTCCGGCGGTCGCGCCAAGCAACGATATAAGCACCAACTTGAAGTTGGGCCACTGGGTGAAGGCGTCCTTCAGCGGCTGTGCCGAACTCATCCCCGTGCTCTTGATCTGCGTAAAGATAGGCGACTCCGCCATCTTGAGACGAATGTAAAGCGAGATCATGACCAGGATGACGGAAAGGAGGAAGGGAATGCGCCAGCCATAGGCCTGGAAATTTGCCGGCGTCATGTAGAACTGGAGGATCACAACAGTAATGACGGAAAAGAACAGGCCCAGCGTTGCCGTAATCTGAATGTAGCTGGTCCAGTAGCCGCGTTTATTGTCGGGCACATGCTCGGCCACGTAAATCGCTGCACCGCCGTACTCTCCGCCCAGCGCCAGCCCCTGAAACACGCGGATCGCAATTAGTGCAATGGGAGCAAACCATCCCGCTGTGGCATACGTCGGCATCAAACCGATCAAAAATGTGCCGAATCCCATGATGGTAAGCGTCACCAGGAAGGCATATTTGCGGCCTACCAGGTCGCCAATCCTTCCGAAAAACAGCGCGCCGAACGGACGCACCATAAATCCAACGGCGAAAGTGGACAAATAGGCGATCAGAGCAAACGTGTTGTTTCCCTGCGGGTAGAATTTCTGGGACAACACGACTGCCAGGCTTCCGAAAATGTAAAAGTCGTACCACTCGATCATCGTTCCAACGGATGAGGCTAAGATCACCATCCATATTTTCGAGGTCGAAATCTGGTCCGATGACGTGATCGGCACGGTAGCGCTAGACATTGTGGCCCTCCTGGAAGGGGAAACAGGCCGGCCGGACCTGGTCCCTGTGATATCGAGCTACGTACTGCATCTAATAACTCATAATAAAGCCGGAAAAAACGGTCCGCCAAGGGTCTTGCGCAAAAGAGCCAAAGATAACAGGCCTTCCGGCTCATACACTTGTCGCCGGTGGGTTATGAAAGGCCTGGGATAGCAAAAACGTCCGTCAGGTCTGGCCAGGAACACAGGCCAAAAGCGGATCGTCCATTTGGCACCCTAGGGTAGTCGGATTACCGCAGATGTCAAGGGGAAATGAAAGGGTGAACATGAATCGTTCACGGTATGCAGTCCGCCGGGCCAGGTACCTGAGTGCCTTTTTAGCCGCCGATTGCAAAACAGCGCTTGTTAATTGTAACGTGGCAGGAATATTATTGCAGCCTTCTACTCGCCAGCCATGTTGCTAATATCTTGAAAATTTCGGTCTTCGCCATCCGGGACCGCAGACTGCCTTAGAGGAGGAAATTATGAGAAAAAGCCAAATTTTCGTGGGCGGGCACTTCCGCCGGATTACGGCACTTGCAATACTGCTGGGTGGAATAACGTTTTTCCCGGGCTCCATGCGGGCCTTGGCTGCCGATGACACCATCACCATCGGTGTGGTCCTGCCTACAACGGGAAGCGAGAGCAAGCCCGGCCAATATCAGAAAGAAGGCATAGAGCTTGCCATCAAGCAGATCAATGATGCCGGCGGCATCATGGTGAAGAGCAAAGGCAAAAAGCTCAAGATTAACGAAATCTTTTACGATGACGGCACTGATTCAAAGAAATCCGCTTCCCTCACAGAACGTGCCATGAGTTCCGATAATGCAGTGGCCGTGCTGGGCGGATATTCCACGGCCCTGGGAACGGCTGAATCGGTCATGGCAGACCGCTACAAGACCCCATGGATCACCACCGGGGCCGGCGCCACCGCCATTTTCGGCAAGGGCTATCAATATGCTTTTGGAACGCTGAGTCCGGTGGCCCTGATCGGCACCACCACCGGGGAGTTTCTTGGCTCGCTGATCGATCAGGGCAAACTCAAGAAAGGCCTGAAGGTCGCAATCGTGGTGGAAAACACCGATCACGGCGTCGACTACGTGCAGGGCTTCACCGAGTGGTCCAATAAGCACGCGGGCTATTTCGAAATCGTCCTCAATGAGAAATTCGAGTTGAACGCCACGGATTTCTCCGGCGTGCTGCAGAAAGTAAAAACCAGCAAAGCCGATATTTTCCTTTCTGACGCGCACCTGCCCGACTACATCACCATGCACCGCCAGTATCTGCAGAACGGCCTGCATCACCAGATGGTGAGCTATGGCGCTCGCGGGCCTGAGGCTGGCGCACGGCAGGCGCTGGGCGCCGGCACGGATTACATCTTCTCCGGTATCTGGTGGTCCAATAAGCTGCCGTATCCACAGGCCAAAAAGTTTGCTGAAGACTACAAGGCCTTCACTGGCCATGATGTTGACTCGTGGTACGCGGCTCCCGCGTATGACGGCATGCGCATCCTGGCCAAAGCAATCGAGGCCGCCGGTAGCCTAGACAAAACCGCCATCCGCGATGCATTGAAGAAAGCGCAGCTCAAGGATTCAGTATTGCCGGGCCAGGTGCTTAAGTTCGGCGCCAACGGGCAAAGCGAATATCCCTTTGTGATCACGCAGAACAAGCCTGATAACAAAGTGGACATCGTTTTCCCCAAGGACGCGGCCACGGGTCCGCCTGTAGCTCCCACACCGAACAAATAAGGCATTGCCACCTACATGGACGCTGTCGAGTATCTCGACCTCTTATTAAAGGCTCTGCTGCTGGCTGGGGTGTATGCCGCCATGGCCGTCGGTATGACGGTGATTTACGGCGTCATGAAAATCGTGAACCTGGCCCATGCCGGGTTCCTGATGCTGGGCGCGTATTTTGCCCTCGAGATGTTCCAGCGTTTCCATATTGACCCAATCCTGGGCGCGGTGATGGCCCTGCCGGTTTTTTTTCTCTTCGGAATGCTGGTGCACTGGATCCTGGTGCGCTGGCTTCCGAAATCAGATACGCCCACGCTCGCGTCGCTCCTGCTGATGTTTGGTTTCTTGCTGGTGCTGCAAAATGTTGGCTATCTGCTCTGGGGGACAGAAGACCAGTCCATCCTGACTCCACTCACTCTCTCTTCGGTTCAGATTGGAGAGATTTCGATCGCGAAAGTGAAATTGGTCGTCTTTGTGGCCGCTGTAGTTTGCATGATCGTGTTGCAGATTGTCTTGCACCGCAGCTGGTTCGGCCGGTCCATGCGGGCCCTGATTCAAAATCCCTACGCGGCAAAAATTGTGGGCGTTGACGATCAAAGAACCGCGCGCCTTACGTTTGGTCTGGGAACGGCCTTCGCCGGATTTGCGGGAGCGCTGCTTGGAATGCTTTATTCCTTCAGCCCTGACTTTGGCCGGCCTTTTTTATTGCGGTCCTTTGTGATCATCGTGCTTGGCGGCCTGGAGTCGGTTTCCGGAGTTGCACTGGGCGCGATCGTCCTGGCGGTTCTGGAAACTTTCAGTACCGCCATTCCACTACCGTGGTACTGGCACAAATGGTCCTTCTATTACCTGCCCCCCAGCTACCAGCCGGTGGTTCCTTTCGCGCTGCTGGTATTGGTCCTGGTGATCATGCCCAAAGGGCTTGCCGGCTTGTTCAATCGCAAATGGAAGGCTGCATGAAGCGCCCCTTGGGTGCTGCCGGCTGGATCAAAGTCATTCTCCCCTGGATATTGCTGGCAGGGTTGCTGCTTCTGCCTGCAACCCACCCCAGTGACAATCTCATCCGGTTGCTGTTCATCACCGCAGTGTGGACTACGACCAGCCTGGGCTGGAACCTGCTGGGTGGCATGGCCGGCCAGGTTTCTTTCGGATTCGCCGTCTTCTTTGGGCTGGGCGCGTACACAACAGCTCTTCTGATGCACGCCGGCCACAGCCCCTACTTTGGATTTGTGGGCGGCGCCGCTATTGCCATGCTGGCTTCGTTCTTGATTGGACTCCCCACGTTCCGGCTGCGCGGGCCCTATTTCGTGATCGCCACCATCGGCGTAACGGAGGCCGTTCGTGTCATCATGAATAATCTGGACGTGACCGGCGGGGCCAGCGGCTATCGCATTACTGAAGACAAGCCTTTTAGCCCTCTGGAGCATTACTACACCGCTATTGCCGCTGTGGCGCTGGCGTTCGTTGTATCGATGGTGATCGCCGGCAGCAAGTTCGGATTGGCATTGCGCGCCATCAAACAGGATGAAGACGCTGCCGCCGACCTGGGCGTAAATCCATTCACCTCTAAACTCTGGATCCATGCCATCGCCGCCGGTCTCACCGGCATTGCCGGTGGCATCTACGCGCGCCGTGCGGCATTCTTTTACCCCGGTGATGTCTTTGCTTTCCAGACCGGCATCTCCATTCTGCTCATGCCGGTAATCGGCGGGATCGGTACCGTATGGGGCGCAGTATTGGGCGGCGTGGTTTTTGGCATGGTGGAAGAAGAGCTTGTGGTGCATTTTCCCAATCTCCATCTGCTTATTTATGGTTCACTATTAATAGTCATCATTTTGCTGGAGCCTGATGGCCTGCTTGGACTCTTGCGGCGTCTCTTCCGGCTGTTTAGGAGAAAACGTGAAGATTCTGGAAGTCCAGACGCTGACCAAATACTTTGGGGGCGTGGCGGCGTTGAAGGACGTAAGTTTTGATATCCCGGAAAACCAGATTTGCGGCTTTATTGGACCGAATGGCGCGGGCAAAACGACGCTGTTCAGCCTGATTACCGGCGCGGTACGTCCCTCCGCCGGACAGGTCCATTTCCGCGGAAAAGATGTTACCGGCATGTCCTCCGCGGCCCTGGTGAAGAGAGGCGTGGCCCGGACCCATCAGGTGGTGCGCCCGTTTAAAGCTATGTCAGTGCTGGAAAACGTGCAGGTCGCCGTGCATTATGGCCGCCATGCCGTAACGCGCACGGCCGTGGCCAGGGAGCACGCCATGGAGGCGTTGAAACTCGTTGGTCTGGACCGCAAGGCCAACGTGCTCGCGTCCGCAATCTCCCTTGGGGAACAAAAGCGATTGGAAGTAGCGCGCGCTCTGGCCACCGCGCCGGAGCTGCTGCTGCTTGACGAAATTTGTGGCGGCCTCACGGGATCTGAGACCGGAGCAATGATGGAACTGCTTCACCGCATCCGGGAAGGTGGAACCACCATCATGTACGTGGAACACGATATGAAAGCGATTATGGCTGTCTGTGACCGTATCACGGTATTGAACTTTGGCCAGAAGCTGGCGGAAGGAAAGCCGGAAGAAGTTCAAAATGACGCGTCAGTGATTGAAGCCTACCTCGGCAAGAGCACCTTCAGGGACAAGAAGCGTGGCTGAGCCCCAGACTTCCACCGATCGATCGGCAACGCTTCTCTCCGCACAGAACCTTGAGGTGAGCTATGGAGCCACACAGGTCCTCTGGGGCGTTACGTTTTCCGTGGCGCGCGGAAAGATCACCTGCATCATAGGGGCGAACGGCGCGGGCAAGACAACCGCCCTCAACACGGTTGCCGGGGTGCTGCGCGCCAAACGCGGCCAGCTCCTGCTCAACGGGGACGACATAACCGCGATCTCCACGCGTGGACGCGTCAAGCGCCACATCAGCCTTGTGCCTGAGGGCAGACAGCTCTGGCCCGGCATGTCAGTAGAAGAAAACCTGCTGATGGGATGCTTCCTTCCGCAGTTTCGGCAGCGGTCGCAAGCCGGGCTGGCGCGAGTCTATGAACTCTTCCCGCGGCTTAAAGAGCGCCGTCACCAGATGGCTGGGACTCTCTCCGGTGGCGAGCAACAGATGTGCGCCATTGGACGGGGGCTCATGGCAGAACCGCAGTTGCTCATGCTGGACGAACCCTCGCTCGGACTCGCTCCCAAACTCGTTGACGAGATTTTTGAATTCATCGTCAACATCGCGCAACAGGGCGTAACGATTCTGCTGGTGGGACAAAACGTGAATTACACATTGCAGATTTCCCACTACGGATACGTAATGGAAACCGGGCGCATCACCCTGGAAGGTCCCACGGAGATGCTGATGAACAATGAGTTCGTGCGCCATGCTTATCTGGGGGTCGCCGAGGGACCACAAACAAAAGAACCGCAAACAAAAGAACCGCTTTAAACGGCATTCTGTCCTGGCCCGTCAACTGCCCCTGGGAACGGACCCTTCGAGCCGGACCGTATCAGAGCTAAGCGGCCTCACCCACTCCCGCCTGGCTTCTTGTAAGCAAACGCATGGAACTCGGTGTTGTGGGGAAAAAGCTGAATGTCATGGAACCCCGAGCTTTTCAAGGCTTGCACCACGGTTTCCTTGGTCACGGGATGGGGCAAGAGCAAAGGATGAATCTCACAGCAAACCAAACGGCATTCGGGAAGGCTTAAAGACTCACGAAGCCCCTCAAGTACGGCGCCCTCATGTCCTTCGACATCGATCTTAAGAACAGTAGGAACCGGGAGATTCTGAGATTGACGAAAAGTATCGCCACGGACGACGCTGATCGTTTGTTGTGCTCCCATCATCCAGTCAGGGCCAAGCTGACCGCTATTCATCGCCCCAACCCCATCTCCCAAATAGAGGATCTCCTCGGCATCGCGGTCACCCATGGCCTTGCGATAGGAACTAACGTTTGACAAGCCATTGCTTTCGAGGTTCCGTTCCAGACGCGCGTGGCACTCCCGCTCGGGTTCAAAAGCGATGACGCGCTTTACCTTTTGCGCCAGCAGGACGGCGTAAAGACCATGATGGGCGCCAATGTCATAAACCACATCTTCTGGACGTACTTCAGAGAGTAAGCGGTCCAGGGCCTGCTCCTGAGCACACGACTCCACGATCCGCAGGTCGCGAGCGCTGGCCGAGAAAAACCGTCCGGTCACTCCTCCAGCAGAGATTTGAATAAAGCCGCCCCTCTGGACGAAACGGTAATAAAGACTCTGAGCGCTCTTTTTCAGTCCCAGCGCGCGTATCACGCGACGAACCTTGGGAGAGTACGAAAAACGGCGCACAAAATGAGGAAGCAAATCAGTTCCTCGCGGACTAACTCTAGTTATCAGCGAATGGTCTTTCTAACTGCCGTCTCTAGGATATCAATTTAATGCCTGCGTTTGAAAATGGGCTACTTTTACAGTAGCCCACTCGTCCTTCAGAATGTGAACATGTCGCTGAGATCATTTCCTAACTGGTTTCTTGCATTGAGAGCAGGCAGACCAAACGTGGTTTGGATGAAGCGCAAAACCGAGACGTCATCCATTTGAATGTGTGAGATGTAGTTTTTCTTGGCGAACGGAGAAATGACCAGCATCGGCACTCGTGGTCCGTAGCCCTGGCCGTCAACTTGCGGGGGAGGAACATGGTCCCACCATCCGCCACTTGCATCCCAGATGACTACGATGGCCGTATTCGTCCACTCTGGAGCAGCCTGGACCTGGCGGACAAAACCATCAAGCCATGAGATGCCTGTGGCTATGGGAACACCGGGCGCCGGGTGCATGCTGTGTACCGGCCCAGGTTGCACAAATGAAACAGCGGGCAGTTTCCCTGCGGCAAGGTCCGTGGAGAATTTGGTAAGGTCACGCACGTTGGGAGAATCATGCGCGTCTGTGAAGAACTGGAATGGGTTTTCCTGCGGAACGTATGAAGAGCAGACGCCAAGATCTTCCTGGTACCACGCCCACGTCAGGTTCTTGCTGGCAAGCTGATCGCCTACGTGGGAAAACGTATAACCCGCGCTTGCTTTAACATCCGTGTTGCAGGGAGCAAAGAATGGCTGCAGACTAGCAGGGTTATTGTTATCGTCGGCGGCCACCAGGTAAAGCTGGTTCGTTGGGGCATCGCCCATGGCCGAAGGAAAGAAATTATCAGCCAGCGCAAACTGCTGGGCCCAATTCCACAAAGTGCTCATTCCGGGAGTGGTGTTGTCATAGTGCCCCAAGGACACCACCCCGTTGTAAAAGGCGTACTTGTCCATCGCGCCTGAATCCCAAACGCGTACATAGTCATTGTGTGAATGTGGCAGGTCAGAGGTGGCGGTGGCGGTCAGCAGCTGCGGCGTAACTGTGGCTCCGCTTGCATCTGTCTGCGTAAATCCGGGAACACCAGGACGGATCCCGTTGGCGCCAGGGAAAGTCCCAAAAAGATGGTCGAATGAACGATTCTGCATGATTACTACGATTACATGCTTGATCGGCACACCTTGCCCTGTTGGGCTTGGTGAGGGCGAAGGTGAAGGAGACGCACCTTTCACGCCGCCACAGCCAATCGTGAAGGCCAGAAGTAAAGGGTTTAAAAAAAACAGACATACTCGTCTCAAGGTCCTTTGTACCTCTTGAGTCTTTGAGTCAGACCGGTTCTCTCTAGTTGGCTTAAGAATTGACGGTTTTTTCATCAACTCACAATACTTAACTCCGTGGAGCTAAGGTTTGTTAAGCACTGAGCGGCGCATTCGGGACGCATCAGGGAACCGACTGGAATGGAAGCATCACAACAAAGGCAAGGTTCTGCGCGGATACCAGGAATATGCTGCGTCTACGTTGCGTTCAAGTGCCGGCCAGACTAAGACGTCGGCAAATCGCGGCCCCCAAAAATCATTTCTTTCATTTTGCCTGATACGGGTTACAATCCGAAATTAGAATTCTTCAACTATGGCGACATCAATTGCTCCGATTGCTCCGGTAGACCCGCCGGTCATCAAAGCCGCCGGCGGAATTCTGCAGCGCAGTACCCCCCGTGGCGATGAAGTGATGGTGGTTTACCGCAAACGCCACCAGGATTGGACCCTTCCCCGCGGAAAAGTTAAAGATGGTGAATCCTTCCAGGAAGCGGCCACGCGCCAGGTGCAGGAAGAAACAGGCTGCTCCTGCCGCATTGGAAATTACCTGGGCACCATCAGCTATTCTGACAATGGCGTGCCCAAGGTCGTCCTTTTCTGGAAGATGACCCTCATCGAAGACAAAGGCGCGAAGAACAACGAGGAAATTGGCGAAGCGCTATGGTTGCCGGTTCCAGCCGCAATAGAACGGCTGACGCATGCACAGGAAAAAGCGTTGCTTTCACGGATTGGCAGCCTTGCCAGGCAGCCACAGGCATCAGCAGAACCAGCTGTGCGCGTGGAGAGCCGCCCCGCGGTGACTTTTACGGCGGCCAGCGGGAAATCTTCTGTAGACAACCATCAGGCCCAATTGCGCCTTCTGCGGGAATGCGAGGCATTCCGTGTGGAACTGGGGTTCCTGGAGCGTCGCAACCCGCGCGCAGACAATTTCTGGGCGGAAGCGGCACACGAGCAGCTCAACAACGTGCAGCGCTCTCTGGAAAGCGACGACATTGAAGGCGGCTGGTTTGGCTTGCGCGCGGCACAACGATACGCGGTCTTTGGCATGAACCAGACGGAACTGGCGAATCGGGCCCATGTTCTTCGCGAAGAAAACCTGAAAAACGCATCGTGGCGCGCGGAAGCGATCGAACGACTGCTGTCCGTCAGCGACGACCGTCTTACCGCCGAGCTGGTTGCAGACGCTATGTCTCTTCGCAATGAAGATTTCAGCAACCAATCCTACACAGCACGGCTGACGGAAAACCAGCTTCGCACTCTTATCATTGTTTGCGGGTTGTCCGCCGTGGCTGTGGCCCCTTTCATGCTGCTCTCCGGGCGCATTCCAATGGTGGCAGCGGTGGTGCTCTTTGGGCTTTTCGGTTCTGCGTTTTGCGGCGCACAGTCCCTTATCATGGGGCGCAATGAGTCCAGGATTGCGAACCTTTTCACCACGCTCACACCAGTCCTTTTCGGGGCTGTCGCCGGTCTGGCTGGATATGCCATTTACGAATATATGGCCTTTCTGACTTTCCATTCCGGCGAACGGCACATCAGCGCTGTGCTCGCTATAGCCTTCCTGTGTGGATGCCTGGGGCAACGTCTGCTGGCGCGCATCACAACCGGCCGCAAGAGAAAGATCGTCCACGTGTAACGATTGTTCGTACGTAACTAGCGACTGTCCGGCTGGCTCGCTTGCAGTCAATTGCTTTTAGCACCAACGTTACAATGTTTTCCGATCTGCTCGTTTAGTATCCATTCGGACTATACGCATTGAACACATCTGTCCCGCAGACCGGCGAAGCTTCCTCCCAGCCATTGGCCCGCCGCCTCGGCCTCTTTGATGCCACCATGCTTGTCATGGGCGGCATTGTTGGCGCCGGCATCTTTATTAATCCCTATGTTGTCGCCCAGCGTGTGCATACGCCGGCGCTTGTGCTGGGTGCATGGATTGCTGGCGGCCTGCTTGCGCTGGCAGCCGCTTTTATCTGGGCTGAACTGGCGGACCGCATGCCCCAAGTGGGTGGTCAATATGCCTATCTGCGTGAGGCGTATCATCCGCTGGTCGCGTTTCTTTATGGCTGGGTGCTGCTGCTGGTAATTCAAACAGGCGGAATGGCTGCGGTCACCGTGACTTTCTCACGATACTTCCTGGAACTTACGGGCTGGCACGCGGCCGAGTGGCAGATTGCCGTGGTCACTCTGTTGTTGCTCACCATTGTGAATTGTCTGGGCGTGCGCGCCGGAGGAACGCTACAGAGCGTGCTGATGGCAACTAAAATCCTGGCCATAGCACTGCTGGTTGGCGCTGGAGCGTTCTTCATTCGCGGAACGCACACCGCATGGCGGCCGCTCCTTGATCAGCCGGTCTCGCCCTCTTTTCTCTCCACATTCGGCGCAGCTATGATCCCCGTGGTGTTCGCCTATGGCGGATGGCAGACCGCAAGCTTCGTGGCCGGTGAGATGAAAGACCCGCGTCGTGACCTTCCTCGCGCGCTGGTGCTTGGTGTAGCGGGCGTAGCCCTGCTCTACACCCTGGTAAACTTTGTGTGCGTACGCACCCTTGGTGTGGCCACATTGGCAGAAACAAAAACACCCGCCTCCGCGGTAATGCGCATGGCCCTGGGACCCAAAGGGGCCACGATCATCGCGTTGGGCATTGCCATCTCGACTCTGGGTTTTCTCAGCCAAAGCGTGCTTACCGCTCCGCGTGTTTACTTTGCCATGGCGAACGATCGTGTTTTCTTCCGGCAGCTTGCCTGGGTGCACCCGCGCACCCGCGTTCCGGTGATTGCCATTATTGCTCAGAGCGTGTGGACCATGGTGATTCTGCTTTCCGGCAGCTACGGGCCGATCCTGAACTATGTGACCTCGATGGACGCCATTTTCTGGACGCTCACCGCAGGCTGCCTGTTTATTCTGCGACGCCGAACAACGCAACGATCCGCTTTCAGTATGCCCGGCCATCCCTACACCACAGCGCTCTTCTGCCTGGCCTGCTCCGGAGTCGTGGCCAATACCGTATACACGTACCCCGGAAACACGCTGATCGGGATGGCCATTCTGGCAGCTGGTGTTCCCATGTATTACATTTGGAAGCGGACCTCAAGAACATGACATTCTCCAGGAGCACTGCGCACTCGCCTTATATGGAGTGGGCCAAGCTGCACTCCATTGCCAAATTCAATCTCGCCACTAGCGGCATGGCCAGCTTCCCTTTATCAGATCTCGGCGTGACCATTGATCAATTGGAGATCAATGGCCCGTCCATTTATAGCTATGAACCGCTGCTACAGGCAATTGCCGGGCGCTATCGCGTACCACAGGCATGTGTGGTAAGCGCGGTGGGAACATCGCTGGCCAACTACCTTGCTCTGGCTGCAACCACGGAGCCCGGCGATGAGATTCTAGTGGAGCAACCTACTTACGAACCCATTCTGAGCGCGGCAAAATATCTGGGTCTGGAAATCAAACGCTTTTCACGCCGCGCGGAAAACAACTTTGCCATTGATCTGGCCGAGGTTGAGCGCAACCTCACGGCGCGCACACGATTGATTGTAATTTGCAACCTTCACAACCCCAGCGGAGCATTGGTCCCCGATGCCACGCTGCGCGAAGTGGGAGAGCTAGCGCGCAAAGTAGGAGCTTACATACTGGTGGACGAGGTCTACCGTGAGATGCTATTTGAGGCTGCGCCCGCGAGCGCGTTTCATATCGACCCAGATCGTTTCATCGTCACCAACAGCCTCACCAAGGCGTATGGCCTGAGCGGACTGCGCTGCGGATGGGTGCTGGCCCCGCCCGATCTGGCCCAGCGAATGTTCCACATCAATGACCTGCACGGCGCGACATTTGCGCATCCAGCCGAGCTGCTGAGCGTTGTGGCCTTCAAGAAACTTCCGCAGATAGCGGCGCGCGCGAAAACCATGCTGGATGCAAATCGCAAACTGCTGCACAACTTCCTGCTTTCGCGTGACGACCTGGATTATTTCTGGCCGGAATATGGGACTGTTGTCTTTCCGCGCCTGAAAAGCGGAGACGTTGATTCAATGTGCAACTTGCTGCGCCGTGATTTTGATACGACCATGGTTCCCGGGAGCTTTTTTGAAAGTCCGAACCGCTTCAGGATCGGCGTGGGCACTCCGACGGAGTCTGTAAACGACGCATTGCGGCAATTGGGCCGGGGGCTGGACTGCTATCGGACTTCCCCAAAAACTGGGGCGTAGGCTGGAGCGCACATCAACCCTTGTCCACTCCCCACTTACCCGCGCCGTGGCAGGCGATCAATAGCGCGACAAAGCAATAAATGACAGCCAGCTCCCCATGGTTCTGAAGAGGAAAGAACTTATGCGGGGGCGGGCCGCCCAAATAATGGAACTTGAAATAGGCAACCGCCATCTCTCCACTGACAATAAAGGCGGCAAGTGGTGTCAGCAGGCCCAGCATGATCAGCACGCCGCCAACCAATTCTATGCCCGCTCCAGTCCACATCAGAACATCGTGCGGTTTCTCCCCGCCCAAGACTCCGAAAACCTTGCTGGCGCCATGGCAGGCAAAAAGGAAACCAAAGACAATGCGCAGCGCCGCGTAGGCAGTTGGTTCCAGCTTCTTAAGAGCATTCATGCTTGAGGTCCTTTTTGTTGCGGGCAGATTGCAAGCTCACGAATTATAACAACAGCGGCTCCCGTTAATTGGGCCATAGCAGCGCGGTTTCGGCTTTCTTGTTTATGGGAATATAATTTGATTTGACAAATCAAACTATATTCATCATAATTATGCCGAAAATGCAGGACTCTGTTCGCCAGCTCATGACGTTTTATCCGCAGATTTACTTTGCCTGCCATACCCGGCATGTACGCGATCCACGGAGTAATACCGTCCTGAGCGCGCACCAGGCCAGCGTTCTGGACCACCTGGATGAAATTGAACCCACGAACCTGCGGACGCTGGCGGGGCATATGGGAGTAACCGCTTCCACCATGTCGATCACCATCAATCGGCTCGTAAGACAAAGGTACGTAGTCCGCAAAAGAGCAACACAGGATGCGCGCCAAGTCCATCTTTTGTTGACGCCCTCGGGAGTACGCATCAAGTCAGAAAAATCCGTGCTGGATCCGGCCCTGGTCAATGCTTTGCTGGAACAACTCGGCGCCAACGAGCGCAAGCAGGCACTCCACGGGCTTGGGCTTCTGGCCCATGCAGCACACAAGGCCATGCAGAACAAAAAAACGCGAGTAAAGAAGAACAGGAGCTATGCATGAAATGGTTATTGGTCGTCGCGCTGGCGATTGCGGGCCTTTTGATTCTAGTCGTTGTAATTGGGGCGCTTCTGCCGCAGAAACACCGGGTCTCACGCACGGTGTCCCTGCATCATCCAGCAGAAACGGTTTGGGCCTTGATTTCAGGTCCGCCAACATGGCGGCCCGAGATTACCAACTATCAAGAGCTGCCTCCGCACGAAGGCCACCGCATGTGGCGTGAAACAGACAAGCACGGCCAGACGATTCCTTATGAGGCCGTTGAAGCCACGCCGCCGCGTCACCTGGTTACGCGGATCACAGACACCAGCTTGCCTTTTGGGGGCGCCTGGACTTATGAAATCGTGCCTGTAGGCAACTCCTGCACCCTCACCATTACTGAAGATGGCGAAGTCTACAATCCTCTGTTTCGCTTCGTGTCACGCTTTATCTTTGGTCACACGGCCACCTTGGACGGATATCTAAAAGCTCTGAACACGAAGCTTGGCAGCTAATATTGCTTCACTTCAGTGTTGGGATAGTAGTGCGCGAGAATCTGCAAAAATGATGCGCCATGACGTGCCATATCCGCGCCACCGCGCTGGCATAGTCCGATTCCATGGCCTACACCAACGCCTTCCAGCACGACGGCCCCATTCTGTGCGCGCGATGAATAGGAGTTGCTCGGCACACTCTTCCATCCCAGCTTGCGGGCAAGATTGAGGCGTGAGTTCTCTGTTGGCGCCAGCCCCGCTGCATCCGCGGATTGAATCTGTACAACCCACTTCTCAGGATGGCGCAGGCAGTAATCGCAGGTAACACCAAAATACGGATAACCGCGTGTGGAAATACCAAGTTCATTGAGTGTGTGCGTTTGGCCACCACAGCTCCTGCTATACATAGCGGCAAACACTTCCTCTTTGTACCGCAGCACGAGATCGCGGGTGGCCGCCGCTGCCTGAAATGCGGGCGTTCCGGGCGCGGGAGCCTCGCGTAAAAACTGGCAGTGCGTGGTGTCGCAAAAATCATAGCCGCTGTGCCTCCCCTTCCCTGCCAGCAAATAGGACCGCGCTGCCACCGCCTGCGCTTTCAGCGCTTCCGTGGGCGCATGGGAAGGACTTTCAGCGGCAACAATGGATGCCACCGCGACCTCCAGCGCCATAATCACCACAACGCGCAGCTCGCGGGATTCCGTCCTGATCTCCAACTTGCCTCTATAGCGACGCGAAATCTTTCCCGGCACACTCACCACAATCTCTGCGGCGCCGCCTTGGCTGTTGTCGCACGTAATCGGCCCGTCGAGAGAGTTGTCTGTACCGGCAATCCTCAGCTTTGGTACTGCCAGCTCTACCAACATCTGATTGCGTACCGGCCATGGTCCGCCACCAGCGCTGCATTGGAGCGGCTGGCCCAGGACAGGCGCAACCACAATCTGTTTTGAATGAAACAGTCCCAAAACTCCTATGCGGACCTCTTTTTGCTGCGCCTGCGCGACGCATACGCCAAGTACAACCCATGCTGTGGCCATCCAGATTTTTTTCATTTGCCGGCCCCACTTCCTTCTACCGCGGCAATGATGCGTCCGGCAACGCCGGCGGCCATGAATCCAGGTTTGCCATGTAGCCTCACCAACACCACGGTGCGCGGATGATCAGCAGGAGCCATCACCATGGCAAACCCATCACCCGGAGCTTTCTTTAGGTGCGTGCATGGCGCTGTGCCGGTCTTGGCTAGGGCAAAAATGTGCGGCAGCTCGGCGCCAGCGGCCTTTCCAGTACCTTTTTGCGCCGACAGCGACAGCCCTTGCAGCACGGGAGCAATCTTCGCGTCGTGTGGGTGACGCGTGAGTTCAAGATACGCCTGCGCCAACGCCAGAGGCGCAGCTGAACTTAAAGCATGGCTACTTTCCGGAAGCGCCGCCGCCCCGTGCAAATCATAACCGTTGAGGGCCCGCGTAAAGCCCGGACCAGCGCTGGCGACGAGCTGATGAAAATATGAGTTGCAGGAAAAAGCAATCGCGTCACGAATCTGGAGCATTCCGTGTCCACGCGGCAGCCAGCAGGTCTTCTTTCCTGTACATCGAAACTCTGGAAAAGCCGGATGCGTCTGCCCGTAAGCCGCGGCGAGAAAGGGTTTCACCAGAGAGCCAACCGGCACATCACGCTCCGGGTTCTCCCAGCGCTGGGCGACGACCTGCCCATTCTCATCCAGCAAGAGGTAAGACAGATCGGGATCGTTGAAATCACGCGCCAATAAAGCTGCGGCCGCTTGTGTGTGCAGGTCCTGGGATAGAGCGCAGGCGGGCACGGCACGCTGCCCAACACAGAGCACAAGGATCACAGCCGTTAAAAGATTCCGTTTGGTTATTGCATCCAACGATACGTTACCGTCTGTTGGATTTTATCCTTTGTCTGGCGTGTAATGATCTCTTCTGAATCCAGCCTGGCAAAAGCGCGGCTGAAACCAGCCATATTCTGCGAAAAGAATTGCGGTTCCGAACCCTGGCCTCCCGATGGTTGATCAACCAGGCTGGAGAACTTATAGAAATTCTGGCGTTCGCGCGAATGGCTAAAGCCGGCAGCATAACTTGCGGGTTGCGAAAGCAACTGATTTTTGGTCTGCAAAATAGAACTCAATAGCCCGGCATCGTTGGCCAGGTAGAGCACCTTGCCACGCACCGCCATCTGCACCGGTGAGAGCCCATCAAGTTCATAATATCCGCCTGCTTCTTTCACTTCTCGCCATTGCACTCCCAGGCGCGCAGTGGTCAACGCGGGCGCAATCATCTCCTGCACCGCTCTCTGCATGGATGGAATATCCCACTCTGTCACGGCAGCCACCGCCACAACAGCAGGGATATTCATCAGTACGCCGTCAGCATTTTTGCGGCTGGCCTGCACCACCAAAAGGGCCTGGGGACCGCACTTTTCCAATTGCATCTGCAAAACTTCCGCGGCATTCAGCCTGGTCACACGCGATGCCGGCTCCACGTCAATGCGGGTTTCCAGATCAGTACCGGAGCCTGTTTGGCCGCCGGCCAGCTGAACCTGAGGAGCCAGCTTTTCTGCGCGAGCGGCGCCAAACCGCGGCGCCAGGATCTTTTGCTCCAGAGCGGCCAGGCTGCCCTTTACGTCAGTGGGCCCAACCTGATAAAAACCGTAATCTTTGGGGACAGCGCTCAGTAAGTTCGTTGCCGCCTGTGCTGATTGCGCCAGCGCAGTTTCGTCACCCTGCTTCTTCGGCAAGACTACGCGTTCTTCGCGATACACCTGGCCTTCACGATAAAGATCAGAGATCGCGCTGCTATAGCTCTGCATTTCAGTGATGTTGTTCTGTATCCAGTAAGTGCGGAAGTGCGGCGCTACCGCGATCTTTTCCATGTTCATCACCATGCGCAGATCTCCCACAACGGCGGATGCGGCGGTGCGGGCCTGCGTATACCAGCCCTCCTGGCTCAGCATGTGTCCTTTGCTGCCGGACATCAACTCCAGTGAGCCTGCCACCAGATCTTCACGCGTGCCCAGAATCAGATAGTCGTCCGCAATGGCAAACGCAACCACGCGGCCGGATTCTTCGTCTTTGCGCGTGAAAAACTGTTTGCCGCCCGCCATGCGCGGCTGAAATTTATTGCGTGACTGCCACAACGCGGACTGAAGGAAGTCTCCTGAAGAAAGCCGGGTAATGTACAGGAATTCAAGATTGCCAATATCATACACAGCCACGGCGCTTTCCTTGCCAGCGGCATCGACTAAAAATTTCATGTCAGGCGGAAGCCCGGCCACAGCGGCGAATTGGTCTGAAGCGCGGCCCAGCCGCAGAAACAGCCTGGAGTTGGAAAACACCCGGTAGTCGTCGCTCTTAAGCCATTCAGCGCGCTCCGGAGAGCTGTTCCAATCCTTCAGCAACCCGGAAAAATCTTTGGCTTCAATGTAGAGCAATGAACCTTCCGGCATGATCTGATCGAGCGTGTGCTTCGGTCCGGCCTGCGGACGGAAAAGACTCCAGCCAATGATGCCGGTAACGAACAACACCAGCAAACCAAGCACAGACAATTTTTTGCGTGATCTCATAGTCCGGCTCCTTTCCGTACGGGACTTTGCTGATCTGGCGGGCTGGACAGTGCCGGTTCAGGCAAGCGCGGACGAACCGTGTGCTCCTGCTCAAGCTCTGAGTGGACATCGGGACGCCGGAGACGATTCGCAGCACGCCTTCTTTGCAGCAACCGTATCTGCTGAACTTCTTGATTGATCTGCGTCTTTACCGCGGGATCGGCTTCCAATCGATACGCTTTTTGCAGATACGGCAACGCTTGTACCAGTGAACCGGTTCTGGCAAAGGCCATTCCCATGTCGCGGCTGATTTCAGCGCGTTCTTTCACAGGTAGCGTAGCTAACGCCAGCACAGAACCGTCTGCTTGCCCATCGGGCGGGCTTGTTTCATCTTCAGCATTCGGGACTGGTTCAGATTCAGCCGCTGGTTCCAGTCCGTTCAGCAGATCTGCCTTCATGGCTGCGATAGCTAGGTAGTAATCTCCCGTCTCTGTAGCCGCTTTTAGCAATGGAACTCGAGCGGCCTGGCCCGCAGGATTATCTTCCAGCGCAGCGCGCAGCAGTGCGACGCGTGCAGCGGCCGGAGCGTTCTCCGCGGCCTTCAAGCGGGCGGCAAAGAAGTATGGCTGGTTGGCATCAGTCACACTCGCCAGGCGGCCTTCCACCATAAGGTCCAGCTCTTTACTGCCCAGATCTGGTACAGCGCCGGAAAGAGACCTGGCGGCGCTGAGCCGTGTGTCGTAAGAAATATGCGGAGTAGAGGCCACGGCGATCAAGTCTTTGCTTGCAGCATCTGAGGTTTGTTTGGCTGCAATGCGGGCCTGTGAGAAACGCAGGCGATAATTGGCATTCCAGGGAATAGCCCTGACTAGTTCATCAAGAAAAGCGGCGGCTTCTGTTGGATGTCCGGCATGCATCAGCAGCGTGGCTGCGGAATCATGATTTTCAAACGGATTGCCAACCACCAGAGTCATGCGCCGCAAGAGCGCCATCGCACCCTCAACATCACCTGATTGCAGCCGGATATCGGCCAGACCAAGCATGTTGGGGACGGTCAGATTGTGGTTATCAATTTCACGCGTGAAAACGAATTCCAGGATCTTGCGCGCGGATGCCTTGTCCCCGGATTGTTGGAGGTCCGTCGCCGTTTTTCGCAACACCTCCGCTGACGGAGCATGCTCAGGATCGGCACGGTAGCCAGCTATGATGGCGTCCAATCCGCCTGTTTGCGCGGCCGTCTTAAGCTGGATTTGAAACAGTTGCGGCTTACGCTCCCACATCGGCGCAGGCAGAGCGCTCAGCCCGCTGCGCACGCGCTCATATTGTTTGTTGTCCAGGAGATACTGCAACCAGTCCTGCTCTAGTTGCTCGAACTCCTGCTGGGCATATTCGTGTGCCACGCCTTCAGATTTATCGGCTTTGTCCTGTTGCAACTCGAGCAGGCGGCGATAAATGGGCTCCTGGTCCAGCTTGAGAGTGGAGTTCTCTGCAACGAATTGACGTAGGAAAGAAATCTTCTCGGGCGCGTCGGTTGAAAGCTCAAGGACAAGCGTTGTGGCTGCGGCTGGGCCTTCCAGTCGTGGCAACACGCTACGCAGCAATGGATCGACGCGATATGTTCCGTTTCTCTTCACATAGTTGTGCAGGACTTCATTGACGTCTGCCTGGAATTGCGGCACCAGCTTGCGGCTTCCCAAATTGGTTAGGGTGGCAGCAAAATCTCCCCAGAACGTCTCCTGTGTCTTGCCGGTTGTGGTTTGGACCTTTAGAAGCTCCAGCGCTCTCTTCCATTCGTTGAGTGCAAGGTCCTGATGTTTTTGCTTCCAGTAGATTCCTGCCAGCCGGTTATGCACGTCAATGCGTTCGGGACTCAGGTCGAGCACATGCTGGTAGTCAGCAACGGCACGGGGCAGATCACCGGAATCTTCATAGTAGAGAGCGGTGGTGAAGTAAGCTGCGGCGCGCGTGGGCATATGCTCAATTTCCGCCGGAAGGAAATCTTCAGGATCACTTTTCTTCACCGTGCCCAGATATTCGCCGTATCTGGAACCATAGTAGAACCACACATCGCCGGCCAGACCTTGTTTGCGATCCCCCGTCCGGGAGAGGCGCTGGCCGATGGTTCCATCCGCCAGAGCTGTGGCGAAAGCGTTCTGTACGGGCACGCTCCCGTCCGCGAAATACAGCCCCGCAAGAGCGATGTACGCCGAACGCCAGACCGCCGGCTCTGATGCGCTACGCACATCCACTGCGGGCAAAACCAGCTTGGCGTCAGCGTGGGCAAGCAGGAAATTCACAGCGGCATCGCCCCGGCCATCCGGTTGAGCCGCCAACTGGACGAGTTGTTGCGGGCTTCTGGCCAGCAGCAGCTCAAAGTAGCGCTCCTGGTGCCGTCCCGCCAGCGCCTGATATTGCTTCATCGCTTCCAGGACTCGCAATTCATCATCCGGACTGCCGGCCTTTGCGTAAATCTCCAGCGCTCGTGTCAGATAGCTGATTGTATGGGTCGATCTGCCCGCGCCGGCGATCTGCTCCAATTGCTTACCTAATTCCATCAGCTTCAAACGGTCAATCTGCAGAAATTCCAGCGCAGATGAAGAAGCGCCGTCCATGGGCCGAGCTGTCAGCGCCGCAGTGATGAGCTTGACCTGTAGCTCTGGTATTACGGCCTTTTCCGCCGCAGGGAGAATGTAGTCATTGGCTTCAGTGCGCGTCATGGCGGCGCTTTTGGTTTCCAGTGACTTTGCGAACGCAGCGCGCTCTTCCGGCGTGAAATACTTGTTCACGGCCGTGCCCATCTCGCGCATGCATGCCATCAGTCCATCGCGCGCAGTAGAGGTACGGCGGGCAAGAAGGTTCTTCTTCAGTTCGGTGTTGGTAACGGCTTCAAGCCCGTTCTTCGCCACTTGCTGCGCCAGAGAAGGAAGTTGTTTGGCTCCAGCCATGGCAGCCTGCAACTTCTGATAGGCCGCTTCCTGCTGTCGCAGACGAGTCATGATGCGCGTGTAGGTCTGCGCTCCGGCATGATTGTCAGAGTTTGCCAGCAGGTCCTGTTCGGCAACAGCCACGCCTTTTTCCGCGTATTCGCGGGCCGGCGCCAGCATGCCCCAACCTTCAAACCGCTCCGCCGCCGTGAAATATTTTCCCGGGGCTTCCGGACGGCCATCGATTAATGCGGTCTTGAGCGCCTGGATGGATTGTTCCGGCTTGTTTTGCCGGGCACGGATCTCCGCGACTTTTTCCATCCACCGGGCATCGTGATAAGCAAGTTCATACAGTGACGTGTAGTCGGCAGCAGCCTCGTCGAAACGCATGAGTCGCTCTTCCATGGCGGCGCGCGCCGTCAGCAGGTCGGTCCGGTCAGGACGGACCTTGATCGCCTGCCCGTAGGTTCGAACAGCAGCGTCAAAATCTTCCAGGCTGGCTTGCGCTCTGGCCAGCACCACGGCCCAGCGAGAGTCCTTGGGCGAAGCGGCAACCGTCTTTGCGTAAAAGTTGAGCAGTTGTTCTTTGCGCTGGTAACGTTGCGCATAGAATGCCGCTTCACCGGTCAGGCCAGCGTCTTCTGGATAGGCATTAATGATCTCGATGTACTGGTCCACGCCGCCGGCGTAATCCTTCAGCGAAGTAAGCGCGGGAATGAGCCCGCGACGTAGTCCTGCGATCCGCTCCTTGCGCTCGTCAGACGCCATGCTTGCTTTCTGGAAGAGCTTGATTTTCTCCTGATAAAAATCGCGCAGACCAGCCTGGTCACCGGCACGCGCGTAGGTTTCCGCGGTGGCGGCAAGATATTCAGCGTTATAGGGAGAGCCGGCCAGCAGCCCGGCCAGAAGTTTGCGCGCAGGTTCGTATTGGCCCGTTTCCGTCATTTTGCGGGCCTCTTCAAAAGTAAACTGCGCCTTCAGCGCCGGGTAGGAATCTTTTGCCGCCTGCGCCAGAACATCAATCGCGCGCTGCTGCAGCTTGTTGCGCCAATAGAAGTCCACGGTCGAGCGGACTACGCCCATGACCCTGGGATTTTCCTTGTACAGCGCTTCGACATTTTGCTGCGCGGCGGCAAGGTCTTTTTTCTGTTCGTAAAAATTCACCAGCGCATAGCGCAGTTCGAGCCGGCGAATGGGATCAGTGCTGACCGCAGCCTGCCTTTCCAAAGCATGCTGACGGACCGCTTCCAGAGATTTTTCCCTGGCTGTGTTCTCAATGCTCTCCAGTGTCTCCACTGAGTTGCTGTTATCCAGAGCGGCAAGGAGCAACGTCGCCATCTCTTGTTTCCGCCCCTGGGCTTCCAGCACCTCCAGGCGCAACTGGATTGCACCCAGAGAGTACTTGCTGGCCGCCACCGCGCGGTCGCTCGCAGCGTCCACTGCATCGCGTGCCGTCTTCCGCGTGGCCAGATGCAGCAGGCGCTCCCGGGATTGCGGATTTGGGGCTGCAGCCAAAGCGCCCTTCACATACTCCGCCACCGCGCGCGTGAAGTCGCGCTTATTTTCATAAATCGCGCCCACCTGGTAGCTATAGAGTGTATCGTCGTGCAGATTGCTTCGCCCCTGGTTAAGCAGGCGGAGTGCATCCTCAAAAAAGTAATAATCCCAGAAAACCGTGGCCGCATCTTCGTAACTCTGTGCCCGGCCAGGCTCCGTTTCAGGCATTTTATTCCAATACGGCGCGGCTTTGGCAAACTGCTCACGGTCTGAATAGATGTCCCCGATGCGTGCCAGCCTCTGCCGGTCACCGGGCGCTGACCGCAATAAGTTGGATTCAATCTCCACGGCCGGTCCGGTATTTTTTGGATCGAAATAGGCGAGCGACCGATACACGGAAGAAGCGCGCTCGCCCAACTCGGCATCCGCCGGATACTGCCGGGCCACGGCGCAGATAACGGGCGCACCAGCTTCAAAGTGCGACCGCCACAGCTCCGCTTCGCCGATGAAACGCGCGCTCGCCGGGTTTGACTTGGCCTCCACCGCCCAATCAGCATTAGCAGCCACCGTAGAGCGCAGGCTCTGCAATTCCGCCTCAAGCTTGGCGTTACGGGACAGGTACTCAAAGAAACGATTGCGCAGATTTTCGTCGGCAAACCAATGTTGCCGCAGCAGGCCCTCCCACGCCACCTGGTTATAGAAGCGCTTGCTTTGATAAAGCGCCAGCAGGTTGTGCACAAACGTCAGGTTATGCGGGAAGCGTTCATGCGCAAGCTGATTGAAGCGCAAATCAAGCTGCTGGGGCATTCCAGAGACACCGCGAAGATACGCCTCAAGATCGCTGCCCGAAAAAATCTTCAGCACCTGTTGCGAGAGGTTCTCCAGGTCCTGGTCGCGTTTTTTTCTCAGATACCAGCGCGCCAGTTTGTGATACCAGCTTGTACCCTGAAATTGCTGGATTGCACGCTTGAACACGGCTTCTTCTTCCGTGCCCAGCTGATTGCTTTCTAGAAAAGCGGCAAACTTCTCATAAAGGCCCGGATCGTTTGGATTGCGATCCAGCTCCTGCCGCCACACAGTCAGCGCAGCGGGGACCTGCCGTAGCGATACCAGTCTTGAGATGTAGCGATCGAGCACGTGCTGATATTCAGCCGAGCGTGGGCCGCTCACTTGAGATTGTGTGGCCGTCTTCTGTACAGAAAATGCCGCGCGGTCTGCCCCTCTGCTTGCGGATTGAGATTGCTGCTCACCCTCATCGCTATCATTCTCGCCGCTGCGCTGGGTTACCGGCTGAACGAGCTGATAGACGCGACCGACCGGCTCCTGACTTTCTCCCAAAGGCACGCCGTCCGCTTTGCGCGCCAGCTCCTGTAGCAGAGTGTCATACAAGGCGAACTCTGCTTTGGTATTGCCGCCGCGGGCATAACTATCCGCCATGAGCAGGGCAACCTGGTTGCGTTGCGGCGCGGAGGGAAACGCGGCCAGGAAATCGCTGCCGGCGCTAAGTACCGCCGCATCTTCCCCATAGCCGGCATAAGCTTCAATCAAGCGGGCATGCAATTCAGCGCGCGAAGCAGCGCTGGGGAAACGCTCATCAAAGAGCGCCACAAGTTCAGCGGTGCGCGAACGGTGAAAATACGGCAGCGCTCGCTGCTCTTCTTCAGAATAGTGATACGCGGGCGAGCTGGTGTTCAGAATCAATGACAGGATGCCGTTCAGATAGCCCGGGCCTGAATCCATGGTGGCAATATCTTTGTACATGGAGATATCACCGGCGCCGAAGCGGACCTGTTGTTCGGGAGCAATCAGCAGAATGTTTGCCAGACCAGCCAGTGCTTTTTCCGGCGCATCCGCGCCCGGGCTGTTATAAAGCGCAAAGTAATAGCGCGCGGCCTCTGGATAAAGATGCACTGCATCCAGCAACCGTGCAAAAGTGTAAAGCTCCTGTGTTGTCCACGCGGCATTGCGTGAATCTTTTTGCAGACGGTATTCCGTGATCGCCTGCTGCGCCGCCTGAAGATTGCCCTGCTGCTGGTGATAATAGAAGACGCGGACTGCGGCATTCAGATCGTCAGGATTGCGGGCCAAAGCCGCATGCGCCTGGTCAAGAAATTTGCGCAGGCTGCGCGTCTCACGCAGCAGATCAAAATAGTTCGTGATCAGCTCAGGAGGCCACAGCGGTTGGAAGTTTTTTTCATAAACCGCCAGCCCTTCCTCCACCGATCCCTGCCTATAGGCCAGGAGGGCGCGTGCCTTGGTGGGAAATATTTCATCGTTGGGAAATCTGGCGTGATATTTTGCGATCAGGTCGGCTGAAGCCTTGAAATCCTTTTCATTCAGCAGAAATTCGAAATACCGGCCATACAGTCCAGGCTCCTGCGGATAGCGCGCAATCCACGCGTTGTACTGATCGATGGACGCATTCTTCCCAAGCGCCTGTGCCTGAATCACCTGGAATGACCTCTCAAACGCCTGCCATGCGCGCTGATCAGCGACGGCGGTGAACCTTTCTGACGGCGGCGAAGGCATTCGCCCAGCCGCGGAGAGCGCGTTCACTTCTTCTTTCGGCTGATGTCGGCGGTGATAGAAGTCAGCCAGATCGGTCTGCGCCGCAGCTTTGTCAGAGGCATTTTGCAGGTAGAGCTTCCAGTCAGCTTCTGCAGCGGCAAAATCAAGTTTCTGTTCTTCTTCCAGAGCTTTCAGTGAATAGAGGTCGGCCTGCTGCGGATGTTGCTTCACCAGCTCGCCGAGCGCCGGCACTGACTCTGCCGGAGGACGGCGGATAGTAATCGGTCCTGTGGGCAAAGGAACGGTGCGAAAGATCGCGACCTCAACCAGAGAGCGCACTTCGATGTTCTGTATCCATTCCGGCATCGCGGCGCGCGCTGCTACCAGGCCGGCAGCAACGCAGACCACCAGTAAGGAGGCTTTCGCGAGGGTTTTACGGGATAATTTCAATTTGCACCTCCTGCGCGCCAATGTTGTGTGCAATATCTTCCGCCGTTACCGTCAAGCGGTAGCGGCCAGGGGACATTTCTCCAGGCACCGTGATCTCACCCGTGCTCGCTGACTCATCAGGGTTCCAGCGCAGGCTCACCGGCGCCGCGCCCTCAAGTTGTGCCAGCAAAGTACGCGTGCTGGACGAAGCATGAACCCTCAATTGAATCGCCTCGCCCTTTCTGAACTGCTTTCGAGCAAGAATGATCTTTAGCATTGGCGGCTTGCTGGCGATAACAAACGTCTTGGCCTCGCGGTACGTAGCGCCATTACGGTCACGCAGCACCAGACGGACCGTGTGCGTGCCATCTTCCATGTCTACCGGCGCGAGGAAGCGCGTCTGCCAGATATCTTCTTTGCCCAGATAGCGCAGAGGCTTGGTCAGCCCGAAAGGAAAGAGCGCGACCACGGAGACGATGGATGGATCTGTACGCACACGGATCACCGGATCACCGGGACGGATCACGCGCGGGCGGAGCAGGGCGCGAGGCACAGCCAGGAATGAAGTGTAAGGCGTAACGAATTTGTATTTGCGCGCCAGGCGGATAATTTCATCGATGCTGGCTTTGTCTTCGCCTTCGCGCTCAATTTTCTCCAGCAACGCGTCAACCCTTGCCTTGGCCCAGAGTCGAGGCAGCTGGTCATGCTCAAGAGATTTCTGCGGCAGATCAGCAGAACCATGAATGCTGAAAGCGTCACCATCGCGGACACCGCGGACATCAAAGCTCACACCCTTCTGCGCGGTCTTGTATTGCCCGACCCATGAAGCCATGGAACCGGCGAACGATGTGTCCTGCAAAGGATAAACAAGGTCGAGCGCCGGTTGCGGCGACACAGTGAGCCCAAGCTGGCCGATGGGATTCATATTCATCTTGGCGATGAATGCATTCAGCTTGAACTCAGTCGGCTCCGTGGAAAGAACGTTTTCCAAAAGACCATCATTGCGAGTGAGCAGGCGGAGCAGAGGCAGGTTGGCATCGTCACCCACGGCAAAGACGAACAGCTTAGGCCGGCTGGCATCCGGAAGGGACTTCCATTTTTCTGCGTACCAGGCGGAAAGTTTGCCGCTTAGGATCGGGCCCCGAGTGGCGGCGCCATCGGTCAAGAGAACGAGATAGTTGTTCGCCGAACCCGGCGCGCACTGTGCCAGTCCTGCCTCCAGGGCCCGCTGTAGATCGGTGCCGCCGCGCAACCGGCTGTTGCGGACGAAATCCGTCACCTTCTGCAAACTCACCGGAGCAGCACCGCTCATGGCTGGCTGGAAGGCAGTCACTTTGCTATTGAACATCAGCAGATTGAAATGGTCATCGCCGGAGAGTGAGTGCAAAACTTTCTGCATGGCTTCATAGCTGCGCTCCAGTTTGTCCCACTGCATGGAAAGAGAGTTGTCAAAGAGCACAATTACGTTGTGGGGTGGACGTGTCTGCGGTCCAGCGGCGGCAGCAGCTTTCTTGTTTGCAAGCAACGCTTCCACCTCGGCGAAGCCCGGCTCATCCGTGCTGCGCTGCGGCGACATCTCTGTTGGGTCGGGCTGGCCGGAGTCAGGATTGCGATAGGTGAGCACATGCAGTGAATCGCCGGCGGCCTGGTCCAGTTCATACTGGACGCTGAAATCCTGCGTGAGGGCCACATTGTCACCCGCAAATTCGCCCGTTACCAGGTGCGCATTCTGCTGGCTGATTTTCAAAGGATAGAGCGCGCTGCCGAGCTTGAAATCATGAATCGGGTGCTCTGACCGCAACTCAAAATGGATGATCAAATGGCGTGCTGTCTGGGAGTGATACGCCTCTGGCTTCAATCCAATCCCGAAATATGACTTGAAGCCTTCCACTGGGATACTTTCGTGATATTCAAATTCAAGGCGCTTGGTACCGAATGCCGGAATGGGTACGATCCTGGCGCTGAAGGTGGAGGTGTGGCGCGCTTCACTGGCAGTGCGCTCGCCCATTTGTAGCAGACCGGGATCAATCGACTGCTGCTTGAGCTCGTTATAAATTTCTTCCGCGCGTTTGCGTTCAAGAATCACCGCGGGAATGCGTACCGGACCATCCCATGTAGCAAAATCAGAAACCACGGAGTGGCTGTTGAGCGCAAAGACGTAGTTTCCTTCCTGAATGCCGCTGGTGTGATTGGCAAATATCTGCTTCACAAAGATCCGCGCATCAGAGTTATCAATGCGGATGGTGATCTCCATCTCCTCCAGCGAGAGGACCGCCGGATCGGGCTGCGCTTTATCGCGCGGGATAAGGACGCCGGCATCGCCCCAGGTGATGGATGCCAGCGCGCACAGAACAACCAGAAGTTTAAGCAGCCGTTTCATGGCAGATTTTGCTCCGGAATCCGCACCAGACCATTGTCTGTGCCTACGTAAATGAATCCCTTACCTGCAGCAAGCGCGGTCACGGTGCGGGATGGCAATCCATCCGTGATTACGCTCCAGTGGTTCGTACCGCGATTGTAGATATAAAGACCTTTGTTCAGCGTTCCCGCCAGCACGTGCTGCTCAGTGGCGAGCATGGCGTTAGGATAGACTTCAAATTTTCCAGTCGCGACATCAAAGGGCTCAAAGCGTCCGTTGGCCAGCAGGCGCACAATTCCTCCACCATAGGTGCCGACGATCCAATCATCACCGGTGCGCGCGATTGCGGAGATCCAGTTGTGTGTGAGTCCGCGAGTAGCCACAGTGTAATTGGCGGCCACATTTTCATTTTCCAGCACGGAGATTCCGCCGAGCGTCCCGGCAACCACTTCCTTCCCCGCTGCTCCGACGGAATACACATGATTGTTGACCAGGCCGTGAAAAGCGTAAAGGCTGCGCGGGCCAGCTGAATCCAGAAACGTGAGCCCCGCGGGCGTGGCCAGCACCATGCCGCTGCCGTAAAGAGCGGCGTCCGTCACATGGTCGGCAAGCAACCCGTCAGCACGGCCAAGGACCTGCCGCTTCTGTCCAGAGTGATCAAACATGACCAGACCGTTCGCAGTGGCTACGGCAACAGTTCCCGCGGCCGCGTTGGGCAAAATACGATTGACGCAGAAAACATTGTCGTCTTCTATATGGATGGCGTTACGGAGACTGGGCTCAAAAAGATCAAGGCCGCGGTCAAAATATCCAACCCAAAGCTGGTCAGCGCCGTCAAAGGCAAGCGCAGAGATATTGCGGTCCGCCAGTGTCCCGTCCGCAGAGGTGAGAACGCGCCGCCAGCCGCCACGCTGGCCTTCTTTCTGGTAGAGTGCCTTCCGCGTGACCACATAGAGCGTGCTTCCCTCGGCAAAAATCTGTTGCACGTCAGACATGGAGCGTGTGGCCGGATGAAGAAGCCCCTGCATGCGTTTTGGCTGGGGGTCAATCTCCAGGATGCCATCTCCACTTCCGCCGGAAAGCAGCGTTATGCCGTTCGTATAGAGCGTTCGGGCAAAGGCCCCAGGCGCCAGCACGCGAACAAACCGTCCGCCGTCAAACTCGGCAATGCCGACCGCTGTGCCGGCATAAACTTTGTCATTGACCAGCGCGATGGAGAAGACCTGCGCGTCAGGCATGCCTTGCGCTTCCGCGAAAGTCTCCGCGCGTCCGGCCTGCAAGTGCACAACTCCCTGGTCCTGTGTGCCAACCCAGAGGTCACTTTCACTGCCAGCAAGCTCGGTAACATGCAAGCCCGCTAATGCCGGATGGAAGCTCTGGAGTGAATGGCCGTCATAGGCCAGCACACCGCGTTTGCGCGTTCCAATCAGCAACTGCCCGGAGCTGAGCGGCAGCAGTGAAGTAATCGACCTTGCATCAGCATCTGCGGGAAATAGCTGGCGGAAGGCGGTTCCATTGAACGCCAACACGCCTTCTGAAAGCGTGGCAATCAGCAGTTCGGGTTCTTTCGCGTCCTTTAATACGCCGGTGGACATCCGCAGCAGCGGCGTAGAAGGCAGGTCTTGTCCCGGACGATAGTGTTTGAGCTGCGTTCCTTGGCTGTCATAACGAAACAGGCCGGATGCGCCACAGAGGTAAAACTCGCCTTTAAAGACGGTCGCTCCTGTAAACGCCTCTGGAGCATTGATCCATTCGAAACTACTGCTTACTGGAGTAAGGTTGCGGATCGAAAAGCGCAGCGTCTCTTGTGAATGCACTTCCGCCGTGGCAGTCCGCAAGGCACGCTGTGCACGCCAAAATACCAAACCAGCGCTGCCCAGAGCAACGAGCACAACGGCGGCAATCGCGTAGCGCCACTTAAATCGGGAGAGAATTTTCATCTTGGCTGAAAATGAGACTATACATCTCAACGTGTCTTGCAAGCCAAGCTTAGAAAGAATTTTTGCTTTCGTCTCCGCTGTGTTGCTCATGTGCTGCTCCGCGCTTGCAACTTGCAAGCGCGCGGCCAGTGCAGGTACCGCAAATGGCGCAGAGTTCGCGAGCTAAATGCAGATTCCGCGTGTCAAATCGTAGACACCCGTGTCGTCACTGACACGAGTTTTTACACCACAAAATACTTTGCCTGCGGATGGTGCACGATAATCGCCGACGTCGACTGTTCCGGCTCCATATGGAACCCGCTGGTCAGGCGCACGCCGATGTTCTCCTCCGGCTTAAGCAGAGCAAAAAGCTTTGTCTGGTCTTCCAGGTTCGGGCAGGCAGGATAGCCAAACGAATAGCGAGAACCTCTGTACTTCTGGTGGAACAGGTCTCCAACGCGTGGCGCATCTTCTCCGGCGATCCCCAGCTCTTCACGGACCTGTTTGTGGAACAGCTCGGCCAGCGCTTCCGCCGTTTCCACGCTCAGCCCATGCAGGTAGAGATACTTGGTGAACTCGCCGGCATCAAAGAGCTTCTTGGTTTCCTCTGAAGCGCGCTCACCGATTGTGACCACTGAAAGCCCGATCACATCAAATTTGCCCGCGTCCTTCGGCACGAAGAAGTCGGCGATGGAAAGTTTCCGCCCTTCACGCTGCCGCGGAAATGTAAACCGCTGGATTACGTTCCTTGTCTCCGGCAGGTCGAAAAGTAGCACATCATTGCCTTCGGAATAGCAGCCATAGTAGCCATACACCACCTTGGGCTCAAACCAGCCCTTGGCCACCACTTCTCTCTGTAGCTCAGCCAGCACCGGAACATACTTTTCTTCCACCAGGCGCAGATAATCCGCCTGCGACGCTGTCTTTAACTGCCATTGGTTCTTGAACAGCGCCGTGTGGTTGATGTACTTGAAGACTTCGTTCAGATCAAAGTCTTTGCGCACACGCACGCCGTAGAACGGCGGTACGGGAATGTTCGGCGGTGGCAGCACCACGGGCGACCGCTCTGTGCTTGTGGAACTCTCACCACCGGCAATCGCCGTGGTCTTGGCGAACTCCTTGACCTTGCGTCCTTCTTCCAGCGTTTTTTCCCGCGCTCCGTTGGTTGAAGTCAAATCGTCCATCAGGTGCAGACCGGTAAAAGCGTCGTCAGCGTAAAACACTGAGTTTGCGTATTCGCGCCGCAGATCATCTTCAACATACTTCCGCGTCAGCGCTGCGCCTCCACAGATCACCGGATAATCCAGCGCCTGCGCCTGTAGGTCCTGGATCACATACTTCATTTCCAGTGTCGACTTCACCAGCAGCCCGCTCAGCCCAATGGCATGCGCATTGTGCTGTTTCGCCGCGGCAATAATCGAATCCGATGGCTGCTTGATACCCAGATTCACTACCTTGTAGCCGTTGTTGGTAAGAATAATGTCCACCAGGTTCTTGCCAATGTCGTGGACATCGCCCTTCACCGTGGCCAGCACCAGCGTTCCCTTTTGGGTGCCCTCTTTCTTCTCCATTTTGGGCTCAAGATAGGCGACGGCCTGCTTCATCACGCCCGCCGAATCCAGCACGGAAGGCAGCTGCATCTTGCGCGCGCCAAAAAGCTCGCCCACGGTCTTCATGCCGTCCAGCAATACGGTGTTGATGATTTCCAGCGGTGAATACTTGAGCAAAGCTTCTTCCAGGATCTGCTCCAGCGTCTGCTTCTGCGCACCGTCACCCAGCGCTTTCTCGCCGTTGATGATGCACCGCTTCAGCTTGTCTTCGACTGAGAGCGACTCCAGCGGCGCGACGTCCGCCTGCGGCTGCTTGTCCAGCCCGGTAAAGTGCTGCATATAAACCTGCAGCGGATCTCCCGCGGATTTGTCAAAGTAGATCAGCTTCCGCGCCAGGTCCACCTCAACCTGGGGGATCTTATATAAAGGATAGATTTTGGCGTAGTTCACAATCGCCATATCCAGCCCGTAATCCACCGCTTCCTTCATGAACACGCTGTTCAGCACGCGCCGCGCGTAGGTGTTGAGCCCAAATGAGATATTGCTTACGCCCAGGATCGTCTTTACCTCAGGCAGCTCCGTCTTGATCCCCTTGATAGCGTTCAAGGTCTCCACGCCCGCCAGGCGATAGTCATCCTGGCCTGTAGAGATCGGAAGCGTCAGCGCGTCAAAGATCAGGTCTGTCGGACGAATCCCGTACTTCTCCGTGGCCAGCTTGAAGATCCTCTTGGCGACTGCGACTTTCTTCTCCGCCGTCAGCGCCATGCCGTCTTCATCAATGGTCAGCGCAATCACCCCTGCGCCGTACTTCTTGGCCATGGGCAGCACTTTGGATGTGCGCTTTTCGCCGTCTTCAAGATTGATGGAATTGATGATGGCTTTGCCCGGAATGCGCTTCAGCGCTTCCTCAATTACGTCCGCCTCAGTTGAATCCACCAGAATGGGCGCGGGCACGCGGGTAGCCACACGCTCCAGAATCGTGCTCATGTAGCCCTTCTCGTCCTCGCCCACAATGGCGCAGCACAGGTCCAGCATGTGTGACCCTTCCGCCACCAGCTTCTTGGCCAGCGCCAGAATGTCGTCATACTTTCCTTCACGGACCATGTTCTTGAAATGCTCCACCCGCGTGGTGGTGTTCATCTCTTCCGCCACGATCAGCGGCTTGGGATCAAGATCCAGCGGCACCGTGCTATAGGCGCTTGATGCTGCGGGGGTGATCTGCACGTTGCGTTTTGCCGGCTCCAGGTTCGCGCAGAGATCGGCCACGGCCTTGATGTGGACCGGCGTTGTACCGCAGCATCCGCCCACAATGCGGACGCCATATTCGGTGATGAATTTCTTGTGGTACTCCGCCAATACCGGCGGTGTAAGCCGATAGTGGGCAACGCCGCCAACGTTCTCCGGCAACCCGGCGTTGGGCAGGACGGAAATCTCCTGCGGCGCATTGTGCGCCAGGTAGCGCACCGCGTCATTCATCTCTTTGGGACCGGTCGCGCAGTTCAGACCCAGAATTTCGCAGTCAAAAGGCTCAAGCGCGGTTTCAGCCGCGCCAATCTCCGTGCCCAGCAACATCGTGCCGGATTCCTGCAAAGTCACCTGCGCCTGCACAGGGATACGTTTGCCCCTCTGCCTCATGGCTTCAAATGCCGCAGCCACGGAAATCTTGGTCTGGAGAATGTCCTGGCAGGTCTCGATCAGCAGAATGTCCACTCCGCCGTCGATCAAACCCAGTGACTGCTCCAGATACGCCTGGAACATGTCGTCATAGCTGATCTGTCCCAGCGAAGGCAGCTTGGTGCCCGGCCCCATCGACCCCGCAACATAGCGCGGCTTGCCATTGCCGGAAAAATCCCGCGCTACCTCGCAAGCCAGTTCGGCTGCGCGCTTGTTGATCTCATGGACTTTGTCTGCCAGGTCAAACTCGCCCAGCACAATGCGTGTGCCGCCAAACGTGTTGGTCTCAACC
Source organism: Terriglobia bacterium (assembly GCA_020072585.1). Lineage (GTDB taxonomy): Bacteria > Acidobacteriota > Terriglobia > Terriglobales > Acidobacteriaceae > Angelobacter. The sequence goes on along the minus strand of JAIQGL010000024.1, from coordinate 647 downwards.
ACGTCGGCCCCGGCCTTGAAGTATGCGGCGTGAATGTCCTTAATAATGTCAGGCCGGCTCAGGACCAGCACTTCAGAGCAGTTTTCCTTGCCCCAGAAGTCATCCATGGAAGGATGCCGTTCCTGTATCTCCGTACCCATCGCGCCGTCATAGATGACGACCCGTTCGCGAACTGTCTCAAGGAATGGTTTCATGGTCTTCTAGTCGAGACCCTTCCGGGTTCCCGCTTTTAGTATTCTACTTACGTATTTCCTCTTACTCGACTAATTCACCTTAATTGGGGCAATCAGCATCTTGAACGGTATGGTTTCAGGGTTTTCCGAATCACCAACCGCGTGTTCCGCAATCATCTGCGATAAGGCCTTTGGCTTTTCGATCACGTGCGATCACCCGATCACGCGCGATCACCGGATCTTCGCCCCTCCCCCTCGATACCCGTCCCAGATTGGCGTGGGTTTGCGAGGGGGACATCCCAAGGCATCCCAGATTGGCGTAAGTTCTGAGGTGCATGAGGTGCACCCCTGAGGTGAGACAGGAAATTTATCCCACAGACGTGATTGAGAACGGTGAACCCCTGATCTGAGACAGTCCGCAGTGTCATAGTGCACGCTCGGTGTTCTCCAGCAGGGGGTTGGGGTTCGGGGAAG
>JAIQGL010000023.1 GCA_020072585.1 Terriglobia bacterium | reverse complement strand
CAAGAAAGCTGGTCAAAATCGTCTACGATACTCTGAAAAACCAGTGGGTCTTCGAAGATTTTCCCAGCTTTACCCTGGCTGCCTAAAACCAGCCAAAACAACTTTTGAGTGGACATTATTCATGGGAGGACACAGAGGAACACGGAGATAACTCCTCCGTGCAGCTCTGTGCCCTCTGTGGTGAGCTTTTTCTTGATCTACGCTGCTTTGGCGTTCGCGCGCTTGGCTGTCTCTATCAATGCGGTGAAACCAGCAGCGTCATTTGTGGCGATATCAGCCAGAATCTTGCGGTCCAGTTCCACGCCGGCTTTTTTCAGTCCGCTGATGAACTGGTTATAGCTGATGCCCTGTGCGCGGGAGGCGGCGCCGATGCGCACAATCCAGATCGAACGGTACTGGCGCTTCTTCTGTTTGCGTCCGCTATAGGCGAATTTCAGCCCGCGCTCCACCGATTCTTTGGCGGCGCGATGCAGTTTTGATTTTGTCAGGAAATACCCGCTGGCGCGCTCAAGTATCTTTTTGCGGCGCTGGCGGCGCTTGGTACCACGTTTTACGCGAGGCATGTGTTGCTCCCTTTTTTGTTGCCGGATTCCCGGCGGTTATAGCGGCTGGAGGCAGAGATTATGGTTCACGGCCTCTTCACACGCGTTGCGTGATTGAAGTTTTTTGCAAGTTCCCTCACTTCGGGTTCGGGATTTCGCCAGCAGGCTCAACGCCTGCTAAACGGCTCAACTTCACTCGCTGTTTTTCAGGCCGGCCTCAGCGCTGACGTTAGTCAGGCGGGCCGAACTCTGTCCCGAATTCTAATACGGGATCATTCTCCGGACTTTTGGCGCATCAGCGTCGCTTACCAGTGTATCGGTATCGAGCTGGCGTTTGCGCTTGGTCGCCTTGGAGGTAAGGATATGGCGCTTGAACGCTTTGCCGCGCTTGATCTTGCCGGTCGCGGTTTTCTTGAAGCGTTTGGCTGCGCCTTTGTGTGTTTTTAGTTTAGGCATAATCTCATCTTCGGCCGCTGTACCAGCGGCCTCAAAGCAACTAGCAAATGGCAATTTTGCTTGTTTTTACGATCCGGTCTTGGCATCGCCGACCGGAGCAGACTGCTGCGGCTGCGGCGCCGGTTTGGAATCCGGTTTCTTGCTTGCTGCATGTCCCGCTGCATTGTCCGGCTTCTTGCCGCCAGGCACCTGCTTGGGAGGAGCCAGGATCACGTGCACGGTATTACCTTCCATGCGCGGCCTGAATTCCACAATCCCTTTATCGCCCACTTCATTCACCAGGCGCTCCAGCACCTTGCGTCCCAGGTTCTGGTGGGCCATTTCGCGTCCACGGAAGCGCAGGCTGGCCTTGACCTTGTCGCCTTCACCCAGGAACCGCAGCACATGGTTCCGCTTGGTGACGTAATCGTGCTCGTCAACGTTGACGCTAAATTTCACTTCCTTCAGGACGATCTGTTTCTGGTTCTTCTTTGCCGCCCGTTCCTTTTTTTCCTGCTCGTAGAGGAATTTTCCATAGTCCATGATGCGGCACACAGGCGGCACAGCGGTGGCGGAAATCTCTACCAGATCAAGACTTTGCTCACGGGCCTTTCGGGTCGCATCTTGCGGCGTCATGATACCGAGCTGTTCACCATCCGCGCCGATCACACGTATTTCGCGTGCGCGGATGCGCTCATTCATCTTAATAAAGCGTTTATCTATGCGATCCTCCTGAACCTCCCGGCAAACTCACGCTTTTAGTGGAATTGCGGGGAGTGCCACAACATGCGGCAAGACAATCAAAATTATAGCATGGGTCATCGACGGGAGCGCGTTGCCTTGCATGACTTTAAGAGAGGCGCTTGAGGATTTCCCGATCTGAACCTGCATAGTGAAGAGCGCCACAGCAGCTTCCATGGATGGCGTGTACTGCTTGTTCGATTTCCTGAGACGTCACTGGCTGTTTCCTGAAATAGCAGTGGCTGTAGCGACCTTGACGATCAAGTTCCCAGCCCATCAAATCTGGAGCGAGCACATGTGGGTAGCCGCATGCCATGCACTCGCCGTGGCCCACATAAAAAGGCCCCGCGGCGTTCAAGGGATGACGTTGCAGGTACGCCGGCCCTTGCGGGGCGAGGCGAATAGGTTTAGCATCCGGGGCTTCACCCAGCCATGGAACCCTTTCCTCAAAGAGCGTAAGCGTTCTCTTCCGCCGCCACGGCCACCAGATCTTCATTGCCTATCTCCATTACATCAACCCTCAAACTCTTATTGGCTTCGCATCTGCCTGCCAGCCGGACTTTCAAAAAATTATCGCTCAGCGCCTCTGTCCAGCCATCGCCACCGGCGTGGAGTGTGATGACTTCCAGCGATCGTCCAACAAAACTCCGGCGGAACGCGCGGTTCTTCTCGGCTGCGAGTTCGCGCAGCACGCGGTTGCGCTCGCGGGCAACGTGCACCGGCACCTGGTCCGGCATGGCGGCAGAGGGCGTCCCCGGGCGCGAGGAATACGTAAACACATGCAGATAGGTAAATGGCAGGCGTTCAATGAAGCTGCGGCTCTCTTCAAAAAGCTCATCCGTCTCGCCGGGGAAGCCGACCATCACATCAGCTCCGATGGCGGCATGGGGCATGGCTTCATGGATCTTCCGGATTTTTTCCGCGTAGTGCCAGGGACGGTATTTCCGATGCATACGCCGCAGAATGCGGTCACTCCCAGACTGTAGCGGAACATGCGCATGCTTGGCGATACGCGGCGAGCCTGCAACCAGGGCGATCAACTCGTCACTCCAGTCCATGGGCTCAACCGAGCTGATACGGATTTTCTCGATACCGGTATGCTCCAGCAGCGCATGGACGAGCTGCTCAAACCTTCGTTGTGGCTGGAAATCGCGGCCCCATCGGCCCAGGTTGATACCGCTGAGCACCAGTTCTCGATATCCTGCGGCCACCAGGGCGCTGGCTTCTTCGATCACACGCTCAAGCTTCATGGACCGGCTCTGCCCTCGGACGCTGGGAATAATGCAGAAAGAGCAGCGGTTGTCGCAGCCATCCTGCACTTTCAGGTTGGGCCGGGTTTTTTCTGCAATGCCTTCGCCGGCAAAGACCGGAGCGGCAATCAATTCAGTATGGGCGAAGATGTCACCCACCAGGGTGAAGGCCGGCGCGGAGAGAGCCACAGTTTCCAGGGAGATAAAATTTCCGGGACGGTCGTTTTGTTCCGCTGGCTCGTCCTGTGAAATGTTCGAAATCCAATCTTGTGCGCCTGCGATCTCCGCCACCTGATGCTTGTGCGAATTTCCTACCACCCAGGTCACGCCGGGCAATGCAGCGATCTCCTGCGGAGCGCGTTGCGCATAGCAGCCTGTAACCATAATCTTTGCAGCCGGGTTCTCACGATGGATGCGACGGATGGAGGCGCGGGCGTCCTGGTCTGCCGCGGCGGTTACGGTGCAGGTATTGAGCACCACGAATTCGGCTTCGATGGCTGACTTGGCCGGAGAGAGCCCCTGGGCCGCAAGCTGGCGCTCCAGGGCGGCGCTATCGGCCTGGGTGGCACGGCAACCAAAGCTTTGCACAAAAAATCCTGGCACAGAAAGTATTATAATGTGACATCTGAGGTTCAATCCTAGGCGGCAGCTCACAACCAAAGACAGCCGCTCCTGCATCTCATTAGCGCAATAAAAAGAGTTAGCTCGATCGCAAACGGTTTCAGAACCTCCCTGGAGTTCCCCATGAAACGCCGTATTCTTTTGGTTGACGATGAATTGGCCATTCTGCTGACGCTCAAGACGATCTTGGAAATTCACCACTTTGAAGTGGAAACAGCGGCTTCGGCCAAGGAAGCCATTGCCAAACTCAAAGCCAACACGTATCACATGGTTATCACCGACATGAAGATGGAGCATGACAAGGCGGGTTACGACGTGATCCGGGCGGCCAAGAAGACCGATTACAATCCCGCAGTGGCGATCCTTACAGCTTATCCCCTGCTTGGCGGCGATTGGAAGACGCAAGGCGCCAATTCCATGCTGGTGAAGCCGATGAACACAGACGATCTCCTGCGCCGCATTGAAGTGTTATTGATCCAGCACGAAGACCAGCGGCAGGGACAGGCAGCGCGAGTGGGCGGCCAGTCGCCTGCGGTCCAGACGATCAAGAAGCCGGCATAGGTATAGCGAATTTACAGGGCACACCGTTCTACGGGCATGTCGCTTTAAGGACATGACGTTTTACAGACACACCAACGCCTAGGCGCTCAAGGTACCCAACTTCTGGAGAAGGAAGGCTGGCTTAGGCTGTAGCAGCGGTCACTTTGCGCTGCTGGAAGCACTCCCGGCAAAACACTGGACGTCCCTGCGTAGGCTTGAACGGCACGGTGGTTTCCCGCTGGCATCCGGAGCAGACCGCCTTGGTTTCAACGCGCTGATAGTTGCCGCCATTCTGCGGCAATCCCAGGGCCTGGGCCCGTTTACCCTTGCAGTTTTTGCAACGTTTGGGTTCGTTCTTGAATTGTTTATCGTGGAAGAAGAGTTGTTCACCAGCGGTGAATACGAAGTCGGCGCCGCAGTCCACACACTTTAGAACCTTGTCCTGGAACTCCATTGAGAGTGCCCCCTTTCCTGCATTCACGCCCAGGAATTCGGTCAGAGCACACAAGTGATACAAGTGACTCAGTGGAAATCCCAGAAGTGAATCCCTACCCGTCGGGTTCGGCCTCACGGCATGAGCCGTGTTTACAACTAAACCTTGAAAGACAAGTTCCTATAAATTCGCACTGCCAACTTCTTATGAAATCGAACCGTTCGAGGGAAACGGCCCACCATATTACTAGTCCTGTTCCTTATGCTTTCTTGCGATTGCGTGCCAGGGTCTGTTTCACGCGCCGCTTTTCGCCAAGTTTCAGATAAAAAAAGTGCCGCTTGGCTTTCTAAAATAACGTTCTCTTGCTTGTACTTCCTTTTGAAGCGATGCAAGGCATTTTCAAGAGGTTCAGCATCTTCTAGCCTTACATCAGCGAGTATTAGTACACCTCCCAACGTACCCAGTTGGACAAGGTGAGTTTTGCAGTGTCCTGTGCCCAAGTCAAGGGGTAAGTTGCCGAAAACACATTAAAATGGATGCCTTTCTCCCATGTCTTATTTTGAGACAACAGGGTTTATACCTCCTTGGGTTAATAATTCTAATGTTGGCCCCATCCATAAAGTCTGGCTGCATTGTCATGGAGCGCCATATGGGCGAGTTCCAGGGCCCTTTCGCGTGTGATTTCACCATCCTGCATCATGCCCGTCAGAGCAATGGCCAGCGCTTCGCGCGAGGACTGTGTCGCCTGCCAGCCGATTTCCTCCCAGTTGATTTCCGGCGTGTTCGCGTACAAGTCAGTCCCGAACATGACTTTTTCCGGATACCACTCCAGCAGGTCGCGTATGGTTTCACTCAGCTTGCGCGTGGAAATCAGCCAGGTCTGTTCGGAGAAGTCAGCATAGACGTTCGGCTTCATCAACAAGTAATTCACATACTTGGTAAAAGCGCCGGCGCCGGCGTGCACCAGCACGAAATTGGTCTTGCGCAGGGAAGCATCATTGAGCACTGACTCAAGCAATGCCGGGTTAGAGCCCATCAGCATGAAATAACTGCCACAACCTCCGCCGGTATGTATATGCACGGGTAGACCCAGCCGGCCCGCCTCATGGGCTATATACCGGAACAGATAGTTTTGCAGCCGGGTGTAGTCAGGCTTGAGCGGGACGTCACCTTTTATAAAGTGCGCATAAACCTGCTGCACGGCTTCCAGCGGCTCAGTGGGGCCAAAATCAAGCGAGCGGAGATAGGCGGCCTCAAACTTGATGGCGACCGCGCCGTTCTTCTTCTGCTGTTCCAGCACGGGCGTTACCACTTTTGTGGTGTAGTCCTGAAGAGTCGTGGGCAGAGCATCGCGGTCAATGTCTTTCAAATAGCGGCGCAGCAGCATGGTTTCACGCTGGAAAAAGAACTTGCGATCGGGGGTCTCGCTTGCGCTGCTGGAATTTTTAAGAGGAAACAACAACGCATCAACAAAAGGGACCCAGCGGAAGCGGGGTGGTTGCAGGCCGCGGCCCATGGCCACGCGGTTCGCCAGTTCGGTCTCAATGCCAAGCTGATCGAGCACCCAGTTGGGAAAGTTGTCTCCCTGCTCCTGCATGATCTTCTGTTTGGTTTGCATTAACTCGCGCAGGTGCTCCGGACTGCGGTCGCTATAGGGATAGTTGTAGAGCGCTTTCCAGGCGGCAAGATATTGCGGGTTTTCCGGACGGGTGACGGTAGTGGGGTCGCTTGGTTCCAGGGGATCGCAGGGCAAGGCGTCAAAATCGTCATCCTTTTCGCCCGGGGAGACGACCTTCGGCGGATGAGAATGGTTATCGATGGCCTTGATCTTGTTAATTTCCGCCAGCAGTTGCTGGTCCGCGACCTGGGCGTGCCCGCAATATGGATACAGCAGCAACAGCGGGCAGAATGCGACCAGAAGATTCTTGAGCATCGAGCCACCCCTTTGTACTGACTGGAGATGTATTGACTGAAGAACTGTCGGGCAAAAGACTAACCCGCTGACGTGATTTGTGCAAAGGCGAAGAGGAACAACTATTCCCGGTCTTTGCCGGACTTCCGCAGTAAAGCGTCCAGGGCAATTCCCAACTCTTCCGTGGTGCCCGGTTTAAGGATGATCTGCTGGACGCCTATCTGGCGGGCCAATTCATGGTCTTCAGGCCGCAGGTAGCCTGAGGTGATCACCGTGGGTATGTTTGGCCGCAGCGTAAGGGCCTGACGCAAGAGATCGAACCCGGAGAGGCGAGGCATGGCCAGATCAGTGACAATCGCATCAAAGTTTCCCGGTCCAGAAGCAAATTCCTGGAGCGCCGCTTCAGCATCAGTGAACCCAGTGACTTTATAACCCAGGCGGCTCAGCTTACGCGTTACCACAGAGACGAGCGCTTCTTCGTCATCGACATAAAGTACACGCCACTGATCGCCGCGCGGAACGGAGACAGGCGATTGGATTGGCTCGGCTTCCTTGCTCTGGTGCGCAGCCGGGAGGTAAACATGGAAAACCGAGCCTTTCCCAGGTTCGCTGTAAACAGTCACGGCCCCGCCATGGCTGTGGGCGATGCCGTCTACCACAAAGAGACCCAGTCCGGTGCCCTGCCCTACGGGCTTGGTCGTGAAAAAGGGATCAAAGATGCGCTTCCTGGTGGCTGCGTCCATGCCGCAGCCATTATCAGTGATTTCAAGGAGCACATAACGGCCTGGCGTTATCTGGCGAATGGCCGACTCTTCCGCGCCGACCTCTGTTGCCGTGAGCAGCACTTCAATCGTTCCTGCATGTTCTCCTATGGCGTGCGCGGCGTTGGTGGTCAGATTCACAACGATCTGGTGAATCTGACTGGGGTCTACGTTTACGAGCGGGAGACCAGCGGCAAAGCTGGTGCGGACTTCGATCATGGCCGGAAGAGTTGAGCGCATCAGTTTTACTGCTTCTCTCACCACGGTTTCCACCTGCACGAGTTCGCGCGCCTTTTGGGCCTGTGGCCGGCTGAAAGCAAGAATTTGCCGCACCAGATCAGCGGCGCGACGAGCGCTCTTTTTTATTTCATTCAGACTGGATCGTCCTGGATGGTGCGGGGGAAGATCTTCAGCGGCCAGTTCGGCATTGCCGCTGATGGAGAACAGAATATTGTTGAAGTCATGCGCGATGCCGCCGGCCAGGGTGCCCAGAGATTCGAGTTTCTGGGAACGCAACTGGGCCTCCTCAATCTTTTTTTGGTTGGTTATATCCTGTATTACACCGCTGGAGCGCAGGGGGCTTCCTGCTTCGTCACGATAAGGACGGCCACGCACCACAAGCCAGTGCAAGCTGCCGTCAGGCCAGATGATTCGTAGTTCCGCATATAAATCCTGGTTTGATTTCCAGGATTCCTCTCGGGCCCGCTCCATCGTGGCCCGGTCCTCGGGATGAAGCATCTCAAGGTATTGTTCATAGCTCAGAGAAGTTCCGGGAGGCAGGCCCATGGCTGCCAGCGCGCGGTCGGAGAACTCCATACGATTTTCAGGAATGTAACGGTCGTAAGTCCCCAATTTGGACACATCCAGGGCAAGAGACAGACGGTCGCGGTTCCTGCGCAAATGTTCTTCGGCCTGCTTTTGCCCGGTGACGTCACGCACAAGGGCGGTAAACAGCTTGTGACCAGACACATCAACCTTGGATATGGAGACTTCAATAGGAAACTCTGTACCGTTGTTGCGCAGCCCGAACAGAGGGGCTGACTTACCCATCATTTGATGAGCGAGCGCAGAAGATGCGAAGTGGCGGACGTGGGCCGTGTGCTGTGTTCGAAATCTTTCCGGGATGAAGTGGTTCAGCGGCTGGCCCAGGGCTTCCTGTAAAGTACAGCCGAACATTCTCTCAGCGCCAGGATTAAAAAGCGTGATGCGGTGGTCCTCGTCGACCGCAATGATTCCATCCATGGCGGATGAGATCACGCCGGCGAGGAGGGCCTGGTTCTCACGCAGAGACTTGTTGGCTTCCTCGCTCTTCCATCGTGTGCGATGCAAAGACTCAGTCAGCAGGCTGATGAGAATGCCTTCGGCCATCATGGACAGCCACTGGGTCTTGTGCATCCAGTCAGAGATTGCCAGGCTGTGCAGAGGCGGCAGCAGGTAGTAGCCCGCGGCGAGACCTGAAAGCAAGGTGGCAAGCAGTCCCGGCCACAGGCCGCCAAGGTAGGCGCAGATAATGACCGGCAACAAAAAGAAGATCAGCGCGGGCGGGTCGCCGATTCTATACTGCATGACAATCAGGCGGAAGTAGAGAACCAGAGCGGGCAACCCTGTCGCCAGTAAATACGCCAGCAATGTAAGACGTTGACGGGTGGCGATAGAGCTGTGACTGATCACATGCGGGTCCAAAGTATTTCCGGCGCCGTTTGTCATCGTCCCACCAAAAGATTACTTTCTTAGAGCGCCGAGTGATCCCTTGCAGGAAAAGATGAGCAGTACAGCCAACGCATCACAGCGCCAGGCAAATGACAAGTAACATGCTGTCATCACGCAGAGTGCAACGGAAATTACAGAGGCACTTGAATATTAGATCAGACAGCGATGGGTGATGGCGGCGAGTAGTAAAATAAGTGGCTTCTAAGAAAGATTTTAAGAAAGGCATTTGGTACGGCGTGAACTGGACGCGATGAATTTGCGTCCCTAGCCTGAATACATGGACAATGAACCTGTCATTGCAGTCCGGTCTTTGCAGAAGAGTTACGGCAAGGTAGAAGCCGTTAAAGGAATCGATTTCCAGGTTGGTTCCGGGGAAGTCTTCGGCTTGCTGGGCCCGAATGGCGCGGGCAAGACCAGCACAATCGAAATTCTGGAAGGGCTCCGTCCGCGCACTGGCGGAGACGCAAGCGTGCTGGGCTTTGATCCTGATCGCCAGAAGGAGCGGCTAAAAGACCGCATCGGCGTATGCCTGCAAGCCACCAACCTGCCGGCGAAGATCCGCGTGCAGGAAGCGCTGGAGCTGTTTGGATCGTTCTATTCGCGCAGCCTGGGAGCGGAGCAACTGCTTAAGCGGCTGCAGCTATGGGAAAAACGCGCGGCCTACTATGAGACGCTCTCCGGCGGACAAAAGCAGAGGCTGGCATTGGCCCTGGCGCTGGTGAATGATCCGCAACTGCTTTTTCTTGACGAGCCCACGACCGGCCTGGACCCGCAGATCCGGCTGGAGATCCACGGGCTGATTGAAGAAATGAAGGCAGAGAAGCGGACCGTGGTGCTGACCACGCATTACATTGAAGAAGCGGAGCGGCTGTGCGACCGCGTGGCCATCATCGATGAAGGAAAGATTGTGGCCATGGGAACACCGCGCGAGCTGCAGCAACGGAGCCAGAACCGGTCACGCATTGAGATTCTTTGCAGCAAGCCATTGAGTGCCGACGCGCTTCCGCAATGGCCGGATGCGCTGGAGACACAACTGGGAGAGGATGGACGAGCGCTGACGGTCTATTCATCGCACCCTGCACGAACGCTGGTGGAGATGGTGAAATGGCTCGATCAGGGCGGAGTGGAACTGGTGGACGTTCACCTGAAGCGTCCGACTCTGGAAGATGTTTTTGTGGAATTGACGGGAAAGAAGCTGCGGGACTAAATCATGAAAACATATCTGGCAGTCATCACAATGGACATCAAGCTCGCGCTTCGGCTGCGGGCGGTGATTTTTTTCAATTACCTTTTCCCGCTGATCTTCTTTTTTACCTTTGCCACTGTGTTAAAGGGAGATTCAGGGGCCATGACTTTTGTTGTAACCATGTCCGTGACTCTGGGCGTACTGGGCAGCGGGTTCTTTGGGGCCGGCATTCGCGCCATACAGGAGCGCGAACTGGGAATTTTGCGTCGCTACAAAGTCACTCCCATCACCCCCACACCGCTCCTGGTGGGCTCAATGGTTACAGGCTGGATCATTTTTATCCCCTACATCGTACTGTTGCTCCTGATGGCGCATTACATCTACGCCATGCCGCTGCCGCAGCATTTCTTTGAGTTGCTGGCGTTCATCTCGCTGGGGCTGATCGCTTTCCGGGCGTTGGGGCTGGTGATTGCTTCCGTGGCCAATACCATGCAGGAAGGCACCATCCTGGTGCAGCTTTTTTACTTTCCCATGCTGCTGCTGAGCGGCGCCACGTTTCCCTCAGAAAAATTTCCCAGAGTCATGCAAATTCTTCACAACTTCATCCCGGCGACGTATCTGGTACAGGGCATGAAGAACATGATGCTGCGCGGACAGGGCATGGCCGAGAAAGAAAACCTGTTGGCCGTTGTCGTCATGCTGCTCACGATCCTGGGCGGCGGGTTAATTTCCATGAAGCTTTTCCGCTGGGAGAAGGAAGAAAAGATCCGCGGCTCCGCCAAACTCTGGGTCCTGGCGGTGCTGGCGCCGTTCTTTGTGATGGGCATCTGGAATTGGTGGCGCAGTTAGCGCGGGATTCCGGAAACATTTCTTCCCTGGCGGTGTCGATTGAATCATGCAACCTCATAGCTTCAGGTACCGATCGCCGGTTTTTATCCTGGCGCTGCTGGCAACGCTCTCCGTAGTTGCCGCTGTACAGCGGCAAACGCCGGTTGCGACGCGGCAGGATTTTCTGCGTAAATTCTCCGCTGCGGCCATCGAGCGTACCCAGCATGCTGTGCGATATGACCCGGCCTATGTCCGCATTCCGTATCCCGGCGGCGACGTTCCAGCCGGAACCGGCGTCTGCACGGACGAGGTCATACGCTCCTACCGCACTCTGGGAATCGACTTACAGAAAGAAGTGCACGAAGATATGGTGGCCAACTTCAGCGCGTATCCCAGCAAGTGGCGCTGGCGCAGACAGGGCCCGGATTCGAACATTGACCATCGCCGCGTGCCCAATTTGATGGTGTTCTTCAGCCGCAAGGGTGAGGTCCTGCCGATTACCAACCGGGCTGACGACTACGCCCCCGGCGACCTGGTGACATGGGAGCTGGGCGGAGGGGCAACGCATATTGGAATCGTGGTTGACAGGAAAACAATGTTCACCCGCCGGTACATGATTGAGCACAACATTGGCGCTGGGCCCAGGATCGAAGATGTTTTATTTGATTGGAAGATTACCGGCCACTACAGGTACTTCGGCCCTGCTCCGGGAAAGGCCGAAATCAGCGGGCGAAAAGCCGGCTAAGGCGCCAATCGTCCGCGGTGAACCACTCGTCCGGGGCGTTACCTTCGTTTTCACGCCGGTTGGCAAGTACAAAGCAATTGGAGTATAAAGAAATGTTGCGCACGAACCCGCTTCTCACACTTTGGAGAAGCCAGAACGCGCGGAAAAATCATGTCTACAAGCACAATTGCAAAAGGCCTTGAAGGCGTAGTCGCGGCCAGTTCCGGGGTGTGCTACATCGACGGCGATGCGGGTGTGCTCGCCTATCGTGGCATCGATATCCATGAACTTGCCGACAGCTCGACGTTTGAAGAAACCTGCTACCTGCTGTGGTTCGGAAAACTGCCGAAAAAAGCCGAACTGGCAGACCTGAAACAGAAACTTGGAGCAGAGCGAAAGATCGATCCGGCCATCTATGACATGATGCGCCGGGTCCCTAAAACCGCGACGCCGATGGAAGTGCTGCGCACCGCCGTTTCCGCGCTGTCTTTTTATGATTCTGAAGCGGAAAAGATTGACCATGACGCCAACGTGCGCAAGGCGATCCGGCTGACTTCACAGATCGCCATGATCGTGGCGGGTTATGACCGCATTCGCAAGGGCAAGAACGTTGTGGATCCCGATCCGTCACTTTCCCACGCGGCCAATTTCCTATTGCAGTTGAATGGGGAGAAGCCCTCGGCGACGGCGGAAAAGGCCCTGGATGTTGCCCTGATTCTGCATGCTGACCACGAGTTGAATGCGTCAACTTTTGCGGCGCGCGTGACCGCGGCCACGCTCTCAGACATGCATTCCGCCATTACCAGCGCTATTGGAGCGCTGAAGGGGCCGCTGCACGGCGGCGCGAATGAAGCCGTGATGCGCATGCTGTTTGACATTGATAAAAAAGGCGCAGATCCGGTGGACTACGTGAAGGACATGCTGGCCAACAAGAAAAAGATCTCCGGTTTTGGCCACCGCGTGTATCACACGGAAGATCCACGGGCGACGCACCTGCGGCAGATGTCGCGTGACCTGGGCCGCTCCGCCAACCCTAAGTGGTATGAGCTCTCCGCCAAGATCGAGCAGTACATCAAGACAGAAAAAGGCCTCAACGCCAACGTGGATTTCTACTCGGCCTCCACTTACACTACCCTGGGCCTGGACGTGGATCTTTTCACTCCGGTATTTGCTGTATCCCGCATCAGCGGCTGGGCCGCGCACGTGATTGAACAACTGGATGACAACCGGTTGATCCGCCCGCGCGCCGACTACATCGGTCCTGCGTATCCGAATAAGTACGTGCCGATGGAGAAGCGGTAGCTTAGCAATTGGCTTTTCTGGAACCCCGAAGCGCAGCGAGGGGGCCCTATAGTTACGAAGACCTCCAAGGGAACACACGTTTGTTGAGCTTCGTGTTCCTGTCTACCCCGCCGATTTGCGTTGATTAAAGCTTCGTTACTGTAGGGATCCCTCCCCTTCGGCAAGCTCAGGGTCGGGATTTCAGAAAAGCAGTAAAATAAAGCCATGCGCCGCGTTTACCTTGATAACAACGCTACCACCCCGCTTCTGCCGGAGGTGTTTGAGGCGATGCGGCCGTTCTATCTGGAGCAGTTCGGCAACGCATCGTCGATTCATCATCATGGCCAGCACGCGCGCGCGGCCGTGGAGAAGGCCCGCGCTTCAGTCGCTGCGCTTTTGAATTCGCGTCCGGCGGAGATTGTTTTCACCAGCGGCGGAACGGAAGCAGATAACCTGGGCATTTTCGGCCTGGTGCAGCGCGGCGATCACGTTATTACTTCCACCATCGAGCACAGCGCGGTGATGAACAGCTGCAAGCGCCTGGAGCAGATGGGATGCGAAGTCACTTTTGTCCCGGTCAACAGCCGGGGTGAAATTGGACCGGATGATGTGCGCGGGGCCTTGCGCCCGAACACCCGGCTGATCAGCGTGATGATGGCCAACAACGAGACCGGCGTGATACAGCCGGTGGAGGAGATCGGCAGTATTGCGCAGGAAGCAGACGTCTTCTTTCATACTGACGCAGTGCAGGCCGCGGGCAAGATCACGATTGACGTGCAGAAAATCGCCTGTGACGCGCTCACCATTTCCGGGCATAAGATCCACGCGCCGCAAGGGACGGGTGCGCTGTTCATCAAGAAGGGAACTCTGATTCAGCCGCAAATTTATGGCGGCAGTCACGAACGCCAGCGCCGGGCCGGCACGGAGAACGTGCCGGGAATTGTGGGTCTGGGCAAGGCAGCCGAAATCGCAAAGCACTGGCTGGAAAGTGGTGGTGCGGCGGTAATGTCCGCGATGCGCGATCGTCTGCAGGATTCCATTCTAAGCGCCATGGAAGATGTGGGCGTGAACGGTCTTGGCGCGCCGCGCGTCCCGAATACTACGAACCTGTGGTTTGATCACATTGAAGGAGAAGCACTGGTGATCGCACTTGATCTTAAGGGGCTGGCTGTGTCGAGCGGCGCCGCGTGTTCCTCCGGGGCGATTGAGCCCTCACATGTGCTGCTTGCCATGGGACTGCCGCACCAGCGCGCCCGAGCCAGCATCCGCCTGAGCCTGGGCAAGCAGACCACGCGGGAAGACATTGACTTTGCGATCAAGGTGATTCCGGAAACGGTGGCACGACTGCGTGAAATATCCCCGGCTTACCAGAAGCAGCCAGTCTGTTAAGAATTTGTTTGTCCTGGTCCGCGCCCGGGCGCTTTATCCGCTAATTTCGCAAGCCGCGCCCCGCGCAGAACAAATGGGGCAATCGCGCATCGGACAGGAAATCAGGTGCGACAGAAGAAGGCAAAGAAACAGCGGCCAGCCCAGCCCGTTGAAATCATTGTGCCGATGAAGTTTGAGGACCGCCCAGCGCTTCACGGATTTTTTCCAACATGTGCTTTAGTGTAAATGGCTTCGGCACAAAGAACACACCCGGCTGGCTGGCTGCTTCCTGCAGTGCGACATTGTCGGCATATCCGGACATAAAAATAATGCGCAGCCCGGCATGAGAAAGGGACAATGTAGAAGCCAGGTCCTGTCCGCTTCCTCCTGGCATCACGATATCGGTAATGAGCAAATCAAGTTTTTCGTTGCGTACAACCTCAATGGCTTCCGTGGCGCTGGCGGCTTCAAGAATGCGGTATCCGCTCTCACGAACATAATCCGCCAGCAATGCGCGCAAGCTGGGCTCGTCTTCAACAATCAAAATGGTCTGCAATCCAACTGACGGAGCGGTCGCTTTGTCTGGAGCAGGGTCAGCGACTGCATTTTCCATGGTTCGCGGAAGATAGACGATGAACTCTGTTCCTTTTTCCGCGGAGCTGCGGGCCGTAACCTGGCCGGAACATTGCTGCACGATGCCATACACAGTGGCCAGTCCCATTCCAGTCCCCATTTCTTTGGTTGTAAAAAACGGCTCAAAAATGTGCCGTAGTGTTTCAGCGTCCATGCCAACGCCACTATCAACAACTGAAAGGCAAACGTACTCTCCGGCATGGAGACCTTCGGCCTGGGCCGCGCTGCCGTCCAGCGTCTGGTTCCAGGTTCTTACTGAGATATTTCCTCCCGCAGGCATGGCATCGCGTGCATTAGCGGCAAAGTTGATCAGAATCTGGTCCGCCTGTGAGGGGTTCATTCTTACGTTCCACAGATCGCGATCAAGAGAGACCGTGAGCGTAATCTCTTCTCCAACCAGGCGCCGCAGCATCTCATCCATGCCAAGTACGACATGATTAAGATTGATGACCTGGGGAAAGACCATCTGACGGCGCCCGAAAGTGAGCAATTGGTCCGTAAGGGCGCTGGCGCGGTCTGCGGCGACATGAATCTCACGCAGGCGATGATGCAGGTCAGTGGCGCTTTCAGGCAGCCGCTGTGTCAGCACCTCGGCGGAGCCCCGCACCACGGTCAGCAGATTGTTGAAATCATGCGCGATGCCGGCTGCCAGCCGTCCAATGGCTTCCATTTTCTGGGCCATGCGGAGTTGTTCCTCCAGTTTTTCCTTCTCCGCGATGTCCCGGCTCACCGTGGCTATGTTGCTAAGGTTTCCCGCTGCATCGAATATGCCAAAGCAGCGCGTGTCAAATGGAATGGTCTCACCGGTAACAAAGTGCCGCAGCGAGAATCGGCCTTCCCACACGCCACGTTGTTTAACCGCAGGCAGAATTTCTTCCTCAAGAACCTGTACTTCCCGAGGCGGCAAAAAGTCATAGACGGACTTTGATTCAGCTTCAGCGTCACTGTTCAGACCCACAAGTTTCTGGCCGGCCTTATTGAGAAAGACTGTTTTCCCTTTCGGATCGGTAATGCCGATGAAGTCCGGACTGTGCTGCAGAGTGGCGGTAAGCATGGCGCGCTCCCACTCAGCTTGTTTGCGGTCTGTAATATCAACCACCATTCCGGCGGTGCGCAGGGCGCGTGCTGACGGTCCTTCGCCATCAAAAAAAACTTTGCCCCGGGCCAGGATCCATCGGAACGTGCCATCCGGCATGCTGAAACGATAGTCCACATCGTAATCTGAACGGATTGCCGGGTCCGCAGCCCTCTCAAGCTTTTCCCTCACGCGAATGCGGTCTTCCGGATGGATGTGTGAGAAAAACCATTCAAAACTTGGCTGCCCTTCACCGGTAAATCCAAAGATCTGGCGTGCCCTGGGTGACCATTCAACCTGATCGGTGTGCAAATGATGGTCCCATGCGCCGATGTTTGCCGCTTCTACCGCCAGACGCAGGCGATCATCGGCTTCCGCCAGAAGTTCCATTGCGACTTTGCGGTCATGAATGTCGAGTGCGACGCCCATCCATTGGGTGATCTGTCCGGATGCGTCCCGCAGCGGCAGGCCGCGGCTGGCATACCAGCGATACTGCCCGTCACTGGCACTGCGGATGCGAAACTCACATTCCCACGCTGCGCCTTGCGCGGCTGCCTTCTCCCACATGGGGTAAATTCTCTCTGCGTCCTCCGGATGAACCACCTGTGTCCAACCGCCAAGGAGCGTCTGTTCCAGAGTCAGGCCGGTCAGATCAAACCAGTACTGGTTCGCATAGGTTGCCAGGCCTTTGGCATCGGAGATCCATACCACCTGGGGCGAGAGTTCAATCAGTGCACGATATTGCGTTTCACTGTAGCCCCCCGGGTGTTCATCCGCAGGATGAGGCTGCTGACTGGGCACCTGCGGCATGAACACGGCGAGCAGCCGGCGCAGCTCCGCCACCTCGCGTTCCAGTTGGGCAACTGGCGCTTTCAGGATTGGATCTTTCTCGGTGTCTGAATCCGTCCGCTGCATTTGCACTATAAATGACTGCAGGCTAGCTCAATAATTTGGAGGAGAATTGTAGACCAGCTAAAACAATATTGAAGAAAAAAGCGCTTCAGCTTTGAATTACGAAAAAAGCCGGCCGCCGAACGTATTAATATTTTCTCACCAGAGGCGGCAGAGTTGCTCCGCAAGGCCCTGTATCCATAGGGTACCATCTATAATCAAAGCAGATATTTTTATGCCCACAGAGCCCAATACCGGCGCCCGAACCGTTGCAGCCCAAACCATTGCGGTAGCAATGTCCGGCGGTGTGGATTCTTCCACCGTTGCGGCCATGCTTCGTGCTGAGGGGCACAACGTGGTAGGCCTGACCATGCAACTCTGGAACCAGCGCCGGCTCGCCGGACATGAGGGCATGCCGGAGCAGGTACAGGGCCGCTGCTGCTCTATAGATGATGTGTATGATGCCCGCCGCGTTGCCGAAGACCTGGGTATTCCGTATTACGTGGTGAACCATGAGGAGCGTTTTGAGCGTGACGTGGTGCGTCCGTTCATTGACGAGTATCTTTCCGGACGCACACCGATTCCTTGCAGCTTGTGCAATAACCATCTCAAGTTTGACCAGCTGCTGTTGACCGCACGCCAGATTGGCGCCGACCTTCTTGCCACAGGGCACTACGCGCGCTGTGAGTTTGATGCCGCGCGCAATCGCTGGCTGCTGCGCCGGGCCGCCGATCCGGCCAAGGACCAAACATACTTTCTTTTCGGCCTGACGCAGGAGCAGCTGAGCCGCACGCTCTTTCCGCTGGGCCACATGAATAAGCCGCAGGTGCGAGAGCTGGCCCGCGAGCACCACCTCGCGCTGGCGGAGAAGCCCGATTCGCAGGAGATATGCTTTGTTCCAGGCGGCGATTACAAGCGATTTATTGACGCCTATCTTGCCGAGCAGGGTGAGAGCCTGCCGGATACATCCGGCGAACTGGTCACAGCCGACGGCAAGGTCTTGGGACATCATGAAGGCGTGCACAATTTCACCGTGGGACAGCGCAAGGGACTTGGCGTGGCCACAGGTTCGCCGCTCTACGTGATCAACCTCAACGGCGCGGAGGGCAAAGTGACGGTTGGCGGAAATGATGATCTGTTGTCTCGTACGCTGATCGCGCACAAGCTGAACTGGATTTCTATTGATGGATTGCATGCGCCTGGCGCTGATGCGAATGCCCCTACGCCCGGCGACTCAATAAAGCCCGTTACCGCCAACGCGCCGGTGCGCGTGACCGCCAAGATACGCCATCGCCATGAGCCGGCGCCCGCCGTGCTTGAGCCCGCGCCGAACGGCGAAGTCCGCGTGACGTTCGATCAGCCGCAGCGCGCTATTACCCCAGGACAGGCTGTAGTGTTCTATGACGGCGATGTGGTGGTAGGCGGTGGATGGATTGCGGAAGTGCCCAATTCCTTGAAGTGTGTAGACGTGGCAGGTTGATTTCACATTGCTGGTCTAACATCTCTTAGGCTGAACATGCCGGCAGGGCATACACAGGCTCCTCGCAAATGACTTGTCGTTACGCCGGAACTGTGCAATAAAGAGCCATGCGCACTCAACGACTGGTCACGCTTTGCTTCCTTTGCTGCCTGCCCATGCTCTCACGTGCTCAACAGACGTCCCCCGAGGCGGCGAAGATTCTTGCCTTGGAAAAGAAATGGACTGACGCCTACAGGCAGCGCAACATACCGATTTTGACTTCCTTGCTTGCTGAAGACTTCATTATTACCGTCGAGGATGGCAGTATATTCGGGAAAGTTGGCTACATGGCCCACACTGCCGATACTTCGGTGCAAGTGGACCTGGCGGAAGAATCGGACCTGAGGGTACATATGCACGGGAACGTAGCTGTTGTGACCGGCGCATACCATGAGACAGGGACTGCAAAGGGCAAGCGCTACGAGTACCGTGATCGACTGACCGATGTCTGGATGAAAATCAATGGTCAGTGGCAGCTTATCGCATCACAGTACAGTGTTCCACTGCCGCAGAGCTGACCCAGGGCTTCCGCGGATCAGGATCGATTTGGTCAATTTCTTCCAAATCACAGCACCAGTTTGTAATACACAAGCAATGCCTTGCGATTAGACCACGCGTCTGGCCTCGCGAAGCCGCATTTGGCGGTGCGGAGCAGGGCGATCGCGTTTGTGTCGGCGTCTGTAGTGCTTGGAAAAGCTCAGGTCCATTTGAAGGAAGCTTGTCTGTTTGCTCAATAAACTCCAGCGTCGTCATGGCCGATGATTGCCCGGCGGTCCGATGACCGCCCTTGTTACCGCGGTAATTTGCTTTCTTTAATCCTGAGCCGCTACGCTGGCTGCAAAGTTTTTTGCTCGCTCAAGTTTTGCTTGCTCAGGAGATCGGATGAAATCCCAGAACTTGCTTCTCGCCCTTGTGGCGACTGTGCTGACGTGTACCCTGTGGGCCGCTGAGTCAGGAACCCGGCTTCGTTGCCGGATTTTTGACGGCAGCAAAGCTGCCGTTTCCGGCGCCAGTCTGACCTTGAAAGGCAACAACAATTTCAACGCCGTTGGCGTTAGCAATGACGAAGGGGAATATCTCTTCGTCAACGTGCCGTCTGGAACCTACCAGCTCACCGTGGAGAGGGAAAGCTTTTCTCCCGCGAACGTTGGTTCCATCGTTCTGGACCTGAACGAGGTTCGGGTACTGAATGTGACACTCACCCCGAAAGAGGCCACGCAAGTCGTCGAGGTCAACGCCAACCAGGTGAGCATTGTTCCGCAACAGACGTTCCTACGTGGCCTGGTGGACCCGGTGCGCATGAAGGAACTTCCGCTAAACGGGCGCAACTTTTCCGACCTGATCTATACCCAGCCGGGCGTCACACGCGCATTTAGCGATCCCTATGGCTCGGGCCATGCCGTGATAGGAGCGCGCGGGACGGCGAATAGCTTCATCGTGGACGGTGGCGATGCCAACGGGGCCTTCATGCCCAACGGCCCGGGCATCAACATCAGTACCAGTGGCATTCCGCTGGACGCGCTGGATGAATTCAGTGTGATCACCAGCAACGCGACCGCAGAATACGGCCGCAGCGCCGGCGCCACCGTCAACATCGTCACTAAGAGCGGCACGGAGAAGTTACACGGCTCGTTGTGGGAATTCCTGCGCAATGACGTGCTCGATTCCAGGACCTATTTCGATCCCGCGGGGCATAAAGATCCCTTCAAGCAGAACCAGTTCGGTGCGCACTTCGGCGGCAAGATCAAGCCGGCGAACATGTTCTATTCGCTGGCTTATGAAGGCTTCCGCCAGAGGCAGCAGGTCCCCATCAATGCTCTGGTGCCGACGCCCGATTTCCTGGCCACCGTGACAAATCCCGCGTGGGCCAGCCTGTTGCAGGCAGCGTATCCGTCCCCTAACACCCCGGTGAGCCCAGGTGCGCTTGCGGGAATCTACAATTCGAGCTTCGATAACGGAAGAGACCAGGACACTGGATTCCTGCGCCTGGACCGTAGCTTCCATAACACCCATCAGGCTTTCGTAACCCTTTCCACGGCCAAGGGATCGCAGCACCTTGCGGGTGACGGCATCCCAGGCACCAGCCAGATCATGGCAGCACGCAAATGGTATGGCGTGCTGGGTGATAACTGGATGATCCGGCCGACGTTATACAACACCACTCGCTTCGGCTTCAGCCGCGGCAGTGATTCATTTGCCAGCGATACGGAGTCGGCTTCGGTATTGCAGTCCGGGACCGCCCGCACAGACGGCCCATATGCCGGGCAGCCTTTTGTAAACTCACTGACTTCGACGAACGGTTTCCCGTACATCGTGATGTCAACCGGCCTCTTCAGCCCGGTTGGGCCGGCGTTCTGGGTCCCCGAACAGGGAGCAGAGAACTCTTTTTATTTCCAGGATTCCGTAGTATGGATCAAAGGCAAACATCAGATCAGCGCGGGCGCGGAAGTTCGCCGCTTGCAGGTGAACGACGATAACCAGGTGTTCCGGCGGCCGTTGATGGTCATGGACAGCAGCAATCCTTTCAGCCTCCAGTCCGGCCTGGTGCTGGCGCAACTCCAGTATTTTTACGCCTACAACAACACCGGAATGCGCGGTTTCCGGAACTGGGAAACGGATTTCTATGTCGCCGATTCCTACCGCCTCTTTCCGCGGCTCACGCTGGACTACGGCCTTCGCTATGAGCTGAACCTGCCGCCTACAGAGGCGAACAACCTGATCACCAATGCCTTCATGATGCAGAACGGCAAACCGATGCCGTGCCAGTCTCTTCCAGCCGGCACGGGAATGAGCCAGGTAGCCGTGATCCGGCCTTCTCAATTCGGCATCGATCCATTCTGCGCTGACCGGAACAATTTCGCTCCGCGTGTGGGCCTTGCCTGGGACGTGCGTGGAGACGGCAAGACGCTGGTCCGCGCCGCCTACGGAATCTTCTATGACCACACCTTTGGATTGATCATGAACCAGTACCGTAACAATCCGCCGTTTGTAATCCCATCGACCATTGGGTTCTTCTCCTACAACGGAGTGCAGGGATCTTCTGCTATGGATACCACAACGCCTTACAACATCAGCAGCGTTGACCCTGGTTTCCGCAGTCCTTACATGGAACGGTGGCATGTGACCGTCTCTCGTGAAGTCACCAAAGACACGTTGCTCAACGTAAGCTACGCAGCTTCGACCGGAAACCATCTCGCCCAGAATGAAAGCCCTAACTTCGGCGCTGCGTTCGCGAACGCCTTCCGTCCCAGCAACGGTTCGCTCTTTCTGGCGAGAAACCCGAGTGACATGGCCAACAATGTCATCACGGGGCCTTTCGGAGCATTCACAACCCTGACCAGCAACGGTGTTTCCCGCTACCAATCACTTCAGGCTGAGCTAACCAAGAGGATTTCGCGCGGGTTGACTTTCCAGGCGTCATATACCTGGTCGCATTCGCTTGACAGCATCACTGAGGTCCTGGGTTCATCTACAGACCAATATATGGTCAACCGGTTGAACAACATGCTGGCGCCCACTTTGGCGCCAGGCTCCGGCTGCGCGGGCGTCTTCGGTGGAGCAGCTGACCCATTCTCGATGATGAACGCCATGCGCTGTGCTACAGGAAATCCCTCGCTGACCATGGACCAGGCC
The DNA here is from genome assembly GCA_020072585.1 of Terriglobia bacterium. Classification (GTDB taxonomy): domain Bacteria; phylum Acidobacteriota; class Terriglobia; order Terriglobales; family Acidobacteriaceae; genus Angelobacter. The sequence goes on along the minus strand of JAIQGL010000023.1, from coordinate 85,334 downwards.
GCAGCCATGTTCGTGAGCCAGTACACCTCGCCGGTCAGTTCGCGCGCCAACTACGGAGATTCGTCCTTTGACGCAAGACACCGGCTGGTCGCAAACATGATTTATGAGCTGCCGTTTGGGCGCAACAAACTCTTTTTCCATGGAGCCAGCGGCTTCGCGGACAAACTGATGAGCGGCTGGCAGGTCGCAACCATTATTGATACCCAGAGTGGTGAGCCATTGCCGATTTATGCCGGTGTGGACGCCAACTACGACGGCGATGCAACCGACCGGGCTGTGGCGACGGGCAATCTTTCTACCCTGGGGTCTTCGAACTCCGGCGCCCAGCAACTCCAGTGCACCACCTGGACCGCGGGGTCGTGCACTTCTCCTGTGGCCGCTGGGCTGGGAGTGCTGGATGTAAGCCAGCGTCTGGGACGCGGAGCGTACCGCGCGTCCGGGCTCTTCAATCTGGATGCCTCGTTCTCCAAACGCATCCGGGTGGATGAAAAGTACAGTTTGCAGATCCGCAGCGAGTTCTTCAATCTGCTCAACCACGTTAACTTTGCACCGCCGGCGCAGGCGATCAATAACCCCAACTTCGGCATTTCCAGCAGCCAGTTGCTGATCAACAATACCCAGTCCAGGCAGATACAGTTTGGCCTGAAGCTGGAGTTCTAACCGCCTTTGATCACCAGGAAGACCCGTTCGAAACAATGAGAGGTTATGGGTCACAACGTGGAGAAGAATAGAACAAGGAACCTGGGTCGGGCGCTGGTCGTCTTTCTGGGACTGCTGCTGGTCTCATGCTGGGTTTTTCCCCAGACTGTGCAGCAGCAGGACCAGGAGTCAACGCGCAAGCTGAAATCGAGCGTGTCACCGGAGTATCCCGAACTCGCGCGACGCCTGAACCTGAAAGGCATCGCACGCGTGACGGTCACTGTGGCCCCGGACGGCAGAGTGACCAGCGCCAAAGAACTGGGTGGCAACCCTGTACTGGTGGATGCCCTGATCCGGGCCGTCAAGAAATGGAAATATGAGCCAGCCCCCAAAGAAACCGTGCTTGAAGTGAAGTTCGAATTCAACCCATAGACGGTTTCAAGTCAGGCGCAATGGAGGTGGTGGCCTAGGCAATGTCCTTATTCGCTATTGATTCGCTTAAAAAAATGCGCTAGAGTGCAGCAGCGCCTCAGGGTGCGAGCAGGAAAGGTCATTGAAAATCTAGCAGTCGGCACTTAGCAATCAGCGGTTAGATAACCAAGAAGCCATTTTGTGACCCTCTGCCGATTCTCCCAGCCGAGTGGAGATGTTCTGAGATGTCTCAACCCAAAAATTTACCTCACAAGCCGGGGTGACGTGGGGTGACATGGGGTGTGAGTCGGGTGGAATGGCGTGGAATGGGGATGGGGCAGGGGTACAGGCTGAAGGTGCAGGCAGAGGGCCGCCAAAATCGCCGGCATTACCAAAGCTGGTCATTGAGACCAGCATTGATCCCCGGGATTGAATTTGTGTAAGTCTTTTGGAATCCTAGATAATGAACGAAGATAATGAACGGAGCCTGATCGGAGGCTGAGGTGATCTGGACGGCAAGCAGCATAACTCCGGATTAAGGCATCCAAATCTTCAAGCTCGGGCTTATGCGCGGAAAATAGAATGGACCATACAGACGGGGTCCCCGGTCTTTGTCCGATTGGCAGATATGGAAGCACATCATTCTCATCTCGTTTTTCGAACGCATTTCAAATCACTCGCCAAAGGCAGGATCAGCATCATCAGTTGGCACGCAGGGCGTAGACGCGCAGAACCAACTCTAAACGCCGGACCTGAACTGTAGTCTTTGTGGCCCAAAATTAAATCGGCCCTTCACTATCTCGCTGAGGACGCAGGATGCTCTGCTTAAGCGATCATGAAGGCGGCGCAGGGGTTGAGTCTCTTCGCTACAACATTGTGATGTAAGCAGGGAGCATGTCTTCTTGATAACGAATCCGTCAAAGCTCATCAACGTCCGCGGCACTGAGCTGTTGGCCGGCGATACTCGTGAACAGTACCGGCAAAAGCTCGCGCGCATCACACTGGACTCCATGGCCCAGTTTGTGGGACTGCTGGATGCCAATGGCACGGTGCTGGAAATCAATCAGGTGGCGCTCGATGCTGTAGGGATTAAGCTCTCCGATGTTGAGGGGAAGCCGTTCTGGACGACCTTCTGGTGGCAGGTCTCAGAGGAGATCAATGCGACACTCAGAGATTCGATCCGGCGCGCCTCACAAGGCGAATTCGTACGCTGGGATGCGGAAATCTACGGACGCGCGGGCGGCAAAGAGACCGTCATCATTGACGCCTCGCTCATGCCGGTGAAGGATGAGCGCGGCAAGGTCGTATTCATCACCGCCGAAGGCCGTGACATTACAGAGAAGAAGGCGCATGAGCGTGAGATCGCGCGCCAGCGTGAGGAACTGGCTGAACTGGATAAGCTGACGCAGTTTTTTGCCAACATCAGCCATCTGCGTCGCGAGGCAACGGAGCGTGAGGTCCAGCTTCGGGCGGAAGCCGAGTTGGAGCGGCAGCGGTTGCAATTGAGTGAAGATCGCCTTCGCGCCATTGTTGAAACAACACCCGAGTGCGTAAAGATCGTTGCTGCTGACGGCACGGTGTTGCATATGAATTCCGCGGGCCTGGCGATGGTAGGCGCTGACTATGCGGAAATGGTAATTGGAAAAAGCGTGTACGACCTGATCGCGCCGGAGGACCGGGACAGGTTCCGGGAATTCAACCGCAGAATTTGTGGCGGCGAAAAAGGTTCTCTGGAGTTCGACATGATTGGCCTGAAGGGCGTTCGCCGCTGCATGGAAACTCATGCCGCTCCGCTCCAGAACTCTGACGGGTCAATCGCACAGCTCGCCGTTACGCGTGACATTAGCCCGCGCCAGGAAGCCGAAGAGGCGCAACGGAGGCTGGCCGCAATCGTGGAATCTTCTGATGACGCAATTGCCAGCAAGGACCTGAATGGAGTCGTCACCAGTTGGAACAAAAGCGCCGAGAAGCTATTCGGGTATAAGGCCGATGAGATCATTGGACAGCCGGTCATGCTGATCATTCCTCCGGAATTGCATCAGGACGAACCCATGATCCTGAGTAAGATCAAGCGCGGTGAAAGAATCGACCATTTTGAGACCGTCCGGTTAAAGAAAAATGGCGAACGAGTGGATGTATCGCTGACCATATCGCCCGTAAAGGACGTACATGGAAAAGTGGTCGGCGCGGCAAAGATCATCCGCAATATTACGGAGAACAAGAAGGTCGAGCGCACATTACGGACAACGGAAAAACTGGCAGCCGCCGGCCGGCTCGCCGCCACTGTGGCGCATGAAATCAACAATCCGCTGGCCGCGGTCACCAATCTGGTCTATTTGTCCAGACGGGATGTGGGTGATGCAAAAAAAGTAGCGGCGTATCTGGAATTGGCTGGGCGTGAGCTTGACCGCGTTGCCCATATTACCCGGCAGACGCTTGGGTTCTATCGGGACACTTCTTCGCCGGTCCGTTTTAATGTTGCGCAGGTTCTGGATGACCTGCTTCTTCTGTACGCGACGCGCCTTGAAGTGCGGAAAATCAAAGTTGTAAAGCAATACGACGAAGATATTCAAATCAGGGCTCTTGCCGGAGAAATTCGCCAGGCGTTTTCCAATCTGATCACCAACTCCATTGATGCGATGCCTACAGGCGGGTCAATGATTATCAGAGTTTCAAAGTCGCATGCATGGACTAACTCCGGGGCGCCTGGGGTCCGAATCACCATGCTTGATACGGGTTCCGGCATCGCACCGCAGCACATGAGCAGCCTGTTCCAACCGTTCTTTACCACCAAGGAGGATATTGGCACCGGCCTTGGCTTGTGGATTACGCGCAATATCATTGAGAAACACGGTGGAGTCATTTATGTTAAGAGCAGAACCGGACCGGCGCAACACGGAACTGTTTTTTCAATTTTCCTGCCCCTGGAAGGAAAGGACAATGGCCCAGGGCCAAACAGGATGACGGCTGCGTCCAGCAAAAGTGCAATTTCAAGCGGGGTTGCCAACGAGTGAAGATCATCGTGGTGGATGATGAACCAATCATTGCGGATACGCTGGTTAACATCCTGACCGGGGAAGGACGCGATGCAGTGGCTGTGTCCAACGGCAAATCTGCAATTCAATGGGCAGAAATGATTCGTCCGGATGCGGTTGTGACTGACGTGATCATGCCCGGCATGGACGGAATTGACACGGCAAAAGCCATCATGAAATTTCTTCCGAACTGCCGGATCATTCTTTTTTCAGGGCAGGCCGCCACCAGCGGTCTGCTGGCAAAAGTACGGGCCGAGGGCTGTTCGTTTGAGGTGCTCGCCAAGCCCATCAATCCTGACATTCTGCTGGAGAAGCTCAAAATTCAGTAGTGCTGCACGTTCCTTACCGGGCTGCCACAGCCGGGCTTCGGATTTACAGCCTGACCATGGCGTGGATGCAGGAATTGCTCCCGCTCCTCTTCCAGCCGCAGCAACTCCAGGTAGATGCGGGACTGGTCCCAGCCCAGCGCGCGGCCGATTTTGTGTGCGGCCTCACGGCTGCACTCTTCTGACCAGCAGGCTCCCAGAGCTACAGGCACGCGGCGCAGAAGAATATCGCCCAGCGTGACAGCGGATTCATGCGCCACCGCTTCCACGGCCTCCGCCACCAGATGGCAGCTATGCGGGCAGAGCGGTTCACGCAGGCGTTCGTCGAGAGACGCTGCATGGGCAATCGCAAGAGCGTGGCGGCCATGCCATTCCGCGATCGCTTCAGCACAGCCCGTGGGAATCTTGGCTTTGCACGCCACCAGCCGCGCCCACTGCCGGACGGTGGATTCCACATCTTCTTCAGCGGCAGGGGAAGCAAAGACATTGACCGGCTCCGGCACATCCACGCCCAGCTTGCGGACCACGTCGCGGGCAAGGCTGGCGGCCGTGGTGAGTTTGCCGCCGATCACTGAAAGCAAGCCGGCAGCGCCTTCGCCGGTGTGGTCATGCAGAACATGTCTGCGAGTCAGTGAAGAGGACGGCTTACCCGGAGCAAAGGGAAGTGGGCGGATTCCGGCAAAGTCATAGCGCACGTCGGCCTGGGTGAGGCCTGAACGGGGGAATAAACGGGCAAAGCTCTGGAAGAGATATTCAATTTCCTGCGGGCTGGGCTGCGGATTGTCAGGAACATTGGCGTCGGCAACTTCGCTTGTGCCCACCAGGAGCTGGCCGTTCCAGGGAACCACAAAAATCGGCCGGCCATCAATGGCTTCAGTATAGATGGCTTGCTCAGGAGCGCCCGTGAATTTTGGCAGAACAAGATGAGAGCCGCGCACACCGCCGATCATACGCGGCGTGGATATTCCTGAAGCGGCTATGACCGTGTCTGCCCACGGGCCGGTTGCATTCACAATGTGCGTGGCGTGAATAGCGTATTCCTGTCCGGAAATGCGGTCGCGCAGCCGGGCTCCCGTCACGCGTCCGTTGCCGCGGGTAATCTCCAGCAGCTCTGTATGGTTACAGGCCACGGCCCCGGCGGCAACGCTTTCCGTTAGCCATTCGGCAACCAGCCGCTCAGGAAACTCGCACTGCGCGTCCTCGTACGCGTAGATGGACCAGCTGTTGCCGCTATCCAACTGCTGCTCAAATGCCGCCTTGTCGTCAGAAGGTGGGCGCTTGCCTCCGGCCCAGTGATGGTAGAGCCAAAGTCCTGTTCTGATGGCCAGAGAACTCCGGCGCAGTGAGCGTGATTTCTTCGGCAAAGCCAGCAGAAATTGCAGCGGACGCACCAGATGTGGCAACTGGCTCAGCAGACGCTCCCGTTCGCGCAGGGATTCCCGCACCAGGCCAATCTCCGCGTGTTCCAGATAGCGCAGTCCACCGTGGATGATCCGGGTGGACCGGCTGGTGGTACCGGAGGAAAAATCGTTTTGCTCAACCAGCAGCGTACGTTTGCTCCACTGCGCGCATTCGCGCGCAATGGCAACACCGTTGATACCGCCGCCGATCACCAGAACGTCAAAGTTCTGGTCCTGATTTGGGATTGGGCTACTCACGCTTACATCTTATTTAGATGCTTTTTCGGTCTACGGCAACATTACTTCCGAACATAACTGCCGGAAGGCAGTTCATCGGGGGAAAGTCTGGCTTTCAAATGACTTACAGGTGCGCGTGATCAAGCACCGCTTTTGTCGTGGCCCACAGGTCCGGGTCAATTTCGGGAAAGATGGGGTCGCGCAATTCAATGGCTTCCAGTTCCAGGAGCTTGTTCGCTGGAATCTGATGGGTTGTCTCAAAGCGGCGCCAGATATCCAGCAGACAGCGGAACTGCTCCAGATGAGTATTAAACCGCTTTTCCGCATAGTCGCGGGCCGCTTTGGTGGTGATGAGAAATTGCCAGTCTGAGGATTCCAGCAGCAGCAATTCACGGCATATCTGCTTGACCAGCCGCGTGGCAGTCTCATGGCCGCGCCAAAGACCGGTGTTGGCCATCTGTTGCACAGCCAGTTCCGCGGGATAGATGTGCTTCCACGTCCACGCGGTGTTTTCATTCAGCCAGACGCTGTTGTTGCTCTCCGCGCCCCATGATCCTTCCGGCAAGGCAACGTACGCTTCCGGCGGATACTGGCTCAGATATTCGGGGCAGGAAATAAGCTTGATCCGCGACTCTGGCCGCGAAAACTCGAGCGCCACCTGCTTCAACCACTCCGGCCCCTCAAACCACCAGTGCCCAAACAACTCAGCGTCAAACGGAGCGGTCAGCAGGGGAGCGCCGGCGCCATTGTTGCCGTAACGTTCCAGGGTTTCAGTGGTAATGCGGGCAAAATGTTTCGCATGTTCGCGCGTCCGCTCCAGCGCGACTGCCGGATCATATGGCTGCTTGAGGCCAAGATCAATCTTTGGCCCGGTAATACGCCAGTAGCGATTGCCGCCGGGCCAGCGCTTTTTGTGGAACTCCAGATAATTTGCGTCGCCGGGATAGCCACTATCACCGCTCCACACCTGCACGCCCGTGCGCGGATCGCGGGTGAAGAAAGCCACTTGCGCATCCGGGGCAGGGCTCTCAGCATAGTAGGGCCGGTAGAAACTCTTGCCCGGATGGTCTGACGCCGTCTCCAGCGCGAGCGGCACCCCGCCCGCCATCAACTGATACGGCGTGAACCGCGTGGAACTGTCAACCAGATGAGTATCAACGTAAAAAAACTCAAGTCCGTTTTCAGACAGAATCTCTTCCACTCCTACACGGTCAAACGGCTGCCGGCCGTACGGCGAACTGAACCCGTCAAGTGAAACAGGGAATTGCCACGGGCCGGCGGGACGATACCCGCACTCCGGGAGCCAGATGCCGCGCGGCTTCCTGCCGAAGAAACGCTCGTGCGTTTCCACGCCCGTGCGGACCTGCGCGCGGATGGAAGCGTCAGTTCCCAGCAAGGGAAAATATCCATGAGTTGCGCCGCAGGTAATGATTTCAATGGCGCCGGTATCGTAAAAGTGCTGGAACCCGCGGATGATGTTCGAGTCAAGCTCGTCAAACTGGCGCAGTGCCTGCTCATAAAACCGCAGCCAGAAACGCGACACTTCAATCATGTGCGGTTCGCCCTTGATCGCGAACTCGTCCGCGTCCTTGTGCGCCGCCTGAATTTTCCGCAACAGGTATTTGGGAAACTCGTCCTTGAAAACCGGATGCGAAAGTTGTTCCAGCAGAATGGGCGAAAGATTTACGTTCGCCTTAAGCGCCAGGCCCTGTTGTTCTAATTCCCTGAAAACCCGCAACAAGGGCAGGTAGGTCTCCGCCGCCGCTTCATGCAGCCACTCCATCCCGTGAGGCCACGTTCCATGGTTGACCACATACGGCAGATGGGAATGCAGGGCAAAGGTCACATATCCCAGCGGATTTTTCGGAGATTTCTGATTCATGAGAAAGTCAGCGGCCTGAACAGGGGAAAACCAGCATCAGGCCCTCTTTAAATAGATGCAGCAAACGAGCGCAAAAATCAAGTTTACTACAAGTACTGGGGTAGGATGAGTCGTGTCGCCCAGCAAAGCGGTTGCGCTAGCTCTGTGCGATCTTGAAGCTTAGCGGCGTGGGCGCCGGGTTTTTGGCCTGTTCTTCCGCCAGCAGGTTGACTACCGACTCACTCAGACTTACGCAGTTGCAGCCACGCCGTTTCGATTCATACAGCGCCTCGTCAGCATAGCGCAGCAGGATGTCCGGAGTGAGCACTCCGTCCTGAGAAAAAGAGATGCCGAGCGATGCCGTAATCTTGCCCAGGGCATGTCCTGCATGTTGCAGCTCCAATTTCACGATCGCTTCGCGCATTTGTTCAGCGCGCTCGCGCACACTTTCCAGAGAGGCGTCCGGCAGGACGATGAGAAACTCTTCTCCACCGTAGCGGCACACAATGTCCTCGGTACGAACGGAACGCTTGAACAATGACGCTATTTCTTTCAGTACGATGTCCCCTGCGGTATGGCCAAAGGTGTCATTGAACAGCTTGAACTTGTCGATGTCCGCCATAATTACACCCAGGCCGGTGTGATGGCGGCTGGAGCGATGCAGCTCCTGTTCCAGCGTTGCCTCAAGAAACCGGCGGTTATAGAGGCCGGTGAGCGGATCACGAATCGACTGGTCATGCAGCTTTTCACGCAGCCGGAGATTGGCCAGCCGTAATGCCGCGTATTCGCCGCCCTGCTGGATCATGGCAAGCCTTGCCGCGGTAAACAATTCGGAACTAGAGGCGCTGATATGCAGGATGCCCAGTGTTTCGCCCAGGGCCGCCAAAGGCAGACAGGCATAGAAATCAGGAATGCTTCCGCTGAAATGCCGGCAAGCCAGGCCCTGAGAATGCTCCATGCGTAAGTGGAGCCGGCCGCCGCGCATGGCGCAGCAATCTTCCGGCGAGAGGATGTGCTGCGTGGGACTGAGCGATTCGCCCCAGCTCGCCATCACCCCCATCAGGTTGCGCGAACTATCAATGGCAAAAACCGCGCCAGCGCTGTCAGGAATAAATTTCTGCGCGTATGCACCTAATACTTCATAGGCCTCTGGCGCATTTACACAGATTTGAAGGTTGGCTTGCAGTTCGTTCAGCAGCTTGCCGCTCTCGGTTTCAATTTGCAGTTGGAGCAGTGAGCCTTCAAGCTTGGTTTGTGAGTGCAATGCCGCCTGCTCAGCGATGCGCAGCTTCTTTGATTCACGGATGACCAGCAGAAACAGCACAGCCATCAGCGCGCTAAAGCCGCCCACGCGGACTGAAACGCTGCGCTCCACTTCCTCAGCGCGTGCCTGGGCCGCCAGGTTGCGTTGACGCAGAATGATTTCTTGTTCGTCTTTGAATTTCTGCACCGCGTTGCGCACGCGGTCCTGTTTAAAGTCCGTGGCCGGGCTGTGGTAGATCAGCAGCGTTTTATTGGTGCGCAGGTTGTCGCCCAGCTGCTTCAATTCTTCCGTGATCCAGACTTGAAGTTGCTTGATCCGTTCCTGTTGTGTAGGGTCGTCCTTGGTCAGTTCTTCCACCCGCGCAACCCGCTTCCAGACTTGCTTTGAAGACTCGGCGAAGGTATCCAGGTCCTGTTGTTCCGGGGTCAACACGTAGTGGAGCCACGCCTCACGCGCGTCTCCTAATCCGTCTTGAATAGCGTCCATTTCATAGAGCACCTGGTGGGTGTGTTCCACATACACCTGCGAACTCAGAAGCTCACGCGTGCGGGAAAAACTGTCCCAGGCCATGGCCACCAGGAAGGCGAGCATCAGGACGAAGGCAAATGGCAGGAGTTTACGAGCGTCTAGCGCGCTCTTGAGCACGTTCTTGCTGCTACTCTTCAAATAGAAAGTCATATGGACCCCGGGAGGCCATCTTTTCCTGGCGTTCAGCTGCTTTTACCAAGCCTGGTTTTTGGGGAAGTCGCCGCAATGATACATTAATTTTGTGTCAACAGGCGCAAAATTCGAACGTGCAGTCGCCATCATGGCCCGGCTCCGCGCCCCTGGCGGATGCCCGTGGGACCGCGAGCAAACCTTTGACACCATTAAGCGATATACCCTAGAAGAAACGTACGAAGTTCTGGAAGCCATTGACAATAAAGACTGGAAGGAACTCACTGGCGAATTGGGAGATTTGCTGCTGCAAGTGCTTTTCTATGCAGAGATGGCACAGGAGCAGGGCTCATTCACCATTGACGATGTTCTGGATGCTCTCAGTAACAAGCTGATTCATCGCCATCCTCATGTTTTTGGTGACGTAAAGGCAGATGATTCTTCTACCGTACTTAAGAATTGGGAAGCGCTGAAGGCTGAAGAGAAGAGAAAAAGTTTGCAGAATAGCGGCGAAGAGTTGCAGACCAAACCGGAGCTGTTGCTCGATGGCGTTTCCTCAAAAATGCCGGCCTTGCAGGAGGCCCACAAGATCAGCTCCAAGGCCGCGCACGTGGGCTTTGACTGGCCCACAGTGCAGGGGCTGTTTGAGAAACTTTCAGAAGAGACGCATGAGTTGCAGGAGCACATTCAAAAAATTCCGCCCGCTCATTCGCTCGCTGAAAAACCCAGGCTTCCGGACAAACTGAAAGAACACGTGGAAGATGAGGTCGGCGATCTCTTTTTTGTTCTGGTCAACATCGCCCGCTATCTGTCCGTGGATCCGGAATCCGCTTTGCGCAAGACCAACAGAAAATTCCGGCGGCGTTTTAGCTGGCTGGAAGAACAGTTGCGTCAGCGGGGCCGCACACTGGAACAGGCCACATTGGATGAGATGGAAGCCTTATGGCAACAAGCGAAAACGCTGGAGGGAGTTCAGAAGTGAGTGCAACTGTCCCCGGCGCCGAGCAGATCACCATTCGCAAGTGTGACGGCATAGATGAGCTGAATGCCTGTGTCACGCTGCAAAAAGAGGTCTGGAAGTTTGACGATGTTGATTTGATTCCGCTGCGCATGTTCGTGGTGAGTCAAAAAATCGGAGGCCAGGTCATTGGCGCCTTTGATGGCAGAGAACTGGTCGGCTTCGCTTTCTCCATTCCTGGGAGCCGCTCCGGTCATGCCTATCTCCACTCGCACATGCTGGCCGTGCGGGAGAGCTATCGCAATTACGGCCTGGGACGGCGGCTAAAGCTTGCGCAGCGCGATGACGCCATCGCGCATGGAGTTGAGCTGCTGGAATGGACCTTCGATCCGCTGGAGATCAAGAACGCGCATCTCAATCTGGCGCGACTGGGCGCGATCGCGCGGCGCTACAGCGTGAATCATTACGGACATTCGTCGTCACCGCTGCAAGGTGGGCTGCCCACGGACCGTCTGGTAGCGGAGTGGTGGCTGAAATCAAAACGCGTGGTCAATCTTCTGGATAAAAAACAGCCGCCGCAATTTCCAGTGGAACTCAGAATCGAAGTCCCGGCGCAGGTCTATGCATGGAAGGCTTCAGCCGCTGACCGGCAGAAAGCAGCGGACGTTCAGAAGCGCAACCGCGAACAATTCCTGACGGCGTTCTCACGGGGGCTGGCTGTTCTGGGTTATGAACGTGACGCGAAGGATAACGGAACGTTCCTGCTCGGGCGATGGGATGAGCCGTGGTCCTATGCTGCAAAGGACGAAGATTAACTCTTCCTGATGCAGAATCCTGATGTGAAAACCATGAATGCGGAATCAATGAAGAAGATCGCCATCTGCTTGTTGCTGCTTTCGCTGTGTGCGGAGCTGTGTGCGCAAACACAAGCCAAGACTCCCCTGCTGGCTATTACCCATGTCAACGTCGTCAATGTTGCCTCTGGCTCGGTTCAGCCGGACGTGACGGTGGTGATTCGGGGGAATCGCATCGTCCAGGTTGGGAAAGCGACCAGGATTCGTTCCATCAAAGCTGCCCGTGCAGTTGACGGTCGCGGTAAGTACCTGATACCCGGCTTGTGGGACATGCACGTACACACCATGTTTGGTGATTGGATTCCCGGCGGCAAGGAAGTCTCACTGCCGTTGTTCGTAGCCAACGGCGTGACCGGCGTGCGTGACATGGGCGGTAACCTGGACACATTACTTGCCTGGCGCAAGGAGATCGCGGCTGGCACATTGATTGGCCCGCGCCTGGTGATTTCCGGGCCCATGCTGGATGGCCCCAAACCGCGCTTCCCTGATTCGGTTTCGCTTGCTTCGCCAGAGCAGGCACGCAAGACGGTCGATGACTTGAAAGCCAGGGGCGTGGACTTCATCAAAGTACAATCGTTCATTCTTCGCGATGAATATTTCGCCGTCGTGGACGAAGCGAAGAAGCAGCACCTCATTCTTGCCGGCCATGTTCCCGATGTCATCCGCGCGTCGGAAGCTTCTGGCGCGGGCCAGAAAAGCATCGAGCATCTGACAGGAGTGTTCGAAGGGTGCTCAACCCGTGAAGACGATTTCCTGAAAGGGCCCAAGACTCCCAAACAGTTTCTGGACTCTTACGATGAAGTCAGGTGTAAAGCTCTGATCACGCAATTTGCCCGCAATCACACCTGGCAGGTGCCGACTCTGGTATGGGAGCGCGGGCAATGGCTGGTGGATGTAATCGACTACAGCCACGATTCTCAGCTCAAGTATGCGCCCGTTTCATGGCAGAAGAAGAGCTGGCCAACTTTCACCAAGGACATCATCGCCGATCTGGACACAGATCCTGTAGCAGCGCGACGGCAATTTGTGCAAAAAGAGCTGGATGTAGTGGCAGCCATGCGCAAAGCAGGCGTGCAGTTTATGGCCGGTACGGACACCGCGGCCGCCGTCGCGGTGCTGCCCGGATCAAGCCTGCACACCGAGCTGGAATACTTTGTGGAAGCAGGATTCACGCCCGCAGAATCATTGCGCACCGCAACCCTGAACCCGGCAATTTTCATGGGTGAAGAAGCCGATTACGGGGCCGTGGCTGCGGGCAAAGTTGCTGATCTGGTTCTGCTGGACGCCAATCCGCTGGAGGACATCCGAAATACACGCAAGGTAGCGGCGGTGGTTTTGAATGGACGCTTGCTTGACCGGGAAGAACTGGACTCGATGCTCGGCAAAATCGCGGAATTTGCCGAGTCACACTGATCCAAAATTGTCCAACGCGCGGGGATCAAGGAAAGAACGCGGCATGAAGATTGATTTGACTCGGAAAACGGCTATCGTGAAAAGGAGTCGCGGTGAAAGTTGAAGCCATTACATTGCGCGAGATTCGCATGCCGCTGGTCCATTTTTTTGAGACCAGCTTTGGCCGCACCACGGAACGGCGCATCCTGCTGTTGACCATTCATACGGACGGGCCGGAAGGCTGGGGCGAGTGCGTGGCCGGCGAAGACCCGTTCTACAGCGAAGAGTCCGTCGATACAGCCTGGTATGCCACGGAGCGCTATCTGGCCCCGGCGCTGCTGGGAAAGAACATTACGAGTGCCGCAGAGGCGGTTGCTTTGTTTGGCAAGGTCCGCGGGCACCGCATGGCCAAGGGTGCCGCGGAAAATGCGCTGTGGGACGCGGAGGCACAGGCGAAGCAGGTCCCGCTATGGAAGCTGCTGGGCGGAACACAAAAAGAAATTCCCTGCGGCGTCTCCATCGGGATTCAGAATTCGCACGAACAACTGCTGGAAAAAATTGAGACCGAACTCAGCGCCGGCTATCGTCGCATCAAGGTCAAGTGCAAGCCTGGATGGGACATTGAGGTGTTCACCAAAATACGCGCGCGATGGCCGGAAATTGTGCTCAGCTGTGACGCCAACTCCGCCTACACGCTGGACCAGATCGACCATCTGAAGAAGTTCGACGCCTTCAATCTGCTGATGATTGAGCAGCCACTCTGGCATGATGATTTTTATTTCCATGCCCGGCTGCAAAAACAGTTGAAATCCAGCATCTGTCTGGATGAAGCCATTCATGGCTGGCGCGACGCCCAGGCCGCTCTGGAACTGGGCGCATGCAAGATCATCAACATCAAGGTTGGCCGTGTGGGCGGATTCAGTGAAGCAACAGCCGTGCATAACGTGGCCCACAGGGCAGGCATTCCGGTCTGGTGCGGAGGCATGCTGGAGACCGGGATCGGACGCTCACACAACATCGCGCTCTCAACCCTACCAAACTTCACTTTGCCGGGAGATGTCTCCGCGTCAAAACGCTATTGGAAAGAAGACATCATCGAGCCGGCGGTCGAGGTTTCACCGCAGGGATTTATCAAGGTCCCTCAAGCGCCTGGCCGCGGATTCAAGATCAAGGCTGACTTGATTGAGAAGCTTACAGTGCGGAAGCAAGTCTTGTCTTTCTGAAATCCCGAGCAAAGCGAGGGAACCCTATAACAACAAAATTTTTGAATAAAGAAAGGCGCTTGTTATGCGATTCTCCGAAAAAGTTCCGTTGCGATAGTGATCCCTCGCTGCGCTCGGGATTTCAGAAAAGCTAGCTTCCTCTCACAGCCTCGTTCGGGTCCACCTGTGTCGCTTTCCAGGCAGGCACATAGCTGGCCAGAAGAGCAATGAACAGAAACACGATGGGCGCGATAGCAAACGTGGTCAGGTCGCGTGCGCTCACCTTATACAGGACGCCGGAGAGTACGCTGCCCATGATCCAGCTCAGTGCTAGCGCAAAGACCAGTCCGATGACGATTCCTGCCGCCGCGAGCGTCAGCCCATAGCCTACAACCAGGCGCACAATGTCTGATTTCTCAGCGCCCAGAGCCATGCGGATGCCCAGTTCCTGGCGGCGTTGTGCTACTGAATATGCCAGCACGCCGTAAATGCCGATGATCGCCAGAACCAGTGCCGCCGCGGAGAAAACGCCCAGCAACAGCAGGATGAAACGGGGCTGAGCGCGTGAGCCGTCCATGAGTTCATCCACTGTTTGAATGTTGGTGACCGGCTGGTCAGAATCAAGGGCGGCGATTTGCGCGCGCACGGAGCCGACCATGGTGTGCGGGTCAGCCGAGGTGCGAAGCAGCAGGTTCATGTTGCCCCAGGGCAGTTGGGGGAACGGCATATAGATTTGCGGTTGCGCGTCCAACGCCAGGCCACGGTTCTTTACGTCGGCGACCACGCCGATAACTTCAGAGGCGGGCTGGCGCCCAACCGCAATGTGTTTGCCCACAGGGTTCTGGTTGGGCCAGTAGCGGCGCGCCAGCGCCTGGTTCACAATCAGCACCTTCGGCGCCGCGGCGTTATCGGCATCTGTAAATTCCCGGCCTGCCTGCAACGGAACATGCACGGTCTGGAACCATGAAGGGCTGATGGCTTCAACGATCATGAATGGGCGTTCGCCTAACGGAACTTCCGGCTGGCCTTCCGGCAGCATGGGCGTGATGCGCTTGGGAACAAGCGGGAGGGCCGCGGAAACGGCGGCGAAGCGCACACCCGGCAGGGTGGAGACGCGGCGCAACAGATCGTCAAAGAAAGCAATTTGTTTTTGCGCGTCAGCATATTTCACCGTGGGCAGGGAGACGTTCATGGTAAGAACGTTCTGCGGGTCAAAACCCGGGTCAACGCGCAGCAGCCGTGAGAAGCTGCGCACCAGCAGTCCCGCGGCGATCAACAGCGTGAGGGAAAGGGCCACCTCTATCACGACCAGAAGCCCGCGCAGCTGTCCGCGCTGGTGTCCTCCGGTGGAACCGCGGCCCTCGTCGCGCAAAGTTTGATTTACGTTTGTCTTGGAGAGCTGAAGCGCTGGGAAGATGCCGAAGACGATCCCAGTCAGGAGCGAGATTCCCACCATAAACAGCAGGACTCGCGCGTCCATGGCGATGGGCATTCCCGGCGGCAGGTTATTGTTTCCCAGTGTGGCAAGGTATCTTGTGGCGGCCCAGCTCAGGCCCAGACCCAGCGCTCCGCCCAGAAGGGCCAGCAGCACGCTTTCCGTCAGCAGTTGGCGAATGAGCGCGCTACGCCGTGCTCCCAGTGCCGCGCGAACAGCAATCTCTTTCTTGCGTGCGAGCGCCCGTGAGAGCAGAAGGCTGGCTACATTCGCGCAGGCGATCAGCAAAACCAATCCCACAGCGCCAGAAAGCATCAACAGCATGCCGCGAATGTTCGCTACTACCGAGTCTTGCAGGTCCGTCACCACCATGGAGAGGCCGGCGTCTGCGTCCGGCGCTGCCGGGTTTTCCTTGTGGTACTGCTGGTG
The DNA here is from genome assembly GCA_020072585.1 of Terriglobia bacterium. GTDB lineage: Bacteria > Acidobacteriota > Terriglobia > Terriglobales > Acidobacteriaceae > Angelobacter. The sequence goes on along the minus strand of JAIQGL010000023.1, from coordinate 69,234 downwards.
CAGAACATTCATCTCTGCCACCGCGCGCTCACGGGAGATCCCAGGCTTGAGCCGGGCAATAATGCTCAGATAGCCCACACCCATGCGCAGGCGTTGCGGAGTGAACAGTGAATGTTCAAAGTAGCGTGGTGTCCAGACATCGGCAGGAGCAAGGAAAGGGAACTGAACTCCCCCAGGCAACACGCCGATGATCGTATAAGGTGTGCCATCCAATGCAACGGTCTGGCCAACAACGCCATTGTCGCCGCCAAAACGGCTATGCCACAGCGCATCACTGATTACAATGACCGGCTTGCCCGCGGCCTGGCCTTCGTCCGGCAGGAAAAAGCGGCCCAGCTGCGGCTTGACGCCCAGCACTTCAAAAAAGTCTGAAGAGACGCGCGCCGAGGGCACCTGCAAGGGCTCGCCGCGCCCAGTGAGGTTGAAATTGTCGTTCGTGGCGGCTACCACGCCGGAAAACGACTGGCTCCGGTCATGCACAATGTCAAAGCGGTTCAGGCTACAGCAGTGCGACTGCCCGTCCTTGCTTTGCGCGTCCAGGGAGATGAGTTGCCGCGGCTCCTGATAAGGCAGCGCTTTCAAGAGCACAGAACTGGTAATGGTAAAGATGGCCGTGTTGCCGCCGATGCCAAGCGCCAGAGTAAAAATGGCGGCAATCGCAAATCCAGGATTCTTGCGCAACATGCGCGCGCCGAAGCGAATGTCTTGTAAGAAGGAGTGCATGGCGAACTTAATTATAGGACGCGGTCAGGCGGGAAAAGTCATCTTTACTCTACTCTTCTTGATTATCACGTCAGTGGATGAATCAAAGCCGCCCCAGGGAGCTGCTTTTACTGAGGGACGTCATTGCGCACGAACATCATCAGGGTATTCCCTGGGCGTAATTCATGCGTGCTGAACAGCCGGTACTTGCCGCCCAGCTGTTGCTCCACCTGTGAACTCTGGGATTTCAGAGCGATCACAATCGGCTCAGAGGTTTGCACGATGTGCCCCCAGTAGCCCACGTGCGTGTATTCGCGCAGGTACCAGGGCAGCGGCCAGTGCTCCGGCGACACCACGGTAATCCCGATTTCCTTCTTTGCCGGATTTGCATTCGCAATGGACTCGATTTCGCTGACGAGCGCAAGAAAATCCCGGTTGGTATGCGCGTAGCTGTAAACGTAGGCATCATTGTCATAGTTCACAAAACTTATGTCGATCGCCTGGTAAAGAGAAAACACAATTGCCGCTCCCGCAATCACAGTTGTGAAGGCGCGCAGCCCGGGCTGATAAGCTTCGCCAATAAGGTAGCCAACCATGATGGTTAACGGCAGAATAATGCTGAGAGCCAGCCACGGAGTTTTGTATGGCACAAGAGAGTAGGCGGCAAAAATCCCTAACGACCAGAAGGCGCAAAACACGGTGAAAAAGCTCCGCGCGCGGACCAGCGCAACCAACGTGCCGATGCCACCCAAAATCAGGATGGGACTCTCCTCCCGCAAAAGCCAGCTTACGTAGGTTGACCAGTCGCGGTTATAGATTCCGTTTTGGCCTGTCTTGGTCCAGTAGGTAAACGTCAGCACGGAATCCAGAATGCCCCGCGGATTGGTAAAGAAAGAGGAATAGAACAATATGCCAATGGCCGCAAAAAGGGCGGCTGCCTTTACATAGAGCAATTTCGTGCTGCGGGCAATGTCGTCTGTTGCGGCTTTGCGCATCGGCGTCGGGACATCCACGCGGCGGCGAAGCCGCAAATAGAACGTGGTGCAGGGAATCGCGATGAGCCAGACCGCTGCCGTGATGATCCATGTTTCCTTGGTGGCAAACAACATCGCGGCGGAGGCCGAGGCCAGCATCAGGTAGCGCGCCTTACCCGTGTCCCGATACCACAGCCACGCAACAATCCCACCCAGCGAGAAAAAAACAAACAGGATTTCATGGATGAAGTAGCGGGAAAAAAAGACAAAGCCCGGAGAGATGGTTGCAAATGCGGCCGCGGCCAGCGCGGCCGCGGTACCCAGGTAGCGGCGCAGGCAGAGCATTAACCACACCACGCCCACTCCGAAAGCGGCTGTAACAAAGCGGATGGCGAACGTGCTCAGGCCGTGGCCCCAGTGAAAAAGATTGTTGATGCCGGAAGGGAGCAGGGCGATGTAGTACAGCGTGGGGCCGTGATAGTTGGCCGGATCGTAGTGATAGTAGCCGGTGCGGAAAAGATTGGCCAGAAAGAGGCCGTTCACGCCTTCATCATGATGCAAAGGCTTCTCAGTAAGGTAAAGCAGGCGCAGCAAGGCAGCCGCAATCAGAATTGCCAGGCTGCCCCACCGCCATCCATCGCGCGAAGGGCCGGCTGTTTTCTGTGCAGGCGCAAATTCCGCCGGCCGTATGTTTGACTTGCGTTTGCGCGTCCTTGCGGAAAGTTGTGTCATCCGTGAGGCCATCCTCAATCAGGAGCTGTGCACGTCTTCTCTGTTCTTTTCGCGCAGGCTCATCGCGATGTCGATAAAGTCCTGGCTGAGATAGCGTGTTTGTGAGATGGCGTCAGCGATGGGAACGGATGTAATTTCGCTCCCCTTCAGCGCCACCATTCTGCCGAATCTGCCTTCATGGACCAGATCAATGGCGCCGAGGCCATAGCGGGTGGCCAGCATGCGGTCAAAAGCAGTCGGCGAGCCGCCGCGCTGGATATGTCCCAGCACCACCGCCCGAGTTTCAAACCCGGTGCGGCTTTCAATCTCGGCGGCCAGGGTATTGCCGACGCCACCCAGCCGAACGTGGCCGAACTCGTCCACTTTTCTGCGCTCAGATTCAGGAGACCGGCTGGCCATCTTGGCGCCTTCCGCCACCACCACGATGCTGAAGTAAAGTCCACGGTCATGGCGTTTCTTGATTGTTTCGGCAATTTCCTGGATATCAAAGGGCTGTTCGGGGATCAAAATTACGTCCGCGCCGCCGGCCACGCCGCTGTAAAGCGCGATCCAGCCGGAGTCGCGCCCCATGACCTCAACCACGATCACGCGATTATGGGCTTCTGCCGTGGTGTGCACGCGGTCAATGGCTTCCGTGGCGATGCTGACGGCAGTGTCAAAACCAAAACAGAGATCGGTGCCGCTCAAATCATTATCAATAGTCTTGGGCACGGCAACTACCTTCACTCCACGCTCGAACAGCTTCAATGAGACAGACTGCGTGTCATCCCCGCCCAAGGCGATCAACGCTTCAACACCGTTGGCTTTCAGGTTCTCAATGCAGCGCTCCAGGCCGTTTTCCTTCTTGGCCGGGTTCGTTCGCGAGGTACGCAGGATTGTGCCACCCTGCGGCAGGATGCCTCTCACGGCCTCAAGGTCTAAAGGGCGTGACATGTTTTCCAGCACGCCTCGCCAGCCTTCCATAAAGCCGATAAATTGATCGTTATAATGAAAGATGCCCTTGCGAACAATGGCGCGGATGACCGCATTGAGTCCGGGACAATCGCCTCCTCCGGTAAGAATGCCGATCTTCATTTTGTACCTCTCACTTCACTGGACGAACCCTTGATCTGGTAGATGCGATATGCCCCCGTCGGCGACAGCCTGGCGTACCGTGACCAGAATTGCTCATTTATCTTGAGCGATGCAAGTTCTAACGGACCAATCAGCACATAGTCCACGCCGTAATGCTGCAACAAAGCCTCCGCGCCGGGCTCTCCAGAATAGATGCGCTGAATATCGGCGTTGCGTTGGGAATAATCCAGCCCACGCGACCACATCCATCCCGGATAGCCGAGCAGCGAGCGCCTGCCTGTTAAGAATACCGGAGAGTTATAGGTCGGCGCGTGGAGCACCACTGCGTGAGGCTGCGCCTGAGTGGAAATCACGTTGGCTGCGGCGATGCCACTGGCATCAAACTCTAAGTAGGCAGTTGCCTCGGAGACCACCCGAAGCACGTCAAGGCAGCCGGCAAAAATCAATGTGGCAAACACGGCTGGAGCGAGCCAGCGAAAGACAGACCGGCGTTGCCACCATCGCGCCAGCAGACAGGCCACCAGCGGGGCTGAGGCGACATACCATAGAAAGAGCACCTTTATGTTGTCCCAGATCCATGGCGCAACTTTCACCAGGTTGGGCACAAAAAAACAAAGAAGAAATGGCGCGTAAAATTTGAGCAGGCGATTGGGCAGCGCGAGTCCGATTCGCCGCCACGCGAGACAGAAGACCAGAAGCGGAATGAATAATCCCGTATTCACAAACCAGAACCATGCGATGTTGTGTGCGCCATGGTCCCAGCCGGGCTGCCAGCCCAGATAGCTTCGCGTGTTGACGCCGCCCGTGTTGGCCAGCCACAGAACTTCTGGGGTGCAGACCACGAGCGCAACCGCAAAGAAAACCAGCCAGCTTCGCAGCGACGCATGGAAGATCAGAGCAAGGCAAGCGGCCACGCCCATGACGACTAAGAAGGTATGTGCGTGGATGAGCGGCAGCAATCCAGCGCAGAGCCCCGCGGCCAGCATGCGACGGATGTAGGAATTCTCTGGTTCCGGCGGAAGATTGGCAGCAACAGATTTTCTGGCGGCTTTGCGCTGCGTTCTCAGGAGTCTTGCGGCACGGCCGGGAGCGGCCTTCTGTTGGAGTTGAACGGCAGCGCCGGACTCATCCGTCGCGGCCAGGGCAGCCAGAGAATTTTCCTTTTGCGAAAGAGCGAGCCACCACTGGCAGAAGATGGTGATTGCCAGCGGCAGCCCAAAAAGGATGCTGCGCTGCGGCACAAATAATGTCGTCAGCGAGTTTCCCCAACGAAGGATGCTATTGGGAACAATGGTGTAATCGTGCGGCAGATTGGCCAGCGTGGAAAAGAGGCCGTCACTTCCATTGCCGCTGACATCAGAGAAGAGCAGCCACCATCCCATTCCGCCGCTGAAGAGGACAAGCATGGGCGCAATCACGCCAGCCAGGCGGTTACGCGTGAGCAGGAGCGTCAAGTAATGGAGCAGGCCCACCAGGGCCAGGGCCAGCACCATGTTTTGCAGCCACATGGCGGAGATCACGCCGGCGCCAGAGCGCACCAGCATGGCGGTGAGGAAATCGGCCAGAAACGGATAGGCAAAGCGTACGCCGGAATACGTGGGATCCTGCGGCGGCAGGTTGTGTCCCTGAGTAAAACTGTTGATCACCTGAAAATGTAAAGGCAGGTCGCCAAGATTATTGGTAACGCCGGTGTATATGCCGTCAGGACGTTCAAAAGCCGCGCGACCAAAGACCATCGCCAGCAGGATGGCCATGGCGAGATAAAAAATCAGATAGCCGATACTTTTGCTTCCGGAAGACGAAGCAGGGGAGCGCAGGCCACCCAGAATCAGGGTGCGACGTTCACCATTGAGCAGCAGAAGCAGCGGCAGAAGCAAGATGATTGCGCTGAAGAGAATGGCGGCCGCTCCCAGGCCAAAGCATAAAGACAAAAGAAAGCCGGTAGTCGCCATGAGAGCCAGCCCGATGCATGCGCCCATGCAAAGCCGCGCGGCCCTGGACGCGCTACGGTCAAACAGAAAGGTAAGCAGCGTACCGCCGGTTATCGCAATCAGGAGCAAGAGGCAAGAGATGAACATGGGTCAGGCGGGGCTTTCATCGAGCACGAATTGACAGATGTATTGCAAGAGCAATGCTGTCTCCAGTCTGACCGCTGCTAAATTCTAAATTATGCCTGAGAGTCCGGCTCCGGCTTCGTGTTATATATAGGCGTGATGCAAAGGTTCCAGGCCAATCTGGCCGCCATTCTGATCTTAGGCTGCGCGCTCTCCGCGCGCGCTGGTGATGCCGCGCCCAGCCTTGAACTGCGCGATCTTCAGGGCGCGCCGCACAATCTGGAAGACTACCGCGGCAAGCCCGTGGTGCTGAACTTCTGGGCCACCTGGTGCGTGCCCTGCGCCGCAGAGATGCCGCTGCTGAGCGAAATGCAGCAGCGCTACAAGGGCAGGGTCGTCTTCATTGCCGCCTCCATTGATGATGACGATATGAAGCCGGAGATTGCAGCGTTCATCAAGAAGCATAAGGGCGATGCCTTGACGGTGATGATGGGCGCGACGCTCGATAGCTTGCAGGATTTTGGTGTGGCACAGGTGATGCCGGGGACCGTTTTTATCGACGCGGAAGGAAATATTGAAGACCGCGTGAGCGGCAAACTGGAGAGAGCAAGCCTGGCGCAGCGGCTGCGGAAGTTGGCAGGAGAACCGGAACCCAAGCCAGCTCCCGAAAAAAAGACCAAGAAAGGACTGTCCACGAAGTGAGTGCCTAATCGTAGGGCTCGTACTGATGAACACTGCGAGCCTTGCGCAATAGCCAACGCCAGCTCAGTTGCGTTCTAGTAGATTTAAACGGGCGTGTCTTCAAAAGGAAAACTCCGCACGTATACAACGTGTGCTCGTTGGAAGAAATAACCACTTCGCTGAAATTCCCCCGCAATACCGCTTCGCACATTTCTTCGATTTCGCCTATCTGCCGAGCATCACCATAGCCTTGCTTGGGATGAACTTCTAGCGACGTGTGCCCGGCATTCAGTAGTACTAGGCCGCCCTCAAATATATTTCCTGAAACGCGTGCGGCCCTTGGGTTACGTGATCGAATTTCGAAATGTAACCCCTTCTTTTTGGAACTAATGTCGAGAATGTAGAGCGTGGCCTTCTCTGGGCCTAGTCTCCCGGCCAGGGCTTGCAACGCCTTCACATAAGGATCTTGGACGGCCGTTATCATTCCATCCTTAACTTACCACTGCCAGGTGACAGAGTGCTCAATTACGTAAACAAAAACTCCTTCGTCCGCAGTTCGCGTACAGCATCACGGAGTTTGGCGGCTTTTTCAAATTCAAACCGCTTGGCGGCTTCGCGCATGTCGCTTTCCATGCCGGCAATGTAGGCGTCCAGCTCTTCCTGGGATTTGAAGTCAGGGAGGCCATCAGCGTTCTCCGTCACGTCCACATAGTCCGCTTCGGTAATTCCGGCGAGCGACATGGAGAGCGGACGGATGATCGATTCCGGCGTGATGCCGTGCTCCTGGTTGTATGCCACCTGGATGGCGCGGCGGCGATCGGTCTCATCGATGGCGCGCTTCATGGAGTCAGTCATTTTGTCCGCGTAAAGAATGGCGCGGCCATTCAGGTTGCGGGCACAGCGGCCAATCGTCTGAATCAACGAACCGCTGGAGCGAAGAAAGCCTTCTTTGTCCGCGTCGAGAATGGCGACAAGAGAGACTTCAGGCAGATCAAGCCCTTCGCGCAGAAGGTTGATGCCGATCAGCACGTCGTATTCGCCTTTGCGCAGGTCGCGCAGCAGCTTGATGCGTTCGAGCGTTTCAATTTCAGAGTGCATGTAGCGGCAGCGCACGCCCACTTCAGCGTAATACTCCGCCAGATCTTCTGACATGCGCTTGGTCAGCGTGGTCACCAGGACGCGCTCGCCTTTGCCGACGCGATCACGAATCTCATGCAGCAGATCGTCAATCTGTCCTTTGACCGGACGAATCTCCGTCGGCGGATCGACCAGGCCGGTGGGCCGGATGATCTGCTCCACCACAACGCCCGCGGATTTAGTCAGCTCGTACGGGCCGGGCGTGGCGGAAACATAGATCAGCTGATTGGTGCGCTCTTCAAATTCCTCGAACTTGAGCGGACGGTTATCGAGCGCCGAAGGCAGGCGGAAGCCATACTGCACCAGGTTCTCCTTGCGCGAGCGATCTCCGTGCCACATGCCATGCAGCTGCGGCACGGTCTGGTGCGACTCATCAATAAACATGATGAAGTCACGGGGGACGTAGTCCAGCAGCGTGGGCGGCGGCTCGCCCGGCTTGCGTCCGCTGAAGTGGCGCGAATAGTTCTCAATGCCGTGGCAATAGCCCACGGACTTGATCATCTCCAGATCAAACCGGGTGCGCTGGTGTATGCGTTGCGACTCCACCAGACGGCCATCTTTTTCCAGCTCTTTTTCCCACCACGCCAGCTCTTCCAGAATGGTGACGATCGCCTGGTTTTTCGTGGTATTGGACATCACGTAGTGGCTCTTGGGATAGATAGGCAGCCGGGCGTACTTCTGCTTGACCGTGCCGAAGAGCGGATCGATCTGCGAGAGCGAATCCACCTCGTCGCCAAAGAGCTCAATGCGGTAGGCATTGTCGTCATAGGTAGGGAAGACCTCAATCACGTCACCGCGGACGCGGAAGGTACCGCGCTTGAAGTCCACGTCATTGCGCTCGTAGAGAATTTCCACCAGCTTGGCGAAAATGTCATTGCGCTTGATCTTCTGCCCTTTTTCCAGAAAGAGCAGCATGCCGTAATAGGCTTCCGGCGAGCCCAGTCCGTAAATGCAGCTCACGGAGGCCACGATGATGCAGTCGCGCCGTTCAAAGAGCGAGCGGGTTGCGGAGAGGCGCAGTTTGTCCAACTCGTCATTGACGGTGGATTCTTTTTCAATGTAGACGTCGCCGGCGGGAATATACGCCTCAGGCTGGTAATAATCGTAATAAGAGACAAAGTATTCCACCGCGTTTTGCGGGAAGAACTGCTTGAACTCATGGTAGAGCTGCGCCGCCAGCGTCTTATTGTGGGCCAATACCAGCGCAGGGCGATTGAGCTGCTCAATGATCTTGGCCATGGTAAAAGTCTTGCCTGAACCTGTCACACCCAGCAGTACCTGGTGCTTTTCTCCGGCGTAGATGCCGCGGGTGAGCTCGTCAATGGCGTTGGGCTGGTCGCCCTTGGGCTTGTAGTCGGATGCTAGCCGAAAATCCATTGTTCTTGTCGCTTCGCTCCAAACCGCTTAGCGGTTTCGTTGATATTAGTCTCTCTTCCGCTCCCAATTCAGCGCTGCTCGCTGCGTGGTCGGGCTCCCACCTCGTCACGCGCAACAGCGGCGCGCATCGGGGACCGCTGGCTCATGGCTTAAAAACTTTTTCACCAGGGAGACACGGAGGCACGGAGAAATCAATGCTGGGCGCGTCTCTAGATGCAATTTGGGCCAGAGGAAATCTCTTTAGTCTGGCACAAAAAGCTGGGTTGCGCAAACCCCGAACCGGGGCTTTTTGCTGGCGAACGGCGCTGGCAGAGTCGCGTCCTCAAAGTTCTGGCCGTTCTTCAAAAGCGTACAATGCATAGCGGTTTGGTTTTTCCCGTCGTACGATTTCAACCGAATGAAGGAGTGGGCTATGACGAGATCAGCAGTCACAAAATTGGTGGTCCTGGTATGTGCGATGGTGCCGGCAGTGGGGCAGCGCAATGCCCCGGTCGCGGCGGAACACGAGATCGCGTGTCCCGTAGCAGACGTGCGAACCGACATAACCACATCAATTCCCAAGCCGTGGTGGACCACCCCCCAAATCGGCAAACTGCAGTCAGTGGGAATTCAGGTGATCGCCGGGGAAAAGACGCTGGTGTGCCGCTACTCGGCCTATGGCACGCAGGTCTCCGTGATGCGAAAGTTTCCGGAAGGCGCACGTGATTGCAGGGCCGCAGGCAATCACTTTGTGTGCCGGTAGCGCGGCATCCCCGGCTCCTGCTGCGCAGCCTCAGTGGAATTCCCGGCTGTGCGAATCGGGCTAAATCCCGATGATGCGAGCTCTCTGCCATGAGGGCCAGCGCTATCAGAGGCAAGGTTTGCTGGCTAATTGCTAATTGCTCGTTGCCAGCTGCTTGTCTTTCGCCAGTTTGAGCGGTTTCTGCGGGGCCTCGGCGACGGGATTGGAAAACTCCAGCCCTTCATCGTCAACGCGCGCCCACTTCAGGGTGATGGTGTCGCGGAGATAGTTCTGATAAACGCGCCATGGCTTCTTGTGTCCCTGCTTGGGCCAACTGGCCAGAGCGCGCTGGATGTAACCGGGGGTGAAATTTTCGACAAAAGGCGCGGCAGCGCTTTCGTCCACGGGCCGGGGAGTCACCTGGCGCATGCCTTTGCTGTCCATGAAATTCAAAAGCCGGCAAACATAGTTGCAGATTAGGTCGGCCTTGAGCGTCCACGAGGCGTTGATGTACCCGAAGACGGAGGCAAAGTTCGGCACGCCGGACATCATCACGCCCTTGTACGCCAGCACCTGGCCCGGGTCCACGCGCTGTTTATCGACAGTGAGCTCCATGCCGCCAAAGGCCTGCATGGCCAGGCCCGTGGCAGTGACGATGATGTCGGCTTCAAGCTCCTTGCCCGATTTGAGCAGGATGCCTTTTTCCGTGAAGGTCTCAATCTGGTCAGTGACCACGCTGGCCCTGCCCGATTTGATGGCCTCAAACATGTCCGCATCCGGAATCAGGCACATCCGCTGCTCCCAGGGGCGGTAACGCGGAGTGAAATGCGTGTCCACGTCAAAGTCCGTCCCCAGTTGCTTCTGCGCTTTCTTGATGATGCCACGCTTTACGAAGTTGGGAAAGCGCTGCGAGAGCTGGTAGATGTACGTCATGAAGCTGACGTTTTTCCAGCGGCTGAGCCGGTAAGCCCACTTTGCCGGCATGATGTGGCGCAGAAAGTTGGCGATGCGGTCTTTCTCCGGAGCGGAAATCACATAGGTAGGCGAGCGCTGGAGCATGGTCACATGTCCGGCAGTTTTGGCCATAGCGGGAACCAGCGTAACAGCAGTGGCGCCGCTGCCGATGACGATAATGCGTTTTCCCGCGTAATCAAGGTCCTGAGGCCAGGCCTGCGGATGAATCGTGCGTCCCTTGAAGCGGCTGGCGTTGGGGAACTCCGGCAGGTATCCGGCGGAATAGCGATAGTAGCCAGCGCAGCAGAATAGGAAGTTGCATGTGAGGGTGACGGGCTCGTCGTTTTTTATTTCAACCCCGCCAGAGGTCGTGTCTCCTGCGATGTTCCTACTTGCGCCCGAGGACGGCGCTTTCCGTACCGCCTCGACCGTCCACTTCGCGTCTTCTGACGACCAAGACGCCCGCTTGATCTGGTGGCGGAAACGGATGTTGCGGTCAATGCCTTCGTCGCGGGCCGTGGCCGTGATGTATTCGCGGATGTCTTCGCCCGGCGAGATGGCTTTAGGATTCGTCCACGGCCGGAACGAGTAGCCCATGGTCAGCATGTCCGAATCGGAGCGTATGCCGGGATAGCGGAACAGGTCCCAGGTGCCGCCGATGCGCTCCCGCTGCTCCAGGATGACATAGCTCTTGCTGGGGCTAAATTTCTGGAGGTGATGGGCGGCGTCAATGCCGGAGAGGCCCGCGCCGATGATCAGGACGTCAAAATGTTCCGGGATGGTTGCCAACAGAGCGCTCCAAAGTGCCTGGTCTGGAAAGAACATACCACAGAGGAGAGCGTTGCGATTGGCTCCTAAATGTCCGGTCGCGATTCGGACGCCTCTGATCACGATAGGCTCTTACGTTCGCTCCTGCAAGTTCCTGTTTTACCTCGTTGAAGTACTCTGGCCTCCACTGGTACTTTTCGTATTTTTCCGGTCCCTTCGACAGAGGGCCGTCTCGTGTCCGCAAATCAAAAATATTATTGCTAACACAAAGAATACCAAAGGCGAATAAAAAACGATATAATATGTTTCTGAAGATTTTGTCTTTTTTTTCTGAAACCGCCGAGGCGGTGGAAACACGGTCTTTGAAAACCAGCAATCAGCACTCAGCCGTTAGCATTCGGCCAAAGCAGCTTACAGCCCTCTGCCGATGCTCTCAGCCGAACGGAATGGGGATCAGTTGGGGATGTTTTGGATAAGGGTTTGTGTTTGCAACATCGGTGTTTGGGGATCAATGGAGAGGAATCGCGTAAGTCCTTTAGAAATGGGGATCACGGGAGGGGGGTGGGGCATCAGAGATTGCCAGAATTCCATGATTGCCAAAATCGCCGAAATTAGAACCCCGGGTTGAATCCGGTAGGCCCTTTAGAATCCTAGTTAAGGGCATGGGGCAGGGTACAGACCGGGTTGAAATAGACCGGGGGATAGCTGACACTGCGAACGATGGCAGTGTTTTCTGGGTTTGAAGTGTCACTCGTAGCTTTGATTAGTCTGTAGCCAGCACCGGACTATTGAAGTGATAGCCGTACAGAATGGGCTTGCCATCCTGAATGCGCCAGATAAAATTTTCTTCCAGCTGGCCGTTGGCGCATTTGCGCGTATAGACCATGGTTACAAACGTGCCGCTGGTGTTGTAATTCACGACGAAGCTCTGGCGTTGGGGATCACCACAGGCTCCGAGCTTGCGATTGACTCTTTGCAGCATGGCAATCATCTGCTCACGCGTAGCGCTTGTCTTGATGGCGCTGTCGCTGGCGTCATAGATTTCGCCATAGCTGCCTTTGGCAAACTGCATGTGAAATTCATCGGTGGCGCGTTCAGCCTGCTGAAAATCTTTTTGAGTGGAACAGCCGCAGAGGAGCATGCCGAGCAAAACGATCGCAAAAAGCCGCATGATGCGCAGATAGTATCACGCTTCTACTCTGTCTTAAAATCCAGACGGCACTGCTCTCGCTGGCCCAGCACGTCCGCCAGTTCTTTAGGATGATCGATCAGTACATCCGGCGGCGCGTCTTCCAGGGTATGCGGCGCAAGACCGTAGGTAACGCCCACGGAATAGATTCCGGCATTGCGGGCCGTGAGCACGTCAATGTCAGAGTCGCCCACGATGATTGTCTCCTCCGCAAAAACGGCTGCTTCTTCCAGCAAGGCCTGCACACCGGCAGGATCAGGTTTTTTGGTGTGGAAACTGTTGCCGCCGTAAATCTGGAAAAAATATGGGCCAAGTCCAAGCGCTTCCACAATGGCCCGCGAAGGGCCAACGGGCTTGTTGCTGAGGACGGCCATCTTGAGCGGCTGGCCGTCACGGATCTTCTGGATGGCATCCAGCGATTCCCTGATGCCTTCGTACACATAGGTGGTATCGAGTTTGTGCTCGCGATACCAGGCCATGAAATAGAGCAAAGCGTCCTGAACAAAGTTTTCATCGTCAGGATCCCCCAGGGAGCGCCGCACCAGCATGGGAGCGCCATCGCCTATATAGCTGGCAATGACCTCATGCGGCAGCTCTTTCTTGCCAAAGTGGCCCAACATGGCATTGATGGAGTTGGCCAGGTCTTCGCGAGAGTCCACGAGCGTGCCATCGAGGTCAAAAATAAGCAGTTTGGCGGTATGGCCGGGAATTGGCCGATTTTTACGAATCATCCATTTTCAGTATATCCCGGCAAACACCTTAGGATTTAAAATGGAAGGTACTCCCTAGTACGCCCCGATAATCCCACCTTTTGTTTTAGAGGAGACCCATGGCTGTAACCAAGATTGATTCAAAGTCTGACGCGAAGACTGATTCAAAGAAGAATGCCTCGGCGCTGGTTGAGGCGCCGGCCAAGGCCGGGAAAACATATGAGGGGCTCACCCGCCAGCAGCTGGTGGAGACGTACCGCCTGATGTACCTTTCGCGGCGGATGGACGATCGGGAAAAGGTCCTGAAAAACCAGCAGAAGATTTTCTTCCAGATATCCAGCGCGGGACATGAGGCGTTAACGGTGGCGGCGGCCCTGAATCTTAAGCCCGGTTATGACTGGTTCTACCCTTATTATCGCGATCGCGCATTGTGCCTGGCCCTGGGCATGACTCCCTACGAACAGCTTTTGCAGGGCGTGGGCGCTGCCGATGATCCCAGCTCCGGCGGGCGGCAGATGCCTTCACACTGGGGCCACAAGAAGTTGAACATCGTGACGCAATCCTCGCCCACAGGCACGCAGTTCCTTCAGGCGGTAGGCTGTGCGGAGGCGGGACGCTATTTCAGTAAACATCCTGATGCGGCCGCAAAGCATGAAGGCGATTACCGCCAGTTCAAAGACGTGAAGTTCCAGGGAGACGAGGTGGTTTACTGCTCAGCCGGTGACGGCACCACCAGCGAAGGCGAGTTCTGGGAGGCCATGAACTCAGCCTGTAATCTGAAGCTGCCGGTATTGTTCCTGATTGAAGATAACGGTTACGCGATCTCTGTTCCGGTGGAGGTGCAGACCGCGGGTGGCAGTGTGTCAAAGCTGGTCAGCAACTTTCCCAATCTATTGCTGGAAGAGTGTGACGGCACTGACGTGGTGGCTTCCTACGCTGCGTGCAAACGCGCGGTGGACTACATTCGTGCCGGCAAGGGGCCGGCGCTGGTGCACGGCCATGTCATCCGTCCGTACTCGCATTCGCTTTCTGATGACGAGCGGTTGTACCGTCCTGACGCGGAGCGCGAGAAGGACGCGAAGCGCGATCCGGTCACGCGTCTACAGATGTTCCTGGTGCGTGAAAATATTCTGGACGAAGCTGGAATCAACACGCTGGAAAAAGCTGTGGACCAGGAAGTGCAGGCTGCCGCAGATATGGCGCTGAAGGCGGCATTTCCCGCCACGGATTCCATCTACCAGCATGTTTATTCTGAGGACCTGGACCCGCGCCGGATGCAGTCTGACCCGCAACCCCAGGGCGCGGACAAGACCATGGCCGATCTCATCAATGCCTGCCTGAAGGATGAGATGCGCCGCGATGAACGCATTGTGGTGTTTGGCGAAGACGTGGCCGATTGCAGCCGTGAAGAATATCTCAGGGAAAAGCAGATCAAGGGCAAGGGCGGAGTGTTCAAGCTGACCTCCGGGTTGCAGATGGAGTTTGGCGGCGAACGCGTCTTCAATTCACCGCTGGCGGAAGCGAACATTGTGGGCCGCGCCATTGGCATGGCCACGCGCGGAATCAAGCCGGTGGTGGAAATACAGTTTTTTGACTACATCTGGCCTGCGTACCACCAGATTCGCAATGAGCTGTCGCTGGTCCGCTGGCGCTCCAATGGAAATTTTTCCTGCCCGGCGGTGATCCGCGTGGCCATCGGCGGCTATCTCACGGGCGGCGCCGTGTATCACTCGCAATGCGGCGAGAGTCTGTTCACGCACATTCCGGGGTTGCGTGTCTGCTTCCCGTCAAACGCGCTGGATGCGAACGGATTGTTGCGTACAGCGATCCGCAGTGACGATCCGGTCATGTTCCTGGAGCATAAACGGCTTTACCGCGAAACCTTTGGCCGCGCCCCGTATCCCGGCGCCGACCATATGATTCCTTTCGGCAAGGCGAAGATCGTGAAAGAAGGCAAAGACCTTACGGTGATTACCTATGGTGCTACCGTGCCGCGCGCTTTGCAGGCTGCACAAAAGATCGAGCGCGAATTGAATGTAAGCGTGGAGCTGATCGATTTGCGCACCCTGAATCCGTTTGACTGGGAGGCGATTGCCGCTTCCGTCCGCAAGACCAGCCGCGTGATTGTGGCGCATGAAGACACGCTGAGCTGGGGCTATGGAGCGGAAATCGCGGCGCGGATCGCTGACGAGCTGTTTGAAGATCTGGATGCACCGGTGCGACGCGTGGCTGCAACCGATACGTTCGTCGCGTATCAGCCACTGCTGGAAGACGTGATTCTGCCGCAATCGGAAGATCTATACAAGGCGATGGAGAGTTTAGCGAAATTTTAACCAACAATTCACCGTCCCGTGCTAGGCTCGCGTTGCGTGTGCAGACAAACAATGATGAAACATTTTCAGCGGTATCCGCTATCACTTGTTCTATTGTTTTTGCTGTTTGCCGCGGTGAACTCGGCGGCAGAAGATATAAAGCACGAGGCCAAGAAGCCCAAACTGGTCCTGCTCGTGGTGGTGGACCAGTTTCGCTATGACTATCTGTTGCGTTTTCGTGAGGACTATCACGGCGGCATCGCGCGGCTTCTGAATAACGGTGCAGTGTTTGCTGACGCGCGCTATCCACAGTTCCCAACCGTTACGGCCGTTGGCCACTCCACGATCATGAGCGGCGCCACGCCTTCAGTAAGCGGCATTATCAACAATGAATGGTTCGATCGCGAAACAGGCGAGTCCGTGACCAGCGTGAGCGACCAATCAACGGCGTTGCTGGGCGGCACTCCGGGCACAAAGGGATCGTCACCGCATCGGCTGCTGGTCAGTACAGTGGGTGACGAGCTGAAAATGGCGGGGCGGACGGCAAAAGTAATTGGCATTTCCATCAAGGACCGCAGCGCAATCCTGCCTGTCGGTCACATGGCGGATGCTGCCTACTGGTTTGACGGCGAATCCAACCACTTTGTGACCAGCGACTATTACATGAAGAAGCTTCCTGACTGGGTGAGCAAGGTCAATGATGACCGGCCGATCTTTAAATATCTGGGAGCGGACTGGACACCGTTGAATGCCAAGCCCGGAGACAAACCATTCTGCTCCATGAAAGCGGGAGCGGATGTACGCTTCTGCGGCACGATTGAGCACACCCCATTTGGCAATGAGCTGCTGGAGGATTTTGCCGAGAAGGCAATTGAACACGAGCAGCTTGGATCGCATGCGGGCACGGACATGCTTTCACTCAGCTTCTCCGCCAATGACTATGTTGGACATGATCTTGGTCCGGACGCGCCGGAGGTCCGCGATGTTTCCATACGCACGGACCAGCTTCTGAGCAAGCTGCTGGACTTCATCAATGCTCGCATAGGCCAGGAAAATGCGCTGGTGATTTTTACCGCTGATCACGGCGTGGCGCCTGCGCCCAACGTGAACAATGCCCGCAAGATGCCCGGCGGATGGCTGAAGGCCAGCGACTATTCCGCAAAAATCGGTACACAGCTTGCGGAGAAGTTCGGTAAAGGCAATTGGTTCCGCTTTGATATGTACGGCTTTCTTTACCTGAACGATGCCACCATCATTCAAAATAACGCTGATCGCGTGGAGGTGCGGCGATTTGCCGCAGAGGTGGCGCGTAGGTTGCCGCATATAGCACGAGTTGTGACGCGCGACGATTTTCTGCACGGCAATGACAGCGCAGATGCCGTTGGACGCGCCTTGCAGCTTGGTTTCTATGGGCCGCGCTCTGCCGATCTTGAATTACTGCCCGAACCTTACTATATCTTTGGCTCGCAGCCTGGCACCACGCACGCAACGCCCTATAGCTACGATAATCATGTGCCATTGATTTTTTATGGTGCGGGAATCCATGCGGGAGTTCACTATGATCACGTGGCGATCAATGACATTGCTCCCACGCTGGCTGCGATCCTGCAGGTAGAGACGCCGAGTGGATCTTCAGGACGAGTGTTGACCGAGGTTGTGAAGTAAGGCGATCTGAAAAATTTTATGATTGCACCTAAGATTTTTTGTGTCCAACCCGTTCCAGCACGAACCCGTCTAGCGCCAATAGCAGCTCCTCGCGATTCGAGTACGGTCCCGGTTGATAGCCTTTGGAGCCGATTCCTTCCTGCGCCATATCAGACAATGCCCAGTCCTGTTGATTGGTGATGTCCCAGAATTCCACGGCATCGTGCGGATTGAAACCGGGCTTGCCGATCTCATCAGGATGGAAGTGCCATTCGCAAATGATGTCAGTCTGGTCAACCGCGCGCGGCCACATGGTGAAGGTCAGCATGTAGTCCGGATGAAGATTCAAAAAGAAGTTGGGCAGCAGGCAGTAGTAATACACATGCCGTTGGTCGTCAACGCTGAGGCCGGGAAGCGAACATCGGTTCGTCGAGCCGTCCATGGTCAGGCTTTGTATGCCTTCTCGCAGGTCCATGCGGCCGCCGAGATATGTGGGCTGCGGCGGCTCATTCTCGCCGCTCATGTAATGCGATTGTTTTTGCAGCAGCGGATGCACAATGGGACAGTGCAGACATTCAGAGTAATTCTGGATGATCAGCTTCCAGTTGGCTTTGAGATGGTAGACGCGCCGCTCAACCAGTTGCAGTTCTTCCATGCGCCATGGCTGGAACTTGCGGTCAAGCCCGGCCAGGTGTTGCTCAAAAGGAATTGGATGGGTGGAAAGATTGATAAAGATGTGGCCGTCCCACACGTTTACGGCGACTGCATTCAGCGGATAATCGGCTTCACAGAAGCCCTGTACTTTTTCCATGTGCGGTGCGTTGGCCAGAGTGCCGTCGAGTTTGTAGGTCCAGGCGTGATATTGGCACTGGATGCGGCCCGCGAACTTGCCTTGCTCGTCTTTGCACAGCAGCGTGCCGCGATGGCGGCAGACATTGTGGAAAGCGCGAACAACGCTTTCTTCGTCGCGAGTGATGATCACGCTGGCATTGGCAAACTGGCGTAGAAAGTAATCACCTGCGTTGGGAATCTGGCTGGCGCGTCCTGCGCAGAGCCACATGTCAAAGTGGATGGCTTCCATCTCCCGCTGGAACCACTCCGGATCAGTGTAGTAATGCTGGGGAAGCGTCATGGCTTCAGACACTGCGACTTCAGGGCGAGTGTTGGAATAGGAAGTGGACATCAACAACCTCAATGCAAGGCAGCGACCGGGTTAGCATCGCTTGCTCAGTATTATTCTAGAGGGAAAACGAAACGCCCGGCTCAGTTTTTCTCTGTGTCTCCGTGCCTCCGTGGTGGATGTTGCGTTTATCGCCGCAGTACTTTCAATATTTCCCGTGCCGCATTAGCGCCTGATCCGCCGGTCAACCCCGCTCCCGGATGTGTCCCAGAGCCGCACAGATACAGGTTCTGTATCGGCGTAGCATAGCGTGCCCAATCGAGCAGTGGGCGCATGGTGAAGAACTGGTCCAGTGCCAGCTCGCCATGGAAGATATGTCCGCCAGTGAGGCCGTAGGTATCTTCAAGGTCTTTAGGCGTGATGATCTGTCCATCCTCCACCAGCCCCGGCAAATTTGGCGCGTACTCAGCCAGGGTCTTTACCACCGTGTCGCCAAGGCTGCTGCGCTGGCTCTCCCAGTCTGTACCTTTCAACGCGAAGGGCGCGTACTGCATATAAATGGACATCACATGTTTGCCGTCAGGCGACATGGAAGGATCAGCCAGAGAGGGAATAGTCACCTCCAGATATGGATGTGGCGAAAAATTGCCGTACTTGGATTCATCAAAGGCGCGTTCCAGGTAGTCGATCTCCGGGCCAATGTGAATCCGTCCGCGCAGAGCATCTTCTCTGCCGCTCAAGGCTGTGAATTGTGGCAGCGCGGAAAGCGCAAGATTCACCTTGGCCACTGTGCCCGGCATCCGGTAATTCTGCAACTTCATCACGAAATCCGGCGTGAGATGTGTGGGGTCAATCAGCTTGAGCAGGGTGCGGCGAGGATCGGCATTGGAGATGACCGCTTTTGCATTGATCTCTTCACCGCCGGCAAGCACCACGCCGTTCGCGATGCCGTCTTTCACGCGGACTTCTTTTACTTCGGCGCCGGTGCGGACCGTCGCACCCGCCTCTTTTGCCGCCGCTGCCATTGCCTGAGTGATGGCACCGGCGCCGCCCATTGTGAAAGAAGAAGAGCCCGCGGGATGCGCGTCGCCGGCTGCTCGGATGAGCAGCACCAGGCTGCTACCCGCCGACCATGGCCCCAAGGCCGTGCCAAAAATTCCACGGGCTGCCACAGTTGCGCGCAGAAGTTCTGTCTCAAAGAATTCTGAGACAAGATCGGCAACTGCCATCGGTCCCCAGCGCAGCAGCCGGTACATGTCTTTTTTGCCCAGCTTCCGCAGTGCGCGTCCGGTTTGGAGCATGGACCAGAGATCGCCACGGCTGGGATCGTCAATGTTGGGCGGCGCAAGTTGCAGAGCGTTGCCAATCACGCTGCCAATCTTCTCCAGCGACTGCTGAAATGCCGCGTATTTCAATGCGTCTTTCGCGGAAAAATTTCCCACGTCCTGCGCCGCGCGCATTACGTCGTTATAAAGGACCAGTGCTCGGCCATCTGGCGAAAGTGCTGTTACCCCGACTTCCGGTGTAACGGATTTCAGCCCGTGACGCTCCAATTGCATGTCACGCACAATCTCCGGTAGCAACGGGCCGGCGGAATGCGCCAGCGTGGAGCAGCGGAAACCCGGAGAAAATTCTTCCGTAATGGCCGCGCCGCCGGTCTGCGCGCGGCGTTCCAGCACCAGCGGTTTGAAACCGGCTTTGGCCATGTAGAAGGCAGTCACCAGCCCGTTGTGGCCGCCGCCGATAATGATGACGTCGCGCGTCGCGGCCATCCGCTATCTCGCTTTCCCAGCGGTCCCGGCGCGCGCCGGTTTTGTGCGCTGCGGGCTGGTCTTTACGTCTTTCAATATTTCGAGAGCGGCCAGCCGCCCCGGCGCGCCCATAATGCCTCCGCCGGGATGCGTTGCCGATCCGCACATGTAGAGGTTCTTGATCGGTGTGCGGAATTGCGCGTACCCCGGTACGGGGCGCAGGAAGAAAAGCTGTTCCAGCGAAAGTTCGCCCTGAAAGATGTTGCCTTCACTCAATCCAAAGTCGCGCTCCAGGTCCAGTGGCGTGAGCACCTGCTTGTTGAGGATGATGTTTTTCAGGTTCGGCGCATACTCTGAGATGGTGTCGATGACGGTATTACCGAAGACCTCGCGCTGGTCGTCCCAGTTCAGTCCTGGGCGAAGTTTGTAAGGAGCGTACTGCACAAAGCACGACATCACATGCTTTCCCGGCGGCGCCACGGACGGGTCAGTGAGTGACGGAATCACCATGTCAATATACGGACGGCGGGAAAAGTTGCCGTACTTGGCGTCGTCGTAAGCGCGCTCCATGTATTCCACGCTAGGCGAAATGGAAATTGCGCCACGCAGGTGAGCGCCCTGTCCGGGCAGGCACTTGAAGTCGGGCAGGGCGTCCAACGCGATGTTCACCTTGCCGGAAGAGCCGCGGAACTTGTAGCGGCGTACGTCTTCCAGGAACTCGCCAGGCAGCTGGTTTTCTTCAATGAACTTGATGAACGTAAGGCGTGGATCGACGCTGGAAGAAATCACGTCGCCGTAAATTTCATTGCCGTTCTGCAGCACCACGCCCTGGGCGCGGTTGTTTTTGACGATGATCTTTGCGATTGGCGCCTCCGTGCGGATCTCCACGCCAAATTCGCGCGCAGCGTCGGCAATCGCACTAGAGATAGCGCCAGTGCCGCCACGCGAGAATCCCCAGGAGCGGAATGCGCCGTCAATCTCGCCCATGTAGTGGTGGAGCAGTACGTATGCGGTGCCGGGAGAGCGCACGCCAAGAAACGTCCCGATAATTCCTGAAGCCGACATGGTGGCCTTGAGCACATCGGTCTCAAACCACTGGTCCAGAAAATCGATGGCGCTCATGGTCATCAACTGGACCTGGTTGTATTTGTCCTCGCTGCTCATGCCCTGAAAGCGCCTGCCAATGAACAGCAGCTTCATCAGTTCGCGCGGATTGAGCTTTGAGGGGTCAGGCGGCACCATGCTCAGGATTGGCTTCACAAAACGGCACATGGCCTGCATGGCCTTGCCGAATTCTTCATAAGCCTCGGCGTCAACTTTGGAGTGGCGGGCAATCTCGCGGCGGGATTTGCCATGGTCGTTCACGCGCCACAGATAGTCGCCGCTGGGCATAGGAGTAAAGGTGCCATCCAATGGCAGAATTTCCAGACCATGACGGGGGAGATCAAGGTCGCGAATAATTTCTGGCCTCAAGAGCGAAACTACATACGAGCAGACGGAGAATTTAAAACCCGGGAAGACTTCTTCTGTCACGGCTGCGCCGCCGAGCACGTGACGGCGCTCCAGTACCAGAACTTTTTTGCCCGCGCGGGCCAAGTAGGCAGCGTTGGTCAGGCCATTGTGGCCTCCGCCGATCACAATGACGTCGTATTTTTTGGTCGAGCCGTTGGAAGGAGAGGGCATAAATGTTGGGAAAACATGTTTGTCTATGAACTGAAAGCGAGACTGGGATGTGACTTCTCATTTTAGCGGAGAGGCGAAAATTTGTCTCTCCGCACCGGCGCCTTTATCTATAATCTGGTTCATGGCTGCAGACAAAGGCCGTCTGTCTTCGCATCAAGAAAAGCCCGGCTCGCTGGACTGGGCTGGCCGTTCGCCACTGCATTACGCCGCGCAAGAACGCGACGTTAGCCTGGTCAAAAAGCTCATTCTGGAAGGCTGCGATCCTAACCTTGCGGATCAAAATGGGTGGACACCGTTACATTTTGCGGCCCAGGAAAATAATGTGGCCTTCGCCAGTCTCCTTGTTGACTCGGGCGCCTTGGTCGATGCGCGAGATTCTCATGGAAACACACCGCTCTTCAGGGCTGTCTTCAATTCACGCGGAAGCGGCGAAGTGATTCAACTGCTGCGAAAACACGGGGCGGACCCGTATGCAAAGAATAATCATGGCGTTACTCCGCTTGGGCTTGCCAGGACCATCGGGAATTATGACGTTGCACAATTCTTTCGAGACCTGCCTGAGTAATACTTCGCCCAGCCCGACCGTACGACCAGGGAGAGTCTCGTATAATCGAAAACAGCTACTTCATCTCTGAGGTATTTGCTTGCCCGTTGGAACCGCATTTCATGACCGCACCTTCGCTCTCTGCCAGAGCCTGAATTACCGCGAGTGGTCCGGCTATTACACGGTGAGCAGCTATGAGGTGCACCACGAGCATGAATACAACGCCATCCGCAACGCCGCCGCGTTGATCGATATTTCGCCACTCTACAAGTACATGGTGGAAGGTAAGGACGCCACCAAATTGGTGAACCGCGTGATTACCCGCGACATCAACAAGGTAAAGCCGGGGCAGGTCATTTATTGCTGCTGGTGCGACGAGCAGGGCCACGTAATTGATGACGGCACGATTACAAGGCTTGATGAAAACAAATATCGCTGGACCGCCGCCGATCCCAGTTTACGCTGGTTCCGCCAGAACGGGCTGAATATGGATGTCCAGATCTCAGACATCTCAGAGCAAGTTGCCGCGCTGGCATTGCAGGGGCCGACCTCAGGCAAGCTGCTCAAGAGCGTTGCAGAAGCCGACGTTTCTAAAACCGACATCGCCAATCTAAAATATTTCCGCGTGACCAGCGGCAAGATCGCCGGGGTGACGGTGGACATTTCCCGCACCGGCTACACGGGCGATCTTGGGTATGAAATCTGGATTCCCATGAATACAGGCCAGGAAGCAGTGAAAGTCTGGGACGCGCTGATGGAGAAAGGCCGCCAGTTCGATATCCACGCCGCTGGAATGCTGGCGCTGGATGTGGCCCGCGTGGAGGCCGGGCTGCTGCTGATTGAAGTGGATTACATCAGCAGCAAGAAGGCGCTCATTCCGGAACAAAAGTATTCGCCGTACGAACTTGGCTTCGGCAAGATGGTCCACCTGGACAAAGAAAATTTCGTCGGCAAAACGGCCCTGGTTCAACAAAACAAAGCGCAACAGCAGAAAAGCGGCGTTGCGCGGCAATTGGTCGGTCTGGAAATGGACTGGGTTGAAATTGAAGAGCGCTATGAAAAATTTGGTCTGACCCCTGCCGCTCCATCGCAGGCCTCGCGCGTTCATGTGCCGGTTTATCTGGGGAGCAAGCAGGTGGGCAAAGCTACAACCACCACGTGGTCTCCGCTTTTGAAAAAAATGATTGCGCTGGCCAGCATCGATACTGCACATGCGCAACCGGGCACAAAGCTGCAGATGGAAATTACAATTGAGGCCGTCCGGCAGAGAGTTGCTGCGACGGTAGGGAAGTTGCCGTTTTTCAACCCGGAGCGGAAGACCAAAACGCCGGTATAAGTGTGGCGGCCTTCAGGATGACGAACTCAATGGGATGGCACTCACCATTTTTTGAAGATAAAGAACGCCGCCACCACGATAAAGAAAAAACCCACCGCGTAGTTCCATTTAATGTCCTGCTTCAGGTACCAGAGAGAAAATCCTGAGAACACTACCAGCGTGATGATCTCCTGGATCGTCTTGAGCTGCGCGGCAGTGAATGTGTGGTTGCCAATGCGGTTGGCGGGCACTTGAAAACAATATTCAAAGAACGCGATACCCCAACTGATCATCGTGACTTTCCACAGCGGCACGTTCTGGTACTTCAGGTGTCCGTACCAGGCAAAAGTCATAAAGATATTTGAGATCAGCAGAAGCAGAATGGTGATCATTTCAGTATTTTCCTCGAGTCCTTGTTTTCCGGCGCGCTCTCTTGATTGAACATTTTGCGCCGGGCAAAATCGTAATTGTAGCCCAAAAGAAAAATCGCTCCGGCAATTTGCCGGAGCGATTTAAATATGCGACCAGCTATTGCACGGTGATCTTGCGCGTCACAAAGAAGCTCCTGCCTGTACTGTCCCAGGCTTTTATCACCAGGGTATGTGCGCCTTTGGCCATTGGCACGTCCGTTGAAATCTGAGACGTGTTCGGCGTGTTAAAGACCAGCTTTGAATCCACATAGATCTGCATCGCAGTGATTTTCGCGGTTGACTTGGCTGCGGCCACTACATGGACAGGTGAATTTACCGTAGCATTTGCAGCGGGCGAGCACACATTGACGGTAAAGTTGGTTGATGCTGTGCACGGTGCAGGACCGCCTCCCGCGCCGGTGAAAGCAGTCACTTTGAAATCGTTCCGGAAGGGTATGCCATTGGTCCAGGACTTGACTTCCAGCTTATGGTCTCCTGGCGTAAGCGGTAGTGTGGTATCCAGATTGCCTCCGGATACCTGGAACACGAGCTTGAAATCAAGATAGATCTGCGTCACGGAGACGGGAGTTGAAGACGTTGCATGCGAAACGATGTGGGCCGGTGAAGTACGTACAGCGCCATCCGATGGCTGGCAAACCGTCACTGTGCGGTTGGTCGTCTGGACCCTACACGCAGCCCTGGGAGTAGTATTCAGCACCACATACACTTCTGAGCCGCTTTCAAACGCGAAGTCAATTTTGCCGTCATGATTGAAATCGCCAGTCACAACTGAGCCGCCTGTATCGGCTGCCGCAATCGGCACTGACGTGGGCGTCGTCGTGGAAAATGTTCCATCAGCATTCTGCCGCGCGATCATCAAGATCGTCTGGGTGCCGGTATTTGCGTCTTTGGTGAGCAAAACGATGTCCTTCAGTCCGTCTCCCTCAACGTCGAAAGCATTGCCGGCAGCCGGTTCCAGGTCATTCTCGACGTTGGCTTTCTGGACAAAGGTCCCATTTCCTTGATTGATTTCCGCCAGAGTACCGTCGCATGGACTGTGGCATCCGGCATACGGAATGATTGCGTCGGACAGACCATCCTGATTGATATCGACTGCGGCGATATCGAGCGGTACGGGGACCGTGCTCGGATTATGATCGGCAAAGGTACCGTCGCCATTGCCGACCAGCACGCCAAAGCCACCAATCTCCACGTCAAATCCGCCGCAGCACTGAACGTAATAAAGATCGTCTTTGCCGTCGCGATTGAAATCTGCCCACACCACTTTAGTTATCTGGTATCTGTTTTCTCCCGGCTGGGGTTGTACGCCGAAGCCAGAGGTCACCTTCTGGGCCAATACGCCGCCTTTTCCATCGCCCAGATCCACATAAACCGCGTTGACGGGAGAGGAACTGGAGGTGGCGATATCAGGATTGCCATCATGGTTGAAATCCCCCACAGTGATGGAATTAAGGCTTGGGCCGCCGTTGATGTCGCGGTGGGCCTGAAATGTTCCATCGCCAATGCCCAGCAGAATGGACACGCTATGGGCCGCATCGGCCTGACTGTTGGAGACAACCAGGTCCATTTTGCCATCTTTATTTATGTCAACGGCCGCCAGACCAGTGGGACCGGCGCCAGTAGCAAACTCCAGATGCGCGCGGAAAGTGCCGTCGCCATTGTTGATAAGAATTGAGACCGTATTCGACGAATTATTGACGGTCGCAAGGTCAGGAATGTGATCACCGTTGAAGTCGGCTTGGATTAACTGGTTGGCTCCAGCGCCAACGAAGTAACCCTGGGTTGTGAAGCTTTGGCCAAAACATGTAAGAGAGAGGAAAAAGAGAGCAGCCAACGTGACATAGCGATTCATTTTTAGGGTCCCGGTGCAGCAGAGTTTGGGGAACTCAGGAGATCGGATGTACTAATTAGTAAACAGGGTTGCTGCTGTTTTGGAAAAAGAAATCTTCCCTCTCCGATTGGCTCTGCGGTCGCTCTGAAGGGCTTTGCAGTTCATCCCATGCCCAGGTCAGATGAGGATTCAAGTGGTGTACCGCAGACCCGGCAGATCACGGCGGAACAGTCGCCGCACGTGAGTGGGTCAGGTACTTCTCTCGCACAAGCAGGACAGTAAAGCGCGTCAGGCGGTGGGGATGTGGGGTGCTCGGAATTGGCCATGGTTGTGAGAATCGAACCTGCAAATGTAGCATAGAAACATGGACACAAAAGTTAGCGCTCTCCCCTCACAGGCTGACCAAAAACTGCAACAGGAATTTAATCAGTGGGCCGCCGCCGGACGTGGCGACGAAATGGAAGACCACCACTCGGATATCACGGAGCAGACGCTGGCGCTCATGGATATTCAGCCCGCGGACCGCATACTTGATCTGGGTTGCGGAACCGGGTGGGCATCGCGACGCATGGCGCGAGTTGCCGCCGCCGGTGAGGTGGTTGGCCTGGACGTGGCTGACGAGATGCTGCGCCGTGCTGAACGGTCTTCCACTGCGTTCAAGAATATCCGCTATGTCTGGGGATCAGCGGAAAAGATCCCTGCCGGCGACAGCTATTTCAGCAAAGTGCTTTCCGTGGAGTCATTTTATTATTACGCCGATCAAGGCAAGGCGCTTGATGAGCTGCGCCGCGTGATGGCGCCCGGCGCCCAACTGTTTATCCTGATCAACCTCTATAAAGACAACCACTATTCGCTGCGCTGGATGACCGAACTGAAGGTGCCGGTGCAGGCGCTGTCTGAAGCGGAATACAAGGCGCTGCTTGAGAAACATGGTTTCAGAAACGTTCAGGCGCGGCGCATCCCTGATCGCAGTCCCACGCCGGAGACATATTCCGGAAAATGGTTCAAGAACGCCGAAGAACTAAAGGACTTCAAGAGGATTGGGGCCTTGCTGCTTATTGGGGAAACCAGCCGTTAAAAGCGTTTTGAGGCAGCTGCCCGGAAATGATAACCTAAGAGTTGTCCTACCCCCTATGCGCCCGTAGCTCAGCTGGATAGAGCGGTTGCCTCCGAAGCAACAGGCCGGGAGTTCGAATCTCTCCGGGCGCACCATATCACTAAACGGCTTTGCCGCATGCTCGCCTCCTATCACAGCCTGTTTTTCTCGCTTGCCTCTTTGATTGTGGAGTTCTACACTCATTCGTTTGCTTATGAGCCAATCTTTGTTGCCGATCCAAACCATTGCGGGGAAGCTGAAATTACCCGAAGCCTATTTTGAGCCTATCGGACGTCACGGCGCCAAGCTGAACCTGGACATCCTTTCTGATCCGGCATTTCCATGCCGTGGCAAGCTTATCCTGGTGACCGCAACCACGCCCACTGCATCCGGCGAAGGCAAGACAGTGACCTCGATCGGGCTCACGCAGGGGCTGGAGTGCATTGGCAGGCGTGCGATCATCACGTCGCGCGAGCCTTCGCTGGGGCCTGTGTTTGGCATGAAAGGCGGAGCTGCTGGTGGAGGGAAATCGCAGATCGAGCCCAGCCAGAAGATCAATCTTCATTTTCACGGTGATTTCCACGCCATCACCACAGCCCACAACCTGCTGGCAGCGCTGATTGACGCGCATGTCTTTCATGGAAATGATCTGGACCTGGATGTAGACCAGATCACCTGGCCGCGCACCATGGACATGAATGACCGTGCCCTGCGCCGCATCAGCATTGATATCGGCGAGAAAAAAGGAGCGCTGACCCGCAGCACCGGTTTCGTGATCACGGCCGCCTCTGAAGTCATGGCGATCATGGCGCTGGCCAACAGCTTGGAAGATCTGCGCCGCCGCCTGGATGCGATCGTGATTGGCGTTACGCGCTCCGGCAAGCCAGTGCGAGCCGCTGATTTAGGCGCAACGGGCGCCATGATGGCCCTGTTGAGCGAGGCGATACTGCCCAATCTGGTGCAGACCACCGAAGGTACTCCGGCCATGGTGCATACAGGACCGTTCGGCAACATCGCGCACGGCACCAGCAGCGTGATTTCCCACAACATGGGAATCCGCCTGGCCGACTACGTAGTGAACGAGGCCGGCTTCGCCGCCGATCTGGGCGCGGAAAAGTATTTTGACATCGTGATGCGCTCCTCAGGGATTGCTCCCGCATGCGCCGTGCTGGTGACAACGGTGCAGAGCCTACGCAACCAGGGTGAAGGCGATCTGGAGCGGGGTGCGCCGAACCTGGTCCGGCACATTCAGAATCTCAAGCAGTTTGGCGTGCCCATTGTCGTAGCCATCAACCGCTTTCCCACGGACATGGAGGCCGATCTCAAGCGCCTGGCGGACTATTGTGCGCAGCAGGGCGCGGTGAGCGCATTAAGCGAGGCCTTCACTAAGGGCGGAGCCGGCGCGGCGGCCCTGGCGGAGAAAGTTGTAGAGACCATCGAGCAGACCCCCGCCCCCAACGTGCAGCCCATTTATAAACTGGAGGACCCGCCGGAGAAAAAGATTGAGAGCGTGGCCACAAAAATCTACGGGGCTGCGGGAGTGAACTTCAGTGACAAGGCGCGGGCCAAACTGCAACAGTTCAAGGACTGGTGCTTCGCCAAGCTTCCCGTTTGCATCGCTAAAACGCAATATTCGTTTACTGACAATCCCAAGCTCCTGGGCGCGCCTACTGGCTGGACGCTCAATATCAATGACGCATCTCTCTCCGCTGGGGCCGGGTTCATCGTGGCGATTGCCGGAAACATGATGCTGATGCCGGGCTTGCCCAAAGTTTCGCGAGCCGCCAGCGTGGATGTGAATGCCAAAGGCGAGATTATTGGAATCTGAAAAAGCACCACGGCGCAGGAGAACGCCCGTGGCCGGAAATATAGGAAGAGACCACGGCAGGGGGTAAAGAGCCAAATCCAAGCTCTGTGCTGAACCAACTTCCTGTGCTAAATCAAGTTCTGCGCTGAATCGAGGTCTGTGACTCAATCAGGCGCGGCGGCCTCCCAGGGCCCGGGCCGGAAGCAGAATGATGGCCCGCAAAAACTCCAGCACTCCTCCAACTGCTATGCCCACGATGCGGAAGGGCAGCAGAACCAGCCAGACCAAGGGATATAAGACAAGTGCCAACAGAGCCAGCGGCCAGCACAGCACAAACAAGATGCACCACAAGATGAAAGTCATGGGTCCCTCTGGAGTGTTATTACGCCACCGAGGGCGAAAAGGTTCCTTCCATGGATGTGGCTGGCATATGAATTTTTGCGCCGGGTCTGCAGCCCAGGGGCTGGATCCACGCAAAGTTAGAAAGAGGTCTCCGCAGTGGAGATGATTCTAAACGGCTTGGCGCCGAAGGGCAGATCAATCGCTTCGCAGCTATAGGTAAGCCGGAACCCACCTGAGTTGTTTTGTAGATTCAGCGCGGCGCCGGGTTGAAGCAACAGAGCGCCATTAATGAATCCGGTCGCGCCGGAATTGATCGTAACGTGGCCGCCGGAAGATTTTATCACCACGATTCCATTCCACCGCAAAGTTGCGTTGGTGATCTCCAGGGCGCTGGGGATGACCAGAACGCCATAACCGCTCAACCCCACCGGATTATTCTGCAGGGACAGAGTGTCATCCGTGATGACCACCACCGCCGGATTGGTGCTGGTGCCGTAACTGGCGGCCAGACTGGCGGAAGAGACCGTAAAGTAATTTGGCTGGTCAATGCTGGTGTTGACGAGTTCATTGACCGCCTTGATTCCATTGTTCACGATGCTGGCTGAGCCCGGCTGGTAAACGCTGGCGTCGCTCTGATTGCCCAGCCCGCCGGTGAAGGGTGCGATGCGGTCGGGGGGCACGGCCACCACCGGAACGTTCACACCCGTTACAGCTGAAGTTGCGAAAAGCTCCGGCGCCGACAGGTCAAGATTGGTATAGCAGGCAGGGTTGGCAGGATCGCAATCGCTGGTGTTGGCGATTCCCGTGGGATCCTTGTGATGGTCATGCCCGCCGTCGCCTCCGTCACTGCCGCTTGATCCTCCGTCGCTGGAGCCACCGGATCCGCTGGTGCTGCTGGGACTGGTAATGAATCGTGTGTACGAATTAGTGCCGCGTACCCACCACAGGCCAGGCGGACAGTCGTTGCCGTTCAGACCCGAACCGTCAGCTTTGCAGGAAGTATTCGCCTTATCGACAATGTTCTTGCGGACGAGATCCAAGGCCTGTTCGAGCTGCATGCTGCCGGTCGTGCTATCCGTAGCTAAAGGCGCGATGGCAGAGCAGCTGCCCGACGTAGCCAGCTTGCCATCGAGCGTGTGGGGGCGACCGTCAAGGGCGATCGCGGGTATGCCGGTACTGCCGAGGACAGGCATAGAGCCTGCTGCTCCCATGGTGAGCGCGCCCGGAGGCCGAATGGAAGGCGCCACCACTTCAAAGCGCAGCAATTTGCGTGAACCGTTCGGGATACCGGACTGTGCTGTGGCGGCCAGGGAGGTCAACATGTATACCGTCTGCATCCCGTTGGCGTCACAAGCCGGATTAATGCCGCCAGGGGAAAGCTGTTCTGACTGGCCGTCCCAGCAAACCCTGGTATCCAGCGGTACGCTGGTCCCGGTTTGATCAACAAAGTAGGGATCGGCAATGCGGTTCGTCTTCATGTTGATGCGGATCCACTTGTAGCCCAACGGAGTGCCCGCAACCGCTGAATTTTGCGAAGGCAGCATCCAGTTCGGCGTGCTTGGAAGAACCGTACACCTGGTGTCTTTGGCGGCAACACCGGAGTTGTAGTCATGGCAGAGCTGATCATCGAAGTACGGGTTGGTCGGGTCAGCGGGATCAACTGTTTCACCGCTGGCGGGATTCAGAACATACAACACGCCGCCGGTGTTGCCGGGGACATCCTGCGGAAGAAGGTCGGCCAGGCCGTCCGGGGAACTCGTCGACGGATACTTGATCCGGTCCCGTACTTCTTCCAGTCCGGAGCGGGCCGCGTAATACGAGCGAAGGTTGCTGCCGTAATTTGCGTCAATGCGTGTCTCAGTATCGGACGCCATGACCATGAACAGCCCAATAGCAGAAAGCAACAAAAGCGCGAACAAGGCCAGCAATAACGCCATCCCGCGCTCCTTCCGTCCGTTCGCTTTGACAATCATCATTGTCATTTAATAGTTCAACCTCGAGGTTGCAGACATGGACGTGCGGGTAAGCCCGTTGCTTTCCGTATCGCGTTGCGTGAGCAGACTAAGATTGATCTTTACCGTCTTGATCCCGGCGATAGTGGCTTGCCCAAACGGAGTCGAGATATCCGTCCCGCTGCCTATGGGAACCGGATCTCCCTTCTGGTCGTAGTACGCAAAAAGGTCTTCACCGGATTGACCAGGCCCCGTTCCCGGGGGCAAGACATGGCTGGTCTCCGTGTAATTCGGTGTTGTCGGCTGGCTGAATGAATCTGCGTCAATCTTCTCTATGGCGCTGCGCCGTATGCAGGGGCACGTGGGATCATTGGGGTCATTCTCCACATAAGAGATATTCACGCTGTAAACTTTGCCGTCATTATTAACATCGCCTTCAAGCACGATTTGCGTGGGAGAAACGCTCACCAATCCCTGCGCTACGTGATAAGGGTGGGCGTTGGGATCTGAATACATGCTGGAACCCGGATATCCGGCCATGTGCAGATCGCGGACGGTCTGGTCCATGAACTCCCGCGCCTGCTGGTTCTGGTCCAGTTTCATGGCTTCCGAGCTTGATCTCTTCTGCATCCGGTTGATCTGCTCAAAGACTGCGCCGGTAACTGTGGCCAGAATGAGCAGGCTGATCAAAAGTTCCAGCAGGGTAAAACCCTTGTTGCTCTTTTTTGTTGCGGTCACGCTGCCGATTTGAGGGGAGGGACGTTTCATATTAGAAATTCCCTCGTAACTGGTGCAGAGTGAACGGAAGTGTTACAGCCCCGTTTCCTATGCTTGGCTTGGCGCTTACAGTCACCAGTTGAGTGGAAGGTGTGGGCCCGGCATCAATCCTCCACCGCACGTCATACGTAACTCCAACTCCTGTCGAACACATCACGTAGCGCATCGAGTAATTCGGCAAAGGGGACTTGGAATAATCCACTGAGCCTGAGAAAGCACCGCTCGGGATCAAAGGCGAGCCGCCGGCTGCGGTTTCAATGGTGAAAACATTCCCCGCGCAATCTGTCATTTTGGTCTGCGCCGCGGCTCCAACCGCCTTTTTGGGAATCGCCACAATTTTTTCCATCGTGCTTTCCGCCATGATTGCAGCGGTGGTATGTAACTTTGAGCGCCCGTTATTGGTGGTGGCCACGGCAATCACCACAATGCCGCCGAGCAGGCCAACGGCCAGCACGGCCATGGCGATCATCAATTCGATCAAACTGAAGCCGCGCGACGGCCTGGCTGTCTTTTGCCCGGCTGTTTTGCATTCTCGAATTGGGACACACTTCGGCATATCTATATAGTGATCTAGAGCCACTGACCGTTTCCATTTCCTGGAACATAAAACCAGGTTTTTACTCTGCCCGTGGGACTCACAGTTACCGCCGCGTATAGGACCTCTCCATTTGAGCGTTGCATCTGCAGATGCTGGACCCAGCCTGTACCAAGGCAAGGCGCGGAAGCCGAACTCCGCTGGCAGGGCAGACCGCGGGAGTTCCATGCCAGCCCCGGCGCCAGAACGTCCTGCTGGCTGTGCATAGAAGAGTTTTCTGTGTTGGCCACGGGGTAATTGAGCGCAGATGAATCCAGCGGGACCGGTACGCCGACGTTAGAGACGGCTATCTGCGCGGGAAATCTGGTCACTGGCTCTCCGGCGCCGCAGTTTCCGTCTCCATCCAGATCGATGCAGACCTGGGCCGGTATGATTCCCTGCGGGGAGACCAGCACTTCGTAGGAAGTATTGTCCTGGGTGGCGCGAATGCGCGAGTCCAGATACACGGCTGCCAGCTTCTGCGTAGCTCCTTTGAGCCGCGAATCATCGATCGCCCTGGAGAGGCTTGGAATCGACAATCCACCCACGATCAGGATGATCGTGACCACAATTAATAATTCTGCCAGGGTGAATCCCGCCTGAAAGGCGAGGTCCTCCCCAGACTTGGCTGCTGGCTTCACTTATTTTTTACCTTCCCCGTTCAGTTTTCGCTCAAAAACTTACTGGGTTCCACACTCTCAAACCGCAATGATGCCGTTCAAGAGGTTGCACAAATTCTGGAGTGGGCCGCTCCATAAATTTGTGCCAAACACATGACGAATGTGAGTGAACTTTTGTACCGCAACATAGTATCCCAAACACTCGCCCCATCGACCAGAATACCTTTTAAGCTGCTGATTATAAGGCAATTATTTTTGTTTGCAATCAATGAAAGCTCCTCCGCAAATCTGTGATTCCAGACGACGTCCAAAGTTCGCTCTAGTGTTGTGGCCTTGTGGACAATGGCCTTTAGTCCAATGACCTTGGTTGTGCAACGAGAGCGAAGAAAAAGCGGTCAAAAAAATTTTATTCTCAACCGTTACAGAGACAGCAGTAAATCACGTTCGTTTGTCACTACGGATACCTGTACCAGCCCAAGGACCCGCTGATGGGCCAAGTAAAGAAGGAAGATAGTTCTATATTTTGGAGTTGGACACATCTCTGGATCTGTTGTGGCTAATATCAGCTCTAGGGGCATGGGCCGGAGCTACATCTCTGGATGAAAGGATCTTTGCATTCTGTCGCCATGTGGAGCAAGGCCTCAAAAGTGCGATGCAACCCACATAGAGAGCAAGTCGCCGAGTAACCCACCGCCAGTCTTATCTAGATAGGTCTCTTAGTTGTTCGCTGTTTTCCGGTATGTGACGAGAATGACTTGCTATAATCGCACTACTATTCGTCTTTATATTCTGGTGGAGGTTGTCATGGCTTCTCGCATTCTTACTATCGCGAGTGTTGTGCTTGGTCTATCCAGTCTGAGCTCTTCCCAGCAGTCCGCATGCAAAGCCGTTGAGGTCCCGGTTGGCGTAATCAGCATGAGTGGGGATGTTTTCCGCGGACTGGCGGCGGAGGATTTCCTAGGTCGCATACAGAAAAAGCCGGTAGCGGTCAAGGCCCTTACCTATGACGATGGGCCGCGTCGCGTGCTGATTGTGGCGGATGCAGGCAAGAAGCTCTCTGCCGATAGCCGCAAAGCTGAAGCCGAAATGATACAGATTCTGGTTGCGAATGCGCGGCCGGAAGATACCTTTGCCATTATGCCGGCCAGAGGCTCGGGCCAGGACGTGAACTTTACCGCGGACCGCAATGCCATTACACAGGCACTCAGCCAATCTGGCGATGGCAAACGAGGCAAGGAACCTGGAGTGCTGGATACCGTGATGAGCGGTATCGAATGGTTTGGAACGCCGCAGGCAGGCGATGCGGT
This sequence comes from Terriglobia bacterium, assembly GCA_020072585.1. GTDB lineage: Bacteria > Acidobacteriota > Terriglobia > Terriglobales > Acidobacteriaceae > Angelobacter. Next base: position 35,055 of record JAIQGL010000023.1, on the reverse strand, counting down.
TGTAGTCATCGCTTATGATCTGGAAGGGAACCACAAAGCGAATGCTAAAACTGTGGCCAAAGCCCTGGAATCGGGCCATATCCGCATGTTTGGATTGGCGCTTGGGCCAGTACAGACAAAGAGCAGTGTCGCCACCTCAACTGTAACTTCCACTACCTCCCAGGGACTGGCTCAGTCAAGACCGCTGGTGGGTGATACTGTGTACAGCACCGGTGACGAGCATTTCTTTCCGCTCACAGCAAACAGCGGCGGGTTGGTGCTGGGTGTGATGAACGGGAATTCACAACGCAACTACAAAATTGACGATCCCCGGCTGCTGCAGGAAGTGCGGCAAAAAGCCCGCTCTGTATCGAAGATGATTGCAGCCTATTACCGGATGCAGATCGAACCGCCGCAACTCTCCCACCCGGAAGACTGGAGCCTGGAAATCAATGGCGAGATGCAGAAGCATACGCAGCCGATGTTTGTGCTCTATCCGCATGAACTGGGGCCTTGCTAGGGCGACCAGCAAAAGCAGCCCAGGATTTGCAGAACTGCCATCGGCAGCTATTGCATTTTCTCCGCAGGTGACCAAGATCACATACCCAATTTGACGAAGGATATACCTTGTATGTGGTGGTGACATCGCATGCAGGCGTCCCCTAAAGTCAATGATCACAGAGCATTGAGCGCGCCGGCTTCGACCCGCCCGCTGGCCCAGGATCACGACATGCAGAATCGTGAAGCCGTCTTTCACATGCACTCCATCTCCAAGGTCTACCAGATGGGAGAGGTCCAGGTGCATGCGCTGCGTTCCGTGGAGCTTGACCTCTACGCTGGGGAACTGGTGGTTTTCCTCGGCCCTTCCGGAAGCGGCAAATCAACCCTGCTGAACATCATGGGCGCATTGGATACGCCAACGTCAGGGGAAGTGACCTTTCGCGATCACAACCTGACTTCTGCTCCGGACAATGAACTGACCCGCTTCCGCCGCGAGCATGTAGGGTTCGTCTTCCAGTTCTATAACCTGATCCCGAGCCTGACCGCACTGGAGAACGTCACTCTGGTCACGGAGATCGCGGAACACCCCATGCCGGCAGAAGAAGCGCTGAAGCGCGTAGGACTCGGGGACCGGCTGCATCACTTTCCTGCCCAACTCTCCGGAGGGGAGCAGCAGCGGGTGGCCATCGCGCGGGCAATTGCCAAGCGGCCTGACGTGCTCCTTTGTGACGAGCCCACCGGTGCTCTCGATTTCAGTACCGGCAAACTGGTTCTTGAGGTACTGGAACAGATCAATCGCGAACTCGGCACCACGGTTGCAGTGATTACCCACAATGCTTCCATCGGCGGTATGGCAGACCGCGTCATCCGCATGCGCAGCGGTGAGATCGTTGAAGTCCATCACAACCTCAAGAAACTTGCTCCATCTGAGCTGGAGTGGTGAGGCGCCATGCACACGCTCCATCGCAAACTGCTGCGTGACCTTCTCCATCTCCGCGGACAGGTAATTGCGGTGGCGCTGGTTGTGGCCTGCGGCGTGGCCTCGTTCGTTGCTATGCGAAGCACGTATGTGTCGCTGCTGAGCTCGCAGCAGAATTATTACCGCGACTATCGATTTGCCGATGTCTTTGTCCAGCTCAAGCGCGCGCCGGAGGCAGCGGCGTCCCGTCTGGCCGACATTTCCAACGTAGCTACGGTACAAACGCGCGTTGTGATGGACGTGATCCTGGATGTGCCCGGACTGGCTGAGCCGGCAGTAGGCCGCCTGGTTTCCATTCCAGGCCGCCGTTCTCCCATGCTCAATGATCTTTTCTTGCGCCGTGGGCGCTGGGTGGAACCCGGGACCGACGGAGAGGTCATCGCCAGCGAAGCTTTCACGGCTGCAAACAAACTGGACCTGGGCGGCTCCGTGCAGGCGGTGATCAACGGCCGATGGAAGCGCCTGACCATTGTCGGAATCGCGCTTTCGCCAGAATACATTTATGAGATCCGTGGCGGCGGCTCGCTCTTTCCCGACAATCGCCGTTTTGGCGTGCTGTGGATGGACCGCGAAGTCCTGGGACCGGTCTTCAATATGGACCGGGCATTCAACGATGTTGCCCTGACCACCGCTCCCGGCGCCAATCTGGATGAGGTGATTGCGCGAGTGGACCAGGCCCTTGCCACCTATGGCGGCCTGGGCGCTTATGCGCGCGAAGACCAGCTTTCCCACAGCTTCATCTCCGATGAGATTGCGCAGAACCGTATCACCTCCAACGTGGTGCCGGCAATCTTTCTCGGAGTTGCGGCTTTTCTGGTCCACATCGTGCTCTCGCGTCTGGTGAAGACACAGCGCATGCAGGTGGCCATCGTGAAGGCCTTCGGCTATTCCAATTTCATGGTCGGCCTGCACTATCTCCAGTTGGCCATGGTCTCAGTGTTGGGTGGAATTGCGTTGGGCGTCGCCGTGGGCTGGTACTTTGGCCTCAAGCTGACGACGCTCTATGCCGACTTTTATCGTTTCCCGCTGCTCGAATACAAAATCAGCCCCATGATTTTGGTCCAGGCCGGGCTCATCACTCTGGCCGCCGCCACTCTGGGTGCTGTGGGCGCTGTGCGTGCCGCTGTTGGATTGCCTCCGGCGGAAGCCATGCGCCCTGAGCCTCCGGCCAGATACCGCCTGGGGTTTTTTGAGCGGTTTCGCGCTGCCAGAAGTCTCTCGCCGGCCACCCGGATGATCGTCCGCAACCTGGAGCGCCGTCCGGTGCGCGCCGCCGTATCAATATTTGCCATCTGCTGCTCGGTTTCGATCCTGGTGATTGAATTCGGGCTCATGGATTCGCTGAACCGGATGATGGATATCCAATTTCGCAATGTGCAGCGCGAAGATGTGATGGTCATTCTGAATGAGCCGCGATCGTTCCGCGCCCGCGCGGAGCTGGCCCGGCTTCCGGGAGTGCTTCTTTCTGAGCCGTTCCGCGCGGTTCCCGTGCGGCTGCGCTTTGAGCACCACAGCCACAGGTCCCTCATCCTCGGCCTGGAAAAGGAGCACCAGTTGCGCAGGGTCCTGGACAGGCAATTGAATGATGTGTCCGTGCCCGAGGACGGAATTCTGCTGGGCACAAAGCTGGCGGAACTGCTGGGCGTGAAGCCTGGACAGGTAGTAACCGTGGAAGTCCTTGAGGGAAGACGCCCGGTTCGGAACCTTATGGTGACGGGAATGGCCGATGAGATACTGGGGCTCTCTGCCTACATGGAACTGGGGTCTCTCAATCGCCTGATGAGTGAACAGGCCATTTCCGGTTCATTTCTCAAGGTCGACGGCAAAGAAGAGCCAACACTCTATTCGCTATTGAAGCGCACGCCGGGTGTCGGCGCGGTCGCCATCCGCCAGGCTGCGGTGGATAGCTTCAATGAGACCATTCGTCGCAGTCTGGCCGTCTCTCTTACCACCCTGATCGTTTTTGCTTCCATCATCGCGGTGGGCATTGTCTATAACGGTGCGCGCATCGCTCTCTCAGAGCGCGCCAACGAGATGGCGAGCCTGCGCATCCTGGGCTTTACCCGGAGAGAAATTGCCGTCCTGCTGTTGGGAGAGCAGGCTGTGCTCACATTGCTGGCTATCCCGTTCGGCTATCTGCTGGGTTATGCGGTCTGCGTGTATCTGGCCGCCCGGTTGCAGACCGAACTCTATCGCCTGCCGGTGTACATCAAGCTGGCCACATATCTCTGGTCATTCGTGATCGTTGCGGTGTCCGCGTTGTTTTCGGGTTGGCTCGTGCGCAGAAGATTGGACCGCCTGGACCTGGTTTCAGTGTTGAAGTCGAGAGAGCAGTGAACCTATGAAAAAAAACCTTAAGAACGTGCTGCTGGCAATAGGGGCGGTGGGCGTGCTTGTGCTGCTGTTCTTCGTTTTTCGGCCTGCTCCCCTGGATGTCGACGTTGCGCGGGTGCAGCGCGGGCCCTTGCAGGAAACGCTGGAGCAGGAAGGCAAAACCCGCATGCACGATCATTTTGTGCTGGCTTCCACCGTATCCGGCAGGCTGAAGCGAATTGAAATTCACGCCGGAGACCCCGTCTCTGCCGAACAGGTCATCGCCAGCGTGGACCTTCTTCCGCTGGATCCGCAGCAGCGCGTGGCGCTGGAAGCCAGGCTCAGCGCGGCGGAAGAATCCCAGCGTGAAGCCACTGCCCGGGTGCAGCAAGCCGAGGCGCAGGCGTCCCAGACCAAGTCCGACCTGGAGCGCGCCAACAAGCTTGGAGAGCAAGGCGTAATCTCCCGAGATGCACTGGAAAAATCGCAGACAGCAGCCAAGGCCGCCAGCAAAGAACTCGAAGCCGCATTGTTCCGGTCTAAAGCGGCTCGTTACCAGGTGGAGGAAGCCAAGGCCGCGCTGCTGGCTACGGCGGAAAATACTCCGGCAGGAGCGCGGACAGTTTCTATCCATTCTCCAGTCGCCGGGCGCGTTCTCCGCCTGATCGAACAAAGTGAGCGTGTCGTCAGCGCGGGGACGCCGCTGGTGGAGCTCGGCTATACACCCAAGCTGGAAATTGTTGCTGATTTCCTGACCACGGATGCGGTCAAGATCAGCCCCGGCATGCAGGCCCGGATTGAAAATTGGGGCGGAGGCGCGCCCATACCTGCGCAGGTCCGGGTGGTGGAGCCACTTGCGTTCACCAAGATCTCCGCTCTGGGCGTGGAAGAGCAACGCGTCAACGTGGTCCTTGATTTTCTGTCGGAGTCGCACAGTCTTGGCGACGCCTATCGTGTGGAAGTCCGTGTTATCACCTGGCAGAGTTCAGCCGTGGTGCAGGCGCCGTTGAGCGCCTTTTTTCGCCGTGGGGAGGAATGGAATGTCTTTGTGGCGCAAGGCGGCAAGGCCATGCGGCGCGCGGTGAAAATCGGCCACCGCAGTGATCTGCAAGCTGAGGTGCTGGATGGATTGAAAGAAGGCGAGTCAGTGATTACCCATCCCAGCAATCAACTGGCGGAGGGAAAGATGATTCGCGTCCATCAGCCTCAGCAGAATTAAGTTTTAGCGCAGAGATCAATTCGCATTTTTGTAAAGGTATGAAATCCGCTCCAGTTCAGGAAACATGCAAGTCCGGAAGCGAGGTTTACACGCTACGCTGCCGGACGTGCGGACGATTGCAGGGTAAAGATCTTTCCACCCAGCCAGCATTGCGGCAGTGCGAGCACGGCGAGAGCAATGGGATACCAGTGAGGGCCGAATTCCTGTACCTGATTCCACGTTGTCAATATGCCAATAAGACACACGACAAGACCGAGCGCGCCAAGAATAAGGGCGTGCTGCATGGGCCGATTTGGCGCGATTCGGGCCGTGATATATGCGCCCAACACGCTATAGACGGTGCGATAAGCCGTTGCCAGCAACAGGAGCGAGTCGGCCATTGGCCGGCCCAGCGGCGGGAAGACGCCAGCAGCATGGAACACCATATCCGTGCCAATGGAGAGAGCTGCGCCCACGATCAAACCCGCGAGCACTGCAACGATGCTTAGACCAATTCGTTGTTGAGGGCGATCTTCGTTCATGCTTGCCTCGCTAGTTTTTCTGTTCCTGAAACCGGCATTGAATCAAGTAGCTCCGCAAGCTTGTCATGCTCTCTGCCGCGCCGTCAAAGACCAGGTGGCGCGATGCGTCAAACACCCGCGTCATGACGATTTCCCGGTCCGTGGGTGTGGTTACTTTTAAATTTCCAGTGTTCTTCATGGATATTCCCCTTATAGATTTTCGTCAGCCTTCTTTGACGCCATCGTTACTCTTTCATCTGTTACCCCATCGTCGCCAACAGCTCGGCCATGCGATCATAGCTCGCTCTCACGCCTGTCTCCATGGGGCTCTTCAGGACGGCATCACGCGTCTCCCGCGAATCATAAAGGATCGTCTGTGTGAGGGTGGTCTTGCCGCCCTGTTCGACCAAAACAGAAGTCCCCACAGCTTCGCCCGAGTACCAGGCGTGGTCGAACTTCTCCGTGGCGACGATCCGCTCTAATGCCACGATTTCTCGATAGACACCGCCCATTCCCATATCCGTTCCGTCAGAGATACGCCGCCACACGTAACGGTATTTGCCGCCTACTCTCAAATCAATTTCGCATATCGGCATTGACCAGCCGGGCGGCCCGAGCAACCACTGCCTGACAAGCTCGGGCTTGGTCAGCGCGTCGAAAACCAATCTGCGTGGCGCATTGAAGACGCGCGTCATCGCGATCTCGCGGTCCGTGGGAGTTGTGATTTGTAATTTTCCGGCGTTTGTCATTTCGCTCATCTCTATTGCTTGTGGGGCTTGGCGCGTCCGCGTTGCTTTGGTTTGCCGGCGGTCTCATTGCGTTTCAGCTTGACCAGCAGATCATCCAGGCGCTGAAAGGAGGCCTCCCAGAACTGGCGGTAGTGTTCCAGCCATTCGTTGGCCTCGGCAAGCGGCTGGGCCTCAAGCCGGCGCGGCCGGCGCTGCGCATCACTGCCGCGTGAAATCAAGCCGGCACGCTCCAGGACCTTAAGGTGCTTGGAGATTGCGGGCTGGCTCATCGCGAACGGCACCGCCAGCTCCATGACTGACGCCTCACCCGAGGCGAGCCGGGCGAGGATCGCCCGCCGTGTGGGATCGGCAAGGGCGGCGAACGTTGTGTCAAGCTGGTCTGAAGTGTTCATAACTTTTTAGTTGTATAACCCAATGGTTATATTAAAAATGAGCAACCCAGATTGTCAAGCACAAAAATTAAAATGCCCGCGCTCGCGGAGGGCGGGAAGTTGCCCGGAAAATCCAGTGCAACTAATCCAGAGCTGCGGGTTATTACACGGCAGAACAACTTATGACCTTGGAGGGGCACGAAAGGAGCAAATTTTTCAAAATGATTCGACGAAATCTAACGCATCTTCTGGCTCTGGCGGTAATGAGTTTGGGCACAACCCTTTGGGCGCAGGGCACGACTCCGGGCACAGCGAACTCTGATGTGCAGACGGACCGCAAAGACCTGCGCCATGATCGCCGGGACCTGAACAAAGACCGCAAAGATATTCGCGCCGATAAACGCGACCTGAATAAGGACCGCGTCGACCGGAACAAGGATCGCCGCGATCTAACCAAAGACGAGAGAGATCTGAACAAAGACCGCCGCGAGCGCAACCAGGACCTGAAAAACGGCGACAAAGCTGATGCAAAGAAAGAGCAGCGCGATATTAACAAGGACAAGCGGGACATCGCCGGCGACAAGCGTGATCTGCGCGCCGACAATCGCGACATCCACAATGATAAAAAAGACCTGCACGCAGACCGGAAAGATGCTCGCAAGGACAAGAAGGACATCCGCCATGACCGGCGCGATATCCATCGCGACAGGAAAGGCAAGTAAGATTCTCTTTACGGAACAAAGCCCCAGAGATTTTCTGGGGCTTTGTCTGCGGAGACAAACGACGAACTTGAGTTGCTGCGAAAGCCGCCTTCCGCTTCTCTAAGCTACTGCAATGTAAAATTCACGGTAACCGTGCTCCCGGTGGAGATGCTGGATGTTTTGCTTTGCGTGGTGTATCCGGACTTGGCCGCCTGTATCGTGTAACTTCCAATCGAGATCCAGCCCGAAGCGTAGACGCCGCTGGAGTTTGTGAACACGGTGGTGTTGGTCGGTACCAGCCCACCGGTGAACCTTACTGCCACTCCGGAAATGGCGATGCCCGACCTGTTCACGATCTTGCCGGTAATTTTTCCTCCGGTGGCCAGGCGAATGTTCACCACGGACACAACTCCAGAAACCACAGTTACGCTGCTGCTGGCGGACACCCATCCGGCTTTCTGGGCGGTTACGGTATAGGCTGCTGGCGGTACGGAGTTGAAACTGTAGTACCCGCCGGCATCGGAAACAGTTGAGCCCCTGCTGTAGCTGACAGTCGCACCGGCCATGCCGCTTCCATCCAGCGCGTTGGTAATACGCCCGCTGATGGTTCCCGGCGCAGTGCCGCTTAGTGTGAAATTCCGCGTGCTCACTACTCCGGTTGTAAGCGTTGCCGAAGCAGTTGCCGGGGCATAGCCGCTGGCTGTGACCGTGACCTGGTAAGTTCCCACGGCAATCCAGCCGGAGTCATAAGCGCCGCTCGTGCTCGTCAGCACCGTGATGTTGGTGGCAACCAATCCGCCGTTCAATTGTACTGATGCACCAGCAACAGGCGCTCCGGTGCTGGTCTGCACCTGGCCTGTCAATTTTCCCCCAGTGGCGAGCTTGATGTTCGCTATGGTCATGGCCCCGGCGGTAACTGAAGCGCTGACCGTGGCCGGCACCCACCCGCTCATGGTAGCGGTAAGTTGATAATTGCCGGGCGCAACCGAGCTGAAGGTGAAATTTCCGGACGCGTTGGAAACCGCAGAGCCTCCGCTATAACTTACGGTGGCTCCCGCCAGTGCTCTCCCATCCAGGGCGCTGGTGATTTGACCGCTGATAGAGCCGGTCTGCACTACGGAACTGAGAGCGAAGTTGGCAGTTGTGTTCTGGCCGGACGAGATGGCCACCGTTTGTACGGAGTCTTGATAGCCGCTGGCCCTGGCGGTCAGTTGCACATTTCCTATGGGAAGATCGGCCAGAGCATAGTTGCCGTTCTGGTCTGTAGTGGCGGTTCCATTACTAAATGACACTGTGGCTCCCGCGATGGGAGTTCCATCTGCCGATTTGGTTACCCTACCCAGGGCTGAACCAGTGGTGGGCGGAGCAATTACGTTCAGCGTGACCTGCTCAGAACGTTGCAATCCTCCGCCTGTGCCGGTGATTGTCAGCAAGTAGCTTCCCACTGGTGTTGTTGAATTTGTGTTCACGGTCAGAGTGGAAGGGCCGGAAGGCAGGGACGTGGGGTTGAATGCGACGGTGGCGTTTGCGGGCACTCCGGTCACGTTCAGCAAGACCGAGCTATTGAATCCCCGCACCGGATTAATTTGCACCCTGTAGCTGGTGGTTTGTCCGGCTATGACGGTCTGACCAATGGGCGAAACTACCAAGCTAAAATCAGGCTGAGGTGCGCTAAGGGTGAAGTTCTGGGTTGACGTAACTCCGGTCGAAAGCGTTACCGGGAGAGCCGTCTGGCCATAACCGCTGGCAGTGGCCACCGCCTGGTAACTTCCGATCGCAAGCCAGCCGGAGTCGTAGCTTCCACTTGAGTTGGTGGTCACGCTCACGTTTGCGGGAACCAGACCACCATGCAGATTGACGGTCGCTCCCGCCACGGGCGCGCCGGAGCTATTGAACACCTGACCCGCCAGCTTGCCTCCGGTGGCTAGCGCAAGCTTGAGAACGGATGCAACGCCGGGCTGGACTGTAATTGCCGTGGTCACGGGGACCCAGCCGGCAGCCTGAGCGGTCACATTGTAGGTTCCGCCGGGCACAGCGGTGAAATTGAAAACTCCGGATGAGTTTGAGGTGGTGGAACCTCCGCTGTAGCTCACGGTCACACCTGTGAGAGGGCCGCCGCTGACGGCATTGGTGATCAGGCCGCTAATGCTGCCAGGGGCGCTGGATGGGACCAGGGGAAAGTTCACTGGCGAGTTCTGCGTGGCATTCACTGTGACGTTGATGCTGGAGATTTGGTACCCGGAAGCGCTGGCAGTAAGCTGCGTGGGGCCGGGCGGCACATTGGGCAGGCTGTAGTTGCCATTGCCATCGGCTGCGGTTCTGCCACCATAAAACGAAATAGAAGCACCGCCAACTGCGGTTCCGTTGGCAGCGCTGGTGATCCGTCCCGTCAACGTCATCCCACTGGTGGATGGCTTCCAGTAAGGAGAGACGAGGGAAAGCACCGGGCTGAGGGTGCCGTCCGGCCGGACCAGCCATAGACCTCGGCACTGGCTGTTCAGGGGACGAATCGGGTCGCCGGGACTTGTGTCTATGGGGAAGTAGGCGCCGTTGCCCTGCCTGCATTCGTTATCGAAAACCTGCCACATGAATGCGCCGAAGATCCCGGCCGCCTGTGAGGTCTGAAGTATGGTCTGGGTCCGCCACGTCGTGGTTTCCGCAGGATATTCATTTTCGAAGAGTCCATACTCGGAAATAAAAATTCGTTTGTCGCCCAGCCCCAATGGGTCTGGCGCCAGACTCTTGATGACATTCAGTGCTTCAGTCATGGCAGCCTTGGTTGCAGTGGCGTCACCGGAAATCGAGGATTCGTAAGACGAGTAGGAAACCATGTCCGGCTTAACCACGGGGACTACCGCGTTGATGACGCGTGTCAATCCTGAGCGGGAGTAAGGAAGGACGCTGGATACCTCAACCGCGTGGAAAACACCCACCTCGGAAGGGTTGCCGGCTTCATTGCGGGCGCGCGAGATCCCTCTCTGGCGCGCACTGAGCCAGATATTCATGGCGTCAACCATGCCGGGTTGAATACTCTTGGTGATGTCAAATCCCCGCAATCCCACGTAGTCGCCTTCCCAATGTTTCAGGATGAAAATCTTATTGGTGCCGGCATATCTCATATATAGATACTTCGCCAGATCGTAAAATTCCTGTTCTTCGAAAGCGGCAGCGTCCGGATTGACAGAGAAATCGGCCACGTTGTCCATATTGGCAAAGCTGAAAGCCGTAATGACGAAGGTCTTGAACGGCATGTCCAGGACGGCCTGGAAAGGCGCGGTCTGGGCCAATTCAGTCAGGGTGGCAGGGTTGCCGGCCGGCCAGGAAGGAGCGTTGCTCTTGTCCGGATATCTGGTGCGGAAGGCCGGATCCATGTAGAAGAAGATTGCACCGGAGCCAAGGTCCCGGACCCGGTTCGCACCTTCAATCAGGAAATTGTCCTGCGTGAATCCATACTTTCCTTCCGCGTGCGTCACACCCGACTGGAAAGGGGACTGCAAGATCTGATCGCGGTCCGGCTGAGCGAATGTTGTTGATGCTAGTGCTGAAAGAATGCAGATAAGACGTATCCAGCGAGTCATGGCCCACCTCAGTGCTTGCGAACATGTGCGCCACAAGGCGTACCGCGATTACTTTGGAAGAAGCAAAATCGCTATTTACTGAATAGTAACTAGAGACGGGTTGCAAGGATGTGAACCCCATCACAGAGTTGTGTGATGGGGCGCACAAGATGAGAGATCGTTGGGATATTTCAGCTCAGGATTAAAGCACTGATCGTGGTGAGTTCATAGAAAGGTCACGCGGAGCCCCTGCCCTTACTCCTGCAACGCCGCTGTGCTGCAACTATGGGAGCCCGTCGTCAATTCCATACGCTACCGTCAGCGAAGCTGACGTGAAGCGGGTAGGCGTAAGCCTGGGAGAACGAGAGCTGGAGTTCATCCGCTGGCAGCACCACTTTGCCACGCTGCCCCGCCCGGAGATGCTTGTGAGCCAGCAGAACAGGCAAAAAATGCATTTCATCGGCGGCGGATCAGCTCTTGAACGAAATCGTTGGAGTTCGCTCGAAAAGCTGGGCGAGCGCTCTGGCCTGGCCTTCAATCTGCCCTCGAATCTTCTTGCTTACCGGCTCGAACAGCTCAACCGCGATGTCGATTTGCCGGCGTGAAGTCTGATAGCCCCACACACCCGCAATCTCTCCGTTGATGAGCACTACGGGCGAAATCCATCCCTGATTGCGGTAGACACGCTTGTACAAACGCGTTTCCAGAAAGTGGTCTTTGAACGCGTGTGCCAGCAGGTAAACGTCAAAGTAGGGCAGCAGGTGGACTGAGCTTTGATCGGAGGGTGCGGCATTGAGGAGTTTTATGTCCTTGCGCAGGAGCAGCTGGCCGTTCTGTTCTACGGTCTCTGCATCCAGCAAGGGGCGCAGGGCGCGGGCATCCACCATGGATATTCCGGCCCAGTGCGCAAAGTCCTTGATCGTGGCTGGGCCATAAGCGCTCAGATACTTACGGAACAATTCTTTCTGCGCTTCCACTTCATCCATCTGTGTCTGGCCGGGCAGCCAATGATCGGTACGGATGAACGTTGCCTGATTGCCTTCACCGTAACCGTAGCAGATCTGGCCTTCAGCGATCGGTAAACGAACGATGCTCCATATCCGGTCCATCCACGCGCGCACCCGTTTGCTCACTTTGGGCCGCACGGCAGCGGCAATGGCACCGTGCGTCGCCGGTCCCGCGTCGAGCACTCCAAGAATCAGAGAGCTGAGTCCTTCGGCTTCATCAGGCGTGATTTTCATCCTTGCCATGACCCTTAGCACGGCCCTGACGCGCGTCTTCCTTTGCGCGGCCACATAGAGAGGGAACTCATCAGAGGGGACAAGGTGCAGCGTCTGCCGCATCAGTGTGGTCTTCACTAGCGATCGCTTCTGCCACAGAGCATCGTTCACCATCGCGGGAGTAATGGCCGGGTTACGCGCCCACAGTTGAAGTTGCGCGGCGGACATGATCTGCGCCTGCACGCCACAAACATCACGGCAGATGGTGATCAGGTCATTGGAAGAACGATCTTTTGCAGAACGATGGAGCAGATGATGGCGTTGCAGGCGGAAGGCATGAATCTGTTCCGCGGTGAAAGGCAGGCCTGTAGGAGATTCGGCAGGAATCCTCACTCTCTTCATTGAGCTTCCTCTGCTGGGCTACAGGAAGTAAGGCGATGAACCTTCACGGTAAACACAACAGCTGGTGTTTTGCCATTTGGAGTTCCACAAGCCCCAGCCCCGACTCCATCGAACGCGGTTTTCCACATATGACTATAAAAAAAGACCTTGACAGACAACTGTTTAGGCGTAGGATGTGGTCTAAAGTGGTTGAAAGTGGTAAGAGCTAGATCGGTGCAAGGGGTCAGTGGTCAAAAGTAGCCAAAGGGAAAATGAAGCACAAAATCCCCCAAATTACGGTGACCGAACCAGAAATAAAGCCAGAACTGACCGTTTTCGCCTCCTTATTACCTGTAATAACCGGTTTAGCAGCAAGAAAGAACAATGTTTCGCGGCAACCATCCAACTCGGGTCGACGAGAAGGGACGTTTAAAGGTCCCCGCGGAATTCAAGCGTCTGATCGACGAGAAGTACGGCACGCAATTTTACATCACATCGCTCGATGGGAAGGTTGCTCAAGTGTATCCCTTCGAGGAGTGGCAGCGGATCGAGGAGAAGCTGGCCAAGCTCTCCAATTTCAATCCGACCAAGAAAAAGTTTTTGAACCGCACCAACTATTACGGGCAGCTGGTGGAGATCGATGGGCAGGGCAGGGTGCTGATTCCGGCTTTGCTGCGCGAGTCAGCGAAGATCCATGGCGAGGTGGCCGTGGTTGGCAACCTGACGTACCTCGAGGTGCAGAGCATCGAGGTTTACAAGAGGGACATAGAAGAGAACCCATTCACGTCTGACGATGAGAAGACTCTCGACGAACTGGGCATCTAGCGGTGGAAGAGTTTGGTTGGGACAAAGCTCCCGAGGGAGCGCATGGCGGTGGGGAAGTTGGCCATGTTTCCGTTCTTTTAAAAGAAGCGATCGACTTTTTGGCAATCCGGCGCGGCGGAACTTATATCGACGCGACCCTGGGTTTGGGCGGGCACAGTTTAGAAATCGCAAGGCGCCTCGGCCCACAGGGTCATTTGATTGGCTTCGATAAAGATACCAACGCGATTGAGCTGGCGCGGCAGAGGCTTTCTGGGGTCGGAGGTGATAACCGTCCGAAGATTACGCTGCTGCACAGTTCTTACGCCGAGATCCCCCAGCATGTCCCGCCGGCGAGCGCTGACGGGCTGCTGGCGGACCTGGGCGTAAGTTCACTGCAATTCGGCGATGCAGCGCGCGGATTTAGTTTTCAGGCGGAAGGGCCGCTCGACATGCGGATGGACCCGCAGGGTGAGCGCACCGCCGATCAAGTGGTAAATCGCATGCGCGAAGAAGATCTCGCGAATGTGATTTACGAATTCGGTGAGGAAAGGAGGTCGCGGAGAATCGCCAGAGCCATTGTCCGGGCGCGGCCGATAAGAAGTACCGCTCATCTGGCACAAGTCATATCGGCTGCGCTCCGGTCAATGAATACCGGGGCTCATCAAAGGATTCATCCAGCGACCACGACTTTCCAGGCAATCCGAATCTTCGTAAACCGCGAACTAGAGGACTTGCAGGCGCTGATGGACGCGGCGCCTGACGTCCTGAAGAAGGGAGGCAGGCTGGTGGTGATCAGCTTCCACTCCCTGGAAGACCGCATCGTGAAAGACGCTTTGCGGGATGGCGCAAAAGCCGGCATCTACAACGTTCTTACAAAGAAGCCGCTGACCGCCACGCAAGAAGAAATCGATCGCAATCCAAGGTCGCGCAGCGCAAAGATGCGGGCCGCGGAGCGAAAGTGAAAATTTTGGTTTCGCCTGGCCGTGGTAGGCGGGCGAGACAAAAAGTTTCCGGGGAGGCACCGCCTTCCTCCTAAAACTTGGGCGATTCAACCTACCTGATTTACGGTGCCGCCCCGGAATAAAAGACCCCTCGAGAAAAGTAGAGGACAAGAAGATGTTTCAAGGAAAAACGATTGAAGATCTGATCAACAGTGTGGTGCGTGCGGAAGATCACGCCCGCGAACAGGAAAAGGTACAGGCTTTGGCGCTGGAGCGCCAATATCCACTGCGCCGTTTTGAATGGCGCCAGGAAATGGTTGAGGTAGCGTAAATGGCCGCCACGGCAATGCACATTACAGGAATGATCACACCGGTAGACGCGCGCACTTCAGGGCGACGCAGCGTTGCCGGGATCACGCCGGAATTTTATTTTCAGAAGACGATCGATAATTCCCGGCTGGTCAAGATCAGCGATCCGAAGCGCCGCCGCGAAATCAGGATGTTTTCCGCCAGCGTGGCCGCGCTCTTCCTGGTGATGATGTTTTATGCCTGGCAGCACTTCAGCTCCATTGAATATGGCTACCGGATTGAAGCGCAGAAGACCGAGCGCGAGCGCCTGGTGGAAGTAAACCGCACGCTCAAACTGGAAGCTGCTTCACTGCGCGATCCAGGCAGGATTGATGCGCTGGCGCGGCAGATGGGGCTTGAGTCGCCGCAGCCGGGACAGGTGATCCGCCTGAATCCTGAGGATGCGGGCACGCCGATCATGGCGCAGGCATCGCCCGTGGCCGTCATCGCGGCACAATAAGTTTTGGTTGGTGAACCTTGCTCCGGAAGTCTCCGGTGCTTGATGGCGACTCCGGAAAAACAGCCGGGGTTGTCATTTTTTTTTTGCAAACCGCTTAAAGAGTGTCGCGAACTTGAGATTTTCATGCGCCTGGAACAGCGGACTCGCCGCGCAAGTCGGGCTCGTCCACTTCGGTTTGTTTGAGAAAGTTTGAATTCGTTCATAGCCGCCAACAAGTATTAAGGCGACGACTTCGGCAATAAATGGCCCAAATAAATCAAAACGGCAACACGCGGCTCTTCATTCTTGCGGGCTTCCTTTTATTTTGGTTTTTGGTGATCTGCGGACGGCTGGTCTGGTTGCAGATCATCAATTACGGCGACTACACGCAGCGTGCTGCCAAACAGCAGCAGCGCAGCATAGAGGTTTCTCCCGTCCGCGGGAACATCTATGACCGTCGCGGCAATGAGCTTGCCATGACGGTGAGCGTGGACTCGGTCTTCGCCGTCCCCTCGGAAGTTCCTGATGTTCACTCCGCAGCGCAAGTGCTAAGCCGCGTGCTCAAGGCCGACGCCACTGAAATTGAAAGCCGCATGCGCGGCTCCAAAGCGTTTGCGTGGGTAGCACGCAAGATTGATAACCCAACCAGTGCCCGTGTCCGCGCGCTCAACTTGAAAGGAATTTACTTCCAGAAGGAATCCAAAAGATTTTATCCCAAAGGAGAGCTGGCAGCCCAGGTGCTGGGTTATGTAGGCCTGGACGATGCAGGTCTTGGCGGCGTGGAACACGAATTTGAGCCCCAGTTGACCGGCAAGCCCGGCAAGATGCTGATCACCATGGACAATAAGCGGCGCTGGCTGGGCCGCGTAGAGAAGAACCCTGATCCGGGCGAAAACGTGGTGCTCACCATCGATGAAAAGATCCAATACATTGCGGAGCGGGAACTGGCCCGTGCGATTGGGGAGACGCAGGCGGAGGCGGGTACAGTGATCGTGCAGAACCCGCATACCGGAGAAATACTGGCGCTGGCGAACTGGCCCACGTTCAATCCCAATATCTTTAATAAGGTAAACCCGCAGGCGCTCAAGAACCGCGCCGTGAGTGACATCTATGAGCCCGGGTCGACATTCAAGATCGTAACGCTGGCTGCGGCGCTGGAAGAGAAGATCACAAATCCAGACGAGGTGATTGACTGCCAGATGGGTTCCATCGTGGTGAACGGCCTGCGCATTCACGATCACCATCCATACGCTGGGCTTACGGTGACCCAGATCCTGGAGCATTCAAGCGACGTGGGCGCCATCAAGATCGCGCTGCGGCTGGGTGAAGAGAGGTTTGATCGTTACATTCGCGCGTTTGGATTCGGCACGCAGACGCGGATTGAGCTGCCGGGTGAAACCCGGGGTATGACCAAGCCAGTCAGCCGCTGGTCGAAGGTGAGCATTGGCGCGATTTCCATGGGGCAGGAGATTGGCGTGTCGCCGGTGCAGTTGGCGTCCATGGCTTCCATTATTGCCAACGATGGGTTATACGTTCCGCCGCGGATCATTGCTGGGACCACGCCGCCCCGCAGCACACCGCAGCTGATCGCGTTTCATCCAGCGTTGGGACGCCGCGTGATTTCGCCGCTTACCGCAGCGCAAATGAAACACATGATGGAGGGCGTGGTGCTGCGAGGCACGGGAAAGAAAGCGATTCTTGATGGTTACAGCTCCGCAGGCAAGACGGGCACGGCGCAAAAGATTGATGCGTCCGGAAGATACTCGCATCGCCAGCACATTGCGTCGTTTGCGGGATTCGCGCCGGTGAATAATCCGGCACTGACTGTGCTGGTGGTGCTGGATTCGCCGGCCGGCGGATATCCCAAGGATGGCGGCGGGGAAGCTGCTGCTCCGGTTTTCACGCGCATCGCGCAGCAGGTGCTCGCCTATATGAACGTGCCGCACGATGTGGAGCTGCAAGATCCCAGACGCATGTGGCTGCGGGCACATACCAAAGAAGATGACACTGCCGAGGCTGCGCCGGATTATATTGGCAGCCAGCAATCGCCTGCGGATGCGCCGGCGCCGGTTCCCCAGCCAGTGACTCCGCCCACGGCCGCTCCCACGCAAGACGCAAAGCTGCGCACAGTTGCCGCCACCAGCAAGCCATTGCCAAAGGCTGTGCCCAGCGCGAACGCGCCGCCACCTGTAACAGTGCAGAAGGCAGTGCTGAAAACAATGGAACAACCTCATGGAACTGTGGTGCTGGATGTAGCTGGAGGAGTGCTGGTCCCTGATTTCCATGGCAAGTCATTGCGCACAGCGCTGGAAGAGGCGGATTCGGCTGGCCTTGAATTGGAAGTGAGCGGAAGCGGAGTGGGACAGGAACAGTTACCGGCAGCAGGATCGAGAATTCCGCCGGGTGGACATGTCTCCGTGAGGTTTGGAAGATAATCGCCGCAGATTTGCGCAGATGAATTCTGATCAGAAAACAGTATTGATTTGGAACGACGCGCCATAAGCAGCGAGGCCGGCTTGCGCGCCGAGCCGCCTGCGTCAGGCGCGGAAAAACTTGTTGTGGTGAAAGACCCTAGAGCGGTTTGGAGCGAAGCGACAGATCAAATGAACATTTCTTCGTCTTCCACGCTCTCACTGTTGTGTCTTTGGCGGGAGCGGTTGGCTTTGAAGAAAGCCAGACCCGCATTGAGCGCGGTAACCACGGCGCGGACGCGCCGCATGGGTGAGAAGACCTTGTGCTGCAACATTTCAGAAGTAGCTTCAACTTTTTGCGCGGCGCTGACCACGAACTCATCCAGGCGGGCCACTTGCAGGCGCGCGCGCTCCACGATTTCGGTTGTGGCTTCTCCAACCTGGGCCACATGGACACGGACAGAAGCTGATGTTTCCGCCAGGTTCGTTGTGATCTCGGCAATCTTGGGCTTAGCGTCCTCAAGGATGGCGGCGGCAGTGGTCAGCACCGGAGCGGCCTGCTGCTCCAGCCTTCCGGCAATGCCTTCCATGCGTTCTGAGGTCTGCCGCAGCGCCTTGTACAGAGCAAACAAGATCCCTGCCTGCAGGACAATGGCGACCGCGGCGACGACCACAAAGATTGTGATGATGGTGTTGTCCACTAGTAGATATCCAACTCGCTAGGAGCCCTTTTTGCTTTCACCAGCCGCCTCACGATAGGCCTGGCGAGTGGCATCAACAGCGGCGCTGATCTGCTCTTTCTTCTGGTTCACAACTTCCTTGCTGCGGTCCACCCATTGGCTCACGGTTTCCTTGGCGTCCCGGCCTCTGGTTTTAAGGTATTCCGCACCTTCACTTGCAGAATTCTTGATGGCTTCGCGGGTTTCGCGTCCTGAGCGGGGAGCGTAGAGCACTCCCATGAGCGCGCCGAAACCAAGTCCAGCCAGGAACCACAGGAAACTATTGCTGTTATCTCTATCCGACATCAGAAGACCCTCCACAAGCTAGTGATGTTATCACCCGGCCTTTATGCATTACAAATTTACCAAAGGACAGTGACTGGCAGGCGTTCCGGTGTGGAATGCACGCATCATCACTATGTTTACAGCTTCTTTACACCACCCTGCCAGCTATTTTACCCAGCCTCTTGGAGAAACATGTTCAGATGAGAGCATCACAGTCGCAAAAGGCGGCAATCACGGATGGCAGCACAAACTCAATTGACGTTCGCCAATGAAACGATTGCACACGGACCGGGGGAGAAGGTCCCGAAACGGATCCGGACGATCGTGGTCGACGATTCACCTACGTTCCTGCAAGTCACTTGTGAGCTTCTTGAACTTGATCCATTGATTGACCTGGTGGCGCGGGCCGGGAAGGGAGGCGAGGCGATTGAAACCGTACTCAAACTTCAGCCCGACCTGGTGTTGATGGACGTGCACATGCCTTATCTCGACGGCCTTACGCTGGCATGGTTTTTTGCTCGCAGGTTTCCGGTAGCGCGGATCGTGCTCATGTCCATGGACAACACGCCGGAGCTACAGCAAGCTTGCGAAGAGTCGGGCGCGTTCGATTTTGTCCACAAGGAAAATTTCCGGCAAGAGTTCGGCACAGTCTTACAACGCATTTGTACAGATTCATAACGCAGCACGATCCGGCGTTATTCATAGTTATTTATCCCAAACGAGTATTCGGAGAAAACGAACCAATGAGAACAACCCTTTTGAAAGTAGTCACATTCCTTGCCCTGGCGGGCGTATTTGCCTCGGCGCAGCGCAGAACCCCTCCTGACCCGGCGGAGATGGCACAACACCACATTAACTTTCTAACGAAACAGTTGTCGCTCAACGCGCAACAACAGCAGCAGGCAGCGGCAATCTTCAGCAATATTCAGAATGACGCAAAAAACACTCACGAACAGATGCAAACCGCCCATGAGAACCTGAAGGCGGCCATCCAGAAAGATGACTCCGCCGGAATAGAGCAGGCGGCAAACACGATCGGCAATCTGACAGCGCAAATGACCGCGGCCCATGCCAAAGCGCAGGCTGCGTTCTATCAGACGCTCACGCCCGAACAGCAGACCAAGATGAATGAACTGGAGTCTCATCACGGTGGCATGCGCGGGCATGGCCATGGACCGATGCACGGGCCTGGTGGGATGGGCGCTTCCAGATAAGCTCCAGCCGCAATTAATCCGGAGACAGGCGGATCGATATACATCCGCCTGTCTGCTTTTCAGCCGCTAGCAGTGATCCCAGACGCCTCTTTACAGGAACTTTACATTCTCTTGTCTGGGGATTTACCCCGTTACATAAAGGTTCTGGCTAAACTCTGGTAAGAGAAGGTGATCAATGTTGCTAGCAACCGTTGACCTCCATCGTCATCCAGCCAAGATGGCAGCGCCGATCGCCAGGAAAAGGGCGCTGGTCGTCGATGATTCGGCGACGATCCTGCATGCGATATGCACCCTGCTGGAACATCATGAGATCCTTGAAATAGCGGGCCGGGCGGAGAGCGGGCAGGAGGCGATTGATGCCGTGATCCAGCTCAAGCCCGAGCTTGTGGTAATGGACGCGGACATGCCGGGAATGAGCGGGTTGCGCACGGCGCTCCTGCTTTCGCAAATGGCGCCGGAAACCAGGATCATCCTGCTTTCCATGGACACCAGCCCGCAATTTCGCGCGGCCTGTGCCGGATGCGGCGCCAATGCGGTGATCTACAAACCAAAATTTCTGCGGGAACTCAGCACCCTGCTGCAACGGCCTTTGCGTGGAGGGCAGGTTCGCCGCTCGCGTCTGAGCAGATAAGTCCAGGATGCCGCGAGCGGACACTATAATGAGGAAAGGGTCGATGTTTTCCCTCAGCTCGCGCGATAAGCAAGCGTATCCAAAACATCTCCTCATCAAGATTGAAATTAGTGATGCTGAAATTAGTTAGCTGAAATGACAAGGCCACGAACCAGAGAGCGGTTGCTTCGATGGGTAGTTGTACCCGCGCTGGCAGCGGTGTTGGCGGGGCTAGCGGTGTTGCAGTACCGGTGGAGCGGCCAATTGAGCGAGGCCACCCGCACGCAGATGCAATCCAGCCTGCAACGGTCGTTGATGGGCTTTCGCCAAGATTTTTCCCGGGAACTGGGCGCCGTGGCTATGGAAATCAGATCGGTTGTGGATGGTTCCAGCGCCATTCAGCCTGCGGAGTTAAAAGAGCAATTTCATCACTGGCAGCAGACCTCGGCCCATCCCAACCTGGTATCGCATATTTATCTTTGGCAAGATGCAGGAAGCCAGCAGCCGCTGTGCTTCGATCCCAGCAGCGATCAGTTTGAACGCGTTCCGTGGCCGGCCCAATTTGACCAGATGCAGAAACGGCTGGCGGAGATTTCTTCAGCCTACCGTCCGCCCCCGGGAGGGCAGGAGAGACCGATGATGCGGCGGGGAAACCGGCGTCGTCCTGAGTTTGGCCATCTGCGCAACTTCGGCGGAGGCCCGCGCAGGGACCGGGCAGCTGCGTTGCACGGGCGCCTGGCAGAAGCATTGATTCCCTGGGCCATTGACCAATCGGTGCCGGCGCTTGCTTATCCGGTGCGGAGGCATGGGCCTCCGAACGGTCCTCGCGTTCCAGCCGAGATAACGTGGCTCATCATCCAGTTGAATCCAGGCGTGCTGGCAAAGGAAATCTTTCCCGAGCTGGCGCAAAAATATTTCCGTGGCTCTTCCGGTATGGAATATCACGTTGCTGTACGCGGCACGGAAAGCGGCCAGAGCGTGATCTATTCGTCGGATTCAGGATTTGGTGAAGACAACAGTTTGCCGGTGGACGCTACGCTGAATCTGTTCGGTCCTCCGTTTGGCCACGGCGGACCTCCAGACGCGGGAATTGAGTTTTTTGCCGCGCCGATGCGGTCAATGCAGGGCGACCATGCTCCACAAACAGATGAAAGACATCTGGCGGCGCTGGAGCGGCTGCCCAGGTTTGAGCCGTTTCACTACGTAGAGAGCCATGGCGTCTGGCAGATTACCGTCAAACACAAGAGCGGTTCGGTGGAGGCCGCGGTCAGCGCGTTGCGCCGGCGCAACCTGATGGCGAGCTTTGGCGTGCTGGGTGTGCTGGCCGTCACCATGGGGCTGATCCTGATGGCCAGCCAGAGAGCGCGCAGGCTGGCAAGAGTGCAGATGGATTTTGTGGCCGGCATCTCCCACGAGCTGCGAACGCCGCTGGCGGTGATCTCTTCAGCCGCGGAAAATATTGCTCATGGCGTGGTGGAAGACAAACAGCAGCTGGTCCGCTACGGCAATTCGATAGTGAAGCAGACAAGGCAACTCACACAGCTGGTGGAGCAGGTCTTGTTGTTTGCCTCCACGCAGCAGTCACAGCGGCTCTATGAGCAGGGTCCGGTGAACATTGCTGAAGTTGTGGATGCCGCTTTTGAAGGCACAAGCGCCACGGTGGCCGCAGCAGGATTCACTGTGGAGCGCCAGGTAGAGGCAGGGCTACCACCGGTGAATGCGGATTTCACAGCGCTGGTACGAAGCTTGCAGAACCTGATCACCAACGCCGTGAAGTATGGCGGAGACAACCGGTGGTTGCGGGTCACGGCAGCGGCGGTGAGAGACAAGGGCCGGACTGAGGAGATTGAAGTGGTGGTTGAAGATCATGGTCTTGGCATCAGCAAAGAGGAGATCAAGCACGTCTTTGAACCGTTCTACCGCAGCCCGGCGGTGAATGAATCAGGAATTCACGGCACTGGGCTGGGACTGCCACTGGCGCGTACCATCGTAGAGGCGATGGGAGGCCGGCTTACGGCGCGGAGCGAACTGGGCAAAGGAAGTTCCTTTACCATCCATCTGCCGGTGGCTGAAGATCGTAAGCTGAAAGAAAGACGCAGCGCGGCAGACAAGCCGGCAGGAGCGGAGCCGGATTTCTCTTCATGACAGAGCGCATTTTACTGGTGGAAGACGAAGAGGACCTGCGTATGACCCTCTCTGACCGTCTCAAGGCGGAAGGGTATGCTCTGGAGACGGCGGTGGACGGCGAAGACGGACTGCGCAAGGCCGTTGAAGAAGCGTATGACCTGATCATTCTGGATGTGATGCTGCCGAAGAAAAATGGCTTTGACGTTTGCCGCGATATCCGCAAAGCAGGCATTGTAACGCCCATCGTGATGCTCACGGCGCGCGGGCAGCTGGTGGACAAGGTTCTGGGGCTGAAGATCGGGGCGGACGACTATCTCACCAAGCCCTTTGAAGTGCTGGAGCTGCTGGCGCGGATTGAAGCGCATATCCGGCGCGGCGCCACGTCGGCGAAAGATGCCGAAGTTTTGCAATTTGGCCCGATCAGAATTGACTTGAAAGGCACAACTGTTTTTCGCAACAGCAAGGCTGTGCCGCTCTCCGCGCGCGAGTTCCGGCTGCTGCGCTACTTTGCGCAGAACCCGGGTACCACGCTTTCACGCGAGGTGTTGCTCAAGGAAGTTTGGGGCTATAGCGAAGATACCTTTACACGCACCGTGGACGTGCACGTGGGAAGCCTGCGCCAGAAACTGGAAAAAGATCCCAAGCAGCCGGCGATGATTATTACCGTACCCGGCCTGGGCTATAAGTTTGTGCTTAATGCCGTGTTGTAATCAGCAGCAGTAAATTCCCCGGTGCCTCGATGTAAAAAACCTGTAAAGCCTCTGGACTTCAGCGCCGGTCCGGCGTAAAAATCAGCTTTATGACGCAGGAACTATGTCCGCGAGGAAAGGAACTTTTCTCCAAAGCAACGCAGGCGGATGACGTATTCAAAGCACGGCTGGTTGAATTTTTTGCCGCCGCGAAAAAAGACGACCAGGAAATGAAGCGGATTGAGGTGCTGGGCGAGCAGCACAGAGAAGCTGACGAGGCTTTCCACCGGCACAAGAGGTTTTGCCATGTCTGCGCTGAGTTGCATATAGTGTCACGCTACGTTGCTGCGGACTAGTGTTGTATCCATTCCGTTGCCGCCCGCGCGCTGCTCAGGTTTTTCTCCCCCGAAACTAATTCATTCCATTCGTCACATTGCAGGTGCTGGTTTTGCAGCGAATTTCTTAATAACAAGACGACCTTGGAACTTCTCAATCTTGTGTGAGCGGAATTGCCCGCCACGCTGCTGGTGCTGTGGACCGCGCTAAAGCTTGTGCCCTGAATGCGCGCCTGTAAGCGATTTCGTTGTTGGCGAGATCGCCCTCAGAGAAGCGCAATCCAGCAGGGTCGTAAAAATCGAGCCATCACTACCGGGTCAATCCCGCATCTGTTCTGGTGTGCAGCAACCCCGGCGGGCAAAAAAGCCCGGGTGGCACCCATCTTTTTTTGAGTGCTGAGGGTCGCAATGCTTTAGGGAGGCCCTCCTGTGCATCGTCCAAACAAGTTTCATACGTTCTGCGCTTTTGCGATCCTCTCTTCTCTCCTTGCAGGCCTTATCACATACCGATATCTGCCGAGGCAGGAGAGGCCGCTGGCTGGGGCCAGACCGCAGAACGCAGCAGTCATGCCGCTGGTAGCCAGTTTGAATGCTGCGGAAGCACAAGAGCAGACCAGATTGCAGGTTGAGGCCGGTTACGGCAAGTTGCCACTGGCCTTTGAACCTAACCGCGGCCAGACGGATCCGCGGGTGAAGTTCCTTTCCCGGGCGGGGAATCGCATGCTTTGGCTGACTGCGGACGAGGCGGTGCTGGCTGTAGGGCGGACGCCTCGCCCGATGGGCCCCGACGCAAAAAAAGCGGCTGCGGTGAAAGAAAATCAGATTGCGCCAGCTGTCTTGCGGATGAAATTTGTGGGCGCGAATACCAGCCCGACGATAGAAGGCGAAGCCAGACAGCCAGGCACCGTCAACTATTTTGCCGGAAAATCGGATCAGTGGAGGACGAAGATTCCTATTTATGCGCGGGTGCGCTACCGCAGTCTGTATTCCGGCATTGATCTGGTTTTCTACGGCAACAATCGGGAGCTGGAGTATGACCTGGTGGTCGCTCCCGGTGCTGATCCGGGGCAGATCAGACTGGCGCTCACGGGCGCCGACGAAATCAGGATCGATGCTGAGGGGAATCTAGTTCTCAAGACCTCTCAGGGTGAGGTGATCCAGCAAAAACCCAGGATCTACCAGCGTAGCGGAGCCACGCTCAAAGCGGTTTCAGGCGATTATGTCATTACCGGCAAGGACGAAGTTGGATTCCGGCTGGGAAGCTATGATCGGCGGGCGGCGGTGGTAATTGATCCAGTGCTGCGATATTCGACATTTCTGGGAGGCAGCGACGTCGATACAGGAAACGCAATTGCGGTCGACTCTTCTAAGCGGGCAGTTGTCGTTGGTTTCACCTGTTCGCAAAACTTCCCGGTAACAGACGGCACCAAGCCGCTGGACGTGGGGCAGTGCGCAAGCTTTATCACCAAGTTTGACTTCACGGGATCACACCTGATATTTACCAGCTTCTTTGGCGGAAACTCGACTTCCATCTCTGCGGTGGCTCTGGACTCTTCCGACAATATCTACGTAACCGGAATTCAATTTGGAGACATTCTCGGGTTTCCTATCACACCTGGCGCCTTTAAAAGTAAATTCGTCGGTGGCGACGAGGCGTTTGTCGCCAAGCTGAACGCGGGCGGGACAAAGCTGGTGTACTCGACTCTGCTAGGCGGATCTGCCGAGGATCACGCTTTCGCCATTGCCGTTGATACCGCTGGAAACGCTTACGTGACTGGCAACACGAGTTCCACAGACTTTCCTGCCACTCCCGGTGCCTTTCAGCGGGAATGCAAGCTGGGAGTGGGAGTCGTGGGCGACCCCGTCTGCTTCAATGCTTTTGTAAGCAAACTGAATTCCAGCGGCTCACAACTGCTTTACGCGACGTTCCTGGGTGGCAGCTCAGATGCCCTCCAAGAAGGTAACGCTATCGCGGTGGATCTCGAAGGTCAGGCATTTGTCGCCGGATCTACTGCAGCGAGTGACTTTCCTACAACCGCAGGCAGTGCACAGCCGGTTTTGCCCGGCGGACCGTGTACCGGAGAGTTTTGCGCCGTACATGGGTTTGTAGCGAACCTCAGCTCCTCTGGATCACACCTGGTCTACTCTACTTTTCTTGGCGGAGGCGGAGGAGACTTTGATCGGGCCAATGGCATTGCGCTGGACATGTCAGGAAACGCGTTTGTCACTGGAATAACGGGGTCAATCGATTTCCCGGTCAAGAACGCCTTCCAGTCACGTTGTCCGAGCTTCGAGTGCGCATTTGTGACCAAGCTTAGCCCCAACGGACGTCTGGTCTACTCGACTGTCCTGGGTGGGGGCGGCAAGGCTTCATCCGACGGTTCCGCGATCGCCGTCACACCAGATGGGCAAGCCTATGTGACCGGCCTTACCAGCTCCAGAAGTTTTCCGACAACCCAAACTGCATTCCAAAGAGTTTTTTCAGGAACGACAACAGATGGCTTTATCACCAAGTTTAATCCGGCAGGGGGCCTGGTTTATTCCAGCTATCTGGGAACCGCCGGCGACCTTAGGGTGGCATTGGACCGGGACACGAACGCTTACGTAGCAGGCACGGTTGGCCCTTCTTTCCTGGTTACTCCCAGCGCTTTCCAGCAACAATTCGGTGGAGGCGAAAGGGATGCCAAGGACGCCTTTGTAGCCAAAGTAGTATCGCTGTGCGCGCTCAGCACAGTGAATCGCTCAGTAACTATATGTTCACCTGGAAATGGAAGCACGGTGGCATCGCCGGTGCGGATCATTGCGGGCACAACAGATGTCACTCCGGTGAAGCTGACCCAGGTCTATCTGGATGGCAAGAAGATTTATGAAACCCCACTGTCCGCCATCAATGTGGGCCTGCCTATTGCCGGAGGCACGCACCGGCTAACGGTCCAGGGGCTGGACACGGCCAATGTCTTCTTCAAAAAAGCCATATCCATCAACGTAAGCCCGCACTAGAAACGAGCGGCAATCCCTGTTTTAGAAAGTCTTGCTCAGGAGGGTCCCTACCGTGCTTCGCTCCAAGAAATTCCATTTGCTCTCACTTTCCATTGTTTCCATTCTTCTTCCGGTCTGCCTGATTGCGTGGCAACGAGTAGCCAGGCACGGAACGCCGAACCCACATGGTCAGACTCAAATTGGACCTCCCGGGCCCAGGGCGGTGCTCTCCGCTGCCAACGCCGGAGCAATTCAGGATGAAGACAGATTACGCGTTGAGACCAGTTACGGAAATCTGCCGCTGAGCTTTGAGCCAAACCAGGGACAGACCGATCCGCGGGTGAGGTTTCTCTCTCATGCCGGCCATCGGACGCTTTGGCTGACGAGTGATGAGGCGGTGCTGGCGGTGGGCCGTCCGCCGCGCCCGATCGGACCCGACACGAAGCAAGCCGCTGCTCCAAAGGAGAATCAAAGTGCGCCGGCGATCTTACGAATGAAATTCGTCGGGGCAAATGCCCACCCTCGCATTGCAGGCGAAGCCAAACAGTCGGGCACGATCAATTATTTCGCGGGGAAGCCGAATGAGTGGCGGACGAAGATTCCCACCTATGCGCGTGTGCGCTACCGCAGCCTGTACCCGGGCATTGATCTGGTTTTCTATGGCAACAACCGTGAACTGGAGTATGACCTGGTGGTTTCTCCTGGCGCCGATCCGGGGCGGATCAAGCTTGGGATTTCCGGCGCGGAAAATCTGCACCTTGACCCGGACGGTAATCTGGTCCTGAAAACCCCTGCCGGGGATTTGATTCAGCAGAAACCCAGGATCTACCAGCGCAAAGGATCCAGTCTCGTCGCAGTCGCGGGCGACTACGTAATCAACAGTAAGGACGAAGTTGGCTTCCGGCTGGGAAGTTACGACCCGCGAGGGGCGGTCGTGATTGATCCGGTGCTGCGGTACGCGACTTTTCTGGGCGGAAACAGCTTCGATGCAGGCCGAGCGATTGCTGTTGATTCCTCTAATCGGGCCGTGGTTGCCGGCACTACAGTTTCATCCAACTTCCCGGCAACGACCAGCAGAGGTTTTTTACCGGAAGTGTTCATAACCAAATTTGATTTCACAGGTTCGCGGCTGATCTATTCCAGTTTGCTTATAGGTTCAATTTTAGATCTTGGGAAACTGGGTCTGGCGCTGGATTCTGCAGGCAACGCCTACGTCACCGGAGTCGTTGAATCCCGTGCCTTTGCCACTACCCCAGGGGCATTTCAAACCGAACTTCACGGTGACTTCGACGCGTTTGTCACTAAGCTGAATGCCAATGGGACCGCCCTGGTGTACTCGACTTTCCTGGGTGGGAACGGACGGGACGGAGGGCATAGCATCGTCGTCGATTCCTCGGGAAATGCGTACATTACCGGGGACACCTCCTCTGGGGATTTCCCCACCACCCCCGGAGCATTCCAGCGGAACTGCAAACTCTTCGATGTCACTTGCGAAAATGCCTTTGTTACCAAGCTCAACGCAAGTGGCTCAGGCTTGCTCTACTCTACCTTCCTGGGTGGTAGTACGAATGGGTTCCAGCCCGGCGAAGGAATCGCGGTGGACAGGACGGGCAACGCCTTTGTGACTGGATTCACAGAAGCAGCCGATTTTCCCACCACAGCGGGCACCGCGCAGCCTGTATTTCCGGGGGGCAGCGCCACGTTCGTCTCCGAACTCAGCTCTTCCGGATCCCATCTTATTTACTCCACGTTTCTGAATGCAGGCGTCCTCAGCGGGGAACAGGCCATCGGACTAGATTCCGCTGGAAACGCTTTTGTCGCGAGCGGGTCCGTTGTGACCAAGTTGAACGCCAGCGGCAACCGGCTTTATGCCAGGAACCTCACGGGCGGGACTGCCAGGAGTATTGCTGTTACGCCAGAAGGCCAGGCCTATGTGACAGGTGTCACAAGTTCAGCAACCTTCTTCACGACTCAAACCGCTTTCCAAAGGGTGCTTACCGGGGAGCTCGACAATTTTCTGACCAAGCTCGATCCCACGGGAAAAATCATTTACTCGAGCTATCTTGGAACGGCTACATCTTTCCAGCCCCCCGCTGTGGCGCTGGACCGAGACACGAACGCGTACGTCACCGGCACCGCTCTTGCCGGATTCCCCGTTACTCCGGGGGCATTCCAGCAGAAATTCGGTGGAGGCGATAGCGACGCTTTTGTAGCCAAGGTCGTATCGCTCTGCGCGCTCAGCACAGTGAATCGCTCAGTAACGATATGTTCACCTGGAAACGGCAGCACGGTGAAATCACCGGTGAATATCGTAGCGGGCACTACCGATGCGACACCGGTCAAGCTGACGCAGGTCTACCTGGACGGCATCAAGATTTATGAGACGCCACTCTCCGCCATCAACGTAAACCTTCCCATAGCAGGAGGAACGCACCGGTTGACAGTCCAGGGACTGGATACGGCCGGTGTGTTCTTCAAAAAACCCATTTCGATCAATGTGAGCCCGCACTAATCAAGCGCGGCGGTACCGTTTCCATACGTTTTGTTCAGGAGGGTCCCCATGTTTCGCGCCAAAAAAGTTTCGTTGCATTATATTTTCATCATTTCTATTCTTATCCTGGTTTCCCTGATTGCAGTGCAATACATCCCCAGGAACAGCAGGTCATCGCAGCAAGTCCAACCGCAAAACGCACCAGCCATTTTGCGCGAAGCAGCCATGACGAACTCAGACCCTGCGAAAGTCCAGGATTCAACCCGGCTGCGGGTTGAGGCAAGCTACGGTAATCTGCCGCTGAGCTTTGAGCCGAACCGGGGACAGACTGACCCGCGGGTGAAGTTCCTCTCTCATGCTGGCCATCACATGCTCTGGCTTACGAATGATGAGGCAGTGCTGGCGGTTGGCCGGCGGTCAGGAGCGCATCTATCAAATCAGGGAAAAGAAAAATCACTTCAAGCGAATGAATCCGCGCCGGCGATACTGCGTATGAAGTTTGTGGGGGCCAATGCGAATCCGCGCATTGGAGGCGAAGCCCGACAGCAAGGCACGGTCAACTATTTCATGGGAAAACCGGAGCAGTGGCGGACGAAAATCCCGACGTACGCACGGGTGCGCTACCGCAGCTTGTATCCGGGAATCGATCTGGTGTTCTACGGCAACAATCGTGAACTGGAGTATGACCTGGTGGTCTCGCCCGGCGCTGATCCCGCAGAGATCAAGCTTGGGATTTCCGGTGCGGAAAATCTCCGCCTCGACGCGGATGGCAACCTGGTTCTGAAAACCACTGCCGGAGATGTGGTTCAGCAGAAGCCAAAGATCTACCAGCGCAAAGGAACCCACCTCGTCGCGGTCGCCGGCGACTACGTGATCAGCGGCAAAGATGAAGTTGGATTTCGGCTGGGAAGTTATGATCCGCGTGTGACGGTTGTGATCGATCCGGTGCTGCGGTATGCCAGTTATCTCACAGGCGGGGGCGATGAGAATGACGCAGGAACGGGGATTGCGGTTGATTCATCCAATCGCGCCGTTGTCGCAGGCTGGACAAACTCTCACTCGTTCCCGGGTGAAACCGGCCCTGAGGTTTCCGGGCCCGCGGCCTTTGTGACCAAGCTCGACTTTACGGGTTCCAGCGTGGTCTTTACCGCTTTCGTTGTAGACGGCAATATCAATATTCACGATGTCGCGATGGCGCTCGATGCTGCCGGTAACATTTATCTCGCGGCAACCGCCGTTCATCCGGATGCAGTTACCACCACTCCGGGCGCGTTCCAGAGAACCTTTGGCGGTGGGACCGATGCCTGGGTGGCCAAGCTGAACCCAACTGGAACCAGATTGATTTATACGACTTTGCTCGGCGGCAGCGGTGACGAGACGCCAACCGGCATCGCGGCGGATTCTGCCGGCAACGCATACGTAACGGGTTCCACCACATCAAAGAACTTCCCTGTAACTGCGGGTGTCTTTCAACGCGAGTGCAAACTGAAAAATGACGGGAGCTGCGCCAGCGCGTTCGTGACCAAGCTCAGCGCCGATGGGTCACGCGCATTATATTCCTCATATCTTGGCGGTCACGGGACCCAAAGCGGCCTAGGGATTGCGATCAATCCGTCAGGCAATGCCTTTGTGGTCGGAGGGACTGACGCCAAAGACTTCCCCACTACGGCAGGAAGCGCGCAGCCTGTGCCTGCCGGCGGTGCGGATGCATTTGTCGTGCAGGTCAGTTCCTCCGGGTCGCACCTGAACTTTTCTACGTTTCTGGGAGGCAGCGGCGCCGACGTGGGCAATGCCATCGCAATCGATTCGGTTGGCAATGCCTTCGTGACGGGACGCACGGAGTCAACAAATTTCCCGGTGAAGAACGCCTTTCGACCCCGCTGCTCTGGGGGCTGTAGCTTTGTGAGCAAGCTCAGCCCCAGCCTTGGTCTGATTTACTCCACATTCATCGCGAACGGAGGCGGCGTAAGCATCGCCGTGACACCTGACGGACAAGCGTACGTAGCAGGAGACGCCCTCGCTAATTTTCAAGCGACGCAAAATGCCTTTCAGAGGGTCCTGCCCCCATCACGCTTTCCTGATCTTCCTCCGCCTAACGCCGGCATCTTCATTACAAAACTCACTGCTACGGGACAACTGAGTTACTCCAGCTTGCTGGGGGGCGACGTTGGCAGCCCACGGGTTGCATTAGACCGGAGCACAAATGCCTATCTCACCGGGACAGTGGGGTTTCCACCATTCGGGAGCATTCCAGTGACGCCAGGGGCCTTTCAACAAGAGCAGATAGCAGAATTGGACGGCTTTGTGGCCAAGGTGGTGGCGCTGTGCGCGCTTAGCACGGTGAACCGCTCGGTGACGATCTGCTCGCCTGCGAGCGGCAGCACGGTGGTCTCCCCGGTGCGGATCATTGCAGGCACAACAGATATCACTCCGGTGAAGCTGACGCAGGTCTATCTGGATGGCAAGAAGATTTATGAAGCGCATCTTTCCGCCATCAATGTGGGCCTGCCTATTCCAGCAGGAACGCATCGGCTCACGGTCCAGGGCCTGGACACGGCCAATGTGTTCTTCAAGAAAGCCATATCCATCAACGTAAGCCCGCACTAAAAGAGAGCGGCAATCCTGATTCGGAAAGTCTGGTTCAACGTTGTTCAGGAGGGTCACTACTATGCTTCGCCCCAAGAAAGTTCCTCTCGTTCCCATTTTCCTGGTTTCCATTCTTCTTCCGCTTTGCATGATCGCGGCGCAATACATTCCCAGGCACCGCACGCCGGCACATCAAGCCCAACCACAAAACGCACCAGCCCTTTTGCGCGCAGCAGCCATGACGAACTTGGGACCTGCGGAAGCCCAGGATTCAACCCGGCTGCGGGTTGAGGCAAGCTACGGCAATCTGCCGCTGAGCTTTGAGCCGAACCGGGGACAGACTGACCCGCGGGTGAAGTTCCTTGCACGGGCGGGAAATCGCACGCTGTGGCTGACGAGTGATGAGGCGGTGCTCGCCGTGGGCCGTCCGCCACGCCCGATCGGACCGCACGCAACGCAGGCGGCTGTAGCGAAGGATCAAATTGCACCGGCTGTGCTGCGGATGAAATTCGTGGGGGCGAATGCCACGCCGACGATAGACGGCGAAGCCAAGCAGCTGGGCACCATCAACTATTTCACCGGGAAACCGGACCAGTGGCGGACGAAGATTCCCATCTATGCGCGAGTGCGCTACCACAGCCTGTATCCGGGCATTGATCTGGTTTTCTACGGGAACAACCGGGAACTGGAGTACGACCTGGTCGTCGCTTCTGGAGCCGATCCGGGGCAGATCAAGCTGGCAGTCGCTGGCGCCAGGAACATCCGGATTGACGGAGAAGGGAACCTGGTACTTGAGACTCCCACGGGCGATGTAATCCAGCAGAAGCCGAAGATTTACCAGCGCAGCGGAACGACACTCAAGCCGGTCTCGGGCGATTACGTGCTTATGGCAAAAAATGAAGTTGGGTTCCGGCTGGGAAGTTATGATCGGCGGGCTGCGGTCGTCATTGACCCGGTGCTGCGCTACTCCACTTTTCTGAGCGGCAGCAGCTTCGATAATGGAAGTTCCATCGCGGTTGATTCACAGAACCGTGCGGTCGTTGCCGGGGAGACGTGCTCGCAAGACTTTCCGGTAACCGGCAGCAGCACCCCGACCGGGTGCTCAGCGTTCATCGTTAAGCTGGACTTTACGGGTTCGCGATTGATTTTTGCCGCTTTTCTACCGGACAACTTCAACTTCCCGCAACTTGCCCTGGACCCTGCCGGCAACGCCTATGTCTTGGGGAGCACTCGTTCCGCTCAGTTTCCCACCACCCCAGGCGCATTCCAGAGAACCTTCGGTGGCGTGGTTGACGACTTTGTTGTCAAGCTTAATGCCAACGGCACGGCGTTGGTGTACTCGACTTTCCTGGGCGGTTCGGGAGCGGAGGGGCCCGGCGGCATCGCGGTTGATGCCTCCGGGAACGCATACGTGACTGGTGGAACCGAATCCACCAACTTCCCCACCACACCGGGGAGCTTCCAGCACGAATGCGCACTCAGAAACGATGGCAGTTGTGCGAATGCCTTCATCACCAAACTGAATGCCAACGGCTCAAAACTGCTCTACTCCACGTTCCTGGGCGGGCATGGATCTCAGGGTGGCAGCGGCATTGCTGTAGATCGGGAAGGCCACGCCTTTATCACTGGGGGGACCCAGGCAAGCGACTTTCCCACTACAGCGGGCACTGCGCAGCCTGTGTTCGCCGGAGTGACAGATGCATTTGTTTCCGAGGTCAGCTCTTCGGGATCGCACCTGATCTACTCCACTTATCTGGGTGGCACCGATGAAGAAGGCGGTTTAGCTATTGCGCTGGATGCACTGGGAAACGCTTTCGTAACGGGAACCACAACATCAACGGATTTCCCAACCAAAAATCCGTTCCAGACCTTCCAAAGGCATTGCCCGGGCGTAGTGGGAGCTTGCGTGACCAATGTGTTTGTCTCCAAGTTAAACCCAAATGGCCGCCTGGTTTACTCCACATATCTCGACGGGGGCATTCTGGGCACGGGCATCGCGGTTACTCCGGATGGGCAGGCCTATGTAGCGGCCTTCACGCAGATCGACACATTTCCCGTTACCCAAACCGCCTTTCAGCGGGTCCTTGCCGGAGCGGTGGACAATACTCTGACGAAATTCAGTCCAACGGGAAAACTGATCTATTCCACTTTTCTTGGAGGCAATGGAGGAGATTTTGATCCGGCTGTGGCATTAGATCGAGACACCAACGCTTACATGACGGGCACGATTCTTAGCGATCCCACTGCATCCTCTACCTTTGCAGTGACGCCAGGCGCGTTCCAGCAAAAGTCTCGCGGTGGTGGTGATGGGTTTGTTGCCAAGATCGTGTCGTTGTGCGCACTCAGCACAGTGAACCGCTCCGTGACGATCTGCTCGCCTGCGAGCGGCAGCACGGTGGCATCGCCCGTGCGGATCATTGCGGGTACAACAGATGTTACTCCGGTGAAGCTGACCCAGGTCTATCTGGATGGCAAGAAGATTTATGAAGCGCATCTTTCCGCCATCAATGTGGGCCTGCCTATTCCAGCAGGAACGCACCGGCTCACGGTCCAGGGACTGGATACAGCCAGTGTCTTCTTCAAAAAAACCATATCAGTGACCGTGAGCCCGCACTGAAGGAGGGACTCGTGGAGGTTCGGGTGGTTTTTGACTTGGAAGGGCCAGCGCCAAGCGTGGAGCTGGCCTTTTGCCATCTCGTTACAGCAGTTGGAACCGAATCAACAAGCCAATCGGCTACTTCTTGCCTGACGCCGGCGTTACATCAGAAATGGGCAGGTCCCAATGGGCCAGCAGGAGCTCGAAGCGGTGCTGTTCTTCACGCTTGTAAGTCTCCTGGTCTGGCCAAAGCTGGCGGATGATGGATTCTTCGTCGGGATTGGCGGTGGTTGCGGCGGTGGAGTTCTTGAAGCGAATGGTCACGCGATAATCCCAACGCCCGTCTTCCGTCATGTGGTTGGCTGGCGTTTCAATCTTCACCGATAACATACGGCCACTCTCCACACCTTTCTTCAGGAGCGGATAGTGGTTTTTTAGGAAGAGTTGCAGGAATTCCTGCTGATGTCCCCACTGGGTTTTGTAGTAGTACTCCATGGTGTAAGGCTGGTCGGCGGAGCCCTGAGGAGGCGCGCCCTGGGCAACGAGCGGGAGCGCGAACAATGACAGGGCCAAAGAAAGCAGGAGGGTCTTCATGGGTTTCTCCATTCATGTGCGAAGCCGATCTTATCAAGATCGGGGCAAATCATCCGGGGGCAAATCAAGGATGGGGGGATTGCGTGAAGAGGCGGGTTACGGGACTCTCAAAGGTGTACTTTTCGCTTGACTTTCGTCGCTGGCCGTGCTAGCTTAAGTCGTTTTATTGCAATAGTTTATGCGCATCAGGAGCCGGGCAAGCCAATGACCTGCAAGAGGCAGGAAGACACACAAAGGCAGGGCTGAACCCTGCGCCAATTGAAGCATGATCGCCCAAGTGTCCTGCACCCTGAAAGTGAGACAGAGATAATATCCCCACAGAGCAGAAAAGGAGCTGCGAGTGGCGAATTTAAAAGGGGCCAAGAAACGCGGGCTGCAGTTTTGGCAGGCGGCGGTGGCGAGGGTACAGGCAGGAGA
>JAIQGL010000022.1 GCA_020072585.1 Terriglobia bacterium | reverse complement strand
CACCGGTTGGCGATCCCTTTCATTGCGGGGTATCGTCAAATGCAGCGTAAGCGACAATCGAACAGGCGTGATGCGGCAGGTAGCCGTGAAGTTTTGCGACTGGAGACACGAAAAGCCCGTGGCACCTGTCGGCAACAGCGGGCTCTTCGTGTGCGTTGTGGCAACTCGTGCCCAATCCGGCCTCACTGGACGAATGGTCTCTGTGGTCGCGGAATAACAAAATCCACGACCTTCTTTCCTTGGGCCGCGAGCGCTTTTCCACTAATTGCAGGTGGGTGAGCGCAATCATCGCCAGCGGGAGGACTATCCCAAATGTCACGAGCGTATTTTGTTTGGATCGCCCAAACTATTTCCTCAAGCTTATTGTTATCGATCAGACCGGACTTGATCAGTGATTTGCCCACTTCAGCAAGTATTTGGGCTGATTGTTCGAATGTAATCGCCTCGACCTCTGCTGGCACCAAGCTGGGCAAGGGCCGGGAATCGTCGCATTGCCAAGCCTTCATATTGCACCTCGTCGTCAAGGTCGATTTTTGCTCAGGAACTGGCCGCCTTCTGGCTCATTTTAGGGGTTCACGCCGATGAGGGATGGACTCTCGGGATGTTTCGACTCGCGTTGGGCGCTCGCTCAACATGACAATCCTCGACTAGGCAATGACCAGCTCGCCACCATTTTTTTTCTCGAGCTCCATGGCAAGGTCGAGCGCTTTGATGGCACATTCCACCTGCTCGTCCGTGGGGGGTTGGGTGGTAATGCGCTGGAGCCACAAGCCAGGCTTGGTGAGCAGAGCGAAGAACGATTTCCCGTGCTTGGCAGAAAAACGGATCATTTCATATGAGACTGAAGCGATGGGCAGCAGGAACGCCATTCGCAAGGCAAACTTGGCCCAGAATCCCTGGACTGGAAACGGGGCGTAGACGAAGATCGAGATCAGCATGATGGTCATCAGGAAGCTGGTGCCACAGCGCGGATGGTAGGTGGAATATTTCTGTGCGGCGGCAATGGACGGCATACCGTGGTCTTCAAACGCGAAGACCGTCTTGTGCTCTGCGCCGTGATAGCGATAGACGCGTTTAATGTCGTCCCACAGAGAAATTCCCCAAATGAAGAGCAGGAACAGCGCGATGCGAATCAGGCCATCGACGAGCGTGAATGCAAAGTTGTTGTTCAGCGCATGCCAGCGCGTCTTCAAACCGGTAGCAGCGGCCAGAGGAACAAACTTGTACATGAAGATAAAAAAGCCAACAGAGACGACCATGCTGCCGATCATGGCCCAGCTGCCGATCTCGGGCTTTTTCTCGCCTTCTTCTTTGGCAATCTCTTCCAGGCCCACGTTGAGAGAGAACTTTGAGGCAACAAAACCCAGGCGCATGGCCTGACCTAATGTGGCCAATCCGCGGATGAAGGGCCATCCCAGCCATTTGTGCTTTTCTGATGGCCGATGCAGTGTCTCGCTGTGGGTGGTGATCTCGCCGGTAGGCTTGCGGATGGCAATGCCCCATGCATGAGGGGAGCGCATCATTACGCCTTCCATCACGGCTTGACCGCCGACCAGGGTTTCCTCTCCGCTCTCAAGGGCGGGAAGCAACTGCAGGGCAGCAAGAAAACGCAGAAATTGGCGAAAATATCTCATTGGATTATTAGATGATCCATCTGCACTTGGGGCTCCAGGGGTTTTCCAGCAGGAGCGGAAGTGCTGCTAAAGCAACATTTTAAGGGAAATTGAGGGAAAAGGACAGAAGCAAATTGACGTTGCTATCCTACAAATAATGCAGATATTTGCCATTACGGCCGAAGGGGTAGCTGCCACCACCAAGAAGACTGAGAAGGTGCGTCTGGTGGCGGAGTACTTCCGCTCGCGTCCGGTGGAAGAGGCGGCTCAGGCCGCCGTTTTTCTCTCTGGGCGCGCCTTTCCGGCATGGGAAGAAAGGACATTGCAGGTAGGCGGCGCATTGCTATGGCGGGCACTGGCTGAAATTTCCGGCAAGGGGGAAATTGCTCTGACTGCGGCTTATCGTCGGCATGGTGACCTGGGAGCCGCGGCACGGGACGTTCTGGAGAAGACGGCTCCCGCGAAAGGTGCACTGGCAATCGCTGAGGTTGCCGTGGTTTTTGACGAACTGGCGCGCACGTCAGTCGCCGCACGCAAACTTGGCCTGCTTCAAGACCTTCTGTGCCGAGCCACCGCGATTGAAGCCAAATACATCATCAAGATCATCAGCGGTGATCTGCGCATCGGCTTGCGCGAGAGCCTGGTTGAGGAAGCGATTGCGAAAGCGTTTGACGAAAAGCCGACTGACATTCAGCGGGCGAATATGCTGCTGGGCGACATCGGCGGTACTTTACGTCTTGCCGCCGGGCACAAACTCAACCAGGCGCAGATGCGCCTGTTTCATCCCATTGGTTTCATGCTGGCCAGCCCCGTCCAGGACGCCGAGGAGGCGCTTTCATATTTTGTCCAGGCAGCCGTTGAGGACAAATATGACGGCATACGCGCGCAAGTACATGTCGGCGGCAAGGATGACCCGCGAGTCCGTCTCTTCTCACGCACGCTGGACGAAATCAGTCAGTCTTTTCCGGAATTACCGCCTGCTCTGCGTGCGTTTCCGGAGCCGGTGATCCTTGATGGAGAAATATTGGCCTGGAATGTGGATTCGGCGCAGGCGTTACCTTTTTCTGAACTGCAAAAGCGGTTGGGCCGGAAAACCGTTTCTGGAGAGATGATCCGCACCGTGCCTGTTGTTTATATGGCTTTTGACGTTCTATATGCCGGTGGAGAGCTGCTGACTGAAAAACCGTTACACGAACGAAGGAAAATTCTTGAGCATGTATTTGCCGCGGTCCCTAAAGATGGGTTCACCGCGGAGTACAGCATGGCCGTGGAAAATCCGCAGGGCGCATTGGTGTTTGAGCCGGCAATCGGAGAACCGGCGATTGGTTCCAGCGGCACGCCGCGCGTGATCCTGGCGCCCGCACTTACGGCAAACTCTGCGGAGAACCTGGAAGAAATCTTTACGGCGGCGCGTGAGCGGGGTAACGAAGGGCTGATGATCAAGGACCCTGATTCCACTTACACACCCGGCCGACGAGGCAAGTCCTGGCTCAAACTCAAGAAGGAGCTGGCCACGCTGGACGTGGTGGTGACTGCCGTTGAATGGGGGCACGGTAAACGCAACAAGGTCCTGAGCGACTACACGTTTGCAGTGCGCGAGGGCGACCAGCTCTTGAATGTGGGTAAGGCTTATTCAGGGCTGACCGATGCTGAGATTGCGGAGATGACTGAATGGTTCCTGGCGCACACGATTGAAGATGGAGGTTTTCACCGCACCGTGGAACCAAAGATCGTACTGGAAGTGGCGTTTAACAACATGATGCGTTCCAGCCGGCATGAGAGCGGATACGCGTTGCGCTTTCCGCGCATCGTGAGGATCCGCACGGACAAGTCACCAGAGGAGATTGATACGCTGGACACGGTTCGGGAGATATTCTCCAGGCAGAGCGTGAGCAGAAAAAGCGGCTAAGTTGCTGCGGCTGGGATCTCAGTGCTTCGGAATCAAGGGCTAATCGCGGGAATTAAGGGTTATCGCGAACTCTTAGCTTGTGCGTGACGGTGGGCTGTTGCAATTGGAACCACGCAACCGTGGTCAACCTCGCAATTTACATTCTCAAGCTGGATCGTAGTATGTTCTATGTTGTAGGTTGTCGAAAGCATTTGGGTTACCTGGCGTAAAATACCCTGGCTTTCGGAAAGAGTTGTATCGTCAATTCTTACGTGGCAGGCAAGCGCATGCATATCTGAGCCGATGCTCCAGACATGCACATCATGGACGTCTCGCACGCCTTCAATCGTTCGTAGTATGGCGCTAATCCGCTCCGCGGAGAGTCCCTGGGGAGCACCTTCCAGAAGGATATTCAGTGTCTCGCGGATAATGCCAAACGATGACCATAGGATCAGGCAGGCAATCCCAATGGAAAGGGCGGGATCGATCCAAGTCCGGCCCGTCCATAAAATGATCCAGCCGCCAACGATGACGGCGGCAGTGGAAAGCGTGTCACCCAGCTGATGAATGAAAGCGCTGCGAATGTTCACGTCGTGAGCCGCGCGGAAGAGCACCCATGAAATGGTCCCATTCATCACCACGCCAATCAAAGCAACCCAGATCATGATGTGCGCATGCACAGGTACAGGGTTGCGCATGCGCAACAGAGCTTCATAGACAATGTAAAAAGCAATGGCTACCAGAGAGAGAGCATTGATAAAGGCCGCCAGGACCCCGGCGCGGTGATACCCAAAAGTCTTGGTGGCGTTAGGCGGGCGTGTCTGAATGAATACCGCAACCCAGGAGAGCAGCAGGGCCAGCAGGTCTGTGACATTGTGCCCCGCTTCTGAGAGCAGAGCCAGACTATGCGCCCGTATCCCGGCGAATAAGGTAATTAGCACATACGCAAAAGTGGCCGCAAGCGAGTATCGCAGCGCTCTGGTGCTCGGCGGTGCATGCGAATGCGAATGCGTGTGTTGCATATCTTTTGAGTTTACCGCCTAATGCGCCCTGGATTCGAGCTTATCTAATCTTATCTAGTGGGAATCTGGTTGCCTATTTTTGCCCGCTGGCTCCCACTATGAGCATCGAATGGATCAAGCCTCTTTTTCTCCCGTTTATTCTCATGCACACTGTACGCCAAATCCAGTGTTTGTAAAGGCTTGCTGAGACGGCGGTAACCTGTGGAGCTAACAATCTTGGCCCGTAACGTGCTTTACATAGCGGTGGGCTGGTGTGCATTGTCCGGAAGCACGGCTATTTCTGCGATGGAGTAACTATGAGAATTCGGCTTTACGCCATAAGTTTTGGGTTCATCCTATCTACTACCGCCTTAATTGCCCAGACTGCGCCACAGCCGCAAACGCCGCCGATTAATCCAACCACTCCGGCAACACGGATAGGCGATGGCGGCCAGACCAAGGCAGGAACCCCGGTACCCTCCAGCCCAACCATACCCCCGGCAAGTGGTGGAGTTGCCGGCAGCGCCACCTCCAGCACCGCACAGAGCACGGGGAGCCAGACTTCCAGTGGTGGCCTGACTGCAATGAGCGATTCCGACCTGGCGAGCCAGATTCAAAATGCACTCAGCAAGGAACCCACCTTGACCGGCGATAGCCCTCTCGTCACCGTTTCCGGTGACACAATAGAACTTGCGGGCGCTGTGGGTACCAATAAAGAGAAGGTCACCGCAACGCGTATTGTTCAGTCGTATGCCGCCAACAAGAAGCTGGTGAACAAGCTCACTGTCGGTAAAAAGTAACAAAACACGGGACCCGATTTTTTCCGATTAGTACTGAAATTCTTCTTGCTGCGTCCCCGTGGCTTCGTCCTTACCTCTGGCGGATGACCGGGCTATGCGAAAGACAGCTCCCTCAAGACGTAGTAATTTTTCCTTAGTACTAAGGCCACCGCCGTAACCCGTCAGTTTGCCGTTGGCACCCAGAACGCGGTGGCAGGGAACGATGATGGCGATTGGATTGTCATGGTTCGCCTGGCCCACCGCCCTGAAAGCATGCGGACGGCCGATTTCACGCGCTATTTCAGCATAGGAGCAGGTTTTGCCATAAGGAATCCGCAGCAGGGCTTCCCAGCAGTCCTTTTGAAATTTTGTGCCGATCAGATCGAGCTTGCAGGTGAATGCACGAAGTTCCCCACGAAAATACGCCGTGATCTGGTCTGCATATGGCTGGAGGCGCTCACGCGATTCGATCCAGCGTTCATCTTTGGACGCAATTGGCAGTTTGCCGCGATCAAACTGCAAGCAGCGCAGACCTTTTTCCGTGGCGGCGAGCAGCAACGGCCCAGCTGGGGATGTCTCAATGCGAGAAAAATAGACTGTTGTTTCTTGCTGCATAAAGAAATTTTAGCAGTGTCAGGCCGCAAATAAAAAAATCCAGCAGGTGCTCTGACCTTACAACACGGGAAGGATCATTCACATCTATTTCAACACTGCTGCTTAAAGAAGGCAGGCGGTGTTCTATTTCCGCGCGTCACAACTTAATACGAGTAAGTGTTCCTGGACTGTGTGCAACGCTTTTGGATTTGCGCGAATCAGTGCCAGAGGGTCCCAGGGTTTGGCGGTATCGTAGTCGTTAGCGGCCTCGTTACTTTCGTTCGGGTGGTCCCTCGATTGGTTTCTCGCACGCTTTCTGCGCTCTTCCAGAACACATCTGGGCAGGTGAAGGGACCATGGATATACGCGGGCTACTGCTGGTCAATTCAGAGAGTATCGGAGAGATAGACCAGTCGCCTGTTGCCGCGCTCGCAGGAACATTGGATGTTGCAGGAAAAAGCCCGCTCCTGCGCATTATGGAACGGCTGCAACAGTATGGGGTTTCATCCATCAGCGCTGTCGTGGAAACCGGATCTTCTGTTACTGCCCGCAACTGCGGACTCCCTTCAGATATAGCCCGTATCGCCGCTGCTCCTGATCGTTTCTGGCGGACAGCCGAATCGGTATTCAATGATATGGCGCAGAGAGGCGCTGAACTGGTAGTGCTAGTCAGGCTGAACTCCTATGCGGAAACAGACTTTGAAAAGCTGATTCAATTCCATCTTGATCATCAAGGCCGGGTCACGCAAATGTCTCACGGCGAACAGCGGCTGGAGATTTTCTGTATCAGCGCATCGCGCCGCAATGATGCTGCGTCGCTCTTCCGCACACAACTCACGCGCTGCCGCACTGAGTGTCCGCTCCTGGAGCATGAGGGATATTTCAATCCATTGGCGGATGCTCGCGACCTGCGGCAATTTGCCATTGACATCCTTACCCGCCAGACACAGACCTGTCCCGCAGGAGAGGAAGCGAAACCAGGTGTATGGGTTGCTCCCGGCGCGCTGATTGAAAAAGGCGCTCGTCTCCTGGCCCCGGCTTATATCGGATCGTTTGCGCGAGTTCGTTCCGGCGCGGTGATTACCCGCTGCAGCTCCATTGAGCAGCATGCTGTCGTCGATTGCGGCACGGTCATTGAAAACTCCACGGTTCTGCCCTTTTCTTATGTGGGAGCAGGACTGGATCTGGCGCACTCTGTGGCCGGCATGGGCCGGATCGTCAATCTTCATCGGGACGTGAGTGTTGAAGTCACTGACCCTAAACTCATTGCCTCTATGCCCGCCAAATCCGGAAAGAGGCTGATTACATCTGCCGCAGAGATCGTGACCTATCTGCCACGCCTTGCTTGGCAGGGCATGTTTGCTGGAGCAGAAGCCCAACCAGCCGATTTGCATGACACGCTGCGGCAGTCGTCGCCAGCGCTGGGAAATGCTGCTGGCTATGAAACGCCGGCCTGTGACACTGAGACTTCCCACAAGTTTCCCAACATGGTTGTAGCGAGGAGATATGGACATCAATAGCAGACCAGTCGTTGTAAAGAGAATGCCGGAGCGCGTGAACGCGCGCACGGCACGCGAATTTCTGCGCGATGTGCGGCCGTTCCTTGCCGCCGACCGCCCGCAGTTGGTCTTTGATCTTTCCCAGGTCGCGCAGATTGACGCCGCCGGCGTGGAGATGCTGTTACGTTGCATGTCTGAAGCCCACAAGCGCGATGGTGACGTAAAGCTTGCTTCCTTGTCTGACCAGGCCGCCGTGGTGCTGGAACTTACCCGCACGGAGCGCCTGTTTGAAATCTATGAAACTTCAACCGAGGCAGCCCGCAGTTTCAGTGGCTTTCTGCCAAATGCCATGCGGCAACAACTTCTGCATAACAAACGTTCTGCCCAGCCTGCGGCAGCCTAGAGATCATGAGTGATGCCGCAATCAGAGAGCGTGATCACCCTCCCGGAAATTGACGCGCACGTAGCCGTGGCGCCTGTGCGCCAGCAGCAGACCGCACACGCAACGGTGCTGAACGGCAGCTTCATCATGCTGATTGCCATGATGCTGGTGAACGTTTTTAACTTCGCCTACAACATGGTCATGGCCCGCATGCTTGGACCCGCCGCATTCGGCAATATCAATGCCGCGGTCACGCTGCTCTTGCTGGCCTCATGTATCAGCCTCGCGTTTCAACTCGTATGCGCTAAATTCGTGGCCAGAAACCAGGCTGACTCCGGCAAAGCAGCCGTCGTCCATAACCTGCTGAGCAAGGCATGGATTGCAAGCCTCACTCTTGGCGCCGGACTTTTTATTGCGCAAAAGCCCATTGCTGCGTATCTGAACGTACCCAGCCCCTGGATCATTGGCATTCTCGCCGTTGGCATT
The DNA here is from genome assembly GCA_020072585.1 of Terriglobia bacterium. Taxonomy (GTDB): domain Bacteria; phylum Acidobacteriota; class Terriglobia; order Terriglobales; family Acidobacteriaceae; genus Angelobacter. The sequence goes on along the minus strand of JAIQGL010000022.1, from coordinate 100,048 downwards.
GCCGTTTATGCCCCGCTGGGCGTAAAGCGCGGCGCCATGCAGGGTGTCTGTGCCTTTCCGCGCCTGGGCTCGAACTTTGTTCTTGAGGCGCTCACGCGCTTCCTGGTGGGCACTGGATTGGTTGTGGCCGGATACGGTGTTCTTGGCGCTGTCGGCGCCATCTCCGCTTCAGTTATTGTTGCCTGCTTTGTGCCGCCGATCCCGGCTCAATTGCGTGTGGAGGCTGGGACTACGGAGCCGCCATCGTTCGCGGAGGCCGTGCAGGCCATCGTTTTCTTCATCGGTCAGGTCATCATCAATAACATTGATATTCTGCTGGTAAAGCATTTCTTCCCCTCCGATCCAGCTGGCGTTTATGCCGCTATTTCACAGATTGGACGCCTTCTCTACTTCGCTTCATGGTTCGGCGTGGTTAACGCAATGTTTCCCGTGACAGCGGCCGCAAGCCAGGAACCGAGCATGACGCAACGCAAAGCTCATGGTATTGGCTTGCCATTGCTACTGGTGTCCGGCCTTTCCATCGTGTTCATTGCTATCGCTGCGTTTTTCCCCCACCTGATCATGGGTGTGATCTTTGGCTCCCGGTTCATTGAGATTGGCTGGCTCCTGGCGTTGTACGCCGCGGCAACAGGGCTGTACTCGCTCTGCGTCGTGTTTATCGCGTATGAGATGTCCCGCCGAATTGCCAATACCGGCTGGCTGCAACTGATCTTCAGCGGAGCGTTAGTGCTAGGTATTGGCCTTTTCCATAACACCCTGCGGGAAGTCATCATGGTGCGGATCGTCCTTATGGCCGCCATGCTGGTCCTGGTCGCGGTTCCGTTTCTGCGAAACCATAAGAAGGAGACGCTTGCTGAGGCTGTATGAAAAAACTGCGTCGCCTTACGGAAGCCGAGGTCATTGCTGAGTTCCTTCGCGGCGAGTTCTTCTATAAGGAATATAACGCTGACCGTGATCGGTTTGCCTCTATCGTTCAACATCCTGACCTGACCAACGCAATGGAGAATGAAATCCGCCGCGTTTTGCTCTTCCGCCGCCGCGGCACCATGTGGTGGGAGCTGCCGAAAGACAGGCAATGGTGGGAACTGGAGTTCGCACCAGAAGACGTGGAGCGGGTAAGTGTCTTTCCCCGTGCGCAGTGGAGAAAAATCGCCCATGGCAACTTCAAGGCCCTTGACGTGGCTGAGCGTATCCGCCAGCTCAAACATACGGAACCTGATGCGTTCGTGGCTAAGATCTCAGCCATTTGCGGCAGACTGCCCACCGATTTGCCTAAGGGAATGATTATTTTGCTGGGCATTGATGAGCAGCTCCCGGTGACCCTGCTGGAGGGCAACCACAGATTTATTGCGTCTTTGCTGGCTGGTGGGCCGAATGCGCTCAAAAACGCACGCATGGTGGGTGTTTTTTCCCCCCACATGGAAAGGTGCTGCTGGTATAAAACCAGCTTCTTTACTCTTGCCCGTTGCCTGAAAAATCGCATCAAACATCATTGGGACAGAGACGCTGATCTGGCACAGTTGCTTGCGGCAGAAGCCGCGATAGCCAGATCAGGCGACTACGCATGAAATCCAAATAGCCGAATAAACCAGACGTTCCCCGAGGTTTTTATGACAATGCAACAGCGTTTTACGATCATCCTGAGCACGTTATTGATTGCCGGCTTGTGCTCCGCGCCAAAGCTGCGCGCACAGCAGAGCAATCCCGTGATTTCTCAACAGTCGTATGAGACCACGCAGCAACCGCGGCAGCCGGACAACGCACAGCCAGCGCAGACGAACCAGACTCCTTCAGCCACGCAGCCGGCGGCTCCAGGCCAGAATCAATCGCAGCAACCATCAAATTCAGGTACCAGTGTGAATCCGTCACAGGCGCCCTTGCAGCCGGTGACTACGTATCCTGACGCTGCCGGCGCGCAACAGGAGCAGCAGCCATCCACCGCTCCGGCCCAGACGACCATCCCCGAAGGCCCGCAGCCCAAGCAGCCCAGTGAACCTGTAGGCGCTGCCACGGCAGAAAGCGTTCCCACCGCAGGTGGAGCGGCCGCCAAGCCGGCTGGTGTCGCGATTGCGCCGGCCAAACAGCACCAGACACGCTCACTCATGCTCAAGATTGGGGCCGTTGTTGCGGCAGGAGCAGCACTCGGTACGGTATTCGCGTTGAGCCATGGCACGTCATCCACGCCTCCGGGCACGGGCGGTGCAGGTGTTATTCCACGGTAGGTTGTATATGTCATTTCGTAACTACAGTTATGTAACGATCAGGGCTGCAGCGACACTTATGGATATGGCGGGCCGAACCCAGTGACTAGTGCTTCCAATACACCTTTGCTCATCTCGTTCTCGGGCGTGGATGGCTCCGGCAAATCCACGCAGATTGAAAGTCTGCGCTCCGCGTTGCACGCTGCTGGACTCAAGACCACATTGCTGGCCTTCTGGGACAATGTGGTGGTTGGCGTGAAATACCGTGAAGGATTTGTCCACAAGGTGTACAAGAGCGAGCGTGGTATCGGCGCGCCAGGCAAGCCGGTCAACCGCCGCGATAAAAATGTGCGCGGCTGGCATCTCACTCTGGCCCGGCATTTCCTGTACCTGCTGGACGCCATACATCTGCGGCGCGTGGTGGCATGTGCAAAAAGAAGCGGCGTTGACGTAGTGATTCTGGACCGTTATATCTACGACGAGCTTTCCAACTTAAATCTGTCAAACTCTCTGAGCCGTTCTTTCATCAAGATTGTCCATGGTTTTGTGCCCCGGCCTGACATTGCTTACCTGCTTGATGCTGACCCTGTGGCTGCCTATGCCCGCAAACCGGAATATCCAGTTGAGTTCATGAAGAAGTGCCGCCGTGCGTACTTTGAACTCGCCGGCATCCTCAAGACCATGACTGTCATTCCCGCGCTCGATTTGCCCGAGGCGAAATATGCGGTCCTGAGGGCAGCGGAGCGCGAGCTTGCCGCCCAGGGACGGACAGCGGATCTGGTATCGGGGAGTCTGTCAGCAGCGTAGGAGCTTTCTCCGAAGTCTCGAGCGCAGCGAGAGTCGTATCGCCGCATCTGCTCTCAAAAGTCGGCAAAAACTCCCATCCCAGAGCAAATTTGCCCTCTGCTTCGCTTCTATCTCACTCCATCTATTCAGTTTTCAAAGATTCTACCGTGCCGCCTGAGCAGCACCCCTGCCCCTCCCCTATGTTCAACCCATTTCAACCCAAGGGAACCCAAGAGAACCCAATGCTGAGAGAATCGGCAGAGGGGCACAACCCCAAAAAGCACAAAACGCAACGGAATAAACCCATTGCGTCCTCGCGGCTCACCTCGCCTTTATTCGTATTGTATTCGCCAGAATGAAAAAGTCAAGGAAGAAGCGAGCGCGAGTTGACGTCAATTAAAGATGGCTAAGCGCCCCTACGGCTTCTTTACTGCCATAGGCTGGATCTGGTCGAGTGGAATAAACTCCGTTGGATAAACGCCCGTATAGCACGATGTGCAGTAGGTGGTTTTCTCGCCTTCAGCGCAGGCCACGCGCAGTCCTTCCAGAGAAAGATAAGCTAGGGAGTCCGATCCAATGTAGTCGCGGATCTCTTCAATCGACTTGTTAGAAGCGATCAGCTGACCCTTGGACGGTGTATCCACGCCGTAATAACAGGGCGAAATCGTGGGCGGGCAGGAGATGCGCACGTGGACTTCCTTTGCGCCGGCATCACGCACCATGCGGACAATTTTTCGGCTGGTGGTCCCGCGAACAATGGAATCATCCACCAGGATCACCCGCTTCCCTACCAGCAGGCTGCGAATGGGATTCAGCTTGAGCTTCACGCCAAAGTCACGCACGCGCTGCTCTGGTTCAATAAACGTCCGCCCAATGTAATGGTTGCGGATCAGCCCAAAGCGGAACGGCAGCAGCGATTCTGACGAATAACCCAGAGCGGCTGCCACGCCCGAGTCAGGCACCGGCACTACCAGGTCAGCCTCAACCGGCGACTCCTTGGCCAACTGCCGGCCCATGGCCTCGCGGCTTGTTTGCACCGGCCTGCCAAACACCACGCTGTCTGGCCGCGAGAAATAGACGTGTTCAAAGATGCAGGCAGACTGCTTCATCTCCGCGGCAAAGAAGCGTGAGAATGTGCCTTCCGGTCCAACAACAACCATCTCTCCGGGCTTCACGTCGCGCTCATACACGGCGCCAATCAGATCAAACGCGCAGGTCTCAGAGGCAAATACAACCGTGTCACCCGACGGACCTCCGTTGGGAATCCGTCCCATGGAGAGCGGACGGAAGCCACGCGGATCACGAATCGCAAAAACACGGTCGCGCGTCATCATCACCAGGGAAAATGCGCCTTCAATGCGGCGCAGCGCGTCACACACTGCTTCCGGCAGCGTGTGTTCTTTCGATTGTGCGATCAGGTGCACAATTACTTCAGTATCGCTGGTGGTCTGGAAGATCGACCCCTGGCCTTCCAGGCGGCTGCGGATCTCATTGGCGTTTACCAGATTGCCGTTATGCGCGATCGCAATCATTCCCTTGTTGCAATCCACCATGATCGGCTGAGCGTTAAGCACCGCGGAATCGCCTGCCGTAGAGTAGCGCGTATGGCCGATGGCCAGATTGCCGGGTAGTTTGCTCAGAACATCTTCGGTAAAAATATCCGCAACCTGCCCCATGGCCTTATGCATGTAGAGTCGCTCGCCGTTGGAGGACACCACACCTGCTGACTCCTGCCCGCGATGCTGCAACTGATGCAGCCCCAGATAGGCCATGGTGGAGGCTTCACGGTGATTATGTACCGCCATCACGCCGCATTCGTCCTTGAATTTGTCCAGCATTTTTGTCGCTTCGCTCCAAACCGCTCAAGAGTTTCGTCGCCGTTGAAATGTTGAGGCCCTTGTGCCAGGCCGCTCGCCGCGCAAGTCGGGCTCGCAGCTGTTTCAAAATTTTCGTCATCCCGAACTCCGTCAATGAGGCGGCGCTTGCTTCAGCCGCCGAATAGGAGTGAGGGACCTTGCGCTTACAGGGCTAAAAACCCATTTAAATAATTTGGTGGTACGCCTAAAAGCCGGTACCCTGATACAAACCGGCTAATTGCGATTTGCTAACTGCTATTTACTTTTCCTAGCTTCTCTGCAAAATCTCCGGCACCAGATGCTCTGGAGCGTCAGTATGCAGTGCTTTCACTAATGCCGTGTCCCAGACCTGGCGCAGTTCAGACACTTTGGCTGAGACCGCGTTCTTGCCGTCAATGCGAATCAACAATTGTTCAGGAACAGTGCGCCCGATCCGGTCCGCCCGTAGACCCCATTTTAGCGCTATTTGTTGGATGTTCGCGGCCTTTTTCGGGTCGCAACTTATGAGTATCCGGCTGGCTGCTTCGCCAAAAAGAACGGCCTCGGCGAAGATTCCATTGGACTTAAGATCCACCTCCGCCCCAATGCTCCTGGGAAACCCAGATTCCGCCAGGGCCACCGTCAGCCCTCCGTCAGAGCAGTCATGGGCTGACTCAATCAGATGCTCATGGATCAACTCCCGCACGCAGTTCTGAAGGGCTGTTTCCTGCCGGATATCCAGCGCCGGCGGCACGCCCCAAATCGCTCCCAGAACCTCTTTCGCGTATTCTGATGAACCAAACTCGGCTTCAATGTTGCTTCCCTCGGTAGCCCCGCTCAGCACAAACACGTCGCGTCCAGCTTCGCGGAAGTGGAACGTCATCGCGTCGTCCACGTTCTCCAGAATGCCCACAATGCCGACGACCGGTGTGGGATAGATGCCTTCTCCCAGTGTCTCGTTATACAAGCTCACGTTGCCGCCGGTAATCGGCGTCTCTAGAGCGGTGCACGCCTCGGTCAGCCCATCCACTACCTGGGAGAACTGCCACATGATCTGGGGCTTTTCCGGATTGCCAAAATTCAGGCAGTTCGTGGCCGCCACCGGTGTTGCTCCCGTACAGGAGACATTGCGTGCTGACTCGGCCACGGCATGCATTGCGCCCAGCTTTGGATCAAGCCAGCACCAGCGTCCGTTGCCATCCAGCGCCATTGCCAGCGCGCGTTTCGAGCCTTTAATGCGCATCAACCCCGCATCCGCGCCCGGCCCTTCCACGGTGTTGGATTGCACCATGGAGTCATATTGCTCAAAGATCCAGCGTTTGGAGCAGAGGTTGGGCGTCGCCAGCAGGCGCTTCAGATTCTCAGTGAAATCGCCGGCGGTGTTCCCGGGCCCCCGTTCAAGCGCCGTTTTTGCGCTTGAATGGGCAAATCGCACACTCTCCGGTTTGGTGCGTGAAACCGGCGCGCTCCAGGGCTCAATCGGACGGTGATATAACGGCGCATCGTCAGTCAACGCGGTGTTGGGAATATCCGCCACCAGTTTGCCGTGCTCCAGCACGCGCAGCCTGCCATTGTTGGTGACGCGCCCCACAATCACGCCATCCAGCCCCCATTTTTCAAAGACCTTCAGCACTTCCTGTTCGCGTCCGCTCTCCGCCACCAGCAGCATACGCTCCTGTGATTCGCTCAGCATGATCTCGTAGGCATTCATGCCGGTTTCGCGCTGAGGAACCAGGTCCAGTTCAATCTCAATGCCCACGCCGCCGCGTGCGCCCATTTCACAGGTGGAGCACGTGAGCCCCGCCGCGCCCATGTCCTGTATCCCGACGACGGCCCCTGTGTGCATGGCTTCCACGCAGGCTTCCAGCAACAGCTTCTCCAGGAATGGATCGCCTACCTGCACGTTTGGCCGCTTCTGTTCTGAGCCTTCGCTGAACTCTTCGCTCGCCATGGTCGCGCCGTGTATGCCGTCACGCCCCGTCTTTGCGCCGACGTAAATCACCGGGTTCCCTTCACCCGCTGCCTTGGCATAAAAGATCTGGTCACGCCGCACCAACCCGAGAGCAAAGGCGTTGACCAGCGGATTTTGCGAATAACAGGGCTCGAACCTGGTTTCACCGCCCAGATTGGGCACGCCAAAACAATTTCCATACGATGCTATGCCGCTCACCACGCCCTCAAGGATCGAATGGTTGCGGTGCACATTGGCTTGATCGTTTGTTTTACCTGTCGAAGCCGGCCCAGGGGTAATCGGACCAAAACGCAGTGAGTCCATTACCGCGAATGGGCGTGCGCCCATAGTGAATATGTCGCGCAGAATTCCGCCCACGCCGGTTGCGGCGCCCTGGAACGGCTCAATGAAAGAAGGATGGTTGTGCGATTCAATCTTGAACGCACAGGCCCAGCCATCGCCAATGTCGATGATGCCGGCGTTCTCGCCCGGCCCCTGCACCACCAGCTTGCTGCGCGTTGGCAGCCGCTTCAAATGCACGCGCGACGACTTATACGAGCAGTGCTCGCTCCACATCACGCTGAAAATGCCCAACTCGGTGAGCGACGGCTCGCGGCCCAGCGATGCCTTGATCCGTTCATATTCTTCCGGCGTGATGCCGTGTTCTTCTATGACTTCAGGGGTGATCGTGGGGAGATGCGCGGTGGACATAGGAGGCTCTCTTTATTGTCGCATGAGGAAGAGAGCCTGTGCAGGTGCATTCCGCTGACTCCTCGCTACGAGGGACACTTGACCAGCGATCGGCGGCTTCAATGTTTTTTGTGTTTGCAGTGAGTAGACCATCCGCTATTCAATGGACGACCCCAATTCCGGATCCTTTGCCAACACGGCAGTCAGCGAACCATAAGCAGAAACGGGGTGGTATTGAAGTCGTTAGAGCCACTGTAGATCGGGGCGAAAGCGCTTGTGACAGCTCTGGCAGGTGTTGTCCAGGTGCGTGAAGAAGTTATGCACTTCTCGTGTATCGCGTTTTTGAGCAGCGCGACTTAGCTCCTGAGCCACGCGAGAAAGCTGTAAACGCTTTTCCTCAAAGAGCTTCACGTCTTCATTACTCCAGCCTTGCTCCTTATAAAGGGCCACGTAGGCGGTGAGTTCATTGGACAGGCCAACAATCTTGACGGACGATGCAGCGATGGAGTCCATCTTTGCCGGAGTGAGCGGACGGTTGTGCCAGATGGTGTAGCTCAGGAAGGTATACTCCTGGTGCACTTTGGACTGCATAAATCGACGCAGGTCCTCGCGTGGCTGCGCCGATGACTGGGTGCCAACAGACCCTGAGGCAGCAACGTGTCCAATGCTGAGCGTGTAACCGCCAATGATGAGCGCGCATAGCAATAAATTCCTGGCAACAACCATCTTCTTGTTCATCACTGGGCCCTATTGTCCCTTTGCTTTCAGGACTGTCTCCGGATGCATTTTGGGAAGCTGCACTTGAGGCACGTTACCGTTGAGCGCTTTCAAAAACGCCACCAAGTCTGCTTTTTCAGTGTTGGTAAGATGCAATTCATAGACGAGCTTTGACTTGTTGGGAACGTCGCCACCACCACGGTCATAGAGGTCAATCACTTCTTCCAGCGTGGCAACTGATCCATCATGCATATAAGGCGCAGTCAAAGACACATTGCGCAACGTTGGGGTTTTGAAGGCCTTACGGTCTTCTTCCTTCTTCGTGACAACATATCGTCCCAAATCGTCAGGGCTTCCATGCGCGGGAACCACGCCAAGATTATGAAACTTATTGTCAGTGAAATTTGGGCCGTTGTGGCATTCCGAACAAGAGCCCTTACCAATGAAAACAATCAGCCCGCGTTTCTCCTGCTCGGTAAGGGAGGTTTTGTCGCCCATGGCGTAGCGATCAAAGCGGGATCCGGGCGTCACCAGAGTGCGCTCAAAGGAGGCAACAGCCCGGGCGATATTATCGAGTGAAGGAGAACTGCTGAAGACGGTCTGGAAATCCTGGCGATATCCTGGGATGGAATTCAGACGTTCCACCAGGTGCTCTTCATCCAGCATGTTCATTTCCGCCGGCGCCAATAGCGGGCCTTTGCACTGCTCGTCTAGAGTCGCAGCGCGGCCGTCCCAGAACTGAATTGTGTTGTATGCGGCGTTGAGGACCGTTGGTGAATTACGCGGAAGGAGCGTCCCTTGAAAACCCTTGGCGCGTGGCAAACCATCGGCAAAGGCCTTTTCCGGACTGTGGCAAGTGCCGCAACTGCTAGCGCGATCCAGGGAAAGCCGGGTATCAAAGAAGAGCTTCTTCCCTAACTCGATCTTCGCCTGGGTCTGCGGATTATCATCTGGAACCGGCACGGCGGGCAATGCAGTGAGGCCGCCGGGCAGGACCTTGATGGAATCTATCATTGCAGGGGTAATGCCCGGAGGTTGAGCATGGCCTTCGTCTGCCGTGAAGCCGCGGCTGCTGGAGAACATGACTGCACTCAGCACGGCAACCACAATGCCCGTTCTGCAAACTATGTCTTTTCGGGTCATATAGGTGTGTGTCCTTTGCCTACTGCTTCGCCACGGCTGCGGTTTGAGGTCCGCTTTCCTTCGCCACGGCTGCCGGCTGAGATCCGCTTTCCAAAGTGATATCGGCAGTGATGGTTCCGCTGCTGGGAACAATGACGGTTTTCTCGATCAGGCGCGACCGTTCATGCCACGCCTTCAGAACGTACTTCCCCGGGGGCACATCAGTCAGCGAGAAAGAGTGGCCAGGCATGCTATTGGCAAAGTGTTTTGTCGGCACCACAAATATACGAGCGTGCATCTGGTGGTGAATCGAACAAAAAACATCAACAATGCCGGCGTGGTCAAGAACGACGGTGCGAACCTCGCCCTTGGCATATAGCCCGAGATTGAACTCGCTTGCGCCGGTAAAGGAATAAACATTGTGCACAACCGAGTCATCGTTGGGCATTTCTATTTTTTGTCCCGTTACGGCAACGGCGAATTCCGGAGAAAACTGAAGGTTCTGCTGAGAAATTTTTACCGGCGCGTCCGGTGGCTTTGAGTCATGCGTTCCCTCCAGCCATACAACGACGCTCTCTTTTCCGCCTGCGGCTTGGCCCGCTGCCGCACTCGAAACGTTGGCCAACCGGATTTTTCCGGAGATGCTCCCCGCATTGGCGGGTACAAAAGACACTCCCATTACAAACAACACCATGATTGAAAGCCTGGTCACAAAATCCCCCAATTTCTGATTAAGCTGTAGAAGCTGGCTCTAAGCTCAAGTACAGCCCGACTCGCGATGAAATTTTGTGGAACGCGCGAGTCATGAGACGAAGAATACCCTTGGAAACCAGGGTGCGAATGTTACGAAGGTGACCGATTCTTGGTTAAGTAATTCCGAATAGTCCCCAGGGAGGATATCGGCTAATTTTGTATGTTAATCCCATTTTGAAATACTTATTTATAAGTAGTTTTGAGATTTTGTATTAATATAAAAATTGAAGGAATCGAAAGGCGTAGCACTTTGGATTGACCGCCATTGAAGCTTCCCACAAAAAAATTCCCAAAAATTATTAAGGCTGAGCGCGATTTTTCAGCCCATATCGGAATGTCCAGGGATAATACCGGCAACTCTGATCATGCAATAAACTTGCGCCTTGGGTATCAGGGCTTTTTCTAAGGATGGCGACTCTAACTAGAGCGCGTCCATTGTCTTCTGATTTTATCAACCAAGTAAACTCTGTACAGTGTTTGGAGCAGCGGCCGGTGTTGTATACGCTGTGAGCCCGCGTAGCGGCGAGCGGCTGGCGACAGGTGCAGAATGAAGCTACTGCGAGATGACTCTCAAGCGGTTTTGGAGCGGAGCGACTTCATGAATGCGTACGCGGCGAGGCGGACCAGCGCACCGAGCCGCCTGCAACAGGCGCGGCATGCACTCAACATGAAAAATAAATAGAAACGGTTTTGAAGCGGAGCGACAGAAATAATGAAATCCGTCATCATCGGCACCGCCGGACATATCGATCACGGCAAGACTGCGTTGGTCAAAGCCCTTACCGGCATTGATGCCGACCGGCTGGAAGAAGAGAAGCGGCGCGGCATTACTATCGATCTCGGCTTCGCTCACCTGGAGCTTGCCGCTCCCAGCGGAGAGAAACTTCGCCTCGGATTCATTGATGTTCCCGGACACGAACGTTTTGTCCGCAATATGCTGGCCGGCGTGGGCGGCATGGACCTGGTGTTGATGGTCATCTCCGCCGACGAATCCATCAAACCGCAGACCCGCGAGCACTTTGAAATCTGCCGGCTGCTCTCCATTCCGCGTGGCATCACCGTCATCACCAAATCCGACCTGGTGGATGAGGATACGCTCAGCGTCGTCCGCATGGAGATAGAAGATTTTGTCCGCGGATCGTTTCTCGATGTCAGCCGCTCACCTGTTGTCGCTGTGAGCGCGATCAAAGGGACGGGGCTTGATGAGTTGAAGCGCGAAATCATCCGCCTCTCCGCCGATGTCCCCGCGCGCGATACTGAAGCCCTTTTTCGCCTTCCCATTGATCGCGTATTTACCATGAAAGGTTTTGGCGCGGTGATCACAGGAACGCTGATCGCGGGCAAAGTAAAAAAAGAAGAGGAAGTTGAGATTTTTCCATCGCGAAAAAAGGCGCGTGTCCGTGGCGTCCAGGTGCATGGCAGCATGGCGGACCAGACCGTGGCTGGGCAACGTACTGCTCTCAATCTGGCTGGCGTGCAGATTGAAGATCTGGCCCGAGGGATGACGCTAGCCGCGCCTGGCGCTTTCGAACCTACGCAGAGACTTGACGTCCAGGTCTCACTACTCAAGGAAGCCAAACCGCTTAAAAATCGTGCGCGCGTCCACTTCCACGCGTTTACATCTGAGACGATTGCGGAAGTCGCTCTGTATGGCGTAACGGAACTCAAGCCCGGGGCCACGGCGTTCGCACAGCTCCGTTCCACAGAGCCTCTCCTGCTGCTTCCCGGAGACCGTGCCATCCTGCGCCAGTTTTCTCCGGTGGTCACCATTGGCGGCGCGGTTGTGCTGGATGCCTTTCCCCTGTCGCGGCAAAAACAGGATGCGCGACAGACTTTTCTGAAAATATTGTCTTCCGGGGCCCGGCAGGAAACTTTGCTCGCGCGCATAGCGCGGCGCGGGCATGAAGGGCTCTCATTTGCCGCCGCCGTACGTGAAACAGGATTGAAACAGTCTGTGCTCCATCCGCTTGTCGCCGGCCTGGTGCAGCAGAAGCAGATCATTCAGATGGGAGAATTTCTGCTCGCCAGTGAATCGGTGCAAAAGACGCGGGAAAGGCTCATCGGCGCGCTGGAAGCTTTTCACAAAGCCAATCCGCTGGTCGGCGGCATCAGCAAAGAGGAGTTGCGCGAAAAACTGGAACTCCATCAGACCGTGATGGAACATCTTCTGGCCCAGCTCATTCGCGACAAAAAAACAGAGGTGGCAGGCGAGCAGGTCCGTCTGGCGGGGCGCGGCGTGGAGCTGAAAGACGAAGAAGCCAAAGCCAAGCAACAGATCGAAAAAGCGTTCGCCGATGCCGGACTGAAAGTTCCCCTGATGAAAGAAGTGCTCGACAAACTTCCTGTGGACAAAGCACGCGCCCAGAAACTGGTCACGCTCCTGCTTCGCGATCGCGTGCTGGTGAAGTTGGCGGATGATCTCGTCTTCCACCAGAGCGCCCTTGAGAACCTGCGCCAGCTCATGGCTGCGCAGAAAGCCAAGGCGCCAAAAATTGACGTTGCTACCTTCAAAGACCTGCTCGGCGTGACCCGCAAATATGCTATCCCGTTGCTTGAATATCTGGATCAACAGCGCATCACGCGCCGGGTGGGCGACGAGCGAGTTATCTTATAAGCATCGACAATCTATACATAAACACACGACAACCATAATAAGTTGTCGTATGTGTCGATGGTATGCTATTCTTCGATCCATGGAATTGATGTCCAAGCGTCAGGCCGCTGAGATGCTAGGTGTATCCACTCGTGGTGTGGAGCGGGCTGTGCGGCGCGGACACTTGAACGTGGTTTATCACGATAGCAAGCATGGCAAGAAGGCATGGTTCTCATCAGCCGAGCTTGAGCGTTATCGGCAGCAGCAGGTGCGGGGTCCAGTTGGATTCATGACCGGAGGCGGTGGACCCACCATTGGCACTCTGATTCCCGCAGTCGATATGCGGCCGCTGCCGGCAGCTGAGCCGCCGCGGAGGACAACAGCAAAGACCGTTCCCATCGTCGACCGCCTGATGCTGACTGTGGCTGAGGCGTCCCAACTCTCCGGACTGCCACGCAAGTTTCTGGTGCAAAGCGTCCGCACCGGAGCGCTGCAATCCGTCAAAATTGGTCGCATCGCTTTCATCAAGCGCAGCGACCTCAATCAGTTTGTTCAAGGCCTTTAGCTTTTCCGGCTGAGTTTTCCATCTCGTCCGTCTTTGCTAAATTTTGCAATGGAGTGAGCAAATGAAAGTTCTTCTCATTGGCGGCAGCGGTTTTATCGGTCCATCCATGGTCAAAGCCCTACTTGATGGTGGACATCAGGTTACCGTGTTTCATCGCGGCAAGACCAGCGCCCCCGAAGGCGCGGAAGAAATTCTGGGAGACCGCCAATTTCTTCAGGACCATCAGCCTGAATTCCGGCGGCAGAAGTTTGATGTTGTGGCGGATTTTGTGCTTAGCTCTGGCCGCCAGGCGCAGCAACTGATGGATACATTCCGCGGCCTCGCGGGGCGCGTGATCGCGTTGAGCAGCATGGATGTTTACCGAGCCATGGGAGTTTTTCACGGTTTTGAGTCCGGCGGCTTGCAGGGACTGCCGTTGACTGAGGACTCTGATGTCAGGACCAGCCGCAATGTGTATTCGCCGGAAGCGCTGAAGAAAGTTCGCACTGTTTATAGCTGGTTTGACGATGAGTATGACAAGATTCCCGTTGAGCAGGCAGTGCTGAGCGACCCCAGGCTGCCGGGGACAGTGCTGCGGCTGCCAATGATCTATGGCCCTGGCGATCCGCTGCATCGCTTTCATGCAGTGCTGAAACGCATGGATGATGGCCGCAAACAAATTCTTTTTCCTGATGATGTAGCTCAGCTGCGTACGCCGCGCGGATATGTGGAAGACGTGGGCGCGGCAGTTGCTCTGGCTGTTGTATCACCCCAGTCCGCTGGCCGGATTTACAACGTGTGTGAGGCTGAATCCTTTGGAGAGCTGGATTGGGCGCGCAAGATCGCTACATCCGCCGGATGGAACGGTGAATTTGTCGTCCTCCCGCATGACCGTACACCCAAACATCTACATTGGCCGGGCAACACTGCGCAGCACATGGTGGCTTCTTCAGAGCGCATTCGCAAGGAGCTTGGCTATTGTGAGCTGCTGCCTCGTGAAGAGGCCATCCGCCGGACGATTGCGTGGGAGCGTGCAAATCCACCGGCGCAACCACTCGTGCAATTTGACTATGCCGCTGAGGACGAGGCCATCAGCCAGTTCAAAATGAGCGCCTAAAAACCCGCGCCCCGCGATCGCGGAGTGCAGGCGTGGAGCCCCATTTCCCACCGCTGGCTCCGCGCAGGCATGATCCCCTGTAAACTTGGATCGTATGCTTTCTATCCGTAACGCAACTGCGGCTGATGCGCCGTTGATGCTCGACTTTATTCGACGACTGGCCGAATATGAGCGGGAACCCAACGCGGTTATCGCCACAGAAGAGGACATTATCCGGCATGGCTTTGGCCCGGAGCCAAAATACCGTTGCCTGATTGCTGAATGGCAGGGCATGCCGGCCGGCTTCGCGCTTTTTCATTACAACTTCTCCACCTGGCGGGGACAGCCCGGACTCTACCTGGAAGATCTCTTTGTGCTGGTGGAGATGCGCGGCAAAGGCGTTGGCAAAGCGTTGTTGCAGAGGCTGGCCCAGATCGCGCTGGAAGAAAACTGCTACGGCCTGCGCTGGATGGTGCTGGAGTGGAATACGCCTGCGCTCAAATTTTACGATTCCATAGGGGCAGAGCTGCTCGATGAGTGGGAGACCATGCTGGTGCGCGGTGATGCGCTCGCCCGCCTGGCCAACCATGATCCCAATTCTGACCGCGTGATTCACAGCGGAGAGGCCAAGGCGACTTCTGAGACCAGGAGAGATTCTGGCGGTTTTCAAGAATGACGAAACGAATCATTGGCGCGGGACTTGCTGGTTGTGAAGCGGCGTGGCAATGTGCACAACGTGGCATTGAGGTTGAGCTCTATGAGATGCGTCCGGTGAAATCCACGCCTGCGCACCAGACCGACAAGTTCGCCGAGCTTGTCTGCTCCAACTCCCTCAAGTCAGAGAGCGAAAACACCGCGCCGTGGCTGTTGAAGGAAGAGATGCGGCGTGTCGGGTCGCTCCTGTTGCGAATCGCGCAGGAGACCAGCGTTCCCGCCGGTCACGCTCTGGCGGTGGACCGTGAAAACTTCGCGAGCAAAGTTACGGAAGCAATCTCAGCGGAGCCCAGGATCAAGATCATCCGCGAGGAAGTCACCCAGATCAAAGAAGATGACGGCCTTACTGTGATCGCCACCGGGCCGCTTACCTCAGATGCTCTTTCGCGTGAGATCGCGCGCCTTTCCGGCAGCAATCATCTCTTCTTTTACGATTCCATCAGCCCCATTGTGGAGGCTGATTCCATAGATATGAGCAAGGTTTACATGGCGGCGCGCTATGGAAAGGGCACCGCGGACTATATCAACTGTCCTTTCACAAAAGCGGAGTATGACCGTTTTTATGACGCGCTGATAACTGCCGAGTCAGTGGAAGCGCACGATTGGGAAAACCTCAACTACTTTGAAGGCTGCCTGCCGATTGAAGAAATCGGACGCCGCGGCCGAGACACTCTGCGCTTTGGCCCCATGAAGCCCGTGGGCCTTGACGATCCCCGAACCGGCAAGTGGCCTTATGCGGTGGTGCAGCTGCGCCAGGAAAATCTGCGTGCCGACTCCTACAACTTGGTTGGCTTTCAAAATCACCTGAAGTTTGGCGATCAGGCGCGCGTCCTCAGGCTGATACCCGGTCTGGAAAACGCCAAATTTCTGCGTTACGGCCAGATCCATCGCAACACCTATATCCATGCGCCAGCGTTACTTACAGAATTATTGAACTTGAAGCAGCACGCCAACGTATTCTTTGCTGGACAGATTTCCGGAGTGGAAGGCTATACCGAGTCCATTGCCATGGGAATGTTGGCAGGAATGAACGTAGCGCGCATCGCGCAGGGACTTGCGGCGGTTCCGCCGCCTCGCGAGACCGCGCTTGGTTCGCTCCTGCACTATATCTGCCATGCAGAGAGCAAAAGCTTTCAGCCGGCCAACATCACCTTTGATCTGTTGCCGCATCTGGATGAAGCCACGCGACGCCGCGTCCGTGATAAAAAGCAACGCCATAAAATGGTTTGTGAAAATGCTCTGGAAAAGCTAGCATCATGGTTTCAGGGGAGTACCGCAGTCACAACGCTACATTCCGCAGATATCTATGAACCGTCTATCCGCCATTGACGCTTTCGGCCCCGCTTTTGCGCGGGTCGGAACCATGCTCTTCACCCGCTTCCGCCTAAGCTCATGGCTCAAGATGGGGTTCATTGGCTTCCTGGGCGGTGGCCTGGTCGCGGCCAGCGGCGGAAGTTTCAACTTTCGCTTGCCGATGTTTAATCCGCGCGTTCCACCGTCTCACCCTCCTGAAGGCCGGGTTCCATTGGGACCTATGGACCTGGACCGATTCCTCCGCTCCATCCATCTGGGCGACTATTTTCATATTGCTCTAATTGTTCTGGCAACAGTAGTGGTGACGGGCTTGATTTTTCAATACCTGTTCTGCCGCTTCCGCTTCATTCTGTTTGATTCCATCATTACTGGCGAACCGGCGATCGGGCCGGGATGGCGGAAGTATGCTTCCCAGGCAAACCGTTATTTCGGTTTCTGGCTTGTCTATAGGCTGGTGAACTGGGGCGTGATGGTATTGATCATCGGCCTGCCACTCTTGCGCGCTTACAAGAGCGGTGTTTTCAGTGGTGAGAATTCGTTGCCGGCATTCTTTGCGGTCATTGCGTCCATTGCGCTGGGCGCCCTTTGCGCCAGCATTATTTTCGCAATTGTGTCTACCCTGGCCAAGGACTTTGTCATGCCCGTCCTGGCGCTTGACGATCTTCAACTGGGTGACGCATGGTCTGCCGTGTGGCGCGTTGTTGCTTCTGAGCCGGGCGCCTGGGCCGCTTATATGGCGCTAAAGCTGGTGGCCGCGATTGGAACCTCGATCGCTTTTTTCATCGCCTTCATCATCGCCATGCTTCCCGCGTCCATTGTGATTGGAATTCCCGCGGGCATTTTGCTTGTGGCTGGCATACTGGCATTCAAGGCGATTGGGACCCTCGCGGGAATCATTATCTGTAGCCTTGCGGGCCTGTTGCTGGCTGCTGGGTTCTTCTGTATATTCCTGGTTTTGTCCGCGCCGGTTTCGGTCTTCTTCGGGTCGTTTGCCTTTTACTTCTTTGGCGGACGCTATCCCAAGCTGGCAGCGTTGCTCTGGCCGCAGCCTCTTCCACCCGCGCCGCAAGCGCAGCCGGCCAGCGTGCAGCCGGCGCTTTAACCTTTACGCTTTGATTTGCGCGGCGGCAGCACCACCTTGCTGCGAGGCCGGTTTTTGATCCAGATCGGCGTGCCTACAAATCCGAACTTCTTGCGAATCTGATTCTGCAGAAAGCGCTCGTAAGAAAAGTGCAGCTTCACATCTTTATCAGTGAAGAGAATGAACGTGGGCGGGGAAGCGTACGCCTGCGTCATGTAAAAGATCTTTACCTGCTGTCGATGCGGCACGGAGGCGCGGGTGAAGTCCACTGACTCCAGGAATTTGTTCATCTGCGACGTACCAATGCGTTTGCGTCTCTCCGTGGTCACCAGCTCCAGGGCGCGGAAAATCTTGTCAATGTTCTTGCCGCCCGCGGCAGAGACAAAGACCATGGGCGCGTAATCCAAAAACTTTAATGCGCGGCGCGCCTGTTTCTCGTAAAGCTCGCGATCGGCGGGAGGACGTCCGTCTTTGCGGCCCGGCCCCACCAAGTCCCACTTGTTCACAATCACAATCACTGATCTGCCACTCTCATGCGCGTACCCGCCGATGGTGGCATCCAGGCCGGTGACCCCTTCCACCGCATCAATCACCAGTAGCGCCACATCGGCGGCCTCAAGATGCTTGCGCGCCATCACCACGGAAAGTTTTTCCGCCATCAGGTGGGTCTTGCCTTTACGGCGGATTCCAGCAGTGTCAATGAACCTGTAAGTATGGCCGTCCTTTTCAATCAGCTCGTCGATGGCGTCTCGCGTCGTGCCGGCAATAGGCGAGACGATGGCGCGTGAGCTGCCCGTGAGTATGTTGAGCAATGTGGATTTACCCACGTTCGGGTGGCCGATGATGGCGACCTTTGTCTCTTTTTCCTCTTGTCCAGATACTTCAAGTTCGGGCGCTTCGGACTCGTATTCTTCGGCGTTTTCCTTCGCCGCAACAGGCTGTTCGCCTAGATTTTCTGCGCCCTGGTTTTCTGCTCCTCTGACCGGCCGGCCGGCGGAGCGTTTGTGGCGATCTGGTTCCGGCTTATTTGGCGCCATCACAACCGGGACAACCGCCATGATGGCGTCCATCAACTCCATGGTCCCCAGCCCATGCTCGGCAGCGATGGGAAAAACATTACGAATGCCCAGCGTTCTGAAATTCTGCGCGGCAGCTTCCTGCTTTGCCGAATCAACTTTGTTCACCGCCAAAAACAGTGGTTTGCCCAGGCGCTGGAGCAGTCGCGCCAGCTCCATGTCCGGGGACGCGAGTTCTGTGCGGGCGTCCACCACCATCACTACCGCATCGGATTCTTCAAGCGCTACGCGGGCCTGACGAAATATCTCCGCCGGGATCAGGGCTTTGTCGTCCGGGACGATTCCTCCGGTGTCTACCACGCGCAGCAGGCGGCCATCCCAGTTGACTTCACTATAAAGGCGGTCGCGGGTAATACCAGGTTCGTCGCCCACAATAGCACGCCGCGATCCAATCAGACGGTTGAACAGCGTGGACTTGCCGACGTTGGGCCGGCCAACAATGGCGAGCAGGGGAATGCGGGCTTTGGTTTGGCTGCTAGACAACTCTGATCCTCATCTTGCGCCCAGAGGAAACGCAGGATGTATCCATGTTAAATGGTCGGAGATCTTTTGATTGGAGACAGTCGCCCTGAAGGAACCAATCCGACCAAAGAGGATGGAGCGCCTCACTTTCTGCCAGGCAGATCTCCCCCGGACAGTGAGCGAGTCGCTTCATCTCTTCGATCCTTAAAATACGTAATGAAAAAACTCTTGAACAAGGCCTGAACAGGCCTCGCCCTCAAGACTTATGCGGCTTTGACCTCAATGCCGGCGCCTACCGGTTCTTGGGCAGTTTGAATGGTATTCTCGCCAGTCGGGCCGTTCCATAGCAGGTAAATGTTCTTTTCAGTTTCCAGCAATTCTCTCACGTTCTGGAAATCATCCAGGTGGTAAAAGAGCATGAACTGGTTGTTCTTAACAGTGTCGCTTGGTAATGACTGGCCGTTCGGGTAGAAGACCAGTGTGGCAACAAATTTCCCGGCACTAATGAGTCCGATGCGCGGGGAAAACTTATTTGCTGAATAGATAACGTCGAACTGATCAATACGTGTGATGGTAGACATAACTTACCTCTTTCTTTTCTCTTTCATTGAGCTGTCTGTTCCAGACCCCTCAAATAATATTTCTTCTGAGTATGCCCGGACTGTGATGGTGGTCACAGGAAGAGATTTGCTTGATCCACCAGGTCGCACTCAGGTCCGCAGCCCGGACAGCGGATCTGGCTACGCTATTGTGCTTTTGACCCTGCAATTCTGACGTTTTGGTTGCCGGCGTTCTGGCCGAAACACATATCCAAACGCTGGCCAATAGCCAACGCTGCCGTTCGTGGCTATCATAAAAACACAAGTGACATCCCCATCAAAATCCGAAACTGCCACACAGCCCGGACAGCGTTCCTGTCCCACGCTACACGAGTTCTTTGCTCCGGGCGGACTGCTGAGCAAAGCGCATCCGAACTATGAGTTTCGTCGCGGCCAGTTGCAGATGGCGGAAGCCGTGGAAAAAGCTCTGAATGAGCGCCGGCACCTGATCGTGGAAGCGGGAACGGGAACGGGAAAGACTCTGGCCTATTTGTTGCCGGTGATCCGCAGCGGTAAACGCGTGATCATCTCCACCGGTACCAAGAACCTCCAGGAACAGCTCTTTTTCAAGGACATACCATTCCTTGAGCAACACCTTTTTGGTGGAAACCCAAATGTAGGCAACCCAGGCAAGCTGCGCGTCTGCTACATGAAAGGGCGCAACAACTATCTTTGCCGGCAGAAGCTTTACGACCTCACGAATCAGCCGGTCCTGAGTGGACTACAGGAGATCGATCAGTACCGCCAGATTGCCGAGTGGGAAGCCACTACGGAAAGCGGCGATCGCGCCGAGTTGAAGGGCCTGCCTGAAAATACTCAACTCTGGCAAAAGCTTGATGCCCGCACCGAACGCTGCACCGGACAGAAGTGCCCGCAATGGGACCGCTGCTTCATCACGGAGATGCATCGCCGCGCGGCGGAGAGCGACATCATCATCGTGAACCACCATCTTTTCTTTGCTGACCTGTCACTGCGGCAGTCAAGCGGTCCTGATGCCGGAGTGTTGCCGGATTTTTCTGCCGCGATTTTTGACGAAGCGCACGAACTGGAAGATGTGGCCGGAAGCTATTTTGGCGTCAGCGTGAGCAACCTGCGTTTTGAGGAGTTGGCGCGTGATGTTGAAGCCACTCTGCAGCAGAAAAAAGCCATCTCGCCGGGAATAATTCAGGCCCTGGCCAAGTTGCGAGAGCGCTCACGGTTTTTCTTTGGATTGCTGCCACAGGGTGATGGCCGGTCGGCTTTCACCAACCGCGACGCCTTCCTGGAGAAAAACAGTGACGATTATGACGCGGTGATGCAGTCCCTGGCTCGCGTGCTGGCGGAACTTGAGTTGCTGCCGCAAAAGCCTGAAGAGGTATTCGCGTTTTCCCGGCGCACGCAGGAGTTGCAGGCGCAGCTTGCGTTCATCATGGAGTCGCGAGATAAGAACACGGTTTTCTGGATCGAGTACCGTGGTGAAGCGCGGCGCACACGAGGCGGACAGACCCACATTGTCTTGCAGGCAACGCCGATCGATGTCTCGCAGATACTCAAGCAGACGCTGTTTGAAAATCTTGAGACCGCCGTGTTGACTTCCGCCACGCTGGCCGTTGCCGGTACGCCGGACCGTGGCAGCTTCGATTATGTCCGCCAGCGCGTGGGGCTGGAACATGCCCGCGAAATGATCGTGGCCTCTCATTTTGATTACGGGAAACAGGCGATTCTCTATGTTCCGCCAGACATGCCTGAGCCACGTTCCCCCCAGTTTGGGCGCTTTGCCGCGGAGAAGATCCGCCGCCTTCTCGATATCACACAGGGCCGGGCTTTTTGTCTGTTTACCAGCTACGCGCAGATGCATGACATCCATGATCGTTTGCTGGGGGAGTTGCCGTTCCCCATGCTGTTGCAGGGATCGGCGCCCAAGAATGCGTTGCTGGAAGAGTTTCGTCTCACGCCTAATGCGGTCCTGTTTGCAACCTCATCCTTCTGGCAGGGCGTGGACGTTCAGGGAGAACAGCTCAGCTGCGTGATTATTGACCGTCTGCCATTCGCGGTACCCAATGATCCGGTGGTAGCGGCGCGCATAGGCGCAATTAATTCTGCCGGCGGAAACGCTTTTTCTGAGTATCAGGTCCCGGCGGCGGTGATTGCGCTGAAGCAGGGCTTTGGCCGCCTGATTCGTTCGGTAAAAGACCGCGGCGTGCTTGCGCTGCTGGATAACCGTCTATTGAAGCAGCGTTATGGCAGGACGTTCATTGACAGTCTTCCTGCCTACAAAAAAACCAAAGACATGGCTGACGTGGACCAATTCTTTACCGGTACCAATGGGCTTACGTCCTGAAGCGTGGCGCTGACGATCAAATTATTTGTTTATTTCAGCTTCAAGTTCCTTCAATGATGCGGCCGCCGCACCCTGCAACGCCGGATCTTTTCCACTCAACGCCAGCGCCTTCAAAGAATCAATCGTTGCTTTCGTAACTTCAGGCTTGTTGCTTTTTGCTCCAGCCATTCCGATCTCGCGCAGGGAGTGGATGGCGTGAATCCCCACGTCAGCGTGGTTGCCTTCGCTGGCGGCGATCCCCACTGCCTTGATTGCCTGGATGCTTGAGTCCGGCTCCTTGACGGCAGCGGCCTGGAGTGCCGCCAGTGCCTTGTCAGAGCTGTCAACGATCGCCTGCTTCTTATCGGCGTCCTGGACATCAGGAAATTGCTTGAGAGCCTGCGTCACCACCGGCACCGTGGCTTTTACCGCCGACTTTACCTCTTCTTGATTGCCGTGGTCGGCAGTTTTGTTGAGCTGGTCAGTCCGGTTGGCGACCTGGGCAACCTGCTGGGTGACGCCCACATTGCTGTAAGACTTGATGGCAGTATTGATAATCGGCTGCCAGACGACTCCGCACACAATCGCGAAGATATAGGTCTTTACAGCATTCAGGTTGGAGGCGGTAAGCAGATACACGCCGAAGAGAGCTGCAATTCCTCCCAGGAATCCCAGGGCGAGGACTTGACCGTACCATTTCCAATAGGCAAACGTGCCGGTACCGGACCATTTGCCGAGCAGCCAGAAGATTCCGCCACCCAGCGCGCCGCAAAAAGCCACCCACAGGGCCTGTTCAACCTGGCTCTTGGTGATAGGCGTTTGTGATTCAGCGGCGTTAACTTGCTCGGGTTGCGGCTTCGCGGCGGGTGCAGAACCCATTTTCGTGCCTCCAAAATCGCGAAACAACAACCCGGATTGTGCTACGGTCATTGCACAAGAGCAAGCAATTTCTAGCGTCGGCTTCGATTGTTTTCCCGGAATGAAACGTGAAGTGCTTACTCTTTCACGATTCTGGGTCCGGCGCTTGGGTATTCCTCCAATACTTCAATCACCACTTCCCGAATTGCGAACTCTTCATGAGTCGCGTGCGATGAGGTGCTTACACTGTGCAAGACCACTGTGCCGGTTTCAATGTCGTCCGCAAGTTTCCGCAAAGCGGCGACGGTTTTTGTGTCATTGAGTCCAAAAGCGTGCTTACCTGCCCGGTCCGCACACTCTGCTGCGTTTATGGTTGTTCTGCCTCCGCTCATCATGTTGTCTTCCCCTTACCCGCTAAAGAACGGTCCGCATCCGGTTCTCTTGCTGACAAACTTCTCATGAATCTTTAACGCAAATGCTCGAGCATCGGCGTTGGCATTTTTTCAGAGTAGCCGAAAGATCGGATTACAGCTGCGTAATATAGCGCAGGAAATAGGTCATGCCCGGTTAACAGGCCATGTTTCAATCACATACGCTTCTCTACGCTTTCCATAACGGTGCCGTCTAAGCGGCTGACTCTTAAAGACGCTGAGAGCCAAGAGAATGTTTCCGCTATTGTTGGCCGTTTGAGGCTTAGAGAACGCTGTCTCATCGGAGTCTTGCTGGCCTAGCGGAAACCCCAGCATTTACAATAAAGAATGGCGGCAAGCGTAGCGCGCCAATAAGGGGAATGGATGTACGAGGTTACAGTCGAAGACTCATTTGCCGCAGGACATTACCTGCGCGACTACAAGGGAAAATGCGAGAATCCGCATGGGCACAATTACAAGGTGCGGGTCACTCTCAGTGGTGCGTCGCTTGATAAAGCCGGCCTGCTGCTGGATTTCAAAGACCTGAAAGAGGTCATGAAACATGTGATTGACCGACTGGACCACCAGATGCTGAATGAGATTGAGCCTTTCATCGAGCTAAACCCTTCAGCGGAAAATCTGGCCAAGTATTTTTACGATCAGACCAATGGCCGTCTGAAATCGTTGACCAGCGGGCGCGTTGCGGTGAAAGACGTTACTGTATGGGAAACGGACACGACCACCGCGCGCTATTCGGAATAAAGAATTTAAAAGCATATCCGCTGGAGTCCTATTCTGTGCGCTGACCGATCGCGCGGACTCATGAGTTCGCACGCGACTTCATGTAGCAGCACGGGTTTGAATATTTTGAATATAAGGTACGTGGGGTTTGTTCTTCCTGGCTTTCCGGAAGAACCTTGGATCGGGATGTGATACGGCAAACTGCCAGCTTGATTTTGCGGGTCCAAGCGGAATGATATTGCAGGACGGGCTTAAGATCCGCCTGAGATTACCGATCCATAACTCATCGGGGGACCAGCAACCAAAGGGTTTGAGCCGGACTTTTTACGTCCGCTGTAACACGCCTTGAACGTTGAAGTTTTGCGATAATTAAGAAATAAAGAGGGCAGCTATTCCGATCGACGTACCATCTGAAACGTAGAGATTCCGCAAAGCCAGGGGTTACCAGTGTCTGGTGAAAAACCGCGCTCGGTGGTGTTGTTAAGTGGAGGCATGGACTCCTGTGTCTGCGCCGCACTGGCAGCGCGCGACTCAGATGCGGCGGCCCTGCATATCAGCTACGGGCAGAGGACGGAAGAGCGCGAGCGGCTGTCTTTTGAAAGGATATGCGACCGGCTTGGCATCAAGCGGCGGCTGGCGATCAGGAACGAGATTTTCAGCGCTATCGGCGGATCAGCTCTCACGGATTCCGGGATCGATGTGCCAGAAGCCGGAGACCATATAGGCGCGGGCATACCGGTGACTTACGTCCCTTTCCGCAACGCCCATTTTCTTGCTGCCGCCGTGAGCTGGGCGGAAGTCCTGGAAGCGGAAAAGATCTATATCGGAGCGGTAGAGCAGGACAGTTCGGGATATCCGGATTGCCGTCCCGCGTACTACCGGGCTTTTAATGCAGTGGTGAAAGAGGGCACGCGGGAGGGTAAGATTGAAGTTGTTACTCCGCTCATCTCCCTGCGCAAGGCGGAAATTATAAAGCTGGGGCTTGAGCTTGGCGCCCCATTTGATTTGACCTGGTCATGCTACAGCCGTGAAGATAAAGCCTGCGGGGTATGTGAGAGTTGTGTGCTGCGCCTGTGTGCCTTTGTTGAAGCGGGCGCTGAAGACCCGATCCCGTACGTGCAGGGCCGCTCACCCAGGATGGCAAGGGCATAAAATTTAGGATTTAAGTTTTTGAAGCCGGAGGCTCGACAACCGATGAAAAACAAATTGACGTATGCAGCAATGGCGACTTTCCTTTTCCTGATGGGATCCGTAAACGCCTGGTCACAGGCCACATCGGCGAGGGTGGAAGGAACGATCACCGCCGCTGGCAAGCCCGTAGCGGATGCACAAGTGGTTTTCACCAACAGGGATAACGGCAAGGCTTACAAGTTTAAGACCGACAAGAATGGTCAATTCTTTGGGTATGGTGTGCCCTTTGGGCCCTATGACCAGGAAGTGATCAGCGCGAGCGGAGAGAAGCTGATCAAGAGGGCGGTCAGTATTGTTTCCGAGGCTGGCACCACAGTAAATAAACTCTCTCTTGATATTTCAAGCGACGGCGGACAGCCCAAGATCAGCAAGGAAGAGCTGGAGAAGATGAAGGCTGAGCGAGACAAAGCTCTGGGAGAAAACGCGCTGATCGCTCAACTCAACCCCGCCATGCAGGCCAAGAACTGGGAAGCTGCCGAACCCATTCTTGTTCAGCTCATCGCAATGAATCCCAGTCGCTGGGACTATCAGCAGGCGCTGGGGAATGCCCAGTTGAACCTGGGCAAGAACGAAGAAGCCGTGGCAACGTATGAGAAGGCAATTCCTCTTGCAGAAAATGCCAGCAAGACTGATCCCAAAGCGGACCCGGCAAAGACCAAGACTGCCATTGGACAGATGCTGACCAACGAAGGTAGCGCGTATCTCAAGCTGAAAAAAAGTGATAAGGCAATTGAGGCCTATACCAAGGCAGCTGCCATGGATCCCAATCCGGCCACAGCATATTTCAATCTTTGCGCTACGCAGTACAACAGCGGTAACACTCAGGGTGCGCTGGCAGCCTGCGATAAATCCATTGCGGCTGATCCAAACCGGGCAGACGCTTACTTTATCAAGGGGTCGCTGATGATGGGCGACAGCAAACAGGACAAGGACGGCAAACTGCAGGCGCCGACCGGCACCGCAGACGCTCTGAACAAGTATCTGGAGCTAGAGCCAGACGGCAAGCACGCAAATGACGTGAAGCAGATGCTGAACTACATCGGCGCCAAAATAGAGACTTCCTATAAGGACAAAAAGAAGAAGTAGAGCATTTCCAGGTACCGTTTGTAGCAAGCAACTATCACTGGAGGCAACGAGAAACGATGAAGAGGAATGCTATTGTTTTTGCGCTGGCCACACTGCTTTGTAGCGTGGGATTTTTACCGGCGCATTCACAGACGGTTGGAGCACCGACGGAGGGCAAAGTCACGCAGGAAGGAAAGCCGCTGCCGAACGTGCAGGTAGTTCTCACCAATGTAGATACCGGCAGGGTCAATAAGACCAAAACTGATAAAGGCGGTAATTTCGTGGTGCTGGGTGTGGCATACGGCAATTATCAGGTGGATGTGCTCGGGGAAAAAGGGGAGAAGCTCTTTACCGAAAAAACAAGCCTTGGCACCGGAAACACGTCCTCGACGAACGTTCTCAACATCGATATTCCCGCGGGCGGCGCCGCGCCGGACAACAAGTTCGGCCTCCCGGACCCGGCCACACCCAAGCTCACCAAGGAGCAACTGGCCAAGATCAAAGCAGACAATGACAAGATTGCCGGGCTGAACTCACTGATCAAGGAAGCCCAGGATGCACGGCAGGCGCAGGACTGGCCAAAAGCCGAGAACGCGCTCAAGCAGCTGATTGCCGCCGCTCCTGAAACCAGCCGCTGGGATTTCTACATGGCGCTGGGTGAAGCACAGGCCCGTTCCAACAAGTTTGAGGACGCGGCCCAAACTTACGGAAAGGGAGTACAGATAGCGCAGTCGATTGCCTCCGGCTCTACTCCGCCTGATCCAAAAAACCCGAATGCATCGCCTGCGGCGGCCAAGAACGGCGCGGTGCGGATGCTGACCTCCCAGGGCAGTGCCTACCTGAAGCTACAGAAGGCGGATGAGGCCATTGCATCATTGAAGAAAGCCGTTGAAGTGGAGCCTTCCTCTGCGATTGGTCAATATAATTTGTGCGGCGTGGAGTTCAACGCACAGAAATTTGACGAAGCCAAAACCAGCTGCAACAAATATCTCCAGCTTGAACCCAGCGGCGCCCATGCCGAAGAGGTAAAGTCGTTTTTGACGCAGATGGACAAGAAATAGCGCAAAGCGATTGGGATACGGGGCAAAAGAAAAGAGCGGCCTGCGGGCCGCTTTCTGTTTGGGAATAAAATTGAAACGTCACATATTCTGATGCAGACAAGTTTTAAAATTCGCCCGGCAGTCACCACGGATATATTGGTCCTGCGCGAACTGATTAACGCCTCAGTCCGCCAGTTGCAGGCGCAGGATTACAGTCCAATGCAAATTGAAAGCGCGCTCCGGACCGTCTTTGGTGTGGACAGCCAGCTTGTTGCTGATGGCACATACTTGGTGGTTCAAACTGTCCCATCTCCGGAATCAGTGAGCGAAGAGCCAGTCATTGTTGCCTGTGGCGGCTGGAGCAAGCGCAAAACGCTGTACGGCGGTGACTGCTGGACAGAACGCCAGGACGATCTGCTTGACCCCCACATGGATGCGGCGAAGATACGCGCATTTTTTATTCACCCAGATTGGGCGCGGCGCGGCATTGGCACCATGCTTCTGGATGCCTGTGAATCCGCTGCCCGCGCGGCAGGATTTACTCGCTTTGAGATGGGAGCCACGCTGACCGGGGTGAAGCTGTTCCAGCAGAGAGGTTACGTTGCAGTCGAGCGCATGGAAGTTCCTCTGGAAGCCGGCATTACCTTGCCGGTCATTCATATGCTGAAGACAGTCTGATTCATCTGCCGAATCATCTTGCGAAGTTGAGCATGAAGGCCGGGAACGATGTAAACTTGTCTGCCAAAATGAATGGCCATTCATTAAGGTAAATACAGGCGAGGCCGCCTGTGCTCCACGCTGGAGGGAACCATGGACCTGAATCTGAGCCCCGAAGAAATCAAATTTCGTGACGAATTGCGCACCTGGCTTGCGGCCAACGCTCCCAAAGATTGGGATGAGCGCCGCGAAGAATCCATGGAGTCGCGCTTTGAATATCTGAAGCGCTGGCAACGCAAGCTGTATGAAGGCGGATGGGCCGGAATCTCCTGGCCCAAAGAGTACGGGGGCCGAGGCGCGAGCCTGATGGAGCAGGTGGTGTTCTGGCAGGAGATGGCTCTGGCTTCAGCTCCTCCGCTGGCCAACGTGCTGGGTCTGGGCATTATTGGGCCTACGATTATTGCGTTCGGCACCGAGGCGCAGAAGAAGCGTTACCTGGCAAAAATCCTGAGCGCGGAAGAGATCTGGTGCCAGGGATTCTCAGAGCCCGATGCCGGCTCCGATCTGGCGAATGTGCGCTGCGAAGCAAAGCTTGAGGGCGACCACTACATCGTCAATGGCCAGAAAGTATGGAACAGCTATGGCTGGGCCGCCGACTGGTGCGAGTTGGTCGTTCGCACCGATCCTGATGTTCCCAAGCACAAAGGCATGACCGTTCTGCTGGTTGATATGAAATCGCCGGGTGTTGAAGTGCGGCCGCTGCGCCAGATGACCGGCGAAACCGAATTCAATGAGCTATTTTTTCATGATCTGCGCGTACCGGTGGCAAATGTTGTGGGCAAGGTGAATGAAGGCTGGGGCGTGGCCATGGGAACGCTGATGCATGAGCGCGGAACTTTCGGCGCAGGCCTGCAGATTACCTATCGCAGAAACATGGAGCGCCTGATTGATCTGGCCAGGAGCACGCAGCGCAATGGCCGGCCTATCGCAGAGGATCCCGTCATGCGGCAGAAACTGGCGCAATGCTACGCGGAAATCGAGATCATGCGCTGCAACCAGATGCGCGCTTTCAGCCGCATCAGCGCTACGGGTGTACCGGGGCCTGAAGGTTCCATCCAGAAGATTTTCTGGAGCGAGTTGAACCAGCGCTTCCAGCAGATCGCACAGGAACTGCTGGGGCCATACGGGCAGCTTGAGGCCGGCGACCCGCACGCCGTCGACAACGGTATGTGGGCTTATGGCTACCTCAGGACCCGCGGCAATACGATTGAAGCCGGGACCTCAGAGATTCAGCGGAACATCATTGGACACTTTGTGCTGGGATTGCCGAAAAGCTATTGAAGACAGCAATTGCAAATGGCAGTTAGCAAAACCAAAACCTAAAACCTTGAAACACAGAGGAAGGGAGGTAACGGAGGAACAGAAATTGGGGATTGAGTAATTTGGGTAATTGAAAACGCGTAAGCTTCACGATCTTTTGCTCAAGTATGAAATCACTCAAGTTACTGACCGCTAAATCTTCCTCTGCTTCCTCCGTTCCTCTGCGTTTCAAAGGTGTTTGTTGACAGAGCAGTAATTTACGGGAGATCACCATGCAATTCGGATTATCGGAAAGCCAGCAGATCCTCAAAGACACGGCGCGTAAGTTTTTTGCCGGCGAGTCTCCTGTTGCCGCGGTGCGCAAAGCCATGGAGACGGAAACCGCTTATGACGCCGCTCTATGGGCCAAGCTGGCGGAGCAGGGCTTTACCGGGATCATCACGCCGGAGGAATTCGGCGGCATGGGTCTGGGAAAAGTAGAGCTCATCCTGTTGATGGAAGAAGCGGGTTACGCGCTGCTGCCAGGACCATTCTTTTCGACCGTGGCTCTGGCCGGAGCCGTAATTGACGCCTGCGCTTCCGCGGAGCAGAAGAAAAAATATCTGGCGCGCATCGCCGGTGGACAGGCGCGATCAACGGTGGCACTGGTTGAAGCCGCAGGCAGCTGGGACCCTGGGAGCCTGAAGATTTCAACGGCAGATAATAAACTGACGGGAACAAAATTGTTCGTAACAGATGCAGCGGTGGCTGATTTCATTATCGTGGTAGCGCGTGACGGTATCTTCGCCGTCGATGCCAAGGCCGCAGGTCTGCACATTGAGCCGATGAAGGGAATGGATCTTGCGCGGAAGATTTACTCTGTGGAGTTCAAGAACACACCTGCGGAAAAGCTCGCCAACACAAGCGGTCTGGCCAGCGCCCTGGATGTTGCCACGGCAGCCTTGTGCGCGGAGATGGTGGGCGGCATGCAGCGCGCATTGGAGCTGACAGTGGCTTATGCCAAGACGCGCAAACAGTTTGGCAAACCGATCGGCATCTTTCAGGCGGTGCAGCATCTCTGCGCCGATATGTATCTGGAAACCGAAAGTTCACGCTCGGCGACCTACTACGCCGCATGGGCGCTGGAAGAGAACACCGCGGACGCCACGGCAGCAATCTCCGTTGCCAAGATGTATTCGAGTGACGCGTCGCGCACGGTAGGCAACCGGGGTATTCAAGTGCATGGCGGCATGGGATTCACCTGGGAAAACGATCTGCATCTTTACTACCGGCGCGCCAAAGCTTCTGAGACCATGCTGGGCGACGCAACGTTCCATCGTGAACGGATTGCGCGGCTGGTAGTTGACGGCGCCGCCGCGGGGGATAAGAAGAGTCAGAATGCGGAGCGCGCGGCAGCTCTTGTGAAGTAAGTAACGCATCAATCTGCGGCATGATCGGACCACAAAACGCTGAATTCTCCGATCAAGTTTTTACGGAAGGTTTGCTGAACTTACCTATGGGCCAGGAACAATGGGCAGCCGTTGACAACTACATCACAGATCTCTTTCTTGAAGCTGACCCCGCGCTGGAAGCCGCGCTTGGAGCAAGCTCTGCTGCTGGACTTCCAGCAATCAGCGTTTCGCCCACCCAAGGCAAATTGCTGCATTTGCTGGCCCAAGTGCAGGGAGCAAGCAAAATCCTGGAGATCGGCACGCTTGGCGGATACAGCACCATCTGGCTGGCTCGCGCCTTGCCTGCCGGTGGTCATCTGATTTCGCTCGAACTTGATCCAAAGCATGCGGAAGTTGCACGCGCCAATGTCGCCCGCGCCGGGTTGGCCGACAAGGTCGAGATCAGGCTGGGTCGCGCCGTGGATTCGCTGAAGCAACTCGTGGCGGAGGGCCATGGTGGTCCGTTTGATCTGATTTTCATCGATGCAGACAAGCCGGGCTACGCTGACTATCTGCAATGGTCTTTGAAGCTGGCACGGCGTGGCACGCTGATCATTGCCGACAACGTTGTGCGCAAAGGCGAGGTGGCAAATCCAGCCAGCTCTGATGCCAATGTGCAGGGCATCCGACGATTCAACGAGCGACTGGCTGCTGAGAAGCGTGTGAGTACCACCGTGCTTCAGACCGTGGGCAGCAAAGGGTATGACGGAATCGCTTTAATACTCGTGATCGCGGACCAATAAGCGCTGTCAACTTTCTGCCAGCAATTATTTTGTCGCTGCCGGAGCCGCGCCGTTTTTCTTCATACTCGATAGCGACTGGTAATACCCATCAAAAAAATCCAGGCCTGCCTTATTGATTTCAGGGTGGACAGCGATCTGGTCTCCAAACTCCATGGCTTCATCGTCTTTCGCATTGTAAGCAGGCCATTTGATCAGGCTTCCGCCGTTAGGATTGCCGGTGGCGGCAAAGTTCACCCAATAGCTGGTGATAGCATCACTGAGTTTCTTGTCCGCGTCTTCCCACGGAAAGGGCCAGGCAAAGTTTCCAAAGACGTAAGCAATCTCAGACGCATGAAACGCGCGCAGCTTTGCGCTTTGCGGGCCAGGAGGACGGCGGCTGAAATAATATAGGTACGCCGGCTGATGACCGGTCTTTGCCGCAAGCCGCGCCCATGTGCGCATCTCCCAGCCAAATACCTGGTCACGATAGGCTGAGTAAAATGACGTGACGGCCTGCTCGTCGGACGCAGCCGGATAAATCTTCAGCATAGGGTCAGCATACGCACCATAACGCTGATGAATTCCGCCAACAAACAGGATGGCTTTCAGGTTCGCGCCTTGTGGCGCCAGCGTGGTGCCTTCATCGGCGTTATATCCCACAATGAGCGGCACGTCATTTTGTCTGCCCTGCGAAAAAATAGTGGCAACGTCCTGGGGCAAAACCCAGCCATCCACCAAAGGTCGCACGGTCTCAAGCTCTGCGGCTTTTAAAAGCTCTTCGGCAGGTCTGGCGCGCAAGGCTTTCAAGATGTTTTTCGGCGCAGCAGTTTGTCCAGCCTCGTCTTTCACGGCGGTTGGCGCAGGCAAGAAGGAAGATGCCAGCTTCTCTCCTTCTTTTTCAGCGTCAGCCAGCGTCTTCATCGGAGAGAAAGAGCCGCCGCTCTCGCCGATAGCGCGCTGAAACAGCCCTTTCGCCAGCGGGCTGGCCATGAGCGCATTCACCGCCCACGATCCTGCCGATTCACCAAAGATCGTTACGCGACTGGGGTCGCCGCCAAAGGCTGCAATGTTTTTTTGCACCCATTGCAACGCCGCAATCTGGTCAAGCAGAGCGTAATTTCCTGAAACATGGTATTTGGATTCAGCGCTCAAATCAGGATGGGCAAAAAATCCGAAGACTCCCAACCGGTAGTTGATGGTTACGATCACGGTGCCTTTGTGAGCAAGAATCTCGCCGTCATAGGACTTTGTGCCGGAGAAGCCGCGAGTAAAGCCTCCGCCATGGATCCACACCATGACCGGCAAGCGATCTTTGGCCGATTTTGCGCTGGTCCAGATGTTTAAATACAGGCAGTCTTCACTCAGCGGAGGCAGTTTGGCCTGGTAGATGGCCGCTGCCGCCGGATACTGGGTTTGCCAGCATGCGTTGGAAAACTCCGTGGCCTGGCGCGTGCCCTGCCATGCAGCCGCGGGCTGTGGCGCTTTCCAGCGCAGATCGCCTACGGGAGGAGCAGCGAAAGGAATACCGCGGTACACGCGGATATCCGCAGAAGTGCCAGCAGTTCCCGCGAGCAATCCTTGTTCAACGCGGACCGGATCAGTAATTGCTGCTGCGCCCGCAGAGGTAAGCGCCAGAACTGCCACGGCCCAAAGCCCAACGGCATAGCGTGTCCTCATGGTATAACCTGTCCTCAGAAATGGGATTAGTTGAACGACGGAATCTGTTGCGGCCCTTTGCCTTTGGCGGTTTGCGGTTTGCTGGTCTCAGCTTTCGCGTCTGCCATCAACTGCTGTTGCGCTGCTGCTTCAGCAGCCTTCAGGTCAATGATGCGCGTCTGTTGGTAGGTGTACGCGATGCGATGGATGATAGTGACTGTGGAGAGTACAGCAAGCACCCAGAGCACCGGCGCCATGGCCCCCCAGCGGGCAAACAGCGCGCCTATAATGACCAGCACCACGCGCTCCGGACGCTCCATGAAGCCGACCTTGCAGGTGCCAATCAGAGACTCCGCCCGCGCCCGCGTGTAACTTACCATGACTGAACTGACCATTACGAACGCTACCAGCACCAGGTAAAAGAAGTGGTTTCCGCGCGCATAGTAAACCAGCAGCCCGAAGAACAGCGCTACATCGCTATAACGGTCAATGACCGAATCAAAGAACGCGCCGAAGGTTGTAACCTGCCCCGTGGCCCGCGCCACGCGGCCATCCACCATGTCAAAGATTCCGGCGCCGATAATGACCAATCCCGCATAAAGAAACATGCGCGAGTAGTTGGTGGTATTGGCATAGCCAAAAAGAATAGCGGCAATGGTATTGATCACCAGCCCCAGGAATGTGAGTACATTCGGTGAAATACGCGTGAGTGCCAGTCCACGCACAATGGCGTAAAGAAGCACACGGCATGCCCGCCCAAAAGCCCCGGTCCAGGTCATGAAGCCTCGTCATGAATGGTGATTAAGTGCAGGACCTCAAGTTCACGGTTACCGTTGGGAGTAACCACGGTTGCCGTATCGCCCACTTTCTTGCCCATCAGGGATTTGCCGATCGGCGAAGTTGTTGAAATCAGTCCTTTGGTCACGTCAGATTCCTCACTGGTTACCAGTGTGTAGACGATTTCTGTTTCCTTGATGTTGTCAAAAACTTTTACTTTGGAGCCAAAAGCCACACGGTCTTTGGGAATATTGGTCAGATTCACCAGTGCCAGTTCAGACATGCGCTTCTTCAGTTGGCCCAGCCGGGCATTCACAAACTCCTGCCGCTGTTTGGCCATGTGGTATTCAGCGTTCTCGCTGAGGTCGCCCATGGCAACGGCCTTTTTGATCTCCTTGGGAAGCTCGTGTGTGAGTTCGTGTTCCAGTGTCCGTATTTCTTCCTCCAGCTTCTTTTTGATGTGTTCTGGCATATTTCGGGAAGAATACTCCTCTGGCTCAAAATCGGCAGGTTTCCAATCCGATAATTATAACCCTTTCAACCTGAATACGTTAACCACGGCTCCCAGCTGTTTTTGAAATATTTTCCAGCCAAATATCATCTGCGCCCCATGAACATTGCTAAAAATTGATAAAAAGTTTATAATATTATTTGTCTGGAGTTCCCCCGCAAAATGTCCCATCAAGGTGTTTCATGAATGCACAATTGAATTTCCAAATTGGTGACAAAGTAGTCTATCCGAACCATGGTGTCGGGGTAATCGAACAGATCAGCAGCCGCACGATAGGCCCCAACGTACACAAATTCTATCTTCTCAAGATCAAAGCCAGCAGTTTGAAAGTGGAAGTCCCTTTCCACAATGTGGGCATGGTTGGCTTGCGTCCCGTGGTTAAGAACGGCGAAGTCAACAAAATCATCACCTTCCTGGTAGACGGTGAATGTGATAACCACACCGACTGGAAATTCCGCTTCAAGGAAAATTCAGACAAAATGCGCACCGGTTCACTGCTTGAAGTAGCAATCGTTCTAAAAAGTCTTCTTCTTCTGGCCAAAGACAAGCCTCTCTCCTTCCGCGAAAAGAAGATGCTTGAGCGCGCCCGCTATCTGCTGGTTACCGAACTGGCGATGGCCAAGAATGCAGAAGAAGTTGAGATAGAAGACATGCTCAACAAAGCTCTTTCCAAGAGCAAGCTGAAATTTCCTGAAGTCACAGCCGACGCCTAGGCTGCCCACAGATTCATCTATTTTCAAAGAACCAAATACGTGACGCCGTAAGGCGTCACTTTTATTTTGTCGCCGATTTGCGCGGCTGATCCCACCTGAAAACTACCATGCACCTCAAGCGGTTTGGAGCGCAGCGGCATTTTGGACTCCACCCACGGTACGGCCGACTTGCGCGCCGGACCGTGGTGCCTCAAGGCTGATCCCAGCTAAAAACAACCATGCACCTCAAGCGGTTTGGAGCGCAGCGACAAAATTAGTGCTCGGTGTTTCCATCCAGCAGCTCCAGCGCATGCGGCAAGATCGCAAGCACTGCCTGCAATGACTCCACGGCAGCAGAGGGGCTTCCCGGCAGGTTCAGCAATAGAGTCTTGCCGCGCAGTCCGCAAACGCCCCGGCTCAGCGCCGCGAACGGTGTCTTCTTTGCGCCTTCTTGCCGCATCTTCTCTTCCATGCCCATAATCCGCCGCTCAATCACACCCAGAGTGGCTTCCGGTGTAACGTCCCTTGCAGCAATGCCGGTTCCGCCGGTAGTTATCACAAGCCGGGTCAGTTCGCTGCACTCGATCAGCCGTGCGGCAATCGCGTCTTTTTCGTCGGGCAGTACAGACGCGTGGACCACCTTAAACCCTGCGGCCTCAAGTTCGCGCACAACTGCTGGTCCGGAGACATCTTTCCTCTTCCCAACGTAGGATGAATCGCTGATCGTCAGCACGGCAGCGGTCTTTGTTTTTGCGGATGCGGAGTTCACCGGGCTCACTACGATTCCAGCACGTTTTCTTCTGTATCACGGCTTGACTCATCCAGCAACCGCAACCCTTCCAGCAGAAGCCCCTGCGTGGATTGCGTAGTGGTCTGCTCGCTGCTGCTGCCGGCAAAATCGATCTCAAAAATGCCGCCCGTCCAGGCAAGGACTTTGTAGACTGCCGGGTCGCCTTTCAAATCGCCATAGAGAGCGTGGTTGATCTGGCCGTCAGTAAAATACATTTTGCACTTGTCGCCGTTGTTGGTGAGCGTCAGCGCGCAGGTTTTGCGGCCCATATCCAGCGATTGCAGCAGGTCCAGCACATTCATCTGCGCCAGGCTTCCGCGCAGCACTGATTCTCCCGGAGCTTCACGTGCCATTTTCTCCAGGGAGATTTTATCGATCACCTTCTTGATCTTCGCCGCGGCCTCTTTCAGGAAGAATGGCTTTTCAATGAAATCTTCCACCGTGTCCTGGACCGCTTTCAATTTCTCGTTGATGTCAGTCTTGCTCGCCATCAGCATCACGGGGATCCCGGCGCTCGCGTTGCGGCTCTTGATCTTTTGCAGCAACTGCCGTCCATCCATTCCGTTCATGGCGAAGTCGGCGATGATCAGGTCCGGCTTGTCTTCAATCGCCTTGAGCAGCGCATCCGCCGCGTCGTTGAGCGTCTGCACTTGCGAGAACTGGGCAAGGGCCTGCCGCAACATTTCCAGGATCATGGGATTGTCGTCGACCAGCAGTACCTTGACGTTACTCGGCATGGAACCTATTTCTTCAGGGGTTTGGTGGAGCGCCCGCGCCGGTACTCTCCGCTCTTCCCGCCTGATTTACGCTCTAAAACAATTTCACGGATGGCAATGCCTTTATCCAGGGCTTTGCACATGTCATATACCGTGAGCGCGGCGACGGTAGCTGCCATCAGCGCCTCTATCTCCACTCCGGTCTGGGCAGTTGTGGCGGCTTTGGAGTAGACCTGCACGCCATTTTCGCATACCTCAGTAGTCACATCAATGAAGGAGAGGGGCAGCGGATGGCACATTGGTATCAGGTCGCTCGTTCTCTTGGCCGCGGAAATCCCGGCAAATCGCGCCACTTCCAGTGGGTTCCCTTTTGGATTCTGCGGCAGTGCCCGTAGCACTTCCTCGGACATCTCCACGAACGCCGATGCCTCCGCCTCTCGCCGGCTTGTAGCCTTCGCTGAGACATCCACCATCGTCGCCCGACCAGCAGCGTCATAGTGCGAGAGCTTGCTTGAGGATTTGTGACTGTTTGCGTTCCGCCGACTTGGTTTTTCTTTACTCATGTAATTGGATCGTAAATCTTTCTACACCTATCGAACTATCTGGCGATTGCTCCTTCAACACTGTGACAGTTTTCTTTGCAACCCTCTTTCCAGTCAAACGATACCGCTAAACCCTTGTCATCCTGAGCGACACCGAGCGCTGTAAGGCGTGAGGTAAAGTCGAAGGATCCCGGCAGAGCGTCACCTGCCATGCTGCATCAGGGAGTTCTCACCAAGGACTCAGCTTCTGCGCTTTAGCCTCTGTAAGTATCAGGGCATGGCTTCAGCCGTGCCGTATCGACTCTACAGAAGTGTTGGGACTTTAGCCCCTGCTACCGCATCACCACCGTCACCATCTCATCCTTTGCCAGCTTCTCCCGGTCCGGAGGCACCACAAGATAACAGTTCGCCCGCGCCGCCGCCAGCATGTCGCCCGATCCCTGCCACGGCACAACCTCCACTTCCGCATCAAACAACTCACCATCCAGCATCGCCGGTAAAAACCTGGTTAACCCCGTCTTGGTCTTGAAATCTTTTTTCAATCTCGCCCTGGCTGACGTCAGCCGTGACGGCTCGGCTCCACTCAATGTCTCCACCATCTGCCGCGCAAACAACTCAAACGTCACCATCACTGAAACCGGATTGCCCGGATGCCCAAAGAAAGGCACGCCGTTGACCTCGCCAAACACGATCGGTTTTCCCGGCTGAATCAGTGCTCCGGTAAAAAAGAACTGCGCTCCCAGATTCTTGAGCGCCTGCTCCACCAGATCAAATTTTCCCATCGACACACCGCCGGAGAGCAGCAGCATGTCCGCCTTCAGCCCTTCCTGTATCAACTCCGTCAGTTTGCTCTCTTCATCGGGAGCAATTGGCAGTTGTACCGGCTCGCCTCCGCATTTCGCTACCAGCGCTGCCAGTGAATAGCTGTTGCTGTTGCGGATCTGGCTTGCTCCGGGCTTCTCCACTACCTCCACCAGTTCGTCGCCGGTAGAGAGAATGGCTATTCTGGGCTTGCGGCAAACCTTCAGGCTGGCCTTGCCGGCAGCGGCTGCCAGGGCAATCTGCGCCGGCCCCAGCCGGATTCCGCGTGGCAATAGCTCCTGTCCTGCCTTGGCCTCTGCGCCGGCGGGAACGATGTTTTCACCAGCGCTGGCGCTTCTCTTGATCTCAACCAGCTCTTCCACTCTCTTGTTTTCGATCGCGCTCTTCTCGCCGCCAGATATATCCAGAATCTGGTCATCATCGACCGTGTCTTCTCTGCTTTCCCTTTCTGTTCCTTCGTGTCCTTTGTGGTTAGTCTCTGAGATTTTCCGCTCCGTATACTCCACCATTACCACCGTATCCGCCCCTGCGGGTACGGCCGCACCGGTCATGATTTCCACGGCTTCGCCGCTTGCCAGAGGAAGATCGTAAGTGTCTCCCGCGCGCACCTGCCCAACCACGCGCAGAGTGGTCATGCCGCTCTGTAAATCCCGGGCGCGAAGCGCAAAGCCATCGCGTGTGGCTCTTGGGAAGGGCGGGAAATCCCGGTCGGCAACCACCGGCTCAGCCAGCACACGTCCCAGCGCTTGCAGCAGCAGGGCCTCCTCGCTTCGCACCTCTCCCGATTGCAGGATCTGGCGGCAGTGCTCCCGCACCACCTCATAGGCAGCTTCAAAGCTCAGGACTTCCGTGGACTGTGCAGCCGTATTCATAGCCTTGATTCTAATCTCCGGAACTCTAAGCCCGGTATTTACATCATCGCAGAGCATCCTGTCGCCTTCTGTCTGTACCCCTTCGGATCCCCTACCCCCCTCCCTTGATCCCCATTTCTAAAAGACTTACGCGATTCCTCCCCATCGATCCCCAGACACCCGGGTTGCAAACACAAGCCTTATCTAAAACATCCCCAACTGATCCCCATTCCCCGCTTCGGCTGAGAGCATCGGCAGAGGGTTACAGCCCCAAAATGACAAAACGCAACGGTTTACCGTTGCGCCTTAATATATATCTTCGCGTGCCGCAAAACCGGCACGCCACCACCTGTCATTGTGAGCGACCGGTGTAACCGGGAGTCGAACGATCCAGATCCGGCGTCAGCCGCTCCCACATCTTCGCGTGCCGCAAAACCGGCACCGCGCTAGTCGTTGATGTCCTGCCAATCTTAACTCGATTCTCTGCTGGTAGTCACCAGTGAAGTAGTTCACCAGTACCGGTCATGTCTTTTACGACCCTCTGCCTGACACAGGTACATGTTTTTGGTACAAGGCAGGGACAATTGACAGCCTACCCCGGCAAGATTGCCCGCTCATCGTTTTGATTCGCGCGCTTTCGCGGAAATTCGCGGCCATTTCTGTTCTTGATCTGCGTTTATCTGCGAAAATCTGCGGCGAAAAGCCCTTTACGCGATCCGCTCCGCCTGCTCCTCATACGCACTGGCAGTATTGAGTAGCTTGATGTCAGCCTCGTTCAACTTCAGCTGCGTCGCAGCGACCAGTTCATTCAACTGCTCCACGCTGGTTGCGCTGGCAATCGGCGCCGTAATGCTTTCGCGCGCCATCAGCCACGCCAGGGCCACCTGCGCCGGTTTTGACTGGCGCCGCTCCGCCACCTGGTCCAGCGCCTGCAAGATACGGAAGCCACGATCGTTCAGGAACTTCTTCACGCCTTGCCCTCGCGGACTCTTGGAAAGATCGCCCTGCGAGCGATACTTGCCGGTGAGAAATCCAGCGGCCAGCGAATAATACGGAATCACTCCCAGCTTTTCTTGCAGCGCCAGCGGTTCCAGTTTGGTTTCATATGTTGCCCGCTCATACAGGTTGTAATGCGGCTGCAGGCTCTCATAACGCGGCCAGCCGTTTTTGTGGCTCGCCGCCAGTGAATCCCTGGTACGCTCCGCCGTGAAGTTTGAGCAGCCA
Source organism: Terriglobia bacterium (assembly GCA_020072585.1). Taxonomy (GTDB): domain Bacteria; phylum Acidobacteriota; class Terriglobia; order Terriglobales; family Acidobacteriaceae; genus Angelobacter. Next base: position 60,200 of record JAIQGL010000022.1, on the reverse strand, counting down.
ATCACCCGCACCTTGCCCTGCTTCACCAACTGCGCGTACGCTTCCAGTGTTTCTTCCACCGGCGTATCCGGATCGTCGCGATGCGACTGATACAGATCAATATGGTCCGTCTGCAATCTCTTGAGTGACGCCTCTGCCTGCCGCATGATCCACGATCTGCTTAGCCCTTTGCCCTCGCCCGGAATCTCCGATCCCACCTTGGTTGCGATCACAACTTTCTGGCGCTTGCCGCTGCGCTTGATCCAGTTGCCGATGATCGTCTCGCTCTCGCCGCCTTTGTGCCCCGGCACCCACGTGGAGTAGCTGTCCGCCGTGTCGATGAAATCGAGCCCAGCCGCAACGAATGCGTCCAGTATCTTGAAAGACGTTGCTTCGTCGGCTGTCCAGCCAAACACGTTGCCGCCCAGCATCAGCGGAGCTATTGCAATGGCAGATTGTCCCAGTTGGCGCTTTTTCATTCGCGAATCTCCGCCCCAATTCTACCGTGTTGGGCGGCGGGAAATCTCGGACTGAATTGATTCTTATTGGGTCGGTTCTTCTTCCGCGTTGAACACGCCTTCTCCAACTCTTAGCCAAATACCAAGTACTAATTACCAAATACTGCTACCCGCCAATGACCGCTGGTCCCCGACCGCTCTGGTAAACTACAGCAGCAAAGAGGAACCAACACATTGAGACAACTCCCGGTACTCGTGGTCCATGGTGGCGCTTGGGCCATTCCTGATGACATGGTAGAAACCCATATTCTCGGCGTGCAGAAGGCGCTGGCCAAGGGCTGGCATGTTCTGGAAAGTGGTGGCGCCGCGCTGGATGCCGTGGAATCCGCCATCGTCTGCATGGAAGATGATGAGACGTTTGACGCCGGTCGCGGCAGCTTTCTTACCCGTGATGGCCGCGTCCAACTCGACGCTCTCATGATGGATGGCGCCACGCTCCGTGCCGGCGGCGTTGGCTGCGTCGAACGGATTCGCAATCCCATTCTCGCTGCACGCCTGGTCCTGGAAAAGAGCCCTCACGTTTACTTCGTAGGTGAAGGCGCCGAGCGCTTTGCCCAGGAAAAAGGCATGCAGTTGTGCCGCAATGAAGAGCTGGTCATTGAGCGCGAAATCAAGCGCCTGAAAGAGGCCCAGGAAAAAGAAGCCGCCGGCCAGCCCGACCTTACTTTTGCCGGACCGCTCTCCAGCCATGACACCGTGGGCTGTGTCGCGCTGGATGCGAATGGCAACATCGCCGCCGGTACCTCCACCGGAGGCACTCTCAACAAAGATCCCGGACGCGTCGGTGATTCTTCACTGATCGGCTGTGGCTGCTACGCCGACAATCTCAGTGCTGCCAGCTCCTGCACCGGGTGGGGAGAGCCCATTATGAAGCTGGTCCTGGCCAAGTGGGCCGCGGACAAGGTCCGCACCGGTGGCGCGCCGGATGCCGTGGTGCAGGAGGCCATGCAGTATCTGCAAAAGCGGCTGAACGGACATGGCGGCATGATCCTGCTCGACCAGCGGGGCCGCTTTGGCATTTCCCACAACACGCCGCGCATGGCGTGGGCGTACAGGAACACGGAACGGGAGAAAGCCGGAATCAACTGCTAAGTGAACACGCGCCTTCACCCTTAGGCCATGAACTTATCTTCCTCGGCGAGCGCCCTCGCCGTCGCCGCTGCCTCCTCTGAAGATCGACACCTGAATTTCCTTTTCGCTGGCAACAGGTGAGGCGCCGCACATGGCCGGCGTATAGCGCCATTTCTTGATTGTTTCCATGATCGTCTGTTGCACTTCCGTATCGCCCGTCAGGACCTTCACGTTTCCCAGGGTTCCATCCTTGCGGATGATCCCATAAACGTTGATGGCCGGAGAACCCATATTTCTCCGCATTGCCGTGGTTGAGAACTCCGGGGGCGGCGTTTCCAGCGGCTTTGCCGCCACCATGTTTTCACAGGTATCAAATTCCATTGCGTGTGGAGGAATGGCAAACGCCGTGGCCGCAAACTGCGCTTTCAGCACCTGTATATTCTCCACCACCAGCACCGGTTTCTCCTGCTTCTCCAGCTCCAGCAGCATCGTAATCTTGCCGGGGAAGAAATGCCCATCCACTTCACTGTAGTTGGTGAATTCAACCGCCTGGCGGGCATCCAATACTTCCAGCAGGATATTGCGCTCCGGATCAAAGCAGAGCCTGTGCCGCTGCTCACCTTTCACGTCAAAACAATTTGCCGCCTGGTTCTGCGCTTTTTTTCTGGCGACGTCCCCTAATTTCGCATCGCCATCCTCGGCCAGCTTGTCCCAGTAGTGGTCGGTTTCCGCCAGCTTGCCCAGCAGAGGCACCGGCAGCGGCGTGGAGCGGTAGATGTAAAGCTTGTTGTCCCGCACCAGCTTCACTTCCAGGTAGTCCTCCACGTGCAGCTCTGACCGCGATCTTTCATGATCGCGATAAATGGTGATGTTGCCCTTTTTTTGGTTCTCGGTTCCTGGATTAATCACCACGGTCCCCTGAAGCGTATAGGGCAGGATTGGCGACAAATCTGAAGCCGCATGGGCCGCGACCAACAGTTGTTTGGCTTCAGGCCGGGCATCATCGGCGCAAAGCGTTCCGGCGCTCAAGACGAACAGAAAACATAACGAAAAGACATAGTTTTTGATAGTCATGGCAGGAAAGATTCGGAGCCCCCACGCTCCAAACCGCGATGGGAAGTTTAAACGCACGGCGGAATCTACGCCAGAGGATTCTGCTCTTGGGAAAAGCAGGGAAGCGCCGCTGATTTTGCCGATCAGCGATGATCTGCGTCCATCAGCGGCAAAAGAGGTTTACTTGTCATAGTGCAGAAGCGAGAAAATTTCTGCTCCATCAAACTTTTTCCGTCCGTTCAGAAAGTCCAGCTCCACTACAAAGGCAAGGGCTTCCACCTTTGCCCCCAGGGATTGTGCCAGCTGTAGGCATGCGTTCGCGGTGCCGCCCGTTGCCAGCAGATCGTCCACAATAATCACGCGCTGGCCCGGCTTAATGGCGTCTTTATGGATCTCCAGAGTGTCCGTGCCGTATTCCAGGTCATACGTCCATTTCACGGTTTCCGCCGGCAGCTTGCGCGGCTTGCGGATGGGCACAAAGCCGGCGTTCAGCCGGTAGGCGAGCGCCGGGCCAAAGATGAAGCCGCGCGCTTCAATACCCAGCACCAGGTCGATATCGCGCTCAAGGTAGTGTTCTGAAAGCGAATCGATCAGCGTGGCAAAGCCGACCTTGTCCTTGAGCAGGGTCGTAATGTCATAAAAGAGAATTCCCGGCTTGGGAAAATCGGGTACTTCGCGCACAAGCTTCTTCAGGTGCTCGCAACTCGATGCTGGTTTCGGCTCCATCTCTACCATGCTCCTTCAATACGAAAAGTTGTTAGACCATCTACCGGCTCGGCCGGTAACTCCGTAACTTCATCCACGCGAGCGGCCCGCGGCCCCTGGCGCAATTTGCCGCCGAACGCCGCATGTTGCTCGTCGCTGCCCATGGCCAGCGCTTCCACGGTTCCGTCAATGTTGTTCCTGACCCATCCGGCCAGCCCCAGGGAGCGTGCTTCATAGTCAACAAACCAACGGAACCCTACACCCTGCACACGTCCGCGAACAATGTAACGTTTGGCAATCATAAGAAATGTTTGCGATGGCGATCCCGATTATGCCCGTGAAAGGTACGCTCCCTCGGCCGTGTCCACGCGGATCTTCTCGCCTTCATTGATGAAAGGCGGGACCTGCACCACAAGTCCCGTTTCGGTCTTCGCCGGCTTGGTTACGCTGGAAGCGGTGGCTGACTTCAGCCCCGGTTCTGTCTCCACCACGGTGAGTTCCACGATCTGCGGCAATTCGATGCCGACCGCTTTGCCGTCATAAAACTCCACTTTGATCTGCAGGTTCGGCGTCAGGTAGTCCACGGAGTCGCCAAGAGTGTCTTTGCTCAGGTGGGTCTGTTCGTAGTTCTCGGTATTCATGAAGCAATAGCTGTCGCCATCCTGGTAGAGGTACTCCATAGGGATTTCGTCCACGGTAATCTTCTCAATGGGATCGCTGGAGCGGAAGCGGTGCTCAAACATGGCGCCGGTGCGGATATTCCGCAGCTTGGCCTGGATGAATGCGCGCAGGTTGCCGGGCGTGCGGTGCTCCACGGTAAAGACCAGGTGAAGGTCATTGTTGTGTTTGATGATCATCCCCGGACGCATCTGGGTTGCTGGAATTGCCATGTCTTGAACTCTCTCCTTGAGCGCGCTGCTGAAATTGATGGGTCTTGGTCTGTTTCTTGCGGGAAACTGCGAAACAGACGGCCGCGCCTCCATCTTTTGAACCGGCGGCAGACGAACTAAAAATTTTACCTCAAACCCACGCTGTTCTGCAGCTTTCCAGCACTAAACCCGTTTAATTTCCCCGGGAGGTTGCACCCCCCGGACAACACGTTTGCCGCTACGGTTTTCTAAGTATAGGTACGCTTTTCGGGCCCGGCCTGCGGCCTGCTACTTGAAGGAGGAGAGCATGAGGGAGCACGCACAGTATGAAGAGAAATGGGAACCAGAAAGAAACTCCGCGGAATGGACCACTGGCAGAGCGGTCGGATGGCTGCTGGTGGGAATCGGCATCGGCGCCGGAGCTGCGCTGCTGCTGACTCCGGCGAATGGCCGTGAAGTGCGCAGCTCAATTGCCCGTGGATACCGCCGCACCCTGAATGGAATCGGCGACGGAATCAGCCGAGGCGCGCACGAACTTCGCCAGCGCGGCTCCAATTTGCTCCACTTTGGCCGCCGTCACACAGTCGAGCCAAGATCGCAGCGGGGATAAGCCAAAGTATTTCTGCTGAAGCCAACTTCAGCAGCCCTGCCTGCGTCCAAATTCTGGCGAGGTGAGTTTTCATGTTTGCGATTTTCTTTATTTTGCTCATCATGTGGGCCCTGGGAATGATCAGCAGCTACACTTTTGGTGGCGCCATTCATTTGCTGCTGGTTTTTGCCTTGATCGTGCTGGTCATCCGCCTGTTCCAGGGCCGGAGCGTGGCCTGATAAGGATCAGTGATTCTCAGTAACGTCCAGCTTGAGTGAGACCGCATATCTTCCGTTTTCTTCCACAAGCAGACCTTCGCCGCGATTGCCGATGGTCCTGAGAAAATCCGGGCTAGTGATTTCCGTCTCCAGATTCAGGCTCTCCATCGCTACCAGACGGTAACTGCCCGGCGCGATCCCACGGAACGTAAACTTGCCCTTTGAATCGGCGCTGATTCGCCGGAACAGGTCAGCAGGACCCGGCTCTGGAACGTCAGGCATCAGCAGCACGGAGCCGCGTGTGGGCTGGTCTTTTGCGTCGAACAGAAATCCTTCAATGTGTCCGCCTGAAGGACTCAGCACCAGTTCTATATCGCCACGCCTGCCGCTTACCATCACGTTATCAGGAGGCACATCATGGCCCGCGAGAGCCACGGATTTAAGGTAATAGTCATCCTGCAAGTTGCGGACATTGGCCCGGTAACGCCGTTCCGGGCGGAGTTGCGTGTCAAATTTATATTCCGGAGCGCGCGCGCTGGTGAATATGCGCGGCATCAGTCCTTCTCCGGCAAACTCAATGACGACCCGTCCCATTGGATTGCGCAGTCCCCCCGTGATTGTGACGTGTCCTGTTGCGGCAAAATCCGGCAGAACGGCAACCTCAACGTTTTGCGCTCCCTGATTGCCTACTTCCACGGTCTGTTCGCCTGTATAAGACTCCCCGTGATCAGTAAAGCTGGCGCGCAACGTATAAGTACCGGGCGCCAAGCCGCGAATCTCAAAGGTGGCATCATCTGGAGAAACCCGCGCAGGCATCCCGTCGCCTTCCATGTAGGGCGTCCAGAAAGCGGAAACTGAAGCCGTTCCCGCCGAAGCCCCGGTCAACCCGTTGGTAACCCGGCCACGGATCGACACCACAGGAGCACTGATCAGTAGAAAATTTGCAGCAAACTCATCCCCTGGGTTCAGCGCCAGGATCTGGGCCTGCTGAAAATCGTTGGTGGCGGGGTAAAACAGCGGTGGGTAGGTGAATGCGGCCTCAGTGACATCTGGTCGAAACAGCGGAGTAACCTCCTGGCCGACTTTTGCATTTGCCTGGGTTGCCGCAACGAGTTGTCCTGCGATCTGGGTCTTTATTGCTTCCGCTGTAGCATCGCCATGTTTATACTCCGCCACCAGGTAGTACTTTCCCGGATGGAGTCCAGCGATGCGGTACTGTCCGCGATCATCCGTTACCATTTTTCCAGCGGGCGTCAGATACATCTGGCCGAGTCGCACGCGCACTGCCAGGGCCCTGACCTCGACATCCTGTACGGGATCATTGAATTCGTCCACGATCTCGCCAGCCAGAATCGCTGAGGGCATCAACCGCACCGGCAGGTTCTTTACATGCTCGCCGGCGGAAACCTCAACCAGGGGCTGATACTCCCGCTTGCGGTCGTCAGAAAAAAATCCCTGACGCTCCGCCGCCAGCCGGTACATGCCTGGATCAACATTCTTGAAAATGAAATGGCCATTGCCGTCGGCGCGCGTGGACTTGCCTTGTTGCCCTGCCCGCATCTGCCGCAGACTGACAATCGCGCGCGGAATCGTCCGGCTGTTCTGGATGTTAAGGACTGTGCCCTCAATGATAGCGGCCTGCGGGTCAACGGCCTGCTGGTCTTGAGCGCTGGCTGTGCGTGTGGCTGCCAGAACTAAGACTAAAGTGATAAAAATCGCTCTGTGAGCAATTGCCATTCTTGCGTTGCTCGCTCGTTTCCCCGAGCTGTCTATTGTGGGCCGGATCTATGCGGCTCCGGCGTAAAACTCTTGTTAATTCCTGCCTGTACCGGTTCTTCTTCTTTGCCTCAGAGCGATCCATCGCCAGCTATCAGCCGGTCAATCAAGTCTGAATATTCTAATCCAGAAGCCGCCCATAACTTGGGATACATGCTTGATCGAAGGTAAGACCAGGCATGGCATTGATCTCATTTAGATAGAGCTTTCCCTTTTAGGATCCATCAGAAAGTCCATACGCGCTAGCCCGGAACAATCCACTGCTTGGAATGCCTGGACCGCCATTTCTTGCACTTTCTTCGTCTGTTTTTTAACTGAGCCTTGGGCGCGGCTCCAACTTCTAGGGCTTCAACGCGTCGGCGGACCGCCAAGCAGAAATCTCAGCAGAGGGTGAACTTTCCTTCAAGCAATGAAATCCGCCCCGGCCCATTGTGGCTTAAATACAACTCCAGGTCCCCCAGGCAGTGCCAAAATCGTCGCTTTTGGCAGCGGTGTGACACAGGTGGCGCACCGCTCCGCCTGGGCGGGTCATTATAAACCTCTAATCATCAATAACTTGTTCACGATCTATGGTTTGGCAGTCAAGCTGCACTCTGATAGACAAATTCTGGAGAAGAGGACCCTAAAGATCCAAACAAAGGCCATGACCATAAAAAAGAGAAACCTGCAAATCGTCTCCCTCCTGCTGCTCTGGTTAGCGACCAGCTTCGCCTTTGGCGAGAGGAGGAGGCTTTCGCCCGAATTGGATGCGAAGCGCGCACGGCTTGCCGCACAGCTTAGTACGCAGGCGCCGGCTGAGCTTATCGATGTGATCGTGCAGGTGCGCCCGGGGGCTTCTCTAGACAAACATCGCCAAAAGATGATCGGCCTGGGAGCCGCGAATAAGAGCAGCCTCGGCGTGATTAACGGCACCGTGTTCCGCATTCCCGCCACTATGCTGCCGGTGCTGGAGCAGGATCCCGACATCACTTACGTTTCTCCGGACCGGAAGAGCATCCATTTATCGCAGGAGGACTTTGTTCTGGACGCCACGCAATCCAGTGGCGTTATCAATGCGGGATATACCGGCGTGGGTATCGGTGTGGCGGTCATTGATAGCGGGATTCGCGTCAACCATCCTGACCTGATGAATCTTAATACCGGCTATTCGCGCGTGGTCTACAGCCAGAGCTTTATCACCGGGCTAGATGCCAGTGATCAATACGGCCATGGAACGCACGTGGCCGGCATCATCGCCGGTAATGGATACGTTTCCTATGGCTACATGCAGGGGGTTGCAAGCAGGGTCAATCTGATCAACCTCCGCGTTCTCGATGCAAATGGCGCCGGCACGGACAGCGCTGTGATTGCCGCGATTCAGCGCGCCATTCAGCTGAAGAGCACCTACAACATTCGCATCATCAATCTTTCTTTAGGTCGGAGAGTGTTTGAAAGCTACGCCCTGGATCCGGTGTGCCAGGCAGTGGAGCAAGCGTGGAAGTCCGGCATTGTGGTGGTGGTGGCGGCAGGAAATTACGGCCAGGACAACAGCATGAATACCAGCGGCTATGCCACGATTACAGCACCAGGCAATGATCCCTATGTAATCACCGTGGGTGCCACGAACACGCATGCGACCGACAGCACCGCCGACGATACAATTACCAGCTTTAGCTCGAAAGGACCCACGCTGCTCGATCACGTGATCAAGCCAGACCTGGTTGCGCCGGGAAATCGCCTGGTTTCGCTGCTGTCTTCGGGCAGCACCCTAGACAAGGGCTACCCCGCCAATGAGGTGAATCCGCTTCTGTACGGAAGTAATTCCAATAACGCCTACTATTTTCGTATGAGCGGCACCAGCATGGCGGCGCCCCTGGCGAGTGGAGCCGTTGCCCTGATGCTGGAAAGAATTCCCAGCCTCACGCCCGATCAGGTGAAGGCCCGGCTGATGAAGACGGCCACCAAAACCTATCCGGCCAACAGCACCTCCACCTCCGCCAGCGGATCTTCCTTTAATTCTCAATATGACATCTTTACCGTTGGTTCGGGATACCTGAACACCTACGCAGCCGTCGCCAGTAATGAGCTCCCTTCAGGAACAGCGCTCTCCCCTGTTGCCGTCCAGGACGCGAGCGGCAATGTGCTGTTAGTGGCAGATAGCACGTCGGTGTGGAGTAACTCGATTGTCTGGGGAACGTCCATCGTCTGGGGCAATGCTGTGAATGCCAATTCGATCATATGGGGCAATTCAATCGTCTGGGGCAACAGCTCGCAGCAGGGTTACAGCATTGTCTGGGGCACTTCGATTGTCTGGGGTGACAGCGTGACTACGGTATTCTCCGAGGCTGCGGAATCAGACCAGAACTAAGAACCAATTCGTTGCCAAAGTGTGGGCAAACGAGGGACTATGCGGAAGTTTTCCCCAAGTTCAAAGATTTTCATCGTGGCTGTGGTCACGATTGGCGCCGCAGTGCTGGTGAAGGGCCTGATTGACTGGAAAGCAAGCAAGCCATTTGAGTTCCTGGCTCTTCTCAGCATGACGGTCATAGCTTCCCGTCTCAGAGTAAAACTACCTGGGATTAACGGCACCATGTCAGTCAACGTGCCGTTTCTGTTGATCGTGGCGGTCCAACTCAGCAGCAGCCAAGCGTTGGCCATTGCCGCGCTCGCCAGCCTGGTCCAATCCATGCCGAGTACTCAGTGGCGCACTGCGCCTGTTCAGGCCATTTTCAATTCGGCAACCATTACCAATGCAGTTGCCGCTGCTGCCCTTGCTTTCGGCTTTGCTTCCCAGCGCGGTTTGGTGTTGCCATTGTCCATTGCGGCAGCGGGCATTGCGTTCTTTTTTGCCAATACGCTTCCCATTGCCGTGGTTTTATGGCTGGCTGAAGGTGCTGCGCCGGTCAAGACGTGGCGCGCAATGGCCAGGCTCTCAATTCCCTACTATGCGTTGAGTGCCGGGGTCGCGGCGGTCGTATGCGCAGCAACCCAGTTTGCCGTGTGGGGGCTGTCATTGGCGCTGCTGCCGTTCATGTATTTCATCTACACCTCTTATCGACTCTACTTCGCGGATCGGACTGTGGCAGAGGTTCAGCCGGTGGAGGCCAAGCCGATGGCCCGGGCGGTTGCAAGTGTGTCCTCCGCCTTCGGCATGACGCCAAGCGACACGGCGTCGGGTGAAGCTGCAAGCGAACGAAGGACCTCATAAAAACTTTCATCAATTCCTGCTGTACCGGTTTTTCTTTTTTTCCTCGTGGCGCTCCAGCGCCAACTGGATCAGCCGGTCAATCAGGTCCGAATACCCAAGGCCCGAGGCCGCCCACATCTTGGGATACATACTGATTGAGGTAAAGCCCGGCATGGTATTAATCTCATTCAAATAGATTTTTCCGCTCTTCGGGTCCATCAGGAAGTCCACCCGCGCCAGGCCGGAGCAATCCACGGCCTGGAAGGCGCGGATCGCCATTGCCTGCACTTCCTTCATTTGCTTCTTGCTGATCTTGGCCGGGATTATCGGTTGCGAACCCTCGTCCACGTATTTGGCGTTGTAATCGTAGAATTCCGCTGACGGCACAATCTCGCCCACTGTCGAAGCTTGCGGCTCGTCGTTGCCCAGTACGGATACCTCCAATTCGCGCGCTTTGTGCTTTTTCCCGCCGACGCCCTGCTCAATCACGATCTTCCGGTCGTATCCTGCCGCAACCTCGATGGCCGGTCCCAGCTCCTTGCGATCGCGGGCTTTGGAAATCCCTACGGACGATCCCAGGTTCGCGGGCTTCACGAATACCGGATACGTAAGCTTGCTTTCCACCAGCTTGGTCGCCTTTTTCGGTTCTTTTTCCCACTGCTTGCGTAGGATGGTCACATGCTTCACGATCGCAAGACCTGCGGCGGCAAAGAGCTGCTTCATAATGTCTTTGTCCATCCCGGCGGCGGAACCGAGTACGCCGGCGCCCACATAAGGAATGTCAGCCAGCTCCAGCAAACCCTGGATGGTGCCGTCTTCGCCAAACGTGCCATGCAGCACAGGGAAGATGACATCCACGGCAATGCCTTTTTGCGTCGCACCAGCCGCTCTCTCAAAAGGCATCAGTCCGTGCAGTTGCGGCACAGGTGGAACAATCACGGCTTCCCCTTTGGCCAGCAGCACTGCTCCCGGCGTAGCTTCCGGATCGCCGGCGCGCAGGTGGCGGCCGGTTTCAGCAGGCTCACCTTTACCACCCAGAAGGCGTTCGGCATGGCTCTCTGTAAGCCAGCGGCCTTCTTTGGTAATGCCTATCGGCACCACTTCGTACTTTTCTGTGTTGATGGCTTTCAGGACTGACGCCGCTGAGAGTAATGAAACCTCGTGCTCACCACTGCGCCCGCCAAAGAGAATGCCGACCCTGAGCTTGTTCATCAGGATTACTTTAAAGCAGCAATCGGCGCTCAGCAATCGGCACTCAGCAATCGGCACTCAGTTTTGAGCAAACAACAAAATTGTATCTAGAGAAGCCCTGAGGGAAGATGAGCCGCGAATGAACGCGAAGAACGCCAATTGATTCTTGATCTGATTCGTGTTCATTCGCGAAAATTCGCGGCTGATTATTTCTGATTTGGCGGATTGCTGATGGCTGACTACTTAACTACAGATTCCTTCCAAACGTCGCCTGCACGCGGTCTGACTGCTTGAAGTAGAGAAACCAAATGATGGTGGAAAAAAGTGAACGAACCAATTGGATAATCATCTGATTGTCCTGACCTTCGTCCCCAAGGAAGAAGCCCGCAATCCCCAGCAGTAACAGCCCTACTGTGAGCCCAAAGTAAATCCACAGAAATATGAAGGCCCGTGGGTGCACGTGCCACACCATGGCTCCGGCCAGCACGCCGAACGCAGTTAAAGCAAGATCGAACATGCTTTCCAGTTCAAACCCGCTGCCCCAGACGCGGGCGAACATTTAGCAAAGGCGACAACACAGTTAAAGAGATGCAAAAGAAAAGCAGCCACCCGCCAACACCTCGCAGCTCAGGACTGCGCGCAGGAGGGAATCTGGTTTCCGGTTCGGATGGCCAATGGATCTGTCCGTAAGCGGCGGCAGGCTTCGACACAGGTGGTGGAGGGTCCACTTTCAGCGTGGCCTCGCGTCCGCAGAGTTGGGCAGATTTCAGAGGCGTCCGGGATTTGTTCTCCACATCGCGCGCAAAACATAAACGTGATTCCGCCCTCAATTCAAACCTGACGATACTTTTGTGTTTAAAGCGTGGCCCCGTAAGTGTTTCGTACCCGGTCCGATTTTTGGAAGTAGGAGAACCAGATCGCGCTATAGATCACCAGCGGCAATACCGAGCCGATTCCTCTACCCAGAAACAGTGTGTTCTTGGTCCTGAGCGCGGCGGCAAAAAACACCAGGATGACCAGGAGAATGGTCAACAGGACCACAATGAAATAAACCCGTAAGAACATGAGAGCGATCGGGCGGCGCATCCATAGCATGATGCCTACGGCCACTTCGTATAAGACGCGCGCAACGTCCACCAGATTGTATGGATTCGGACCGTGCGGCTGGTTTGCGATCTGCACAAAAACCAGCAGAGGACTTGCCATGGTGATGCCGATGCAAAAGATCAGCAGCCATCCTCCAACGCCTTGTGGACCATTGTTTCCATAGCTGAAACTGGGTGCGGCAAACTGGGGCTGGAACTGCGGTGGCGGCGCAGGCGGAGGCGGAACAGCGTCAATTCGCTGCGTGGCTTCCTGTCCGCATAACTGGCATATTTCAGAGGCGTCCGGAATCTGCTCTCCGCATCGTGCGCAAAACATGGTTGGGTTCTTTCCTTAACAAATGAATGAGGGGAAAGAATCTACCATAAACAAGAAGATGAGTCAGCAAGAGTTCTATCAGCAAAGCAGACGTAGCCAGCGTCGTTTGTCTTATGCAGTCCCGAAAATAAGCGATATCCATAGACCAAGCTAAAGCTAGACAGGGCTAAAGCTGGTTTGCGCAATATCGTTTTTTTCAGACCGCTCAGATTCCTTCTTTCTTGTCTTCGCAACTTTTGCCGGCCGCGTGTACAAAGTCCGCGAGCTTCCCCTGTTTTTGTTTTTCCAGCAGATCGTCCAGGGCCTTGGATTTAGCAAGGGGGTCGTTTTTTACGATTGCGCTGTAGCTCTTGAGCGCGCTTTCAACCCCGGCTACAAATTGCGCCTCAGTGTCGCCCTTTTTGTCAGGATGCTCAATGATGTAGGCCGCGCTGCCGAAAGTGGCCTGGTACGAAAGCTGGGGTGTGTACCTGTTTTGTTCCCTGACAAAGTCCATGCCAAACAAAAGCGGAGCGCAGATGTTCACGTTGATATCGGGAATGTCCTCAAGCCATTTCTTGGCCCATTTCTTTTCGTCGTAAAGAGATTTATCCAGAGGGCTCTGCTCCAGCTTGCGCGTCAGGGAGAGGAACCGCTGGCGCTCTTCCGCGGTGGAGGGCGCACGCTTGGGCTCATCCTGCGCGAAAGCTACAGTAACAAGAGCCAATAGAAGCAATAAGGACGGAACCACGCGCGAGTAACGCATTTCTTCCTCCAACTACCAAGGGAAGTGATCAGGATGCTGACTTTAACATATGGCTTGCATCGTTAACAGCTCTCGTGAAAAAGCTTGAAACACTGAGGAAAGGAGTAAACGGAGGATGAACGAGGTCCTTTTTTACACCTGAAAAGTCGCTTTCCAATGAACAGATTCCATCTTCAATATCTACCTCTGCTTACTCTGCTCCTCTGCGTTTCGAAGATGTTGCTTTGCATGGACGAGATCAGAGAATCTTTTTCCCAAACGCTGAAAGCGCCAGTTCCACGGCCAGGTCGGCGGTCCGGTTGTGCTCGTCAATGACCGGATTCACCTCCACAATCTCAAAGCTGGTCATGCGGCCATGGTCGGAAATGATCTCCATGGCCAAGTGGGCCTCACGGTAGCTGGCGCCTCCGCGGACCGGTGTTCCCACGCCGGGAGCGTCTTCCGGATCGATCCAGTCCATATCGAGCGAAACGTGATAGCCGGCGGTCCCGCGTCCGGCGATGCGCAGCGCTTCTTCAATCACCGTGCGCATGCCGCGCTCGTCGATGTCGCGCATGGTATAGACCTCAATTCCGGTCTTCTTGATATTTTCTTTTTCCTGCATGTCCACGTCGCGCACGCCTACCAGCACGCAATTTTCCGCGTGGACCTTGGGCGAAAAGCCGTAGATATCGGCCAACTCCGGCGGGCCCAGCCCCATGATGGCTGCCAGCGGCATTCCATGCACGTTTCCGCTGGGAGAGGTTTCTGGCGTATTGATGTCAGCATGCGCGTCAATCCAGATAAGCCCGATCTTCTGCTCCTGCACGCGCCGCTGCTGGCGGAAAAACTCGGCCACACCGGCCACAGTTCCTGCCGCGACGGAATGATCTCCGCCCAGCACCAGCGGAAATTTCCCCGCCTCCAGAGTCTTCATGACGATTTCTGCATGCTTGGTGCAGGTGGCCGTGATCTCTTTCAGATACTTGGCATGCGGATCGCCGGATTTTTTCTGCTCGGCAATGGCGACAGCGAGATTGCCGCCGTCTTCCACCACGTGTCCCAGCTCTTCCAGCCGCGCTTCAAGGCCGGCTACTCGCACGGCGGAAGGGCCCATGTCCACGCCTCGGCGTGACTGCCCCAGATCGAGCGGTACGCCAAGAATTTTGATCTTCTTGGGAACAATATTGTCCGCCACTACGGGCCGGCTTACCGGCTCGCTTTTTGCAGCGGGAGTTGCAGCTAGCGATGTTGTAGATTCCGGAGTCATACGTTCCTGATCTCTGATTTCATGACTATGGATAGATACGGGTGAGGGTTCGGGCGAATGGAATGGTTTCGCGTACGTGCTCCAGGCCGCATACCCAGGCTACCGCGCGTTCAATGCCCATGCCAAACCCGGAGTGCGGCACGCCGCCAAACTTGCGCAGGTCCAGGTACCACTTGAAAGCTGCTTCCGGCAGGTCATGCTCCCGAATGCGTTTCAGCAGCAGGTTGTAGTCGCCAATGCGCTGTGACCCGCCGATGATCTCCCCGTAGCCTTCCGGCGCCAGCACATCAACGCATAGCGCCAGTTCGGCCCGTTGCGGATCAGGCTCCATGTAAAACGCCTTGACCTTTGCCGGGTAACGATGAATCATGACCGGCTTTTCAAATTGTGACGAGATGTAAGTCTCGTCCGGAGAGCCGAAATCGCCACCCCACTCAAACCGGGCTTCCACCTGCCCTTTAGCATGTCCTTCCTGCAGCATTTTGACAGCTTCGTCATACGTGATGCGGGGAAAAGGCGGTTTGATGTTGGCCAGCTTGGTTACATCGCGGCCAATGGTGACAAGGTCGGTGGCACGGTTCGCCACCGCGCTCTGCACCACATGGCTGATGAACTCTTCCGCCAGTTGCATGAGGTCATCCAGCTGCGCGTAGGCAATTTCAGGTTCCACCATCCAGAACTCAGTCAGGTGGCGGCGCGTCTTGGATTTCTCCGCGCGGAACGTGGGCCCAAACGAATAGACCTTGCCCAGCGCCATGGCCGTGGCTTCAATATAAAGCTGGCCGGACTGCGTGAGAAAAGCCTGTTCGTCAAAATAATCCACTTCAAAAAGCGTAGAGGTGCCCTCGCAGGCTGCTGGGGTAAGGATTGGCGGATCAGTGAGCGTGAAGCCGCGTTCATCAAAGAAATTTCGTGCGGCGCGAACGATCTCTGCGCGCACCCGCAGGATGGAGGTCTGCCGTGGCGTGCGTACCCAGAGGTGGCGGTTCTCCATTAGAAAATCAATGCCGTGTTCTTTTTTTGCGATGGGAAATGGATCGTCTTCCGGCACCCGCTGCACGACCTTCACGTCAATCACATCCAGTTCAAAGCCGCCGGGAGCGCGCTTGTCCGCCCGGACCTTGCCCGTGACGATCACGCTCGATTCGTCGGTAAGGCCCTTCAGTGCATCAAAGACCTCCGGCGTTACCTGGTTCTTGGGCGCTATACCCTGGATCACGCCTGTGCCATCACGGAAGATGGGAAAGATCAGCTTGCCGCTTTCGCGTTTGTTATAGAGCCAGCCGCGAATGGTAACGGCCTGGCCATCATGCCGGCCAATTTCCGCGATGGTGGTTACTGGTGCCTGTGTTGTGGTTTCCATTTCTAAAATCTCAATTCCCTAACATCATCTCTTAAACATCGTCATAGACGGGATGACGATCATTTCAATCTGCAAAGCCATGTTCGCAAAGCACGTATGTCTACTCTGCTGCCACGCCCGCGCTCTCCAGCTTTCCATAAATCTCCGCCATCTTGCCGGAGAGGTCCATATCTTCCACGTCCTCGATTTCCAGCAGCAGCGCCGTCGTTGCGGAGCGCAACGACTGCATGGTCTGGTCCCAGTCAATGGTGCCTTCGCCCGGCCACAGATGCGCGTCTTTGTCGCGTTTGTTGTCATGAATATGAGTGGAGCGAATGCGGCTCTCAAGCATGCTGAACGCCTGGTGCACGGAGCTCATCAGATGCGCGTGGCCGGTGTCAAAGCAGACGCCCAGGTCTTCATAGCGCAGCAGGCGCATCAACTCCATGAGCTTTTCCGGTGTAGAGAGATCGTTGGGAATGTTTTCCAGCAGCAGGCTCACACCCAGAGGTCGCGCAAAAGCGCGCAGATGCTCAATGCCGCTGAGCGCATTCTCAAACTTGCGCGGATCATCGTATTCGTCACGCTTGCCGATGTGCTGAATCAGATACTTGAATGGCACGTATTCTGCCACTTCTATGGCGCGCTTGATCTCGTCCATGGCGTCAATGCGGTTGCGCTTGTCCGGATCAATAATGTTGACCGGTTGACCGCCTGAATGGAAATTGTTGTCCATGTAGATGGGCGCGTGAATCGAGTGAAAAGCGACCTTCTCTGACTTGAACCAGCTGCCCAATTCCTTGACGTGCTCTTTATCGTGATAGTTGAAGTGTCCGCGTGCGGCAAACAATTCAAGCGCCTGCGCCCCGCCACGGACCATGTTGTCCAGCAGGCCAGGATGCAGCCGCCGCTTGATGTACACGTAACTTGACATTGCGCGCAGCATCAGTAGCCGACCGCCTTCCCCCCGTTGCGTCCGTCCGGCGCGCCCAGCAGATCACCGGTTTTAGGGTCCACGGCAATACACTCGCCGTCACTCCAGTAGCCTTGTTCTTTGACCTTGTGGCCGCGGGCCTGTAGCAGCTTGATCGTGTCCGGCGAAATGGCATTTTTCTCAACGTCAATTTCATCCGGCTGCCATTGATGATGGAAGCGGGGCGCGTTTACCGCCTGTTGAATGTCCAGCCCGTAATCCAGAACTCCCATCAGGATGTTGGCCACCGTACTGATGATGCGCGGTCCGCCGGGAGAGCCCAGCACCATGAGCAGCTTGCCGTCTTTCAGCACGATGGTAGGAGCCATGGCGCTCAACGGGCGCTTTCCCGGAGCAATCGCATTGGCCTCGCCCTGAATCAACCCGTAACCGTTGGGCACGCCGGGTTTGGAAGTAAAGTCGTCCATCTCATCATTCAACAGAAAGCCGAGCTTGCCGGCGGTGACGGCGGAGCCGAAACTGTCATTCAACGTGGTAGTGACTGACACGGCGTTTCCCTGCGGATCAACCACGGAATAATGCGTAGTGTTATTGGATTCGTGGCCTGTGTAAAGCGGATGTAGCGCGGCGGAGCGGTCGAGCTCCCCGAACCCTGAAGGACGATGCACGTCTTTGCTGTCAGTGGCGCGCATCATGTCCAGCGATTGACGCCATCCGTTGGCGTATTTTTTGTCGATCAGCTGGGCCACGGGAACCTGGTTGAAATCCGGGTCCCCGAGCAATTCCGCGCGATCAAAGAAAGCGCGCCGGAAAGCTTCTGCCGTCACATGGATGGCATCCGCTGAGCGGTTGCCCATCGTGTGCAGATCATATCCCTCAAGGATGTTCAGCGTCTCCATCATGGTAATGCCGCCGGAGCTGGGCGGTGGCGCGCTGATAATTTCATACCCGCGATACGTGCCTTTGACCGGCTGGCGTTCCTTTACCTCATACTCAGCCAGGTCTTCCGCCGTGACGAGGCCGCCGCCACGCTTGATTTCCGCCGCAAGCTCGCGTGCCATTGCGCCTTTGTAAAATTCATTGGCTTTAGGATTGGCCGCGATTCGCTCCAGCGTTCGCGCCAGTTCTGGCTGGCGGAAGATCTCCCCCTGTTCGTAAAACCTGCCATTACGCTGAAAGATGCGCCTGGAATCAGGGAACTGTGCCAATTCCGGATAGTGCATGGACTGCGCTTCTTCATACGTCAAGCGCACGCCCAGCCGCGCCAGCCGGATGGCAGGCGCCATCACGGCCGCGAGCGAAAGTTTGCCCCAGTGCTGCTGCGCATAGACCAGTCCGGCGACTGATCCGGGCACGCCGATGGCTTTGTAGCCAATCAGGCTTGCCTTAGGTATTACATTGCCTTGCGCGTCCAGGTACATGTCACGACTGGCGGCCTTGGGCGCTTTCTCGCGAAAGTCGAGAAAATGCACTTCACCGCTGGCTTTGCGCAGCAGCATGAATCCGCCGCCGCCGATGTTTCCCGCCGCGGGATGGACCACTGCCAGCGCGAATCCCGTGGCCACAGCAGCATCTATGGCGTTGCCGCCCTGCCGCATGATGTCCGCGCCAACTCTGGAGGCTTCCTGGTGGACACTGACCACCATCGCCTTCCGGGCATGGACAGGCCTAAGTCCTTCCGCATGGGCTGATTGGACAACCGCCACACAGAAGCCAACTATCTGAAAAATCAGAAATTTACGCAGAGCTTTCATCTTGATTGCGGCCTCCGCGAGGCTGGATTGCAAGCCCGGCCAGGCATGCTGACCACCCTCTAATTGCCGCCAAAGGCAGGGTCTTACATGAGCTCCAAACTGGAGCCCATAGCCAGTCTATGAGGCTAGCTTACCCATTGCAGGGCAGTCAAATGGGAGAAATCCTGTAGACAACAACACGGCAGCACGAGCGCCACCTAATCTTTGGGCACGGTTTCTGATGTTTCTTCTGATTTGCCGCTCTCATTGCCGCGCAGATCCACCGCAGTGACGGAGTAAAAGTACTTCATTCCCGGCTGGATTCCCGGATCGGGGAAGCGCGGGGTTTTGACCAGCTCAGAATTGATCTTTACCGGAGCGGCATTCGCTGTGTAGCGATAAACGTTGTACCCTGCCAGATCGTTTTCGATGTTGGGAGTCCAGGTCAGATCAATAAATGAGTTTTGCGATGCTGCGCTCACGGAGCTAAAGACGGCCTGCAAGCCTGAGGGTGTTGCCGGGGGGAAAGAGTCGTGGGCCAGCACCTCGATGATGGCTGAATCGTCGCCTTCTACTTCGCCTTTGCGATTGTCGTCCTGCCAGAGTGTTACCGGGACAATCCAGTATTGATAGATTTTTTCCCATTCAATACCTGTGTCAACAAATTCCATTTCCTGATTGCCGGCATTCAACTGCTTTATCAATGCGGCGTCATTTGAGCCTTGCAAGCGGCGCATGACCTTGTAAGCGTACTGCGTCGGCAGGCGTGAATCTTTCGCTAACGGCGGCCCAAATTCGTCCCAGTGAATCATTATCCCCGCAGGAACGGGCGCTGCTGATACCTTTTGCGGCGGAGACAGAGTCGGCGCCAGCGGTACGGATGCACGGTTCGGCAAGCCAAAAGATTTTCCGTTGCGGCCCTGCGCCAGCACGCTGTATACGGCAAATTCGGCGCTGCCGGAGCGCAGCAGTTCGCTCAGAGAATCTTTAGCCATGACCTGGTCGCCGCGTCCTTCTTTCAATGCCGGTTCCAGAGTCAGCTCAGAGATCGTCTGAAAATGCAGCTCAGCACCATGTCCGGAAGTCAGCGCGCGTTGTACCAGCAGTTTTCCGGGCTTGCGAATGAGCTCTCCGTCCGTGGTTTCCGTAGGAGTCGTCCACGTCAGGGTGACGGTTTCGCCTTTGCGGACGGCTTTCAGGTCGCCGACAAACTTGGGGATATCGAGCGACGGAGGCATGGGAGCGCCGGGAACGCCGCAGCCGGTGAGCGTGAGAAGAAAAACGATAGCGATAAGTAAGCGCATTTTTTCTGCAATCCCGAATCCCCGCCTAAGCGGGGTGAGGGAGCACTATAGCTAGAAAGAACTCGGGAGACGAAATATTATCAGCAGACGGGTTGGTCTCCACAGTCTTTCGTGGATATAGGGCTCCCTCAGCTACGCTTCGGGATTTCAGAAAAAGAAAAACTACAAAATGTATCGTGACAAATCCTGGTCCTTCACAATATCGGCCAGCATTTTTCTTACATAGTCGGCATCAACATTGACAGACTTGTTTTCCATATCAGGAGCGTTGAAGCTGATCTCGTCGAGCACGCGCTCCATGATCGTGTGCAGGCGGCGCGCACCGATGTTCTCCGTGGCTTCATTTACCTGGAAGGCGAAACGCGCGACTTCATCCAGCGATTCGCGCGTAAATTCCAGCTTCAGCCCCTCAGTCTCCAGCAGCGCAGTGTACTGCTTTACCAGAGAAGATTTTGGCTCGGTGAGAATGGCAATAAAGTCAGACATGGTCAGCGATTTCAACTCCACGCGGATAGGGAAACGGCCCTGGAGCTCCGGAATCAAATCACTGGGCTTGGAGACGTGGAATGCGCCTGCGGCAATGAAAAGAATGTGGTCTGTGCCCACCATGCCGTAGCGGGTGTTGACCGTGGTGCCTTCCACGATGGGTAGAATGTCACGCTGCACGCCTTCACGCGAGACGTCAGGCCCGTGGCCGCTTTCCCGCCCGGCAATCTTGTCAATTTCATCGAGAAAAATAATGCCGGATTGCTCCACGCGCTCCACGGCGATTCGCGTTACCTGGTCCATATCAATCAGCCGCGACTCTTCTTCCTGGATCAGGTATTCAAAGGCTTCGCTGACTTTCATCTTTCGTTTTTTAGTGCGCTGGCCGAAGATGTTGGGCAGCATGTCCTTGATGTTGATGTCCATCTCCTCGGTACCCTGATTGGAGATGATTTCAAAGGCCGGGGTTGAGCGCTCACGCACTTCCAACTCCACCATGCGGTCGTCCAGCTTGCCTTCACGCAACTGGTGGCGCAGCTTCTCCCGTGTGCGAGAAGCCGAATCGCCCTCTTCTACCAGTGCAAAACCTGCCGTAGAGCTGGCGGGCGCCGGCGTAGCAGGCAGCAAGAGATCGAGCAACCGCTCTTCCGCCTGCTGTTCCGCTTTTTCGGTGACCTCTTCCAGCTTCTCTTCGCGCACCATATCAATGGCGATTTCCACCAGGTCGCGGATCATCGATTCCAC
The DNA here is from genome assembly GCA_020072585.1 of Terriglobia bacterium. GTDB lineage: Bacteria > Acidobacteriota > Terriglobia > Terriglobales > Acidobacteriaceae > Angelobacter. The sequence goes on along the minus strand of JAIQGL010000022.1, from coordinate 39,106 downwards.
GTCGCGGCCCACATAGCCGACCTCAGTAAATTTTGAGGCTTCCACTTTCAGAAACGGCGAGTTGGCCAGCCGCGCCAGCCGGCGGGCGATCTCCGTCTTGCCCACGCCAGTGGGACCGATCATGATGATATTTTTCGGCATGATCTCTTCCGCGATATCGGGCGGAAGCTTCTGCCGGCGCATGCGGTTGCGCAGCGCGATGGCCACGGCACGCTTCGCGTCATGCTGGCCGACTACATATTTATCCAGCTCTGCAACAATTTCTCTGGGGGTCAGGTCATCCAGAATGACGTCACTACCTTCGGCCACACTGGGTAAATAAATTGCCATTACAACTCCTTCATCTAAAATCCCGAAGCGTAGCGAGGGACCCCTACGCTTTTCAAGAATCTCTAGTGCCTATCGCTTGCCCAACCAGATATGAAGCGGATAGGGTTCCCTCACCCGCACAAGCTCCATACCGGATTGCGTCTGGACAAAGTTGCGGGTTCGGGATTTCAGAAACGTGCGATTGCTAACCGCTTACTTCCTGTCTTTCACTCGAATCACAAACTTCAATCCTGACCAGGTTTCGTCAATGGCGCAAACCTTCACATCCACCAATCCGCATTCAAGTCCTACTTTGCGCACGATGTCTTCCGTCAGGTCCGTGGGGCGGCCGCTGGCTTTTTTGGGCCAGCAGATCCACAGCATGCCGTCGGAGACCAGAGCGGCGGCAAGCCGGGGAAAATCTTTTTCCAGCTCGGCCAGCCGCTCCGTGAAATACACAACCACGTTGGCCTTGCCGGAGAGCCGGTCTGAGCTTGCGGCTCCCTCAGGAAATTTCCCCAGATCTTTGAGGAAGCTGGCGGGGTGGTTGCGCAGGACCACGCGATGTCCGGGTTTGATCCCGATTTTCTGGATGAGCGGCGTTCCTGAATAGCCTGCCATGGGCTTCAATGTGCGGGAGCGGTCGCGCCCGCCTTTTCCGGGACCGATGAGAGCTCCTCAACGATGAAATTCTCATTGGTGAAGATACAAATTTTCCCGGCGACCTTCATTGCTTCTTCGGCAATCTTGCGTGCCGGTAGTTCGGTGTTGTCGATCAGGGCCCGTGCCGCAGCCAGGGCGTAAGAGCCTCCGCTGCCGATGGCAGCGACTCCGCCGTCCGGTTCTATCACATCGCCGGCCCCGCTGATCAGGAAGGTCAAGCTGCCGTCGGCCACAAGAAGAAGAGCTTCCAGATGGCGCAGCATTTTGTCCGTCCGCCACTCTTTGGCCAGTTCCACCGCGGCGCGGCCCAGATTGCCATGATATTGCTCCAGTTTGGCCTCAAAGCGGCCGAAAAGGGAAAACGCATCCGCCGTGGATCCGGCGAATCCGGCAAGGATTTTTTCGTTGTAAAGCCTGCGAATCTTGCGGGCTGTATGTTTGATGACGCTTTCGCCCAGCGTAACCTGGCCATCGGCGGCCATTACCACGCTGTTGCCACGGCGCACGCACACAACCGTAGTTGAGCGTATCTTGTTCTTTTTTGTTGCGGAATTCACTGCTTGATTCGATCTCATGAGGACAATTTTTAATTATACAGCGCGAACCACGATTGCCGCGTAAACCCGCCGATTGGGTAGTGTCTCAGTTTGAAAATCGAGGATACTGGCGGGCGTTCGCGGGATATGGCAGGATAGAGACGTGCCAAAAAGACCCCGAGACCCGAACCAGCTTGCAAAAATGATAGTCGATATTGCCACTGGTGAAGCTGAGGATACCGTAAGCGAGTCCAAGCGTAATCCCCCCAAAAAACGCGGCAGGGCAGGTGGTCTAAAGGGCGGCAAAGCTCGCGCCAAATCCTTAAGCCCGTCTCGCCGTTCCGCTATTGCGGAAAAAGCGGCAAAGTCTCGCTGGAATCGTCCGAATAGCTAGGCGTTTCAATCGCTTTAGGCGGCACTCCCGGCGCTGCTATTTCTTCTTTCGGAATAGTGCGTATTCCGATCAGTGCATCCTCAATAGGCTGAACAATACCCTTAGCCTCTTCAGCGCTAATACAGTTTGCAGCCCATTCAGCACACATTGCCTGCCAGAAAAGATCGCTCGAAACGATTAATTTGCTGGCGCAGAATCTAACCCATTCATGTGCATCTTTAATCGCCATTGCTTGAATGCGAGCATCCTCTAAATCGGTGTAATTCCTCCCGGTGCGCATGGCAACGTTCCGCCAATTATTATCCTTGAGTTGTTCAAACACGACGCGCTCTGGCGCGTCCTGCCCCGGCAGTGTTATGCATCCTATTGCTTCTCCCTGATCGCCATCTATAAAGACAACGGTGGGCCGGGGAAACCGATCTTGCGAAACCATTATCCCCAGCGCTTTACCAACTGACCCAGCGCCATATGGAAGCGTCCTGCATTTGGAGACTGTTTCGGATTTCGCGTGATGAAATAACACCTCTATGACCAGCGCTTGAGCGCGTCTATCCTCTACATAAATCTCACATTCATATTGAGGAACGTCGTCCATTTTCGACATTGCAAATTCTGGGCTTACGCCATAGACGATTTGCCGCCCCGCTTTAGTTAGCATTATTTGTGCGCGTGCCGTCTCTGGCAGTTCCGTAAGGATAAATGGAGAATGCGTCGTGAGAATGATTTGCAAGTCATTTTCCCGAGCCTTCTCAGCCAAATCCCGAATCACCCTACGCTGTACGCGTGGATGCAGCGAAGTCTCTAATTCATCTATGAGCACAAGACTACCTGGGGGCACATCTGTTTGTATTAATTCGAGAATCGTCGTCTCACCTGCGCCACCATGAAAACCAGAATATCTAGCGCCACCATACCCCATTACCGGAACCGGGCGCTCGGGGTCGATATCTGCGGATGCCATCTTTGCCGATTCGTATGAACGCCCCATGATCTGGCTAAATCGGGCGAGACGCGATTGTTCAAATGCAACAGCCTTTATTTCGGTGTGCTGAGTCTTGGCAATCTTGGAGTATCCAACTCGCGCCGAAACTGGCAAAATGCGGCTGAGGTCAATGTAAACAACCGGGCGTTCAACCCTCTCCCTATTGCCGCGCCACCGCGTCGTTGGACGGCGGATAGTATCGGTGACGCGCTTATCTCCGTGGATTGCCGAATATTTGATTTGAACGTCACTCAAGTGATCCCACGCTGTCTTGGGAAAGTAGTCAGACGCATATCCGCGTCCCTTGAGAAAAAACTTAGGTGCAGTCGAATTGTAAACAGCGGCAGCGCATTGCAGGATCGTGCTTTTGCCAGCACCGTTTTCGCCCACTACAGCCATGATCGGGTAATCCAACTTAAATGTTTGTCCTGTCCAGCCCCGCAAGTTGTGGATAGAAATCCATTCCAGCTTCTTCTTCCATCCAGTGTTGCCATTCCACTTATTGCTAAGTCTCCTGATTTCAGCGCTGTCACCCATGAACGCCTCCCGGAATCCTTCTGTGCCGCCCTGTCACGGCAGCAGGATAACTCGGGAACCCGGGTAAGGCAACAATATTTTCGCGTAAGTATATACAAATCTGGTATTATGGCGGTCGCCGTCGTGTTAAATTGATTTAAACTGAACTTTATGCTTGACAAAGGATTGACCATTCGCTATCATTCAAGATATGAACCGCTTGCCAGTTGAGACCCGCGCCAAAATAATTGGGATGTTGGTCGAGGGGAACAGCCTCAGAGCCACTAGCCGGATGTGCGATGTCTCCATCAATACCGTTACAAAGCTCTTGGTGGACGTGGCAACGGCAGCGATGGAGTACCACGATAAGAACGTCCGCAATGTTCGCGTTCGCCGTTTGCAGTGCGATGAAATTTGGTGCTTTGTTGGCGCGAAAGCTAAGAACGTCACGCCAGAGCAGAAGCAAGCTGGTTGGGGCGATGTTTGGACTTGGACAGGAATCGACGCAGATACAAAACTCTGCGTCGGCTATTTGGTTGGTGGCAGAGATGCAGGTTGGGCAAAGGAATTTATGGACGATTGCGCCAGCCGTATCACTGGCCGCGTTCAGATCACCACGGACGGACATCGCGCCTATCTTGAAGCCGTCGAAGGTGCTTTTGGTGGAGATGCTGATTTCGCTACGTTGCAAAAAATCTATGGCGCTTCGATGGAACCGGAAACCCGCTATTCTCCAGCCCGCTGTATCGGGTGCGACATGAAAGTAGTAAGCGGGAATCCAGATCCCAAACATGTTTCTACCAGCTACGTAGAGCGGCAAAATTTGACCATGAGAATGGGAATGCGCCGTTTCACTCGCCTGACAAATGGCTTTTCCAAGAAAATCGAAAACCATATCGCGGCAGTTGCCATTCACTTCATTCACTACAATTTTGCGCGGATTCATAAGACCCTGAGAATCACCCCAGCCATGGCTGCCGGGATTTCAGATCATGTTTGGTCATTGGAAGAAATCGCTCTATTGGCAGAGTAAGGGGCGTATAATCCGCGCTGCTATGACTAAATCAGAACATCAGCTAATGATTCTTGTTTTCGCCAAACAAAATCAGATGATAAAAACTCTGGTAGAAATCATGAAAAGTCGTGGGATTCTGGAAGCTAGCGATCCTGCCGCCTATGATTCCTTGGTTCGCTCTGATCTCGATGCGAATGCGCAGCTTTTCGCAGACGCGAAGCAAGAGTATCTGACGTATGCCAAACGCTTGGGAATTGTGACCGGCTTAGAAGCTTAGCCAGTTCTTTATCTGTTATTTGCTTTGCCATGTTGCCTCCAAATAGACAGACCCGCCGCTAAAGCGGGCCTGCCCGGTTAAGGTGTGAGTGATTTACGGCCATTTGACCATAGAAATTGGGCTGTAAATTGGTGGCCAGTGTTTGAGTGGTTTCCAGTTCCCTTTGTTCCTGTCGAACAACTGAGGGAATACAACGTGGCTGGAATCGAGATCGAATCCGAGCACAGTGTTGTCATCGAACATGATGATGATCGCGCTGGCATTGTCATCAACTTCGACCAGCGAAACGACCTTCCCTTTGACTTCGGGAAAGCGGTGGTAACTTGAACGGGGCTTGGGTGTGCGTTTAGTCTTACGGATAGCCATTGTCGCCTCTTGTCAGGTGCTTTGGTTAGGGCCAGCGTTCGGTCTGAACACCGGACGCGGCCCGACTGAGTTATCGCTGATTTCATGAAGGAAAACAATAGGCGAACTTTTCAAACTGAGACACTACCGCCGATTGAGCAAACTCTGAAACCCTGATCCTGTGATTTCTTAGGGTTACCGGAGGGTATGCGGCGAGTGACCTCGTGAGTAAATCTTTTTTGGTGGCTGTTCTTGTTACCTGTTCCGGGCACTCTGGATGCATTCTAAGGTTAAGATGAGAGTTCAACCCAAGGAGGAAGCATGTTGAAGAAGTGGAAAACGCTGATTGCGACCCTGGTACTTACCTGGTTTCTGGCCGGGGCCATTCCTGCGCAGGCCTTTGACGACCATGATCGCGACCGCGACAGAAAGTGCGAGCAGCGAATCCGCAACGCGGAAGACAAACTGCGTGATGCAGAGCGCAAGCACGGGGAACACAGCCGCCAGGCGCAGAAACGCCGCCACGATCTGGAAGAAGCACGTGAACGCTGCCACCATGGCGATCACGACCGGGATCACGACCGTCGCTAGGGTCAAGCGGTCAAGACCAACGATTATTGCCATGGGCCAGGCTTCTGCCGTCTGGCCTTTTCTTTTTCAGCCTTTGAATTTGATAAATTCTTTGCATGGCAAAAAAGGTCCCTCTGGGTATTCGCGGCCAGGCTGAAGAGACAGTGGAGCACAAGCACACGCTCAGTTATCACCATGACAAGCTGCCGCCCATTTATTCCACGCCGAACATGATTGGTCTCATGGAATGGGCGGCTTCCAACGCCATGCTGCCGTTTCTGGATGAAGGCGAGATCAGCGTGGGTACGGCGATCAACATTGAGCACCGCGCACCCACCACGATTGGAGCCCTGGTCAAGTCCGAGGCGGTGCTGGAATCGCACAATGAGCGCTTCTACATTTTCCGGGTGACGGCGCACAACGGCCTGGCGGAGATTGGCTGCGGAACGGTGACTCGGGCGATTGTGAACCCCGCGAAAGTCGCGGAGAAGCACGCGAAACGGCACGCTGGAAAAAAGAAATAGGAACGAATCTTCTTGTTCACAGGCCATTACAGCTTCAGCTTTGCCGGTAAAGCCCTTGCCGGTAAAGACAATGAAAAGCGGATACCGCTCTGGGTGCTCTTCCTGGCCGTGCAATGGATCGATGTGATGTGGAGCATCTTCGTTCTGCTGGGGATTGAGAAGGTGCGGATTGTTCCGGGAATCACCGCATCGAATGCGCTGGACCTCTACTACATGCCGTACACGCACAGCCTGCTGGGCGTACTGTGCTGGTCGGCATTGGCATACGTCGTCTGCCGGTTGTTTCCGCAGTTGCGAGGCACACGGACGGGACTTATTGTTGCGGCAGCAGTGTTTTCGCACTGGATTCTCGACCTCATCGTGCACCGCCCTGACCTCGCGCTCTATGACAGCGTGGGCAAGATGGGATTGGGTTTGTGGAACTATCGCGCTGCGGCGTTTGCGCTGGAGATGGCGGTTTTGTTCGCTGGTGCGGCGCTTCTTTATCGAACCGCGGCACATAAAGCGCGGCTGGCCGGTTTTGTCGTATTTCTGGCTGCCCTGCAAATCTTTGGCACGTTCTTTTTTCCGCCACCGACAAGCGATCATGCTGCCGCGATGACTGCCTTAGGTTCTTACATTGTGCTGGCATTGATGGCGTGGTGGGTGGAGTGAGCTGCGTTGCCAAAGCGGACTCACTTGACCTATTTGTAATGGATCATGTGCAGAATCTGTCCAGTGCTCTTTGAGATTTTCACTTCCGCAGTTCCACCGTTGCAGCGGGGCGCGCCGCAATGAAGGGTTCCTTCAACTGTCCAGACATCTCCTTCCAGGGTGGCTTTGAAAGGACGCTCAGACAAAACCTTTTCACCGTAAACAGGAATCAATACAGCTTCAGCAACTTTTACGGCAGTCTCGGCATTGGGTACAAAGCCTGCTTTGGGTTGGTATGACGGCGTCTGCGAATAGCCGGTCCCGAGCGCTGCCATGAACATTGCAATAACCATCAGTCGTTTCTTCATCCAGACACTCCTCTTTTGCGATAACCGCCAGAAAATGACTACTCAACCACAATTAGAACGCTATTTCTGTAGGATATTTGCGTGGCACTTTCTTTCACTATCGAATCCCAGGCTGGCCCGGCGCGCTTAGCCCGAATCCACACCGCTCACGGCGACGTGGAGACCCCCGCTTTTATGCCTGTTGGCACTGCCGGAACTGTCAAAGCGGTTCCGCAGGACATTTTAGAAGACCTTGGTTCTGGAAATCTGGGTGCGCAGATCATCCTGGGCAACACATACCACTTGTATCTCCGTCCGGGGCACGAACTGGTGCGGAAGCTGGGCGGGCTGCACAAGTTCATGAGCTGGAATCGGGCGTTGCTCACGGATTCTGGTGGCTTTCAGGTGTTCAGCTTGAGTGAGCTGCGCAAAGTGACGGAAGAAGGCGTGAGCTTCCGCTCGCATCTGGACGGCACGTCCCATCTGTTTACGCCCGAGCGGTCCATGGAGATACAGATTGCCCTGGGCGCCGATATTGTGATGGCCTTTGACGAATGCACGGAGCATCCGGCGGAGCGTGAGAGGGCAAGAGCTTCCATGGAAATGACGTTACGCTGGGCCAAACGATCGAAAGACTATTTTGAGGCGCACAAGCATGAAGTCCCTTGGGAAGATCGGGAGATCGGGAGATCGGGTGATCGGGTGATCGGAAATCCAGAATTGCCGCAGGCACCCGCTTTGTTTGGGATCGTCCAGGGAGGCATGTACGCTGATTTGCGGCGGGAATCGGCGGAGCGGACGGTTGAGCTTGATTTCCCTGGATATGCGATTGGCGGGCTGAGCGTGGGTGAATCACGCGAGAAGACCATGGAAATGATCGCCACAGTGCTGGAAATCCTGCCCAAGGACAAGCCGCGCTATGTGATGGGTGTGGGGTATCCGGAGGAGATCGTACGCTATGCCGCCATGGGCGTGGACATGATGGATTGTGTGCTGCCGACCAGAGCGGCCCGTCACGGATTACTTTTTACCTCAGAGGGGCGGATCAACATCAAAAACGCACGCTATGCCCAGGACCAGGGGCCGGCTGATCCCAGATGCGGCTGCCGGGTGTGTAAGCGCTACACCCGCGCCTACCTGCGGCACCTTTATGTGTCGGCGGAGCCCCTTGCGGCGGTATTAAACACGATTCACAATCTGGCGTTCTACCTTGACACCATGCGGGCGGTACGTCATGCTATAACGCTTGGGGACCTCTCAGGAGTGCTGCTGTCAGGAAGTGTGTCCTTGGTCTGAGCTCCCCTGATTTCAAGGCGTCAAAAAAAAGTAAAGCCTCCGAATTACTCCGGCACCTGCGTGCCATGTGCGGAGTTCCCGGGCGGTATTTGATCAGCGGTCACAAATCAGGGTGAATGCTCTCCCACTCCAGAGAGGCGAGTGTGCGTGCGGCTGTGAAGGCAATCTTTGCATGATAAATAACGTGATAAATACGTATCTGTTCCAGGGCGGATCGCCTGGCGGCGGTCTGGGCATCTTCCTGCTTCTGCCCTTGCTTTTTATCGCTGCCACGTTTTACTTTCAGCAGCGCAAGACAAAGCGCTGGCAGGAAGTATTGAATAACCTGAAAAATGGTGACCGGGTAACGACCAGCGGCGGAATCCGGGGATTGGTGATCGCGCTTAAGGATGACGCGGTCCATCTGCGCGTGCCGCCTGACAATCTGCGGCTGGAAGTGGCCAAGACGTCCATCACAGCCATCAATCGAGACGAAGAAGAGAAAAAAACAGCATAAAAGAAGTGGCGCATAGAACATGCAGAAAAATTTACTCATAAAAACCGGACTCATTGTTGCAACCCTGCTCGTTTTTCTTTACGGCATGCTGGGAATCCCCAAAAGCCTTGGCAAAGAAGGGCTGAAGCAGGCTTTGCTGGACAGGATCCACCTGGGACTGGATTTAAAGGGTGGAACACACCTGATTCTGGAGGTCCAGGTCAGTGACGCGATCAACGGAGAAACGGACCGCGCCATGGAGAACCTGAAACAGGAGCTGACCAAAGCGCACATCGCCTATGCCGATATCAGCAAGCCGGATGCGAACCAGCCGGAAAAATTCGTCCTGAAAGGCGTCCCTCTGGATGCTACTTCCCAGATACGCAACATCGTATCGGACCGTTTGCAGGAGTACTCCGTGGTTGGGGGCGCCGAGAACAGCTTTGTGCTGACCCTGAAACCGGAGCGGCTGGCGCAGCTCAAGTCAGACACGCTGGAGAAGTCGATTGAAGCAATCCGCCAGCGCGTGGACAGCCTGGGCGTGAGTGAGCCTCTGATCCAGAAAAACGGCCTGGGCGAGAACCAGATCCTGGTCCAGCTTCCCGGCGTGGATGATCCGGGACGGGTGAAAGACATTATTCAATCCACTGCTCGGCTGGAACTGCGGGAATCACGCGGCATGTATACCAATGAAGAACTGGCCATGCGGGAGCATAACAATATTCTTCCGCCGGGTACGGTACTGCTCCATGGCAAGGCCGATAGTAGCGGCGGCGATGTTGTGTACCTGGTTTCAAAGCTTGCGGTAGTGAGCGGAACAGACATCCGCGATGCCCGCGAGGGGAACAAATCAGACACCAACGAGCCAATCGTTAATTTCTATTTGAATCCAGGGCCGGCCAAGAAGTTTGGCGAATTCACGCTGGCGCATAAAAAGGGTGGGCCTGATCCCGCCAATCTGGCCATTGTGCTGGACAACAGAGTGATTTCAGCGCCTGAGATTCGTGACCAGATTACTGACAGCGGTCTGATTGAGGGTGGTTTCACCCAGGAAAAAGCCAAGGACCTGGCTATGCTGCTGCGCTCCGGCGCGCTGCCGGCCAGCCTGCACTATCTCACGGAGCGCAACGTTGGCCCTTCTTTGGGAGCGGATTCCATCAGGGCGGGCGTAAATGCCGCCATGGCAGGCATGGCGGCCGTGCTGATTTTCATGCTGGTTTACTACCGTGGCGCGGGAATCAATGCTGATCTGGCGCTGGTATTGAACCTGGTGATCCTGCTTGGGTTCATGGGTTTCTTTGGTGCGGTGTTGACGCTGCCCGGCATTGCGGGTGTGATTCTTACCGTCGGTATGGGTGTGGATTCCAATGTGCTGATTTTTGAGCGCATCCGGGAAGAGTTGCGCAATGGCAAAGCTCCAGCCGCGGCAGTGGACCAGGGCTTTGACCGTGCGTGGACCACGATTCTGGATACTCACGTCACCACGATTGTTTCCGCTCTGATTTTGTTTTTTGTGGGCACAGGGCCGGTCAGCGGATTTGGACTTACGCTGATCTTCGGTCTGCTGGCCAACTTGTTTACCGCGGTCTTTGTTTCTCGCGTAATCTTTGATGCTGTCCTTAGCCGCAAAGGGCGGGGCGAAGCCCTCAGCATCTAGTTCAAAAGGTCAAACACAGTGGAATTTTTTCGCAATACAAACATCGATTTCCTGGGCAAAAAGTGGTACTTCCTCAGCTTCTCGCTGGTGTTCAGCGTGGCCGGCATCCTTTCCATGATGTTCTGGCACGGCATTCCGCTGGGCGTTGACTTCCGCGGCGGCACACTGGTGTTCGTGAAATTCATTGATGCCCCAGACACCTCGGCCATGCGCTCTGACCTGGATAAGGCCGGGCTGCATAATGCCGTGATCCAGCGCTATGGGGCCGCTTCTGAAAACGAAGTGGTGATCAAGCTGGACCTGAAGGAAACCAGCGAGGCCGACCTTGACAAAGGCAAGAACCAGATCATCAGTGCCCTGGAGACAAACCCGGTCCAGGGCAAACAAAACATAAATAATAGTGACAGGATCGGCTTTGCCGCGGTGCGCGGTGCATTGGCTTTCCGCGATCCCATGCATGCCGAGCCCGCCGAGTATGATCGCCAGGCGCGGCGGGTGCTGGATTTTCGCGATAAAGAGCATGGCGGCGTGATCAGAAGCCTGGACCAGTTGAAGGGCGTTGTTCCGGACCCGGTAGTGGAAGCGCTGAAGGCGGACTTTTACGCCGGCAATTTCGGCGTGCGCGGCGGGGACGTTGTGGGCCCACAGGTGGGCGGGCAGTTGAGGAAACAGGCTTCGCTTGCGGTAGGGTTTTCGCTCATTGCCATGCTGGTGTATCTGTGGTTCCGTTTTGAACTGATCTACGGCGTGGCCGCTGTGGTGGCGGTTTTTCACGATACCTTAATCACCGTAGGTGCTTTCTCCTTGACGAACCAGGAGATAACGCTTACTGTTATCGCCGCGATTCTGACCCTCGTTGGATATTCGATGAATGACACCATTGTGGTGTTTGATCGCATTCGAGAGAACGTTAAGCTCATGCGACGGGAGAGTCTGTCAGAGATCGTCAATAAGAGCATCAACCAGACCCTGAGCCGGACGATTTTGACCTCAGGCCTTACTTTTCTGACGGTGCTCTCGTTGTATCTTTTTGGTGGTGAAGTACTTCACGGGTTCTCCTTTGCCTTGGTAGTCGGCATCATAATAGGTACGTATTCGTCGATTGCCGTGGCAGCTCCCATGCTTGTGGCATATACGGAGTGGCGCTCCAGCAGGTCAGGACGGGGAGCAATTCCATTGCCAACCTCCGGCGCGAAGGGTAAAGTTCGCGTCAAAGTATAGCGCCGGAAAAAATTCCGGTTTCTGGGAGCAAAACAAGCAGTCCCGGTGTCCAATTTAAAGTATCGACCGAGTCCCCTAGGATTGGAGAAAAGGCATGTTTGAAGACAGCCTGATGGAATCCGGAGGCAGAATCAAGACCAACCAGAAGTGGACGGCCTTGATTTCAACCCTTATACAGATCTGCCTTGTCTTGTTTTTGGTGTTGCTGCCTCTTATTTTTACTGAGGCGCTGCCCAAGGGACAGCTCACAACCTGGCTGGTGGCGCCCCCACCACCTCCACCCCCACCCCCGCCGGCCGCTCCCGTGATTCAGCATGTGCAAAAAGTCAGCGAAATCGTGGACGGCTCACTGCGTACCCCTACCAAGATCCCCAAAGTAGTCAAGATGATTGAAGAAGATACTGCTCCGGCGCCGAGCGCTGGCGTTGTTGGCGGAGTTGTAGGCGGAGTACCGGGTGGATCAGCGGGCGGAGTGATTGGCGGCATTATTGGAACAGCCGCGCCGCCGCCTAAGGTGGCCACACCGCAGAAGTTACGCGTATCGTCTGGAGTTGCTGAGGGTCTGAAGATCCACGATGTAACGCCGGCGTATCCCCAGATGGCCCGCATTGCGCATATTCAGGGTGACGTGCTTCTCCAGGCAACCATAAGTAAGGCTGGAGTGATCGAAAACCTACACGGGGTACAAGGGCATCCTATTCTCATCCAGGCAGCTATGGATGCCGTGAAGCAGTGGAAATATAAGCCCTATATCTTGAATGGCGAACCGGTGGAAGTGGAAACAACGATCAAGGTCCAGTTCCACATGTAAGGCAGCTATTCGTCAAAAAGGGACGGCAGGCCAGAGCCAGCCGTCCTTGCCCTGAGAAACAAGAAGGTCCATCGCGTCCATTGTCGCGCTGTTCTCTGTTCTAGCCTGGCCCTTGTAGAGGGGGCACGCTCTCGGCAAAAAAGTTCTAAAAGTTCTGAGGAGGAAAACTTAAAACTCATGCTTGTCGCAAACATTGCAACTCTCACGCTCGCCAAAGCGCATATGTTCGCCTTCTGGCTTTTCCAGCAGGCAGCGGATGACGCAGGTACTATCGGATGGGACCCGATCCACCTCTGGAAACAGATGAGCTGGGTGGCCCAGGTAGTCGTAATCATTCTGTTTATTATGTCGGCATGGTCCATTGGCGTCATGATTGATCGCTGGATCGCTTTCAGCGCCGCCCGTAAACAGTCACGCCAGTTCGCTCCAGTGGTCGCAGGGGCCCTGCGTGAAGGCAAGCTGGATGAAGCTATCCGCGTTGCCGAGCGCAACAAGAAAAGCCACCTGGCCAAGGTAGTCACCGCCGGCTTGCAGGAGTTTAAAGCCCACGGCGAATCCACCGAGATTCCAGGAGAGCAGATTGAAGCCAGCAAGCGCGCCCTGGAACGGGCAGAAGCCATTGTGCATGCCGAATTGAAACGTGGGCTGGGCGGGTTGGCCACCATCGGTTCCACAGCGCCGTTCGTCGGTCTGTTCGGAACGGTCATCGGAATTCTCAACGCCTTCAAAAAGATTTCTGAGCAGAAAGCAACGGGTCTGGGCGCGGTCGCCGGCGGTATCTCTGAAGCTCTGGTAACCACCGCTCTGGGACTGTTCGTCGCCATCCCCGCCGTGATGATGTTCAACTATTTCACCGGCAAAGTTGAAGCCTTTGACGTGGAGATGGACAACTCATCCAGCGAACTTGTTGACTACTTCCTGAAACGGACCGCCGGTAGCGCGGTACGGCGGTAAGCCGGGAGCTAAAAATGGCCATAGCAGTTCGTAATGAAGGGGCGAAGGTAAACTCCAACATCAACGTTACACCCATGGTGGACGTGATGCTGGTGCTGCTCATCATTTTCATGGTGATCACGCCTATGCTGCAGAAGGGTGTTTCTGTGGATATGGCCAAGGCCAATAACCCCATGCCATTGCCGGATGCGGACAAAGAAGATGCGCTGATCGTGGCGGTACAGCGAGACGGCGCGGTATTTTTTGATTCGCAGAGAGTGTCAGCGGAAGAACTCACGCAAAAGGTCAAGGACCGCGTGCAAGGCCGCACCAACAAGCAGGTGTTTATCCGGGCCGATGCACGCGCCAAATACAAGCCGGTAGTGGACGTGGTGGACGATGTTCGCTCCGCTGGTGTTGATCAGGTGGGTTTGCTGACGGAACAGAGACAGAACCCGGCCAAGCCGCCGCAGCAATAGGAAACCAGACGAGGGTAATTTTATGGCAATGACAACTGGCGGTGGCGGTGGACAAACCGCCGATATCAACGTAACGCCGCTGATCGACGTGTTGCTGGTGCTGCTGATCATTTTCATGGTCATCACGCCACTGACGCCGAAAGGGCTGGAAGCGCTGGTTCCTCAGCCGCCTCCGCCGCACCAGCCAGAGACCCAGACGGACCGCACGGTGGTCGTCCAGGTGCTGCTGGAAAACGGCAAGACGAAGCTGAAGATCAATCAGGAAGACGTGGCGCTGGAGAACCTCCAGACGCGGCTTACTGATATCTTCAAGACGCGCGCGGAACGTGTGATGTTCGTGAAGGGTGATAATGACGTCGAATTTCAAAACGTGGCCCAGGTCATTGATATTGCCAGGGGCACCAATGTAATCGACCGGATTGGGCTGATCACGGCCAAGATCGAAGCTGGACAGTAATTTGTAACTCCTCAGAAAAATGGGGGCGGCCGGCAGACCGGCGCGTCCCCGTTGGGTTTAGTCCTTCTCAGAACGCGGAAAAAAATTTCTCGACTCCGGTAAGGAGCAGCACAGATGAACAGGACCGCACGACTTGTGACGGTATTCGCCGTCGCAGCCGCTCTGCTGAGCACGGCTGGTTGCAACAAACTCAAGGCTCGCGATCAACTCAACAAGGGCGTCCAGTCTTTCCGGGGCGCCAACTACGAAGAGGCGATTGAGCATTTCAAGAATGCCGTAAATCTCGATAGCGACCTCAAAGTGGCGAAAATGTATCTGGCCACGGCCTATGCCCAGCAGTATGTTCCCGGCGTGGAAACGCCGGAGAACCTGCGCAACGCGCAACTGGCGATCGACCAATACAAGCAGGTACTGGAAAAAGACCAGAACAACGTTACCAGCCTCAAGGGTATCGCCTTCCTCTTCATGCAGCAGAAGAAGTTCGATGATGCCCGCGAGTACTACAAAAAGGCCATTGATGCTGATCCTAACGATCCGGAAACCTACTATTCCGTCGGCGTGATTGACTGGTCTGCGTCTTATAAGGACGCGGCTGAAGTCAAAGCAAAAGAGGGCCTTAAGGTTGACGATGAGCTAAAGGGCAAAGGCAGTCAGAAGATCTGTGACGCATTGAAAGCAAAAGATGGCGCCAACGTGGAGGAAGGCATGAAGATGCTCCAGACCGCCATCGATAAGCGCCAGGACTATGATGATGCCATGGCTTACATGAACCTGCTGTACCGGCGCAAAGCCAATGACATGACTTGCGAAGATGCCGAGACCCGCGCCGATTACGTAAAGACGGCCAACGAATGGAGCGATAAGGCCATGGCTGCGCGCAAAAAGAAAGCGGAAGAAGCAGCTAAAAAAACCAGCGGCGGTATTGTGCTGGACCAGCCTAAATCAAAATAAGTACTTCTTAAGGAACGGCCAGCCCCTCCTGCGGGAGGGGCTTTTTATTTTGCCGTGGCGACGGAGCGCACTGCGGTTGCGCTGACAGTCCCAACTTTGTTGTTACAATCAAAGGTTTCCTCTATGTTCAAGAAAGTCCTCATTGCGAATCGCGGCGAGATTGCAGTCCGTGTCATCCGTGCGTGCCGTGAAATGGGGATTGCTTCCGTAGCCATCTTTTCTGATGTTGACCGCGGCGCCCTTCACGTCACTCAGGCAGATGAAGCGTATCTGGTGGGTCCGGCCCCGGCCCGCGAATCGTATCTCAACGTGGCAAAAATTCTGGCAGTCGCCAGGTGTTGCGGTGCTGAAGCCATCCATCCCGGATATGGATTTCTTTCTGAAAACGCCAAGTTTGCCCGCGCCTGCGCCGAAGCCGGAATCAAGTTCGTCGGTCCAGCTCCGTCTGCCATGGAGCTTATGGGTTCCAAGACGCGTGCACGCACGGCCATGCAGGCTGCGGGCGTGCCCATGGTTCCTGGATCAGCGCGGGGTCTTTCAGTAGCTGAAGCAGAAGAAATGGCGGCCAAGGTTGGCTTTCCTGTAATGATCAAGGCCGCGGCCGGCGGAGGCGGTAAGGGAATGCGTCTGGTGAAGACGCCGGCGGAGCTGAAGTCCAGCTTTGAAACCGCCCAAAGCGAAGCACTGCGCAGCTTCAACGATGGCGAAATTTATCTGGAAAAATTCATTGAGAACCCCCGCCACATTGAGATCCAGGTTCTGGGCGATGAGCATGGCAACGTGGTCTACCTGGGCGAGCGCGAGTGCTCGGTGCAGCGCCGCCACCAAAAGGTGATTGAGGAAGCGCCGTCAGCCATCATGGACGAAGACATGCGGCAACGCATGGGTGCAGTCGCAGTCCAGGCCGCCAGGTCAGCGGGTTATACGAACGCCGGGACAATCGAGTTTCTGGTGGATGCCCAACGCAACTTTTACTTTTTGGAAATGAATACCCGCCTGCAAGTGGAGCATCCTGTGACCGAGCTGGTTACGGGGCTGGACCTTGTCCATCTGCAACTGCGCATTGCCTGCGGAGAGAAACTGCCTTTCCGTCAGGAAGATGTGGGCCTGCGCGGCCATGCCATTGAATGCCGCATTTACGCGGAAGATCCGGAGAATAATTTCTTTCCTTCACCGGGAAAGATCACCAAGCTGTTGCGGCCGTCAGGCCCGGGCGTGCGTGAAGACAGCGGGGTTTATGAGGGTTGGACGGTGCCACTGGACTACGATCCCATGCTGTCAAAGCTGATTGTGTACGCTGCCAACCGCACCATGGCAATTGCGCGAATGAGACGCGCGCTGGATGAATATTTCGTCGGCGGGATCAAGACCAATCTGCTGCTGTTCCGCCGGATCCTTGAGCACCCGGATTTTGTGGCTGCGCGCATTGATACCGGCTTTCTGGACCGCCTGCTGGCAGCAAAGCCCGGTCCAGCGAGCGGGACAAACAGTCTGGCAGAGGTAGCCGCCGTTTCCGCCGCGCTATTTGCCGCCGTTGCTCCACAAAAAAATGGCCGGAATGGCGGTTCAAAAACTGAAGACGGCAAACGATCCGGCGTTTCGGCCTGGAAACGCGCGGCCCGCAGCGAAGGGGTCCGCGACAAATGATCTACGAAGTCACCATTGCGGAGAAAACCTATCGCGTGGAGCTGATGCGGAACGGCGATCGATGGAATTGCAGGCTGGGCGATCGCGAATGGCCGCTGGATGTGGTTTCCGTTCAGGATGGAGTGCTTTCTCTCCTGCTGGACGGCAAATCGTATGAGGTAAAACAAGAGACCGTGGGGACGGAAGCCAGCGTTGTCGTGGGCCTTGAGCGGTTCAGCGTGTCAGTGCAAGACCCGCGCTCATTCCGTTCAAGACGCCGTGCCGGCGCCAGCGAGCAGGGCGTTAAAAAAATTACCGCTCCCATGCCGGGCAAAGTGGTGCGCATTCTTGCCGGTATCGGGGCCACGGTGGAGGCGGGGCAGAGCGTGATCGTGATTGAAGCCATGAAGATGCAAAACGAGCTGAAGGCCCCCAAGAACGGCGTAATAAAAAAGATCAACGTGGCAGAGGGAGCCGCTGTTGAAGCGGGCCAGTCACTGGCTGAAGTGGAATAAGCTTTACTTTGTGCCTGAATTCTTGAGGATCTGCTCCGCGAAGTAGTTGTGGACCTCAGCGTTGTCGCGCAGGACCTCATCATAGGCGGCTTTCAGTATCTGTTCACGCTGGCTGCGCAGCTTGTTGCGGATGAACTGTTGCACCTGGGGATCGTTAAAATCGCGCTGCCCGGCGTTCTCTTTGGCATTCAACCGCACAATTTGATAGCCGCTTTGCAGGTGGCTGCGGGAATCGACCGCCGGAATTACCTGTGACCACTGCCCAGCCTTCAGCTTCTGGACCGCGTCCCGGGTGGTGGGATCAAGGTTTTTGATTTGTGATTCGGGGACCGGCCCTATCGCTCCGCCGGAGCGCGCCGTATCCGGGTCCTCAGAGTACTTTTGCGCGAGTTCAGTAAAGTCTTCGCCGCTTTCCAGCCGGTTATAGATGATCTGGATCTTCTTTCTTGCCTGGGCATCAATCTGTGCTTTGTCACTGGTGTGGCCTGGTTCGTTGGGCGCCTGGTTACTCACAAAGATGGTTGCCAGGCTGTAGCGCGGCTCGATCAGGTTGAACTCGGCTTTGTTCTGGTTGTAATAGTTCAGGATCTCAGGATCAGAAATTGTGACCTTGGAGGCAATCTCCTTGTTGAGAAGCTTGTCCACGGTGAGGTTGCGGCGGATTTCCAGTTTGTAATCCTCTTCTGAGAACCCGCGGTCCTTCAACAGCTTCTGAAACTGCTCCTGGGAATACGGTGCCTTGGCCTGGTTGAATTTGCTCTCCACCTCATCATCGGTGGCGACAATGCCGAGCTTCTCCGCTTTCTGGAGTTGCAGCTGGTTGTAAATGATCTGGCCAAGCACATTCAGGCGCAAGGCTTCTTCTTCGGTCGCCGTGGGCTTTTGCGGAGATCCGGCGACCTGGGTGTTGTAGGTCTTGTCCACTTCCGCCCGCAGGATCTTGTACCCGTTGACCTTCGCCATTACCTCTTTGTCATTGCCGCGTCCGGGACATCCGGAAAGAAGCACTGCCACCGACGAAAGACATAGGACGAAAACGCCGCTCCAATATTTGCGTGCCTGGATCAACAGTTGCCTCCCTGGGCAAATCCGATACGGTACGATACCCGAGTTTTGCGATTTCCGGCTACTTTTTTGCGTTGGACGGAGCCGCGGGGGCCTGCCCGCTGTCCGCTAAAGCACGATCCAAGACGGCGCGCAACTCCGCTTCCGGCACCGCGCCGGTAAACTTTTCTCCATTGATGAACATAGTCGGAGTGGAGTCAATGCCCAGCTTATCGGCTTCTGCCATGGATGCGCGGACCCCGGTCTCATCCTGCTTCTGCACACAGGCTTGCAGCTTGTCCTGGTCCAGTTGATACTTTTGTGCTTGCTCTTTGGTGAGATTATCCAAGTTAGCAAACGCTTCGGCGCGCGACTTGCCCGCTACCATCTTCTGGTTTGCGTGGACATAATCCGCGAATTCCCAATAGGCCGGACTATTCTGCTCACCCAGGCAATTGCCATCGATGGCGGCGTGCATGGCCCAAGGGTGAATCTCAATCAGGGGATAGTCTTTGTACACGACTTTGACCCGGTCGCCGTACTCCTTGAACACGTTGGCGAAGAGCGTGGAGTGCATGTGGGAGCAGAACGGGCACTGGAAATCGTCAAAGTTGACAATCATGACCTTGGCATCAGGGTTACCCCGCACCGGTCTGCCTTTCAGATCGAGCTTGGCCATCAAGTCCTGGGAAACGTCGTACTTATCCAGGTGTGCCAGAGTCTTGCGGTCTTTGGAGATCAAGAAGTCATGGTTTGACGGCTTGCTTCCACCCAGCAGGGTCACCACTAGATCGTCATAGCCGGGTACGTTGCTGGGTTTGGGATCTCCAAGGGAAATCGTCATCTGCTGCGGCACGTTATAGTGCGTGCGAATCTCAGTCTGGATTCTGTGAATCACGTCTGGCGTCAGCGCCTCAGCCTTTTCGTTAGAGTTGGCAGCCGTCGCGGTCTGTGCCGCTGCCGGCTTACTCTTCTGTGCGGCAGCCGCCTTGCTCTTACCGGCCGCAGGAGCCGCCTTCTTGGGCGCCCCTCCTGTACTTTGCGCCAGGCAAGCCGGGCCAGCAAGCAACAGGAATAGGACAACGTTCAATAAAACGCCACTGAATCTAGCCAAAATAGACCACCTTTTAAAGAAACTAACCTGCCTAAATTATCTCATGAAGGGGGTGCCGGAGCGTTCATGAGATGAGCTTAATCAGCGGTTGGGACGGAATGGCGGTATTCATGGAACCAGAACGGAACCCTTCGGTATCGACAGCAACAAAGGCAAATCCCAGGCCTTTGAAAATACGGGTGAATTCGGCAAACATCTGCGGCGTAAGGGCGCGCACCAGTTCGTCCCTGGCGATCTCAATCCGGGCAATCTCTCCATGATGCCGTACCCGGCACTGGCGGAAGCCCAGGCCGTGCAGGGCGTCTTCCCCTTGTTCCACGGCAGAGAGCGCCTCCAGGGTTACCGGACGCCCATATTCAATACGCGAGGAAAGGCATGCGGAGGCAGGCTTCTCCCAGACGCGAAGGGCCGCATTCCGCGCCAGTTCGCGAATCTCGGCCTTGCTCAAACCCGCCTGAAGGAGCGGAGACGCCACGTGGTGCTGACGCGCTGCCGTCTGCCCGGGCCTGAAATCACTCTGATCGTCGACATTCACACCATAGGCAATCGACTGGAAACCGCGCTTTGCGGCGAAGGCTTCCATCACCTGAAAAAGCTCGTCCTTGCAGTGAAAGCAGCGCTGGCGGT
Source organism: Terriglobia bacterium (assembly GCA_020072585.1). Classification (GTDB taxonomy): domain Bacteria; phylum Acidobacteriota; class Terriglobia; order Terriglobales; family Acidobacteriaceae; genus Angelobacter. Next base: position 18,789 of record JAIQGL010000022.1, on the reverse strand, counting down.
CATTGCGGACATATCCCGGGCGGTCCATCTCTGCGGTCTGGATCACTTCAACTGGAATTTCGTGCTCCCCGGCGAATGCCAGGGCGTCATTCAATTGTGTCCGGGCCAGGCTAGGTGAGTCGGCAATCACAGCGAGCATGTCGTCCGCCAGGACCTCATGTGCGATCCATGCCAGATAAGCCGAATCAACGCCGCCAGAGTACGCCACAAGCGTGCGGCCCAGCGCGCGGAGAGCGTCTTTGAGATGCTGATGCTTGGCGGACAATTCCATGATTAGATTTTAAACCTAAGGCAGTCTCATTTTTCTGCAATCCCGAGCTTTGCGAGGGATCCCTATCCCCACAATAGACGCAGGATGCCAGAATTCGAATTTGGTGAGGGTAGGGTTCCCTCACTGCGTTCGGGATTACAGAAAACTATCAGAAAAGCCGTTCCTGCCGCTTCAGGTTTCCAAACGATCCAATGTTCGCCAGGGTGAAAGCGAAGCGGTACTGGTTCTCATTGCGCACGGAGCCCAGCGAGAAGCGCCGGTATTCAAAGCTGAGGCCGCAGCAATCCCAGTTATAAGACGTCTGCGCGGCAGAGTATTGCAGAAGGTTGAACTCGCGGTCAAAGCCGATGTTAGCGGCGGCGCTCCATCCCCGCTTGGTAGGACTGCCATAGCCAAGCTGTGCGCGCACCTGGTCAAAGAGCGGAGGCACGCAGGCTGCCTGGTTTAAAACATGTGGAACGCACGTCTTCAGGTTGGCGCCGGGGTTGGCAGGATCGGTAACTACCTCGCCCGGGACCTGCAAATAAGCATGGCTGGCGCCGACAAAAAAATCGCCAAAGTGGAAGCCGGTATAAAACGTGCTGGAGTTGATGCGGCCTTTCTTGGTGTCATAGTCCAGCTGCCATTCCAGATCACTGTTGCTGCTGGTGCGCACACGCAGCCGGGAGACGACAGGAGAGAACCGCCGAGGGTCGGTAACAAACGCGATTCCCGTAAAGTTTGCCGTGGTGGTCAGCACGGTACGTGTTCCGCTTGAGCCTGGTGTGTTCTGGACAGCCCCACCGAAGGTTGGGTCAGCAAAATACTTCATCTTGACTTCCCAGCTTACAAACTCGTCCGCGCCCGCAGGTGCGCACGGTGTGGGACGCACGAAAGTCTGTACCGCGGCGACATCCGGCTCCTGATCGCAGTCTGAGCGTTCTTTCTTCAGATAAAGTCTCTGCACGAGACCAAATTCAGCTTCATTCGTGTTGCTCAGGATGTCTCTGAAATCAAAGCGAATGATGGAACCAAATTTCTCCACGCCATTGGTGTAGCGGTAGACCAGGCGCGGTTCAATGGTGTGCTTGAGCTTGCGGCCGGCAATCGTTTTGTCGAAAACCCTGCTGAGAGCTGGCGGACGCAGCTCAATGCTGGTGGAGATGTCACGGCGGTTAAAAACATCATGCCTGGGCTCCGCAATCGGGACCGGCGGCACAGTGGCTGACAGGGCCGAAAATTGTTGTTGGGAGTAGATCGTGTTGCGCAGCTGAGCGTCCGCGCGGAAGGTCCAACCCCGATAAAAAATGGGCAGACTTACATCAGGATCAACGTCAAACCGGCCGACGACGCCGGGAGTGACAAACCCAGGCTGGCTGCGCCGCAGACCTTCTGCGGCAACATCATAAGACCAGTAGATGGGCGAACTGAAAAGCCTGCGGTCCACGCTGGAAACTTCAAATCCGGGAGTGTGGAGAATCGTAATCGCATCATCGTTGTTCTTGCTTTGAAAATTCTGATAGCGGGCGAGGAATGTGTTGAACGAAAATCCCTGCAGGCTCTTGGAAAGGAACGCAGCCGACTTCACCTCAGAATCCACGGCCTGGGAAAAATTCTCAGTGAAAGCCAGCCGGAAGATGAACGAGCTCAAGTAGTCGATGGAGGCAACGCCGCGCACGCCGTTGGCGAACGTGGTTTCAGCGTTGAGTTTTATGTCTTCGCCGCCCTGCTTTACCGTTTTTGTAATCGGGTTACCCGCCTGGTCCACTGTATTCGTGGTGATGCCGCGATCAAGCACGCCAAAATAATTCAGGTTAAGGAATGACATTTCACTGGGCCGGTAGCGGTAGCTTTCCTGCAGCGCCCAGCCTCGCTTGGAAAGATATTCTCCGCCGAGAGTGGCGTCCATACTGCGATTGATCGCCCAGTAGAAAGAATCGCCAATCACAGTTCCCTTGGTGTTGGAGGTGCCGAAGTTGGGAATAAGAAAACCACTCTGGCGTCCGAGCCGCTCCACCGGAGGCGACGCATAAGGCAGATAAAAAACCGGAACCCCCTTGAGCCGGAAAGTAGTGTTGTAAATGTGCGCGGAATTTCCCACCTTGAAAATGATTTTCTCGGCGTTGAACGTCCACTTGGGATGCGGCAGTTCGCACGAGGTTACTGACCCATGGTGGAGAACGTAGGTCTCCGGGCCGGTCTGCTCCACCAGTTTGCCGGTAAAGGAAATCGGGCTGGATGAAGTGAGCGTTACGCTTCTTCCCTTAAAACGCGCGCCTGTGCCGCCGCGGACGTCGTAAAACTTTCCTGTCTGTGAGTGAATGTTGTAAATGCCTTCTGTGGCGCTGATGTGCATGTCGCGCCGGCCACCATCCAGAGACACATGGCCTTTGGCCGTGACATCCCCAGACGCGGCGTCATAGGTCACCATGTCGCCGCGAAAATCATAGTCCGCGAAACGAACCTCCACGTCACGGCGCAGCGTATAGACCTCTCCTGCCTTCTCGCATTCGGCGGCATCAATGATGACAGGCTGTTCTTCACTGATCGGCAACCGCACCTTTTTGGGGCCCTGCGTTCCAGTGGCGGGCTGCTCAGGTTTGGGCGCCGCTCCTGATGGAGACGGCTGGTGCGCGGCAGGAGGCGCCGTGATGATTAAATGACAATTGCTGGGCTGTTCCGCCGGGGCTGTAGCGCTCTGGGCGGGCTGCTCAGCAGGGGTTGGACTTGGCGTTGCTTGTTCCGCCGGGACAGTGGAATTTTGCGCAGTCTGGTTCGCAAGCGCCTGGCTTGTCACTAGCGGCGCGGCGGTAAACAAGTGACAAAGCAGCCCTGCTGTGATAACAAACTTATGTTGGGAACGCATGCCGTAGAAAGACCAGACTGGCAAGTTAACACGGTAAGTTTTTGAAAGCAAAATCTGACCCAGTCCGGCTGTATTCCCGCTCCTGGCGAAATCTCCGAACCTGCTCATGACTTGCCCTGTTTGCGGTAAGGCGTTCCCTTGCGTTCACAGTCGAAGGAACACCTCGGCGCTTCTTGACCATGAAATTTTTGCCGGCGATGAAGCTGCGCTCTCGCCTGCGGAGAGCTCCATTGGTTCCGGTGGGCTTCGCGCGGCAGCCCAGGGTTCTTTAATGCAAGACCCGGCGGCTGAGCTGGCTTGGCGGCAAGAGGTAGTCTCGCGCGTGCAGCAACATCGCGCGCGGCGCGGTCGCCCCGTAGACCCAAATGCAATGGAACTGGATTTCTCAATGGATACGCCCCATTCTTTTGGAGCGGCGCCGCAGGAAAGTCCCATGCCTCCGCCGCCAGAGCGTTTTCATGAGATCGTGGTCAGGTCGAGCAAGGTCAGGCAGGAGCCGCCCAAGATCATACGTTTTCCCAGGACCCAGCCCGCATACGTTCCGACGGTGGAAGAGGTCAGGCTTGATGAGCTTGAGTTGGCTGATCCAGCTCCCGAGACGCCTCGAATTCTGGAAGCCGCAGAAGCCGAGCTGGTCCAGGAGGATGTATATTCGTCCACGCCGCCTGTGCCAGTGAGAGCAGTTGCGTTTGCAGGCCAGCAGATGGAGTTGCTGCCAAGCTTTTCTGACATCCGGCTGGAGCCGGAGGAAGCCCGGGTCGACAATGATTTTGACGTGATTCCGCGGCCCGCTCCGCTGGGGCAGCGTTTTTTTTCCGGACTGGCCGACGCCGGAATTGTCTTTATCGCCACCGGAGTTTTTGCCCTGACGTTTCTGGAGCTGGCCGAAGAGATACCCCAGTCACGCATGACGCTGGTATGCCTGATGGCTGCGGGCGGAATATTCTGGCTGGTTTTTCAATACATCTTTCTCACCTACCGCCGTGCAACGCCGGGCATGAACATGTCACAGCTTGAGCTGTGTACTTTTGCAGGGACCGCCACGTCAATGTTTGACCGCCAATGCCGCGCCGTAGCAAGCGCTCTCTCAGCTTTTTCCATAGGACTGGGCTACGCCTGGGCGCTGGTGGATGAAGACCAGCTTGGCTGGCATGATCGGATCAGCCAGACGCATCTGCGGGCTTGTCCCCACAGTTCTCAGGCAGAGCATCTTCCGAAGTCCCGAAGCGAAGCGAGGGATCCCTATAGTTATGAGGGTTTGTAGACAGTATCTAGCCGCGAATGCGTGCGAAACATGAATCATCCTGATTCGTGTTCATTTCGCGTTAGTTCGCGGCCCAAAGAGTCGAGATTGCGATAGGGGTCCCTCCCTTCGACAGGCTCAGGGTCGGATTGCAGAAAAAAGCTAAGCCACCAATTCCGGCGCTTTCTCCACAACGGCCGTGTTTGAAGAAGGCGTAACGTCCGTCGAGAGCAGCGGCCAGCCTTTGCGCAAAACAAATTCCAGCCATGCGCCAGCGGCCTGTGACGTGAGTACGGCAACGATCACCAGCGTAGTGTAGAACGCGGCGCTGATGATGCCGGCTTCATAAGCAACGCTGGCCAGCACGATTCCAGGCCCACCACGGGCATTGGTTGCGACGGCGAGATTGGTGATATCAAGGCCGCGGAAGCCAGCCAGTCGCGCTCCCAGCGCCACTGCCAGCAGCTTCAGCACGCATGCTCCGGCAAGGAACGCTATGAGCATCGTCACGGAGAATGCTTTGCCAAAGATCAGGCTGTAGCCCACCAGAGCGAAATAGACGGGGATAAAAAGCGCGAAGGAGAAGCCGGAGATGGTTGCCAGCGCATCACCCAGACGCTTGCGCGAGACGGCAAAGCCAGCCAGGAATGCGGCGAAGACCAGGTTTACGTCCAGCAGGCCAGCCACTGCCACGTACGCAAAAGCGATCAATAGCGTAAACGTGACCGGTGAGTTGATGGCCAGCAGATTGAACTTTGATTTTGAAATTCGTTTCGTTGCGCGCGGAAAAAGGACCAGGCCAAGGATGAAGTAAGCCAAAGTGATGGCAATGTGCAGGGCAATCTTTCGGGCCGGGAGTCCAGAGGAGTCGGCGATAGCGGTAGCGACGGCGAGCACAGCCCACAGAACAATGTCTTCCAGCACGGCGACTCCCAGCACCAGCCGGGCAAAACGTGTGTGCAGGATTTTAAGATCGAAAAAGATGCGCGAGATGACCGGAATGGAAGTCACGGCGACCGCGATGCTCATCACCAGCAGCAAGGAAGCGCGGTTCGATTTAATGCCCATGAACCAACCCAGCGGCAGCACCGAACCAAGGGCCAGCATGATGAAAAACGGCAATGCGGTGCCCACGGCTGCCAGCCAGCCGATCTGTTTGCGTTCATGTTTCTGGAAGAGAGCCTTGGTTTCCGCGCCGGAGAGAAACATAAGCATCAGCAGGCCGAGATAGTAGAGGAGATCGAGCGCGGCCTTCTTTTGTGGAGCAGCTACATCAAGTTGGAGAAAATGCGTGTACGCAGCCCATTTCCCCAGCACAAACGGTCCCAGGATGCAACCAGCCAGAATCTCTCCAATCACGCGGGGCTGGCGCAGGCGTGCAAACAGATAACCGAGCAGGTGCGCAGCAGTGAGCAGGATCGCGATAAAAAGTATGAGTGGGCCGATGGCGCTGGAAGGCATAAAGTCTTATGAACCGGAGCTGCTGTCCCTGGTTCAGATGAAATCACCGGCCGCGGCGTTGGCCCGCAGCGGGGTCTAATTCGCTTTTGTTACCATGGATATACATGGCACAGAACGATCAAATTCGCGTCCGCTTTGCTCCGTCGCCCACCGGGCAGTTGCATATTGGGAACGTCCGCACGGCGCTGTTTAACTGGCTGTTTGCGCGCCAGAAGGGCGGCACGTTCATTTTAAGGATCGAAGACACGGACCTGGAGCGCAGCGAGGCGCGCTACGAAACCCAGCTCATGGAAGACCTGAAATGGCTAGGCATTGACTGGGACGAAGGGCCGGACGTAGGCGGTCCTTATCCGCCCTACCGCCAGTCAGACAAGATGGATGTTTACCGCAGCTATGCAGAGCGGCTCATCCAAGAGCAAAAAGCCTATTACTGCTTTTGCACCGCGGAAGAGCTGGAGCGCGACCGCCAACAGGCCATGGCGGAGCAGCGCCAGCCAAACTATTCCGGCAAGTGCAGGAACGTTGATCCGGCGGAGGCGGAGCGGCGGCGTGCCACGGGCGAGCCTGCGGCAATACGGCTTCAGATTCCGGAACGCCCCATACGCTTCCATGACATTGTGCGCGGTGATGTGGAATTTTCGAACGAAGTGGTGAGCGATCCCATTATTGTCCGTTCGAGCGGGATGCCAACCTACAACTACGTGGTGGTGATTGACGATGCCGATATGAAAATCACGCACGTGGTCCGCGGTGACGATCATATCTCCAACACGCCAAAACAGGTGGCGGTGTATGAAGCGCTGGGGCTGCCGGTGCCGGAGTTCGCGCATCTTTCAACCATTCTGGGGCCGGACCGCGAGAGATTGTCCAAGCGGCATGGGGCAACGTCGGTGGCGAACTTCCGTGAGATGGGAATCCTACCCGAGGCGTTGATGAACTATCTGGCGCTGCTGGGCTGGGCGCCGAGCGGCGGCGATCGTGAGATCTTTCCCAAAGACGAATTGATTAAAGAATTTTCCCTGGAGAGGGTCACGCCTTCTCCTGCGGTGTTCGATACGGAGAAGTTGCACTGGCTGAACCGGTATTACATCAAGGCGGCGCAGCCTGAGAGAATCCACCAACTAGGAGCTGAAGCGTTGCAGCGGGCAGGGCTGCTGCCAGCCGGCGCGAATGGCAGCGTGAGCAGTTGGACAGGAAGCTTGATTGATCTGTTCGCGCCTTACGTTGATCAGCTTGATCAACTGCCGGAGAAAGCGAAGATCATTTTCAACCATGACGCCGCCGCGGCGCTTGCCCTGCCTGAGAATGCTGAGGTGTTTGCCAGTGACAAGGCGAAGGCTGTGATTCAGTCGTTTGGAAAGCGTGCGGCGAACGAGCCGCCGCTTACAGCAGAACGCTTTAAGGCGATCATGGATGAGATCAAAGCGGAGACCGGCGCAAAGGGAAAAGACCTGTTCCATCCGGTGCGGATTATGTTGATTGGTTCGCATTCAGGCCCGGACTTCAACAAGCTGATCCCACTCCTTGAAGACGGAAGCAGGCTGGAGCTGCCTGTGCATGTGAAGAGCGTGCGCGAACGGGCGCAGGAATTCATTGCGGCGCAGGGGCTGAAATCCTGATCTGTTAAGACGCGGACGGCACGGATAGATCCGGGCCCCGATACCGGCAGAGGCTTAAGCAGCTTCACGCCAGCAAGCCAAAGACGGGCTTGGCTGGGGCCCCGGCCTACTGAGGCTAGAGCCCAAGCGGAGAGAGTTTCAATCCAGCGAGAGAGTTGGATGTATTTTCTGCAAGAAGTTGGTTTCAACATCAGCAAAAGAGTTGATTGCATTTGTTGCAGTTATTTCGTTCGCAGCCAGGCTCGTTCTTATGAAACAGCACTTCCGTTTCGACTTTACCTTCCCGCGCAACTATGAAGTAAGGGTCCTGGAAGCTGCCCCGCCCGTCCATCCAGTGGAGAAGCTTTATCACTTTCCCGCTGAGATGGAGGAAGGCGACCGCAGCGGGGCCTATCTGCGCGTCACACCCAGCAGCGGCCCCGCCTGGGTGGGTTTCTTTGCTTTGGGTTTTGATTCGGATCAGGTTGTCAGCGAGGTGTGCTCCACTCCTGATGCAGATTCTTTCTGCACGGTGGTTGGCGGTTATGCCTACGTGGTAAAGGCCGGCAATCCGGCGCAATGGCTGCGAGTGGAGCAAAGTCCGGTCGTGGATTTGCGTGTGCTCTCGCACCATGGGCTGCTGCTCTTCGCGGGCTTCACCTCCATCACGGCGGTGGGCAACTCCGGCATTGCGTGGACGACAGGCCGCCTCTCATGGGAAGGTCTGACGATTACCGGGATCAAGGACGACATATTGCACGGACATGGCTGGGACGCTCTTGCCGACAAAGAAGTATCGTTTGAGGTGGACTTAAAGACGGGGCAACACACGGGTGGGGCGAGGCCGTGACGAAGCACATTATCCAAATGAATTACGAAAGAAGAAAAATGCACATTTCATCGGCGAGACGAATCCGTTGTTCCTGCATGGTTGCAGTTGTTGCTGCTGCTTTTCTGTGGGTCCAGCCGCTCCTGGCTCAACCCAACGTTGTTGCCGATGTCCTTCAGCGCATGGACCAGGACCGTTGCGCCTCACTCGAATCCGGCGCAAAGGTCTGCCACTATGAATATTCGGTCGAGGGCAAGCATGTAGAAGCGATTTCATTTGTTCCGGCCGGCAAAGGCCCGTTCCCGGGCGTGCTGATGATTCCCGGCTATGAACGAACAGCGCGTGATCTGGCTGGGCTCGGCATGCGGCTTGCGCGTGAGGGATTTGCAGCTGTGGCGGTGACGCAGCCTGGCTTCGGCCAATCGGATGGACCGGCCGACTTTGTCGGCCCCAAAACCCTGGCGGTCCTGACTGTGGCATATCGAAAGTTGCAGAAGGAAAGCTATGTAGATCCGAAGCGCATGGCTATCTACGGGTATTCACGCGGAGGGATGGCCGCTTCTCTGCTGGTGGAAGAACTGGATGATGTGAAGGCAGCGGTCTTAGGCGCTGGCATCTACGATTTCCAAAAGCTGTATGACGACAGTACGCTGCCAGGTGTTCGGCTGAATATGAAGGCTGAAACCGGTATGACGAAAGAAGCAGTCCGCGAGCGTTCTTCCATTTTGCGAATGGACAAGTTGAAATGTCCGGTGCTGATTCTTCATGGCGAGAAGGACAAGAATGTTCCGGTGCGCCAGGCAAAGCTCTTGCGCGACCGGCTTACCAGCCTGCATAAAGAATTTGAGATCAAACTGTTTCCGGACAAAGAGCATTCCATTGGGCCAGAGGCAGGGAACCTTACCGTCGACTTCCTCCGGCGGAAATTACTGGAGCAATCTGACTTAAGCCATAAGGACTGAAGGTCAACGTCGCAGGCTGACCCATACCGTCACCTCAATAACAGGCAATTGCTTTTTCCGCAGACTGTCTATCGTTTGGCTGGCGGAGGTGCAAGACGCTTAAACAGGAACCTGCACGCTCCCGGTTGTGCTGGCGCCATCTTCATGGTCATGGTTCCTTCAAAGGAGTCAGCTGTTTGCGGGGTGTGCTCACGGCCTGGGCCCGTGGCTGCGGGCTTGATAAGGAGCGTGCCTTCCGCGTCTTTGGGAAATGTAATCGACAATCGTTCATAGCTAATCAGTTCCCAGCCCTCCTCGCCGGCGGAGTTCAATGACGTGGCGACCTGGTTTTCATAGGAACATTGGTTTGCCTCCAGTTTGAGCGCCTTGTACTCCCACTTGGGAGCGATCGTTTGCTTTTCAGGCGTCTGTAAGGCCGAAAAGGGCATGAAACCTTTCATCAGAGCGAAGGAGCCCAATAAGAGCGAACCTGCCAGTAAGCGTAATGACATCACGTCCTCCCTTCAAAATCGCGGATTGATTCAATCAACCCAGATTGATTCATAAAACTAGAATGAGCGGCGGCAATCCTTCTTGCGTGCGCCCTGGCCTGCTTACCATGGGCGCCAGAAAGCCGCCTTTCACGGTACACCGGAGAACTGTATTTTTTCACGCTATAATTGACTATGGCGACAAACCCGCAGCCCGCTTCGCAAAAAGAGCTGAAGCTGCTGACCGGCAAATTCCAGCAACTGCTGGCCAAAGTCGCTGAAAACCGTCCTTCTGACGATCTGGAAATTATCCGCAAGGCCTACGACTTTTCGCTCAAACATCATCAAGGCCAGACGCGCGCTTCCGGCGAGCCTTACCTGATTCATCCTCTGGAAGTGTCACTGGTGCTGGCTGATATGAAGCTGGACTCCACGGCCATTGCCGCCGGGCTGCTGCATGATGCCATTGAAGACACGGGCGTCACGCATGAAGATGTGCGCCGCGAGTTTGGCGAGCAGGTGGTGCACATTGTGGAAGGCGTTACCAAGATCGACAAAATTAATCTGGCCAGCCGGGAAGAGCGCCAGGCGGAAAATGTGCGCAAGATGGTCCTGGCCATGGTGGATGACATCCGCGTGGTGCTGATCAAACTGGCGGACCGGCTGCACAATATGCGCACGCTTAAGCATCTGCCGGAAGAGCGGCGTCAGCAGGTAGCGAAAGAGACGCTGGAAATCTACGCGCCACTGGCCCATCGCCTGGGTATGGGCAAGGTGCGAGGCGAGCTGGAAGATCTTTCGTTCCGCTACGTAGACCCGATCGGCTATGACCAGGTACGCAAGGAAGTGGAATCGCACCGCAAAGCAGGCGAGTCTTTCCTGGCCAAGGCAGTCAAGATCCTACAGCAGAAGTTGAAAGAGAACGGCGTTGAAGCCAAGGTGGAAAGCCGTATTAAGCGGCTGTATAGCATCCACCAGAAACTGCTCCGGCAGAGAATTACCGTGGACCAGGTGTATGACCTGCTGGCGGTGCGCATCATTACCAAGTCAGTCAAAGACTGTTACACGGCGCTGGGCGCGATCCACCAGATGTGGCGGCCGCTGCCGGGACGGATCAAAGATTTTATCGCCATGCCGCGGCCCAATCTCTACCAGTCACTCCATACCACGGTGATTACTGAAGATGGCCACCAGTTTGAAGTGCAGATCCGCACGGAAGAGATGCACAAGATGGCGGAGGAAGGCATTGCCGCACACTGGAAGTACAAAGACGGCACTCCGGTCAGCGCTAAAGACGAGCAACGGCTGGCGTGGCTGCGCCAGGTGGTCGAATGGCAGCAGGACGTAAAAGATCCGAACGAGTTTCTCTCCACGCTGAAAGTGGACCTGTATCCGGAAGAGGTATATTGCTTCACACCCATGGGCAAAGTGGTGATCCTGCCGCGTGATGCCAGCGCCATTGATTTCGCATATGCCATCCATACGGAAATCGGGCATACGTGCATCGGCGCCAAGGTGAATGGGCGCATTGTGCCGCTCAGGAACAAGCTGCGCAATGGCGACGTGGTGGAGATCATGACTCAACCCGGACACAATCCCAGCCGGGACTGGCTGGGCTTTGCCAAGTCCACGCGCGCGCGCAACAAGATCCGCCACTGGCTGAACATACACCAGAGGGAGCGGGCGATTGAAATTGGCAAAAAGCTCCTGGAGAAACAGGCACGCAAGTATCGCCTGGCACTGAAAGATTTCAACGAGAAGACCATGGAGACGATTGCCAAGGAATACGGCCTGGGCGGCGGGCAGGACCTGCTGGCCGGGATCGGCTACGGCAAGTATTCCGCGCGCCAGGTGTTGGCCAAGCTCTCACCGGAGATCTCTGAGCAGGTGCCCAATGAGGAGCCGGCCAAGACCGGCAGCACGATTGGCACCGTGATTCGGCGCGTCTTTGGACAGAGCGCGGACACCGGAGCGATCAAGGTAAAGGGCTACAACGATCTGCTGGTCTATCGCGCGCGATGTTGCAATCCGATCCGGGGTGAGGCGATTGTGGGTTACGTGACCCGCGGCAAAGGCGTGGCCGTGCATGCCGTGAGTTGTCCTAACGTGAACAATCTGATGTATGAGGCTGACCGGCGCATTGGTGTGGAGTGGGCCAAAGCGCCGAAGATGGCCAAGAATGATGGGCGCGGGACTTATCCGGTGAAGCTGACGGTTTTCTGTGACGACCGGCCGGCAATGCTGAAACAGCTGACTGCCGTGATTTCAGATGACAACACCAATATCCGCAACATTGAGGCCCGCACTGCTGACAGCCAGGCAACGATCGATATAGTGATAGATATTGAAGACGTGAAACACCTGGAGCGAGTGATCAGCGGCCTGAGAAAGATTCCGGGGATACATGATGTGCAGAGGCTGAATAAAGTTTAGCTTTTTCTGAAATCCCGAGCGCAGCGAGGGAACCCTTGGCTGCGTTGGGGCAGGGTCTTCCGAGAATTGCAAATCCAGACTGCCGCCTAGTTTCTTCCAATTCTGTTTCCTATAGATCATCGTGGCAATAGTGGTCCCTCGCTGCGCTCGGGATTGAGGAAAGCCAAATTTGTCTTATCAGCATTTATCAGCGAAAATCAGCGGCGAGGTTTTTCCGGAGGGCATTCATGAGCGGCTTTACCCGAGACGTTGTTTCCACTCCTAACGCACCCAAAGCAATCGGACCGTACTCACAGGCGATCAAAGCCAACGGATTTGTCTTTATCTCCGGCCAGGTGGCGATCGATCCGGCCACAAACAACCTGATTGAAGGCGGGATTGAAGCACAGACAGAGCGCGTGTTGCAGAACCTCTCCGCTATTCTGGCGACGGCTGGCACAAGCTGGGAAAAAGTGGTGAAGACCACGGTGTTCCTGAAGAACATGTCTGAGTTTGGGCAGATGAACGAGGTGTACGGAAAAGTTTGCAAGAACGCTCCGCCTGCGCGTTCCACGGTGGAAGTAGCCCGCCTGCCGAAAGACGTTGCAGTGGAGATTGACGTTATCGCGCTGGCGTAAATCACCACTGGAGGATCGATGGGCCTTAGGCGATTCGCTATTCTTCTTCTTGTCGTAGCCGCATTTTCAACACTCAGCCAGGCGCAAAAAGCGGACGTGTCTTTTGTGGCTGGCGGAGCTTTCGTTTCCGAGGATCACGTCGCGCCCGGAGTGACCTGCACGATTCCCTGTCCTCTGGCCTTTAATTTCAGGACCGACACTCATGTGTTCTACGAAGGGACAGGGGCCATCCGCCTGGCAAATTTCAAACTGGCATCGCTTCATTTAGAGGTGCCAGTGGCCGGGATCCCCTCGGCGCAGGTGGTTTTTTCCGGGACGCCGTCTTCGAACGCGCTGAAACTCTCAAGTGTATTTGTCACGCCATCGTTACGGGTGAAGTTCGCGCCGGGATTCCCCGTTTCTCCTTTTGCCAGCATCGGTGGAGGCTGGGCGCATTACAACCTGGCCGGCACGTCAATGAACAAGGGCGCTCTGCAGTTTGGCGGCGGAGTGGACATCAAGACCAGAATTCCCCTGCTGGGCTTCCGCGCCGAGGTGCGCGATTTTTTCACCGGCCAGCCGGATTTCGGAATTGTGAGCATACAGACCCTTGGCTCATCAAGCCTGGGGCGGAGACAAAACGTGCTTGCAGGCGGAGGAATCGTCTTGCGGTTCTAATCCTTCCACGCCGCAGGCATGGACTTTGGTTACTAGTTAAACACCGGCGGAACGGATTTTTTCGTTCCGCCGTCCCCGCACCCTGCATCTCAGAATCCAGAGCCAACCAAAAAACTTAGCCACCAAGGAGCTTCGATGAAGCGCTTTTCGATTCTGTTTGTCATACTCTGTGCCTCCACCTGCGCGTTGGCCCAAAAGGCTGACGTTGCATTTACGGTGGGCGGATCTTTTGTTTCAGATTCACAGCAGACGTTCTCCACCGGACCATCCTCCATCACCAAACTTAAGACTGACAATCACATCTTTCTGGAAGGCACCCTGGGCGTGCGCATGCTGAACGCCAAAGTGGCGGCGCTTTATGTGGAGCTGCCGGTGGCAGGGCTGCCTTCACAGAAGATCACGTTTACCACGTCGCCTTCCACGGTGCTGGACCACATCTCCACGGTGTTTATCACGCCGAGCCTGAAGCTGAAACTTCTTCCCGTGGCGCCGATCTCGCCCTGGGTGAGCTTTGGCGGCGGATGGGCGCGCTATTCGCTGGATTCAGGCACAACGTCCAGCAAAGCGGCAGTGCAGTACGGCGGCGGACTCGACTTTAAGAGTGGACTACCGGTGCTTGGTTTCCGCGCCGAAGTGCGCGACTTTGTGACCGGCGATCCGAACTTTGGACTGGGAAGCGTAGTGAGCGGAACGGCCGGCGGCTTGAAACATCATAACGTTCTGGCCGGCGGCGGAATTGTGCTGCGGTTCTAGCAGAGAGAGCAGGAGTTTAGCGAAACCAGACTATGGCAAAGCAAGGAAAAGCCTCCGCGTGCGGAGGCTTTTTCAATTCTGGTGGTCGCTCGCGAAAAGCGATCGGCTACGACGCTTTAACGATCTTGCCGGACTTCAGGCAGGTGGTGCAGACGCGCACGCGCTTGTTGGCGCCGTTCACGCGGGCGCGCACAGGCCGCAAATTCACGTTCCAGCGGCGGCGGCTCACGTTGTGAGCGTGGCTGATCTTATTTCCAAATTGCGGGCCTTTGCCGCAGATGTCGCAAACTTGTGCCATAGCAATGACTCCAGATATCTGACGCAGAAGGGCTTTGAGGCTTCAGTGTCGTGTGGTTAAAGGTAAATTTTACAGGAAGATAGAGGGGTTGGCAAATGGGGTTTGCCAGGGACAGGACCAGACGCATGTTCAAGGAAGTCCGCCAGAGCCGTGCACAGGGCAATGTAGCGTCCGGCGGCTGCCAGAGAGTGTTGGCGCAGAACCGGGGCCTTAGGCGGCCAATAACGCAGCTGCAACTGGATGTAGTGCAGGCGCAGCAGCAATGCGGCGCTCTGGCTCAGGACGTCGCGGGCACGGCCCAGGACCTCCGGGCTGAAATGGTGGCATGCGCCATTGACCAGGTTGAGGATAAAAGCGGTATTGGCCAGCAGGTCCTTGAGCAGGGTATTGCATGTTTTCCGGTCATTCGATGGGGATGGGGACTTGAGCCGGCGTGTTTTGTGGCAGATCAGCTCGGAAGTCTGCTGCCAGTCGGCAAAGGTGTAAGCGGGCCGTCGCCAGGCAGCAAACAGAGCGAAGATGGCCCAGAGAGCGGCGAGCAGGATGGCGCAGAGAAGCATCTCACAGTCCTATGGGTATCAAGGATACCACGGATACCCTTGCCCGGAGCCGATTATAGACATGAGTATAGGTACCGGATGGATTCCAGCCCCAAACGCACGGTGCAAGTCAATGTGAAGATGAGTCCTCACGACTTTGACACGCTCAAGAAGGCGGCGGATGCGATTTGGCCGGACGCGGAGCTGACGAATTCAGGAATCGTGCTGGGTTTGGCCAAGCTGGGAGCCAGGGACATCCTGAAGAAGAAGGGAAAGAAGGGGAGCTGAAGTATTAGTTGTGTCGCCCCGCTGGGGCTTGTCCGTTTTTTCTTGCCTACCCACCTTTCCGGCTTCGCATTCCCACCCCATCGCGCAAAAAACGCGCGCCGGGGGCCCCGTTCGCTCGCCTCAGGCTGACACCCCAACGCGCGAAACCCGCGTGTGCCGGAGGCCACGATGGGCTAACTGTCGCATCACGCCTACAGCGCTGAAGATGTTTACAGCACACATTCCCGCTCGCTATGGGCCGGCCAAACGCGTAAGTCAGGCCCTGACACTTGTCTCATTTCCGGAACAGCATCAAAAAGGAACCGCAGAGCAGATACAGCATGTCTGGAAACACTTGCTGAAACCTTGCAGAAAGGTGCTAACATGCTGCTCCCCCTTGAATTCATGGCCCTGACGCAATCATGCGCCGCCGGAGGAAAGACATGGCAGACGACAAAACCAAGCGTGGTCCTGCTGACCGGAGCAAAATCAGCCTGACGGAAGACTATGAAGTACGCTACTGGACCAAGGCATTGGGTGTAAGCAAAGCGGAACTTCAAAAACTGGTAAAGAAGCACGGGCATTCCGCAGCGACAATCCGTAAACACCTAAAGGGCTAATCAGCCGCAGCAGCTTCGAGGCTAAGCAATTTCCGCTGAATTTGGCTTGCGGACCTGCCATGCGGCCTGTCTGGAAGGTTTGAGTTTCACGTCCGCGCGGGCGCCAAGTAGGTTGGCGTAATACAACAGCTTGGAAACGCTCAGCAGGGAAAGCTTGCCTCGCAGCAACTCACTGACCCTGGGCTGGGGTATATCAAAAAGCTTTTCCAGTTGCCGGGGAGTGATCTTTTTCTTTTGAATGAGCTTGAGGATGTCCTGATGCAGATCGGCCTTCAGCTTAAGCTCTAAACGGTCCTGTTCGCTCATGTTCAGCTCATCAAGGACGCTTCCCCTTGTCCTGTGGGCGACCAGTTTTTTGCTTCTCTTTTGCACGTTGTTGTTCACTGAGCCGTTTGAGCCTCTCTCTTGCAACCTCTATATCTTTCAGTTCAGTCTGTGCCGTCCGCTTTTCAAAACAGTGCAGGACATACACCACGCCGGCGATCTTCTTCAAATAAAATACGCGATACCATGCGCGGTCGTCCTGGTCCCGTAGTTCGTAGACCCCTGGGCCAACCGTCCGCATGGGCTTGCTGTCCAGAGGCATTTGGCCAAGCTGCACCTGATACAACGCATAGCCCAAGGTCTTGCTGTACTCCGGCGGGGAACGCTCGCAATGCGTCCCTGGAATCACCGAGCCATGCGACTTCTGCCAGTTTATCAGTATACTGCAAGCTTGTATACGGGTTTTTTGTATGTGGCTTCACTTAGTTTGCTTCAGGGCCGCTCTCATGCCGGAATCTCCATAGCTTTCTCCAATCCACTGATACACAGACTCATCACGATCGTCGTGGACATCGCGAATCTTTTCCTTGACTTCCCCTTTTGCTTCCAGCCGCCTAAGCGTGTTGTGGACAGAAGCCAGAATGTTCTTGTATTCATGAATCGGAAACTGAAGCTGACGGAGTCGATTGCGGATTTCTACTGGAGTAAGGAGTTTAGTGGTCGAAGCTCGAAACACGGAGCGACACGCATTTGTAAGACCGCCGAGTCCTAAATCGAGCAGTTCATCTGTGTCTTCACTCTCGTCACTCAGAATTGCCAGTGCTGCTACTTTGCGTTGCTGTTTCGCGATCCTAATTTCTAGTTCTTCCTTTTCGCGAAACATATCCGCCAAATCTTCACGCGCTGTCTCAAGGTCAGTTTTGTATTCCCGTTTCATTTACCTATAACTTTACCGTTTTCAGTAAAAACTGTCAAATCAACTGCCTCTAAAGGCTCCGGTTGTCACGTGCGAACTCCCTGATGCGGTATGAGCAGGGGGAAGATTGCCGGGATCCTTCCGCGCGTCCTCACTCCCAAGGTCGCTCGGACTTGGTCAGGATGACAGGTGGAGGAGGTGTGGCGTGGGAACGACATTTTCGAAAAGTGACGCTGGTCGAAAACGGCTACTCCATCACCACCACGATCTTCCCAAGCTCATTTGATTCCAGGCGCTGATGGCCTTTCCGATTTTGGACAACGGAAAGACGCTATCGATGTTTGACGGAACGTCGTGAGCGAGAAGGGGGCCAATTCCGCGGCGAAGAGACGCGTGGCCGCGGCTTTTCGTTGAAGGAGCGCGAGCGCAGGACGGTCCCATGAATCTGGAGTCGGTATGACGTCATTCTCAAGTCGGGTTTGCGACGCGCATTCATCAGCGCCGGAGTAGCGGCGAGAGACCTTGTGTTGCTTTTACGGAACTGTTGGGTAAACACAAGGTCCCTCCGTCCTACTCGCACGCTGATGAAGGCGCGTGCTCGCTTAACGTCCGTCGGGATGACGGCAGTTATGAGGACAATGAGGGTTGAACAGTAACCGCACGCGATGTAATTCAAACAATGCAAGGAATCACTGCACTATTTCCACCTTTGCGAAATAACTATTAACTAAACAGGGCTTAAAAGCACTGCAAGAATTGTCTCGTGCGAACTCCCTGATGCGGTATGGCAGAGGAAAGATTGTCGGGATCCTTCCGCGCGTCCTCACTCCCAAGGTCGTTCAGACTTGGTCAGGATGACAGGTGGAGGAGATGTGGCGTGGGATGGCATTTTCGAGAGCGACGCGAAGTTGAAAACAGCTATTCCATCACCACTACGACCTTCCCAAACGTCTCTCATTCAATTCCAGGCGCTGATGGGCTTTGCTGATTTCGGCCATGGGGAAGACGCTATCGACGTTGGGGCGGAGAACGCCGTGAGCGAGAAGGGGAACGACTTCCGCGGCGAAGAGGGCGGGTGACGGCGGCTTTTTCGTTGAAGGAGCGGAGCACGGTTCCTGTACCGCCTATAGTGGTTACACAGTTACGCAAGCGAAATAAGAGTTGAATCGGCGGGCTTATCGCGCCGATTTCCATTGACCAAGAGGCGAATAAATGGTAAAGTAAAACATTTTCCTCCTAGCGAGGAACCGCTATGGCGGCATGATCTTTGACAAGAAGCATTCAGCACTCAGCAATGGGGATCACATGGGGACGAATCGAATAAGCGGCTTTATTTGCAACATCTGCGGTTGGGGATTGATGGGGAGGAAACGTGTAAGTCCTTTAGAAATGGGGATCAGGGGAGGGGTAGAGGGTGCTACTCCATCACGGGTACAGACCGTAATGGCTCAACCCCACGCCAATCCCGAATGGATTGGGATGACAGTCGCCAAACCCACGCCAACCTGGGATGACCCAGTGAGGGGGAAGGGCCGTAAGAATCGGGTGATCGGAAAACCCGAGGTTGCGCAGATGTCCGGTGGGAACTCCCTGATGCGGTATGTGCAGTGGAGTGAACCCCTAAAATGAGACAGAAGAGAAACTCCCCATGGAGCAGCGAATGGAACGTGGGAAGAGATACCGACGGTGGAGTTGGGAAGACAAGCGACGAGCTGTGGATCGGATGAAGAGTTGCAGCCCGCAGAA
>JAIQGL010000003.1 GCA_020072585.1 Terriglobia bacterium | reverse complement strand
ACGAAATCATTTGCCAACTGGGATGGAAATCACAACCTATAATGATCATCTGAAGGCTCCTCTCTTCCCAGTTGTCTTCGTCGTCAAACAAAGAATACTGTGTCGGACGGGGCCTTCGCTCTTATCCAATCAATCCTTTGCGTCCCGCCTAATGACTGATTCGCAATCCTGATGGCGGACGCAAAGGGTGGGATTCAAAAGAAAACATAAGCTAGTTGCAGGCAATAAGCGACCATGTCACACTCAGATAGATATGCTTCCCTTGTTCCCCGCACATTTATTTGCTAGGTTGGCCGCAGTTACCAACGACGTTAGCCGTGACATGCTCTTATTCAATACGCAGAGATACAATGAGGTCGCGCGTTGGTTGCGGGAGATGGAGCAAGGTTGCGTTAATGTAGGGTTGGCTCGAACAGCTAAACAAATTCGCGCGGTAATCGACGCGTGCGATGGGAAATGCCCCCCGGCACGATTTCAAGCTTTGGTCAAGCCTATCACTGGCCTTTTAGTAGAGGAGCTTGCCGAATTTGCTTTTCTAGCCATTCCTCGTAATCGTATGGGATTTTTTCAAATGCCTACGGGAAAAAAACGCAAAGCTACGGGCGCTGATGAGGCGATATGGGAGTTTCATGCTGCCAGGCGCTGTCTTGGCTTAGGTGAGCCAACGGCGTGCGTTCTGCATTTAGTGAGAGTTATTGATTTTGGAGCTAAAACTGCAGCAATGTCGTTGGGAATCAACATTCAGGGACTTACTATTGGTGCTATTGCAGCAGAAATCCAGAATTCGGTGCGAAGCTTGACTAAGGCCGGTACGTGCAGCGCCGAAGTGGAGCAGTTCTACAACGCGCTCGTTACGGATCTTCGGGCTTTCGCTAGGGCGTACAGAAATCCTGCTGTTCACGGATTCCAGAACTTCACAGACCAACAAGCAAATAACCTTGTTATAACCGTGAGTGATTTTATGGGACATCTAGTTGCTAACTTTGGCGATTTACAAAATCCAACATTGCCGAAACTGGCCTTGGCGGCGAAAGCCCCGTAAGGTGTGCCGCGCCTCTGGCGCTCATCCTCTTACATACCGCAACCTACCGTTTTACGGTGGGCTAACTTCGCAACGCGGCTCTGGCGCGAAATTTATTGTTTCGGAGCGACAAAAAAGCAAAATAATTCTTGACAGCCCATGAGCTATCTGAGAGACTTCTACCGTAATGAGTTTATACTCCACAACGGAAGCGGCCAAGCGTCTTGGTATTGGACTGGCAACGTTGGCCCGCTACATTGAAGACAAAAAGGTCCCTGCGCCACAATTCGTAAAGGCTGGGAAAATCACAATCCACGCCTGGACCGAAGAAGAAATTGAACACGTCCGCCAACTCCTGCCCAAGATCGCCAACGGCAGGAAAACCCGATACACCAAACTCCGTGAAAAACAAAAGGCACAGACTAAAACGTCTGCGCCTCACAAACCCAAAAAGAAATGACCACCAACCGCAATGGCCAATTGCTAATTGCTTAAAACCCAACGGACGCGCCCGATGCGGCAAACACCGGAACGCGCCCTAACCGTAGTCGCCTACAAAGGAGGCAACATGGCTGTCACTGAAAATAAACGCTCTTCCGCCCACACGCAACCCACCACAACCTCACCTGTAAAACACCGCAGCCCCAAACGCGACGACAAGACCGCCGTGCACTTCGTCATCGAACCCAGCTTTACCCTGGATACCGAATACGCTGACTGGAAAACCGGCAACTGGCGTCCGCTTAAGCGCTGGCCGCTCATCCCCAGCGCATCAGGAATCCGTAGAAAATAAAACTCCTTCAATCGCAGCAAGGCGGAGAGCGTTGGCTCTCCGCTTTTTTTATCTTTCTGCATTCTGCTTGAGCTCTCTCACCTACATCTTTACCGGCTCCGCTTTTAGCGGCGAGGCCGACTTGCGCGCCGAGCCGCACGCTACAGGGCGGAAAGGTCTTTCCTGGATAGAAATTTCTTAAGCGGTTTGGAGCGCAGCGACATAGATAAACGACAAACGACAAAAGGCGGCCAAAGCCGCCTTTTATTAGAAAACTGTTGGGACTAGAGAGCGCGAACGTTCTCTGCCTGCCAGCCTTTCTTTCCTTTTGTCACAGTGAATTCAACCGCCTGACCATCTTGCAGGCTGCGGTATCCGTCAGACTGGATAGCAGAGAAGTGAACGAAAACATCTTCCCCGTTTTGGCGTGAAATAAAACCAAATCCCTTTGCGGCGTTGAACCACTTAACTGTTCCTTGTTCCATTGTGCTTTTTTCCTAATGTATTGATTTTTTTGACGCTGGAAAGACTTATCGAGTTTCGGCAGGTAGCAGAGGCTCTTGCAGAAGAATCAACAATTCTATTTCTAACGCGACTCTAAGGTATCATACTGAGCAGCAAAATGCACTCCTAAGTTTCTTCCTGTCGATTCCCTGTTTCATATTGAAACTAAAGGACTAAGCATTTCCAATGCAGGCGCCTGGAGGGCGCAATCAGCTCAGGATATTCCCCCATCCGAGGGGAAATCCTGAAGGGCCAATCCTGGCCGCAAATCCCCGATTTGGTAAGCAATGTTCCCTATGGTTCGCGTAATCAGCCACGCCGGGTGCACTAGACCAGACATGCGCTGACACATCGGCAGGTTTGCTCGCGTCTGCTGGGTTGCGATAGGCTCTATTTTTTTAGTACAACGTATTCCAAACTTCATATGGCTACGCGCGCGCCATCACGTCTCGGCAACCCGCTTTGCTGGAATAGCGTTTACAGTGAAGCC
Organism: Terriglobia bacterium; assembly: GCA_020072585.1. Classification (GTDB taxonomy): domain Bacteria; phylum Acidobacteriota; class Terriglobia; order Terriglobales; family Acidobacteriaceae; genus Angelobacter. Next base: position 286,533 of record JAIQGL010000003.1, on the reverse strand, counting down.
GAGCTGTGCCGTGCGGCGGTCCGCGTTTATACCAAGCCGCTCTTCCATTGGCGGAAAGCTCTTTCCACCTCGACTGACGGCAAAACGCTCTATGACTTTGCCGCCCGCGGTCTTCGCGGCCTCGATTTGCTCCATCGCTCGCTGGAACGCCAGGATTTCCATTTTCGTCCGGCCGTAGCGCTCGATTACAACTTCAACGGCAAGCATCGCACTCTGTACGTCTCGCCCTGGGAAGATCGCATCGTCGATCTCATGCTCTATCGCACGCTCAATCGCCGGTTGCATAACTGGTTTTCTCCCAATTCTTACGCCTACCGGGCATTCGGCTACAGCCTGGACCAGTGCCAGTCCCGTGTCGCCTGCGTCATTCGTTCCGCTGAAGGACCGCTGTTCCTGGTCAAGCGCGATATTTCCGACTACTTCGCCAGCGTCAACCATGAACGTCTCCTGGCGCAACTGGCTGAGCTGGTCAATCCCGCCGACTACCTCTTCCAACTCCTGGCCCAACGCATACGTTTCCGCTACCAGCATAATGGGCTCCAGCATACCGCTGACATTGGCATCCCTTTTGGCGCCGCGATCGCCTGCCTGTTTGCCAACATTTACCTGACTGGCATGGACCGACAGATTGAGTCCGTGCCCGGCATCAGCTACTTCCGCTATGCTGACGACATCCTTTTGCTTGCGTCCGACCTCGAGCTGGCACGCACCGCGCGGCGAAAACTGGAATCATGTTTGGCGGAACTGAAATTAGGCATGAAGGCCAGCCACAGCACTGATCTGGCGCTCTCCGTCGCGCCCCTGCCTCATGATGCAGCGTTCTCACCGGCCACCGAATTTCGCCATCTCGGCCTGCTCTTCCGCGTCGGCGGCGCAGTAGCGTTGTCGCGGGACAAGCTGCGCAAGATCCAGAATCTGTTTCGCTTTGCCTTCCGCCGCGGACGCCGCCGCTGGAAGAAAATCGGCGATCCGCAGGAGCAGGCGCGCGCCTTAATCACCCTGGCCGCGGAAGCAATCGACAAAGGCCTGCGCAACGTTGCGATTCTCGACTACTATCTCAAGCATGTCGACGATCACGCTCAGGTTCGGCTGCTGGACCGCTGGCTGGCGGAAGAAGTGCTCGCCTTGGTCTTCGGCGGCCATAAGAAGGGCCACTTCCGCCGCATCAGCTTTGCCCGCCTGCGCGAGATGGGTCTGCCATCACTCGTGCATCGGCAACGCCTGATACGCCGGGGCGAAATTGAGAGTCCGTTTTTTATCTGGCAGAGAGAAAGGAGCACGCAAGCATTCAGGGGGACGGTTGCCAGGCTGCCACGCGCAGCTTTCTCTCCGGTCCCAGAAGCAGCGGCCGGCGAATGTCCGTGAGAGAGGATGGCCGCCTGTAGATGGGGGTTATGGAAGAGCTTGGCCGCTAAAGCGGAAGCTCGTTTTGCTCAACCGTCCCCCTGAGTGCTTGCGCCCGCATCCAAAGGAGTATCCATGGGGTTCTTCAAATCGATCAAAGACATTCTTTCGGGTGAAAACTGCCCGGCCTGCGGGACGCCCGGCGCCCGCAGGTCCGGCTCTGAGATTCGCTGTCTCAATCCGGTGTGCAAGTACTTCAATCCCAGCTTTGCGCCCAGTGCCGCGCCGCCTCAGCCCCCGCAACCTCCTCAGCAAACCCAGCCGCAGCAGCAAGGCCGGCCTTCAGGCTGGAGTTCCAGCCCCGCTTCAACGCCAGCGGGCCCCGGACCGGCGCCGGCGGGCTCAGTGGCCATTCAGTACCGAAACTTTCAGGGGCAGGACAAGACGTTCCACGCCGATCGGGCTTCCATTCATCGCAAGCAAAACCACATCATTGCCAAGGTTGCGCCCAAGGGTCAGCAGATATCGCTGTCCCGCGATCGCATTCAAAATCTCAGGGAAGTAGAAAGCCAGATGCCGCTTCAGCGCGTTGAACCCGGGCAGGACTGGCCAAGCAAACGTGAACGCCAGGTGTTGGGCTATCACGCAAAGAACCACACAACGTCGCCGTTGTACGAGAAGATCCGGGCGAAATATCCGAAGTGGTGAGCCAAGATTTTCACTTTCGGCGATTTTTGGCAATTTTGGCAGTTCTGACAATCTACCTGTAGTATCCCTGCCTCGCTTCCAATATCACGTCGCCAATTGATTTTTTTGCCTCCGGCGCCAATTTCACCTTGATGATGCAGAACTTGCCCTTGGGCTTCTGGGCCGAGGGATGATAGCCCAGGCTATAACGCATTCTTAAATCGTCAATCAACGCCGCCAGCTTGTCTTTCAACTCCTTCTTCTTATATTCGATCACTTGTCCGCCTGTAGCCGCGGCATACTTGTAGACCTCTCCCGGCGGATGCAGCATAACTTCCAATGGATGGGCCCTTAGCCCGGACTCTCCGTTCACCGATATCTCGCTTTGTTTTACCAGCGAGCAGACTACCGTACTAGTCTGCCAGAGCTGCTGCATGGCTTCCTTTTGTGAATGCGGCATTGCTCCCTTCAGGCTTTTGCGGTAGCGCAAGGGAATGTCATTTTCTGAGGGTATGTTTGGCACATTGTCAGTGAGCCAGATAATCACCCGGCGACTGGTAGGGTTCTTCCCTCTTTTCAACTGTTCCGCGGCCTGAAAAATGCCTTCGTTGAAAAACGCCGCTTCTCCGCTCTCCATGCGGCTGGCCTTTTCGATGGCTGCCACCGCCAGTGCGCGGTCCGTGGTCGCCTCCTGCAAAATCTGGGTTGATGCCGCGTACACCATCACCGTAACTTCGTCTTCCGGCTTCAGATGCTGCAACGCTTCCAGTGCCCCTTCCCCAAGCGACTTGAGCACAGGGCGCACGCTGTCCGTGAGGTCAAACAGAATCACAACGGAAAGCGGGAGCTTGTCCTGACTGAATGAACTTAGGCGCTGCGGGACATTATCTTCAAAGAGCCGAAAATCCTCTGGCTTTAATGCCGGTACAACACGCCGCGTTTTCTTACTAAGCACTTGTGCTTCCAGCAGTACCTCATGCACGTCCAGGCGAAAGACCGGCGTTTGTGTTTCGGCGGTTTGTGCGTGAAGGTGAGCTGACAGCGGCAACAAAAAAACCAGCAGGATCGTGGCCCAGGTTCGCATGATTAGATCAAGATTAGGACGGTTTCCCCCGTGAGTCCAGCGCCAATCCAAAAATCGTAGCCGCCCGTGTGCGCCTGGAACTGGTTGATTCTGGTCAACTGCCCGATAATACCGCCAGGAGACCCGCCATGCGTAAGCATTTTGATTTCTGGTCGATTGTGGTGATTGCCCTCACTCTCATTCTTTTCGTATTGGCTCTGTTAATCAAAGGATTAACACATGATTTGCTTCTGGAAGCGGGCGTTTTTCTGGTCTCAGTCAAGTTGATTCTGATGAGCCACAAAAATAGTGTCCTTGCCACTGAGACAGAGAAACGCCTGGATCAGATTTATGATTTGCTGCGCCAGCAGAACAGCCCCAGATCGGCATAAATAATCTGGCGGCTAAGTCTTCCTCTCTTCCGGAGGGGCCAGGTGGCGGAAGGCCCGCCACAGCAGCCCGTCGTAGATGATCTTCAATCCTCCGCCCAGCAAGAGTGGCGCGGCAAACGCAACCTGTTGCATGAATATTCCCGCCACCGCTGAAGCTGCCGCCCAGGCGGTGTTCCGCGTCAGGTTGGTTACGCCCGCGGCAAAGGTGCGCTCGCCAGGACGGACCACGGCAGCAACGTAAGACTGCCGCGTGGGCACATCCATTTCCACCAGCGACTCGCGCAGCAGGAAGAGCACCACCGCCCATCGCGCTGAAGGCATGAAGGCCGCCGCGATCAGAAAGACGCTGGAAGGCAGATGTGTGAAGACCATGGTCTTGATCAAGCCGATGCGTCTTGCCAGCCACGCCGCTCCTAAATGAGATACCGCGTTTAATACGTGCACGGTAAAGAACAGCAGCGCGAGCTGGCTTTCCGCAATGCCAAAACGCCGAAAGAACCAATACGAAACAAGCGCGTCAGTAAGAAATCCACCGCCGAATGCATCGATGGCAAACAGTGCTGACAGCCGCGCCACGGTCGACTTTGTCTCCGCGGACACTCGGGTCTTGGCCATACCCGGCAAATTGACAGGAGCTACCTCAATCTCCGCAGAAAGAAACACGTACAGCAAAGCACTTGCTCCGTTGATTAGCGCGAAACCAATAAATAACGTGTAATAAGCAGTGCCAAGTTCAATGCCCCACAGTCTGTGCTCCAGCAGAGGAAGTCCTGCGGCCAGCGCGCCCAAGGCGCCGCTTGCATCCAGTACCACGCTGTACCAGGCCAGCGCCCAGGTGCGCTTTTCATCCGCGACCAAGCCGGGGATGGTCGCTTGCTCCAGGGCAAAGGCCGGACTTCTGTCAGTGCCCATGCCGTTGAGCATGCCCAGGAAGGTAAGCGCCAACATCGCTGGCAGAGTGAAATGGAAGATGAGCGGAACGGCGCCAACGGCGCTGAGAAGCGCCAGCATGCAGAGCGTCCGCCTGCGCCCCATGCGGTCCGCCAGGAAGGTGACAAACACCGTACCTGCGGCGGAGCCTGCCAGTCCGGCGGCAATCACCATCCCAATCGCGGTGGAAGAGTATCCTTCGCGAAAGAGAAACACCCCGAGGACTACACCGAGGAGCCCAATGCCAAACGACCGCAGCCATGCGGCGATATAGATCAATGACAGATTGCGTAAGGAGACATCGTCCATAGCGTCGCATACAGCTTACACTCCCGCTATTGACTCCCTGATCCAGAAAAATTTGGCTTGCAAGTCTGCTGCTCCGGCTCGTTCTGAGACCATGAGTGAGTTGCTTAACAACATACGCATTGCTTCCCCCTGTTCTGCCGATTGGGAAAAGATGATTGGCGATGATCGCGTCCGCCACTGCGGCCAGTGCAACCTGAACGTCTATAACCTATCCGCCATGAGCAGTACTGAGGCGCAGGCCCTGGTGACAAAACATGAAGGGCGCCTGTGCGTCCGTTTCTATCATCGAAGAGACGGCACCGTGCTTACCCGGAATTGTCCTGTCGGGCTGAAGGTGGTAATGCGGCGGGTCTCCCGCATTGCCGGGATCGCGCTTTCCGCTGCGATGAGCGCATCTCCCCTGCTTGCTCAAACCGGGGAGAATACTCCGGCCCTGATGGTGCAAGCCGATACCGGTCTTGAGGTGCATGTAGTGGACCGCTATGGCGTGGCATGCCCTGGCGCCAGCGTTGAGCTTACGAATGAGAGCAACCAATCTGTAGTCAAGGCGATTACCAACAGCGATGGTATCGTGCGGCTAATGAATCTCGCGCCAGGTTCTCATACGCTCACGGTAACGGCCCCTGGACTTCAGCCCTTCCATCAAACGGTCTGGGTACGCGAGCATGTAACCTTCAAGCTGGAGATTTCAAAGGATCCCCCGCTGATAGAAACAACAAATAATATGGTAGGTGTGACGGGAGGAGCGGTGGTGTTGACTGAAGCTCCGCTGATAGACAACCGGGCCAGCGCAGTAATGAATACTTTTAGCAACACGGTTCTGACGACTGGCGGCGCGATCATAACGGAAGCTTCCCCGATAGAAGTTGCTCCGCCAAAAGAAGAACAGCCGCCCCACCGTGGATTCCTCCGGCGCGCATTTAGCAAACTCATCCACCCATGGCGCTGATCGCCATGCGCTCAAAAACGCATTAGCCCGGCAGGCGATGCCGCGTCTCACTCAAGTCCAGCTCTTGAAGAAGCTGGCGCAGCACCTCATCACTAATGCGTCCACTGTTGCGCAGCTTGACTGCCGTCTCCCGCTCAGTCCGCAAAAGCTCCAGTGAAACAGTGACAAATTTCTCGTAGGAACCGTCCTGTGTCCCATCATCCTGCGGTAAAGATGACAAACGGCGGCGATAGTGCTCCTTCAGGTCTTCGTATAGCGCCGCAGAATCGGCCTCTACATCTTTACCGGCTTTTTCCAGTTCCAGCAGGGCTGCCTCAGCCATAATGCGCCGGGCTTCCGTCTCCTCGCAGTTCGGCCCCGTAACGCCAGCCAACCCCAGCGCCCGTATCAGCGCAGGCAGAGTCAGTCCCTGAAGGACCAACGTCACCAGAATTACGCTGAACGTCAAAAAGATGATCAGGTTGCGCTGCGGAAACGGGCTGCCGTCCGCCAGTGCTTCCGGCAAAGATAACGCGGCGGCCAGAGCGATCACGCCGCGCATCCCCGTCCAGCCGGTTACAAAGACCTGCCGGGCGGGTGGACGGTTCTCCTTCTGGTGCAGAAAATGCCGGCGGATCCAGTACGCAAGCGTGGTGCCCGGAAAAACCCAGAGCAGCCGCAGAACGATCACCAGCACACTGAATAGACCTCCATACAGCAGGAGCGATCCTGAGCTGTAAGTCTTGATTCCCTCCCGCACCAGAGGCAGTTGCAGGCCAATCAGCACAAAAACAAATCCATTCAAGATGAACGTGAACACGCTCCACACCGCGTTGGCTTGTATCCTGACCGCGGCGGAGAAGAAGTGCGCGCTTCCCCTCCCCAGATAGAGCCCGCACGCCACCACCGCCAGAATGCCGGAAGCGTGAATAAATTCAGCAGCCAAATAAGCTGCATACGGCACCAGAATGCTGATGGTAATTTCAATCGGGGCGTCGTCAATCTGGTGCTCCACCCAATGCACGACCGCGCCGATCAGCAGTCCCACGCCGACGCCGGCCGCTGTCAGGTAAGCCAACCGTAGAAACCCCGACGTGACTGTGGGAGTCTGGCCCGCAACAACGATGGCCAGACCGAACTCCAGCGCCAACAAACCGGTGACGTCATTCAGCAAGCTTTCGCCTTCCAGCACATCCACCACTCGCTGGGGCAGACCGATTCTCTTGGCGATTGAAGTTGCGGCGATCGCATCTGTGGTTGCAATCACCGCGCCAAGAACCACTCCAAGGCGCCAGTCAAAACCAGGAAAAGCATAGTGTGCCGCTCCGGCAACGCCCAGGACGGTAAAGCCCACCAACCCGAAGGCCAGGAATGAAATACTGACCAGGTTATAAACAAAGTCCCGCCAGGATGTCAGCCACGCGGCAGAAAAAAGCAACGGCGGCAAGACCACCAGAAAAACCACGTCAGGATTTAAGGCGACTCGCGGGATCCCGGGAATGAGACTCAACACTAGTCCCGCCACTACCAGGACGATGGGATAAGGCGTTTGCAGTTTGCGAGCCAGTGCGGTGAAGCCAGCCACAAAAAGCAGCAGGAGCAGAAAAACGATCTGGACGGATTGGATGCTGCTCTCGTGCATGGATCCCCGCCTTGAAAATAATGCGCCGGGCAGCGCTGTTCAAGCCGCCACTCTTAAACTACAAGAAGACAAGCAGGGGGACGTAAAGTATCAAGCTAGCGCAATCCGGCCCCGTGTCCCGGCACCAACCACAGGATCATGGCCAGAGCAGTCACCACGGCCACAAAGTAGGCGGCAATTGAGTTGTTGGGTTCAGGCGGGTCATCGCGGGTAAAGAGACGCACGCCCATGCCCAGCGCAACCAGGCCAAACACCCATTCCCCCAGCGCATATCCCAGCGCCGCGCTCACCACCAGCACCACCGCACGTTCCAGCTTGCTGAGAGCCTTGGCCGCGTTGCTGCCATCGAAGATCCAGAGTGGAATCAGGTTGAGTGCGTTGAACCATGCGCTGGTCCGCGCCAGCGCTGCCCACAGCCCGTAGCCGGTCTGAAACCAGAGCAGGGCGCAAACCCCTGCGGCGAACCATCCCGCCAGCGGCCCTGCCAGACTGATGGCGGCGCGCGTCTCCAGCGAAATGCCCAGCGCATTCCACCTGACGTAAGCACCCAGCCCCGGCAGAAACATCGGCATGTCCGCTGGCAAGCCTCTGCGCTTGATGTCAATGAAATGCCCCATCTCGTGAATTAACACGAGCATGGCAAAACCGATTCCGAACTTTGCTCCCCAGATCGACCAATAAAAACCAAAGAAGGCCACAAAGCTGAACAGGGATTTGAATTTGAACAGGGCTAGAAGAATCGGTCCCAGCGGGCCCAGACGTTGCGCCCACTGCGGCGTGGAGTTTGCTCCTGGCTGCGCAGGTTGCAGCATGGACGCACTTTTTTCCAGGTCGTGCACATGGTTGCGGATCCACTCAGCCTGCGCCGATTGCGCTGGCAACAACGGCAGACATGCAAGCCAGCGTTCACGGGCTCCCTGAAAGTCGCCATGCGCTTCCAGCGATCTGGCATGCGCGGCCAACTGCTCCATCTGGTCACTATGGACAAGCGTCAGGCACTGCGGGCACTCCAGCGCTCCGGGCGGAAGCTCGCGTGCACATCGCGAACAATTTTGCTCTACTTTAGAACTAAACGGGGACACAGGGTCAGCAACTGCCTCCAACCTGCATCATCTCATACTGAGGCGGCGGCAGAGATGTCATAGGGTCCATCGATATTGGCACGCGCTGAGCCCTGGGTGATTTTCCAGGCAAAACGTATACCCACTGCCAGAATGACCAGCCCGATAATGCCGTGCACTGGATCTTGCAGCTCCAGGAAGGGTGAGGCAAGACCGATCAGCAATAATTGCAAAAGCGCCGTCCCAAAGCTGGGATGGGATGCCGACGTTTGTGGCTGATCGGGTTGGGCGCTCTGGCCATCCGTGGAGGGTTGTGGCTGTCTGGAATGGACTGAGGCAGCTTCAGAGGCTTCTTTTGCCTGATACGAAATCGCAATCGGTATAGCGGCAATTGAAACCGCCGCGTACGTCAGTATTACAGCAGCAATCTGATAGCGTCTTCCGCCAATTCCTTTGGAGCCAAGTATGACCGCTTTTCCTACCAGCCAGCCAACCGCCAGAGAAATATAACCGATATAAAATCCCGTGACGATCGTAAATCCCGCATAAAGAACCATGCCCAGAATGGCCGCACCTAAACCAAAAAGCATTCCCCGTACATAAGCCGCGTGCGAATCTTTTGGAAGTTGGCGTTCGAGTTGCTGCACACAGCTTTCACATGCCATTTTCGTATTGACGCGGTAGTAACGCGTCGTAATTGGTTGCTTGCAGGCGGCACACCGATCGCCTCCGGCATTTCCAGAATATTCGGCGGTACTAAATTGTGGCGTAGGTTGGGATAGGTTTGGATCTGACATTTGCCAGAAGGTATACCATAGAAATCATCTCGGACAAAGGCAAAATCCAGCGACTAAAGTTTAGATAACTATTCCAGCTCCGTGCTGATCCTATACTCCCCTGCCAACATGTCCCAGCTCACGTGCAGGATGTTTGGCTTGCAGCATACCTGGCAATCTTCCACATACTGCTGGCGCATTCCAGCTGAAGAGTCAACGCTGGTTTCATTCCATTCGCCACATCCGGCACATTGAAAGCCCGCGGTCATTGTCTATGATCGTAACGCAAAAAAGGGCAAATAGACTGATGGTCCCGGTAAGTCCCGGAAGCTTGATGTTGAGCCGCACCGCCAGGCATGTCACCAAAAGAAACACGACAAAGCATACCGTAGGCATAGACTTTGAATTGAGCATGGCATTCCCAAAGAGTAACAGGCCCGAAATGACTATCAACGCCACAAACATCCGCGCTGAAAACGACTTCGGCATACTTTAATTCTCTCCATCCTCCCCGTCGCTCAGAGCATTAATCGAATCAGCGCCCCACACAATTGAATTGCCCCAAATAATGCTGTTGCCGTTGATACCGGTTTGCCCCCAGATGATTGAATCGCCCCAAACGATGGAATCACTCAGCACGGCGTTTCCACCCCAGACAATCGAGTTACCCCAGATGATCGAATTGCCCCAGATGATGGAAGTTCCCCAGGTGATGGAAAGGCTGTTGCTCAGAGTTGCTTTGCCGGTCGTGGCATTGAAATTGACCACCGGTGAAGGCGCTCCGCCATTCGCTACGTCAGTGTTATTCAGCGCGGCGTAGATGTCCAGGTAACCTGCGCCGATGGTGAACACATCGTATTGAGAAAAGTAGCCGCGGCCCCGGACGTCATAACCCCAGCTGCTTACTGGATACCCCTTCCATGCAGTCTTCATCATGCGCGCCTTGACGGTGTCCGGCGTAAGCGTTGGGTCCTTCTGGAACATCAATACGGCAGCACCGGCGACGATCGGCGTGGCCATGCTGGTGCCGCTCAGCTTTGTGTATTTTCCGCTGGCGCCAGTGGTGCATGTGTTCCCTTGACATGTCGTAATCGGCTGGATGTTCAAGTTGGTAAATGATGTAACCAAAGTGCTTCCCGGTGCGCTCAGAGAGACGATGCGATTCCCCGGCGCAACCAGGTCCGGTTTTAGAACATGGTCCAACAGGGTCGGCCCTTTCGAACTGTAGCTGGCAACGGTGTCATCCAGGCGTGCGGGCGTGCCATTGGTCTTGGTTGCGCCCACGGTGATCACGTTCGGGTCGTTACCCGGCGCTTGAATGGTCGCGTAACCTTGCGTCCCAAGGGAGTTGTCGCGACCATAATTGCCCGCTGCCACCACCACCACAATGCCAGATTGCCAGGCGGCTTCAACCGCCTGGCACACGGGATCAAGCGTGTAGGACTCATAGATACCGCGTCCCAACGAAAGATTGATCACGCGTATGTTGTATGTGTTCCTGAGTTGGATGGCCCGTTGAATCGCGGCAATCACCTGGCTGTCACTGCCCGAGCCGTTTGCGTCCAGCACGCGCAGGTTGATGATATTGGCATTGGGGGCCACGCCCGTGTATTGCACCGGGTAACCGCTCTGCGAATCGTGGCCGCTGCCCGCCAGGATCCCGGCCACGTGCGTTCCGTGCCCATAGGCATCGTCCGTGCTCGGATCACCGGGAATAAAGCTCTCGCTATAGACAATGCGCGATCCCGATCCATTGGCATTTTGCAGGTCGTCATGGCTGAAGACACCGCTATCGATCACCGCCACGCCCACTCCGGTTCCGTCAAGGCCGTACTGCTGCCAGGCAACATCGCCCATCACTGCCGGTATATCGTCATCGGATGCAACTTTATTCGGACGGTCCGGGCTGACATAGGCAACGTCAGGATGGTTTTGCAGCCAGGCCAGCATTCTCACTGGTATCCGGTAGGCTGCCCCGTTGATGCGATCAAGAGAAAACTTCAGACGTCCGCCCCGAACCGCCATATCGGCGAAGTGATGCGCCTTGGGCGACTGATTGAACTGAATAATTACACTCACGGTCCCATCAGCATTCAGCGGAAAATTCGCCAGGTCAGCCGACATCTTGTGTCCGCGCGCGGCTGGAATGTCGCGTACAACAAACTGGCGGCCGCCCGCTGCCTCCGCCGTCATCGGAACCAAAATGAGGGCCACCACAAGAGCAAAAAGATAAAAAAGATAAAAGAACCGGACCCTCATCGGGCTCCGTTTTGTAGCGAGTTTTGCTTGATCGAATCTCATTTGTCTTACCCCAAAAATTTTCTTTTTAACAAGAGCTGGTCTGGTCAGCATGAACCCCAAACCGCAGAAGCGATCAGAGTTGTTGCATTCTGAAGCGTTGATAGAGCGAGGCCCAATCCGGCGATCGCCACTACAATTGCGCTGAATATGATTACTTTGTTTCTTTGAGACATGCTTCTTGACCCCCGCTTACCTTTATTGCAACCAGGGAACCAAAGTAATCTCGAGATAACTAACTGATTCAAATACACTTATCTGTTAACCAATCTCCAGCTGTGCGACACGCTTCACCCGCGAGCGACGGAACATTCCCGTCAGTCACAAGTTAAGCCATTATTTATCAGTTAGTTACATTGATGCGACAAGCGTGTCACAGCGCGATGTTCCCAAATGCAAGGAGGGCTGTGGGGGCTGAACAGGACAATGAAATATAAGTGATATTTCTAAGAATTAAAGAGGTTAAAGCGAAGAGATTCTTCAACTTCTGACGCGCTGGGCACGGTCGGAATCGCCGCTATCAGCTTCCGCGTAAACGGGTGTTGCGGACTGAAGAAGATGGCTTGCGGCGTATTGCATTCCACGATCTTGCCTGAGTGGATCAGGGCGATCCGATGGCACAGCGTGTAGGCGGAGACCAGATCGTGCGAGATGAATAGCAGACTCATCCCTAGCCTGCGGTTTAGCTCTCCGAAAAGGGCCAGAATCTCAGACTGTGTCACTGCATCGAGCGCGCTTGTGGGCTCGTCTGCAATGAGCAGGGCTGGTCGGTGCAGAATGGCCATGGCTATCAGAACGCGCTGCGCCTGTCCCACACTGATCTCCGCCGGATAGCGCCGCAAAAATTCTTCCTTCGCAGGCAGGCTAACGTCCAACAGGGACCGAAAGACAGTTTCTTCCATCTGATCGCGGCCGCCCTGCCCGTGTAATTTCCACGCTTCTTCGAGTTGTGTTCCCAGCCTCAATGCCGGGTTCAAAGAAGACATGGGGCTCTGCGGCACGAAGGCAATTTCTTTTCCGCGCAGCTTGCGCCATTCTTTTTCTTTGAGCGTCAGCAGTTCGCGTTCATTCCAGCGTATGGAGCCGAGCGCTTTGCCACCCTTCAAATTGAGCAGTCCCAGGATGGCCAGCGCCAGTGAACTCTTGCCGCAACCGCTGTGCCCTACCAGACCCAGTATCTCTCCCGGCTGCAGGTCCACGCGCAAGTCGTCCAGCACTGGCGGCTTGTCCTTGTAGCTGATCGTGATCCTGACTGAGAGAAGTTCCATATTTGTTTCCTAGTGCGCCTGAGTCAGTGCCAGCGTCTCCACGTTCCAATAGGTTTGCGGACGGAACACGCTGGGCGCGGCATTCTTCACCGCGGGTGCAATTGCCACCAGCGCGTCCTTGTTGATGAGATAAATGAAGGGCTCCTGCTCCCAGGCAATCTGCTGGACTCGGTCCCAATACTGCTTGCGCTTGTGCTCATCGCCGGAGGCAGCCTGCGCCCGCATCAGCTTGTCTATCTCACCTTCCCATGCCGTCGCCGGGGATGTCTGTTTGGGGTTCCACTGGTGATTATCGGCTGAGCTCAGCCACACCGCCATCTGTGAATTCGGATCTAGCTCCGCATTCTGGAAGCCCAGCAAGCAGGCTTCATAGTTGTAGCTTTGTGTCATGCGTTCCAGCAGCGAGTTGAAATCCAGCGTGACCACATTCACTTTGATCCCAATTTTCCTGAGGTCCTGCTGGATCATGGTGGCCATGCTTTCGCGCGTGCGGTTGCCCGCGTTGGTTACGATGGAAAACTCCACGGCGTTGCCGGCCCTGTCGCGCAAAGTATCCCCTTGCAACCGGAACCCATCCTGTTGCAGCCTGCGCAGAGCGCTTGCGGTGTCATAAGGATGCGGTTTGAGTCCGCTGTTGAACCAGAACTTGTTGCTCGGCGAAATAATGCCGATGGCCGGTACCGCATGCCCACGATAAACAATGCGGGCCAGATCGCCGCGATTGATCGCTTCTGAAACAGCGCGCCGGAAATTGGTGGAGGTAAACCAGGCCTTTTTGTAAGCCGGAAGCGGCGAACCGGGAACCTGATTGAACCACAGTTGCTCTGTGTCCGTGGAAGCGCCGGCGTCGCGGACTGAGGCATTATCGGCAGATAACTTCTCAAAGATGGCTGGCGAAACCGTGTTGATCAAATGGACTTCGCCGCGCTGAAAACGCAGAGCTTCAATCTCAGGGTTTTGCTCAATGTCAATCCGCACGGAGTCTAAATACGGAAGCTGCTTCCCTGCCGCGTCTTTTTTCCAATAATTGGGATTACGTTTGAGCAGCAGATAGGAACCGGCCTTTCTTTCCGCCATATAAAACGGCCCTAGCACGGCCATTTCTTTCTGCGGCGATTTTGCGGAAAGGATTGCTACGGTATCAAAAAGATTCACCAGGTTGGCTACCGGCGCGGGAAAGCTGATCTCCACCACACTCAGCGAAATCACCTGCGCAACCAGCTTGCCTTCAGCCGAACGGAAGGCATCGCCGGTGCTCGAGTGCAGCGCGGGGTCCATGAGTTGCTCCATGGTGTAAGCAACATCAGCGGCTGAGAAAGGCGTGCCGTCAGAATATTTCAGGCCTTCGCGCAGTTTGAAGCGGATGCGTTTGCCACCCTCGAAGACTTTCCATGATGCCGCCAACTCGGGTTCCGCCTTCAACGTGACCCGATTCACGCGCACCAGCACGCCCCCGGTCAGATAGCGGATGGTCTCAGAGGCTTCGTCTTCCACCAGCAACGGATTAAATGTCTTGGGCTCAGAGCGCAGGCAGAAGCGCAGCTCTCCCCCATCCTGGGCAAACACAGAAACAACGCCCATCAGCGCCATGGCGGAGAGTAAAAACAGCCGCTTTATGCCCGCACCTCCTGTTTATTGAGCAATGCCTGGAATGAGCTGATTACCACTATAAGTACCGCAAGTGGAAGCAATCGCCAAGGTTCCGGACGTAACGTAACAACATCCTGAAGTTCACGGAGCAAACTGCCGAGCGAGGGCAGCGGCTCTGCCACACCCAGGCCAAGAGCGCCCAGATTTGCCTCCGCAATGATGAACACGGGAATCGAAATCCAGAACTGCGCCAGCAAGGCGCCGCGCAGGTTAGGCAGCAGATGGAGCCGAACGAGCTTAAATCCGGAAAAGCCCTGGGCCCGCGCCTGCCACACAAATTCTGACTTCATCAGGTCTTTCGCGCCAGTGCAGATCACGCGCGCGGAGGCCGCCCATCCCAGCAGTCCCAGAAGCGCGAAGGTCACAGTAACTGACGCTTCCGGCGATACATTCAACGGCAAGACGGCCCGCACTGTGATGAGAAGGAACAGCCATGGCACCGACAAAAAGAGATCGATCAGCAATTTGCAGCAGCGTTCCGTCCATCCGCCATAATATCCGGCAATGCCGCCTACCAGTCCTGCCAGCACGGTGGTGAAGAGCGCTGCTAGGGGCGCGAGCGTCAGAGAAACGCGCATGCCATAAAGCAGCCGCGCCCAGCGGTCGCGCCCCAGATCATCAGTACCCAATGGATGATGTGCCGAAGGGCCCGCCTGCGGCGTCTCGCGAAATTGTTGTTCATATCCAGCAGGCGCCAGATAGCTTGCGCCCAGAATGGTCAACGCCGTCAGGCACAGCACCGTAATCGCGACGATCCGCATGGTCTTCATGCGTTGCTCCGCGTGAATCCGCGCTGTGCGGCATCTGAGATCAGGGTTGCGCACACGGTCATAAACGTTACGACCATGGTGAGGTTCACCAACAGCGGCAGATCGCGTGACTGTGCGGCATGCCAGGCGAGCTGGCCGATCCCGGCAACATCGCTCACTACCTCAATCGGCAGCAGGACACCGATACCAATACTGACCGAAACACCCACCAGAGCAATCAACTGGGGCAAGGCGACCGGCGCCACGTGCCAAGCCATCACTCGCCAGGGCCCTGCGCCCTTTGCCCGCGCCGTGAGGACGTGCGGCATCTCACAGCTCTGCTGCAGCAGATTTTGCGTGTAGCGATAAATCTTGGGAAACACCAGCAACGCGGCCGCGAAAGCGGGTGGCCATCGCAGCAGCAGAAAAACCAGCGCCAAAGCCGCAGCCGGAGTGGAGATAAATGTCCCGCTCAATCCGTTGGCCAGGAAAGTAAGCGCACGCACGTTCCAGGTTTGCGCGGCGACGGCCAAAACCAGTCCCAGCAGCCATCCCACGGCAAGGGCGAAAGCCAGATTGGCCAGAGTTACGGGCAGACGCTCCCGCAGAAGGTCTTTTACAGGCTGGTTCAGTGAGCGCGAAGTGCCAAGATCACCCTTTACCAGCGAAACAAGGTATTGCGCATAAAAACGAGGGACATTCGCATCCGCCATGTGCGCTGTACGGATGGCTTGAATACTCTGTGCGGAAAGCCCGGAATTAAGTTCCTGGTCATCTGAAGAGAAGCCAGGAGCAACGCGCATGAGCATGGCCCCCGCAAAACTCGCCATGAGCATGACCGCCGCTAGGCGCAGCAGAGCCCAACCCCAGAAACGCAGCATTATCCGGCCACCGCGTCGCGGAAATTGCTGGGCCGCCGCACATCCGCCACCGTATTGAGTACCTTAAGAATCTTGTGATGCTCCTGTTTCTGTATGTACATGCGACGGTCCGCTTCCGCCAAAAGCTTTTCTGCATCCACCCCGTCCTCAGGGTAGATGGCACAACCTACACTCAGCGAAAGCCATTCCACACCGCAGACCTCGCGGCCTGCGTTGCCGGCCAGCTCGCTCAGGCAGATGCCGCGCGCTTCTGCCGCGGAGGCGCTCAAGCCGGGCGCGACAATCACGAACTCATCGCCACCCATACGGGCCACATAGTCATATTCCCGGCAGGAGCCCTGTAAGGTTTCAGAGAAATGCTGCAGGATGCGATTACCTTCGAGATGGCCAAACCGGTCATTAATATTCTTAAAGCCGTCCAAATCACAGACCATCACGGTCAAGGAGGTATCCAGCCGTTTGCAGCGGGCCAATTCGCGGTCAAGATGGATAAACAGCGAACGGGCATTTGGCAATTCCGTCAGGTAGTCCGTGGTGGCGGAACTCTCAGCTTCCTGGAAAGCAAGCGCGTTCTCCACGGAAAGCGCCACTTTCGAGCTAATGGCCAGCAGAATGCGAAGATGGTCTGACGTGTAGGCGTCGGCATCAGAGTGATAGAGCGTGAGTGCGCCTACTACTCCTTGCAGTCCTTCGAGAGGTACCGAGATTGCGGAACGCAAAGGGCTGTACCGGTTGGGATCATGCACGTAACCGTGTTCCAGCGCCGGGTTCCCGTTGAGCATGGGCTTGCGATTCTGCGCCACCCACCCTGACAGGCCTTCACCCAGCGGGATTCGCAAAGCGGCAAACAACCGGAAGTTATCTCCATTGACGTATTCAGGCAACAATTCATTGCCGCGCACGATGTAAGTAGCAATCGCATCATACGGCACCAGGCGCTTCAGCCGGCCGCTGAGCACGGAGAGCGTCTCACTCAAGCTGAGCGAATTGCCCAGGTCCTGCGTCAACTCAAAGAGTGTTTGTGCTTCCTGTCTGGCTGCGGCAATGGAGGAAAGAAACGCTGCCTGGTTGCCCGGTTCTGTCATCTTGTCCGTTTCAAAGCCATTGGCCGGCTCCTTCCCGCGCTCAACCTTGAAATCAGTTGAAAGCTTCTGGCGGTCCGGAAGGTGCGACTGCAAACGAACAATCGTTTCCAGCTCTTTGTAGCTGGCTTTAAGCATGCTGATCACAACGGGATCGTAAGCCTTGCCTGACTGGTCGGCCACCCACTGCATGGCATCGTCGAGCGGTAATGCCTTGCGATATTGGCGGTCCGTGGCCAGAGCATCCAGACAATCCACGGCGGAAAGGATTCTGGCTCCGATAGGAATATTTTCACCTTTCAATCCATCCGGGTATCCTGTGCCGTCCCAGCGCTCATGGTGCGCGCGAACAATTGGCACCACGGGATACGGGAAGTGAACACGTTCCAGAATCTCAGCACCCACAATGGGGTGGATCTTCATTTTTTCAAACTCTTCCGGAGTGAGCCTGCCCGGCTTGGAGATAATGTGCTCGGGAACCGCCAACTTGCCGATGTCATGCAGCAAAGCCGCGGCCCGAAGCGCCTCTATTTCGTCCGAAGGCAGGTTGAGCCTCTTGGCCATCTCCACGGCATAGACGCGCACGCGTTCCAGATGATCGTGCGTAGACTGGTCCTTGGCTTCAATGGCCAGAGCCAGCGCCTCAATGGTTCGCATATGCAACGCCGCCATCTCGGCAACGTGATTTTTTTCATTCTCCAGCTTGCCCAGGTAGAGGCGATAGGAACGGTAGATCACAAACATTGCCGGCAGCGCGAGCAAGGTCGGCTGCCAGCCCACCATTCTTGTGATCCAGCCGAAAAGCGCGGCCAGGGCGCCGCCGGCAAGGTAATACGGCAGAGACCAGAAATAGCAGTCAGTCCAGATTTTTTGCAGCTGCTTGTTTTCCGTAAGGGCGATGATCGTGGCCACCGGCACTGTATTCAGCAGGAAGTAAACACCCGCGGAAAGCATCAAGAGGAATGCGGAGTTCGGACGCAGCCGGGTATGCAGCGGACCATGATAGACAAAGTAGGCAGCCGCAATGGCAACCGCCGCACTGGAAACGTTGAACAGAACTTGTTCGATTTTGGGCCAGCGATGCTTCGTGAGCAGGCACTGCACCAGGATCGCGGAGCAGCCCAGCGTTAGCGTCTCACTAAAACCCAGTTCGGCAATACCGATAAGAATGAAGAGGAAGTTGACGGAAATCGTTCCTGTAATTTCCGGCAGTTCCACTTTCAGCCGCGAAGCTAGCATGGCGGTAAGCACGTAGGCGCCAAATTTCGCCAGATTGTCTACTTTCCACACAATGCCGCCATAGACGATGGTCGCTAGACCAGCCAGGCATACTGTGTAAAGGAAGAATCGGGCCTGCTTCGACATATTGTTGAGGAACTCCACAGGTTATCTAGGCAAGTGCCGGGCCAAATCGCGTTTAAGCAGAGATGCTCTAACCCGATTTATTTTCATTGGTTTAGCGGTATATCATGATATCGATTTCCACTTGCCGTACTAGCCCTTACGACACTTTTGTCACATACCCCGCCTGTATCACGTGCCGAAATGTCACAGCCATGAGAGCGCGGCCTCCTTTATGGGAGCGCGACATTCATTAAAAACTCTGCAATCGAGACTCCAATCTCCATTGAGCAGCCATCCCAAGCTGAAAGTTTGAGGACTTTAGTAACCAAGCCAGGAAGCTTCTCGATTGCTGGGTGTGACTGGTTTGTCCCATCATTGCCCATATCAGGTGACAGATATGCGCTGTGTGCCACAGCGCATGTATAGGGAGAATCAGTTGTCGACAAAGGTCCACAATTCGTGCGACCTGAATAGCCAGATTATCCGCAGCGACGCTTTGAAACGCGTGATGCGGCTGGTGGAGCAGGTGGCGTGTCATCCCGCTGCCGTGCTGATTGTGGGTGAAACAGGTACGGGCAAAGAGATGGTTGCCCGCTCCATTCACAGCCACTCTCTGCGCTGCAACAAGCCTTTGGTGGACGTAAATTGTGCCGCCATCCCTGAACATCTGGTAGAGAGCGAGCTTTTTGGATACGAGAAAGGCGCATTTAGCGGCGCCGACGCACAGAAGATCGGTTACTTTGAAATGGCCGATGGCGGCACGCTGTTCCTGGACGAGATTGGCGATCTCGATCCCAAAGTGCAGGTCAAGCTGTTGCGCGTACTGGATGGTGTTCCATATTTCCGGCTGGGTGGAAACAAAAAAGTGAATGTGAACGTGCGCGTGGTAGCGGCCACCAAT
Source organism: Terriglobia bacterium (assembly GCA_020072585.1). Lineage (GTDB taxonomy): Bacteria > Acidobacteriota > Terriglobia > Terriglobales > Acidobacteriaceae > Angelobacter. The sequence goes on along the minus strand of JAIQGL010000003.1, from coordinate 267,228 downwards.
CAGGACCTGGAAGAGCTGGTGCGCGCGGGCCGCTTCCGCAATGATCTGTACCATCGGCTGGCCGAATTCAAGCTGGAGATCCCGCCACTGCGGGAAAGACCGGAAGACCTGTTGGCGATCGCCGAGCAGATTCTCCACCAGCATTATCCGAATTCTCGTTTTTCCAACGATGGAATCAGCGCGCTGCTGACCTATGAGTGGCCGGGCAACGTCCGCGAGCTGCGCAATTCCGTTTTTCGTGCGGTCATGCTGGCCCAAAATGCCCATGTGGAGATTACCGCAAATGATTTAAAGCTGAGTCAGGGCACGCAGCAAAGCTCCGGCAAAGCGCACCTTAACCATGACCTGGACCAACTGGAAAAGCAAATTGTTTTTGACACCCTGGAACGCTGCGGCAACAATCAGGGCAAGGCGGCGGAGGCACTGGGGATTTCACGTCGCACACTGCTGCGCAAACTCAAGAGCTATCGCGAAAATGAGGGTGAAGCCGCGGTGGGCACGCTGGGCGTGGAACAGCAGCGCTATTACCGCAAGCAGACCTGCTCGCCCGTGAAGCTGAAACATGGGGAGGAATGGCTGGACGCAAACCTGCTCAATATCAGTCTGGGAGGCGCAGCGGTTTCTGTCCACAAGATGCTCAGCCAGGGCGCGCCGGTAGTTATCCAATTCACCATTCCGGAAACAGAGACACAGGCTGAGCTGCACGGACGCATCGCCTGGGCGAACAATGCAGGCCACCATGGAATTCAATTTGGAGAAGTGCCTTCAGAAACCCGCACACGCCTGCAGCGCTGGTTCCAGGCAGAGATGAAGAAAGATGGCTGGCGCGAAGAGCTGACGGGCTAATGCCTTTTCTTGCTTAGCAGTCTTCGAACTTTGAAAAATCAGAACTTAAACTAAAATTTTGAAAAATCCGGTTTGCGCCGCTGCATGAAAGCCATCATGGCTTCACGGGCCTCCGGGCCTTGCAGAAGCGCGGCGAACTTTTCTGTTTCGCGCGCCATGGCATCGGCCACCGAGCCGGCCGCGCTGTGCTTCAGCAGAGCTTTGGTCGTCCGCAGAGCTGACGGAGGCTTCTCCGCCAGCTGTTGTGCCTTTGCTGTTGCCGTGGCCAGCAGTTCACTCGCTGGCAATACCGCATTCACAATTCCCAGTTCTTGCGCCACTTCAGAGCTGAATGGCTCACCAAAATATAAGAGCCCCGCCGCCCGGCGATGCCCCATTAATGCAGGCAGCAGAATGCTGGAACCTGCTTCCGGACACAGACCTAAATTGACGAAAGGAAGCTGGAAGCGCGCGCCGCTGGCGGCATATGCCAGATCGCAATGCAACAGCATGGTTGTGCCGATGCCCACGGCCACGCCGCCCACAGCGGCAATCACCGGCTTTTGCGCAGCGGCCAGCGTCTGCAAATAGATAATGGCCGGACTCGTCTCACCGGGTTTGGCATTGGCAAAATCCATCAGGTCGTTCCCGGCGGTAAAGCAATCCGCGGTGCCTGTGATCAGGACAACACGCACAGCGGGGTCGGCTTCAGCCTGTTGCAACGCCTCAATCATGCCCCGATACATGCTGAGCGTTAAAGCGTTCTTCTTCTCCGGACGATCCAGACGCAGGGTAAGGACACGGTTCTGGACCGAAACGACGATGTGCTCCGCCATGTGAGCTCCTTTTGGACGGAAAGGATTATGCCAACCAAGAATACCTGAGTGGGTGCAACAGCGCGAAGAAGTCTGCTCCTAAAAAGCCCTCAGGAGCTATGGCCGGCACATTGCAGCACGCCAAGGTATTGGCTCCAGGGGCCCACGGCGTCACGATATTGGCAGGCCATCACCCTTGAGAGCTGGTGCAGATGCGTCAAGTCATGAACTGCCCAGGTGGCCAGCAGCTGCCCCAGAGTCGTCACGCCGAGAGCAGGATGCCGTCCCCGCAGTTCCAGGTCCTGTGGCCGTAGATTCAATGCACGCAGTTCGTCTAGCTTTTCTGACCGCACTCGGGCAAATTCATCCAATAACTGCTCCAGCGATTTGCCCTGGCTCTCTCGAGTCTGTCCCAGGCGATCAAATGGATCAAACGGCCGGCTCTCACCGGATTGCAATATTCTGTTTGCCCGCGTCATCCAATCCGTGCGGTCAGCATGAATCAGATGGCCAATGATATCGAATGCGCTCCAGGTGTTTTCACCTTCATTTCGCAATGTCCATGTTTCCGGCAGACCGCGCAAAAGAGCGTTAAGAGCAACGGGAGTGCGAGTAAGCAGAGATATTGTCTGTTCCAGGTTATGTTCCATCATGCTCCTTTGATTTTTAAAGGAAGAATTCTTCGAAGAAGAACTTTCAGAATAAAGATTCGCCAAAAAACTTAAAGATTCTCCAAATTTATCTACTGATAACGTAGTTTGAGCATCTCCTGCCAGCTGCCAGGGCATGGTTTGAATTCTTTGCGCCCGAAACGAACACTTCAAGACCGCTTGTCAAGACGGGTCCTCGCTTGCAGATTTGACCTGCCCTGAGGAGCATCATAGAATCAATAAGGCTTGGAATCGTTGATTCTTGAGACGAATGCCGGCCGAACGTATTTCGTGTGCACAACTAACTGCCCCCTCGTTCAATGGTAGGACAGCTGCCTCTGGAGCAGCCTATCGGGGTTCGAATCCCTGGGGGGCAGCCAATCTTTTGGAAATCGCGTACCGTTTCCCATCTCTCAATGCTTGCCTGCCATTTGTATCTGGTACTATGTCGCAAGCCGTGCCTGGCCCAAACTTCCTGTACTGAACAACATTTCAACAGATTTCCTTTGCTGCTGGCCAGCCCCGGTAACTTAAGCGTCTTCGGAACGTCTCTATAGGTGAAAGTTGAGCCCAGCGGCAGACAAAGACAGAATTTGGCCCTATCTCGAAACTTATCCTAACCTTTTGCGTAATAGTGAGGCATGAGCATGGAACTAACCATCAAGAGCCTTTCCAAGACTTATAAAAACGGCGTGAAAGCGCTGGACAACGTGTCACTGACGATCCCGCGAGGCATGTATGGCCTGCTTGGGCCCAATGGGGCCGGCAAGTCCACTTTGATGAGGACGCTGGCCACGCTGCAGGAGCCGGATAGCGGCACCGTCTCGCTTGGCGAGATCGATGTGCTGAAGCAAAAGGACGAGGTCAGGCGTCGTCTGGGGTATCTACCACAGGAATTTGGCGTCTATCCCCGAATCTCGGCGCAGGACATGCTCAGCCATCTGGCCCTGCTGAAAGGAATTACCAATAGTCGTGAGCGCAAACAAGTGGTGGGCGCCATGCTGCAGCGCTGCAATCTGTATGACGTCCGCAAGAAGGCGTTAACAGGTTTTTCCGGAGGCATGCGCCAGCGCTTCGGCATTGCTCAGGCGCTTATTGGCAATCCGCAGCTACTGATCGTAGATGAGCCTACGGCGGGTCTGGATCCCGGAGAGCGCAACCGTTTCTACAACTTGCTGGCTGAGGTTGGAGAACAGGTGATCGTGATCCTCTCCACTCACATCGTGGAAGACGTGATGGACCTGTGCACCAATATGGCCATTATTCATGAGGGCAAAGTCCTATATCAGGGTGGACCGCAGGCCGCAATTTCTGAACTGAATGGCCGGATCTGGCAGCGTTCAATTGAGAAGCCGGAGCTGGCGCATTATGAAAAGACATTCCGCGTGGTTTCAAACAAACTGGTCGGCGGACGGCCGTTCCTGCACGTGTTTGGAGAGCAGCCGCCGGGTGATGGGTTTCTCCCCAGCCAGCCGGATCTCGAAGACGTGTTCTTTACCAAAATCCGGAACTGGAATTAGGGAGAGACCATGTTTCTACGAATAGCGCTGTTTGAAATTCGTTTCTGGCTCCGCTCCTGGATGGTATGGATTTTCCTTTTCATCATAGGATTGCTGATCTTCGGGGCCGTAAGTTCTGACAATGTACAGGTAGGCGGCTCTCTCTCGAATACGCTGCATAACGCACCCTTTGTCATCCAGAATTTCTACTCGTTTATCGCGCTGCTGACGCTGCTTATGTCAACGGCGTTCGTAAACTCTGCCGCCATCAGGGATTTCAGCCACAACACCTACCAGATTATTTTCACCACGCCGCTTCGCCGAATCGATTTTCTATTGGGCCGTTTCATCGGTGCGACTTTTGTATCAGTGATCCCGATGTTAGGAGTTTCTTTCGGCATTCTGGTGGCCAAGTATATGCCCTGGGTGGATCCGGAAAGGTGGGGACGGGTTGACTGGGCTGCGCACCTGAAAGGCATTGCGGTCTTCGCTGTGCCGAACGCATTCTTTGTGGCTGCCGTGCTGTTTGCTATCGCCGTGCTCGCAAGGAATGAAATCGTCTCCTTTGTTGCTGCTCTACTGCTGCTCACCGGCTATGGTATTGCTGGAGCGCTGACCCAGGACATTCAGCATGAGCAACTCGCCGCGCTCCTGGATCCTTTTGGCAGACGCGCATTCAGTTTTCTCACGCGCTACTGGACAGTCTCGGAAAAAAACACCCTCTCCGTTGGCTTTGATGGGCTGTTGTTATGGAACCGTCTTATATGGATAGGCGCCGGATGTCTGGTTTTTGCGGCCGCCTATTCACGCTTCAGCTTTGCTGAAAGGCGCACCAAGACCAAAGCAGTGTTGGATGACGGATTGCAGGCGCTTTTGGCCGAGCCTGCCCCACCAGTCACGCTGATTCGTCCGCAGTTACACGACTCACTCTGGCCAAAATTCTGGGGTTCGTTCAAGATCCACTTCCTGGGAATGACGCGGAGCACATTCTTCATCGTAATCGCTGTAGCATCACTCTTGAATTGCATTCCCAGCATAGCCCTTAATGCCACCGAAGGTTACGGTAATCACACTCTTCCCGTCACGTACTGGGTCCTGGACCTTATACGAGGCACGCTGTATTTGTTTGTGGTAATTGTGATTACCTACTATGCCGGCGTGCTGGTCTGGAAGGACCGTGATGAACGCATGGACGAGATTGCAGACTCCACACCAACGCCTGAGTGGATCTCTCTTTCGTCACGTTTGCTCACGTTAATCCTGATGGTGATGCTCATGCAAACGGCAGCCCTGCTGGGCGGCATTGCCGTACAAGCGTGGCATGGCTACCACCGCTACCAGATTGGTCTGTATCTGTATGAACTACTGATTCGCGATGCCTCAGCTTTTTTGTGTCTGGGCGTATTGGCTTTTTTCATTCATGCGCTTTCACCAAATAAATACCTCGGTTATTTCTTTTATATTGTTTTCCTGGCTGGAAACACATTCATGTGGGGGCCGTTGAACGTTGCCACCAACCTGGTTCAGTTTGCTGGCACACCGAACGTGGTCCACTCAGACATGTTTGGTGACGCTCCTTATCGTGCAGCATGGAGCTGGTACACGCTCTATTGGCTTCTTTTCTGCGGATTGCTGGCGATTTTAACGGTGATGTTCTGGCCTCGGGGCAAACAGGACCGCTGGGCCGGAAGGCGCCGCAATGCAGCCCAGCGTTTTCACGGCGGATGGGTATCCGCCACCCTTCTCTGCCTGCTGGCATTCGCTTCAACCGGCGGCTGGATCTGGTACAACACAGCGGTTGTGAACCGGGTTGTTGGACCAAAAACATTACAGCGGCGGCAAGCCGAATACGAGAAAGCGTACAAGCAGTATGAGAAAAAACCTCAGCCACGCGTCCGTAGCGTCAAGTACGCCATTGAGGTATATCCCGAGTCGCGCAACATCGTGATGCGCGGGGAACAGGCGATCCAGAACCCGCTTGCACAGCCACTTGAGGAAATCCATTTCACCATCGATCCCAACTATGTAACCGAAATCGAAATCCCAGGCGCTTCTCTCAGCAAGGACGACCAAAAACTTTACTATCGGATCTACAAATTCGATTCGCCCTTGCAACCCAATGAAACCCGTACCATGCACTTCACGGTGAAAAGCAGGAACCGCGGTTTTGAGAATGATCTGAGCACGGTTGAGCTCGTACAGAATGGGACTTTCTTCAACAACACCATTGGACCGATCGTCGGCTATCAGTCTCAGCGCCAGCTCGCGGACCCGAATGACCGCAAGAAATTCGGATTGAAAGAGATCGACCGCATGCCTCCGCTCGAACGCAACTGCACGGACAATTGCCGCGAGACCTATTTAGGCGGCCATTCCGATTGGGTGGACGTGCAGACGGTCATCAGCACCTCTGCTGATCAGGTGGCCATCGCGCCGGGTTCTCTGCTGCGGGAATGGCAGGAGAATGGCCGCCGCTTCTTTGAATATAAGCTTGACCACCAGTCTCTTAATTTTTACTCCTTCATGTCCGCTCGGTATGAAGTGGCGCGCGAGGAGTGGAACGGGATCAAACTGGAGGTCTATTACGACCGGCAGCATCCCTGGAACGTCCCGCGCATGATGAACTCCCTTAAGAAGTCGCTGGACTATTACACGAAAAATTTTGGCCCCTATTTCCATAAGGAAGCCCGCATCATTGAGTTTCCGCGCGTGGCCCGTTTTGCGCAAGCGTTCCCTGGCACAATGCCATACTCAGAAGCGATTGGCTTTATCGCCAACATCAATAAGCCGGACGATATCGACTTCGTCTTTTATGTAGTGGCCCACGAAATGGGACACCAATGGTGGGCGCACCAGGTGATTGGAGCCAACATGGAAGGGGCCACGCTGCTTTCTGAAACCATGGCCCAGTATTCGGCCCTGATGGTGATGGAAAAAGAATATGGGCGCGATACCATGCGCAAATTCCTTAAATATGAAATGGACAACTATCTGCGGTCACGCGGCGCGGAACGGCTCAAGGAACGGCCGCTGCTGACGGTTGAGGCGAACCAGGGCTACATTCACTATCGCAAAGGGAGCGTGGTGCTTTACTACCTTAAAGAGATGATTGGTGAAGAGGCGGTCAATCGGGCGCTGCGCAAGGTGATCGCGCAATATGCTTACGCGCAGCCGCCGTATCCCACATCATACGCTCTGGTAGATGCGCTCAAAGAGCAGACACCGGCCGACCTGCAATACCTTATCAAGGACCTGTTTGAGGACATCACGATCTTCTCCAACCGCACGCTTGACGCAAGTGCTCAGAAGCGCGCTGACGGCAAATATGATGTGACCCTTAAAGTGGAAACTCATAAATACAAAGCTGACGCCAAGGGCAATGAAACAGAGGTGCCGGTAAACGACTACATCGACATTGGCGCGTTCGCCCGGCCCGCGAAAAACAAAAAATATGGTGATACGCTCTACCGCCAGCGCATTCACATCACGCAGAAAGATTCACAATTTACTTTTGTGACTGATTCATTGCCGGAAAAAGCTGGTGTGGACCCGTTTGCCTTGCTCATTGACCGCGTGCCTGATGACAATACAAAAAATGTCACGCTGCTGAGTGGTACCAGCGTTGGGAAAAATCAGGCGGCACGTGCAATACAGTAGGTGACAGATGTCTTCTACTATTCAGGTCCCGGCGTTGTTGAACGCCCCACGCACTCCAGGGCGCGTTTAAGGAGCAGCTCTTGTTCCCTGGAGTTGCGCGTTAGTGATGCCGCGCGCTCGAACTCTGCGCGGGCTTCATTAAAACGGCCCAGCTTATGGAGGAGATCGCCACGCACACTGGGCAACAGGTGGTACTTCTCAAGTGATTGTTCCGCAATCAGCGCATCAACGATTGCAAGCCCGGCCGCCGGTCCGTCAGCCATTGCAACCGCAACAGCGCGATTCAATTCCACAACTGGAGACGGCATGAGCTGGCCGAGTGCCGCATAGAGCGTGACAATGCGAGGCCAGTCAGTTTCCTCAGGTGTGCGCGCTCGGGCATGGCAGGCAGCGATGGCAGCCTGGAGTGCATACGAGCCGGAGCTGTTGCCAGACTCTTCTGCACCCGGCTTTTCTGCGCGAAGCCCCTCTGCATGAAGCTTCTCTGCGCGGTCCAGGGCGGCGAGTCCGCGATGAATCAGAAGCTGGTCCCAGTGCGCGCGGTTTTGATCAAAGAGGAGGATAGGCTCTCCCGAAGGGCCCACACGCGCCCGCGCGCGCGATGCCTGAATCTCCATCAGGGCAACAAGGCCGTGCACCTCGGGTTCGTGCGGAGCCAGTTCGGCCAGGATGCGCCCCAGACGCAGCGCCTCTTCACAGAGCGCGGGCCGGAGCCAATCGTCACCGGCAGTAGCAGCGTAACCTTCATTAAAGACCAGGTAGATGACCTCAAGAACAGACGACAGACGTGCAGCAAGTTCAGCTCCGCGCGGAACCTCAAAGGGAACATGCTTTTCGGCAAGGGTGCGTTTTGCCCGGACGATGCGCTGGGCGATCGTCGGCTCGGCGACAAGGAACGCACGTGCAATCTCCTCGGTGGTCAGGCCTCCTAGCAGGCGGAGCGTGAGCGCAACCCGGGCTTCAGTGGAGAGAACGGGATGGCAGGAAATAAAGACGAGCCGCAACAGGTCATCGCCCACATTGTCATTGAGCGCGGCTTCGAGATCCGGCACAGCCATCTCCAGGGCCTCAAGCTCACGACCAATCTCTGCATGCTTGCGTTCAAGGCGCGTGCTGCGGCGGAAGTGGTCAATAGCACGGTGTTTGGCGGTGGCCATGAGCCAGGCGCCCGGATTGTCCGGCACGCCCGACTTCGGCCATTGCTCAAGCGCGGCAACAAGAGCATCCTGTGCGAGATCTTCGGCAAAGCCGATATCGCGCACAATCCGCGTGAGGCTGGCAATGAGCCTGGGTGATTCAATCCTCCAGACGGCGTCAATCGCGCGATGTGTATCAGTAGCTTGCATGCCTACTGATCACACCATTTTTGCCATGTCAGCGCAAGGCCGCAACACTCTATCCCATGGCTTCACTTATTTCTTTACATATTCGACGCCCCATGGTCTGAGTAGTGCTTTACCGCTTCGCTCTACTCGCGATCTTCCCTATGTCTTGCAAGGGAAATCGTCCGGACCGTACATTTGGCGGACCTCAGTCTCACCTTCCCACCCCGGCCAGTGTTTTTTGTGAAGCTCCATGAATCGGACCGCCGATTCCAGCGCCTCTTCCTTCGATTTCAATTCAAATTGCGCATAACCGCCAATGACTTCCTTGGCCTCCGTGAACGGCCCATCTGTCGCGGTCACCTTGCCCCCGGAAAGCCGTACGCGGGCGCCCAGCGAGGTTGGGCCCAGTCCCCCGCTTCCGAGCATTGTGCCGGTTTTGGTTTGCTCTTCAGCGAGCTTCGCAATCGCATCCATCAATTCCTTGGGAGGCATCCCCTGATTCTCGGCGTGCTTGACTATCATCATGAATCGCATCGTTCCATCTCCTTATTTATTTGGGCTGTAAGCCAGCTCTTCGGATTGTCTTGCTCATCCGGACCCTGGCTCTATCTATACGTCGAACGAAGGGGCAGCAAAATCGACACGAAAGACAAATTTTTTCGTCGTGTCACAATTACCGTTTCTTTGCGGTTGACTGGGAGCATAATCTTTCCTCCTGCTTCCTGAGCTCAGGAGTAAGTTCGGAGCCAAAGTCTTCTGCTTCAAATACCTGGCGAATCTCAATCTCGGCTTCCCCCTCATGTGGATTGGGGCAGCGTTTGACCCACTCGACAGCCTCATCCATTGACCGTACCTGCCATAGCCAGAAGCCGGCAATCAACTCCTTGGTTTCAGTGAAAGGCCCGTCGATCACGGTCCGCTTTTCTCCTGAGAACCGGACGCGCTTGCCTTTGGAGCTAGGCTGGAGGCCTTCGCCTGCCAGCAATATGCCGGCTTTCACCAGCTCTTCATTGAACTTCCCCATTTCGGCAAGCAGCTTCTCCTTCGGCATAATACCTGCCTCCGAATCCTTGGTGGCCTTGACGATCACCATGCATCGCATTGTTATCTGTCTCCTTTCAAGGACGAAATGTCCAGCCTCTACATTGATGTCGAACAACGGGGAGCCAGATCGACAAGTCCCCAATCTTTATTTGCCAGGGCTCGACAATTGTCCGTGGGGGAGGCCCATCCAGCCCTTCAAAAAATAATATCAACCGAAAATGTGCACAAAACTTGGAAACCTTTTTCTCCAGGGACCGTATATACGTCTCAGATGGACATGTGGGCCGGGGTGTTAAGGCTTTCTTCGTTCAAACAGGGCTACCGGAAAGATTGGTTTAGACACATGTCCCCAAAGACGTGCCGGAATTGAACTAGTGAGCACAAGTAAACCCGGGCGGAACGTCTGGCAAGTGATTCAAAGCGCAAGGTCAAAACCAGGAGGAACAAAATCGAAATGCAGGTTCTGGAGCACGTTCGTTATGCGTTGCGGCAGTTCAGGAAAGCTCCTGGATTTACAGCAACTGCGATCTTGACACTGGCGCTCGGTATCGGTGCGACAACGGCGATCTTTACGCTGGTGCATGCGGTGCTGCTGAAATCGCTGCCGGTCGCCAGGCCGGAGCAGCTTGTGCGCGTGGGCAATGAGGAAAACTGCTGCATTAACGGCGGGCTGCAGGATAACTGGTCCCTTTTCTCCTTTGAGCAGTACAAGCAGTTTAAAGAACACACCCCGGGCTTCGAGGATCTGGCGGCCATGCAGGCCGGAAATAGCCTGATGGGAGTTCGCTGGGGTGGAAGCAACAAGCCGTCTGAATCCTATCGGGGCGAATTTGTTTCAGGGAACTATTTTTCCACCTTTGGAATTCCCGCCTATGCCGGGCGAATGATTTCTCCTGAGGACGACAATAAAGGCGCGCCGACGGTGGCGGTGATGAGCTTCCGCACCTGGCAGGAAAAGTTCGGTGGAGACCGGTCCGTTGTGGGAACTGGGTTTGTCATCAACTCGCAGCCGGTAACGGTGGTGGGCATTGCCCCGCCCGGCTTCTTTGGTGACCGGGTGCAGAGCAATCCGCCTTCGTTCTGGCTGCCGTTGTCCACCGAGCCTGTGATTGAACCGGCCCATGGAAGCGCAGATGCAGGTGGAGTTGCGGCAGTTTTTGCTAAGCCCGGAGAGCAAGGTGGAAGAGCGATCCAAGCCTCTGGTTGCCAAACAAACCCTGCACTTTTCTCCCGGCGGAGGCGGCGTGCAGAGGATGCGCGATGAATACCAGGACGGGCTGCACCTGCTGATGTGGGTTTCCGCCTTTGTGCTGCTCATTGCCTGCGCCAATTTGGCGAACCTGATGCTCGTAAGGGCGACTACGCGCAAACAACAGATTTCCGTTCGGGCTGCGTTGGGGGCTCCACGCAGCACGCTGGTAAGCCAGGCCCTGACGGAAAGCGTGGTGCTGGCCATGATGGGCGGTGTAGCCGGGATCGCCATTGCCTTCGCCGGCACCAGCATGATTCTGCGCCTGGCCTTTGGAAATGATTATGTGCCCATCCATGCCACGCCGTCACTGCCGGTGCTGGCCTTTGCTTTTGCTGTTTCATTCCTGACCGGCATCTTGTTTGGCATTGCGCCTGCATGGATGACGGCGAATGCAAATCCCGCTGAAGCACTACGCGGCGCAGGCCGCTCCACGGGACGCAAAGGCACCTGGGGACAGAAATCGCTGGTGGTGGTGCAGGCGGCTCTTTCGCTGGTGTTGCTGTGCGCGGCGGGCCTGCTCACGCGCAGCTTGAATAACATGCAACATCGGAACTTCGGCTTCGACACCACGAACCGTTACATCCTGCATATCGATCCGCAGATGGCCGGATACAAGCCAGATAAGCTGGAGCCTCTTTACCGTCAACTTCATGACAATTTGAGCGCTATTCCCGGCATTCAGCAGGTCAGTTTTTCTCTCTACAGTCCCATGGAGGGAGACAACTGGGGCGAAGGCGTTTATCTTGAAGGCGAACCGCCACCGCCGCCAGGAACTCCTGACCATGGCGCCTCATGGCTGCGCGTGAGCCCAGGGTATTTTGACACCATCGGCACCAGGATCATCAAAGGCCGTGCCAACAATGAGCAGGATACCCCGACGACACGCACAGTCGCCGTGGTAAACCGCTTCTTTGAGCAGAAATATTTCAAGGATGGTAATGCCATCGGAAAACACTTCAGTGACGATCTGAAGCATGCGGGCGCGTTTGAGATTGTAGGAGTAACAGAAGATACGAATTACTGGGGCGCGACGAGCAAGATGCGTCCTATGTACTTCCTGGCCGAGGGCCAGAGCGCTCATATCAATGACGACCCGCGTTACCTGCAATTTGAAGATCGGTCCAGGTACTTGAATGCCATTGAAATACAGACGCGCGGTGAAGTCATGGGGCTTGAGGTGCAGCTTCGCCGGGTGCTCTCACAGATCAATCCCGACCTGGCTGTGGTTGATTTCCAAAGCTTTGCCAGCCAGGTGAAGGCAAATTTCATGCAACAGGCGATGATCGCGAAACTAACATCGTTTTTTGGCATCCTGGCGTTGATCCTGGCTTCGATTGGGCTTTATGGAGTTACATCCTATTCCGTTGAGCGCAGGACGAGCGAAATCGGCATCCGCATGGCCCTTGGCGCCGACCGCATGAACATGCTCGGAATGGTTTTGCGCGGCGCGTTTCTCCAGGTTGGCATCGGTCTGGCCATCGGCATTCCAGTCACAATTTTCGGTGGCCGCGTGATGGCCAGCCAGCTCTTTGGAGTCAAGCCTTATGATCCTCTGGTTTTAACAATCACTACAATCGTGCTTGCGGCCGCGGCATTTGTTGCCGCTGTGATTCCGGCGCGGAGAGCAGCGAACACGGAGCCCATGTTGGCATTGCGCACGGAGTGAGGCGTTGAGAATCTCAGTCGAGGCAAGGAAAGACCGGGTCTGCTCGAAGTCTAACCGAACGCTGCATCGTAAGTAATCGGCAACGCAAGCACGGCCTCGCAGCCAGTCCGGTCAGAGCGATTGGTGAGCTGGAGCACGCCGCCGTGGGCTTCAGCAATCTGGCGGCTCAGAATCAGTCCGATCCCGCTACCGCCATGCTTGGTGGTGAAGAACGGCACAAAAAGATTGTCGCTGTTAAGAAGACCGGGGCCTTCGTCCAGAATAAATACCTCCACGCTGCGCGCATTAGTGCGCCAACCGATCTCAACCGAGCCAGGATGTTTTAACGCGGGATCAAGCGAAGCGTCCACGGCGTTGCGGATCAGGTTGATCAGCACTTGCTCAATCTGATCGGGATCGGCATCAATGGTCACCGGAGGGCCTTCCAGCGTTTTTACCGGCAAGCGCCGCTCAAGTGACGCGGCACGCTGCACCAGCGGACCGATATCGAGCCGCCCTCGAGTGGGAGCTGGCATTCGCGCCAGGCGTGTGTAAGCCTGCATAAAGCGATTAAGCGATTCAACGCGGTTCTCAATCACACGCAGCCCCTGCTGCATGTCCTGGGCAACGTCTTCAGGCAGAGCAGCACGCCCGGTAAGAGAGCCCAGAGTGCCGGCGATCGACTTGATCGGCGCTAGCGAGTTGTTCAGCTCATGGCCCAGAACGCGGATCAGCCGTTGCCAGGCCTGGCGCTCTTCTTCGCGCAACGCACGGCTCAGGTCAGAGATGATCAGCAATTGATGGGGCACGCCGTTCTCACGGAATTCTGTATGGCTGATGGCCCAGCGGCCATGCTTGCCGGGAAACGTCATCTGCACGGTCTGCGGTCCGGGCGACTGAAGAAATTCCTGTAGCCCGAGCTCCTCAGCGGTCAGGCCAAGCATACGGGGAGCGATGCGGCCCATGAGTTGTTCACCGGCACGATTCACAATGCGCAGGCGCTGCTGCTGGTCAAAGGTGAACACAGCCACATCAATCTCCATCATGACTTTCTTGAGGAGTGCCGTGGCTTCAAGCTCGCTGACTTTCTGTTGCTGCAACCGCATGGCCAGCGAATTAATTTCATAGATCAGGTCAGCCAGAGAATCTTCGCGCCCCGCTCCGCGCAAGCGGAAGGAAAAGTCTTCTTCACGGATAGCGGCAACCATGTTGGAGAGCGTCTGCATGGGCCGGACGACCTGCGCATGCAGCATGGAGCTGCCAATCATCCAGGCCAGCGCAATGAACAACGTGACCGTCCACTTCAGCTCCACGGAGTGGTTCCCCAGCCAGAGAAACAGTTCGGCAACAACGGCGCCGGGCAGGCTGATAAGCAGCGTCATCAAAAGAATGCGCGTGTCAAAATTCAGCTTGATCCGCTTGTCCAGAGCTCTTGCGACGGGGCCGCGAACGGGTTGATAGGTCGGATCAGACGCCATACTTTTGCATGCGGCGATAAAGAGCGCTTCGGCTCAAACCGAGCGCGTCCGCAGCATGGCTGATATTACCTGAATGGCGCGCCAGGGCCTTCTTGATCAATAGGTTTTCAACTTCTTCCAGGCTCAAATCCTCAATTCTGGCGGAAGCCGTTTTCTCGCTTTCCAGGCCAAGATCGGCGGGCTGGATCTGCTCACTGGCGCTCATCAGCACAGCGCGCTCCGTGGCGTGGTCCAGCTCGCGCACGTTTCCCGGCCAGGGATGGTCCAGCATCTTCTGCAATGCCGACGGATCAAGCCCCTTGACCGGCTTGCGGTAGCGCTGTGAATAAAGCTTGAGAAAATGCGCCGCCAGCAGCGGGATATCCTCCTTGCGTTCACGCAGCGGCGGGATCGGCAGTTCTACGGTGTTGAGACGAAACAGCAAGTCAGAGCGGAACCTCCCTTCCGCCGATTCCAGTTTCAGGTCTGCATTGGTGGCTGAGATCACGCGAACGTCAACCTTGTGCGTCTTGGAGGAACCTACACGCTCCATCTCACCGGTTTCCAGCACACGCAGGAGCTTAGCCTGCTGTTTGAGCGGAACATTGGCAATTTCATCCAGGAAGAGCGTGCCTCGGTCAGCAAGTTCAAAACGGCCAACCCGATCAGCGCGGGCATCTGTAAACGCGCCCTTCACATGTCCAAACAGCTCGCTTTCAAATGTTCCTTCCGGCAACCCGCCGGTGTTTACCGTGATCATGGGGCGACCACTGCGTGAGGAGAGCGCGTGCAGCGTGAGCGCTACGACTTCTTTTCCGGTGCCGTGTTCGCCTGTAATCAGAACGTTGGCATCACTTGGCCCAATGCGGCTCAACAGAGTCAGCAGCGGCTCCATGGCCTTTGATTCCGCAATAAAAACAGGACGGTTCTGCGCACGCAGCAGGCTGTTTTCCGCTTCCAGCCGTTCCGCCCGGCGCATGGTGCGGTACAGATCCACTTGTGTGCGAATGATGCTGAGGAGCCGGTGGTTGTCCCAGGGCTTCTGTATGAAGTCGCGTGCGCCCCGGCGCATGGCTTCAACCGCCAGCTCTACACTGCCCCAAGCCGTCATAACGATAATCGGCAATTTGCTGTCCGCCATCTGCATGCGAGAGAGCAAATCAATGCCTTCCTGCCCTGAGGTGGTATCACGCTGGTAGTTCAGGTCCATTAACAGGACGTCAAATTCGTTGCTCTGCACTGCCTCCAGGGCCGCCCCCGGAGTGCTAACGGTTTCAGTGCCATAGCCCTCCGCCTTAAGCAGCAGGCGCAGGGCCTCGCGAACGTCCGCCTGATCGTCAGCGATAAGAATGCGGACGGGTTCAGACTTTGACGCTACCCCACTCACCACTTCCTGTGCTTTGGTCGACACCAAATCTCCTGTTTTCAAAAAACTGTCACTCGCCGTGCAATCGCGGCTCATGCCGTTGCGTTGCTTGGGACAACTGCTGAATCCTCTACAATCCATCCGTCCTTGAGCTGAATAACGCGGTTACCGTAGGATGCATTCGCTTCAGAGTGCGTCACCTGAATGATCGTGGTTCCCTGCTGGTTCAGTTTGCGGAACAGCTCCATGATCTCTTTTGCCTGGCCCGAATGGAGATTGCCGGTGGGCTCGTCCGCCAGGATCAGCTTGGGATTGCCGGCTACGGCACGCGCCACGCCGACCAACTGCTGCTGCCCGCCGGAAAGCTGGTTGGGATACAGGTCTTTCTTACCTACGATCTGGAAGCGATCCAGAATGTCCGCCACCATGGAGGCCCGTTGCGCGCGCGGAATATCGCGGTAGGAAAGCGGTACGTCAATATTTTCCTGGACCGTCAGGTTATCCAGCAGGTGATAGCTCTGGAACACGAAACCGACAAACCTGCGGTTGAGCTCTGCCCGTTTTTTGCGGTCCAGTTTTTGCACCATCTGGTCGGCGAAGATATATTCGCCCGCCCAGCCATCATCGAGCATGCCGACAATGCTCAGCAGCGTGGTCTTGCCGGCGCCGGAAGGCCCCATGATGGTGACGAACTCGCCTTCCTTTATATCGACGTTGATACGCCGAAGCAGCCAGACTGTCCCTGCGGGGCTCTTGATTGTTTTCTCTACATTACGTAGTTGAATCATGTGTCCTTTTCTAAATCCTGTTGGGCCAGCTCCCGTTTAATGCTTGAAAAAACATTTTTGAAGCCGTGTGCAATTTGATAAATTGAGTACATTGGTAAATGAGTAACAAACCGAGAAAATCTCCACATTTACCCCGATGACCAATTTACTCATTTATCAACTCTCTTCCATTTTCTCATTCATGGCGTAAAGCTACCATCGGATTCACTTTCGCCGCTCGGCGTGCCGGCACCAAACAGGCCATTACCGCAACCGCTCCAAGAAGGGCCGCAATCGCAACAAAAGTTACCGGATCATGTCGGCCAATTCCGATGCTCAGGCCGTCTCCTTCAGTCAGATACCAGCCAGTCCCAGGTCAGGGATATGGCAGCGGCTGCAATAGAGCATTCACCACGGTGAAGATCACCGAGTTAGCTCCGATTCCGAGCGCCAGCGTGAGGATGAGTCCAAACAACGTCGTAGCCGGGCAAGGTGGGATATAGCTCCCTCTGGCTGATCAGCCATAACAAAGCTACTGAACCGGAGTGCCCTTGAGCGAGTTCCCTTCTTTTAGATCTCGTTGCTAGTGGCGCCGGTATCGTGCAAAGCGCCCAATGCCCAGGCCGCATTCTTGCGCGCCTCCGCTTGTGGAGAGGTCTTTAATACCTTAATCAGCGGCTCAATGGAAGGATGTCCGATGTTCACCAGAGCAGCCGCCACTTCCTCGCCCAGCGTCATCTTCTCCAGCGGTCGTTGGCGGTACTGCTTGGCGTCAATTGTGGTCGCATCACCCAGCAGCTCCAGGAGCGGATCAACCGCGCCCGCCGCGGCGGACCGTTGTTGTCCCAGCCAATAGGCAGCGGCCGCTTTCTGCTGCGGCTTCCCAGACTTCAGCATGGCAATGTGCCGGGCCACAGCGTCGCTCTCGCCGCCACTGGGAGAATTTGCGCTGCGTCTTGGGCCAAAACCTGTAAGAACAATCAGAACCATTCCCACGAAGAGGGCCGAACCTGCTTTCCTCAGTTCACGCATACCCAACTCCTTCATCAGAGCAGCGGCGCCGGTCGCCGAAGGATTGCCTGTTTTCCGTGCCCCAAACCTATCGAGATACGGACTTGAAATCGCACTTTTTGTGCCGAAGTGGCACATGGCCTAAGCAACTGAAAACAATACTATAAACTATCAAGCAGCGGGTTTAAAGGGACTTTTTAGGTGTTCGCTAACGTAAAAAGCTGTTCGGAAACGAACACCGATCTTTTGCGCTGATCCCATAACCCATTGCACTCTGTATCGAAAAGCGGAAATTGACCTCGCTAACCGCCACCCCACATTGCCCCATAGCCAAATTGGCTGAGTTTTTATCTTTTGCGGCGTAGTTTGAATTGGTAGTTGCGCTCATCGCAGCTATTACTGTGAAATGGTGCGTTTCAATAAATTCAGACCTCCAGGGAAAATTGTGGCCTATCTTCAATTTCTTGGCGCCGCCGGCACTGTGACCGGATCGAAACATCTCATTAACACGCGTGACAATGCGTCTGGCAAGCAGGGGCTGCAAGTGCTCATTGACTGTGGCATGTTTCAGGGAGCAAAGGAATGGAGATTGCGCAACTGGGAAGATACTCCTGTTCCGGCGCATGAGATTGACGCGGTGATCCTGACTCACGCCCATCTCGACCACTGTGGCTGGATCCCGCGGCTGGCCAAAGAAGGCTTCAAAGGGCCAATCTATGCTACGCAGTCCACAATCGATTTATGTTCAGTGATCCTTCCGGACTCCGGCCACCTGCAGGAGGAAGAAGCGCGCTTTCACAATCAAAAGAAGTCCTCCAAACACCATCCTGCGCTGCCTCTTTACACATTGCAGGAGGCTGAGGACAGCATGGGCCTGTTCAGTCCTGTCCCGTTTGGCGACATGAAGCGGCTCAGTCCGGAGCTTTCATTCCGCTTTGTCCACGCCGGCCATATCCTGGGTTCATGCATGGTCGAGCTTTTTCTTGGCCCAGAGCGTAACGCCCGCAAGTTCTTGTTTACCGGAGACATTGGCCGTGTTCCGCTGCTGCCCAGCGCTCCCGGCCGCGTCGTACGTGCTGGTCCTGATGGAAATGAGGACCCTGAAATCCTGGTGATGGAATCGACGTATGGCAACCGCGTCCATCCACATGACGATGTGCGCCCGCACATGGCCAGGATCATTACCGATACTGTGCGTCGGGGCGGCTCCGTTGTTGTCCCGGCTTTTGCGGTGGAACGAACGCAGAAATTTCTATTCCTGCTGAAAGAGCTGATGGAGTCCAACCAGATCCCGCGCGTCCCCGTTTTCTCTGACAGTCCCATGGCCATTAAAGCGGTTGAAATCTTCATGAAGTATTCAGAAGAATTCACTGACGCCACCCGGGAGTTGGTGCGGAAATATGGTTCGCCGATTAACTGGGAAGGTTTTCACTTCGCGCCCAAGCAGGAGGACTCCAAGAAGATCAATGAAGTGCGGTATCCATGCATTATCGTCTCCTCCAGCGGCATGGTGACGGGTGGGCGCATTCTGCACCATCTGCTGTTGCGCCTGCCTGATCCGCGGAACCAGGTGCTGTTCATCGGCTTCCAGGCGCCCGGAACGCGGGGCGAAATCATCAAGAATGCGGCCAAGTCAGTACGCATCTTTTCTGAAGAAGTGCCCATCCGCGCCCAGGTGGCTGCCCTGGAACAGTTCAGCGATCATGCCGATACGGAAGAGCTGCTCTTCTGGCTGCGGACGTTTAAAAAGAAACCAAAAAATACTTTGCTTGTCCACGGTGAACCGGAGGCCACCTCACAACTCCAGCAGACCATTTCTTCTCAGCTGGGGTGGACCGTAAACATTGCGCACTGGCTGGAAAAGGTGCCGCTTGGATGACCGCCGGACCGACTTTTGGATATGATGGTGCCCTGTCCCAGGTTGGTTCCCATCAGGCGCCGCGATGTCCGTTCCTAAAACCCAGGTCTTTTTTTGCTCATGGAACAACGCCGCTGAGCCGATAGGTATCAGACCTGGAAGGAAGACATGCGCATGTATATTTTTACTTTCCCCCGCATGCGGACCCTTGCGACCCTGTTCGCCGCATTCGCCGCAGTCCTATTGAGCCTGCCATCATTCGCCCAGAATAGCCAGTCCAACGGCAGCTCGGCGCAAGCCGAACTGCACATCAACGTGATTGTGATGCCGGTAGTCCTTCCGCCTCGTGATCATCGACATCGCGATAGAGATCGCGACCGCGACGAAGATCTGGTCACTTACAATCTGTCTCCGCAAGAGGATAGACTCTCCGTTACAGAAGAAGTTCGCCCAATGCTGGTGAATTCCGCTGGCAGCTTCGCAAAGGAAGAACAGGTCAGAGTCGTCACAGTCATCATAAAGTAGTAATCCCTGACGCTCTGGGGCCGGGTACACTGTGTCATGAGACTTCTGCTGTACAGGACGAAGCATGGCCAACGTGAACCTTCAAGGCTCCATCGTCGTACTAAGCCTGTATGACATTGCCGAGGAGATCAAACTCTCTGATCTGCCGCCACTGATCGGCGGCACGCGCATCTCGTCAGCCTTTAAACACCCGGCGCCAGAACACGTGCGTTTTGAGCGTCCCCCGGTCATGGAGCCGTTAGCGCCTTTGTCTCTTGCAACCGGAGAGCGGTTTGAAGCCACGCTTCAGTACTATGATTATGGTGTTGTGAGTTTGTTGTTGCGTTTTGCCTTTTCCGGTACCTGGGACGAGCTGAAACAACTGGCAGGAAGCTGGATCTCCGGCACCACATTTGACGATCTCTGCCGTAACACGATCCGGGAAGAGTTGCAGCGAATCAGCGCGGCCCTGGTAAAGCCTTATAGCGACTGGCTCAGCGAAGATTATTACGTGATTCACCTGCATTCCGTTGCCGGCATAACGACCGGTGCAGAGCTGCTGCAGCAATACGGAAATGAGATCAGCCAGATTGTGCGTGGTGACGTAACGCCGCTTGCCGTGCAGGAGCGCGCGGAGGTCCTGCAAGGGTGCATGTCGTATTACCAGAATGATCTCATCGTCGCCGGCTGGAATGCGGCCTTTCTTTTTGATACACCCGCCGGAGCGGAACCCACGATCAGGCTGCTGGAATATGCCAACTCTCAGCTTCTGCAATTTCGCCATTATGACGACATGCTGACGCGCGAATTGGAGCGCGTTTACGATTTCGTGGAAAGCCGTAAAGGCCTTCTCTATGGATGGCGCATGCGGAGCGGCGCCGCAGGACTGCGCACGATGCTGCTTGACGTGAGTGAACTGACGGAACGCACCAGCAACGCCCTTAAGTTTGTGGGAGACATGTTTTTTGCGCGGGTCTACAAGCTTTGTGCCGTCAAGATCGGCGTGACAAATTATCAAGCGCTAGTCCAGGAAAAGCTGCGCACAGCCGACGAACTTTACGATTTCATGATCGAGCAGTTTCATCAGTCACGCGGTTTTCTTCTGGAGTTTATCGTGGTGCTGATCCTGATGATCGAACTATTTTTCTTATTTCATGGGAAGCCTGCATAGGGGCTGCCGCCCTATTTGGATTTTGGCGCGTCTGCTTTCGGCGTGTCCACAAGGTAAGGCGCCAGGTCAGGATTACTGATTACGATGGACGCTCCCTGCACCTGAATGGGATCGGCAGGCATTTTCACCTGTCCTGACGGGACCTTCATTCCTTCCGGCAAATCCTTTGCGGAGATCAACGTTACGGTCAGGTCGCCTGCGGGAAGATCGCGAAGCAGAAAGTTTCCGTTCTCATCTGTCTTGACCGTTCCATACCCGGCGGTGATCTGGACTCCGGCAAGCGGCACCAGGTTGTAGTCTCCTCCGGTTGCAGCGCCGCTGGTTCCCTGCGCCTGCCCGCGCCCTGTCTGGCTTACCCGGCCTCCTGCCTGTTGTCCTCCGCCGCGCTGGCTGCGGACTGATCCGGCAGGCATGCCGCTGATCTTCAGCTTGCCCGAGTCAACAGGCTGGGCTGCGGGTTCCGCCAGAACCTTTACAAACACTCTTCCGGCAATCGATCGCAGAGCACGCGCGGGAATGTTCTGCACCGTGGTTGAAACCGGTGAGACGTGAAGAGTGAAGGTATCTTCCCCTAGCGAGTAGTTCGCGGGAAGCGTGCTTGAATCCACGCTAATCCTATAGTCGCCGGGAGAAACATCGTCGACCTCAAACTCACCGGTATCCTGCGCAACAATCGTACGCCTGCGCGTGCCATCGTCCAGGGTCAGGTGGACGCCGGCAAGGCCTTTCGCATCCGGCGGCCGTTTGCCTTCAAAACGCAAATCGTTGAACACGCTGCCGGTAACGCGGGCAAAATCGACAATGCCAAAATTCACCACGCTGATCCGCTGCCGGATCAAGTCTACCGACGCCTGGTTCTTGGTGGTCATCCGTACAGAGCCTGCAAACTGCGTCAGCGCCAGAGAAACGCTATGCTCGCCCTGGCTGACATCAGAGAACTTATACCGGCCCTGCTCATCGGTTTCCGCGATCTCGCCGTCATCCAGCCGCACCTGAAGACCGACCAGCCCCTGCTCACCAAAGTTAAATGCACCGTTGACGTTGTTATCGCGAAAGACGCGGCCTTCAATGATCCGGGAAACGTGGCGCGAAGGCACGAAGGCGCCCGGCATGGCACTGAACCTTTTGGTAAATCCGAAGTACACCAGAGTGGAGCGCTGTACGGTGTTCGCGTTGTTGCCCAGCACCCACACGTTGGTCATGCCAGAATTGAAGTCAAAGGAAGGGCGCACCTGATAAGCCAGAGAGTATCCGACGAACGGCGTCCATGAATCAGTCTTCCCGTTCGATGTGCGCGCAAAAGCGAAATTAGGGTTGAAGCTCAGCTTCTTCCAGGGCCGGAGCTGTGCTGATGCTGAAATCGACGTGCTGATTGGGACCTGCGCCTCCAGAAGGGCCTTCACCTCAGGCGGCAGGTTGTTCGACTCCACGAATGAAATCGGGTCTTGCAGGAACAACGCTTGCAGCGTCGGCGATAGAAGTTCCAGCTCAGACCCAAGCTTCCGCACCAGGGAAGGATTGCGGCGGTCGTGTTCGAGCCCGACCATCATGCTTCCGCCCTTGATCAGAAAGGTAAGCGAATCGCGAAAGGAAAATTCATCTTCTGAGCTGAGCTGCAACGGGTCCTGCAATGAGCCAGCCACGAACTGTGCGGCGTTGGACATCCGCGGCGTTATCTGATGCCGCCAGCCGGTATCAAAACGATTGCCGGTAGTGGACTGGGTTGAGAAGCCGCCATCATTGCGGCTGAAGGTATAGCTGAAATTCACGTCATCGCGCGGGTTCACGCGCCACGAAAAGGCCGGGGTCAGATAGTCCGAGCTGCCGGCATGAATGATGTTGCCGAAAGACTGCGTGATAGTGTGCTGATAGTACAGCGATTCGCTCAAGCGATCACTTGAACTCCAGGTCATTCCGGCTTTTGCTGAAGTTGTGCCGGAAAACAATGACTGGACCCGGTTCAGTGGGAACAGAAGAGAGGATGATCCGCCGGCGGCAAAGAAGGTAAGGCGGTGGCTGATGTAGTTGACTTCTCCGCGCCCCATTCCGCCATGCGTGCTCAAGCCGCCTGTGCCCTGTATGGTCCATTGACCGCTGGGCTGATAGCCAAAGCCGCCAGTCTGCATAAAGTCATCGCGCCGTCCGCCTATGGGACTGAATAAATCCGCCGGTGAATTAATGTAGCTGGTGGTGGCAAAGAGGTTCAGTTTTTTGGACTGCTTGCGATTGAATGAGAAGCCGCCGATGTCGCGCGTGGAGCCCAGAGTCAGAAAGTAGAACGGGACAGTGGTCCCGCCAAAAAACATATATTGATTGTCGCCATGCCGCAGGGTCAGTCCGGCGCCGCGCAACTCAATTGAATCAGAATAGGTGAAGGGGCTCAGATAATGCTGCGTGCCGTTATTGGTGAGGCTGAATACATTGTCGAGAAGGCTCACATCCATGCCGGGGCTGCGATACGCAATGGTTCCATGGCGGATGTTGAATGCATGGCCGCCTTCCAGATTGTTGTCCTCCATTTGCGTATTGATATATAAGCGGCCCTGGTTGCCGGCTGGCTGCGTCCAGTAAAAATCGTTGACGACGGCCGAGGTGGTTTGTCCGCCGGCATTGGCAATCTGCACACTGGAGCCAAAGCTGCCCTGCGCCATCTCACTCTGGCGGCGAAGCGTTGCCGGCGAAATCACCATGGGCGGGCGGCCAACCACTCTCACACGAATGCTTACAGGCTTATCATGCAGATAGCCCAGCAGAACTGTTTCACCGCGTTCCAGTCCAAAGATATGCAGGCCATCGTTGACAACTTCCACCCGGGCAATTTCCTGGTCGAGCACGATGAGGTTCGTGAGCGCGGGCGCGGTAATGGTCCGCGACCACTGCCAGTACACTTCCACCAGAGAAGGCACGCCATTTGTGTCCACGGATTGCGCGACGGCTGGGCCGGGCGCCCACATCGAAAGCAGGCTGCCCAGCAGCGTGACCATCACGGTAATGTTGCGTTGAAATCTCAATGTCTCATTCCCTACTGTCCAGCTACACTGAATGCAATTTGCTGCGTCTCTATGTGGTCTTCACCGTATGCCACGGTGAGCAGGGCCGTATAGCTCCCCGGCGGCAGCTTGCCCGCCCATTCCACATGCATGGAATTTTTCTGTCCCGGCAGAAAGCGTTTTTCATCGCTTTCCCCTTTACCCACCAGTTTTCTATTGGCATCAAGCACGGCCACGCGGGCCACGGGGAAGATGTGCGTATTGCTCGAATTCAAAAGGTCAAAGTCCACGGCCAATCCGCGAGTATCGGCCGGTGGAGTCACTTTCATATTGCTGAGCTCAATCTTGTAGTCCTCGGTCGTCTCCGCGCGCAGGAGCACCAGGCAGCCGATACGCATGCTGGTGAACACGCCCTTGCCATCATTCTTGGGAAAAGAGAGCTGCGGTTTGGACTGTACAAAGAGTACCGCGTAATAACCGCCTTTTGCGTCCGCCGGAGGCGTGACAATCGCCTTCATCTTCTGCGTGCCATGCGGTCCCACCTCAAAGTGGTCAGGTACAAACTGGATCCAGTTAGCCGCGGAGCGCGGCGATGTTCCTGGTGAAGAAAAAACCTTCTCGTTCTTCTCGTCATACCAGAAATCGGTAATTTCCACGCTCATGTCTACGGGCGTTTCACCAGTATTTACGGTGGAGAGAGCGAACTCAAATGGCACGCCAGGCTTGAATTTCTCTACTACCTGTGCTGGCGCAAGACCAAGCGACTGCGCGCGGGCCGGGAGGCAGCCTGCGGCCAAACCAGCAAGGGCCGCAAGCAGATACAGATGGCGTTTTGTTGTTTTGATCTTCATTAGGGCACCGTTAGCGTGAAGGTCAGGATGGCTGAGTCATTCCCTCTGAATGACGTTGCACCATTTACGTTGGAAACGAACAAGCCAAGAAAACGCGTAATGGAGCTGCGATTGGCTGCTGCGGCTGTAATTTGAGTTGCTGTCCCGGCCGTAAGCCCTATGTTGTTGTACGGGCCGCTGCTGGCGGCGGCATCACGCGCCTGGAGAACTGCCGGATGGGCGAAGTTTGTGCTGACGAACACTTTGATCGTCGCCGTGGTGGAAGTGAAATCAGTAAATACCGGATTGAGAAGATAAGGGGTGGAATAGACAACGCCACCGGCCGCGGCGACCGTGGTTAGCCCAGCGCCCGGACCAAACCCTAATCCATTTACGTTCCCAAAATTCATGGAATAGTCTGCCGCAGTTGTGACCGTCAGGCCGCCAGCCGCCGTGGCCAGGGTAAGTTTCACGGCAGTCTGCACGGTGTTGTTCGGCGTAGCATTGAACGACCACGTTGCGGTTTGCAGGACCGCGTTATTCGCTACGTCCCGCATCACGTAGGTCACAATAGCAGTGTTATCGACCCCCGAAAATGCCGTGGCTCCGTTGTTATCGGGAAGAAAAATTCCGATTCCACTCGTAACCGTCGCGTTTCCCCCGTTTGCAACGACAACACTGGGCGCAGCCTGGACCGTTGACATGGTGCTGAACCCACCCGATGTCGTACAAGTTGCGGTGCTCGGGCAATTCTGAATCACTTGCGCCAAAGGATGAGTAAAGTTCGTGCTCACATAAGCGGTAAGCGACGCCCGCTGGCCTCCAACCAAGCCCCGGAAACGTACCTGAAACGGAGTGAAGTAGAGCGCGCCATTGGCAAGCACCGCAACCGTTAAACCGCCTTGCGGCGTGCCGAGGCCAAGCGCATTCATAGTGCCGAATGTATTGAGGTAATTGCTTCCGACCAGAGTACCGCCAAGGCCACCCGGCGCTTGCAAAAGAGAAAAACTTGGAGCAGCCTGGGCCTGCCTGGCTGCCAGAATCACTAAAAAAAGAATGATGAGAGTGCGATGCGAACCGACACACGACGCCCAATACACCTTCCCACCGGACTTGACGACGGGGAGGCGTGGGCGTCGAAGGTCATGGTTGCATACTCTCATCATCCCGATCACTACGGGGCAAGCGGCTGGCCCCCGCGACAGACCGCATTACTGGACTGTCAAAGTAAAGGTAACGGTGGCTGACTGCGCGCCGGTCAGGACGCCAGCAGCGTTCGACGGCGTAACCGCCACACCGATAAAACGTGTAAGTGCCGTTCCGCTTACGACCGGACCGGCGATGATGTCAGGAGTTCCTGTGCTCAAAGCAGTGAAAGCCGCGGCGCTGGCCGGGACTGTGCTGGAGTTAGCGCTATCACGTACGACAAGAATATTGTTCGGTGCGGCAAAGTCGGTGGTCACCTTGGCGGTAATGGACGCGTTGGAGCTTGCCGCCTGGCTGGTGAAAACCGGGGTCAGGTTGTAATCCGACCAGTAAATGGCGTTGCTGACGCCAGGCGTGGCGGGCGCGAACTTGTTGCATGACCCGTTGTTGATGCCAAGAGCATCAACCGTGCCAAAGTCCATGGCGTAATCTGTTCCCGCGCCGGCTGTAACGGCGCAATGAGTTACCGCGGCGGTGCCTGTGCTCAAGGTGAGCTGTACTGCCGACTGAATGGTGGCCGAAATCTGCAACGTCGGCGACACAGTGTTGGTGTTGGTCGCCGTTGTGCCGGCAAATGCCGCTGTGGAAAATGCCATCATTCCCAGTGCAAAAATCGTAAGGTATTTTTTCATTTAAAACCTCTCCTCCTGCTTGAATCACCGGATGAGCGCATCCATCCGCAGCCCATCGGCCTCGACGTACGTGCTCATTTTTAAAGCATTCCTGATTAGTGACAACAGTACTTCAGTAATTCATTTTGAAACTGGGAGCGATTTACCCGCATTTTTAAAGGGTCTAAGCGTTGAGAGAAGAGTTGATTACTATTGTACCGGCAGTGAAATCCGCTGCACACAGGTGATTCACCTAGTTGCTTCCAGCGCCAACTCCTACGCAGAAAACCTCAGCGCCCTTAGTCAACATCAACTGCAATTGCACCTGCGGCAAGAAGGTGACGCTGCCCTGAAGACACGGAAGCAGGCCACGCGCCTCGGCATGACTGAATGTTGCGTTCAGGACGGAGAACGTATTTCCCGCTACTCGCATCTCATTTCTAAGAGGGATGGTAAGGAGGCAGCGACATGAAGAAGATTTTGTATTGGCTTTTGGCAGGTTTAATGTGTCCGACCGTGTCGGTCACCGGCATGGCACAAAATTCGGGCGCGAGCGTGCAAACATCCAATGGCGCACAGCGCCTCCAGGAAAGGATCTCGCGCGAGGTCTATCACGAACTGGTCATGCTGCCCCAACTCAGCATTTTCGATAACCTTCAGTACAAAGCGGAAGGCAGTAAAGTCACCCTGACGGGACAGGTGCGCAACGCAATCCTCAAGGACTCGGCAGAAAAAGTGGTCAAGAAGATTGAAGGCGTGGAGAGCGTGAACAATCAGATCGAGATTCTCCCTCCTTCCCCGAATGATGACCGGATCCGCACGCAGGTAGCCCGGGCCATTTTCAATGACGAGCGGCTCTTTCGTTATTCCATGGGATCGGTGCCGCCGATCCATATCATTGTGAAAGGCGGTCACGTTACGCTGGAAGGTGTGGTGGACTCTCAGGGAGATAAGGACGCCGCTACCTTACGCGCGAACGGCGTGGCTGGAGTTTTCTCGGTTGAGAACCACCTGCAGGTGCAAAAACCCTAAATCTAAAGATGGGGACGTCTATTTGTGGGCGATTTTTCCTGATATCAGGCAGGTTGTTCCCCGTCCGTCTTCAGAGGCGCGCAAATTGTTTGCGCTATCAGAGCAATAGGCCTTGCCCCGGCCTGCCACCGGCTCGGCCGTAATGCGAAACATCCGGGCGGGCCTGCGTTCGCATCCACTGAGGGTAAATCTGTAGCCGTTGTAAAGACCGTCGGCAAAGTCTGCGTCCATGAACTTATACATTCCCTCTTCGTCCATGCCTTTGCCTACGTTTACCAGGTCGCCCAACGTGCAGGTGTACCCGATCCCAGGGTGCTGCTGTGCGTAAATATTTTCCGCCATGCCGATCATGCGTACAGCTCGCAAAGGATTCATCTTGGGGCGCTCATCCACTACAATCGGCTCGGTAGACGCTGTTGGATCAACCCCTCCGGTAGCAGCAGCCAGTACCGGCCCCCACCAGGATTTCTCCAGTACCCGAGGATCGCCCACCGGCACAGTGGCGCTGAAGGTAACCGCGTTCAATCGCCAGATGCCTCCCTGCCGCTTCATATTCAGGACAAACCGAAGACCCACGGGTATCTCCCGTTCCGCGCCGTTGCGGACCAGGTGGAGGGAGAGCGCCATGTTATCTTCATCTCCGGCCGGCTGATCACTATCGATGCGAAGTTCATACCGCTCATGTTCCTGGGGATTATTGAACGAAAATAGAATCTCCCCCATGTCATAGGCCTGGAACTTATTGCTCGCGGAAGATTGCGCCCCGACCAAAGCCAGAAAGGGATTGGGAGCGTTATCGAGAGAACCCTTCATCAGGTTCTGGAGTTTGCCTTGCATCTCCACGGTCAAATGTTTTTTGAACGGCGCCTCGCCTCCCGATAGCATCTCAATCATGGCCTGACGCGGCGACTGCTCCGTAATCTGCGTGCGCTGCCCTGTACAGACTCCTGCAAGAGCCACCACAAAGGTGATCGCCAGCCGGACTCTGCGGTCAAACATTCGGGACCTTCTCCAGGATTGCCTGGCGCAAGCTTAGCCATTTACGCGACCACTGACAATGAGAAATAACCAGAAGCAGGTAACTTTGGGACAAATTTGGGATGTGTGCTTCCGATGCTGTTCTTCCGACGGATTATACGAAACAGTCCAGAGCGGCCTGGCGTGGATTACTTGCTATCTTTAGCACCTTCATGGGAAAGTGCTGTAACCGGTCGAGGGTCAGAGATATTCATGCGCGTGCCACAAACAGAACAATAGACCCATCCAGCATGCTCCACCACGGAAGGGACAGTCCTGAACTTACGCAGACACTTCGGGCATTGGACATCAACAATATGAACCGAAATTTGAACCAATGGAAGACCTTGATCGAAGGATTTAAGATAGCCTAGCAACGACTTCACCTGCCTGACAATGGCAAAACCTTAAAGTTTTTCTGAATTACTGGTTTTTTATCGAGTCACGCCATTGCTGGCGACGACCCGGGCGACAGCAAGCATGGCAATGGCCTGAGCGGAGCTGTCATGCAGCTTCTGGGCACGGGTCAACGCATTCAATGAATCCACCTGCGCGGCGGCCTCACCGATCTCCTGAATTACCGCTGGGGCATTCGCTTCAGGAGTGCGTGCTTCCCAGACCTCATCTGCCGCGCTGAACGCAATATCAAAATACTTGCGGGCCAGTTGTTTGTCTCCGGCGGTACCGGTGGCGAATCCGTGCGCGGCAGCAGCACGCGCCCTGTCGATTGCGGGCAGCCCGCGGAGGCTTTCTGTCTGGTCCGTACCACGACTATCCATTGCAGCCAGAATAGAGACACCCTCGGGCGCTGGCCGCTCTATCTCGCGGTCCTGACCGGCATTTTGCGCGGTGGTGCTGGCCACTATGTCAGACTGCAAAGCGTTCCTGTAGCCTTCATCGCCAAGCGTCTGCTGCATGGCGCCAGTCGTAATGCGGATGGACAGCGAACGCAGAGGCGAGTCTTCCAGCTTCCCCAGCCATGTCAGGAATTGCAGGCCGGCTTTAGCCGCAACGTCCTTGTCCACAGAACCGGACATTTGCATGTACATGGCGGCAAAATTCTCTGCTTCGGCGGCGTTTTCCTGGGGCTCCGGCAGAGAGGAGAACATTTTGGCGAAGTGTTCCCGCGACCAGGCAGAACGCTCGCCCTGCGCGGCCATAGCGGCCATGAGAGCTCGCGGAGCAACCATCCGTTTTTCCAATCCAGCATCGAGTTTGCGCGAAACCGGGTCCAGCGTCTGCTTTGGACAGGTAGTCATGGCGCCAATCAGCGACTGCTCCGCCCGCAGGACGGCGCTCTCCGGCAGGTTCTCCACAAAGTTCAGGGCCGTGGCACAGTCAACCTGGCCGCTCGACATCATGGAGACAGCCGGAGTCTGCCCTAGCCGCACTAATTCCGTTTCGATGCGTGCGCCTTCGCTCCAGAAACTCCGGGCCATTTTCTTGTCGATCGTGGAAACCACGTCAGCAGCGCTGGAGAGAACGCGCAATCGATCCTGCGGGTCAGGCTCCGGCAACGCGACCGCCATCCTTACGGTATCGATAACAAATTTCTGCTCGCGCGTCAGCTTGCTAACGCTGTCCGCGCCGGGCGAGGACTTGGCCGGATTCTTTACGCCGCTCCGCTGGGCCGTCGCGGCCAGAGAAAGACCCGCGATGGCAATAAATATGGCTAGGCGGTGGTGGATGCTTTGCACTACCTTGAACTCCAGATTGAATTTTTGGATCTCACTGGCCAAAGTGAGCACTGTCTGGAGAGTACCGAAGCATCAACTCTGCTTCAATACCTTCGCGAAAGTTAGCTCGGTATTCCTGATTCAGGAGTTAGGAGAGAATTAAGTGTTTCCTTGATCCAAAAGGCCAAGCCGCGGACAAATAAAACAAGCGCTTATTTAGCTGCTCCGAGAGATCATTTGTGTTGCGCCATCTCCGCGACACGCAGCTCCTCTACAATCTCCGCCGCAGCCTGGCGCGCCAGATCGCCCTTGTCCGGGGGAAAGGATATGGCGCCAACGCGGGCATGACCGCCTCCACCATAGCGCTCGCAAACTTTTGCCAGGTTCACCATGTTCTGCCGGTTTGTCCAGGGATTTGAACCGACCGCCACTTTCACGCGGAAGCTGCTGCTGCTGAGCCCCACGCTGTAAACAGACTCAGGATGCAGATAATAAGGAATAAACTTGTTATAGCCTTCCAGGTCCTGATCAGCGATATCAAAATAAATGGTGCCCTGTTTGCACTCCGACCGCTGACGCAGGATTTCGATCGACTTGCGGTGACGCTCCAGAAGCGGCGGAACCACGGCGGCAACAAACGGCTCTTCCAGAACCCGCGCCAGAGGTTCACTCACCAGATATGGAATGAGCTTGGGAAGAAACTCCGGATCATTGGTTGACTCAATCGCCATCGTGAGCTTCATGGCTGGTTCGGCCATCTCCACGGCTTCCTGCGGGCTCTTGAATTGGGCTCCGTCGATAATGTCAGCCCAGCGAATGAGCTCGTCTACAGGACGGGGATCGAAACCGAATTTCTGCTGCGCAATCTGCGCCAGGAACTTGGTGCAGGACTTGAACTCAGGATCAAAAAATTTCCGGCTTTTATCTCCGTTGCGGTAGTGCTCCGCATCCTGAGGCGAAAGGAATGCGCTCTGGTGATGGTCAAACCACCAGGTGATATGGGGCGAAGCGGAATACTTGAAGTCGACAATTGCGTTCTCGTCGCCATCAAAATCCGCCTCATTGAACAGCGCGCCGGCACGATGGACCAGGCCGGTGAACTGAAAGTCAACGTCAGCGCGGATACGCTCGCGGTAAAAGCGGGAGAACAAGGCCGCTGACGCCGTCCCATCAAAACATTTGCCGTGAAAAAAGACCCTGACTTTCAAAAGACCTTTCTATGCTCTCTAAAATTGGGCGCATTTGGTAAAGCTACTAGAAATGACATTCCTGAGCGGTAATGTCAAGGAACGAAACGCCGGAGGGTCATCATGCCGCTATTTTTGACCACGGATAAAGACGCGGGTCCGGGACAGGAAATGGCTGCCGCAACGTACAGGTTGTCATCATTTGTAAATGGAAAGCTGCTCAGCCGGTTTCTGCAATTTGATGGTGATCTCCATGGTGGGCTGATCGACGCTCACGTCTTCTCCATAAGTCTTGAAGCCCGGCGCTATCACCTGAATGCGCACTTTGCCATAGGGAATGCCGGTCGCCTCGGCTTTACCGTCGTCATGGGTCTTAAGCTCCAACCCCTCCTGCTTCTGCTTCCCATGGTTGTCAACGAGATGGAGAACAACTTCGGCATTCTTGACCGGTTTGCCATTCGCATCTCTGACGACTGTCAGGTTCACTAAAGCGGTCTTCTGGGCCGATGATCCCCCGGGCTTTTGTCCGGCGAGCGCGGGAAGTGATAAGCACAAGATGAGCAGACAGGATCGGGTCAGGCGTTGGATATTCATGGCTGCCTCTATCTTACAGGCAATCGTGACATGCTGCTGGCCACGTAACTCAAAACGGGTCTGGAGACGGTTGGCACATCAGAGCATGGGTCTTTGTATTATTCCGCCGGAAATTCCGCCCGAAAAAGTCGCCATCAGCAAGCTGCGCTTCAAAGCAATATCTGTTCCGTAACGTGGTTCCGCAACCGGGATTTTGCAACCGGAAAATCAGACGTGCTATGACTTTGGTTACGTCGCTCAGAGGCTCTTTGATTGACAGGGCATCCCCCGCAGGGTACTTTTGTACCCTCCCCTTTGAAAGCCTGTTGTCCACAGGCTGTTGCGACTCGTTCCCCTTTTGCTCTTCCAAATGAACGTTATAGCCACAGGCCATGCGTGGTGATAGACAAAGAAGATAAGAGTTCTTTTATTAGCACTAAAGTGGTTCAGAAACAGTGACTTAGAACCATAGAGTACTGATGCCTCGGCCCCTGTACCAGCGTTCAGGACGGACTTTGGTAAGTTGCCGGGCCCCGTTCTGTGAACTAAAACACTAGCATCCGCCCATAGCTCAACGGGCGGAAATGGAGAGATACTGATGAATCGCCAGGTTCTGCAAGACGCAAACCGGCCACGGGGCCAGCGCAGCAGGTCCGCAAGAGGGTTCACTTTGATCGAGTTGATTTTCGTCCTCTTGATCACCCTTATTATGACCGGCATGGCGGTCCCATTGTTGAATAGCACGATGACGGCATACCGTCTGCGTGGCGCCACCGCCTCAGTCACAGGAAGCATACAGGCGACGCGATATCAGGCGATCTTCAACGGCTACCCGTTCAGACTGGTGATAGACAGCACGGCACGCACCTATCAGGTTCAGAGCGACCAGGCCAGGACCGGAGTGTTCACCAACTACTGCGTACCTGCCGCAGCGTCATGCGCGGTCCCACTAGCGGGTTCTGGAACAAAAGTGACCCTTGGTGCGAACACAACCTTTACCTTCAGCCCCGGCGGCACAGTGCAATCCACAACGGCCGTTGGCGGAGTCACAACAATGGTCCTAACTTATGGCGGCAAAACGGAAAACATCACGGTATCAAGCTATGGAAATATCAAAGTCACGCCGTAAAGCAAGCCGCAAAGAAGGCTTCGCTCTGATTGAAGTCATGATCGCGATCGTGATCCTTGCGGTCGGATTACTGGGCCTGGCGGCTCTGATGGCACAGTTGTCCGGAACCACCGGCAATTCGCGCTATATGGGTACCGAGGTCATGCTGGCATCAGAAAAGCTGGAAGACCTTAACCGGCTCCAGCCTGGCGATCCAGCGCTGGCAGCAGGTGGAAACCTGGCGGCCGATGCGGCCAACTACAGTGATCAGATTCAGGTTTCTTCTGACAACGGGACCACAAGCACCGTAGCAGCCGGTACAGCAGCGGCCAGCTCTGACATGCTGCAATTCCGGCGGCGCTGGGTCATTGAGCAGAACCCTGCCGGATTGCCCGCGGGAGTGATCCGGATAACCGTGTTTGTTGGCCTGCTCGATGGCAATGCGGTATCGCGGGCCAACACCTTCCAGACAAGCATGGTGAGACAATGACGAACAGACACCGGGGATTGGTCAAAGCGTCGAAGACATTCCATCGCAAAGAATGGTCGGGGTTCACGCTGGTCGAACTCATGATGGCCATGCTGATTTTCCTGGTCATTGGAGCCGCGGCCGTCAATCTGATCAAGAAGCACGTGCCGCTCTACGCCACCGAGCAAAACCAGGCTTCGCTCAATGTGGGCGTACGCAATGCCGTGGCCCAGATGCAGATGGACGTGGTCAACGCAGGCAGCGGGTTTTATCCCGGCGCTAATATGCCTTTCTTTCCCGTCGGCATAACCATTGCTAATTCCGGGACCACCGGTTGTTCTGATGCGGCGTTCAATTACACAACCTGTTTCGACCGTCTCAACGTCATTACCGCCGACGACACAATTCCACCGGCGCACCCAAGCTCTGACTCTGCCGGAAAAATCGCCGTGGACACAACCGGCACAGACCTATACCTGACGTTTCCCGGAGTAACGCCTGCTCCTACGGCGGCAAACCTGACCACATGGGCGACCACAAAATTTGTGGCCGGCACTGAGCTTCTACTCATTCAGGGCGGCACCGATTTCAGCAATAGCAACCCGCGCATGACCACGCTGCAGCTGACCTCCGCCGTGGGCACGGTGGTGGGAAACGCAATCAGAGTGACCCACACGCCGACGCTGGCTGGCGGCGTTCCAGCGACTTTGCCTGATCCCATGGGAATTATCACCAGCGGAGACACAGACCAGCTGACGAACAGCTTTGATCCAGCACAGGACTATGCCATAAGCCTGTCCGGCGTAAGTTATGGAGTGGATGCCTCCACTCCTTCCAACCCCAAGCTTGTCCGAGTTGGTTTTGGCAGCGCATTGTCCGGTGCGCAGAATGTGATCGCTGAACAGATCATAGGGTTCAAGGTTGGCGCATGGAACACCTTCACCAACAGCTACGTTTATGATTCAACGCTGCCCAAAGGCGCCACCGGGTACGGCGGCGACTGGACTTCCATCAAGGCAGTACGGATTGACCTGACAGCGCGTACTCCCGTGAACAGCGATCCATCGAACAATTTTAGAAACAAACTCGACGGAGGCCCTTATCAGGTGCAGAAAATTTCCGTCGTGATTAATCCCCGCAATCTCAGTATGTGATTTTTTTGAGGAGAGCGAAAATGCAACATGCTTTGAGGTCTAAGCGGCGCGCGAAGAAAGATGAGCGCGGCGTTGCCCTTATCACCACGCTGCTGCTTCTAATGTTGCTTACCGGGTTGACTCTGACCATGGCGTGGTCCGCCCGTTCAGACATGCTCATTAATGGCTACTACCGGAACTTCCGCGGTGCTTTTTACGCCGCCGATTCAGGATTGAACGTGGTCCGTCAGGCAGCCATTAATCAATTTAACCCCGGCGTAGGCCTTCCCGCCACCTTCGCTGCCGGCACCGCGCCGATTCCCGCAGGCACGGAAGCCACCATCGCAAACACGATCAACGCAAACTACGCCGGCTTTACAGCGCTTACCGGCTCCGGAAAGGGGCAGGCCGCGAATTCATGGCCAGGGCAGTTTAAGCTTCCCTCCAATACCTCATTTCAGCTGACCCAGGCCAGCTGTACGGTCATAGGCACACCGCCGCCGGCAGTCGGACAACCGGCTTGGTCATGCACCAATCTGCCTCCCAACACGACCCAGTTCACCTACATATATAACTACGCGATTACGGTGCAGGGGCAGTCACACGGAGGCGAGAACGCCACGTTGTTTGATCGCGGCCAGATTACGCTTGTGGCCAACGTGGTGAATGCCAGTTCCACCACCAGCTTTGCTGCGTGGGGTATGTTCATTGACTCGTCCACGATTTGCGATGGCTCAACGCTTGTTCCCGGCACGATCTCAGGTCCCGTGTTCACCAACGGCTCATGGAACTTTGGAACCGGCAAGTACACGTTTACTGACAAAGTTGGCAGCGCTGGCGCAAAAGAGGGATATCAGAACGGTAGCTGCCAGCAGGTGGCAGGTCCATCCGGTAACGGAATCTCGCCAACGTTCCAGAAAGGCCTTAGCCTGGGACAGCCAGCCGTCCCCTTGCCGACAAACGATTTTAACCAGCAGCGCGCCGTGCTCGATGGCAAAGGAACCGGCGGGCAGCCTACACAAAGTGATCTGCACAACTCTCTGATCGATGCAAAAGGAAATCAGTATCCAAGCTCCGGCAAACCAAGCAGCGGAGTCTTCCTGCCTTACTCGACAGATGGCAGCGGGAATAATCCGACCTTCAATGGCGGCGGCATCATGGTGGAGGGTGACGCGACCGTAGTGCTCACACCATCCGGCGCTGCTGGACAGGTTTACTCGATTACGCAGGGAAGCACCACGACGACTATAACCATCGATCCCACTCCGAAATCCGGGTTCCCGAATGGCACCACTCTGGTTTCAGTGAACGGAAAAAGTCCAACCACGATTTCCGGTGTCCCCTCACAGTTTGATCCGGCCACCGGCTCTAAATTGGGCTATGACACAATGCTCTACGTGGACGGAAACATCACTGGGCTTTCCGGCCCGGGACAGGGCTCTGCGGCGATCAATGACGGCACCGCGCTCACCATTACCGCAGCCAAAAATGTAACGCTGACGGGCGATCTGCTCTATAAATCACCGCCAGTTACACTCACAGCCAATGGCACCACACCAGCGGATACGCTGATTCCCGCAAACGATCACGGCCAGGCACTGGGAGTCTTTACCGCCTCAGGCGATATCATTTTGAATGATACGCAAATCAACCCCAAAACCGGCAAATTTGACGGCATCATGGAAGTTGATGCTTCGCTGGCGACGATTTCGGCGGGCGGAACTGGCGGTCTGACCAACCCTAATGCCCAGCTCCAGCAGCTCACGATTGTTGGTGGGCGCATCCAGAACAACATCAAAAACATTAATACCGTCACCCGGAATGTGCTGTTTGACGTCCGGTATGCCAACGGCAGCTTCTCACCGCCCTGGTTCCCTGCCACCAGCGTGGCTCTGGGCGGACTGAAGTCAGCTAATTTTGACCCGCCTAAGATCCAGCGGCTCTCATGGCAGAACCAGACACCGTACTACTGAGATAGCCTTGTAAACCAAAAAGAGGCGGCCAGCCAAAGGCCGCCTCTTTTGCATTTCGACACCTTGGGCATTTAAAGCGCCTCAGAAAGGGGCGTTCCCTTCTGCTTGATCTGGACCATCACCGTTGCCGCCAGCACAGCCACAATCCCAAACGCCTGCAAGGCACGCAGGGTTTCATGGATGAAAAAGACCGCGAACAGAATGGCAAAGACGGGCTCCAGGCAACTGGTAATCACAGCACGCGTGGGATCAAGGTATTTCAATCCGCTCATATAAAACATGTAAGGCAGAAGCATGGAGACGCAGGCAAAGACAAACAGGAATCCCCATTGCTGCGGGCTGTAGTGCTGCTCTACGAGCCGCCAGGGCGGATTCACCACAAGCCACAGGACCGCCGAGCTCGACAAAACATAAAACATGACCGTGAACGGGTGATTTCGCTTTACCAGACCCTGGCCGGCAATGTTATAGAAGGCGTATGAAAAAGAGGCCAGGAGAGCTGAGCCTATGCCGACCAGACTGACCGGAACATCGGAATGAAATACCCCAATAGCGAATGCCGTTCCAATCATGGCAATCACGGCCGCCGCACTTTTCTGGAACGTGGCCCGTTCCCTGCCGCGTCCAACCATGTAGAACAACACCCACACAGGCGCGGTATATTGCACAGTGATCGCCAGGGAAACAGTCGCCTTCTGCACAGCGAGATAATAGAAATAGTTCGAGCAAGCCACGCCCAGGGTCCCCACAAGCGCACACAGCGTTAGATCTCGCCGGCTGATGGAGAAGAGGTGGCGGCCAAATCGCAGCAGAAGAAGCGGGCCCAGCGCAAGAACAGTGATGGTAGCCCTGGCCTGTGTAAGCACCAGGGGAGAGATCAGGGAGTCGCCGGCAAAGAGACTGCCGTTAAAAACGGCTTTACCGAAGGTAGCCGCAGCTCCCCAGAAAAAAGTTGCTGTGGCGATAAAGAAATAGCCCCGCCATGGATGTTTCAGGTCCGGCTCGGGGCTGAATGATTGTTCAACAGCGGGACTGTTACTCTGCAAGCATCTGGTCCAGTCGATCCGGGTCAAAACCGATCATGACTTGTTCGCCGACGATAATGGTTGGAGTTGAACGGCTTTTGTAAGTGCGCACCAGCTCAAAAACCGCCTGCTGGTCAGAACTCACGTCTTTGACTTCAAACTGGATACCTTTCTCCGAAAGGTAGGCCTCAGCCCATGTGCATGGCGGTCAACCAGGCTGGCTGTAAACCACAACTTTTTTTTGCGACATGAAAGAACTCCCCCGTTTCCATTAGATTCTTTGCACATCAAAATGCTTCACTTTTTGCATGTCGAACCCTTGATTTATGCGGCTCAGGACAAGTGTATCTCTGTTGTAATCCGCGCCGTGCACTTGAGCATTGCGGACACGCCGCAATACTTCTCTTCCGAAAGATGGACTGCGTCCTCCGCGGCTTTGCGCGAAACCTGGCCGGAGATGGTATAGATCAGCTTGATTGACGTATAAACCGTGGGCGCTTCCGTGGCCCGCTCCGCTTCCGCGCGGACATGAACGCCGGAAAAAGGTTCGCGCTTCTTGCGCAGGATGCTGACAACGTCCGTGGCTGTGCAGGCGCACAAGCCGATCAGCACCAGTTCCATAGGCCCTGCGGCAGTGTTACGCTGCCGGTCAGAGTCAATGACCATAGCATGACCGCTACTGGCATTAGCAACAAAGCGTTCACCATCCGTCCAGGTTACCTGCGCTTCAACGTTCATGGCCCGCCTCCCTGCTTGCCGCGGAAAAACTCTATCATACGGCAGGCGCCCCATTGCGCGACCTGCAATCATTGGGCCGATTTGCGGGCAACCGCAATCAGTCGTAAGGGCTCAAGGCCATAGGATGATCCTTGCAGATCTCCGAACAACTGCACATGCTCAAAACCGCAGGTCAACAGACGATCCTTGAGTTCGCGTCCGGAATAGACGGTGTGTTCAAAGCAGAAATTCCGAGAGCGTCCGTCTTTCACCAGGATCCATTCCGAGTGAACGCGCGTCCAATCATCGCGGATTTGATGACGCTGGAACATCGATGAGCCGTCCGCCAGATCGGTACATATGGTGTTTTGCCAGACTCGCGCCAGCCGCTCCTTGCCCAGGGTTTCAATCACCAGCGCGCCGTTCGCTTTGAGGCTGTGATGGATATTCCGCAGCACCCGAAGGTCATCCTGCTCATCCTTGAAAAGCCGAATGACGTGAACAGGCTGCAAGCCAGATCAAAGCTCGCCGGCCGCACAAAATTCCGCATATCTTCTTGTACCCACTCAACGGCAGCGCTGGATTCGGTGGCGTGTTTCCGTGCCCGATCCAGCAGAAATGGAGAACGGTCAACCCCTGTCACGCGAAAACCGCGCTGCGCGAACTCCACAGAATGCCGGCCGGGCCCACAGCAAAGATCGAGCAGCGAGCCACCATTGATCTGTGTCAAGGCCATGATCCGGTTGACCTCTTCCCCGGCGGCGGAAAACCGCTCCGCAGAAAACATATAGGGATAGAAATCACGCCAAAAGTCTTCGTTTTCAAACCATTCCATAATAGGAACAAAGTTTAACTCCAGATAACTGAAATAAGAATCATGCGTCTAATGTCGAGTCGCCCCATCTGGTCCCCAAAAGCCAGCCTTGGAGGCAACCACATGGGACGAAAGGGTGCTTGCAGGTTGGATGGCAGCGGAATCTACCTTCAAATATTTGAGCCGTATCTTCAATGTTACGAATCTCTTTGTATTTATCAAAAAATTTCTAGAAAGAAAGGACTTCTCCTTCATGAAAAGACTCATTCCCGGGCTCGCCTGCCTGGCGCTATTGATCTCATGCGCGGCTGCGCAGCAGAAGAGTGCTCTTACCGGGCTTCCGCCACTCATAGACCGTGAAATGGTTTTCGGCAATCCTGAAATAGCTTTTTCACAGATTTCTCCCAATGGCCAGTATCTGGCTTTTCTCAAACCGTGGAAGGACACGCGCAACATTTATGTAAAAGGCGTGAATGAACCCTTCAGTGCGGCCCGTCTGTTGACCACGGAGACGCAGCGGCCGATTCTGGATTACTTCTGGAGCCATGACAGCAAATACATCCTTTACACCCGGGACAACAATGGCGATGAAAACTACAATGTTTTTGCTGTTGATCCCGCAGGTAAACCAGAAGCCGGAGCGGACGCTCCATCATCGCGCGACCTGACAGGCCTGACGGGACTGCGTGTGCAAATCGTCGCGCTTCCCAAGTCTGATCCGGATGTTATCTACATTGGCCTGAATAATCGCGACAAGGCATGGTTTGACTTGTACAGCCTGAAGATTTCAACCGGCGAGAAAACGCTTCTGCGCAAGAACACCGAGCGTATCAGCAGATGGACATTTGACCAGCAAGGCAAGCTGCGCCTGGCCGTGCGCTCGGCGAACGGCGACAAGGAGATTCTTCGCGTTGATGCCGATAAGTTCACCAGGGTGTACTCCTGTGGCGTGTTTGAAAGTTGCGAGCCGGACCGCTTTCAAAAGGACGGGAAGCGGGTGTATCTGAAGACCAATCACGGCGCCGCCGTGGATCTATTGGAACTGGTACTCCTTGACCCGGACAGCGGCAGGACCAGCCTGGTGGAATCTGATCCTCTTAAGAAAGTGGACCTGTCTCAGTCCATCTTTTCCGAAGTGACCGACGATCTGGCCGGGACCGCATTTGAGGACGACCACCGCCGCTATTACTTCAAGGACAAAGGTTTTGCCGCCGACTTCAAGACACTGCAGCGCCAGATCCACGGCATGGATATAGAGTTCATGTCACGCACCAGCGATGAGCGCCTTTGGCTGGTGAATGCTTACAGTGACCGCGAACCTGGCGAGATTTACCTGTTTGACCGCAAGAGCGGCAAGCTCACTCTTCAATACAAGGTCCGTGAGAATCTTCCCCGTGAGTCTCTGGTAGAGATGAAGCCGGTCCGCTACAAATCGTCTGACGGTCTGGAAATCCCGGCATATCTGGCTCTGCCCAAGGGAGTTCCAGCGAAGAACTTGCCCACGTTGATCATCCCCCACGGCGGCCCCTGGGACCGCTACTACTGGGGCTACAACCCACAAGCGCAATTCTTCGCCAACCGCGGTTATGCCGTTCTGCTGCCGAATTTCCGCGCTTCAGTGGGATTCGGCAAGAAGTTCGTCGATGCCGGCAATCATCAGTGGGGACGCAAGATGCAGGACGATGTGACCTGGGGCGTGAAATATCTGATCGCACAGGGAATTGCCGATCCCAAGCGCGTGGGAATCAGGGGTGTCTCATACGGCGGCTTTTCCACACTGGCCGGAGTGGCCTCCACACCGGACCTCTACGCAGCCGCGGTGGATGTAGCGGGACCATCGAATCTGGTCTCGTTGCTGGAGGCGATTCCGGCTTACTGGGAAGACGCGCGCAGAGGTCTCTATGCGCGCATGGGCGATCCCACCACACCGGAAGGCAGGGCA
The DNA here is from genome assembly GCA_020072585.1 of Terriglobia bacterium. Taxonomy (GTDB): domain Bacteria; phylum Acidobacteriota; class Terriglobia; order Terriglobales; family Acidobacteriaceae; genus Angelobacter. The sequence continues at coordinate 226,079 of JAIQGL010000003.1, read as the reverse complement.
TTCCTGATGGAGCGTTCACCTGCGAATTCAGCCAGCCACATCAAAACTCCGTTGCTGGTGGCCCAGGGCGCCAATGATCCCCGTGTGAGCCGCAGAGAGCCTGAGCAGATTGTCGTGGCTTTGCGTGATCGCGGATCTCCGGTGGAGTATATTCTGGCTCCCGATGAGGGGCACGGCTTTCTCCGTCCTGTAAACAATATGGCGTTATATATGGCCACGGAGAAGTTTCTGGCCAGGCATTTGGGCGGGCGCTACCAGGAGGGCGCAACGCCGGAGGTGACGGCACGGCTGGCTGAAATCACAGTCGATCCCAAGACTGTGGTTTTGGCAAAGAAAGCGGATGGCACGACTGTGGGAGAGCCTTGATGCCGTAAGCCTTTGGCAGTGGTGATTTCAGGACGCGTCGCATGGCTCCCCTAACGAAGTCTTGGGTAGTGGGGACAGTAGCCGTGCGGCGCTTTCTCCTTCCTGCTATCTTCAGACTTGCTATCTTCCACTTACTATCCAGGCGTCCGCATCGCAACTTAGGGTTTCCCTCGCCGATGCGCTGCAACTCCTTTAAGCCTCCAGATAACCGAAAACAGGGCCACGCGTCTCATGTTCTGGAGGCAGGGTTTGCCCAGTGTTGCGCCCTGGGCCCAAAAAATAATGGAACGATCCGCCCAATTCGAGCAATGGATAACAGGAGCTGAGAAAGCAAGACCGGGCAGATCCATGGCAGAATCGCCACTTGAAGACCAGGAGCTGCTGCGGCAGCTCAGCAAAGGGAATGAGAGGGCCTTTAGCGCGCTCTATGAGCGCTATCAGGGGCCGCTGTACCGGTTTACTTTGCACATGAGCGGCAATAACGCCACCGCGGAAGAGGTCACACAGGAAGTCTTTATGCTGCTGATTGGAAACCCAAAAGGATATGACGCAACAAAAGGCCCAATCGGCGGTTATCTGTTTGGCATTGCCAGGAACCTTACACGGCGCATTCTGCAACGTTCACGGCTCGACCTGCCGATCGAAGAAGAATGGCTGGATACAGAGCCGGCGTTGACCAGTGACCTGGACGTGCTGGCCGAGCTATCGAACTCCGAACTGCTGGAGTACTTGCGCAAAGCCGTACTGGCCCTGCCCGAACAGTACCGCGAGGTAGTTGCGCTCTGTGACCTGGAAGAGATGAGTTATGCCGATGCAGCAGTGCTTCTGGAGTGCTCGGCAGGAACGGTGGCATCAAGGCTACACCGCGGCCGGGCGATGTTGAAAATGAAATTGAGTTGTCAAAAATGCCTGAGATAGATCCACAATCCGATCCCCGGCTGACAGATGCGCTGCGTCGCATGGCGGCATCTTCGCGGCAGGGCGCTCCGGCAGAGATTGGCGCCGGATTGGTGACGGCCTTCCGACGCCATCACACCCGGCGGAGACGGATTCGCCTAACCGGTGCGGCGGCACTGGTGGCATGCATTGCTCTGATAGCGGGCTTGGTGTCCATGCGCGCATCGCGCAATGTGGAAAGCACAACGCAATCCCACGTAGAGAGCAGCACGGCGCCTGGGAAAACTCCGGAAGCTACAGAGCCCCAATCGGTAAAGGCCACGAATGCCAAGGCAGTACAGCCGGTAGTTACCGCAAAGCGCGTTCGACCAAATTCGCAGGCTAGCAGGGTCACGGCTGGCCGCCAGTTTCTTGCTCTTCCCGGATACGATCCGGCGGTCCCGGCCGATGAGTTGCACGTGGTGCGCGTACGACTGCCTGCCAGCGCGCTCTGGCAGATGGGAGCGCCAATGATCCCAGACGGCGATGGCCGCAGAGTGCTGGCTGACTTTGTGGTAAGCCAAGATGGAACACCTTACGCAGTGAGATTAGTCCAATAACGTAATCGAAGGAGATTGCTTATGAATCGAAGTGCCATAGTACTCAGCAGCCTGCTGTTGCTGGCCGCAAGCGCAGTCGCGCAGGACTCAGCTCCTCGCGAAAGAACGCATAGCCTCACCATTGTTCAGGGAGAGCCGATGAGCGCGATGCCTCCCAATTTCAACATGATGTTTCAGCGAGAAAAACTTCCTGAAGGTGAAATCGCATTCTTCTCGGCTGAAATGGCGGGCGGCGGAGAAGTAGTTACTGGCGCACCTTATACCGCAACCGCGGTCACGGAGACAACCCAGGTGCTGGGAGATGGCAACAGGATCGCGAATAAGACATCCTCTTCCGTGGCGCGTGACAGTCAAGGACGCACGCGGCGGGAGACGACTTTCAACCGCCTTGGCCCGCTCCAGGTGGATAGCCCCAAGATGATATTCATCAACGATCCAACCACGCATACACAATACATTCTGAAGAATGGGGGAGAAGGCACCAAGGTGATAAGAAGTGAAGCGGGATGGAGTTCGGGGCCGGAAATCATTGAACTGCGCGGTGCTCGTGAGCGTGCCCTGAAGGAAAAAGTAATGATCAGGACCCAGAGTATCCGCGAGGGCCAGCGCGACAAGGAGAGTGCGGAGCAGGTCAAGCATGAAGATCTGGGGACCCAGACAATTGAAGGCGTTTCCGCAACGGGCAAGCGCGAGACCGTGACGATCCCAGCGGGCCAGATCGGCAACGAGCGCCCGATTGAAGTTGTTTCCGAAACCTGGTACTCGCCCGAACTACACACCATGGTGTTGAGGAAGCATTCTGATCCACGCGTAGGTGAAACAACATTCCGCCTTACGGAGATCAAGCGCAATGAGCCTGATGCATCCTTGTTCCAGGCACCGGCAGGGACCAAGTTAAAGGTTGAGCCGCTGCTGGAATTGCACCGAGAAGAAGCTCCTCCAAAGGAGTAGCCTCTTCTCTCCTCCTTTGGTTGGTGAAAGCCGGGCGGAAATGCCCGGCTTTTTCTTTATGCATAACTTAGGCATAAAACGCCTGCTCCAGGCTCATCTTCGGTTGTCTGTCTGCGGCTCAGGGTGAATCAGCACTTTAAATAACTCCGGCGCAGCCTGCTTGAAGCGGATTTCAAGCTCAGTGGAAACATCGTGCACGCGGGAAAGAGGCAGATCATCTGACATGGTGCAGTGGCATGACATGTAGACCTTGCCCCGCACGCGCTTGATCTCCACATCGTGCATATCCACGACTTCAGGAAATTCATTCACGATGGGCTTGAGCTTTTGCTCCAACACCGCATCACGCGCCACCGTGTTGCCCGACTCAATCGTTGAGGGCTCGCTTTCAATGTGCGTAAGAATCGTGGATATCTCCGGAACATCGCTGCGGATTTCTGATTCCAGCACGGTCACCACGTCATGGGCGTCTTTGAGGCTGAGATTTTCATCCAGTTCCAGGTGCTGCTCCACGTGGAGACGGCCTTCCAGGTCCTGGACGCTCACATCATGCACGCTGAAATTGTTGCGCGAGGCGACCGCACGGATACGGTCAAAAATATTTTCACGGCCTGTGGCGCGGGGGACAGGGTGAATGATGACGTCCGCGTCGGGCAGAATTTCATGCACCGCGCGTGTAATCTCTCCCACCACCTGGCCGGAACGCTGGAAGGTGACGTTGCGCTCCAGACCGACGGTGAGATCTGCAAAATAGCGATTCCCCGCGCGGCGGATGCGTGCGCGCTCCACTTCAGTCACGCCATTGATCTTCAACGCGGCGTCCATGATACGGCCGCGATAGCCCGCAGGAGCAGCGTCAAGCAGCGCGTCAATCGTCCGGCGGGCAAGGCGCGAGCTCACATAGACAATCACTCCGGAGACGAGCAGGGCGGCCACGGGATCAGCCTTTACCAGCCAGCCTACCTGCCAGCGGCTGCCGGCCCACACCAATCCCAGGCCCAGGGCCACTACGCCGCTGGAAACCACATCCGTGCTGAAATGCAGGGCGTCCGCTTCCAGGGCCTGGCTGTCATACCTATCGGCGATCTTTTGCAGTTTGTGGGACCGCCACCAGTCCACCGCCATGGAAAGGAACATTACGAAGAAGGCCGCAATCGACGGCTCGATATGCACGCTGTGATGGCCGGAGAGACGGCGCACGGCTTCCCAGACGATCCAGACGCAGGTGAGCAGAAGTAGGCCGGTTTCAATAAACGCGGAAAAATTCTCCACCTTGCCATGGCCATACTGGTGCTCGGCGTCAGCAGGCTTGTCTGAAACCCTGACGGAAATAAGGGTCACGAACGCTGCCACCAAGTCAAGACCTGAGTGCGCGGCTTCTGAGAGAATTCCCAGGCTCTGTGTGGAAATGCCCACGATCGCCTTAAGAACAGTGATCCCCAGGGCGGCAAGCAATGAGTGCAGCGCAACCGTGCGCTTTTCTCTCTGCATGCTTTCGAGCGCAGGAGTCAGCTCAGAGGTGGACACAAGGCCATTGTCTCAAGTTTGCTTGCAGTGCACCAGTAACCATTCGTACTGCATGCATTTATCTGAAAATCCATTATGCTAGGATGTTGCCGCCTGACAACCCCTGCTTGGCGAAAGGACCCCTATGAAGACCCAAAGACTGATCATTTGCTTTTTAGCCGCGACCGCTGCACTGGCACAAACGCCGCAAAAAGCTCCCCCGAAGCAGGCCCCTGCGCCGGCAGAACCGGCCGCACCCTCCAAACAGGCGGCGCCTCCCACACTGCAGAGACGCGACGAAAAGCCACCGGAAGTCAAACCAGCGGAGGTCGCGCCGGACCAGCCTGTCATCAGCGTCAAAGGATTGTGCCCAGCGGCCACAAATCCAGCCACCAACAGCGCTGTGCCATCCACCAAGGAGTGTTTAATTACCGTAACCAGGGCGCAGTTTGACAACCTGGTGAAATCATTCAATACCAGCAACCAGCCGCTGTCCCCCTCGGCGCGGCGCAATCTGGGCGAAAAGTATGTGGAGCTGCTGGTTTTTTCCGAGGCCGGTAAAGCCGCAGGCGTGGAAAATTCCGCTACCTACCAAGAAGTAATGCGTGTGCTACGGCTGAAAACGCTGGGCGACCTTTATCTGAATCAGCTGGCGGAGCAGTACCGCAATCCCTCACAGCAGGAAATTGAGGCTTACTACCAGGCCAACCAGTCGAAATATGAAGGCGCAAAAGTGGGCCGCATCTATCTCCCCAAAAATGATCCTGATCCGAATGCGACACTGGAACTGAAGCAGGCATATCAAAAGAAGGTAGTGCAGGTTCTGGACGACATGCAGGCGCGCGCCACCAAAGGCGAGGCGATCGATAAGCTGCAAAAAGAGGCCTACGCGGCGCTGGGAATCAGCGCAGCCCCGCCGAACACCGATTTAAACGCAACCCGGCGCGGCATGTTCCCGCCCAAGCTGGACCAGGAGATCTTCTCCCACAAGGCGGGCGATGTGTTTCGTTCAGAAGACGGCAACGGCTATCTGATCTATCGCGTGGAAAACCGGCAGCCCACCCCGCTTGACAGCGTAAAGGATGAAATATCAAAAGAGCTGTTCCGCCACAACATGGAGGCGAAGACCAAAGAACTGAATGCCCCGGTGCATGCCGAGTACGACGAAAAATATTTTGGTCCTCCTGCGCCGGCAGGCGCTCCCGCAGAGCAGCCAAGGTTACCCAATTCGCCCAGATAAACTATGCGCGGAATCATCTGTTGCGAGAGTTCATGATGCTGGACCAACAGGACACGGAAGGCTGAGCACGATGGAGCGGCGGGGACCATTTCCGCAAAAACTCTTTATGTTAGGATGACGTGGCTCCCCTTTCTTTCATCGATTTAGCAGGAAGGTTCACTTTTAGGATGATGCGAAGTCTTGTGATTTTTTTCTTAGCTGGTGCTACAGCAGGAGCACAATCTCCGGCCCCGGTCTCGCCCGCACAAGATACGCAAAGCCACACGGCGGCACGCCCCCAAGCGACGCCAGGAACCAACCCACTGGCGCAGTCTGCGACGCAGGCCCACCCGGAAGCGGTAGGGGCCACAGAAGCTGTGATCACGATTCACGGTTTTTGTCCTAACTCCCCAGGCAAGAGCGGTGACTCCTGCGCTACGGTGCTGACCAAGGAGCAATTTGAAAAGATCCTGGGGGCCGTAAATCAGAGCGGTGCTCCCATGCCTCCGGTGGCAGTCCGCAATCTGGCTGAGCGATATGTGCAGATCATGGCATTTGCTGACGCAGCGGAAAAACTGGGGCTGGATAAAGACCCGAAATTCCAGGAACTGATGCGCGTGGTGCGCGTAAACAGTCTGGCGGAAGGGTATCGCCGGACGGTTGAAGAAAAATACCGCAGCCCCTCTGACGCTGAGCTAGAGAATTATTACAAACAAAACATTGCCAAATTCGAGCAAGTCAAACTGAGCCGCGTGTTTATTCCACGCGTGAATCCCAAGGCGCCGCGCGAAGGCCTGGACGATTTTGTGCAACGCGGACAACAGACCGCCAACGGCTTACGCGATCGCGCCGCCAAAGGTGAAGACCTGGACAAACTCCAACAGGAAGCCTACAAAACGCTGGGGCTTCCTCCGCCTTCACTCAATACAGATATGGGCATGAAACGACACGGATCAGGGTTCCCACCCAACGTTGAACAGGACATCTTTGCCCTCAAGTCCGGCGAGGTCACAAAAGTAGAGACAGAGCCCGCGGGCTTTCAATTCTATAAACTACAGGGCCGGGAGACTCTGGCGTTGGCCCAGGTAAAGAATGAGATCATCGCGGCGCTGCACAAGGAACATCTGGACGCGGCCAACAAGGGCGTGCTCGATCCAATCCATGCCGACCTGAATGACACCTATTTTGGTCCCAAATCCGCGGCGACGCCGCTAGCAATGCCGCCACAGGCCCATCCCACGACGCCTATCATGCCGCCTTCGACGTCGCCGGGTGCAGGAGCGTCCCGGCCAGCGCCACAAGGTTCAGCTCCGCCGAAATAAGCCATGTCCGAAAAACCGACAGTGCTGATCACAGGAATCTCAGGCAATCTGGGACTTCGTCTGCTCAAGCAACTACCGGATTTCAAGATTGTTGGCACGGACATCCGCGAGATGGAGGAGCCTGCTTCTGTCCTTCGATTTGAAAAAATCGATCTGGCCGAAGAGCGCTCGTGCGATCAATTGCTGGAACTCATGAGTTCCTACCGTCCGGAAGCGGTAGTGCATCTGGCGTTTGTATTGGATCCGTTGAGAACAGGTGTGATCGACAAGAAACGCATGTGGCTCATGAATGTGGCCGGAACCAGCCGCGTTACAGAAGCTATTGCCGAGCACAACCGCATGCTGGGAGGAATTGAGAAATTCATCTTCCCCAGCAGCGCGCTGGTCTACGGCCCGGAGCTGACCAAGCCCGCCACGGAAGACTCACCGTTAAACGCACAGAGCCTGCCCTATGCGCTGCATCAGCAGGAAGCGGACCGCACCGTGCAGGCACGCGCCAAGGGCATGAAGTGCAAGACGTATATTCTGCGTCCGCATGTCTATGCCGGTGCAACGGTACAAAATTATCAGCTCGGCGTGTTACGCGGCATTCCCGGAGGCAAAGGACGCCTGGCAGAGCGGCTGCGCCGCCAGGGCAAACGCCTGCCGTTATGGCTGCCCTCACGCGGTGACTATCTGGAACACAAATTCCAGTTTGTCCACGTGGACGACATGGCCCGTTTGATCGCGCATATTCTGCGCCGCAAGCTGGCTGACCCAAAACTGACAATACTGAACGTTGCCGGACGCGGCGATCCGCTGGAGCTGCGCCGGTGCATTGACATCGCCAAAATTGAGGTCCAGCGCGTGCCTGCCAAGACCATCTGCAAGCAGGCATTGCGTCTGCTCTGGGACCTGGGCGTTTCCGATATCCCTCCAGAAGCGCTTCCCTACCTGCTTGGCTCCAGCACCATGGATACAGCGCGCCTGCGCGTCTTTCTGGGCGAGCACTACCGCTCGGTAATCGAACATACATGTGAAGAAGCGCTGGCAGACAGTTTTTCCGCAATGCCGCCGCAGGCCTCTGCCGCGAACCAGCGCTAACAACGGATGGCAAAATCCGGGCTGGCAGCGCCAGCCAAGACACGCCATGGCCACAGTTTCCTCCGATGGTAACCCCTCAGGGTCAACACCGGAGGAAATCTTGTTTGCGCAACCGAGAGTGCATAGTATGATCCTGCTTCCCGGTCATTCTGACACTTGAATAGCCATAAGGCCATTGGCCTTTAGTGCGCCAGAACAGAGTAGCCGGACGCAGTGGGCATTGAAAATTCGGAGGCTTGCATGAACACCAGTTCCAATTATGTTGTACGCGTCCCCAGGCTGTTTGCTGGCTGCGCGATCTTGATACTTTGCGTCAGTGCAAGCGTAATGCCCCCCAGCGTGATGGCCCAACGACGTTCAGGATGCACGCCTTCCGCCCTGGGGATACAGTTCGCTGATGTCACAGGCGAGCATAAGGCGGCGGCAATCGCCATCAATTCCAATGGTGTGACCGTGCGCCCCTCTGACGGCCGGCGTTTCCGGCGGGATGAAAGCTGGGTACAGCAGCCTTATTTTGGGACCGATACATCAGGACATCAAAACATCTACTTTGCCGATGTCAACGGTGACGGCAAAGCGGATGCGATTGTCTCCAATACAACTGAAGTTGCTGTCCGCCTTTCCGATGGCACACAGTTCGTGCAGCACGACCTCTGGACTCACGAAGGATACTTTGGCGTTGCCGTGAACCACGTGAACAATTTCTTTGCGGACGTTACCGGAGACGGCAAAGCCGATGCAATCGTAGTGAACCCTTCAGGCATCACCGTCCGCCGTTCTGATGGATCAAGGTTCCTGCGCGGTGAACAGTGGACCAGAGACGCTTATATGGGTGGCCTGGGCAACTATTTTGCGGATGTGACCGGTGACGGCCGGGCAGATGCCATTGTGGTAAACACCAACGGAATTGCCGTACGCCGCTCTGACGGTGAACATTTTGAACGCGCCGAACTATGGACCATGGATCCCTACTTTGGCAGCGTTGGAAACTCCGTCTACTTTGCCGATGTCAACGGAGACGGCAAGGCCGATGCAATCGTGGTGAATGCCAATGAGGTTGCCGTGCGCCTCTCCGATGGCAGAAGGTTTTTGCCGGCCAGAGTCTGGCTCCGCCAACCCTACTACGGCTCGATTGCCACGGCATTTGCTGACGTTGACGGCGATGGCAAGGCCGACGCCGTAGTCGTGAACCCTTCCGGCATTACAGTCCGCCTCTCTGATGGGGAAAGATTTCTTTCCCCGGAAGACTGGACCAGGGGCGCGTTTTACGGCGACCTGGGCTCTGGATGCAGAGAAGATCAGAGACAATATCGTGATAGAGATCGCGGCCGCGACCGGTATAGAGATCGTGATAGAGACCGCGACCGTGATAGAGATCGCGATCGGGATCGTGATCGCTAATGCGATGGCCTCCCCGCCGCCGGACGTTGCGGCGTGGGACAACAGCCCTCTTCACAATGTGCCAGGACCGCTGACGTGGGCGCGTTCAAAACCATATCGCGAACCATAGCGGCCAGTTTTGGATGCGAGCCCGCTGTGCCTGCGCGCACCATCTTCAGGCCGATTTCGTCACAGAGAGCGCGCGCTTCAGTATCAAGATCGTAGAGCACCTCCATATGGTCTGACATGAAGCCAATGGGGCACACAACTACGCTGCGCACTTTGGCCGCATGCTGCGCACGCAAGTATTCGCAGATGTCTGGCGCAAGCCAGGGCTGTGTGGGCGGGCCACTGCGGCTCTGGTAAACAAGCGTCCAATTGCTCATGCCGCAGGCAGCCGCCACAAGCGCGCTGGCCGTTTTGAGCTGCCGAACATACGGCGAGGCATCGGCCATGCTCACGGGAATACTGTGCGCGGTAAAGATAAGCTGCTCGGCATTGGGCAGCTCGGTCATCGCTGTACGAACGCGATCGATCATCACTTCAATAAACTCAGGCCGGTCACAAAAGTTCGGGAGTTTTTCGATCACCAGTTCCTGCAAGCCTGTGGACTGCTGCGCGCGAGCTATGTCCTCACGATACTGACGGCAGCCTGAATATGATCCAAACGCCGAGGTGACCAGCGCCGCTACACGACGAACACCGTCCGCATGCATCTGCTTCAGCGTCTCAGGCAGCAGCGGATCCCAGTTGCGGTTCCCCCAGTAGACCGGCATATCGATTTCGTGGCTCCTGAATTCCTGCTCCAGCGCGGCAATCAGCTGCTTGTTCTGTTCATTGATGGGGCTGCGCCCGTCAAAATGGTAATAGTGTTCCGCCACTTCCAGCATCCGCTCACGCGGGACGTTCTTTCCGCGCAAAACGTTTTCCAGAAACGGCAGAACGTCTTCGTGCTTCTCCGGCCCGCCAAAAGAGACAACCAGCAGTGCGTCAAATGAATTCATGTGAGGCATGATTTTAAATCATGCGGGCGTATAGGCGAGGAAGCCTTCGCGGCTATAATCGCTAGCCATGTGCACGACAACCATTTCAAAGTCAACCATTCTCACGCTTGCCTTCGCACTTCTTTGTTCCACCGCAGCCAATGCTCTCCAGGGCGCGAACCCATCTGCTGACCTGGATGCCATTGTCAAACAGGTCATCGCCCGGGAGCATGTTGTGGGCGCTTCCGTGCTGGTGGCGCGCGGCGACCGTATTCTGTTGCATAAAGGATATGGCTTTGCCGATCTCGGCCTGGAAGTCCCGACCAAGGACGAAACCGTTTACCACGTGGTTGGTCCCATGCTGCCTTTCACCGGCATTGCCGTGATGCAGCAGGTGGAGCGCGGCAAGCTCTCTCTGGATGATGACATCTCCAAATTCGTCCCGGAATTTCCTTTGCAGGGCCATCATGTCACCATCCGCCATCTGCTGAACCATACTTCCGGCATCGTGGACTACCACTATCTGGGCGATCCCATTGAAGCCACCAGCCGCCAACCCAAAGCGCTGGACGAAGTAATGGCGCTCTATGCCGGCAAGAACTGGGTCAACGAGCCAGGTAAGAAATGGGACTGGTCCATCTCCGGCTTTCAGCTTCTGGTTACCATCGTTGAGCGCGTCACCGGCCAGAGCTTCCCTGACTACGTGCAGCAAAACATCTTCAAGCCCGCCGGCGTGAAGTCCACTACATATTGTGACGATTTCACGCTGACACGTGGGCTTTCGCACGCATATCGCAAAATCAGCACCGGCTATGTTGAGGCCCGTGAAAACGGCATGGCCTATAACTCTGATCTGCGCTTCTGTAGCACCGTTGGCGATCTGCTTCAACTATGGCGGTCGATCAAAGACAAGAACCTTGTGCGTCCGGAGACGTTCAAGCAAATGTCCACTGCGGAAGGCGCTGCCGCGCAGATGTCCGCGCAGGACCCCAAAGCGCAATATGGTTTCGCCATGATCCTGAACCATGAGGAAGACCATCGCCGCATCGGCCAGCACGGATCGCTCATGGGCTACAGCGGCAGCCTGTATGACTTCCCTGACGACCAACTCACCATCGTGGTGCTGACCAATACTGAAGATCAGAACGCTTACGCCATTACCCGCGCTCTGGGCCGCGCGATTCTCGGTCTGCCTGCGCTTCCTGATCCCAAGCCCGCTGCCGACCGCACACTTGCCGACAAGCCTGTGTCCGGCGCTGAACGCAAACAGCTTGCGGGAACGTTTGTGCTCAAGCTCGACCGCGTGTCAGCCAACCTGCATGATTCGTTCGCGCAATATCGCCGCACGTATCGCGTGTTCGACGAGAACGGACGCCTCATGATCCAGCCGCTGGGTGAAGGCCCGGAACGTCTTTTGAAACAGGATGACGGCAGCTTCGCCATGCGATCATCGCCGCAGGCTCATGTGTCATTTGTGCTACAGAATGACCGCGCCGCGTCAATGAAGATGGAGTCGCCGGGCTTTCCGCTGGCAGGTGATCGCATAGGCGATGGCGATCCGGGAACGTTTCATAGGCAGATGAGGTAAGCGCTCCGGCGGACCCGATCTCCAGCCCGCCGGAGACCGCAATATTATTTGCACTCCGCTTTGACTATCTCCCTGAGGATTTCGTCTGACTGAGTTTTGTGTGAAGAAGATTCAAAGCTCCGGGTAAACCACTCGGCTTCCGGGTTTTGCGATTTGCGCGCGCAACAAGTAATGAACGGATCGCAGCTTGCTCCACCACAGTCGGCATCGGTCGCGCAGGGGAATCCACAACTGCACCGGCAGGTCCCACGCTTCCTTGGAGTACCGAAGTTGTCAGCTTGAAGCGCCAGGGCCTCAGGTTGCGGCAGCATATCCAGCACAAACACGCTTTTGAACGAGAGGTCCGGCATCAGATAGGTCCTGATACCTGAAGTAGTCGTTGACTGTTGTGCGTTGGAGTCAGTCGTTGCCGCCATAGCAGCAACCGCGGACAAAAGAAGAACCACTACAAGCAGTTTTTTTGACATACAGTCTCCTTCCGAATAGGAATTCTAGCGCCCGGCATGGCCTGCGATGCAGCAAAATCTCTTTTAATAGCGGCGATTCCCGTTTCGGAACAGCCTGCGCAGGAGTGAACATTCATTCTTCGCGTCCCGGCATTTTTCGAGTTTTCAGCGTGTACAAAATCCTCGCATGGACCCTCGCCTTGTAGCTCGGTGGGTTCACCCACTTCCCACTCACAAGCTGATGTGACCTGTGTCACTGCCGCGTCCGCCATAAAGTAGCACTATTTCAAAAAGGTGTGCATATGTTTTTTGACAGAGTTGACGCAGGCCAGCAGTTGGCCAAAGAGCTTAGCCAGTACGCAAACCGCCAGGACGTATTAGTACTCGGTATTCCTCGCGGCGGCGTACCCGTGGCATTTGAAGTAGCTAAGGAACTCCACGCACCGCTCGATATTCTGCTGGTGCGTAAGCTGGGCACGCCCGGACAAAAAGAACTCGCCATGGGCGCAATTGCCAGTGGTGGAGTCCGGTTCATCAACCGGCAGGTGGTTGCTGAACTTGGGATTACCGAGCAAGAGATTGCAGCCACAATTGCGGCCCAGGAAGCCGAGTTACAACGGCGTGAGCGGATGTATCGCGGCGCCCGGCCAGGTATTTCTGTCCAGGGAAAGATCGTCATCCTTGTGGATGATGGCATAGCCACCGGGTCGAGTATGCTGGCAGCCATCAATGCTCTGCGAACGCTTGAGCCGAAGAAGATCGTGGTGGCCGTACCGGTAGCGCCGCTCCATGCGGATGAGCAAATGAGCAGAGCTGCTGATGAATTTGTTTGTCCCCTGAAGCCTGAGTGGTTTTTTAGCATCGGTGAGTTCTACCAGCACTTTGTTCAAACTGAGGATTCTGAAGTCCACGCGCTTCTCCTGCGCTCAGCCCAGACATTGGCAGCCGTGAGCAAGTCAAATAAAAGAGGTGTCGCATGACGATTAAATTTCACCGTCCATCTGAACTAGCTACACCTGTTCAAATCCCAATCGAAAATTTGGTCCTTCACGGCGATCTTCGAGTGCCACCCGATGCCATGGGAATCGTGCTCTTTGTGCATGGCAGCGGAAGCAGTCGTTTTAGTCCGCGAAACCGCTATGTCGCGGAAGAGCTCCACAAGCGGGGTCTCATAACCTTGCTGCTCGACCTTTTGACGGAGGAAGAACAGAAAATCGATGCAGATACGATGCAGTACCGGTTTGATATCTCCCTGCTGGCCAGCCGGTCAACTCTGGCTGCCAGCTGGCTGCACGGTCAATCTGGGATGAGCCGGTTGCCGATTGGCCTGTTTGGAGCAAGTACCGGGGCCGCGGCTGCACTGATTACGGCGGCCGAGTTAAAGCAACAGATTACCGCTGTAGTGTCTCGCGGCGGACGTCCTGATCTGGCAGACGAGTTTTTGGATCAGGTAGAAGCTCCAACACTGCTGATTGTTGGTGGAAAAGACGAAACTGTTCAGGCCCTCAACAGGAAGGCAATGGCAAAGATGCACTGTCCCAACAGATTACACATTGTTCCGGGCGCTACGCATTTATTTGAAGAACGTGGAGCACTGGAGCAAGTGGTAACTGCTGCCGCCGAATGGTTCGTGCAACACATGCAAGCCAAGGGCGCACCCAGCACGCAACGGGTGGTTGGTTGGAGATGATCTCAAGAAGGCACGGCCCCCCTTGGACCGTAGTCTCGGTGAGTCCCCACCCGCCATTTTTTGCGTCTTGTTGCAAACAAAAGCGTTTGCTCAAATCGACGCTAGGGAGACCCCTGCGTGATCCTTGCGTGTCGCTTGCGTCACGCCTGGGTGACCCTTGGGTGACGCTTGGGTGACCCAATCCCCAATCCCAGCCGGCAGAGGGTCAATCTTTGTACGAACGGGAGGATCCCTGACATTTAGACCGGGCACATCCCTGACACTTTCTCATCCACCATCCCACCCCCCATGGCCCCGACTAGGATTCAAAAGGGCTTAGCTTGGGTCATCCCAGAGATTCTCTGCCGAACCATGCTCCAATCACGTCAAACCGGCCTTAAACCGCGTTCAATTTGCTTACCAAATCCGTCTTGGTTTTGTTTTTGGGCTTAATGCCCAGCTGCTAATTGCTGACTGCTGATTTTCAAATTTCAAAGATCGCGCCTGCTTACACCCTGAGGTGCTGCGCCAGCATAGCGCATCGCCGTCAGCGAATCAATTACGAATCGGGACACGTCTTGACAAGACAGCGTTCAAACGCTGTTCGTTTTCGAATAGCTAATGCTAGGAAAAGAAGCGGTCCAAGGGGGTGGAAAGAGCAGCCCTTTTCACGCCGCGTAGAGCTCTATAAAGAATTGCCACATCGCCATACCTATTCTCCAACTTGAAATTTAAGAACTTGTCATCCTGAGCAATGCGCGCGTGAATGCGCGCGCGAGTCGAAGGATCGCGAGAATGCTTATCGTAACCATGCTGCATCGGGGAGTTCTCTTATTTACCGCTTGTGCTAACATCTTTCGCCGTGCATGACGGGTACGATTACAAATTCTGGTTTTGCATTCTCGTAAGCCGCAGCGGTACGCTCTACGTTGGCACCACTGGCTATATTGATCGCCGTATTAATCCCAGCACAAAATGGATTCTATTAAAGGCTTCACCAGGAAATATAAAATCCACCGTTTGGTTTATTACGAAACATTCCACTACGTGCAAAGTGTAATCAGCCGCGAGAAACAACTCTAGGGATGGTGGCGTGAAAAGAAGATTGCGCTAATTGAAAAGACCATTACCGGCCTACCTTGCATTTACCAGCCTGTTTTTCAAACCGGCACAACTTTTCCAGAGCAACTACTTGGGCTTACTAGCCCCTGCCGCTCACTTTGCTTGCAGCTTTTCCAGATCCAACATCAGCCGCTTTACAACCTTGTCCGCCGCATCGGCGCTGGCGCCTTTGTATTTTGCTCCGCGGCTTTCCTGGGTTGTAGACCAGATCACATCGCCATCGGCTGCGACCAGGCGGACAGCAACACGCGCGTCATTGATCGTCTCTGATGAAGCCGTGGAATCGTCGGCTCCCACCAGGCTGCCGATGTGAAACGCGTGAGCGCTGCCGGAGACGGATCCGGCTCCGCCGGAAGAGCTTCCGCTGACCTCACTGCTGGCGGCTCCGTGGGACGAGGCCGCCACCGCCTTCTCATTCAGCCCGTGAAACTCAGTCGAAGTCTTTTCCAGCGCCGTGCCCTTCAGGATGGCATCGGCCTTCTCCTTATTTTCCGTGATGATGAAGCGCCTGGATTCGCTGATGCTGTTGATCACCATGGCCTGGATCTGTTTGGCCACGGGGTCCGCGCCAAAGTCGTCCACGTAAATGCGCGTGATGGTGAGCAGCTTGGCGTTCAGTGCAGAAGCGTTGGCTTCCGCGCTGACAGGCTTGGCCGCCGTCGCCGCGCTCTCGGCTTTCACGGCAGCCGGTGCATCGGTCTTTACCGGCTCGTTAGCAGCCTGCTGGGCCTGAGGCGCAAGCGCCAGGGCCATAATCAGAGTTAACCAGATCATAAAGTCCCTTCAGTTGCCGCGGCCGCTCTTGCGGGCCTCTTCATCCTGGTATTCGATCTTTTTGCCGGTGCGCGCTTCCAGAGTGGCCAGGGTCACGCGGATCACGTCTTTACCCATTTCAAACACGGCGGCCTGCTGCTTGCCATCGGCATCTGTATAGCCAAGGGTCAGAAAGTGGCGGCGCTTCTTGGAGAAGATAAAGATAGGATTCACGACAAAAGCTACGCCGACGCGCCGTCCGGCTTTCTGTCCATATTCCAGCGAATCAACTTTGTCGTAAGGTATCTCAACCTTACCTTCTTTCCCGTCCTTGTCAGTGATGAAAACAAAAACTTTTTCGTCCTTGGCGGAAGACTTGCCTTCAACGCCTTCCTTGAGCGCGCTTACGGTCCCTCCGATATACTTTGTCTTATCGCTGCCCAGGCCGGCGAATGCTACCTGTGCGCACATGGCCAGCAGCATGAAGGTACAAATCAGCTTTTTCTTGGACATTCTTCTCCCCTATATTGAGCTTCTCTGGATGCGGCACTAGCTTACCACCGCTTTCCATTCTGGGAACCTCCTTGCGGCAAAAATCGGAATTTGATACAGTGCGACGCAAGCGCCACCATGTCTAGCCGCAACGTATGAGCACACTTGGTCAAGATCGTTCCCGCGCCCTGGCGGAAGATGACAGGACCGATGCAAAGGCCCTGATCGGCCGGCAATTCTGGGCCGCACCCGTTATCTTCACCGCCGGTTACTTCGTGATCGTATGGTTTGTCTTAGACCTCGACTTTTTAGTGGAGGTAACCTGTCTTCTGCTGATTGGCGGTCTGGCGGCCGCGGCATGGGTCAACTGCGTGCGCCAGTATAGGAAGTTTGCTCTTGATATGGCTGGAGGGTTGGTCCAGATAGTTGAAGGCGCGCCGGAACGGGTCTACATGACACGGTTTGGACGCTGCTATATGAAGATATCAGGCCGGAAACTACGCGTTGCGAATGAGTATTACAACGAGTTACGCGAGGCGAACAACGTCAGGATTGAGTTCCTGCCCGAATCGCGCATTGCGATCAGGGTAAACATAGCCCGCGGCCTGGGCATTTGAATCTGCATCTTGCGGCAAAATAACTAGCTGCCTTTCACCGCCACGGCCAGCCCATCCCTTAACGGCAGGATGGTGGTAAAGAAATCCTTCATCGCATATAAGCGCCGGTTGAATTCTTGAATCGCCCGCGTAGTTTCTTCCTTGGGATTCGTCTCGGTGACGCGGCCGGACCAGAGCGCATTGTCGGTAATAAACAGCCCGCCGCGGCGAAGCCGGCCAGGCGCCAGATCAAGCACCGCCGGGTAATACTGCTTGTCGACGTCGTTAAAGATAATGTCAAACTCCTGGCTTTGCGCAGAAAGCTGCTCCAGGGCGTCACCCACGCCGACGTGGATCCGGCTGGCGACACCAGCTTGCTGGAAGTAGCCGCGGGCTTCGTCGGCTTTCCTGAGGTCGCCGTCAGTATAAAAAACTTCCCCGCCCTCACCCACGGCGTGCGCCCACCAGAGCGTGGAGTATCCGATGGCAGAGCCGAGCT
This sequence comes from Terriglobia bacterium, assembly GCA_020072585.1. Classification (GTDB taxonomy): domain Bacteria; phylum Acidobacteriota; class Terriglobia; order Terriglobales; family Acidobacteriaceae; genus Angelobacter. The sequence continues at coordinate 208,608 of JAIQGL010000003.1, read as the reverse complement.
CAAATACTTTTCTGGCGTTGATGAGCCGTGCGTACTGGTAGAGCACACGGCCCACGGCCGGCCCAACGATCGGGACATCGCGCTTGAGCGCCTGCGCTTCCATCTCTTTAAAGACGGCATCACGCGCGGGCAGCAGCGCAAGCATGTATTGGTCAACAGCGGGATTGGTGATGTCGGGCATGAGTAACTCCAAAGAGGTCGAGGGCGTGGCAAGCTGGCTTTAGCCTCTGTAGGTATCAGGGCACGACTTCCAGTCGTGCCGCAAGTGCATTGAAATTGATCGGGGGCTTTAGCCCCTGCCAAAAAAATCGCAGGAATACGCTCAAGAAATCGTCTCGCCCGGTTTCATCGTGATCAACTCCACGGTCACGCCGCGCGCTTTCAACTCTTGCTGGAGCGCTTCCGGCGTTCCGGTAAGTACAGGGAAAGTGGCATAGTGCATGGGGATCACGGCTTTCGGTTTGAGCAGGCTGCACGCGTAGGCGGCCTCTTTGGGCCCCATGGTAAAGAGGTCGCCAATGGGCAGCATGCACACGTCAGGCGCGTAGAGTTCACGGATGATGGCCATATCGCCAAAGACGCAGGTATCACCAGCATGATAAAGCTTCAATCCATTTTCGAATTCAATCACAAAGCCGCACGGCTCGCCGCCGGGAACGGATGTGCCTCCGTCATCCACGGTGTTCGAGTGGTGCGCGTTGACCATGGTGACCTTGATGTCGCCCACCTTCTGCGTGCCGCCTTTGTTCATGGGCGCAATCTGTTTGGCGCCCTTGTTATGCAGAAACATGCAGAGCTCATAGATACTGACAACCGTCGGGTTATGCTTCTTCGCCAGCTCCGCGGCATCGGCAAAGTGATCACTGTGGCCGTGTGAGATGAGCATGTAATCCAGCTTATCGAACGTCTTCTTGTTGGCCGGCGTCTTCGGATTGCCGCTGATCCAGGGGTCAAGAATGATGTTCTTGCCGCCGGGTGTTACGACGAGAAAGGTTGAGTGTCCGAGCCAGGTGATTTTGATGCCGTTGAGTTTCATAGGCGTTCCTTTTTTGGATGAAGAAGAATTTTAATTTGGTATTTAGTATTTGGTGCTTAGCGATTTCTGCGAGCCATTGGCATTTTCAACCATGTTGCGAGGAAAGCAGTAAGCACAATACGCTTTGCCAAATACCAAAAACCAAGTACCAAATACCGGCGCTAGCCGCCGCTTCCCTTCCACCCTTTATATCCGCCGGCTAGCGACATTACATTTTTGAAGCCCATACGCTTCAGAGTTTGTGCGGCCAGGGCGGAGCGTCCGCCACCTCCGCAGTAACAAACAATCGGCTGATCCTTATCGGAGGTGATGGTATCGATCTTGTGTTCGAGCTGGCCGCGCGGCAGCGGTTGTGCGCCAGAGATGGCGCCCTGTGCGACCTCGTCGGGCTCGCGCACGTCAATCAGCGTAAAGTTCTGCTGCGTTTGCTGCATGTGGCTGAGTTCAGCGGCGTCAATCTCTTTGATCTCGCGCTTCGCTTCGTCCACCAGTTGTTTGTATTCAGGCAGTGACATATGGAGGAGGCCCTTAAAACAGGAAATTGTAAATGAGGCATTCGCCTTTAGCCATTGGCCGATGGGTGAAGGAAGATTTGCAGTTCCAAAAAAAAACCGCCCAACGCATTGAGCGTAGGGCGGCCCACTCGCAGTCAGGCGGACAGCTTAATTTCTGCCCGGTCCCTGACTGGTTTTCGTGGATTCTGGGTCGGTTTTCATCGCGCTTGTCCTGTCCGCGGATGAATGACCGGCCTTTGTGACAAAAGCTGTTTGGGCTTCAAAATAGGCGAGTAACACTTTTACGTCTGCCGGGGTCAAGTGCAGGTTCGGCATTTTTACCTGGTTGTATTTCTTGAACAGTGCAACAGCCACCGGATCTTTAGCAGCCAATGCCTTGTCTGGAGCCAGAATGTACCGCATGGTCCAATCACGGCCGCGAGCGGTGGTTACGCCGAGCAGGTCTGGTCCCACGCCGTCGCCACCGCCAATGGTGTGGCAGGCAGCGCAACGTGTGCGGAACATGGATGGGCCTTCCCCGCCAACCGATTCGTCAACCTTAGGTGCGTTCTCATAGCTGTTGGCGGCTTTGCGGTATCCCGGCGTCAGCCAGTTGTCCATGATGGTGGCAATGAAACGCGGATCGTCAAATGATCCGTCCTGCATCCACTGGCCCTGGGGCTCATTGCCCAGAGTCAGACTGGTGGTGTGCCCGGTAACAGGATCTTCGTCCAGTCGTCCGGCCATTCCGATTTTTTTGCGTACCGTGTCAATGTCTTCGCGCTTGCCGGTCAGGAAGTACCAGCCCGGGCCGGTATGAAATTTTTTGGCGTAGGTTTTGAGTACCGCCGGCGTATCGCGCCTGGGATCAACGCTGATGGAGTAAAAGAAAATGTCTTTGCCCATACGGTCGCCCAGCAGTTTGTAGACCTGGGCAAGTTTGGCGGTTTCCAGCGGGCAGACATCGCCGCATTCGGTATAAATGAAATTGATCAGGACGATTTTGCCTTTCAGCATATCGTCATAAAAGTGGATGGTCTTGCCATCCTGTGTGATGAGAGGCACGTTGGGGAAATAATTTGCGCCCCAATAGGAGTTGTCCGCGGCGGCAGGCGCTGCGCCAACCGTCAGATAAATAGCGGTAGAAATAATGAACACGGCTGCCGCCGCCAGGATGCCCCAACCATTCCGTCGCATGGTGTTTGTTCCCTTTGGTTCTCTGGTCCCGATCTTGTAGTTGCGATTAAAACGGCGGGGCGTCCCCGGTGGACCGTCCCGCCGCTGTGAGGGTTCTAGCTACCTGCCTTTGCCGCTTGAGCCTTTGCCTTTGCCGCTGGAACCTTTGCCACCGCCGGAGCCGCTGTCTCCTCCGGAAATGCCATTGTCCAGACCGCCACCACCATTACCGCCTTTACCCCTGCCGCCCGAAGTTGACGAGCCGCCTTTGATAGAGGAACCTCCGGAAGGCTGATTGAATGCCCCGGTAAGTGTGGTTGATGCGATGTAGCCCACTCCCTGCGGTGTCGGTATTGGAGTCGGCATTGGAACAAGGCCGCGGTCCAGTTCCCAACGGACCAGCATGGCGTGATCTTCATGCACGGTGTTGTGGCAGTGCTCCATGAACATTCCGTAGAATTCGCGGAACTGCATGGTCAGCGTAACGCTTCCACCCGGACGCAGACGATACACGTCCTTGCGGCCTCTTTCCCACGCCGGCACATTGGCTGCGCTGCCGTTACGGGCAAGAATCTGGCCTTCTTCAAAGTGGATGTGAATCGGATGGTCCCAGCCGCCGCCGGCATTCTTGAGAGTCCAGATTTCACGCGTGCCCGGTGTGGGCGCCGCGGAGACCCGGCCATAGTCAGCCTGGAGCATGGTTCCACCATCTGTCTTAACACCCCAGGGATCTTTATCGTTCGGATCCGTGAGGCTCTTGGCGCCGCTGCCGAATTCGAAGGTACGTTCACGCACCACAGGGATGTTCGAGAGATCGGGGTTGGGAATCATCTGCGCGGGAACCTGGCTCAGATCCGGCTTGGCCGGGTTCGAGGTAATGCGGAATTCCAGGATCTTGCCGACGCAGGGATCGGACGATTTGCCCGCCAGTGCGTCCGCGAGGCTCAGATCCTTGGAAGGCTTCTTGCCATCTTGGTGCTCGCAGAGGTTCATCATCCAGACTTTGTCGCCAAGGTTGTAGCGCGAGAAGTCAATCACGATGTCATAGCGTTCCGCGATGCCCTGTTCGTCGAGCTGAGTCAGAACAACAGGTTGAGGCAGCAGGTTGCCATCATTGGCGATCTGGATCATCGGCGAACCATCGCTCAGAGCCACTTTGAAAAAGCGCGAAACGCTGGCGTTCAGGATGCGGAAGCGATACTTGCGGCGCTCTACTTCAAAGAACGGCTTGTAGCACAGGTTTACGGTCATCACGTCGCCGATAAATCCATCCAGCTGGAAGATATCGAAGAAGAGCTGCCCATTCGCATCCCATGCTTTGTCGGCCAGCATCAGGTTGATGTCGTAGTCCAGGTTGCCCCATGACTTTGAGCTGCCGCTGGGCAGGCGCAGGTTTACGCCATCGTTCAATTCTTCATTGCCACGATCCAGGGCGCTGTAAATGTTGAACATGGCAGCATTGCCCTTGTACACGTTCTGTGAGGTGAAGCTGAACATGTGATCGTGAAACCAGTGGGTGCTCATGGTCTCATGCCAGTCACCGGGAACCTTGTTAATTCCACCCGCGTCAGTCGGGCTGCCGGCGCGAGGATCAGTTGCGTCAACATTAATGCTGTCATGTCCGGCCAGAATGATCGGCCAGTGATAATCGTAAAACTGTCCTGGAAAGAAGAACGCGCCGGTAAAGCCGTCATTCTCCGCGCCGTGGTGTCCGTTGTGCTCGTGGGTCGAGATCGTGTGGCGTCCAAAGCCGCCGTTCTTGGTCACATCAGCGGGAAGGTTGTTGTGATGACGGAAGATAATCGGTTCGCCGTAGCGGCCAATCGCCAGCTTCGGCGGAATGGTGCCGTTAAAGGTCCACATGGCCAACGGCCCCTGATCGGGAAGGTTGGGGTGGAACTTGGGATGGATGTTCTGGCCGTTCTTGGTGTTGACCTTGGCGCCTTCCTGCGAGGCTTCAATGTAGACCTGCGGGGCGAATTCGTTAAAGCGCTGGTGTGCCCAATCCGGTCCCGGAGGACGTCCTTCCATCGGTCCAAAGCCTCCGCCCAACTCTGGCGCACAGGCGATCGGCGTCTGGTTTGCCTGCTCGGTGCAAATGGGGTTGCAATTGGCGATGGGTTGACGGTCCAGAAGCTCAAAACGAAGCATGGGCTGAGTAAAAGCCAATCCATTCAGTCCCGGGCTGGGTGGTGCGCCAGTGGGACCGTTTACGCTTGCAGCAAAAGCGCTATTAACGAACGGGTTGAGGCCATGGATGGGGGCGAGTGCGCCACCCGTTGTAATTAAGCCCCATTTGATTAGATCGCGACGGGAAACTTGTCCTTGTGAATATGCTTTTACGATCTCTGCTCGGTTCTTTCTGGCATCTTCCGCTTCCCGAAGTCTGGCTTTCGAGGAGTTTTCAGATAGAAAAAACCCATCTGGGTGTTTACGGCTCATTGGCTGCGCTCCTTAAGTGTGTGCCTGCAACCGGCCGTGGGCTGAATGTGCCTCGGCGCTGTAGCAGCAGCTGACTGCGTGGCATGATTCCTAATGTGTTCTTGGGACCTGTGCACACATCGCTTTGTGGGAGTTCAGGCTTTTCGCGTGACAACGACGCTCATTTTCGTTGCCCGGAACTCTTTACCTGCCCGGAAGGCGATGTCAGCTTCGGTTAGTAGAATGAGGCCGGGCCATTAAGAAAGGACGAGAGCAACATTAAAGTTTCCAAAAGATTTTGAGGATTAGATTAGAATTTCTAATCGCTTTTGCACTATTGCCGGCACGAGCAATTCGTGTCTTCTGAAGGCGAACCCAATACAAAAATGCACGACTTGCCACGTCATGGGGGACCATTTCCGGCCATAGGACTGGTCTGTGGCTGCGAATGGGCTTACTTTACTTTGAGCACCACAACGGTTTGATCGTCAAAAACCTCTGCTCCGGCGGCAAATGTTTTTGGCCCTAAATTTAAGATAAAGTAAAATCAACCAGTGCCTATAGCTCAATTGAACCGAGACAAATTGCGCCAACTCTGTGACAGCAGGCTTGAAGAAGCGAGGGTTCTTTTAGAGGGAAAACTCTGGACTGGCGCTTATTACCTTACAGGGCTTGCAGTTGAATGTGCGTTGAAATCCTGTTTAGCGAGTGCCGTAAAAGAATACGATTTTCCAGATAAGAACTTTGTCAATAAAATGTACGATCATAACCTGGAAAAGCTCTTCCAATTAAATGGAGCACTATGGGTACAGTTCCAAACTGACGCAAAACCAGACAGCAAACTCGCTCTCAATTGGAGTTCAGTTAAAGGCTGGGATAATGAAAAGCGTTACGATGTTGTTGAGGAACTAGATGCTAAGGGATTATATGATGCGACAACGGAGAAAGATTCCGGAGTCGTGGAGTGGATACGGCGGAGATGGTGATGGCATACGTTGAAGCTTTAACTGGAATCGACATTGAGTTTGGCGGGAAATTGTGGCAATCATTGCGTTCAAATAAGACGTTTCCATTCCAAGGTATCTTCTGGCTCTTTCAAATGGAATCGGGCGTATGGCACCTTTTGATTGCTACCCCCAGAGTTGATTCCGTTGGTCCTAGAAATGCTTATGCAGAACTGGCGGAGATCACCAAACATATTTCAGCAGACTCTAACCAATTATTTAAAATTGAGCTAATCAGTCCCAAGCACCCTTTTTATCAGGCTCTCCGTTCTGTATTTGCTCAAACTGCATCTGTCGAAGGAACGCGGCTTGGCAATACTCAAATTGGAGGGATGTACATCGACGAAGCCTATCTTTATGAAATTCGTTGATGACTCTAATTACTTTACTTTGAGCACCACAACGGTTTGATCGTCAAAAACCTCTGACCCGGCGGCAAATGTGTCCGCGGCATGGAAGAGGGCATCCACAATTTCGCGGGCGCTGCCGCCGGCGTTTTTCGCAATCACATGCTCCACGCGGCTGCGGCCAAACTGTTCGTCTTTGGCGTTGCTGGCGTCAACAATGCCATCGCTAAAAAAGACGAATACGTCGCCCGGCTTGGCGTGAATGGTGACTTCATCGTAAGAAACGTCCTCAAACATGCCCAGGGGGAGACCGGCAGCCTCAAGCATATGGGCATGGCCATCACTGCAATAAATAGGGCGTGGAAGACCGGAGTTGGCCACGCGCATGGTCTGCTTCTCGTCATCCCAGAGCGCGCAAGTCAGCACAAGGTACTGCGCATCCAGGCGGCGGTGGTTCAACGAATGATTCACGGCGTTCAGCATCTCCGCGGGAAAGGGTTCGTCCCGCGCCAGACTGCGTAGTATCCCGCTCACCAGCGCGGCATACAGCGCCGCGGGAGCTCCTTTTCCGCTCACGTCGCCCACTGCGATGCAAACCCGGGGAAGAGTGTAATCAAGGAAATCGTAGAGATCGCCGCCGATGGCATGCGCCGGATTGAAGCGCGCGGCAATCTCCGCCCCCGCCAGGCTGGGACAGGTGGGAGGCAGCAAACGGTGCTGGACTTCTCGCGCCATGGCCAGGTCACGCTCCATGCGCTGTTCTTCCCGCGCGATGCGCTCATACAGCGTTGCGTTTTCAATCGCAATCGCAACCTGTGCTGCCAGCGTGCTCACGGTGCGTAAATGGTCTTCAGTGAAATAGCCCCGGCGCGTGTGCTCCAGATCCAGCACGCCGATGACTTCGTCCTTATAGATGAGCGGCACGCAAAGCTCGGAGCGCGTCTCCGGGTTGGCATTGATGTAGCGCGGATCGCGTTTTACGTCCGGGGCAAGCACCGCCTTTTTGCTTTCCGCGGCTGCGCCCACCAGCCCGCGGCCCACCGGAATGTCACTCTTGAGCTGAATGTTCTCTTTGAAGCGCACGGAAAAACGGTGCACTAGCTTCTGCTTGGCGGGGTCGAGCAGCAGAATGGAGAACATATGGTAATCGATGACCTTGAGTAGAAGGTCGCCGATCCGCTTGAGCAGCTGATCAAGATTCAGGATCGAGGTAAGATCACGGCTGATCTCATTCAGCAATGCCAGCGTGCCGGCCTGCTTGACGATCCGCGTGTACAGCCGGGCATTCTCAATGCTTACGGCGATGCGCGACGCAATCAATGAAAGCAGCCGCGAATGCTCTTCCTTGAAGTACCCTCGTTCGCGGGCTTCCAGGTCCATTACGCCGATGACGCGGTTTTTATTAATGAGCGGCACCGCCAGCTCAGACCGGACACGCGGAACAGCCTCAATATAATGTGAGACCTTGGAGACGTCGTCCACCAGGATGGCGCGGCGCTCCTGTACGGCGCGCCCGGTAACGCCTTCGCCCACTTTGACCCTGATCCGCTCCGCCACTTCCGGCAGATGGCCGATCTGGAAGCGGAAACGAAGCTCCTGTGCGCGCTCATTCAACAGCAGAATAGAGAAAATCTCGTAATCGATGACGCGCTTCACCACCTCGGCCACGCGCTGGAGCAGCGTGTCCAGATCAAGCGTGGTATTCAGTACGTCAGCCACTTCAATGAGAAGGGACTCAACGTCCACGCGCTGCGGTGGTGTCGATGTAGCCATAGGGTCCATCCAAGATGATAACAGTTTGGTGTGTGCTGTGAGAGGGGTGGAACGCCCCCAAAAAGTCCAGCCGCTTGGAAAACTTAGGCTCCCAGACGGCTAAGACCTTGTTTCGAAAAATGCTTTCTTACTTGAATCGATAGACAAGTCCCACGGAGTAGCGAGCATCTTTCTGTGTGGTGGAGAAAACATGTGCGCCATGGTAGTCAAGCTGGACCGGGCGGAAAGCAAAGTTGGAGCCGAGGTCATAATCCACGCCACCTCCAAGCACCCACCCCGCGCCGGTGCTGCTGGGGCCGCCGTCGACGCTGGCATGCGCAATACCTAGCAGGCCATGCACGAAGAAGTGCAGCTTGTCCGCCTGGTGCATGAGCTGCGGGCCGAACAAGATGTTGTACTCTCTTGCCCCCACTCCGCCGCTCGACTTGTAATTGCCGCCCAGGTCGGCCTTTAGACCGAACCAATCGTTCAGATTGCCTGTGAGCGCGGCTTCCCATCCGCTGCCATGGGAAAACGTGTCACCATTGAGGAGAGAATAGCCAATAAACACATCGCCGGATGAGCCCTCATGGCTCATGCCGCGAGTCCGTTGGGCAAAGCTGCTGATCGAGAAAAGAAGAAACGTGAGTATGAATACAGACTTGCGCATTTTCTGGGTTAGCTCCTGTAAAAAGTTTGAACATCTATTGTGACGGGATGGAGCAGGAAAAGTTGAAAGAAAATATCCGTAGTCCGTTACAGATGGGATACGTAATTAGTGGAAGCTGGCAGCTAGCTTTTCACTTTTGGCGTGAACTCAGGCGCGCCGAGTTCGCGGACAATCGCTACACTGGCGCTGGCCCCGATGCGGTTGGCCCCGGCGGCAACCATGGCATTGGCGTTGGCGGCGGTGCGGATTCCTCCGGAAGCCTTTACGCCGGCCTGGTCACCAACAACGCCACGCATCAGAGAAACGTCTTCCGCTGTGGCCGACCCAAAGAAGCCCGTGGCTGTCTTGACGAAGTCCGCCTTGCTGGAGAGGCTGAGCTGGCAGCTTAGAATTTTTTCTTCCAGGGTTAGCAGAGGAGTCTCAAGAATTACTTTAACAATGGCGCCGCTGCCATGGGCCACTTCCGCAACGGCCGCAATGTCATTGAGCACGCCCTGGCGGTCGCCTGATTTCAGCGCGCCAATATTCAGCACCATGTCCACCTCCTGCGCGCCCAGGCGGACAGCTTCAGCGGCTTCAAAGCGCTTCACCGTTGTGTGATTGGCCCCAAGAGGAAAGCCGATGGTGGTGGCAATCTTTACCGGGGTCCCGTGCAGCACGGAAACAGCCAGGCCGATCCACCAGGGATTCACGCATACCGCCGCAAAGCTATAAAAGGCAGCCTCTTCGCACAGCCGTATGATCTGCTCTGCTGTGGCCTCTGATTTGAGTAGGGTATGGTCGATGAAGCCGGCAATCGCTTGCCAGTTCCGAACTGAAATTTGAGGATCTGACAGAACCTGTGACATCCAGATCGAATTCTATCACTACTTTCCTGCGTCTTCAGAAAAGATACAAATATCTGCAAGATTACGAAAACGCTCCGCGTAATCCAGCCCATAGCCGACCACGAACTTGTCCGGGATCTTGAATCCGACGTAGTCCGCCTCTACCGGCATCTGGCGGCGCGAGGGCTTATCCAGCAGCGCGGCAAACTTCAATGTGCGCGGCTTGCGCGCCAGCAAAAGTTTTTTCAGGAACGTAAATGTCAGCCCCGTATCCAGGATGTCTTCCACCAGGATGACATTCTTGTCTTCGAGCGGCGTGGTCACGTCCTTGATGAGTTGCACTTCGCCGGCACTCTCTTTTTTTGTGCCGTAACTTCGCACGGCGATGAAGTCGAACGTCGCTTCCAGATCAATCTGCCGCGCCAGGTCGCTCAGGAACAGACATGCCCCTTTGAGCACGCCCACCAGGATGACCGATTGCCCGGCAAAGTCGCGTGTAATCTCCTGACCGATGCGCGCCACACCATCAGCAATCTGTTTGCGATCTATGAGTATTTCCATATTATTTGGCATTGGGGAAGAGGGATTGTATCGTAAATTGCCGCCGCTTCGCAGCAGGCCTTCAACAATTGGCGGCGGAAGATCAAAAGGCCGCGCTCTAAAGGCCCGGAGCAAACAGCCAGCCGCTGTTCATCCTGCTACAATCCCCAGTCATGTTCACGCGGCCTCCTGGATTTACGTACAAAAAAGACGAGCTTCATTGTGATGGTGTCTCCATCAACAGGCTTGCCAAAAAATTCGGGACACCTCTGTATGTCTATTCCGCTCTCGCGATTCGTGAACGCTATCGCACTCTGGAGCGGGCGTTTCATCATGTGCGTCACACGCTTTGCTACTCGGTCAAAGCAAATTCCAACCTCAGCATCCTCCGCCTGCTGGCCGGGATGGGCGCGGGCTTTGACATTGTCTCCGGCGGCGAGCTGGAACGTGTGCGCCGGGCGCAGAAGAAAGCACTGAAAAAAGTTGTATTCTCCGGCGTAGGCAAGACCGCCGATGAGCTTAGGCTGGCGCTGCGCAACGGCATTCTTCTCTTCAACGTGGAAAGCGAAGGCGAGCTGGAGCTTCTGGCCACATGCGCCTCTGAGCTGCGCAAGACCGCCAACATCGCCCTGCGCGTAAATCCTGACGTGCCGGCGGAAACGCATCCTTATATCTCCACCGGCCTGCGCGAACACAAATTCGGGGTACCCATCGGCAACGCGCGCGAGCTCTGCCGCCGCGCCGCGGAGCACAAGTACCTGCGTGTGGCCGGCGTCAGCTTGCACATCGGCTCACAAATTGGTGACGTGGCTCCTTTTCATCTGGCCATGGAACGCGCGGTGGAGCTGGTGATGCAGCTTCTTGCCGACGGACATAATATCCGCTTCATTGACGCCGGCGGCGGTCTTGGCATCTCATATAACAGCGCTGCCCCACTGGATTTTACTGACCAGGCCCATCGCTACGCGGAGGCCATTACGGAACCGTTCCTGCGAATGAAGAAGCCGTTCCCTCACCTGTTGCTGGAACCCGGCCGCTCTATCATCGCGCCGGCAGGGGCTCTGGTCACGCGTGTGCTCTATCTGAAGCGCAATGGCAACAAACGCTTCACCATTGTCGATGCCGCCATGAATGACCTGATTCGCCCATCGCTCTATCAGGCACGGCATGAAATCACCCCTGTGACGTTTACCAGGGCCCGCAGTGAGCGGGTGCAATCCGACGTGGCCGGCCCCATCTGCGAAAGCGGCGATTTTCTGGCGCGAGACGCCATGCTGCCTGCGCTTACTCCCGGTGAAAATCTTTGCATATTTGACGCGGGCGCTTACGGCATGTCCCTGGCCTCGAACTATAATTCCCGTCCGCGCGCCGCTGAGGTCCTGGTGGAAGGAACACGCGTGCGTTTAATCCGCCGCCGTGAGACCATCAAGGACTTGTTGCAAGAGGAGGCCGCCTGCTTATGACCGATCTCAAGGCCCTTGCCTATGAATTTCTGCATGAAGCCCAGCACTCGCTCAGGAGCGATGGCTACCTCAACCCTACGGCTGTTGTCATCACGCCCGAGGAGAACCTGATCTTTGATATCGAGTTTGAAACAGAAGAGGAACGCGACGAGATTTACGCGGAAATGATGGAGGTCGCCAACCAGAAAAACGCCAGCGCCATCATTACGGTCAATGACGTTTATCCAGACGACGCTGCGGGAACTCCAGCCCAGCTTCAGGGCGAAGGCTGGGGTGAGCTGGCGCGGTCGCCCACTGAAGCCATCATCATTACCGTTTCCGGCAGCGGCTTTGAAACCTGGAGCCTGGTGTGTCCTTACTTCCGCCGCGATGATCGCATCGTCTTTCATCCAGCCCATGAAGCCCGTAATCCCGGAGGCGAAGTCGAGCTGTTAGGCGATTGGACAGGAAAAGCGGGAGCAGCATAAGAGCAGCTCTTAGCCATTGGCTCTTCGCTTGGACTTGTTAAGCCCTTTAAAGACTGGTTTGTTTTAACTCACATCAAAATCCGCAAAACAGCTTTGACAAACAAGCTTAAGGCCAAAGCTATTACTCAAGAGCTGATCCCTCCGCATTTTTATTGATTTTTCCTCAGATTTTCACATTTGGAAAAAACACAAAAATGCGCTGCTCCCCGCATGGATATTGGACTTTAGTAACCGGCTGCACTAATTCTTGGAAGCGTCTTGTGGACGCACTGCAAGCCGTTGATTATGCGCGAGTTAAAAATGCAAAAATCTATTTGACTTAAAACCAGCGAAGCGTAGATTCACAATTGTTCTTTGACATTACAAAGTTTTCCCGGTTGGCGGCGAGTCCGGGTCCCAAGCCAAGGTCACCGCGCAACAGCGCAAGCTGTAAAGCGATGGAGGGCCGGTAAGGGTCTATTCAGCGAACTGCTGGTTGAGGAGAACATGCAATGTTTAAAGGCAAAGATAGAAGCCCCGAGGTGTTGACCGATTTACCCGGTTGGCGGTAAGCCCGGAGCCCAAGCTTCAGCGCAAGCTGATTAAAGATCGCACTTTGTGAGTTTCGCAAGAGACTAATGCAAAGAAGGCTGGTCGGCAAGGGTCTATAGCGAACCGCTGGGCGAGGTGAATGGGTCAACCACAAAACTCGGGGCTTCTTATTTTCCCCCTTCCTTGAGATTAATCTGATTCTCGTCACCCATCGGCCCTACGACAAGATTTACTCCCCTACAAGCGCAACTTACTTGGAAGCCGTGAATATGAACGCCTGCATCTTGGCGTCTATGCGGCCCGATCCCAGGCGTTTTGCGATCATACGGCTTGCTACCTCGGTTGCTTCAGCAAGCCCGCCAGGATTTCGTTCCTCGATCTCATTTCGCAGCGGTGATCCCTGGCAAAGACCTATGGCTGCATCGCGGGCCGACGGCGCACAGCTCCGCAGTTGTTGGGTCTCTGCTTCAATACGCGAGAATCCTGCCGCTCGCAATTCTTCCTGAATGCGCTCGCAGTCATGGTAGCCGTGTGGCGTCCGTGTCATAAACCGGGGCGGGTTCCCGGGGAAGAGCTCAGCTAGAGCGTCGCTGACCGCAAGCGTGATTTCATTCTGTTCAATACGGTCCCACGTTGTGAAAATGAAACGTCCGCCTGGTCTCAACACGCGATGCACCTCACGGTACGCGGCTACCTTGTCGGGAAAAAACATTACTCCGAACTGGCAAATCACGATGTCAAACGATGCAGCGGGGAATGGAAGATGCAAAGCATCTGCTTGCCGCCAGGTAATCCGGGCAGCGTTGGTTTGTGCTGCCGCGAAATCCACCATGGGTTGGTTCAAATCAGTCGCAATAATTGAGACCGTTTGAGGGAGTGAGCGCGCCAGGACGCGGGTGACAACCCCAGTTCCCGCGGCAATTTCCAGAAGGTGTCCGGCATTCACGTTCCTCAAGCGCTCCGCAAGATCGGCGGCATAGGGCGCAAAAAACATTGGTGCCATATACCGGTCATAGATCGCGGGTATGGAGCCTGCGAAGACGTTGTCAGTTTGGCTCATGAATCTTCTGGAATGCAGGCTCCTTCCGCAAAAACCTGCCTTTTTAAACTTTCACTCCAGCCCCCCGTACACCAACTTCCCACCCAGAAACGTCGCTTCTACTTTCACATTCTTGATTGAAGCCGCCGGGATCTTGAAGATGTCATCTGAAAGCACCACAAAGTCCGCCAGCTTGCCCGGCGTGATGGAGCCTTTCTCTTTTTCCTGAAACTCCGCGTACGCCGATCCCATGGTGTACGCCTCAATCCCTTCGGCCACTGTCAGCTTCTGCTCCGGGACCCAGCCGTTGGGAGTTTTGCCGTCCAGCGTTGCGCGCGTCACCGCCGCATACAAACTCCACATCGGGCTCAGCGGGGCCACGAACCAGTCAGTCCCAAAAGCAAGGTGCACCCCGTTATCAATAAACGTGCGGAACGCGTAGGTGCGTTTGATCCGGTCCGGGCCGATCCGGGCTTCCGCCCAGCGTCCGTCATCAATGGCGTGATAGGGCTGTACGGAGGCGATCACGCCGAGCCGGGCATAACGCGCAAAATCTTTGGCCGCCAGATGCTGTGAGTGCTCGATGCGCCAGCGGCGGTCGCGCTTGCCGTTTGTCTTCTCAATCTGGGAAAACATATCGAGCGTCATGGAAATGGCCCGGTCGCCGATGGCGTGAACGCAGAGCTGCAGACCGGCAGCATCTGCGCCGCGTAGCCGCTGCTGCATCGCGGAGACCGGATGCATCTCATCGCTCAGCAGGCCGGTCTTGCCGGGAGCGTCTGTATAAGCGTCAAAGAAGTAGGCGGTCTCCGAGCCAAGAGACCCGTCGGCGTAACCCTTGACCGCGCCCATATGCAGGAATGACGAACCAAAGCCGTGCCGTATGCCGATCCGTGCCTGGTCTTTCCAGTTCGTCTCCATCGGCGCCGCATAGATGCGCACCGTGAGCCCGCCACGCTCCTGCAATTCCGCATAGGCTTTCACATCGTCGTAAGAGGGGTTCATGTCCTGCACGCTGGTCACGCCGAGTGACGCTGCGTGGTCCAGCGCCTGGTGAATCGCGCGCATACGATGCGCTGGAGTCATGGGCGGCATTACTTTATTCACCAGCTCCTGTGCCGCGTCTTTCAACACTCCTGTGGGATTGCCCTGAGCATCGCGGACAATTTCTCCGCCTGCGGGATCGGCAGTCTTGGAGGTAATACCTGCCAACCGCAGCGTTACCGAGTTCGCCAGCGACTCATGACCGTCATAGCGATTCACCCAGACAGGCGTTTCCGGCGTGGCCGCATCTACAAGCTCTTTCGTCGGCAGATTAGCTGGCGACCATCTCTGCTCATCCCAGTCTCCGCCAATCACCCATTCACCCTTGGGCGTTGTCTTGGCACGATCACTGATTCGTTTTGCAAACTCTTCTGGTGATGCCGCATCTTTGAGCTGCACGGCCGTAAGATGGTCGCCGCCATCCACAAAATGCACGTGCGCATCATTGAAGCCGGGCAGCAGCAGCTTGCCTTGCGCATCCAGTACCTTGGTTTGCGGCCCGTGCCACGCATCCACTTCTGCCACACTGCCTACAGCAACAATACGATCGCCCAGTACCGCCAGCGCCTCGGCATGGGGGCGCGTTTTGTCCACCGTCCAGATCTTTGCGTTGGTTACGATCAGGTCTGCCGCAGGCTTTGCTTGACCAAACGCCAGGACGCTTCCTATCAGAGCAACGAGCAAGTACATCGAGACGCTCTTGGAAATTCTGGCAATTTTTGGCAATTTTGGCATTTCTGGCAATCCCTATCTCTCTCCCCACTTCAGTTTTGTTCGCAGCACGTCAAAGAACGATCGCCCGGCAAGCTTGAATAATTTAACGTTGTATTCTGATTTCCGGCAGCGCACCACATCGCACTCGTCCAACTCAGTTCCCACCTGGCCGTCGACGGTGAGAAACGCCTGCTCCCTGGTAACCAGAATCCTGGCCTCGATCACAGCGGTGTCTTTGACCACCAGCGGCCGGTTGGTCAGGGCATGCGATGCAACCGGAGTAATCACGAAACCGGGAACCTCTGGTGAGAGGATGGGCCCGCCCGCGGCGAGCGAATATGCGGTTGATCCCGTGGGAGTGGAGATAATCAACCCATCCGCCTTGTAATTGGCCACAAAATTACCATTCACGCGCACTTCAAAATCGGTAATGCGCGCAACCGCGCTCTGGTTCAACACCACTTCATTGAGCGCCTCAAAGGTTGCCACGCATTCGCCGCCACGCTGTACCTGGCAGTGCAACATGGGGCGCAGGCTTAACTCGCAACGTCCGGCGTCAACGTCCGCCAGCGCCTGTTCAATCTCTTCCTGCTTTACCTCGGTCAGAAAGCCCAGTGAGCCCAGGTTGACGCCAAGAATCGGAATACCCGAATGGGCAACGCAACGTGCCGTGGAGAGCAGCGTTCCATCGCCGCCCAGAACAATCACAAAATCAGGAGCGGCGGCAGGCAGGTCATCTCGCTCCACGAGCCCGCAGTCAGGACAAAACTCGAGCGTAGCAGCATCTGCCGTGATGGCATAACCATGGCGGCGAAGCCAGTCTGCAACCCGGCCGGCAACTTTGCCCAGCTCTGGCTTGCCCTGCTTGGAGATGATGGACGCTTTCTTCATCAGAATGTTTTATTTATCAGAACACTGCGTGCAAAAGAAATTCCCGGTTTCCTTCCATGCCGAGAATAGGAGATTCCATCAATTCTATGTTCTTGCCGCCCAGCTCTTCCACTTTTTGCCGAACTTTCATCACCGCGCCCTGTTGCGCCTGTTCATCCCTCACAATACCGCCCTTGCCCACCAGGTCCCGCCCAACTTCAAACTGCGGCTTGATCAGGATTACAGCCTCGCGCAGCCCCGCTTCCGTCCGCACGAATGCCGCTTCCAGCACCGCGGGGAGAACGAGTGTAACAGAGATGAACGAAACATCGATGGCGATGAAAGTGATGGGTAAGCGAACTCCGCCTTTGGCCGGATCTGCGTGCGCCAGATCTGCGCGTTTAAGATAACGTGCATTGGTCTTCTCCAGCAGCTTCACTCGCGGATCAGAGCGCAGCCGCGCATGAATCTGGCCGTAACCCGTATCCACGGCAATTACCTCTGCGGCGCCGTATTGCAGCATGCAATCGGTAAAGCCGCCGGTGGAAGCGCCCACGTCCATGCATAACCTGCCGGTAAGATCAATTTTCCAGCTCTTGAGTGCTGCTTCCAGTTTGAGTCCGCCGCGGCCAACATACTTCAGGTCGTCACCCAGCAGCCTTATTTCCGCATCGGGATCTACTCCGGCGCCAGCTTTTTCAATCTTCTGCCCATTCACCAGCACGCGCCCGGAGAGCACCATGGCCTGCGCGCGCTCGCGTGAAGGCGCCAGGCCTCGCTCCACCAGAAGTTTGTCAATACGGACCTTCATTGGAGCAATTGTATTGGACAACACGCGGGAGGATCAGAACCTGACAAGGGCAGCTTCAAAATCTGCAACTGCGGGCGGTTTCTTGCCACTGGTCTTAAGAAACCTGTGCCCCTCTGCGGCCAGAGAACGCTTCTGTGCAACGGCCCCGCCCGGGAACCGGGGATTGAGTCGGCCTTCGCCGCTGATCACGCGCCAGAAGGGCGTGACAACTTTCTTACCCATGTTGCGTTCTTCATTTGCGGTCTCGGCAACAATCCTCACAAAGATCCCTGTGCACAGAGGACAAGCCACATCCGCTTTGCTGCGCCTGGCCAGTTCCTTGCGCAGCTGCAACACAGTCACAAGCTTTCCCTTGGACACACGACGGATCAACGCATCTACATCCAGCGGGCGTGGAATCAACATGCGGCCCTTTCCAAGGCGTGCCTGCATACGCGGAGGTATGTCCACAATTTTGATTTCCTGTTGGCGTTCCAGCTTTGCCCGCCATGGAATCCGCTTGCTGGATTTAGAGGGCATGATTTTTCTGGCCGCCCATAGTACTGCCACACTCGCGATGATGCAACTGATTACAGAAAAAAATTCTGCAATTGAGATAAGCAGTCATCAGGAATTTTTTTTGTGTGAGAGTTTGCTCGGCGCACCTGAACCGGTGCAAAGCGTCAAAACGCGCAAGCTTTGGCTGCATTCCTTACTCAACACAATCCTTTTCCACATTCTTTTTCACTGATCTGTTGAAAATCGGTAAGAATTAATGGAATCAAATTTGCGCTGCTGTTTTTTCACGCTAAAATCCCTGCAATGTTTTGGCACTCCGGCATGCGGTAGAATGTTTCTCACTCATGGGCCAAAAAAAGAAAAACAAGTCTGCACTGGCAACAACACGCAAAAGCAAAAGCTCCCGATCCAAGTCACGGTCCGCGCCGCGCAAGGCGCAAGCAAAGAAAGAAAAAAATGCCGAGACTGCATTGGCTGTGCTGAATGCGGACAAACTCAAAGAGCTTTATGCCGCCATGGTGAAGTGCCGTATGTTGGCGGAGCGCATCAGCGGCGCTCAGGGAGCAAAGCGCAAACAAGCGCGCGCTGTTCCGGGACTGGAAGCCACTCTGGTTGGCGCCGGCGCCCATCTTCAGCCGCAGGATTGCATTGCTCTTGAGCACAGTGGGTTTCTGGCCAGCCTGATCAAGGGCACTCCGCTACGTGTGATTCTTTCGCGCGCGCATGAAGGCCATGGCATTCAGCCAACATCGCCTTCAACAAACGATACTGGCCCTGCGACGACACACAGCATGGCCACGGGACTAGCCCTGGCCCAGGAGATGAAGGGCAAAGGCGCTGTAACGCTGATGTTTGCCACGCATGATTCTGCCAGCCCTGCTTTTGAGCCAGATGCAATGGCGCTGGCTGCCACGCAGAAACTGCCAATTGTATGCCTGGTGGAAAGCAGCTTTGACTCGAGCGCTGAATCCCACATTTTGCCTGTTCCCAGCGATTCGCACGGAGTTGGAACTGGTTACTATCCCAAAATTACCGTGGACGGCTGCGACGTAGTCGCGGTGTTTCGCGTGGCGCAGGAAGCAATCCGCCGTGCGCGTGAAGGCCACGGTCCGGCGCTGATTGAATGCATGACCTCGCGAGCGAATGGACTCAGTGGCACGGCACGGCACATCGCGCAGGACCCGCTGCCGTTTATGGCGCAGTATCTGCGCCGAAGAAAGCTATGGTCTGATAGCTGGTCACGCCTGCTGACCGCCGGATTCGCAAAAGAATTGGAAGCTGCGTTTGCCTCCGCCCATGAACAGCCGGATCTCGACGCGGATTTCGACCACGTATATTCAGCCGAAAATCGTAGTACTCCGCGCCCGGAGAAAACACCGCAGCCGCAATCCACCGCTGCTCCCGCACCTTGACCATTACTTCAGTATTTTCGTCAAGTGGAAATTGTGCGTGGTTCGCGTCATACTATAAGGATGAATGCGAAACCTGCCGTTGCCCTTGAACCCGATCACGAAGAAATCTTAGAGTGGATTGAAGCTTTTGACGAAGTCATAGACCAGGAAGGCCCCGGCCAGGGGACCCGGCTTCTGGATGCGCTTACCCGGCGCGCTCGCCAGTCCGGCGTGGATGTGCCGGTCCAGTTGAATACCCCTTATATCAACACAATCCCGGTGGAAGAAGAGCTGCCCTACCCTGGTGATCGCGCGATGGAGCGCCGCATCAAGAGCCTGATTCGCTGGAACGCCATGGCCATGGTGCATCGGCAGAACAAGAAAGATCCCGGCATTGGCGGCCATATTTCCACGTATTCATCGCTGGCGACGCTGCTTGAGGTCGGCTACAACCATTTCTTCCATGCCACGTACGCAGAAGAACCCGGGGATTTCGTCTATTTCCAGGGCCACGCCTCGCCCGGCGTGTATGCACGCGGGTTTCTTGAAGGACGCATCAGCGAGCAACAGGTAGAGAATTACCGGCACGAATTGCGTGACACGCCCGGACTCTCGTCCTATCCGCACCCGTGGCTCATGCCGGAGTTCTGGCGCTTCCCTACCGTTTCCATGGGCCTGGGACCGCTGAATGCCATCTACCAGGCACGATTCATGCGCTACCTTGAAAATCGTGGACTCATTAAGCCGACGCCGCGCAAAGTGTGGGCCTTTGTCGGCGACGGTGAAACCGACGAGCCTGAAGTCCTGGGCGCGCAGCTCACGCTGGCCTCGCGAGAAAAGCTTGATAACCTGATCTTTGTGATCAACTGCAATCTTCAGCGACTTGATGGCCCAGTGCGCGGCAATGGCAAGATCATCAACGAACTGGAAGCGGCGTTCCGAGGGACCGGCTGGAATGTAATCAAAGTGATCTGGGGCTCCGGCTGGGACGACCTGCTGGCGCGCGACCACTCCGGCATGCTGCTGAAGCGCATGGAAGAGTGCGTGGATGGCGAGTATCAGGCATTCAAAGCCAAAGACGGCGCGTATGTGCGCAAAGAGTTCTTCGGCAAATATCCGGAGACGGCGGCGCTGGTCGCCGACTGGAGTGACGACGAAATTTTCCACCTGCAGCGCGGCGGCCTTGATCCACAAAAGGTCTACAACGCTTACAAGCGCGCGGTGGAACACAAGGGCGGACCGACGGTGATCCTGGCCAAGACCATCAAGGGCTATGGCCTGGGCTCAGCGCAGGCCCGCAACGCCACCCACCAGGAAAAGAAGATGACCGACGAAGCGCTCACGGCTTTCCGCTCGCGCTTTGAGATTCCGATTCCCGACAAAGCGGCAAAAGAAGGCGCGCCGTATCGTCCGCCGGACGATAGCCCGGAGATTCAATACTTGCAGGAGCGCCGCAAAGCACTGGGCGGGTACATGCCGATGCGCGATGGACACGTGCGCGGCTTCGAAGCCCCCGGTCTTGATGCTTTCAAGGAATCACTGGAAGGATCAAAAGGCCGCGCCGTCTCGACGACCATGGGCTTTGTGAGCATGCTGCGCAACCTGATGAAAGACCCGAAAGTCGGCAAGCTGGTGGTGCCCATTATTCCTGACGAAGCTCGCACCTTCGGCATGGAATCGATTATTCGACAGGTTGGAATTTATGCCAGCCAGGGACAGCTTTATAAGCCGCACGATGTCGACATGCTGCTTTATTATCGCGAAGCAAAAGATGGACAGATTCTGGAAGAAGGAATCACTGAAGCCGGCTCCATGGCGTCAATGACGGCGGCCGGCACCGCGTATTCCAATTATCGCGTCCCCATGATTCCCTTCTTCACGTATTACTCCATGTTCGGCTTCCAGCGCGTTGGAGATCTCATCTGGGCGTTTGCCGATGCCCGCGGCAAAGGCTTTCTAATGGGCGGAACCGGCGGCCGTACCACGCTGGCTGGTGAAGGACTACAGCACCAGGACGGCCACAGCGTTGTGGTCTCTTCCACCGTGCCCACGTGCGCTACCTACGATCCGTCTTATGTTTATGAGATCGCGGTCATTATCCAGGACGGCATCCGCCGCATGTATCAGCAAGGCGAAGACCGTTTTTATTACATCATGCTGTACAACGAAGATTATGTAATGCCGGAAATGCCCGCCGGCTGCGAAGAAGGAATCATCAAGGGCATTTACAAACTCAAGCCCGCCGAAGGCAAAAAGGCTTCCGTGCAACTCTTCGGCAGCGGACCAATCCTCAATGAAGCACTTCGTGCCCAGTCAATCCTGGCGGAGAAATACGGCGTTCAATCCGATGTGTGGAGCGTAACCAGCTACAACGAACTGCGCCGTGAGGCCCTGGCCACCGAACGCTGGAACCGCCTGCACCCGGCGGAGAAACAGAAACAGCCCTATGTACTCACAGCGCTGGAAAAATCTGATGGCCCCATCATCGCCGCCTCTGACTATATGAAGGCGGTTCCTGACCAACTGGCACCCTGGCTCGGCACCCGGCTGGTAACACTGGGGACAGATGGCTTTGGACGCAGTGACAATCGCGAACACCTGCGCCGCCACTTTGAGATCAATGCGGAGTCCATTGCCACCGCAGCGCTGTCGCGGCTGGCCAGGGACGGCAAATTTGATCCGAAAAAGGCGCAAAAAGCATTCACCGATCTAGGTGTGAATGTGGAAAAAATGGACCCGGCAAGGGCTTAGGTACCTTGAATAGGTTGGGGTAAACTACACGGATTCAGCAGTTTACCTCATCTTTCCCATCGTACTAAGGCTAACATCTTTTATTATTACATGAGCGTAAGTCGCTCAACTTTAGACTTGACAAACCTACGGCGTTTACCCCATAATTAGCACTCGACAGGAAAGAGTGCTAGCAAATTTCTTGTCGCCCGCAAGGCAGCCATAGTAAATCCCACTTTTAGAAGCACATTTTGAAAGGAGTAGTTCGCAATGGCACAGAAGCTGACACCTCTGCATGACCGCGTCGTCATCCGCCGGATCCAGGAAGCGGAGACCGTTCGTGGTGGCATTATTATCCCTGACACCGCAAAAGAGAAACCCCAGGAAGGTATCGTGATCGCTGCTGGAACCGGCAAGTTTGAAAAAGGCCAGACTGTTCCCTTGGCAGTGAAAGAAGGCGACCGCGTCCTGTTTGGCAAATATTCCGGATCAGAAATCAAGATTGACGGCGAAGAGCTGCTGATCATGAAGGAAGACGAAATCCTCGGAATCCTGAGCGGCACAGGTAAACCCGCCGAGAAGCTGGAAAAAGCCGGAGCCGGCAAACGGTAAACCTGCAGTTTTAGCAATTAGCACGGGCATTAGCCGGACCGATGGTACAGGTGCTAGCACTAATTGCTGATTGCTTTCCCAGCCACCAAGACAAGTTTTCAAAAGAATACATACCGCAATGAGCGGAAAGAATCCGATAGGAGATTGCGACAATGGCAAAAGTAATTGTGCACGGTGAAGAATCCCGCCAGGCGATCCTGCGCGGGGTCAACGTACTGGCAGACGCTGTAAAAGTAACGCTGGGCCCCAAAGGCCGCAACGTTGTGATCAACAAGAAATTCGGTTCCCCCGTCATCACCAAGGACGGCGTGACCGTAGCCAAGGAAATTGAACTGGGCGACAATCTGGAGAACATGGGCGCGCAGATGGTGCGCGAAGTCGCCAGCAAAACCAGCGACGTGGCTGGAGACGGCACCACCACCGCAACAGTCCTGGCCCAGGCCATCTACCGTGATGGCGTAAAGACCGTGGCTGCCGGCGCCAACCCGATGGCCCTGAAGCGCGGCATTGAGCGCGCGGTCAACACCATCTGCGGCTCCATCGGAAAAGACGGCGAGCGCAGCAAGGGCTTCCTTGATTCCCTCTCCAAGCCGGTCAGCGGTGACATGATTGCCCAGGTGGGCACCATCTCCGC
Source organism: Terriglobia bacterium (assembly GCA_020072585.1). GTDB lineage: Bacteria > Acidobacteriota > Terriglobia > Terriglobales > Acidobacteriaceae > Angelobacter. Next base: position 185,537 of record JAIQGL010000003.1, on the reverse strand, counting down.
CAACAATGACGAAACCATTGGCCGCATCATTGCTGAAGCCATGAAGAAAGTCGGCAAAGACGGCGTGATCACCGTGGAAGAGTCCCGCACCATGGAGACCAGCCTGGAAGTAGTGGAAGGCATGCAGTTTGACCGCGGCTATCTCTCACCTTACTTTGTGACCGACCCCGAGCGTATGGAAACCGTTCTGGATGACGCGCTCATCCTCATCAACGAAAAGAAAATCAGCACCATGAAAGACCTGCTCCCGATTCTGGAACAGGTGGCCAAGCAGGGCCGTCCGCTGTTGATCATTGCTGAAGATGTTGATGGTGAAGCGCTGGCAACCCTGGTGGTGAACAAGCTGCGCGGCACGCTGCAGGTTTGCGCAGTGAAAGCTCCCGGCTTCGGCGACCGCCGCAAGGCCATGCTGCAAGACATCGCAATCCTGACCGGCGGTAAAGCCATCACGGAAGATCTGGGCATCAAGATGGAAAGCATCGAGATCACCGATCTGGGCCGCGCCAAGAAAATCACGGTCGACAAGGACAACTGCACGATCGTGGAAGGCAAAGGCAAGGGCGCTGAGATCGAAGGCCGCGTGCGCGAGATCCGCGCGCAGTCAGATAAAGCCACCAGCGACTATGACCGCGAGAAGCTGCAGGAGCGGCTGGCCAAGCTGGTGGGTGGCGTTGCCGTAATTAAAGTCGGCGCTGCTACTGAAACCGAAATGAAGGAAAAGAAAGCCCGCGTGGAAGACGCGATGCACGCGACCCGCGCTGCCGTGGAAGAAGGCATTGTCCCCGGCGGTGGTGTGGCCCTGGTCCGTTGCCAGGCCGCTCTCGCAGACCTCAAGTTCAAGAATGACGATGAGGAAACCGGCGCGGAAATCGTGCGTCGCGCACTGGAAGAGCCTTTGCGCCAGATCGTCGCCAACTCCGGCGAAGAGGGTGCAATCGTTGTGGGCAAGATCCGCGACTCCAAGGACAACAATTACGGCTACAACGCTCAGACTGACAAGTTTGAGGACCTTGTAAAAGCCGGCGTGATCGATCCCACCAAAGTGACCCGCACTGCCCTGCAGAACGCAGCTTCCATCGCTGCGCTCATGCTGACCACTGAAGCGCTTGTCTCCGACGTTCCGGAAGACAAAAAAGCTCCGGCCGGCGGCGGTGGCGAGCACGGTGGAATGCCCTACGGCGGATAAGTTAAGTTAGCGCTCCAAACTCCAGAGCCCCGCAGAAATGCGGGGCTTTTTTTGTTTGCGTCCAGACAATTACTAAGTACAGCCCCACTCTTTCAGCATCCGCCGTGCCTGGGTTATGGTAAGCTCTTGCGAACTTAAAGCTCGATCTGGCCCACTATAAGATATGCGGAGACCATTTCTCTGGTATTGCACATTTTGATAGTAACTGATGGTTACTACCTCCTTGAATCGCCCATCAACTGTGCTATATTCCCGAGGTCCCCAGCATTGCTCCTGCTCACCTACCCATTTATAAAAACCGTTCTCCAGACGAAAAGTAACGTGATGAAATGACTTGCCATAGACATGCAAAATGATGTTGTACCCGTGGCTCTGGATATAGTCTGCATTGTGTTTCTCAACGAATACTTCTGCGTGACTTGGCAGAGGAGTCATTCCATATTGGTCGCGAAGAACTGCATACATACTCTGAAACGGTTTTAACACCGGATCATCTATTTGCACATATCTGGCACATCCTCCGAGTCCCAGCACAGTAAGTACCACAACGAACAAAGCGGCTGATGGATTCCAATGGGCCCTCGACCTCAACATATTTTCCAAATCATATCCATTTGTTCATCTATCAATGTGCGCAAGGATTTGGTTCAGACCAATTGAACGTTTGGTGGATTGTCGCCATAGGTCCTTTGGACCACTGCTCGGGAATCGGCCGAAACGCCCAGACTCGTGCCGTTTCCAGGCATTCCCATGGGCATCATTACCATAGAGTTCTGGATTACATTATTCGCGCCGCTCATGGCGTGATAAAGCAGAGAGTTGGCGGTCAAATCATTTGTAACGGTTATATTCACCGTGCTGCCCTGTTGTTGCCAGCTATAGGTAAATGCCCGACCTGGGCGGCGGCTGGAGAATTAATCACATCCGAAGATAGCCGTCTGGCTGCTTTAGGTGTACTAACTCCACGATCCGGGGCGATTTCTGCAGAGAGCAATTTTTGGCTATGTCTTTCAATATGTTTTGGGCCGAAATTGATCGTCTCAGGTTTGCTGTGTAGGGGTCATCAGGACCATGCACGACGTCGCCTCCTTTGCCATCGAGGAAGTCCGAAAGCAAACCGGTTGCCCGCCCCCACCCTCTACGCGTCTCATTGGGGTCACAATCGTCGTTGGGACAATGAAGAATTGCGCCGATGGCCCGGCGCAGCCAATCCAGAAAACCATTCTTCTTGGATCCGCCCGCCTCCAGAGCATCCTGGCCAAAAAAAGATCACATATTGGTTCATCAGACTCGCATCCCGGCATCAGCCCCTCTGGATCATTCATGATAAGTGGATTGTCCAGTACGTACACGTAGCGATTCAACGATAAAAAATGCACCGGCCGAAGCCGGTGCATTTCAATTTGGAACTATTACAAAACTAGAACACGAGCTTCATCGCAAACTGCAACTGCCGCGAAGAGCCAGAGTCTCCAGTAGCGAAACGGGTGTTGCTGATCACGCCGAACAAGCTGCTTCCTGGCGCCAACCGGCCCGGCTGCCCAAAGTTGGGATGGTTCAACAGATCAAAGGCCTCAAAACGCATCTCGTGTGAAAACCGCTCGTTGACCTTGGTCTTCTTGATCAGCGAGAAATCCACATTGTTGAAGCCAGGACCAATGATGGCATTCCGGCCCAGATTGCCGAAATGGAGAGTTCCCGGGGTTGTGGCAAGGCCGAATGTTGCCCCTGAGCACGGTTCGACGCACACGGATGGTGCGAACCATTGAATATTGCCATTCGGCAAGGGCTGGTTGACGTATTGCACCGGCCCGAGCAGGTCAGGCCGTAGCGTTCCTAAGCCAGTAAAGCCGGTTACACCATTCAGCACGAGATTGACGGGATTACCACCCTGGTCAGAGATGATGCTTCCAATTTGCCATCCTTCAAACAGGCGATTATGCCGCAAGGCTGGCAGGTCATAGATGAAGTTCATCGAGAATCGGTTGCGAGCATCAAAGTCAGAGAGACCCCTGTCACCCCGCGGGTTTGTGCTGTCCTGAATCACCACACCTTGTCCATTCTGTGAGGTGAAATCTATGGACTTGGAGTAGGTATACGAAGCGTTGAATTGGAATCCGTGCCACGGATGCATGCTGGAGCTGATCCACAACGCATTGTAGTTCGAGTTGCCAATGCTGACGTTATCGGAAATATTACCCAGATTCGGATTCAGAGGATTCGGGGGTGGAATCGGGCTGGTGGGTGAAAGCTTCGGGAACGGCCGTATCCCGGTGAAAGTCGGGGAAGGTCCAAATGCGTTGAATTGGTTCAGATTCACTCGCGTGCGGAGGTGATGCCCTTCCGACCCGAAATACCCAGCCATCAAGCTCCAATTTTTTGAGAGTTGCTGCTGAATGTTGAGATTGTAGGACTCAACATAACCATTCTTGAAGTTCGGATCAAGAATAGTAGGCGCCAAGCCGCTTGCTCCTGCGCTCGTCAGGAGCCCCGTATAAGTGCTCTTCGCCGTCGTGCCTCCAGCGAAGGCCTGCGGATTGCCGAAGGGTGGGTTTCCGGTCAACGGAGTCACCAGGTTTGTAATCGGCTGGTCTGTCAGGACAGCAAAACCGGAACGCAGTATGGTCTTGCCTGTGCCGAACACATCAAATGAGAACCCAACACGAGGCTGGAAGTTCATGTTGTTCTGGTTGTAAGGCGAGGCTACGTTCACTAGATTGGGTTGTCCGCCTGTAATAATCAGATTCGTGAAGCGGTTAAGGGCCTCAGTAGGCGTCTGGTTCCAGTCATAACGAAGCCCAAGCTCAAGAGTCAAGCGCTGTGATACTTTCCAGCTATCCTGTCCGAAGAAACCCAGTTCACCAGCGGCAATGCGGCTGGGCAGGTTACCGGGCGAGATTGTGAAGGCATTGGGTTGACCACTAGCGAAATCGGCGACATTCAGAAAGCCTAGAGTGCCGGCGTCGCCGTTAAAGTTATTATTGTAGAAGCGCCTGAACTCGCCCCCAAACTTGAATGAGTGTCTGCCGCGGATGTAGCTCAGCGTGTCTGAAAACACAGCTGTAGTGTCTCCGCGTCCTTGCGGGAACCCGGCCGGCCCGCCCAGATTTATGCCCGGACCGTTGATCGTGATCTGCGGCAAGCCTGCATTGAAGTTGTTACCGTTGAGTATGCCGAACGCAACCGGATTGGTTTTATCATTGGGCGAAAACGTGATGTGAATACGATTGAAGCCGACTCTCGCTTCATTCACAATACTCGATGAGAGAGTCTGGTCGAGGCTGACGGTAGCGATTTGGCGCTTCGATTCACGCGTATCGCCAAACCCAGGAATGTTGTTCCCTTGGAGCGTAGGCTCCTGACGCAGATCATGCTGACCCGCATAATAGCCGTGCAGGCGCAAGTTGTTGCTGAAGTTGTGGCTAATATCCGCGGTTCCCTGATCGATATCGACCGGCGCCGTAGCCGAACCCAGGAACTTGGTGCCCGTTGGATCATTTGCCACCGGAATCAAGGCCAGAATCTTCTGGCTCACCGCATTTCCGCCTGCCGTCACCGTGGCGCGGCTGTTGGGCCCAGTACTTGGAAGCACGGTCGTGCTGAGAGTAATTCCCTGGCGCTGGCGCAATCCTTCATAGCTCAGGAAAAAGAAGGTCTTGTCTTTCTTGATCGGGCCACCGAAGTTGGCTCCGAACTGATTGCGCTTGAACGGCGACATCTGCGTTCCAACCGGGTTGAAGAAGTTTCTTGCGTCCAAAGCGTTGTTGCGGATGAACTCAAACAACTCGCCGTGGTAATTGTTGGTCCCCGAGCGCGTGGCGATATTTACGATGGCGCCAGAGTTGCGGCCGTATTCAGCGCTGTAGGTGGAGTTGTCAACCTTGAACTCGGAAACGGTGTTGATCGAAGGCTGGAACGTGATCTGGTTCTGCACCATGTCATTCAGGTTGATGCCGTTCACCATGAAGTTGACAGTATCTTCCCGATTGCCAGCGGTGTTAAACGCGAACGAGCCCTGACCGCGCAGCGGAGCCGTAAGAAAGCCGTTCTGCGGGGGGGTTACGGAACCGGCGATCAGGAGTCCTAGGTCGACAAAGTGGCGGCCGTTGAGCGGGATCTCCTGGACGGTGCGCTGATTGATGGTCTGGCCCACGGTCATCGTGGTGGTTTCAATCACCGGAGCTGTTGCTTCAACGGTGACCACTTCCGTGGTGCTGGCTACTTTCAAACCGAAATTCTGGACAGAGTTTTTGCTTACTTCCAGCAGCAGATCTTTAGCCAACTGGGTCTCAAAACCTGCCTGTTGTACTTGAACGTTGTAGACACCCGGCGGTAGCGCAGGAATTTCATAGGAGCCGGTTGAGCTCGTCTGGGCAGTGCGCTCAATTCCCAGAGACGTGTTCTTGACCGTTACCTTGGCGCCAACAACGGCAGCGCCACTTTGGTCGGTCACAGTTCCTTGAATACTCGCGGTGGTTTGGGCAAATGCGGTCGCAGCAAACAGCAAAATCAGCAGCGGCAGCATGCGTGGGGACAAAGCTACCTTTCTTAACATCTCATCTCCCTCCTAAGGAAACGGCAATGCTATGCACAGAGAACGAACAATTAAGACATATAAATCAATAGAAATCTTCGCTTTTTCTTAATAGCCTTCAGGCGGATCAATACGCGAAGCTTAATTTGTTTCGTGCATTCTGAGTTCCATTTATAGGATTAGCACAAACAACTGAAAAGAAGTAATTTATGGCGATACTATCGCAGATGGATTCCAAAATACATAGAGGTCTAAGCAGTCGACTACTGAATTTGGAAAACATTGAACTGGACCGATCGAAAAGAGGAAAAAGGATTTTTTAACTGCGATTTGAGCGCTTAAAACAACTTAAAAACCAATCCGTGCACGCCTTAGAGAAAGCCTTTCGCCCCAAAAATGGAAAGGACGCTGCATCACGCATGTAATTCTTTTGCGCGCAAATCGGAAGACCTACCCTCGGCACGAGCCTACTTTGGATTGGCTGGGCCTGTTGGAATGGGTAGACGCACATGATTCGTTGGCCGCGGCGTGACATCATTTTCTGCCCTGGCAGAATCCGTGTGCATCACGTCCACTGTGAGTGGACGCTGCAACACCATTTCCAGCGCCGTCCCCTGATCGATTCTGACATCTTGTCCCCGGGTAAGCAACACTTGTCCCAAACCGATTGCTGCGCCGGCAAGTCCACCGATCCCCGCGCCTCTTGCGCTACCGGAAGCGACTGTGCCGATTACGGCGCCGGTTGCGCCCGTCTTTGCCACCGTGCCAGCATCTTTACCCTTCTGGCCGTTGGCCTGAATGGTGCCTTCTTTATCAGAAACGGTATGGTTCTGGGCGCCAGGTTCATTCCCCAGGGACCCTGGCAAGTCAACGGTATATCCATTCGGGAAAATCATGGTGTTGAAGTGGAAGAGAATTTCCGCGCGGCCCTTGATTCTTCCGGCGCGACGCACCTCGGCGATCTGTCCTTTCACATAAGTGCCGGCGGGAATCACCGCTACGTTATCCTGGGTCACGGGGAAGCTGGTCTGGCAGTAGACGCCGTCACCAACGCGCGCGCTCTTGGTATCGATGGGGCTCTTCAGGTACAGCAATACCTGCGTTCCCGCAGGCACAACTATTTGCCTGGCCGCCGCCGGATCACTGGAATTGTCGGCAGTTGTGGCTGGCGTTTGTGCCATTGCACCGAGTGCAACTACAAACAGGAAGGAAAGTAGAGCGCGCATGAGAGCACCTCACTTAAGCATTGTAGAGCTATTCCTAGAACGCAGTCACCTGTTGATTCTTGCCTGCTCCATTTCCCGAATAATGCCCTGGGCGGCCCTGACGGGGTCTGAAGCATGGGTAATCGGCCGTCCAACCACGATGTGGCTGGCTCCATTGCTGATCGCCTGGGCTGGAGTTGCCGTGCGCTGCTGATCGTGGGTTTCTGCCCCCGCCGGACGTATACCGGGCGTGACAATCATGAAGTCTTCACCAAGCAGATTTCGCAATGGTACAAGCTCGCGCGGAGAGCTAACAATTCCCTGGCATCCGGCGCTCCTGGCCAACGCGGCCATTCGCAAAGCCTGGTCTGCGACCTGATCTGGTATGCCAACCTGGTGCAGATCATCTGTGCTCAGGCTGGTCAATACCGTTACAGCCAGCAGGTTAATTCGATTTGCCGAAGCTTCAGCCGCCGCTCCAAGCATGGCGGCTCCGCCGCTTGCGTGAACTGTGAGCATATACACTCCCAGCTCCGCCGCAGCTTTCACGGCATGACCCACTGTATTGGGAATGTCGTGGAGTTTGAGGTCTAGAAAGACTTTCCGTCCGGAAGAAACAAGGTTCCGTACCAGTTGGGGACCTTCAGCGGTAAAAAGCTGCAATCCAACTTTATAAATACCAGCCGCGTCACCAATGCGCTGGACCAGTTGCTGCGCCTCAGCGGCGGTAGAGACATCCAGGGCCACAATAAGCCGGTCCCGCATCTCCATCAACGTGGAAGATGCGGGCGAGGCTACAGATTCAGGGGTACGGGCCGCCATGCCCACAAGTATATTCTTTTTTCGCTTATTGTGCGCTATAGCCCTGATTTAATGCCACGTGTTCCGGCTGGATCAGGTCAATTCTGACCCGCTCCACGCCATCGCGGAAATTGAGCATTCTGGCTGCGCTGTAGCTCAGGTCCATGATCCGGTCGCCAACATACGGACCGCGATCATTGACCCGGACAATGATCCACTTGCCATTTTTGAGGTTCGTCACCTTAACAAAGGTCCCCAAAGGGAGCTTCCGATGTGCGGCTGTGAACTCGAACATATCGAAATCCTCGCCGCTGGCTGTGGTCTTGCCGTGGAATTGTTTTCCGTACCAGGAAGCATTTCCAACCTGGTAGGGTTTATGTTCAGTTTTTGCAATTTTTTGCGATTTCGGCGCTGTTTTGACTGCTTTCGGGGCCATGGGGATGGCGTTGGGTTTTACCTGGGGCTGTTGGTGGTTTGGAACTGTAGCCGCCCCCACGTTGGCAGCCAGACATAAGGCCGCCGCCAGAATGGACAGTACTCGGTTCATGCAAACTCCTTGACATATAGAAATCTGGGATCCCCTAAGACACTGACGGTAATTTTATGAATCATAAGGAGAAATAGCAATCGCCTTATGTTCCCCTAAAAGTCCTTCCGTGTCTTTTTTACCACTTCTAGCAACTCCCTAAAATGCACGAGCTAAGTGACTTACCTTAACGAGTGTATCCGAAGTTGGATGCCTGTCTCCATAAACCTGTTGTTTAGGGGATTACCATTGAGTTGCACAATAAACTGTTCATTTTCATATGTTTGCCAAAAAAACAGTATTTTTTTTGACGACGGAGTGTGAAAAAGGTCTCTCCTCATAGGTAAGCCTGCCTTTCCCAACCTTCAGCGCCCCACCAGTCGCCCTCGCCATCACAAACCCTTGTCGGCCTTCTTTATACTGGCGACTTATGCCTCTGAACCGCGAAGTCGAGATCAAGTTCCGGATCAATGACATTCATACCCTCACTGCCAGCCTTCAAAAAGTGGGCTTCCGTCTGGTCACCTCCCGCACCCATGAAATGAACACCCTTTATGACCAGCCAGGAGCAAAGCTCAGGCAGAGAGGCGCATTGCTCCGCCTGCGCGAATATGGCCCCAAATGGACCCTCACGTATAAGGACAAAGCCGGACCGCAAACCGACCGGCATAAGTCCCGCCGGGAGATTGAGACAGTGGTGGAAAATGGCCTAGCCATGGCCCAGATCATTGAGGAGCTTGGCTTCAAACCCAGCTTCCGCTATGAGAAGTACCGGACGGAGTGGAGCGACGCAAGCGGCCATGTGGTGATCGACGAAACGCCCATCGGAATCTTTGGCGAGATTGAGGGGCCGCCCAAATGGATAGATACCACCGCCCGGCTCCTCGAGATTTCAGCAGACCACTATCTCAAGGAGTCTTACGCAGAGCTATTCGCGGCTTGGAAACGCCGGACGAAAAGCAAAGCCACCGAGATGACATTTAAGGTCATCAAGGCCTAGTGCCATTCGTCCCATGCGGACGGCAAAAGTGTCCCGGTAAGAATGGCATTGCCTAATTGACTGCGGCCACCGGGATTTTCGCGCTACAATCCCTCCATCCTGTTTGTTCCTTCCCAGGAGTAACGCAAATGTATGACTACATCATCATTGGCGCCGGGTCCGCCGGATGCGTTCTTGCCAACCGCCTGAGTGAAGATCCTGCGGTAAAAGTGCTTCTGCTTGAAGCCGGAGGGCGAGACAATATAAAAGAGATCCATGTTCCCGTGGCGTTTTCTAAGCTATTCAAGGGGCCATGCGATTGGACATATTTCACTGAGCCGGAACCGCAGCTGGGAAATCGCAGCCTGTATTGGCCACGCGGCAAGGTGCTGGGCGGCAGCAGCTCCATCAACGCGATGATCTACATTCGCGGCCATCGCGCTGACTACGATCAGTGGCGCGACCTGGGAAATCCCGGATGGGGATACTCTGACGTGCTCCCCTACTTCAGGAAATCAGAAAAACAGGAGCACGGAGCATCGGAATACCACGGCGCTTCAGGGCCGCTCTGTGTGAGCGATCTGCGCACGGTCAATCCACTGTCAGAGGCGTTTATTGCCGCCGGAGAGAACGCCGGATTTCAGCGCAACCGTGATTTCAATGGCGCTGGGCAAGAGGGCTTTGGCCTCTACCAAGTCACGCAAAGCGAAGGCAAGCGTCACAGTGCTGCCGCGGCATTTCTGCATCCTGTAATGTCACGGAAAAACCTTACGGTGCGCACAGACGTTCACGTCTTTGGTATTTATTTTGAAGGCAAACGGGCTGCGATCGTCAGCTTTCAGCAGGGCAGCGGAAGCGTGCAGGAGCGGGCTGAGCGCGAGATCATTCTGTGCGCCGGAGCGGTGGGCTCGCCACAGTTGCTGATGCTCTCCGGGGTGGGGCCCGCGGAAAATCTGGGCCACATGGATATCCCTGTTGTCTGCGATCTGCCGGGCGTTGGTAAGAACCTACAGGACCACCCGGCGTGCGCAGTCGTGTACGAATGCACCAAGCCTGTCAGTCTGGCCAACGCGGAAGAATACGCCAACATGATGCGCTACCTGATGTTCAAGAAAGGCCCGCTCACATCCAACGTGGCGGAGGCCGGCGCTTTCATTAAAACGGATGCCCACGGCCAGGTTCCTGACCTGCAATTTCACTTTGGCGTCGGCTATTTTGTTGAGCACGGATTTCAGCAGATCCAAGGACACGCCTTCACCCTTGGGCCAACGCTTCTCCATCCACGCAGCCGGGGCGAAATCCGGCTGCGCTCCAGCAACCCGCTGGATGCGCCTCTGATCCATGCCAACTATTATGCGGATTCACGCGACCTGGATGTGATGCTGGAGGGCGTGAAGCTGGCTCGAACTCTCGCCGCGACAAAAGCATTCGACATTTATCGTGGAACCGAGCTGCATCCCGGCCCGGCAGCGAAGGATGATGACGCCCTGCGAGCGCACATCGCCAAGTTTACTGAGACCTTGTATCACCCGGTTGGCACATGCAAAATGGGCCAGGATGCGGCGGCTGTGGTCGATTCTGAACTGCGCGTTCATGGCGTGGAAGGTTTGCGCGTAGTGGATGCCTCGATCATGCCAAACGTTATCGGCGGGAACACGAATGCTCCGACGATCATGATCGCGGAGAAAGCCGCGGATTTGATCAAGAGCGGGGCCAATTCGCGACCCGCAGAAACTTACGCCGGCAGCCTGGCGTCGCGGTGAAACACCGGCAACCGAGGAGCGTGTGACTTGCCTCCCAGCTCGTTACCGCTCTCGCTTTGCGGCGAGCGATTGGATGACCATGGCCTCCAACACTTTTTGGTCCACATCCGCGAGCTTCTTGATGTAGAGGCAGCCCTTGCCTTTGGTGTGCTTGCCTAGCTTTGCCAGGAGCGCCTTGGAATCGCTGAATCCGTACAAGACTGTTGCGGCCTTGCGCGGCGAAAACGCGACAAGCGGCATGTCGCCCTCGCGCCCGCTGTCATACGTATAGTGGTAGCTGCCGAAGCCTATGATTGACGGTCCCCACATCTTCGGCTTTTCCCCGGCCGCGTTTTGCATCAGCTTGACGAGCGCCTTGGCGTCTGCGCGCCTGCTCTGGTCCGCGAGCGCGTCAATAAATGCCGCCACACTTAGTTTGGTGGGTTTGGTCTTGTTGTCCGCCATGTATCCTCCCTTCTTCCCAACCTTTCTTCCTGGTTTCATGTGCCTATTTGCATTCCGGGGTCGCGTTCATAACCCCCTCGCACTCTGTTTCACGCATGGAGTCCCTACATTCCCTTTAGGAACTCCGCCACCGCCTTGATATACATATTCGGCTGGTCCACAAACGCCATGTGCCCGGACTGCGGCAGGATCACCAATTTTGATCCGGCGATTTTTTCATGCATGGTCCGTGAAAGCCGTGGATTCGATTCATCATGGTCACCACAGATCACCAGCGTAGGCACGTGAATGCTGGAGAGCTTGTCCAGGTACTCCACTGATTTCAGATTGCCATCGATCACGAACTCGCCATCCGAGCCCCACATCTCGCGATACAGGTCCCAGGAGACTGCGGTGTTGCCGGACGCCGGATCGTAGTTTGCGTCGGGCCGCCTCTGGTAGAGATAGGGGAAGTAGCCATCGCCCCAGGCCAGCTTGGCGTAGTCGTCAGGATAGCGGCCCTTCTCCCAATCTTTACCTTTGCCGAAGAGGCCCGCCTTCTCCAGCGCCTCCAGCTTTGCCAGCGCTTCCGGCGGCATGCTGCGCTTCTCTTCGGCCAACACCTTATTCATCTCTGAGCTGCTGTAAAAAGTTCCACCCAACACAAGGTGCGTGAGGTTCTGCTGATACTTGAAGGCGTAGGCCTGCGCCAGCACGCCGCCAAAGGAATGTCCCATCAGGCTGATCTTTCCCAGATGCAACGCCTGGCGCACGCTCTCCACATCTTCAACCATGTTTTCCACTGTGTATTGAGCTGCGTCTTCCAGCTTTTCTGACCGGCCCGAGCCCCGTTCGTCGATAAAGATAAGCTGGTTGCCTCGCGCCAGCGGCAGCAGGTGAGGCATGAGGTAGTCATGTGCAACGCCCGGCCCACCATGAACGACCATCAATGGCGCTCCGTGGCCAATGATCTGGTAATAGATAAGGACACCGTGAGCATCAACATAACCTTCCTGCACTTGATAGATGTTGGAAGCTGCCGGCAAGGCAGGAGCAGTTTTAGGTTTCCTGGTCTGAGCAAACGTTGTTATGGATACGAGCGCGATGAGCAATGCAAGAACAGTCCTTTTCATGCGGAGAATTATAGTTGTGGCTGTCAACCGCAGCAGATGATTGAAAACATTGGGGAAATATCTGCGCCTGAGCCCTTGCGGAAGGACTAAAATAAAAGCATGAAACGGCTGGCTTCCCTCGTCGTATTAGGAACGGCTGCTCTTCTTTGGCCCTCCTTGCTTGGCGCGCAGATGCGCGGAATGTCTGGACGCGGCGGATCCGGAGGGTTTCACTCCGCAGGCCCCAGCGGTTTCCGGTCCTCAGGCGGCTTCCGATCTGCCGGCCCTTCTGGGTTTCGCTCACCTGGCTTTTCTGGATTTCGCTCGTCTGGCCCGTCCGGTTTCCGATCTGCTGGTCCGTCTGGTTTCCGTTCGTCAGGCCCGTCTGGATTCAGGTCGAGCTCAAGCTTCCACACATTTGGACCGGTTCAACGTTCGAGTGGCTTGCGAGTATTTTCCCCGGTCAGAGGCCCGTTCCGCTCAGGGTTTGTGGGTAGCAGACATAGGTTCGTCTCATTCGGATTTCGCCGCTTTGGTCACAGACCGTTTGGGTTCTTTGATAGATGTTTTGGATGCTTCTCTCCTTTCTTCTTCAGCGGTGGCTTCTTTCTGGGCTCGCCATACTATCCCTACTACCCTTACTATCCGGGTGATTACTATGGCGGATATTCTGCCCCACCTGTCGTCGTGAACACTGACAATGGAAATGACGTTCAGCTTTCGGCTGACGTCCAGCGGCTCTCTGATGAAGTGGAAGACTTGCGCAACGAGGAACGCCAAAGGCGCTATGCCGAAGACCGCGCGGCAGCCGGTTCAGGCGCATCACTCTCCGCCAAGGCCCCGGCCGTGGCCACGGTTTTTGTTTTCCGTGATGGCCACCGCATCTCGGCCCAAAGCTACGCTATTACCGGCCAGACGCTGTGGATCTTTGACGAACATGCCGCGCGAAAGTTACAGATGGCTGATCTGGATGCCTCAGCGACGGAACAGGCCAATGCGGCCAATGGGGTGGAGTTCCGCGTTCCTGAACCCAGGCATTAATTCAGCGGCCTAAAACTGACCGTAAATGATCTTGATGGTTGCGGCATGTCTCCGCTCTGGAGCAGAATAACACCATGTTGATATGGTGCCCTCGTTACTCTTCCTTTGCATTCTTCATGCTTGTATTTCCAGCCCTGGCTATGGCGCAGCAAGGCGCAAGCACGCAGCAAAGCTCGAAACCGGCGGCGCCTGCCAGCCAGTCTTCAGCCGCCCCTGCGGCAAACCAGTCCACCTCGTCCCTGAGAGTGACGACAAGAATGGTTGTGGTGGACGTTGTAGCCACTGACAGCAAAGGGGTGCCGGCAACTGATTTGAAAGCTGGCGATTTCACCGTTCAGGAAGAGGGACAGGAGCAATCCATTCGCGCCTTCAGCTTTCACCAACCTGAACAGATATCAATGGACGCTTCTCCTGCTACAAGTTCTCGCCCCAAGCTTCCAGAAGGCTATTTCAGCAACACTCCCCAATACAAAACCAACGGCGCATTGAATGTACTTCTGCTGGACTCTCTAAACAGCACGCTGCTCAATCAGGCATCTATGCGTGACGCCATGATCAAGTTCCTGGAAAAGCTTCCTGCCGGCCAGCCCATTGCGATCTATCTGCTGGGTAGCAAGCTCGCCTTGATTCAGGATTTCACCAGCGATCCGGAACTGCTGCGCAAAGCCATTGTCAGCGTTAAGAGACAGGGCTCCAAAGCACTGGACAACGCCGCCGGAACAACGCGCATGGCCGATATGCCAGTGGGTAGCGTGGCGCTTTATACGATGATGGATGTGCCCCAGATCATGGCCCAACTGGAAGAGTTCCGTGACCAGCATACCGCGGCACAGGCGGATTTCCGCGTCCGTTTTACCCTGGACGCGCTCAATTCCCTTGCCCGCACTCTCTCTGGATATCCAGGCAGAAAAAATCTGGTCTGGGTTTCTGAAACGTTTCCGTTCAGCATCGTACTGGACGATATTACGTCACGGAATAATCGTGATTTTTCCCGCGAGGTCGCGGCGACTGGCAGCGCCCTTAGCAATGCCCAGGTCGCAATTTATCCGGTTGATGCACGAGCGCTTGTGGGCAACACCGACTTTAGTGTCGGCAGTGATCCCAACCCTATCGGGAAGCCCGCAATCATGTCATCAACCCTGGACGGTGACACGGGCAAGAACATGAACCGTGAAGCGGAAGAGCGTCTGGCTTCACGCAGCACAATGAATGACCTTGCGGAGAAGACCGGCGGGCGGGCTTTCTACAATACGAACAACCTTGAAGGAGCGGTCCGGAAAAGCCTGGATGACGGCTCCACATACTACACGCTGGGCTACTACCCGGAAAATAAAGTATGGGACGGCAAGTTCCGCCGCATCACGGTCAAGGCGGCGCCACCCGGCATCAAGCTGCATTATCGCGTGGGATACTACGCCGTGGAGCCGCAATCGTTTGCGGCATTGGATCAAACCCAGAAGACCAATGAGCTGGCGAAGGCGATGAGCCTGGAGTTTCCCGTGTCAACGGCTTTGCTTTTTCAGGCGGCGATCGTGCAGCCAATAGCGGCGAACAAGAACAAGGTACTCGTCAACTATGCCGTCGATCCCCATGGACTTACCTTTGAAGCGGGAAATGACGGATTGCAGCACGCCAGTGTGGATTGCGCTGTGGTTGTCTACTCAGCGAAAGGCGAAAGCGTACAGGCACAGAGCAATACCATGATCGCAGCGCTCAAGCCGGAGGAATATCAACGCGTAATGCAGAAGTCCTTTCCTTGCCGGCAGACCCTTGATCTGGCGCCAGGACAATATCTGTTCCGGCTGGGTGTTCGGGACACTCATACGGGAGTGGTCGGCACTCTCAATGCGCCGGTCACTGTAGCGGCGCCCGCGCCGAATGGTGAAGTTCAGCCTGCGGAGAAAAAGCCATAGTTAAATCGTGATTGTGTTGAGAGATTGCTTCTAAAGAAATCTATGACGATCATCTATCGCTGAGATATAGTACCCCTGCAGTTAAGCAGTTGGATTTCCCTGGGAGCGGCATTTTTCATGGGTAATACTTCTCGCGGTCTTATTTTCATCATCGTTCTGCTGGTAATTTTTGCAGCTGTTGCTGTGCCACAACAAACAGCGCCCGCCACTGTAGCTCCCGCTTCACCGCAAGCACAGCCTCAGCCACAGCTAACGACCCAGGGAGGCACTGCCGCAGTCCTGAAGGTTAAGACAAGGCTCGTGGTGGTGGATGTGGTTGTTGTGGACCACAAGGGAGTTCCGGTTACCGATCTCAAGGCAGAAGATTTCACTTTACGCGAGGAAGGCGCCGAACAGAAAATCCGTGTTTTTAGCTTCCAGCAGCCCAGCCAGTCGCAGGGTCAGCCGGCTACCCTGGCAGCAGCAACGCTGCCCCCAAGCCGCATCACCAACATGCCACGGTTCAAGACCAATAGCACTTTGAACGTGCTGCTTGACGGCATTAATGTAACCAGCCAGAACCAGAAATATGCGCGCGAACAGATGCTCAAATTTCTGGAAAAGCTTCCGGCGGGCCAGCCGATTGCTGTCTATGCGCTGGGCTCCAGGCTGCGTATGCTGCAGGATTTTACGACCGATCCCGCACTCCTGAAAGCGGCTGTGAAAAAAGCCAAGGATAACGCCATGGGCGTGAGGACCGAGACTTCCAATGCGGCTGATCTTCCGCCCGGCCTGTTAGAGCAGATGCCTGACGCGATGCTGCAGTCAATTTTGCGCTTTGGGCAGGACCAGGCCATCAACCAGATGGATGAGCGCGTGAGCCTGACGCTGGCGCAACTAGGCGCTCTGGCCGGCAATCTTGCCAGATACCCAGGACGCAAGAACTTGATCTGGCTTTCTGAGGCATTTCCGGCATATCTTGTTCCGTCAAACCCGGCTGTGGGCGGCAGCAGCGGAATTGCCGCAACAATCCAACCGCTCATCAAGACCTATCAAACGCAGATTGACCACGCAGCAGACCTGCTTTCGAATGCCCAGGTGGCTGTTTATCCTGTAGACGCCACTACGCTGACAAATCGAGACGCTTATTCGTCGCTCAGCAATAGTGACAGCAACGGCCAGTACCTGGGACGGAGTGCTCGTGGAGCAGGCCGAGTCGGACTAGGATCGCAACAGGCCAGCGAGATCAGCCGCTCAACTGAAGCAGGAATCGACGCACACTCCACCATGAATTCGGTGGCTGACCAGACCGGCGGCAAGGCGTTCTACAACACCAACAACCTTGAAAAAGCCATTCGCGAAAGCATGGACGACGGCTCAACGTATTACACGCTGGGCTACTATCCGGAGAACAAAGCCTGGGACGGACGTTTCCGCAAGATCGCTGTCAAGGTCAATCGGCCGGGAGCAAAGCTGCACTACCGCCAGGGATTCTTCGCTGTTGAACCGAAAGACTACATCAAGCAGGACCCTAAAATTCTGGCGGTCGATCTGGGAACCGCATTGGACCTGAACAATCCTATCTCCACGGCGCTTCCCTTCCAGGCTGTTGTGGTGCCACCCTCAGCACAAAATGGAAATAAGGTGCAGATCAATTTTGGAGTTGACCCGCACGCGATTAGCTTTGAGCTGAGAGATGACGGATTGCAGCATGCGGCGATCGATTGTGGCGTAAGGGTCTACACTAAAACCGGCGAATCGGTGCGCATTCAGGGCAATGCGTTCAATGCCGCTCTTACCGCGGACCAATACCAGAAAGTGATGCAGATGATCTTTCCCTGCAATCAGACCCTGGATCTTTCTCCGGGCGAATACATTCTGCGCCTTGCTGTGCGCGACAACACCAACGGCCTTATAGGAACCGCGAATGGCAGCGCGACGGTACCGGCCCTGGCCGCAGGCCAGCAATCCACGCCGCAGGAAAAGAAACCATAGCTCCTGTAACGATGTGGAGCGCTGGCGCGGAAACCCAGAGCGCTTCGCTCGCAATGAAATGATACGCGTGATATCCTCTGCGTTCACCCTATAGATTCCAAATGAGCAGCATCTTCCTGGTCCGGCACGGTCAAGCATCTTTTCTTGAACGCAACTATGACAAGCTCTCTGCCAAGGGCGAAGAGCAAAGCCGTATTCTGGGAAAGTACTGGGTCGGCCTCAACGTGTGTTTTGACCGCGTCTATTGTGGCCCCAAAGTGCGGCAGAGAGAGACTGCCCGAATCGCGGGCGAGACCTACAAGGCCGCCGGCCTTCCCTGGCCCGAACCAACTGTGCTGGAGGCGTTTGACGAATTTCAGGCTGAGGCAGTTATGGAACGCTGCCTGCCCCGCCTGGTGGAAGCGGATGCTGACATAAGAGTGATGCACCGGGCTTTTCAGAATGCGCGAACTCGCCCGGAGCAGTTCAAGACGTTTCAGCAGATTTTTGAGGTCGTGATTGGCCGGTGGGCGGAGGGTAAGCTGCCGCTGGAAGGAATCGAACCATGGGAGGATTTTAGCGCGCGTGTACAGGGGGGCCTTGCCCAACTTTCAGAGAATGGAAGCAGCGGGCAGCAGATCGCAATTTTCAGCTCCGGCGGCCCCGTGGGAGTGGCCATGCAGAAGGCGCTTGATCTCTCCACGGAGGCCACGTTGAAGGCCGCGTGGATGGTGCGCAACTGCTCCTACAGTGAGTTCCTTTTCTCTGCCGGACGATTTACCCTAAGCACGTACAATGCGACTCCGCATTTTACTGATCCGGAGTTTCTCACGCATCGGTAAGTAGTTAACTTTCGAGGGTTGAACAAGGTCGCGCATCCATGTCTGCCGAAGCCACAAAAAATTTCTCCGTCGCCGACGCTTTGCAGGACGGGCCAAAGCCGATCCGTGATGGAGAAGAACTGGATCTGGCTCGTTTAGAGCCCTACCTTCGCAGCCATTTTCCTGACCTTGGCGGCGCGCTGGTGGTCACGCAGTTTCCCAGCGGCCATTCCAACCTCACCTATTCAGTTTCACTCGGCGGCAAAGAAATGGTTTTGCGGCGTCCGCCCTTTGGAAGCAAGGTAAAATCCGCGCATGACATGGGGCGTGAATATCATGTGCTGGCCAAGCTGCATCCTGCCTATCCCACGCCGCAGCCGCTGCTTTACTGCACTGACGAATCTCTTCTGGGAGCGCCGTTTTATGTGATGGAGCGCGTACGGGGCTTGATCCTGCGCAGAAATTTGCCGCCCGGTCTGGAACTGCCGCCCGAAACAGCGCGGAAGCTCAGCGAATCGTTCATCGATAATCTGGCAGCGCTGCACGGCCTGGACTACGCGGCGCTTGGCCTGGCCGAACTGGGCAAACCACAAGGTTATCTGGAGCGTCAGGTACGCGGCTGGATGGAACGCTATCAGGGATCCAAAACGCATGACCTGCCAGAAGTGGAGCCGCTCTCAGCATGGCTGCGCGAGCATATGCCGGCACGAAGCGACGCCACGCTCGTCCATAACGACTACAAGTTTGACAACATGGTGCTTGATCCGGCCGACATTACGCACATCAAGGCCGTGCTGGACTGGGAGATGTGCACGCTGGGCGATCCGCTGACTGACCTGGGAGCCGCGCTGGCTTACTGGATTGATCCCGATGACACCGCTGAAATGCAAATGGTACGGTGGGGACCGACGATTGCCCCAGGAATGCTGCGGCGCGCTGAACTGGCGCAACGCTATGCTGAGAAAACGGGGTGCGATCTCTCCAATATCGTTTTCTACTATGCCTTCGCCATGTTCAAGCTGGCGGTCATTATCCAGCAGATTTATTACCGCTACTTTCACGGCTTCACCAAAGATGAACGCTTTGCTGCATTGGGCGAGGTTGCAAGCACGTTGATGAAGGTAGGATTGGCAGCGAGCAAGAGAACGGGCCTGTAGTTTTTCAGGAGCTGAAGCCCGGCAACATGGCAGGATCTTACGGCACGACTAAAAAGTCGTGCCCTGACACTTGTCTTGTTCAAGAACACTCTGTCAAAAAAGCAAACATTCTAGCGGTAATACCGCACCACCCATTCAGCCACGCAGCAGGGCTTGGGTGCGCCTTCCAACTCAACAGTAATATTGAAAACCGCCTCCATCCCATCGGGAACATCTTTTAGCGATTGCAGCACGATGCGGGCGCGAATGTTCGATCCTGCCGGCACCGGCGAAACAAAACGCAGACGGTTCAAGCCGTAGTTCACGCCCAGACGCACGCCTTGCCTGATCTCGAGTGCTTCATGCATGAAATGAGGCAGTAGTGAGAGCGTGAGGAAGCCATGAGCGATGGGCGCCTTGAACGGTGATTCACGCCGTGCGCGGTCAACGTCAACGTGTATCCACTGGTGATCGAGCGTGGCATCGGCGAACTGCTGGATCCGTTCCTGTGTAATGTTGAACCATGAGGTGACGGCAATTTCCTGGCCGAGAAGGTCTTTGAGCGCATCGGGGGAGTCGAGTATGGGCATTATCTAAATTTTTGCCGCTTTCATAGTCTATTTTCTTAAATCTCGAAGCATAGCGGGATCCCTATGGCAATGATGTGGTTCGGGCTCAACCGAATACATTGTTTGATATTTTATCGCGCCGAATAAGCCATCAAGATCGCAGGGTTTTCTCGCTGCGCTCGAGATTTCAGAAGATAAAATCTATTTCTTGGTCGCAAATTCCGGTCGAATATTTTCCGTTCCCGACCAGTATTTTTTGCGCAGCTCTTTTTTCAGGACCTTCCCCGTACCGGTCCGCGGCAGTGTTTCAAGGAACTCAACGGAACGCGGGCATTTGTAATGGGTCAGGCGGCCACGGCAAAATTCCAGCACTTCATTTTCGGTAAGATTTACGCTGGGTTTCATTACTACCAGCGCGCGCGGAACCTCTCCCCAGCGATCGTCAGGCACGGGAATCACGGCGACCTCATAGATGCCGGGATGCGCCAGCAGCGCCTTCTCAACTTCCAAAGAAGAAATATTTTCGCCGCCGCTCACGATGATGTCTTTTTTGCGATCAACAATCAGGACGTAGCCGTTTTCGTCCATGGTGGCCATGTCACCGGTATGGAACCAGCCGCCCCGCATGACTTCCGCGGTGGCTTCCGGCTGTTTCCAATATCCTTCCATCACACCATCACTGCGGGCCACGATTTCACCAATGCTCTTGCCGTCGCGCGGAACGTCATTGCCCTCAGGATCAACCACGCGCACCTCGACGCCGGGAACGGCATGACCAGTACTTGCCAGCTTTTCATAACGGAGTTGGCCTTGCCAATCAAGCCCGGCCTTCATACGCGCCGTGGTCAGGACAGGAGCAGTTTCCGTAAGCCCGTAGCCGGAGTAACAGGCGCAACCCAGCTTTTCTTCCACCTCACGCACCAGCGTGGGTGAAGATGCCGCGCCACCGATGCTCATGCGCTGTAGGCTTTTCAAATTGAATTTAGGACGCTCGGGACAGTTGACCAGCGCCGTAGCCATGGCCGGCACCACGCTCAAAGACTGCGCTCCCTCGCGCTCAATCAGGCGGAACACTTCCGTGGTCTCAAATTTGCGTATCATCACGTGCTTGCCGCCGACGTATGTCAGCGAGTGCGCCACGCCCCAGCCATTGGCATGAAACAAAGGAATGGTATGCAGTTCCACGGATTCACTTGTGGTGTGAAATGTAATGGCCACGTTCAGCGCATGCAGATAGATATTGCGATGCGTCAGCATCACGCCCTTTGGGTTGGCGCTGGTCCCGCTGGTATAAAAAAGCTCGGCCAGCGAGTTTTCATCCACCTGCATGACATCCGTGCGATAGGGCGTGGCTGTAGCCAGCAAGTCTTCATAGTTCTGCTGCACCATCCAGGAGGCGCCGGGAGTGAAGTCCAGTGGAATAAATGACCGGACCGATTTCAGCTCCCGCCGGAACGATTCCACTAACGGCGTGAACTGTTCTTCAAAGAAAAGGACCGAGGCTTCAGAATCATTCAATATGTAGGCCAGCTCCTGCGGGGCAAGCCTTATATTGAGAGGCAGGAGCACGCCGCCTGCTTCAGGAACACCGTAATAGCCTTCCAACAGACGATGGCAGTTAGCGCCCAGAAAAGCAACCCGTTCTCCCGGCTGCAAGCCAAGGGAGCGCAACGCTCCCGCCTGGCGGGCGGTACGGTCAGAGAATTGGGCGTAAGTAAAGCGTTGATCGCCACAGACCACGGCGGTCCGGCCAGGAAACTGCTGGCTGGAATAGCGGAGAAACCGCAGAGGTGTAAGAGGAATAATCATGATGACCTCAATGTACTCAGGAGCATTGGCCTCCATCCACCACCAGTACGTGACCGTTCACGTAGGAGGATGCGTCCGAAGCCAGAAAAACAGCGGCCCCTTTCAGATCATAGTCAGTACCAAAGCGGCGCGCCGGAATGTGACTGAGCAGATAATCCCTTTTGTGCTCGATGACTTTGTCCGACATATGCGTGGGAAACCAGCCTGGGGCAATTGCGTTGACCTGAATGTTATGCCGCGCCCATTTCACGGCAAGATCGCGCGTAAATGAGATCACTCCACCTTTGCTGGCATGATAGGCGATTGCCTCCACCGCTTCAGGAGGAGCCCCTTTCAGACCGGAAACCGAAGCCATATTGATGATCTTGCCGCTCTGCTGCTTGAGCATGATTCTACCGGCGGCCTGAGCGCACAGAAAAGTCCCTGTAAGGTTGGTTTCTATTACCTTGTTCCACTCGGCCAGCGTCATCTTTTCCGTGGGCGCTCCCCAGGAGATGCCGGCGTTATTGATCAAAACGTCAATCCGTCCAAATGCTGAAACGGTGGCGGCAATCAGCTGTTCGACGCTGGCCTGGTCCTTTACATCACAGGCAAGGGCCAGCGCGCGGACGCCGAGCTTTTCCATGGCATGCGCCGCTTCTTCACAGCGCTCTTTTTTCCGTGCGCATAAAACCAAATTGGCCCCGGCTTCAGCCAGCGCCTCCGCCATCTGACGGCCAAGCCCGATGGATCCGCCGGTAATGATGGCGACTCGGCCGGTCAGGTCGAAAAGTTGTTGTATCGTCTTTGACGCTTGCTGAGCAAACATAAGCGATCTGGTCTCCTTGAAACTTTAACGTCTTTAACTGACATCTTGCGGCAAACTAGGAGCTTTTTGGGGCAATGCCGGTTGGCCGTGGGATGGCTCCCGTCTCCCATGGCGCTTTGAGGACTGTGCGCCACTCCAGCAGCGCAGGACCCGGGGCATTGAGCCAGTCAGGCATTCGCTGCTCAAGCGCGGCAATTGAGGTAACGCGCTCAGCCCTGATCCCATAGGCTTCAGCCACGCGGCAAAAGTCAGGGTTCTTGAGGGTGATTTCATGCGTCTGGCCAAACATTGAGCGCTGAAGAAAAGCGATCACACCGTAAGACTCATCGTTTACCAGAAGAATCTTGACCGGCAATCCATACTGCGCCAGCGTGGCCAGTTCATGCTGCGTGTACTGGAAGCCGCCATCACCGGCGATACACACGACCTTCCGGGCATCATTGGCCTGTCGCATGGCACATGCAGCTCCAATGGCGGCTGGAAGCGCATACCCCAGCGTCCCTGATCCCAGAGGGTATAAAAATGTTCCCGGCTCCAACACCGGGAAAAAAGCGGAGGCCCAGTAGTTGAGAATGGATTGATCATTCGCCAGCACATCATTGCGATGCATGGACGCGCGAACCAGTTTGAGCGCCGTATAGCTCTCTTGCAATAACGCTTCCAGCCGTTGTGCTTCCCGGGCTTTGATTGCGGCAATGTCACACCAGAGCGCACGCGGCTGAATTCGCTGGGCCAGCGCCTTTGCGGTCGCAGCGATATCGCCAACGACCCGCGTGGAAGGAACCCGATCACCAGGATAGCGCGAGTCTTCGACTACTTGAATATGCTGCGGCGGCAGCTTCAGTCCAAACCGGCCCGTATCAAACTCGGTCAGGCGAGCACCGAAGGAAATCAACAAATCGCTTTCGAGGAACATCTCCTGCACCGCACCCAGCCGGGAGATGCAGCCAAGTGAGAGTGGATGATCGCCGGGAAACATTCCCTTTCCACTGGTGGTGGTGAACACGGGACAGTGTAGGAGTTCAGCGAATTGGCGGACGGCAGCGATAGCAGCGCGCACTCCTGAGCCGAGAAGAATTGTGGGCTTGCGGCTCTCCGCAATAAGTTGCGCGGCACGGTCTGTCTCCGGGGCCGGAGCAACGTGGTCCGGCTTTGCCGTTGCCTCGGCTTCAGGCAAGCTCGCGTTCACCGGAGCAAGCAAGAAGTCATGCGGTATCTCAATAAATGCCGGTCCGGGCAATGGACCGCGAAGTATCTCCGCAGCCTGGGCAAAGACTTCACCGATCTCGTCCGGGCGAGTCACGCGGCGGGCAAATCGAGTCAGCGGACGGATGATCTCCAACTGTTCCGGGGTTTCATGCAACGCCCCGCCGGTACCTGCGAGCAGCGAAGAAGCAATGTTGGTTCCGATAAGAAGGACCGGAATGCCGGTCTGCAGACTTTCAAGAAGAGGAACCAGGGTGAAGAGATTTCCCGGGCCGGTGGAGGCAAATATCACGGCGATTTTGCCACTACGCCGATAGAAGCCGTCCGCGGCGAAGCCGGCAGCCTGCTCATGCCGAACAACCCAATGATGAAATTCAGATGTCTGGCGGAGCGCTTCATAAAGCGCGATGTTGTGGATACTGGGTATGCCAAAACCTGTGGTAATGCCGTGCCGCAACAAGGAGGCGACCACGGCCTGGGCGCCGGTCATCTGTGCGCCAGTCTTCTGGACGATGGGTGTGGGGCTGGGCGTCGGGTTGACCTCGGGCATGGTATGAAGGCCATGGCATGCGTAAGGCAAGTCAGACAATCGTCTGACCAGGGAATGCCGCTGATTCATGCGTTCAAAAGAGAAAAACGACGGAGGCACGAGCCGCCTCCGTCGTTAAAGGTTAAAGCACTAGAAGCCGATGCGAACGCCGAATTGCAGTTGGCGCATCGGGAAGGCCGAGGTGAAGACCAGCGGTGTGGCAAGAGAGGTGGTTGCAGCATCCACAGCCCTGCCTTTCACATTGAACGTGCTGAACCCGGGCGTAAGATCAAACCTTGGGCCAACAATGTTGTTCACGCTGGCGTAATTCGTCCGGTTCGCCAGATTGAATCCCTCCACCAGGAGCTGAAGGTTGGCGCGCTCACCCATCTTGAAGCGGCGGGTAATGCGCATGTCAAAGTCCATGAAGTCCGGGCCTTGACCGGTATTGCGCGCTGCGCCGACTGGCCGATCATTGGTGGAATGGCGATCGCCGTTCACATCACCACCGGCCAGAAGGTTGAACGGGTGGCCGCTGTTATAGCGGAAGATCGGCGCCAACTGGAAGCCGGAGAAAATGCGTCCACCGGAGTTTCCCGTATCGACGACCGTGGCGATCACGACCTTGTGGCGCTGATCGAAGTTAGACAAGCCACGTTCGGCAGCGAGGTTGGTGTTGTTCTGCGGACCAAAGTCGCTGTTGAAATCGGTCGTGGTATCGAACGCCTTGCTCAGGGTATAGTTCGCCAGCACAGAGAAGTGACTGCTGAAGCGCTTTTTGACTTCCAGGATCGCGCCTTCATAGAGGGACGCGCCCTTGGAAGAATACTGATCGCCCTGGAGCAGCAACGGGTTGCCAAAACAGGTGACAATCGCCGCGCCGCCGCAAGGAGCCAAACCGGGAGTGAGCGGATTGCTGGTGCTGGTATTGAAGTTCCTAACAGGAACCACAACGCCGTTGGACAAAGTGATGTTGGAAGTCGGAGCCGTGGACAAGTCGTTGATATCAATTGCAACCGGCAGCCCGATAGTGTGAACGTAGATACCACTGAGCGCTACAGACCAGCCTTTAGCGATCTCACGCTCAATGCCAACTTCAGCTTGCTGCGAGTATGGGTTCTTATAGTCCGACTGGCCGCTAAATACCACGCTGAGCGGAGGAACCGGGCCGGTGTGCGTGATGTTGATGCCGAACTGGGTCAGGTCTGCCGGCGTGATGCAGGCTGCATTACCCGCGGCGGGCGTGGTGCACTGCACTTTGCCCTGAGCAAACAAGGTTTGGAAGATCGCAGCCGAAGTCAAAGCCGGATTGCCCGGAGCGCCGGTAAGCGGCACGAAGGTTTGAGCAATTTGACGGTTGCCGTTGACGACACCAAGTGTCTGCACCACGTCAGCAATCTGGCCATAGACAGACGAGTAGAAGATGCCATAGCCGGCGCGGATTACGGTCTTGTGGTCCTTGAACGGGTCCCAGGCAAATGAGGCGCGGGGAGCAAAATTGTTTTTGTCTGTGCTTAACGCGCCATATTGTGCATCCAGTTCATAGCGCACGCCCACATTCAAGGTAAAGTTGGGCGTCATGGACCATTGGTCCTGGACAAAGGCCGCTGTGAAAGGCCGCGGATAGTTGTAATTGGGATTGCCGAAACCCTGCTGATAGAACTGGGGCAACCCGAGCGATGCGGATTGCAGCGAGGTAAGAGTGGCGGCAGCGGTGGTTAATCCGCATGCAGCAGGAACCTGGAGGCAGGGGCTTAGAAGTCCGCCAGGCAAGTTGCCGAAGACAAAACGTCCGGGGAAGAACGTGTGAGACTCAGAGTGGTTGCCACGAATCAGTTCATAGCCGCCGAACTTGATGTTGTGCTTGCCGCGAACCATGCTCACGTTGTCGGCAAATTCATAGCGGCGCATGATGGTAAAGCTGGGCAGGAAGATTTGTGTGCCGAGGTTGCCAAAACCCGGGATATCCAGCCCGACTTCCCCGGGAGTGTTGGGAATCACGTCAAAATTCGAATAATTCCACTGGACGCGCGCCTCATTCAGCGTCTTGCCGCTGAACTGGTGAAACCATGACGCCAGCAATGTATGGTCAAAGGCTTTCACGGAACTTCCGCGCGAGAAGCCGGTGAGAGAGGTCACGTCAGGATTCTCTTCCAGATCATGCCCAAAGCTATAGCGCAGGGCAATTTGATTGTGATCACTGAACTGGTGGTCAAATCGAGTAGAGGCCAGGTAGAGGCGGTTGTTATAAGGAAAAAGACCGCCATTGCTTTCAAACTGATTCACAAGAAACTTGTTCAACGGGCTAGTGGCGGGATTGACGGTAAGAATATTCGTCAGGATCGCCGCGCAAGTCGCCGCCGGCAGGGCCGGCTGACCGGTAAGACATGGAACCGGCGGGTTGCCCGCAAGGCCAGCCAATCCGGTCAAAATCGCCTGCTGATTATTTCCTGAAGTGGCCTGAGGCCGGAAGATGCTGGTGCTGGTCAACAGCGGAACAGCGTTCTGTGCATCACCCAACAAGCCTTCAAAAGAGCTATACAGGAAGGTTTTGTCCTTGGTGATGGGAAAGCCAATGGAACCGCCAAATTGTTCGCGCGTCAATGTGTCCTTAACATGCGAGCCGTGCACATCCGGTGCAGCAGGATTAAATGTCTGTCCTGGAGCGAGGGCCTGGCTGATGGAGAACGGGTTGGCTGCATCCACCGCGTCATTGCGGAAGTAACCGAAGAGCGTGCCGTGAACGTCATTGCCGCCGGATTTTGTCACGATGTTAATCGTCGCGCCACTGGCTCCGCCGAGATCAGCGCCGTAGTTGCTGCGGTTGATCTGGAATTCCTGCACGGCATCCTGGGACATATTCAGTCTGACGCCGCCCGCATCATCATTCACTTCTCCGCCGTCGACGGTTACGCTGTTGCCACGGCCATTGCTGCCATAGAAGGAGAGGCCGCTCTGCGGGGTCTGCTTCACGCGGTAGTCCTGGTCGGAAGCGAGCCGGGTTGAATCAGACACTGCCGGCGCCAGCAGGGTGAATGTCAGATAGTCGCGACGATTGATGGGCAATTCGCGAATATATTGCTCATTGACAACGTTTGCCTGCCCGCCTCTCTCAGTCTCGACCACCGGTGGTTCAGCGGTGACTTCAATCTGTTCGGAAACCTGCGAGACCTTCATGGGGAAATCGACTGTGCTGGTCTGGCCGATATTCACCACTACATTTTTCGCGATCTCAGACTGGAAGCCCGCTTTTGCGACCCCCACGCTGTATGTGGCCGGAGGTAAACCGGTCAAGCGAAATTGGCCATTGTTATCCGTGCTCACCGTGTGCTTGATTCCTTTGGCCACATCTGTAGCCGTGACTGTCGCATTTCCGACAACGGCGCCAGACGGATCTGTGACAGTGCCTTTTATGTCACCCGAAGCGCCGACACCCTGCGCGTAAACCATGCCGGTAAACAGCAGGCACGCAAGAACAATTCTGAACAGATGGATTCTAGACCTCATAAACCCTCCAAGATGGCAAGTGGCGAAACGTTGGGAGATTGGTCCGGTGTTTTCGCTCGAGTGAGACGACCGAAAACGCCAGCAGATGCGTGAATGAGTGCTCATTCATGAGACGAATAGTACTAACGCCCTTCATTGGCCGAGTATTATCCCACATGATCGCGCTTAACGGCTTATTCAAACTAAAACCTTATTGCTTGTGTAAAACGCCCATGAACGAAGACTCAATACCGTTCCAGCCATGAGGCCAAAAATTCGGGCGCTCGAAAGATCCGGGACAACTCTATGGCAAAATCGCCATTCATGCATCAGATTTTTTTATCAGGCGAACCAGCCAACGCACGATCGACGGAGTAGAGCCGCGTGGAATTATGTCCCGGCAGGCAAGAATTGTCAAAAAAACGGCCATATTCGCATGCGGCGGGCCTTCTTCGGGCAAAATACTTAATCCTAGCTCCATCCCATTCCGTTCGATCAAGCGTGGCGTGCGCTATACGGTTTTGGAGACGCTTGCCACCGGCTCCGGCTCTTTCTTCCCCCGGCGTTTCTCCAGCCAGTTGGCAAACATGGCGCTGGCGCGGGCGGGAAAAAGACGCTGTATCCGGTCAATCCTGTAAGCGTCCGCGCCGATCAGCACACGGTTCTTGTTTCCCAGAATCCCTTTCACAATCACGCGCGCAGCTTCTTCCGGCGTAATCACGGCAACTTTCTTGAAGTATTCTTCGGCTTCCTGCCTGACTGCCGCTGTGGCGCCGCTGAAAGCCCGCGCGTTGTGTGCAATCGGCGTAGCGATTCCTGCCGGATGAACGGATGTAACCTTAATCGCCGAGCCTGCGCGCAGCTCTTCGCGCAGCGACTCACTGAACCCGCGAACGGCAAACTTGCTCGACGCATACGCCGTCTGTCCCGGCGGGCCAATCAGACCAAAGATACTTGAGACGTTCACGATGTGCGCATCGGGTTCACGTTGCAGCAGCGGCAGAAAAAACTTGCATCCGTGGACCACGCCCCAGAAATTAATGCCGATCAGCCACTGCATGTCTTCCAGTGAGACTTCAGCAAATGTCCCCATCAACGCCACGCCGGCATTGTTCACCAGTAGTGATGCGCGGCCAAAATCCTGTTGCACCCTGCGCGCAAAGTCTTCCACCGCCGCGGCCTGAGAGACGTCCACCGAATAAGTACGGGCGATAGCCGGCCCCAGAAGCTTGCGCGTCTCTTCCAGCCCGACGGTGTTCAAATCGGCCAGAGCAAGCTGAGCGCCAAGTTTTGCCAGATCCACCGCCAGGGCGCGGCCGATTCCTGACGCCGCTCCGGTTACAACTGCAACTGCACCACGGATTTCTCGCATACCGAGGCAAGCATAACAAATCCTTGAAGTTATTTTTAAATTTCCAATTTTAAATTTGAAAATCCGGCTTCTTTCCTCCTTATATATATGTCTCAACATGGGCAGGCTGACATCTGCCGCCATAATCAGTGCATTGGCTTGACAGCCTTGCCAGCACCCAAGAGAATGTCGGCATGGCTGAATCATTCAGCAGCAAGCTTGCGGGAATTACCCTGCCCGACCCAGAGGGCAAGTCAATGCGCCTGGGCTCTCTGTGGCAAAGCGGTCCGGCAGTGCTGGTCTTTCTCCGCCATTACGGTTGAATTTTCTGCGGTGAACACGTCGCGCAGTTGCGCGAATTCGAGGAGCAGTTCCGCAGCAAAGGCGCGCGGATCGCCGTGGTTGGTCTGGGCGACGTCAGCTATGCCAAGTTCTTCCGCGAAAAAACCGGCATCAAGTTCCCGCTCCTGATTGACGAGAAGCGCGAAGCCTACAAGACCGTTGGCCTGAAGCACGCTTCCCTGCTCCACCTTCTGCGGCGCGACAACATGCAGGCCCGCCGCCGCGCCAAGGCCGGCGGCCACAAACAACACAAACTGGGAAAAGACCCATTGCAACTCGGCGGCAGTTTTGTGTTTGCGCCAGGAAACAAAGACCTCTTCGTCCACGTGAGTGAGACGTTTGGTGACAACGCCGCGCCCAAAGATATTCTGGCCGCAATACCGGGGTAGACCAGGAATTTTTCACCGCGGAGCCGCGGAGAAAACAAAGGAAGTCTTTACGGCGCTCTGCACCGCCCATCTTTTTGATTTGTTTTTCTCTTGCCTTAGTGTGACGGGGTACACGTAGGGTTCAATGCTGGGACCGCAATGCGGCAAGCACGATCTGCGCTGTCATTTCATCCATGCCCTGCGCGTTTGCGGTTGAACCGGCATTCCCCTTGACTGCAATGTAAATGCCGTCATAGGCAGTGTCGCTCAGGTTCTCAACCTTGTGCTTGAACGGCGGAAACCACCTTGCTTCACCGTGAATCGCCCGTATGTCCTGGACACTCCCTTTTGGGTCGGTAAATTTCAGATGGCCGTTGGTGAGGTTCACCACAACGCCGCCGGGGTGGTCATGCATTGTTGACTTCTCGTGCGGTCCATAGTGGATATAAACAACCTGCACTCGCTCGTTTTCAAAGCCTAACCTGTAGTGTGTCGATTCCACCTTGGTGGGATCTTGCGCCAAGCCGGCGCTGACCGCCAGCAAAGGCGCCAATACCAGGACCGAAAACGCTTTCCTATACATTGGATTTTTTCCTCCTTGTGGGGCTGCAAGATTTCTCGTCTTGAGTCAGGTTAAGTGTCAACAACTCGTTGGGCAGATTGTATCAGTCTGCTGGTCTCGGACGATGACGCAGCGCCGATTGCGCCAAGAAAGGCCTGATGCTTTGCGGGACGGAACTGACCACCGCCAATCATTACAATTCTTCAATGCATCCCACTCTGAGCAATACATTTCTTGACACCATATAACCATTGCGTGCGCTCGTAACCCCGCATCTCACATATATGAGAATTCCTCTTCAGGAGGCGAGCATGCGCAGACTTGTGATTTCAATATGTGTCTTTTTGTGTCTACCCTTCATGGCCATGGCCCAGAACAGCAACGATGTTGCTACCCGCGGCACGATTTTCGGCGGATATTCCCTGGTTCGCAACAACAGCAACAACTTCAACGGATGGAACGGCCAGGGCACCTTCAACTTCACGCCGCATTTTGGCTTCACCGCTGACGTGAGCGGCAGCTATCACACTCTGGCCTCCATTTCAGGCCTGGGGTTCTCCGTCTCCGCCGACCAGAGCCTTTATAACTTCCTGTTCGGCCCCACGGCAACCGCTTACTTTGGCAAGAGCTCGGTCTTCGGGCACGCACTGTTCGGCGCGGCGCATTCCAAACTGTCGGCCGGAGTGAGCGTACCGATTCTCGGCGGAATCTCCGCGCCCATCACCAGCGCCACTGCGTTTGCCATGGCCTTCGGCGGCGGTGTCGATATCGGCCTGAGCCGGCACTTTGCTATCCGCGCCGCCCAGGTGGATTACCTATATACGAATTTCAACTCCATTGACGCATTGGCGTCCGGACTTTCCACCACCACCGGCAATCACCAGAATAGTTTTAGGTATTCAGGCGGCGTGGTGTGGCGGTTCTGAGCCTCTAGATCTATGGGGGCAGAAGCGTAGCCACGGGCAACACCGGGGATTTTTGGTAGTGGTACAGTTTGGATGTTTTGAGTAACGCAAGGTCCCTCAATGGCGCAGCAAGGCGGACGCCGCGAGCGCGTCCGCCTTTTTGCATTTTAGGAATTAGATCCTGCGCTGCGGATGGGCGGCCAGCGTTTGAGCGAACGCCAGTTGCCGGTCTTCCAGTCGGCGTAGTCGGTTTCCAGGTTAAAACTGGGCTCAATGACGAAGTGCATGGCGGTTCTGTCTTCAAAGGCGATATCAATGTTGTGAAAGCCGTCAGAGGTAAAGAATTCGATGTAGTCGATGGCCTTGCCTTTGGCTTCTTCAAAGCGGTGGAAGCTGCGTCCGGGAAAGCGGCGGATGGTGGTCTTGCCGCGCTTGGTAACGGTGGAGCGTAGGGAATCCGGGAGCTGCTGCCGTCTGCGGGTGGAGCTGCGGTGTTTTGCGGTTGAGGTTGTGGCGGGTTGCGCGTGGGCGGAAGAGCGTTTACTTTCAGTAACAGCCATGTTGCCTCCTTTTTAGGCGACTTTGGTTAGGGCGCGTTCGGTGTTACAGCACTGGGCGCGTCCGTTTTGAAGCAATTAGCAATTGGCAAATAGCAATTAGCCAAAGGGTTGTGGTTATTTCTTCTTTTTAGTTTTGTGGGGCACAGGCGATTTGCCCTGTGCCTTTTGTTTTGCATGAAGTTTCTGGTAACGGGTTTTCCTGCCGTTGGCGATCTTGGGCAGTTCCTCCCGCAGTCGTTCGATGTCAGTTTCGCTCCACAGGCGGAGCTTGATTCCCCCAGCCATTGTTTCCGGTGGAGCTGTGATTTTGCCGGCCTTGATATAGCGGCTCAAGCTTGCGCCAGTCAGACCTAACTTCTTGGCAACCTGTTTTGTGGAGAGTCTATCCATCTGTAACTATGGTTACAGATAGATCGAAGCATGTCAAGTGTTTTTCTGAGCTTTTGCATAACGCAGCCCGCAGGGCGGGATTATTGAGCCCAGGGCGTGAGCCCTGGGCAGACTTGAGGATGACGATGAGCGCCGTAGGTGCGGCACAAGATTCTTTTCGCGTCCGCTTTCGCTCCGCGCGGGCCTGCGGCGCAAGGAATTCTCGTTTGTGTCTGAACAGCACGGATAAATCCGTGCCCTGATACCTTCAGAAGCTGAAGCCCTGCATAACTGCCTCATCCTTCCTCACTGCTGAATGCTCCTCAACTCCAAAACTTCCAGAGGGCACTCCGGCCAGTTGTGCCTCCAGCATACGATCAAATCGCATTCGTGTGCGTCGTGCATGTGCTTCAGGAAATTGCGGCTTTCATATTCAAACTCAATCCGCACCCGCTCCCATCTTTCTTCCTCAATCCGGCGCATCGCCTCGCCATCGGGAAAATCGGACTGCATGCGCATCATCATAAAACCCAATCGTTCCGCCAGCGTCCCAAACAGGTACACCACTCCGGCCTCGTTCACCGGACCGTACGCCATCGCGGGCGAACGCATCAAAGGCCCCATCCATGGCCCATAGACCGGCCCCTTTGACTGTGCCCTTGGCCCCATTACGGACGCGTACGCTGGCCTGATTGATCTGGCCGTCCCGTCCTTCGCGCCGTTCGCTTCGCCAACAATCGCCAGCACATCCTTCCAGTCATCCGCCCATCCCTCTTTCTCTGCAAACTCTTTCATTCCTTGCGGCACGTTCAGCCAGCTCCCAAAGCGTCTGGTAAGCGGTCCCTGGGTATGGCTGCTGACCAGTTCGTATTCAGCAATGCTGGGAACTTTTTTTAGTGTTCTCACCACCATCGCCCAGTCCTGAAACAATTTTCCCAGGGGATATCGATGACCGCCGCCGCGCCTTTCCATATCACATTCCCGCAGTGCCCGCGTATACGTTCCAAAGTGCCGCCGGATCTGCCGCCGGCTCAGCAGCGCCTCACGCGTTATTTCGCTATGGCTTGGCACATGCCCCAGCTTCTCGGCACACGCCACGATGACTGACTTGATTTCTTCTTTTGTCATGCTTTTTCTCCAATAAAAAAGCCACCCCATGGGTGGCTCTGTGATTTTCAACTTTTTGGATTGCTGAATCTGCGCGTCTAGTTGGGACTTACCGCCGAAGCTCTTCAATTTCCAATTTTGGCAGTTCCGGCGATTTTGGCAATCTCACCCGGACACACCTATAGCCCCAAGCCGCAGGCACTACCAGAGATATTAAGTCTCTGTATAAGCGGGGCTACGGTAACTGGGAACGATACGAGGGCCCCCAGACTGTAGGGTTGCAGGCCGTTTCGGGTTTCCCCGGTCAGCCAGCTTTTATTGCTGGCTGCGCCTCCGCCGACGCCGCTCCCCGGCAGAAGCCAATTTCAATATAGCGTACACAAATGACAATGTCAATAGACGAATTACGGCATTTGTCTAAATTGCTTAAAACCTGCTTAGAAGAAATTTGGCGGCACAGCTCCGCATTCCTCGTTTCCTCTGTGTTTCAAAAAAGGAGTTGGTTTTTCCGTGCCCTCCATGGTGGAAATTGATTTGTTGCTCTTAACCACCCCCGAAGGCTTTACAATCTCCCTGAGCAATCCTTACTGGAGCACGCCATGACCAAAGACGAGATCCTCAAAAAACACAAGCAATATCTCTTCCCTTCCATCTCCACCTATTACGCTGATCCGCTGGTGACTGACCATGCCAGCATGCAGCACCTGTGGGACGTGGAAGGCAACAAGTATCTGGATTTCTTTGGCGGAATTGTGACCATCTCAGTGGGGCATGCGAACCCGCGCGTGACCGGCAAGATCAAGGCGCAGGTGGACAAGCTCCAGCACGCCTCAACGGTCTTTCCCAATGAGGCGGTGGTGGCGCTGGCGGAAAAGATTGCGCAGATCACTCCGGGCGAGATCAGCCAGAGTTTTTTCTCCAACAGCGGCACGGAGGCCAATGAGTTCGCGGTGCAGCTGGCGCGCATGTTCACCGGACGCTTTGAAATCGTGGCGCTGCGGCATGGCTATAGCGGCCGCTCACAGCTGGCGCAGTCGATGACCGCGCACGGCACCTGGAGGAAATCACTGCCGGTGCCGGCTCCGGGCGTGGTGCATGCGATGAATGCGTACTGCTATCGCTGCCCGCTGGGCAAGACGTATCCGAGCTGCGAGGTGGCTTGCGCGAAGGACGTGGAAGCGGTGATCCAGACCTCGACTTCAGGGCAGATCGCGGCCTTCTTTGCCGAGCCGATCCAGGGCGTGGGCGGATTCATTACGCCGCCGAAGGAATATTTCAAAATCGTATTCAAAATCGTAAAAGACTACGGCGGGCTCTTCATCTCCGACGAAGTGCAGACGGGCTGGGGACGGACAGGCAAACGCTGGTTCGGGATCGAGCAGTGGGAAGTAACGCCGGACATTATTACCGCCGCTAAAGGGCTGGGCAATGGCGTGCCGATTGGACTCACGGCGACACGCCCGGAGATTGCCGCCAGCTTCAAGGGCATGCATATCTCGACGTTCGGAGGAAATCCGGTGACCTCGGTTGCGGCCAAAGCCACGATTGACATCATTGAAGAAGACCGCCTGATGGACAACGCGGACACGGTCGGCCGGTATTATCGTGATGGGCTGGAAATGCTGAAAGGAAAATACGATGTGATCGGCGATGTGCGCGGCATGGGCCTGATGCAGGCGATTGAGCTGGTGAAAGACCGCACCACGAAAGAGCCCGCGCCGGAAGCCACAAACCAGTTCATGGAGCAATGCCGCAAAGGCGGTCTGCTGGTGGGCAAAGGCGGCCTGTTTGGGAATGTGATACGGACTTCACCGCCACTGAATATTACCAAGAGCGATGTGGATGAAGCCATTCGCATCATGGACCAGGCGCTCATGGCGATCTCACCGGCGATGGCTGGCGCGGCGAGTCGAAGTTAGCTGGCTCAGCAGATCTGATGGAGTTCTCTTTTTAAGTTATTAGAAGAGAGTAGACTAACCCTTGGGACAATTCTTTCGCGAATGCGCGTAGTATTGACCCATCATGCTACGCGAGGTATAGATTTGCGCCGACGCAACGCCCCTCCCGGTGGACCAGATCCCCTGCTTGATCAGTTGGGCAAGGTCGAAAACCAGTTGCAAGAGTGGATCGCCAAATCGCCGAAGAACGCGGCGCAGTTCCGCCGCGACCCTCTGAACGCCATGCGCGCCGCCGGACTCAATATTGAAGACGACATCATGCTCGAGCTGGAGCTGATCACCAAAATGATCGCCAAGAAGCTGAAATGAGACGCGCTGGTCATCTGTGGCGGATTATGCAGGCGGAAAAGCCGTGAGCCGAGTGGGCTGCGAACAGCTCACTCGGCTTTCACACAGGCTCATTTCATTCCATGGCGTCGCAGGACATCCTTCACTGCTTCGGTACCTCCAATTTCACGCGGAAGACCAGCGCCCGCCGCAAGCAGCACTTCAACGGTTGCAGGATAGTCTCCCAGTTCCGGATGCCAGGCATTCTGCGAGCCATACATGGCCCAGTTCAGTGGCGTGCCCTTGAATTCATTGTCAGCGTTCTCAAGTGCGGCACCATGATCGATCAGCAACTTGGCCAGTTCAGCCTGGCCGTGAAATGCAGCCCAATGGAGAGAGCTTGCATGGTGCTGACTGAACGTGTTTACAGCCAAGCCCGCCAGCACCATCAGGCGAGCCGCGATCACGTCGCCGTTTCTTGCGGCATGAGCCACGTGCCGACGGCCAGCAGGTGAAAGCGACGCGGCAAGGTCAGGCTGCTGAGCAAGCAGGTCATTTACCATCGCCTCATCATGGAGCCAGCAGGCATTCAGCAGTTTTTCCTCAGCGGGGCTCCGCTCCATCAAGAGATCAAAGATAGCCTGATGGCCGAATGATTTCGCCACCTGGACAGCAGAGACATACCACCCCAGCTTCCACTGATAGATCGTCCCGCCGCTGCCCATACTAATCAGGGGAAAGTATTCGTCACTCACGCGCATGCGAATGCATTCAGTATCTCTGCGAAGATGTTCTTCCACCAGTTCCCTGTCGCCCAGCGCCGCGGCCATCAGGATATCGGTGTTGCAGCCGCGGCGAATCAGATAGCGCGCAACTTTGTCACGTTCGCACAACATGTATTGCGCCGGCGTAGATTCGTGATCGAGATCACGCGATTCTATGTCAGCACCATGGTCCAGGAGATACTCCGCGATCTCCACGGTAGAGGCGAAGTGCAGCGGCGTTTGTCCATCACCGCCACGGGCATGGACCAGCTCCGGATCGGCGCTGATGAGCTCTTTGAGTTTTTCCATCATGCCCAATCGCGCCGCCGCATGGACCGTAACAATAGCACCGCGCCGTATGGCATGGGATGCCACCTCTGGCGGAGCGGAATCAAGTAATCCGAAACTGCCATGTTTCCAATCGCTTCTGGCGTTGATGTCGGCGCCGGCATCGAGCAAGGCGTCAAGCATGGCCCGGCTGCGAACATGGTTGATCAGCGGTGCGCCAAAGGCGCCAACCGGCTCATTGATTCTTGCCTTGAGCACCGGATACTGCTGGAGCACGCGGTGAAACGCTGCCACATCATCTTCGCGAAACGCTTTTCGGGCCAGCCCAACAGCCTCATTCATTGCGGCGGTTGCTGCATCAACATGGTTTTTCAGCTTTGCCCAGCTGTCAAAGCCATATTCGCGGGCCACAAGGTGTTGCGCGTCAGAGAGTTTTGGCGCAGCTTTCAGTTTGAGCACGCTGAATTTCTCAACGGCTTTCGGCTCCTTCACTCGGAAGTCGCGCAGCAAAGCCTTGGCTTGTTTGCGCAAATATTCAAGATTTGGATTGGCTGGTAATTCTGCAGGCATGAAACCCCCTTCTTTGTGGCCCGCGTCCGCTATTCGGGCAGAAGAGAGTTGATGTTGAAATGCTCAAAAACCCAGGTGGGATAATCCCTTCCCGCGGACGGGGTGCGCCCTGCGACGCCGTCTCAAAAAATATCAGGGGAAAAGAAACGTTGTCAACGCCTGCCTCTAGCGATTAGAAGGAAAATATTCAGGCACGTTGGGCAGGCCTTCCACGCGCCCGGCGATGATGGCCTGAAATTCCTTGAGCAACTCATCATGCAGCAATGTATTGCTGCCCAGGACCTCACGGCTATCAATATTGAAAGGGCCGCCGGTGAAGTTCGTAACTTTACCGCTAGCTTCTTCCACCAGCAGGACGCCCGCAGCCGTGTCCCACGCGTTGAGATTGAACTCCCAATAAGCGTCATAGCGTCCGCAAGCCAGATAGCAAAGGTCCAGCGCGGCAGAACCGGCGCGCCGCACTCCATGGGAGCGCAGAGTGATCTGGTGATAGAAGTGGATATTCGGGTTCTTATGCCGCTTATGGCTGGGAAAGCCCGTGGCCACCAGGCTCTCTTTGAGGCGGCCAATGGCGGAAACATGTATTGGACGGCCGTTCAGCCGCGATCCACTGCCCCTTTCCGCGGCAAACATCTCGTCCCGGGTCGGATCATAAACCACCCCGGCGATGAGCTGGCCTTTATGCTCAAGCGCAATGGAGACGCAAAATACCGG
Source organism: Terriglobia bacterium (assembly GCA_020072585.1). Lineage (GTDB taxonomy): Bacteria > Acidobacteriota > Terriglobia > Terriglobales > Acidobacteriaceae > Angelobacter. The sequence goes on along the minus strand of JAIQGL010000003.1, from coordinate 147,612 downwards.
GAAGCCATGAGCGAAGTTGGTGGTGCCATCGAGCGGATCAATGTACCAGCGAAAGTCGCTTCCGGTTTCACGGCGGCTGCCTTCTTCTCCAATGAGATCATGCTCCGGCCACTGCTTGCGGATGCGCTCAACAATCAATTGTTCTGAAGCGCGGTCTGCCTTGGTGACCAGGTCAGCGTCGCCTTTGTATTCAATGGAAACTTTGCCGAAAAACGACAGCAGCAGCATTCCGGCCTCGCGGGCCAGATCCTGCATGGGATGGACATAGTCTTCTCTGGGAGACATCAGCGGGCGCGGCGCCCGTTGTCTTCAGCAATGTACATGATCTCGTGCTTGAAGATGAATAGATTGGGCTCACCATCCCGAGTAAGACGGACCATGTTGACGTCGTAATATTCGATCCAGCCGTGGAAAGCCTCACCACAGACCAGTTTCACGGTTACCGGCGTCTGTTTCTCACCCAGGCCCTTCAGGTAAGAAGACTCCATACCCGTATCTTCCGGGGGTGGCGTTTTAGTGGTCTTTTTAGCAAAGGCTGGAGCTGCGGCACGGAAAGACATGCCAAATATTGTAGCGTAAAAACCCGCCAGCCCTTAAAACAAAAAACCACCTACAACTAGTCCGGAAAACTGTTTTGTAAAGAGCGTGCACCCAAACGGACAAGTACTTTGGGCAGGGTGGACGGTTCCCGGGCTGGTGAGCTGCGGATCAAGAGCCCAGCGTAGTCATCTATTTTGCCGGCGACGTGTAGTATCCCGCACGATGCCGTACCTGATACGGCCGGCCTTCCGGATCTTTCTTGCTCAATTCCACCTGAAGCCGCCGGAAAGACGAGTCAGAAACCTTGCGGTTGGGATAAAAAGCAATCAGGTATTGAGTACGCAACTCATCACTGATCTTGCGAAAGGCTGCGTCCAGTTGCTGTTCGCCCTCAGCGTAATAATACTTGCCACCCGTGTCCTTGGAAATCTGGATAAGCGCGTGCTCGCCGCCCAGATTTCGGCCGGCATCGGCCTCCACCGGCACCACAATAATGCTGTACACAATGGCCTCAGCCTGCTGGGCGCGGCGCAGGGCATTGTTGTAGTCGGACTTGCTGGTGGTGTCGCCACCGTCAGTAATCAGCACCAGAACTTTGCGGCCTTCCCGATCCAAAAGAGCGTCTGAGCAGAGAAAAATTGCGTCATAGATGGAGGTCCCGGGGCCGGTGCGCAAGCTGTCAATGCCATGCTCAATCCTCCTGAGATCTGAGGTAAATCCGGTGATCTGATCAACGTTCTCCGTGACCTCGAAAACCGAGAGACGGTCCTCATTCCGCAGGATGGAATGGACGAACTTGTGCGCCGATGAAAGCTCCAGCTTAAAGTCCCGCATGGTGCTGGGGCTGGTATCAATGGCCAGAGCGATGCTCAACGGGATGGCCGACTCTTTTTCAAATACCTTGATGGTCTGTGGCACGCCGTCTTCCAGCAGCTTGAAGTCGTCTTTCGTCAGGTCGGCCACAGGAGCGCCTCGGGAATCGGTCACGGTGGTAAACACATTCACCAGCCGGACATTCACCCGGAAAGTGGATTCGTCTTTCTGGGATTGTGCACCCTGCAACAGACGATTTCCCTGCTGCGGCCCCTGTGCCAGGGCAATAGCACCCAGCACGCAGAGCAGACACAATAAGCTAAACCACGGCGGTAAAGCGCGAGCCAGTTTCATAGTTATATCAACGGGTATTCTGAAATGCTTAGATGCAAACGGCGGCAAAGAGTTATTTGCTTGCGCGAATTTCTTCAGGAAAAGGTTCACCATCGGCCCAGACGGCGCCGTCTTCAAAATGCTCTTTTTTCCATATGGGAACGGTCTTCTTCAGGGTGTCAATCAGCCAGCGGCATGCCTCAAATGCCGCCGCACGGTGTGCTGACGCCACCCCAATCAGGACACTGGTCTCGCCAATCTCCAGCCTGCCCAGGCGATGAACAAGACGTACGTCACGTACCTTGAAACGCTCAAGTGCTACCTGAGAAAGCTTCTCCATCTCATTCAGGGCCATTGTCTCATATGCTTCGTAATCCAGGTAAAGCGTACGCCTGGCCCTGGTATTATTGCGCACTACTCCTTCAAACAGCAGCGCCGCTCCATCTTCAGGATGCTCCAGGCTTTTCTTGATCGCTTGCAGATCAATGGGCTCGCGGACGATGGCGCAGTGCTCAGAACGGAGTTCCTCAACCTTCGCTTTGCCGCCACTGACCGGCGGCAACAGACCCACCTCATCGCCCTCTTTCAGCACCGCCGAGCCCTGAGCATATTCCTGGTTAATTGAGCACGCAATCGAGCTGTTCAATCCCTGGAACCTGGGATAGCGATCCGCATAGTGGGCCATCACAGCGGAAAGGCTTGAGCCCGACGGCAGGTCGAGCGAGTCTTCCTGGCGTCCGACAATGTCTTTGAGCTGCCCAAAGAGCAGCACTCTCACACGCATACGTATAAGGATAACGGAAACCCTGCCGAATATGCTGGAGGAAAAAATGGCGCGCCGGGGTGAGTAGCACTAACTTTCAGCAACTTTTGTGAGTCCAAATACGTATCAGTCAATGAGACTGAAAGCACAGTTTACGAACTCATCCGGGGTGGATCACGCAACCACTCCGGAATTTTTGCTGCCCGTCATGGCACCGCAATTCCCAGGCTTTGCGTAATCTGCAACGCGGCCGTCCGGAATTCTCCGGGATTTGAAGCGAATGATGCCTTTCCACCGGAATAAGACGCCAGCCGTGAGAGAAGCTCCCGCTGTGCTTGTCCGTCTACATCCATGCCAAGGGTATCAATGCGCACTCCGCTTACCTGGCTGCGAAATGCAAGAGTATCGGTTTCAGTCTGAAGCGCGCGCCCATCTGAGATCACCAGCAAGACACGATTGGCGTTTTTGCCAATCCGTTTAAGATGGCCGGCGGCAAAAGCAATCCCAGAAAGCAGCGCCCTGCCCGGCTTGGCTTGAATCTGGTTCACCGCATCTTCCAGCAAATGGTCATCGGCGGTCAGGTCCTGCTCGAAATCCAGTTGGTCACTGAAGACCAGAATGCAGGCTTCGTCATTCAGCCGCAAGCCCCTGACGATATCTCTTAGAGTTGCGACAATCGCCGGCCTGTTTGTATTGGTGAGCAGCGCGGTTTCAATCAGTATTCCCAACGAAATCGCTTTATCAGGAGCGGCTATTCCTTTGGGCCCGGTTGGCGGGCGAACGGGAACCGAAGCGGACCTGATTGGTTCATGCAGAGTGTCCTCAAAGCCAAAATCTGATCGTTTCTTCTCGTGTTTGCTGCCTGTGGCAGCCGAGGCGGTAACTGAATCGGTCTTTGCCTTATTGACGGGAGCTTTATTAGCCTGGTTTGCTGCCATGGGCGATGCCGAAGAAGGATTGGTTCTACTGGCCGCAACGGCGTTGGTCGGCTGAGCGACGCGAGGCGTGGCGCCGATTGCTGGTGGCGCGTCCAGAGCAGCTGCGCTGGCAAGATACTGGTTCCATCCGGCATCCTTGCCGCCATCTTTACGGTATCTGGTTCGTGCGTACTCTGAGATCTGTTGACCGGCAGGGGTGCCGCCAGAAAGATTCGCGGCCCGCGCCAGATACCAATAGCCGTTGTATAGGTCTGGATTCTTGCCTTCCAGCAGTGCCAGACCCAGAGCATATACCAACTGGGCATTGTTCGGGTCAGAGGCGACAGCCGGCTGTAAATGGGCCCGCGCACTGGCATAGTCTTTCAACTCCAGATAAGCCAGTCCCTGCTCGCCGTTCAATATTTCTGCTACCTGCTGCCGCAGCACAGCAAAGTTTCTGGGCAGCATGCCCTCCGGTTTGCTCAACTGGTCAAGTCGCGCCAGCGCCGAGGCCAGCATTGTGAGCCGATTCTGTGCAGAATATTGATTGGATTCAGCCTTAACGGTCTGGTTGAGAATGGCAATCGCAATTGGATTCCCCGGTGAAATCCGCAGCAGTTCCTGGGCATGTTGCGCGCTTCGTGTCTGATGTCCAAGGCGCGAGTGGTCCCAGATCAGAAACTCCAGCGCGTCAATCCTCAGAGTTCCGCTGCCGGAGAGCGTCAGATAACGTTCCAGCCCGCTGATGCGCTCAGAAATCGTGGACTGTTGGATAGCTTCTGCATAGGCGCTCACACTGTTCGTCTCCGCCGACTGGGCGCGGGCCCGCACGCCACAAATGCTGACAGCAAGCAGAACAAGAATAACTGCGCAATGGCGTGCCGGTCTTTTGCCTGACCGCCAACCGCCTGGCCGCCAATCTCTGTTCTGCCAAAGCTCTGTCAGCCACTCTGGATAGCCGGAGTCACGCCTGGAAGTTACGTTCTCCAACATGGGGCCCTCACGATGATTGGGAAATCAGCTGAGTAGGATGCCGCCAGCCAAGCTGCTGCTGGCCGAAAAGGCCGCTCTAGGCTGGAACTAGGGTGCGATTTTCTCAAGCAAAAAAGGAAGGGCAGGGATTGCTCCCTGCCCAAGCAGTAATTGCTGTGCAATTAAGCGTTACTCAGCACCCGCTCGCGGGTCTCTGCGTCCTGGCGTTCTTCCTGACGCGAGCCTGGGAGTGCGATACCCAGAACGTCCTCAATGGTGCTGACAAAATGCACTTTCACGCCTTCCAGTTGTTCCGGAAGCAGGTCTTCTTCCACGTTCATACGATTGTCCGCCGGGAAGAGAATGTCTTTCACGCCCGCGCGTTTCGCGGCCAGAAACTTCTCTTTCACGCCGCCAATCGGCAATACGTTGCCGCTCAGCGTGATCTCGCCGGTCATTCCGGTCAACGGACGCACCGGCGTATCCTTCAACAGTGAAACCAGGGCCGTGGCCATGGTCACACCGGCTGAGGGACCATCTTTTGGAATAGCTCCGGCTGGCACGTGAATATGAATATCGTGGTCCTTGAAAAACTCCTCAGGGATGGAGAGTTTGTCCGCATTTGAACGTACCCAGGTAAGAGCTGCCTGCATTGACTCCTGCATCACCTGGCCGAGTTGTCCGGTCATGGTAAAGCCGCCCTTTCCCTTCATCTTGTTGGCTTCGATGAAGAGAATGTCGCCGCCCGCGGGCGTCCAGGCAAGGCCAACGGCCACACCGGGGCGCTTGGTGCGCTCGGCAATCTCCGTATCGATGCGGATCTTGATTCCGCCCAGAAACTCCTGCACGATCTCCGGCGTCACCACCAGCTTGTCTTCCTTGCCTTCGGCAATCCGACGCGCCTGCTTGCGGCAGATGGTGCCAATGTTGCGTTCCAGGTTGCGGACGCCGGCCTCACGCGTGTAATGCCGGCTGATGAAGCGAACTGCATCTTCCGGAATCTCAATCTGCTCTTTCTTCAGACCGTTTTCTTCAATCTGCTTCGGAACCAGATAGCGCTCGGCGATGTGCGTCTTGTCGTCTTCGGTGTAACCCTGAAGTTCGATGATCTCCATGCGGTCGCGCAAAGGCTCAGGAATCGTATCGAGCATGTTGGCGGTGCAGATGAAGAGTACTTTTGAAAGATCAAACGGCACGTCCAGATAGTTATCACGGAAAGTGGAGTTCTGCTCGGGATCAAGCGTTTCCAGCAGCGCCGATGAAGGATCGCCGCGGAAGTCGCGTCCGAGTTTGTCCACTTCATCCAGGACGAAGACGGGATCGTTGGTTTCCGCGCGGCGCAACCCCTGCATGATCTGCCCTGGCAATGCGCCGATATACGTACGGCGATGACCGCGGATTTCCGCTTCATCGTGCACGCCACCCAAGGAGAGGCGGACAAACTTCCGCTCCAGAGCGCGGGCAATACTGCGTCCCAGAGAGGTCTTTCCCACTCCAGGAGGTCCAACAAAGCACAGGATCGGTCCTTTCATGCTCGGCTTGAGCCGGCGGACTGAGAGGTAGTCCAGAATGCGGTCTTTGACCTTCTTTAGATCGTAGTGGTCAGAATCCAGCACCTCAGCAGCTTTGGGTATGTCCACAACAACGCCGCTGGACTTGGCCCACGGCAACACCGCCAGCCATTCAATGTAGTTGCGCGTAACGGAATAATCCGCTGCCATGGGAGACATGCGCGCCAGCCGGTTTAGCTCCTTGGTGGCTTCCTTCTTTACTTCTTCCGGCATGCCGGCGGCATCAATCTTCTGCCGCAGCTCTTCCACGTCGCGCTGAGTTTCGTCCTGCTCACCCAGCTCTTTCTGGATGGCTTTCATCTGCTCGCGCAAATAATATTCGCGCTGCGACTGCTGCACCTGGTCCTGAACTTCATTCTGGATCTTGTTGCGCAGTTGCTGGACTTCCAGTTCCTTGGCCAAGTGATGATTGATGGCCTGAAGCCGTCGGCTTACGTCCGGCGTTTCAAGGATCTCCTGCTTGTCTTTGGTGGAGAGGAATGGGAGCGACGACGCAACAAAGTCCACTAGCCGGCCCGGCTCTTCAATATTGATGGCTACGGTCTGCAATTCGTCAGAAAGCGTAGGAGAACCGGCAACAATCTGCTGGAACAATGTCAGCACGTTGCGCTGCAACGCTTCGATTTCCGGTGACATCTCCGGTTCCGCGTCAGGAATGGGCTCAACGTTGGCGCGCAGAAAAGGCGTTAGCTGGGTAAAATCCTCCAGTTTGCCGCGGCTCAGCCCCTCAGTAAACACAAAGAGGCTCTGGTTCGGCATCTTTACGACCTTATGCACGGTCGCCAGCGTTCCAATGCTATATAAATCAGTCGGTTGGGGAGCATCCACGCGGGCTTCCCGCTGGGCTACAACCAGGATGGTTTTCTCTTCTCCCAGTGAGTTAATCAGTTGAATGGAGCTTTCACGTCCTACAGTAAGAGGCAGGACCGCGTGCGGAAACAGAACGGTATCGCGCACCGGCAGGACCGGTATGCTTTTCTGCTGCTCTTCTGTTAGTGCCAGGCGCTGTTCAGGCGTCGCTCCGATAGGCTCAATGTTCGTAGTAGTTGTGTCAGACGCCATAAAGTTCATCCTTGATATAAGTACGCTCACATTTGATGACCAAGATGCACGGAAAGTTGCAGCTTTACCCCTTTTTAGCACCGCGCGGATTGTACTCGAAGAAGCAAACCGGCGGCAAATAACTGTTAAGTAATATTTTGTTTCAAAGTCCTTCAATCTACATTATTTGCTGACTTTTGCCCGGGGATACACACCCAGCACTTTTACGAATCCGGCAATCTCTTCCAGATGCTTGAGCGCCAGCCGCATGGCCGGATCGTCACCCCGCAGCACATCCACATAAAAACAGTATTCCCACGGCTTTCCCCGCACCGGCCGGGACTCAATCTTGCTCAGATCGAGGTCCCGCAAAGCAAAGACGCTCAGGGCCTTAAACAATGCGCCAGAGACGTTTTTGAGCGAAAAGACCACTGAGGTTTTATCGGCTTTAGAGGAGATTCCTTTCTTTTTATCGATGAGGAAAAAGCGGGTGAAGTTCCGTTTGTCGTCCTCCAGACCGGACATCAGCACCTTGCCGCCGTACTCTTTTGCTGCCTGGCTGCTGGCGATGGCCGCGGTATCGCGAAGGCCTTGAGACAGAATGTGCTTTACGCTTCCGGCAGTGTCATAAAACGGCACGGCGGAGATTCCACGATGGCGGCGAAAAAAGTTCCTGCACTGATCGAGCGCCACCGGATGCGAAAGCACCTGTCGAACTTCCTTCAGCTTGGTCCCGGGCGCGACAATCAGGTTGTGCGCGATGCGCAGCCGCATCTCGGCGTGAATAAAAACGTCGCGCTCAAGCAGAAGATCAAGGTGCTCACCCACGGGGCCGGCAAGCGTGTTCTCCACTGGAATCACCGCAGCCGCGGCACGGCGTGATTCCAGCGCGTCAAACACCTGGATCGACGTGGCACACGCCAGCACCTCAGCCCCGCGCACAAGATGCAACGCTGCTTGATGGCTGAACGCTCCGCGCTCGCCCTGGATGGCTACCTTCATCCTTACCTACCCCTCCCCCTCCCCGTCAACTAGGATTCTAAAGTACTTACATGCTTAGCTCCCCGGAACATCCCGAGGCGCTATCCCGCGCCATGCTCATGTGGCACCGTCGCCCTCGGCGGTGCAACTCCGATCAATCGATTCCTGATCCGTGTCATCCCTGTTATCCGTGGTGAGGTTTTGCCTTTCCGATCACGGCGATTCCGGCGATGCTCATGTGGCACCGCGCCCTCGGCGGTGTGTTTTTGGGTTTCCGATTACGGCGATGACGTGCGATGTCGGCGATGACAGCGATCCTACGTTATCAGCGTTAATCAGCGGTAAGATTTTTACCCAAATCGATCTATGTTACTTCCCTTTTTGTTTGCTGTCAAGGGGAATCTTCGGTGACTATACACTTGACACGTAAACGACAAAACGGGAAAATCAAGCCTGCCGTGACAGGGGATGCCGCTATTGTGCGAGGTCAAAACCTTCAAAGGAAAAATTCCTATTCAAGCAATCCCGTAGAAAACGCAGGCAGCCGGGACATACAGCTGAACCTAAATCCCATCTCGCGGCTAATCGGTTTAATTCTGCCTTGGACGCTCCGACACCCACGGCTGTATGTATTTCTACTTGAGTGCAACAGTTTTGCGTACCGCATACACCTAGCGCTCGTATCGGAAGAATACCGTAACGGCTATCGCGGAGATTTTGTACTAGGTCCTTTTGCGGAGCCTTGCCTAGGAGGTCATCAAATCTGCAAGCGTACACAGCAGCGCAGACAGGACATGCAAAGAATATTCCGGCCGGAATTTTTAGGGGTAGACCAAAACGCTTTGAACCTTCGACTATTCTTCGAAGGATGGAATTGCGGTGAAGAATGGGCAATAAAAAATTATGGCAGCGACAATATATCGCCACATCCCCAAAAGGATCACGCTCAGCCTTAGCCATAAGCCTCCCTGGCAAGCATCAAGCGGAAAAAAAATACCAACCAGCGTCAAGTGGAAATATAATAGGCTTATGAAGACACGCAGATCAAGCAAAGGCCGCAAGGAAATCCCGCCCGTGCCAGCGGTGAGCAAAGCAGAATTCGATAATGTGATGGACAGGTTGCTCCAGTCCGCGCCGATGCCACGAGCGCGAGTTCGGGCCAAAGGGCAAGCGCCACGGCCCCTGATTCAGAAATCAGGCAACGACTAAGAGGCAGGCTGTTTTTTAGTCTTTGAAAACATCACAAGCGAAGCAATAAGGAATCCAATCGCGGCAACGCCCACAAACCCATCTTGCCGCTCAAGGTCATTGTCGCGGTCGAGTTGCGCTATTGAGTAATCGCTAAGGCTACCTAGTGCTTCGGTTCCATGCCGCGATCTGTTCCGTTCATTTTCAGAATAATCAGCAATTACCCAAATGCCAGTTAGTAGCGCCAGAACAAGCGTTAATATCGCGGCGATCTTCATTTGCGGTTTGACCTCTATAGTTGGAATTTGATGCGAAGAATACAGCCATCCTCTATAGATGGCAAGCGATATCTGTGAACGGCTGGGATTGAAGGTTCGTCGGCTGCGCAAGGCGCGAGGATGGACGCAGACGTATTTATCGGTGCATACGGGGCTGAGCCGCTCTTTCATCTCTGACGTGGAGCTGGGCAACAAAGAGCCGTGCCTGAGATCGCTGGAAATTCTCGCCATCTCTTTCGATATGACAACGGCGCAATTACTCAGAGGGGTGTGAAAGCGGCTTCATGCTAGCATGTACGAGACAATCTAAGCTATAAAGCAAAAATCGCTCCGTGCGGGAGCGGTTTATGCCGAACATTTTTGGGACGCACTCAAGAATATACAGGGGTGTGCCCAAGAAATGCAATATGAGACTACGCAGCAGATCATAGAACCAAGAGGTGATAATTGCCTTTTATTTTCACTGGTCAACCCATTCTTACACAATCCCAAAAAAGTCGAATTATTTCAGAGCTTGAGAAAAAAGGAGCGCTGCGACCTTGCGCTCGTTGCAATCATCCCCAATTCGCCATTCTCGATATTGTTTTCACGAACAATTCAAGTGGTAGAGCTACCCTGCCATCAACACAATCATTCCCGACAATCGCTGTCGCTTGTACGAATTGTGGTGCGCTATACCATCACCTTGTTGGAACACTGGTACCGCTGGGGGATCTTGGCCTTGCCTAACGAACCTTCAAAAGTGCTATCAGTTGAGCAATTTCACGACTTTGTAGGAAAAGTATCTTTGCATTCTCCTCTCAGTCAGGAGTACATCATGGTTCATAGAGATCGAGCATGTTTAGTGTTTCATGAGTGGCAAGAGAGGATTAAAGGTAAATCAGCGTGGCACACTCCATTGGCATTTGTCGCCACCTTGACTGTGACGCTCCTAACTTCTACTTTTAAAGATTTTTCGTGGATTAGCGCCGGAACTCTACGAGGAATGTGCAGCACATTTCTCGTAGTCTCTTGGGTATGGCTCATTTGGGAGATTAAGAAAGCGTGGCAATCAAGAAGCGCATCTCCAGAAAACTTCATTGCCGATCTCGCCAAGGGAACTAAACAAACAGATTATGCTGTGCCGAGTAAATCAAGCGACGCTGGCACTACAGTTTAGGCAAGTTTAAAATGCTTCTTCCACTCTGGCGGTAAGCTGCTTGTATTCCATCTTTGCCGTGTTGCACATGCGAGAGATCGTGCGGTCAAAGAGGCCGCGTTCTTTCCTGGCATTGAAGCGGTATTCTGATTCCTGCAGGTAGCGGTCGAGATGTTTAACGCTGACCTGATGGAAGCTGCCAACGAGTGCGCGATTGAAAAGCGACCAGTAAGACTCTACCGTGTTCGTGTGAACGTCTCCGCGCACCCACTCTTCTTTTCCGTGAGCCACTGTCGCATGTTTTCTGATTTTTGCAACTGACTTGTAAGCAACGTACTCATCCGTGTAAATCTTGGCGTCCGGTGCTGTGTGCTCTTTGATGGCATTAACAAGAACGGTTTTGCTTGAAGTCGGGATCTTCATAGCGCGGACCCGCCCGCCGCGCTCAATGAGGCCCATGACACCCTGTTTTTCATTCCGGCCACGCTTGCGACGTTTGTCATATTTCCCGCCGATGTAAGTCTCGTCAACTTCCACGGTGCCGCTTAGTGGTGTCGGGTTTGTCTCTTCCATCGCTTTGCGGATTCTGTGAGCCATGTACCATGCCGTCCGGTATGAACCGATTCCAAGGTGACGCTGAAGTTGCATTGCGCTCATGCTCTTTTTCGCGTCCACAAGTAGGGACACGGCAGAGAACCAGGTGAGCAGTGGCAAATGGGAATCGTGGAAGATCGTACCGGACGTAGCAGAGAACTGCTGTTTGCAAGTTGGCTCTAAACACTGGTAATACTGGCTGCGCTTATTCTTGGACTCTTTCCGGCGGGCGATCTTGGATATTTTATCTCCACCACAGGTGACGCAGCGGACACCTTGGGGCCAGCGGCGAGCCTCTAAATAGGCAAGGCATTCAGCGTCGGTTTTGTAAGTCCGGGTTACGTCTATGAGGTTCATTTTCAGCCCTTTCCCTACTCTTAAGGGTACCGAAAGAGGGCCATCCGTGTCAAGTGCATAATCACGGAATCTTCTCATGCTGGATGTTCGCGTGTTGCAGGAAATTGGTCAGCTTCTTGCGGTGCCCGCACGCGTCAAAATGCGAACATGGAATGGCCGCAATATAGTTAATGGCATCCTGGATAAGCTGGGAAGTTTCGGGCGTGGTCGCGAGAACAAAAACGGCCACCAGAGCGGAAAGGAAGGCCCGCAAGAGCCTTCCTACCACGAATCGGACCCCTAGTTTCTATACAGGCCCAAGGCAGATCCAGAACCCAGGCGCGCTTGGAGTGAAGAAGGGACCGAGATCAAAAACCAGGGCCCCAGACCCGGCAGATGCAGTGAGTGCATCACATTTGTTTTGGGCGTCAGTTGCGTTGCCCGCCGCAATAATGCCGTCTTGCAGGTCTTGCCTCGGATTCCCGGAGCAAGTTCCATCGCTGCTGTCAAAAAATATAGTCAAGTTTCCGAGTACATCGATTGGCCCGGCGTAGAACATGTCCTCTGGGCGAGAACCAGGAAGGGCAAGCGTGTAACAGCCAATGGCGAGTTCAGGGGGCGGGGCCACGGTGGGGGTGCAGTTAGGGCCAAAGATGAACCCGCTCAAGTCCGGGACCGGATCTCCAGGTTGTCCGTCGCCGTGGGCCACGTGTGCCGGCAGAGCTTTGATATCTATCGTTATCAAGTGGAAGTCGCCGTTCTTGCTTCTGTGGCAGTCCTGGACTTTCTGTGCGAAAGCCGGCATTGCCACGGTGAATGCCAATACCGCTACGAGTATGGGTGCGAGTGATTTCAGCTTCATATTGTTCCTCATTTTCCGGTTCGTTGCATTAAGTGTGAACACCAAATTGCGGTGTAACTCAGTCCGTTAGGTGGTGCGTTCCTCACCTGGGGAATGGTTAATGGTGTGGGGTTGGGCTTGCTAAATACCGAATACTTAGCGTGAAGATCGGGGACGCGCCTGCGCTGAAGCGCGTCCCCAGTTTCGTGCGTTGGCAAACCAACCAGAAATTACTCTTACTGCAGCGAGTTCAGTGCCGCAGTCAGTTTCTGATAAGCAAAGTTCTGGTCGCTTGCGTTGATGATCCAGTCCATAGTCGGGCCGGGGCCATCCAGCGCGCCGCGCACCGGGAAGCCGTCGGTGCGGATGATGGCGTTGTTAATTTTGACGATAGCCTGGCTGATCTTGTCTTTCTGGATATCAATGATCGCCTGCTGCAATTGGTTCGTCAGGGATTGGCTATGTCCGGCCGCATCAAAACTCGAGGCCGAAAGGGTGGAGATAAAGTTAATCACGTCCTGCAAGAGCTCCTGTGAGGTTTCGGGCGTGATGGCCGTGATGTCTACCGTGGCCGGCTGCGAGCTGCCAAAGGCATCGCTCACCACAAGCTGCACGGTGTAAAGTCCCGCTACGTCCGCGGTGAATGAAGCCAGCCCAAGTGTCCCAGGCGTGATGGTTGCGGCGCTGCCGGCCGGCCTGGCCGTGAAGCTCCAGTCATAGATCGTCAGCGGCAAGCCGTTGGGATCGCTGCTGCCGGTTCCGTTGAGCTGGACAAGCGCGCCGGTCAGTACTGACTGCGCCGCGCCCGCATTCGCCGTGGGCGGTGACCAGATGGAGGAAATAGTGACCTGCGACGGCTGGCTGGCCCGACTGGTCGCGGGGTCGGTTACCACAAGCTGCGCCACAAAGTCGCCGACGGCGTCGGCAACAAAGTTGGGCGTCGCTGTGTTGGCGTTGTTCAGTATGGCCGTGCTCCCGGTGGGCTGGGAGACAAAGCTCCACGCATATTGCAGGTTCGCGGGCGGCGTGTTGGGCGCAAAAGAGCCGCTGCCGTCAAGATGCACCGTCTGGCCCACGGTAATTGTCTGGTTGGCGCCGGCCACGGCGGTCGGAGGAGTCGGCAGCGTGGCGATGGCGATGCCAAAGGGGAAGCCGCCCACGCCAATTTGCCGCGTCTGGGTATTGCTGGCGGTGTCAATCACCGCAACTTCGCTCCCACTAAAGTCTATGACATAGACAAAAGCGCCGTCAGGCGTAACTGCGGCATTTCCGATCTGGTCGGCCGGCCCCCCACCCACGTGGATATAGGTCGGATCCCTAAAAGGCGGAGGAACATTGGCAAGGAACTCGGCGACGTCGCCGGTGCCTGAGCACGTTACATAGGCCCGCGCGCCGTCGGGAGTGAACACGGCCCCCTGAGGAAAGGAACAGTCCGGCAACGGAATTGACGTTGCTGCGCCGTCCGCAATCGATTCGACTTCGCTATTAGCGCCGCCGGGTATGTAGATGTGTCCTGGTAGTCCAAACATTCCAGGGGCGCCTATCGCAATCGACATGGGAAAGATGGGGCTGGCGAAGAGTAAGTTGGTGACAATGGGGTCCCCCTGCTGCGTATTGGTGGCGGTGTCAAGAACGGTAACAGTCCCAACTCCATTCAACCCCAAACTGAGCACATACGCCAGCAGGCCATCCTGCGTGATGGCTACGGAGTCGGGCGAGCTAAATCCCTGTAGGGCAATTGTGTCGCGGATGGTGTTGGTGGCGGTGTCGATAATGACAATGGCGTTGCCTTGCGCCATGGGCACATAGAGGCTTCTGCCGTCCGGAGTAATGGCCGGAAATATTGGAAATGTGCCCGCTCCAAGGGAAATTGTCGCGACCACCGTATTGTTCCCGGTGTCAATCACGGAAACGGTCCCGTCTGCGTTGTTTGTGACATAGGCGCGGCTGCCGTTGGGCGAAAATACCACCCCAACCGGCGTGTTTCCCACAGGGATAGTTGCGGTGACGGTGTTGCTGGCGGTATCGATCACCGAAACCGTGTTATTGGCGAGATTGGTTACATAAGCCACGGTTTGCGCGTGGAGTTGGGTGCAGGCAAAGGCCGCCAGCAGCGCGCTGAGGGCCAGGATTTTTTTGAAGAATGCTTGTACTGACATGAACTTTCAACCTTTCTTAGGTAACGGGTCTTGCCGAATCTCGGCGGACCAACACTTGAAAAAACAGGAAGGCGGAACGACAGAGCGGTGCCTTCCCCTTGCGGGGCCTGGGACCTTTTGACGGTCGAACTATCTGGATGCTCCAGGTCAGATGACTGCCAGAAGGGCCTTCCTTCTCCTTACTCGCGCCTTTCAGCTCATCCTGGGATTATGAGTTGGAGGGCGGTTCAATCTAGAAGACGGGCTTGCAGGTAACGGGGAACGTGCAAGGCTTTCATTGCAGACTATGGGAGTGAGCGGGCTACTTGATGTGACACGCGTCACGCACAGGAGTGATAGTTGGATTATTTTCTATAGCTGAATAGCTAAGTAAGTTTTAACTTAATACGCTCGCACCGTAGTTAAAAAACTCATTTAGCCGCATATTCATTGAGGTTTATCTTAGCTAGTCTGCGGCGCTAGTAGCTAAGATTTAACTTATATCTCCCTAAATACTAAGATAACTATTAAGATCGAGCATGGCGCTCTTATATTTGATAATTTGGATATTTGGTATTTCGTAGTTGATAGTTGGCAACAACGAACAGATATCCGTTCTTTGCGCCGCTTACCTAGTCCTGGTTCGGAGTAAATGTAGACCATCACGGGAGTGGAACAGGCCTTTAGTGGCCCCCGGCAAGCCCGTTTTTGGCTTGCTGGGGCGGAGGCCTGCGGTTTCGCTGCTATAAAAATGCGGGCTTTAGCCCCTGAGGGCCTTTCTCACGGTCTCACCTTCGCCCTTGCAGAATCCGCTTGACAAAGCGCAAACATATCGTCCACACTGGAAACGATATGACGAATATCTCAACCCGGGAGGCCGCCAAAAAACTGGGGCTATCTCACAGTGCACTGGCGAAATATATCCGGCTTGGAAAAGTGCCCGCCCCGCGCTCGATTACGAGCGGCGGTACCACGGTCCATATCTGGAGCGAGGACGAAGTCGAGAAAGTCCGCAAGCTCCTGCCCAGGATTGCCAACGGACGAAAGACCCGGTGGCAAAAGCAACGAGAGTCCGAAAAGAAGAAACAGGCCAAACCAAAGAAAAAGACGAGGAAGTCAAACCCATAACCACAGGACGCGCCGGTGTAACCAGCACCGAACGCGCCCCTAACCAAATCGCCTAATAAGGAGGCAACATGGCTGCCAAGAATTCTAACAGTGTAGAAAAACCCCACGTCTATGATCTGCTGAGCCGCCTGAATTCATCTTTCTCGCGCGTCAGCCGCAACCTGTTTGCGCTGGAGCAGACACGCATCTTCAGCCCCACGACAATGAAAACCCTTTCCAGCCTGTCAAAAGAACTTAAGGCAAACGCAAACCACCGGTTGCTTGAAACCCTGCAAAAGATTGAAGCCCGCAATTCGGCTAGGTTCGGCAGAGTAAGGTTTGGCAAAGCGCGAGCGCTGCGGCCTAAACACTAAAAAATATGGGGGCGGGCTACGCGGAAGCTGTCATCCATGCAGCGCGTCCCTGATTTTCAGCAACTCTCGATTCCTTACAACCGCCTTAGCACTGTTAGCTTCCAAGTTATTGACGAAATTGTTATGCGAGGGTGACATGCTTTGGACACTATTTGTGGTTTTGCTCGTTCTCTGGCTGTTAGGCGTAGTCAGCAGCTACACCATGGGCGGTTTTATTCATCTGCTGCTTGTGTTGGCGGTAATCGCGTTGGTTTTCCAGTTGATTACCGGCAGACGCGCCTCAGTTTAGCAGTCTGTTTTGTTCCGTAACTGGTAGAACGTGAAGTATCTGTTTCTTGACCCGCCAAGCGGTGAGAAGCATGGTTTGTACTTCCGTTCATCAATATCAGAAATCAGTGCAAGAACAATCCACAACTCAAAGGGAAGGATTTATTTATGGATAAGGAACGTATCAAAGGGAAAGCTGAAGACGTAGCCGGACGCGTACAACGCCAGGTGGGTGAGTGGACGGGCGACGAAAAAGCCCAGGCTGAAGGTCTGGCTAAGCAGGCTGAAGGCAAAGCACGCAACCTGGTGGGCAAGCTCAAGGACGAGGTCCGTGACGCGAGCGGTAAACTACAACAGGACCGAATCAAAAAGGAAGAAGAAGAAGATCGCAAGCCGGTCATTGAGCGCGATAAAGACGTCGCTTAACCAACTTCCACAATCTTGAACGCAGGGCGCCTCTGGAGGCGCCTTTTTTTGCGCTATGCCCCCGCCAGAAAAGGGGCGCCCTCGCCAGAAGACGCCCGCTTTCGAACAACCTCAACCAAAGGAGAGTTTCCGGGCCCTCACAGGCCCGTTAGATGAAACCCGGAGCACTAAAAAGAGTTGCACAGGATTTTTATCGCGTGCGGGCAGCCCACAGCCCGACTGCCTTTCAAACTTCTATTACCAGGTTTCCAGCGCGGTCTTTGTGGTAGAAAAACCCCGGCGGAATGACCGTGGTGGCGCTGTACTCGGTGATAATCGCCGGGCCGCGAAAGCGCTTGCCTGCCTGAATGAAACTTCTGGGGATAATCTGCGTCGCGTGGCGGCTTCCGCCAAAGTGGACCTTTGACGCTGCCTTTTTGAGCGAGCCCTGCTCTTCCTGGATCTTCAGGCGCGAGAGCTTTTCCGGTGAAGGGACCCGGCCGCGCATGCGGACCGTGACAATCTCCACGTCGCGCCCCGGACTGCTGTAGCCATAGCGGCGCTTATGCTCTGCGTGAAAGCGGGAGAGCACATCCGCGCTATGCGGCAGGTTCAGTTCATAACCCTGTCCGCGATAACGAATGTCACAACTCTGCTCAAAGAGCGCTCTTCCCTGCCAGTCTTCTTTCTCCAACTCCGTGGCGATGGCGCGCTTAAGCTCGGCGAAGATGGGATCGAGTTGCGCCGCCAGGCCCTTGCTCCCGGTTTTCCGCGCCTTGTTACCGGGGGCGACGCGAAGCAGCACCGTGCGGGAGTGGTCCTTGACTACATCACTAATAAGGATGCCGAGCGCGGAAAGCGCGCCCGGATACGCCGGAACAATCACACGCGGAATCCGCAAAGCCCGCGCCAGATCGCAGGCATGCATGGCTCCCGCTCCGCCAAAAGCAACAAGCGAAAACTGCCGGGGATCATAACCACGCTCAATCGAGACCACGCGAATCGCCTTTTCCATATTGGCATTCACCACGCGGACCACGCCGGCGGCAAAGTCTTCCAACTTGAGCTTGCTGCCGTTTTGCCTGAGCCACTGCTCCACCAGCTTCTGCGTGCGCGGCAGGTCAAGCTGAAAATCGCCGCCAAGAAACTGGTCGGCAGGCAGGCGTCCAAGCAGCAGATTCGCGTCCGTCACCGTTGGACGTTCGCCTTTGCCATAGCAGATAGGGCCGGGATCGGCTCCGGCTGACTCCGGGCCCACGCGCAAAGCGCCACCAGCATCAAAGCGCGCGATCGATCCGCCGCCAGCACCCACGGTATGAATGTCCAGCACCGGAACGCGGACGGGCAGTCCCGCAACATCAGCTTCATTGGTGGTGGTTGGCCGGCCATCCACCAGCGCAACGTCAGTTGACGTGCCGCCCATATCAAAGGTGATGATGCGGTCAAATCCGCTGCGCCCGGCAACCGCCGCAGCACCCACAATGCCGCCCGCCGGACCTGAGAGCACGGTACGCACAGGCTGCTCTGCCGCCGTGGCAAGCGCGGTGATACCGCCGCTCGATTGCATCACAAAAATCCGCGCTGACTTTCCGCCGGCGCCTGCGCGGTCCTGTAGCTTCCGCAGATAGCTCTGCATGACCGGCTGAAGATACGCATTCACCAGCACCGTGCTGGCACGCTCATATTCGCGGAACTCCGGCAAAATCTGATGGGAAATGGAAAGGGGAAGCTTGAGCCTGGCAAACGCTTCTGCCACAGCCCTCTCATTCGCGGGATTAGCAAAAGAAAAAAGCAGTGAGAGCGCAATGGCTTGCGGCTGTTGCGCGGCGACATGCTCCGCCAGCGACTCCAGTGACACGGCATCAGGCGCTCGCAGCACCGCGCCTTCGGCTGAAGTCCGCTCGTCGACGCCAAAACGCAACTCCGCCGGCGCCAGCGCGGGGTCCTTCTCAAAGAAGAAATCGTAAAGCTTTGGCCGTTGCTGGCGGCCGATCTCAATGGAATCTTCAAACCCCGCCGTGGTCACAAATGCCACGCGAGCGCCTTTGCGCTGAAGAAGCGTATTTGTGCCAACAGTCGTGCCGTGCAACACAACTATGTCATTACTGTCGCCGGCAATCTTGTGCACGGCCTCCGCAATGGCTTGCGCCGGATTGGCAGGCGTGGAAAACACTTTCAGAATGCGGAGCAAAGACGCATGGAGCCATACGCAGTCGGTGAAAGTGCCGCCACTATCAATGGCGATTCTGAGAGGAGTACGCATGAGCATGAATGATGTGGTGAAACTCGCGATTCTAACATGCAACGAACTTCACAGCTTCTTGCCCATGAGCAGCCCGTCAATCGAATCCAGGTAATAGCGCGGCAGGACTTTCAGCACGGAGTATCCATGCTTCTTGTAAAACCTGAGGGCGGACTCATTGTCCACGGCAACTTCAAGCGAGACATAGTCGCAACCTGCATCCTTCAATCCGCTTTCAGCCGACGCCATCAACATAGTCCCCAGACCGCTGTGCTGTGCCTCCGGCGCAACGTCAATGGTGATGATTTTGCCCATGGAGCGTGAAGCGCGTCGAGACCGGAAGCGGTCCGCGATTACAAAGCCCATGATCGCTTCATCCCGCAAGCCGACCAGAGAGATGGCCGTTGGCATACTCAGGAAGTAGCGCATCTCTTCCGGAGAATAGGCGATCCCTTCAACAAAACAAGATTCGTCAATCTCCACCAGGCGCGGAAAATCCTGCGGCTGATATCGGCGCAGCGTGATCACGGAAACATTGTAACGGGTGGAAAGGGCGAACAGAGCTGGCCCGCGGCTTATCCACGGATGCCCGTCAATCCCGTTGGATGCGTCATGCAGGGCCGTCGTCAAATGAATTTCAGCAGTTCAGTGTCATTGCCTGGAAACCAGTTCAACAATCACTTCGGAGTGCAGCAGCCGGCCCTGGCTATCATGGACGGGACGTCCCGCGAGCCGCACCGCGATGGTCCGGCCGTCTTTTCGCTTCCATCGGGCTTCTACGGGCTGTTGTTCTGGTTCTTGTTCCATATGCAACGTCACGCGGGTGCGTTCTTCCGGAACTTCGTAAACCTGAGTGGTCACGTTGAGGGCCATCAGCTCGGATGCGCTTTCATATCCCAGCATCGTCACCAGTGCCGGATTCACCAGCAGAAAACGTCCCTGCGCCGTAATCCGGCAGATTCCATACGGCGCGCGCTCAATGAGAGAACGATACTGCTCTTCCGAACGCCGAAGCTCTTCAGCCGCGAGTTTGCGTTCGGTAATGTCCTGGCTTGTCGCCAGCACACATTGAACGTTGCCTATTTCAATCAACTCCGCGGACAGGTGCACGAACAAAACCTCGCCGGTTTTCTTGCGAAAGCAGGTATCCATTGATTCCAGGCGACCGTTTGCCATCAGGGCCTGAACCATCCGCGATCTGTCTTCAGTCTCGACCCAGGAGCCCACATCGAGAGACTTACGGCCAACCACGTCCTGGCGGGTAAAGGCGGTAAGCCGCAGGAAGGCGTCGTTCACATCCAGATATACCCCGTCGGCAAGCGTGGTGATGGTCATGGCGTCAGGGTTTGAGCGGAAGGCCCTGCGGAATTTCTCTTCTGAATCGCGCAGTGCCTGTTCCGCCTGCACTTTTTCCGTAATATCGCGGTAATTATTGACGATGCCCCGGACGTGTGGATCATGCAGCAGGTTGGTTAGCACTCCCTCGACCACCCTCCACGTTCCATCCTTGTGTCGAATGCGCGCCGAACCCGCCACCGGTTGGCCGGGCTTCCTCAGGCATTCTTCCATCTGTTGCCGCACGGCCGCATGGCTCTCCGGATGGCAGAGCTCGAAGCCGTTGATGCCAATCAGGTCATCGAGGGGATAGCCCAGGATCCGTTGCGCGCCGGCGCTGGCATACATTACACGCGAACCGCTGTCCAGCAACATGATAGCGTCCGAGCTGTTTTCGATGAGTGCGCGGAATTTAGCTTCGCTCTCCCGCAATGCCTGGTCAGCCAGTTTCTTGTCCGTGATGTCCTGGACTGTACCCGTCAACCGAACCGGCTTGCGTTGGGAACCGGCCCCGGAAAAAACACCCTTGCCCCGTGCCGCAATCCACCGCACCGCGCTATCGGGCCGCATGATTCGATAGTGGATTTCAAATTCTGAGAGGCCATTCGGACTTGTGGCCCGGCCATATGCTTCACGCACGAGCCCCCGGTCCTCCGGATGCACGATCGCCAGGTACCCTTCATATGTGAGCTCAACATCGGGTGGGGAGCCAAACATGGCCTTGGCGCGGTAGGACGTGCTGAATCGGCGTCCCTCAAGAACATAGTCCCAGGTGCCAAGCCGCGCGGCTTCAATGGCCAGATGAAGTTGCTCGTCCCTTTCCCTCAGCGCGATCTCGTTCGCTTTCTGCGCATGGATATCTATGGCAATTCCGATCCGTTGCATCACGCGCCCGCCCGCATCCTTCATCGGTACGCCTTGGGTAAGATGCCAGCGGTACTCGCCATCGCGGGCGCGGCGGAAGCGATATTCGCCCTGGTTCGGCGTGCCGGCGGCAATAGCCCGCCGCCAACTTGCGAACGCTCGCGGGCGGTCCTCAGGATGCAGAATGGAGACCCAGCCATTCTCCGCTGTTTGCGCAAGACTCAGCCCTGAGAACTCACACCAATATTGATTGCAATAGATGACGGTGCCTTCCGGGCCGGCTATCCACACCGCCTGGGGCAGCAGGTCTATTACGCTACGATATTGCGCTTCACCGATAATGCTTGGAACATCGACCGAGGTGTCTGAAACATCGGTCGCAAGCGTTCCAGCAGGAAGCGTGTGTGTCGCCTCTCGCGGCACTTCTTTTGGCGAACGGGGCCGCATTTATAACTCCAAAGACCAGACAGGGCACAAAATGAAAAAAGTTGCATTAAGCATACCCCACCTAAGCCCCATTATTCTTGGAGACAACTTTAAGATTTTTCTTAGAATTGCGACCCGGCTGAACTTTTCATCAGAATTCTACAGAAACACATACTTTTTGCCTTGGTTTGAGAAGAGCATGAACGAAAAGAGACCTGAGGGGGAAGGATTCCAGCAGCGACAGCAGAACCGGACCCCAGCTTAGATTGGGCGGCGCGTGCGCTTTCTGCAATCTTCACAGATGCCGTAAATCTGGAAGTTGTGGCGCGTGGCGTCAAAGTGATATTTGCGGCCGATCTCTTCTTCCAGCTTATTTACTTCAGGAGAAAAGAACTCGACTGACGCATCACACTCGGTACAGACCATGTGATGGTGGTTGCGGCGGTTGAACTGGTGCTCATAGCGCGCCATGCCATCAGGGAAAGGTACGGCAGAGGCCAGTCCGCACTCCGCCAGCAGCTTCAATGTCCGGTAGACTGTGGTAAAGCCGATCTTGGCGTCTTTCTTTCTCACCAGCCGGAACAGTTCGTCCGTGGAGAGATGGTCGCGCGTTTCCAGAAAAGTCCGCAGGATCGTATCGCGCTGGTCTGTATGTTTCAGTCCCACACGCTTCAAATGCTTGTAAAAAATATCCTGGGCCTCACGCATCGATTCGCGGGAGGGCGGCGCATGATCGTCAATCCGTCTTTGCAGCATGGTGAGTAAGCTGGCCCCCGGCGGGCCCTAAATGAAAATGATTTTCATTTTCATTATACGCAAATACCATTGCCACGAATGCCAAAATTGCCAAAAAACCGCCGAAAGTGAGCCCAGATCCCTGCTACTTAACAAACCAAGGCACATTCAACAGCTTACAGGCTGTTGGAGTTTTGCGATGAAAATCAATATTGTCAGTCTTTGGCAATTTCGGCGATTTTGGCAATTCACGGAGAACTGCGCCAAGCCAATAGCTGATCGCGATATTGCCGCTGGCGCAACCGTGCGGGTAGAATCGTGGCTTCATGGCCACTACAACTGTTGCTGTATCTGCTCCGCGCAAGAGCCTTTTGGGCGTCCTCCTCAGGATCATCTTCTGGATTCTGCTGCTGGTAATCATTGCCGGAACGCTGGCGTTTTTCTGGTTTTACTCATCCGCGCATAAGGCACTGCCGCAACTCGATGGCGCCATCAGCCTCTCCGGCCTTCAGTCGCCCGTCTCCGTCGTCCGCGACGCCCAGGGTGTGCCGCATATCACCGCGGCAAAGCTGGAAGACCTGTTCTTTGCCCAGGGCTACGTGACCGCGCAGGACCGCCTCTGGCAGATGGACCTTACACGCCGCGCCGTGGGCGGTGAGATGGCGGAGATCTTTCCCGCTTCCAGCGCACCGGCGCAACCGGTCTCGCGCGCCACGGCTGCCGTGCGTCCGCGCCAGACCTGGGTGGACTATGACAAGCAACAGCGCACCATGCGTCTGCGCGTGGTGTCCGAACGTGTGACCCGTGAACTCTCGCCGCGCGATCGGGCATTCTTTGAA
Organism: Terriglobia bacterium; assembly: GCA_020072585.1. Lineage (GTDB taxonomy): Bacteria > Acidobacteriota > Terriglobia > Terriglobales > Acidobacteriaceae > Angelobacter. The sequence continues at coordinate 124,574 of JAIQGL010000003.1, read as the reverse complement.
GCCTATGCCAAAGGCGTGAACGCTTACATTGACCAGCACCAGGACAATCTGCCCATGGAGTTCCGCATTCTGAGCTACAAGCCCAGACCATGGACAGCAACCGATTCCCTGCTCGTCGGGATCGGCATGAGCCAGTTGCTCAACCCGCAATATGAAACCGAATACTGGCGGGAAAAAATCGGAGCCAAGCTTACGCCAGAGCTGATGGCGGACCTCTATCCTCCCGACTCCTGGCATGATCATGCTCCGGCCAGTGAAGCCGGAGGCAGCGCAAGCCAAACCGCTCCTGCGCAGAAAGCACCGGCAAATGCGCCATCTAAAAAAATCAGCCACGCCGCACCTGCGTTTGCACCGCAGCATCATTTTTCTCCGAACTATCTTTCCGCAAATCATCTTTTCGTAAATAACGACTCCTGCGAAGCCTGCCTGCCCGGCTCGAACAACTGGGTCATCTCCGGAGCGCACACCGTTTCCGGCAAGCCGCTGCTCTCGAATGATATGCACCTGCCTCATCGGGTCCCCGGCGTGTGGTATGAAGTGCAGCTCCACTCCGGCGACTTCAACATGGAAGGCTTTTCCCTGCCCGGACTGCCCTTCATCAGCGTAGGACACAACCAGCGCATCGCCTGGGGATTTACCAATCTCAATCCTGACGTGCAAGACCTGTTCATAGAAAACTTCAACGCCGCCGGTGAATACCAGACGCCTACCGGCTGGCAGAAACCTGAAATCGATCACCACGTGATTCACGTAAAAGGCCAGCCAGACGTTGCGTTTGACGTGACCGTCACGCGCCACGGCCCCATCATCACTCACCTGCTGCGCGGTGAAACACGCCAGATCGCGCTGGGATGGCTGGTCTACGACTCTCATGCCGTCAGCGTGCCGCTCTTTGACCTGGATTCAGCCCAGAACTGGGAGCAGTTCCGCAAAGCGCTCTCAGCCTTTGCCACGCCGTCACAAAACGTCGTCTATGCCGATGTTGACGGCAACATCGGCTACCAGCCCATGGGCTTTGTGCCGATTCGCGCCGACGGCGACGGCACCGTGCCCGTCAACGGCGCTGACGGCAAACATGACTGGACCGGCTACGTTCCCTTTGACAAGATGCCCAGCCTCTACAATCCGCCGTCGGGGATTATCGCCACCGCCAACGCAAAGATCACGCCGCAAGGCTATCCATACGAGCTGGCCTCGCAGTGGTTTCCCCCGTATCGCACAGAGCGCATCTACAAAGTGCTGAAGTCAGACAAAAAGTTTTCTCCCGCTGACATGCTCGCTCTGCAAACTGACATCACCTCTGACTACGACCGCTTCTTTGCTGACAAGTTCGTTTACGCCATTGACCACAGCGCCAAAGCCACGGACCGCACCCGCAAAGCCGCCGACATCATGCGCGGCTGGGATGGACGCATGCTCGCCGACTCCGTCGCCCCCACCATTGAGGTCCGCACGCGCCGCTTTCTCTGGGAGATGCTGCTGGAACCCAAACTCGGCAATGACGCGGAGAACTACGAATGGTCAGAAGCCGCCGTGGCTCTGGAAAACATCGTCGCCAGCCAGCCCGCGCGATGGCTGCCTCCGGGATTCGACAACTTCAATGACCTGCTCACCGCCGCGGTCGAAAAAGCCCTGAAAGACGCGCCCGCCGATCTGCAAAGCTGGAAGTACGGAGAAACGTATCCCGTGGTGATTACCCATCCGGTCTTCGGCGGCCTGCCGATTCTGCACGGCCACCAGAGCATCGCCGGCCCAGGGACGCATCCACAATCCGGCGGCGGATACACCGTCAAACAGGTTGGCCGCGGCTTTGGCCCGTCCGAGCGAATGACCGTGGACTTCTCCAACCTTGACGCTTCCACTTTCAACCTGGTGCTGGGCGAATCCGGCCAGCCTTTCAGTCCGCATTACATGGACCACTGGGACGCCTGGTACAACAACAAGACGTTCACTCTGGCATTTTCCGATGCGGCGGTACAGGGGGCGAAAGCGCATGAGCTGAGGCTGGAGCCGAAGTAGCGCGGCGCAATAAATCGCGCGCATCAAGCTGTCATCGTGAGCGAGCGGCAGAACCGGGAGCCGAACGATCTAAACCGGCGAAGCCAACCCTTGTAGCCCTCTGCCTGTACTCTCAGCCAGCCCCCACCCGGCCTTTTTTCAACTTCTATTGCAAACAAAAGACTTCCTCAAACCAACCCTCGGGGGACGCTTGCATGACGCTTGGGTGACCCTTGCGTGACCCAAGGGTGACGCAATCCCAGTCCCAATCCCAGGGTCGGCAGAGGGTCGCAACTCTGCGCTTGGCTTGGCGAATTGCTGGTTGCCAAATTGCTATTTGCTGGTTTTCAAAGAGCTTCACGATAGGCCCCCTGAGGGCTGCCTGAGAATAGCGCAACTGCATGAGCGAAGCTAGCACGAATCAGGACACGTCTTGACAAATCTGTCCTGCGGAACTGTTCGTTTTCGCACAGCGAATTCTCGTGTGACACCATTCGCTTCGGTTCGTATCAGGTCCCGAGCCCAGCCCTCGCTTTTAAGCGGGGGTGAGCGAAGCGAAAAGGGCCGAACAGAACCCCTATCCCTGTCGTTCCTGAGCGTGGCGCGCGTGAACGATGCTCTCTAACCCTGTCATCCTGAGCGACTCCGATAGACCCTGACCCTGAGCTTGCGAAGGGGAATGGGACGGAGGGGAGTCGAAGGACCCCGGTGCAGTGTCCTCCGCGATTGCTGCTTCAAGGCGTTCCCCCCAAACTGTTTCGGTAGAACTCCCTGTAACTGCATGGTCACAACTGGCGCTCTCAGGGTTCTTCGACTGCGCCGGTCCCACCCCGCCACGCGAAAAACCGCGCGCGTTGGGGGCGCTGGCTCCGCTCAGAATGACAAGTTTTAAAACGATTTGTTTTTCCGATCACCCGATGCCGGCGATCTTTCATGCTCGTGACTTCCTACCACCGCGAAACCATCTCCCACTGTCGTCCTGAGCGTGGCGCGCGTGAACGCGCGCGCGAGTCGAAGGATCCCGGTGCAGTATCCTCCGCGATTGCTGCTTCAAGGCGTTCTCCCCAAATTGTTTCGGTAGAACTCCCTGTAACTGCATGGTCACAACCAGCACTCTCAGGATTCTTCGACTCGCCGTCGCATACGCTCCGGCCGCGCTCAGAATGACAAGTTTTAAAAACGATATCGTTGAAAGGCCCAAAACTCTCGGCGGCGTCTGCGACTCAGTTTAGTTGGCCCGGATGGTTGTTGGCAGCGGTGGAGAGAAGAGGGGGATGACTGCTATTTTTTGCTGTGCTTATGGGCAGATGAAAGCTGCTATCATCAGCGGCACATGAGCACGACGAACAACACACCTACTGCACCAAACGAGACATTCAAGGAGTTCCTAGAGTCGACCCCACCTGAGATCATCGTTGTCGTGGCTGATGCCTTTGAGACTGAATCGACGACGCAAGGACATCGCTGGGTTCTGGCAGGCCCCGAGTTGGAGATCCATTGTCCATCAGACTCGTGTAATGGCGTACGGTTCTTTCGCAGGACTAACTGCGACGTTTATGTCTCCACGAAGGGTTGGCACACCGGATTCGTAACCTATATATGCCGCAACTGCTCACGGAGTCGAAAAGTATACGCGTTGGGCGTCGAGAAGGCTGAAGATCGGCCCGTTGGCCGCGTATACAAATATGGGGAGTTACCGACATTTGGCCCATCGATTCCGGCACGGGTCATCACACTTATCGGTCCTGATCGCGACCATTTCTTGCTTGGTAGACGCGCCGAAAACCATGGACTCGGCATCGGAGCCTTTGCCTACTATCGACGCGTGGTGGAAAATCAAAAAGGACGCATTATCAAAGAGATCGCAAGGGTCGCAAAGAAACTCGGCGCTTCTCCAGAGGTCCTTCAGGATTTTGAAAAGGCGGCCACCGAAACGCAGTTCAAGACTGCCATTGATGACATTAAGGCCGGCTTGCCCTCAGTGCTCATGATTGAAGGCCACAACCCACTGACCCTCTTGCACACCGCACTCAGTGAGGGCCTGCATGAAGAAGACGACAAAACCTGTTTGGAACTCGCACAGAGTATCCGCACAGTGCTGACAGAGCTCGCGGAACGGATGTCATCAGTTCTGAAAGACCAACAGGAGCTGCACAGTGCGGTCAGCAAGTTGCTCAACCGTAAAGCCAGCCAAGCTTCCCCGGCAAGCATTCCGGATGAAAAGGGCAAATAGCTCATCGCCCCTCCTACCTCCCTCTCGGCCCATCAACCCGTATCTTGATATATGTCCCGCCGGGCCTGGTCTTTGCTAGGCAATGAAGTAGGTTTTGGCTTCGGCATCCAGCACGTCAACCTCTGCCGCAGGATTGCAGGGCAGAGATTTTGATTTTTCATTGGAAGCAGAGCGTTGGTTAAAGTGAATCGTTAACGTGGAGGTGCCAGGGCACTGATTACGGACTACTTTTCCACCTTCTTCCACAAAAACACTGCGTTATGCACAGGATAGTCACCGAAAACCTGTGAAATCTCTTTTTGAATGTTGCATTTGCAAACGTAGCGCTCCAAGATCGGTGCGTGTCAAGAAAATTCTCGGGGGCCAAAACGGCAATAAGTCAGCAGCTTTTGTGAAAGGAAATTTATGTTTCAGCTCAAAACCCCGGATCTGTTTACGCGGATCCAGTGGTATGCGTTTCAGGTAGCCATCCTCATTGTTTTTGTTGTTACGCTCTTCAAGTTCGTCAGGTGGCTGTTGTGAAATGCTGTGAGCATGATGATTCTGCTGCCGCGCGCTCTCTGCGTTTCTCCTCCATGAACGCCGCGCCATCCGGCGACTGCGCTTCTTCTGTCGCATCGTGCCATGCCGCTGTGCGCCGACTGGGGTTCTTCTCAAGGCAAGAAATTGTTTGACATGTTCATATCTATCGGGTACTGTAATACCCGAATGAAGATCTCTACCACCAAAGCGGCAAGAGAGCTCGGAATCAGCCCTATTGCATTGAGCCGATACATTGCCAGCGGCAAGGTTCCCGCGCCGGAAATAGTGAAATTGGGCCAGCGCAGCATTCACCTTTGGACGGAGGCGGACATTGAGAGTATCCGGAAACTCCTGCCAAAGATTGCAAACGGAAGGAAAACCCGATACCAAAGGAAAAAGACGCTACCTAAAAAGAAGAAGTAAAACCAAAACCTAACGGACGCGCCCAGTGTGTCAAGCACCGAACGCGCCCTAACCAGATCGCCTTATTGGAGGCAACATGGCTGTTATTGAAAGTAAACGCTCTGTATTCCTAGCGCAACCCCGCGCCCACAAACCCCGCAAATCAGCAAAACCAACCAAACTTCCCGCTTCCCTGCGCTCCACCGTGACCCAGCGCGGCAAGACCACCATCCGCCGCTTCCCCGGACGCACCTTCCACCGCTTTGCCGAAGCCAAAGGCAAGCAACTGGACTACATTGAGTTTTTCACCATGGGTGAATTCCACTGCTTTGACGTCGCTTTTGAGGACAAAACCGCCATGCAGTTTGTCATCGAGCCAACTTTCACTCTGGAAACAGACTACGCGGACTGGAAGACCGGCGACTGGCGTCCGATCAAGAAATGGCCGCTGATCCATAGCCAAACCAACAGACCCTAAATAGTTCTTTTTTGAAGATTTGGGAAGGGCGGGCGATCAGCCAAGACCATTTTGCTAGTTGGTTTTGCGATCACCCGCTCTCTAGATCACGTTTTGGCCAACGGGCTAATTGCCAATGCCTGGACTACCTGCCTCATCCATCCCCATAGTGGAACTACGACTTGTGATAGCCATCACATACCAGAACTTCACCATAAAGATAAAATTTTACAAGAGACCCATAGCGGATGGCGGCAGAACACGATGTGAGCGAATAGGCCGCCCGCTAAAGCGGCAGCCGCGGTAACAATCCCGGGAGTTCGATATGCTTCGACATTACACGATTATCACCAAGTGCATCACCGATGGAACGCTCGTACCATTTCTGGGCGCAGGGGCCAACCTCTGCGGACGTCCGTCCGAAGCCGTCTGGCGACACGGAGCTAAATATCTGCCCAGCGGAAGAGAACTGGCCGCTCTCCTTGCCCATGACTTTTATTTCCCTCTGGAAGAGGTGAAACTGCGCTGCCCGACACCATTAAGCAATGGAGAGTTATGCAATGCGGAGTTGACGTTGCACTGCCCTTCGTGCAAAAGAGACGTGCAAGTTTGGGAGGAGGCAAAGGACCTTCTAAGGATCGCGCAGTATGTCGCCAATTATGTTGGATCCAGAGACCTATATGACAACCTGCACAAGGTGTTTGCCGCCGACTACCCTCCCACTCCATTACACCGTTTCCTGGCAACTCTCCCGGCGAATCTCGAGAAAAAGGGTTATCCGCATGAACTATTGGTGGTAACAACAAATTACGACGATCTGATGGAGCAGGCCTTTCAGGAGGCCAAACAGCCCTTCGATGTTGTTACCTATGTGGCCCTTGGCGAGCACCGCGGCAGGTTCCTGTATTGTCCTTTTCAAGGTAAGCCGGTGTTGATTGAGGACCCCAATAACTATGCTGATCTCCTGAAACAACGCCCGGTGATTTTGAAGATTCATGGCGCTATCAACAGAACCCCGGTTGTAAACAGAATCCCACTGGAAAAAGATAGTTATGTCATCGCAGAAGACGACTATATCGACTATCTGGCCCACTTTGATATCCATAAAGTCCTGCCAAAGTCCCTCCTTAGCAAGCTAATGGATAGCCATCTCTTGTTTCTTGGCTATAGCCTGAGCGATTGGAATCTGCGCGTTATTCTGCGTCGGATTTGGAGCGAGCAAGACTTCAACTCGAATTCCTGGGCCATCCAGCGCAAGTCTCGCGAGACTGACCAACAGTTCGAAATTGACCGGAAGATCTGGTCCAATCGTGGGGTGAATATCCTCGATGTGTCTCTTGACGAGTACGTAGCCGAGATTCAGAAGCGGATTGCAAACCTGAAACCAGTCCCCGTTCCGAAACCACCCCCCGTACCTATCCCGGCTTGAAATAAACAGGAGGAAGCTCATGTCTGAGACCATCGTTCACGCCAGCGGCCCCGAACTGGTTACAGCCGTTTTTCGAGACCAGCAGGAGGCCGCACCGGATTGCCCCTATGTCGGCCTTGTGCCTTTCTCTGATGCTGATGCGCCTCGTTTTTTCGGCCGCGAAAAAGAGCGCACGATCATCATGGACAACCTTAAGACTTCGCGTCTGACGCTTCTTTATGGTTCCAGTGGCGTGGGAAAGAGCTCCGTGCTCCGTGCGGGAGTGGTGTATCACTTGCGCCGCCTGCCGCGCCAGAATCCGGATGAACTTGAAACTCGCAGATTCATTGTGGTTTATTTCAATTCCTGGAGAGAGGACCCGGTTCGCGCTTTGCGCTTATGCATCCAGGAAGCGGTGCAGCCATTTCTTCCGGGGCATGAACTAACATCTAAAGATAGTCTCGCCGATAAAGATAGTCTCGCCGGCGTATTGCGCGACTGTAGTGAAAGAGCGAACGCGACCCTTTTGATCATACTTGACCAGTTCGAAGAGTATTTTCTTTACCACCCCAGGCAAGGCGGTGAGGGGGCCTTTGATGTAGAGTTTCCCCACGCCTTCAATCAGCCCGGCCTTCGCGCCAATTTTCTCATCTCCATGCGCGAAGATAGTCTGGCCCAATTGGACCGCCTGAAAGGACGGATTCCCAACATCCTAAGCAACTATCTGCGCATCGAGCATCTTGATAAGGAAGCTGCTCGTGCGGCGATAGAGGAACCTCTGAAGTGGTACAACACGCAGCCGGCTGCCGGGGGGCGGAGGTTTGAAATTGAGCCAGCGCTCGTAACGGCCGTGCTGGAACAGGTCGCGGCGGGTAAAGTAGTAGTGGGTGACATCGGGCGGGGCACTGTGTCCGGCGCCCCAGCGAACGTTGCAGTGCCGCAACAGGCCGCGGCAGGCAAAGCAGTACTGGGTGACACCAAGCCGGGCACTGTGTCCGGCCCAGCCTCGGACAAAATACGCATTGAGACCCCCTTCCTGCAACTTGTCATGACGCGATTGTGGGAAGAAGAACAGCTCGCCGGATCGTCTAAGTTGCGCCTTCAAACACTGAATGATCTGGGGGGCGCGGCGCAAATCATTAATAAACACCTCGATAAGGCAATGGGCGATCTGTCCGCCGATGAGCAGAAGACCGCAGCCACCATCTTTCAACACCTGGTCACGCCTTCGGGAGTCAAGATCGCCCAGACACTTGGGGATTTGGCGGCGTGGGCCAACACTACCAAAGAGCAGCTCAAGCCGTTACTGGACAGGCTGTGTGGTAAATCGCGCGTCCTGCGCTCGGTGGAACCCCCACTTGACCGGCCGGGCGATCGGCGTTATCAGATCTTCCATGATGTTCTGGCCCCGGCTGTCCTGGATTGGCGGGCGCGCTGGATCCGGGAGCAGCAGGGCATTCGTGCGTTACAGGTAGCGGGAGAAGGTTGGTTGGGGCTCGATTTCCAGCGCTGGCTAACGACATGGGCTGAGGGGGAAGCTTTGAGACGCGCCATAGAGTACCACGCGAGCAAGACCCCAAAACAAATGCTGGCGGAAATGGGGGTGGACCAGGAGAAACAGAATGCAGACTGGCATAATGCTGAAATCGAGCTCACCTACGAGATCCTCGAGAACAGATCTGCTCTGACCCAGATTGACCCTAAGGGCTACCGTATTCTGGCAAAATGCTGGCTGGAAGAGATGAAGCGTGTGAAAGCATACTATATCTGGCTCGACAACAACAGGAAATGGACTCCGGAGGAAAGCGAAGTCAATTATCGTGAAGGCTGGAAGCATATCCTCAGAAAGTTGCAGGAAGGGCCGAAATTCGATGCTGCCCAGTTCACCGGCATTCGCAAGTATATCGAGGAGCAATATCTCACAGGTGGGAAAGTGGATACTGCCAAGGCCGAATCCTTGATAGGCGAAAAAGCCTACCACCTATGGAAAATGACCGGTGATACCAACGAACAGCAGAACTGGGATGACGCCGTGCAGTACGCGAAGGACTTCTACGCGAACATTACGCGTGCTGTCGAGGGTCGAGATATCGAGGCCCGGAACAAAGTTGCAGAGGCGTTGCAGGCCACGGATCGCCGCCGCCATTTGGTGAATGCCTTCGAACTGGCAATTGCGGTGTCTTTCCTCCCGGCAGCGGCAGATCTTCCGCAGGAGGAAAAAGAGCCGCTGGCAGCGTAACAGTTCTACGGATCTATCAACACCGCATCCATCGCCTTGCCCACGATATCGAGTTGGGTCACGCCGCTGGCAAGCGCGTCTGTGTTGGTGTCAAAGATGTCGAGTTCCCCGCCTTGCACTATATAAATGACGTTGCGGCCGGAGATTGGCTGGAGACCGGTAACGTCAAAGTTCTGCCGGAAGGATGACTCAAGTGGAAACTTTGTGCCGGGCGAACTGGTATTAAAGATGGTCAGGCAGCCGCGGACGGTATTGGCCGCTGAGCCCGGCTCCACGCTGCATCCATTGGCGCCGACGTAAAGACGGCTGTTGGTAAAAACCATCTTCTCATGGTCTCCGTCGGTGATCGGGACAGGAGTTCCTGCGGTGAGCGCAGTGGTATTGATGGCGGTCAATGTGCCACAGCGGGAGAGCGGGCAGGCCGGGCCGGGTCCTGTTGTTGGTACGGCGGTCCCAGCCACATAAAGTGTGGTGCCGTTGAGCAGCCCCACGGTAGCGCCCGGAACAGCAATGGGCAGGGCCGGAGCGAATGTGGCTGCCGGGTTGGTGAAATCTACTGAGACAACGCTGGCTGAAGCGCCGCCGCATTCCTGGCCGCAGTTCAGCACGAATGCCTGCGTCTCACTGGCGCCGAAGACTGCGGTAAAAGGCTGGTCAAGATGCGTTGCGTCCGTAACGGTCTGGACCGCGCTGGTTGCGGTATCGACAACAAAAAACGTATGCGTGTTCGGTGGCGCTTGCGCCTGCGGATCAACAAAGACAAGAAGCTTGGTGCCGTTAGGACTCATCACCAGCCGGCGCGCGTTGCCAATGCGAATCACCGGGCGGGCGACGCCGGTAGTTGTATCCACGGACTGCACAAAACCAAAGTTACGCATGGCGGCCCAGGCATTTTTGCCGTCCGGGCTGATGGCGATGTCGAACGGCTGGTCACCGATGGCGGCATTGAACGTCACAGCCTCCGTGGCATTGTCAATGATCGTGATCTCGCTGCCCACGTCATCCAGCGCGATGGTGGTGCCCTTGGCCGTAAGCATTTTGGGAGCGGAGGGCACGCTGAAGTTCTTGGTGGTAAAAGTGTCCTTCTGCGCGTCAAGCAGGTTCACGGTGTTGGCCGCGGCGTTGGAAAGCAATACCCGCTTCTTCAGGCCTGTGGGCTTGGGTTGATTGGAGTTGCTGGTGCTTGAACCGCAGCCGGCCACTGCCAGGGCCAGAATGGCAACACAAAACCGTGGAAGATAACTGTTTCGCAGCATTCGTTATTAAACCGTTTCCTCTTGTGAACCGCGCCAATCGCGCTGAAATCGCGATTATAACAGAGGCTCTTTCAATCGCCGGAAAGCCCTGTTTGCCGCCGTGGCGCGAAAACTGCGGCACGCTTTGCGTCGCACAGGGATCTCCCGCGCGCTACCTACGCGTAACCATAGAACGCACCGGAGTGCGCTCTATGCGGGAAATATTGCCACTCCCTGCCCAATCATGGCAGGAACAACACAGGCTGCTGTATTCTGGAGTTAACTGAACCGACGATGGCTGATGATCTGCTAACCCGGCTGAAACAAGGTCCCGTGCTGTGCGATGGCGCCATGGGCACGCTCTTCTACGCCAAAGGCGTGTTCATCAACAAATGTTATGACGAGCTGAACCTGACCCAGCCGGACCTGGTTCGGACAATTCACCAGGACTACCTCAATGCCGGTGCTGAAATCATTGAAACCAACACTTTCGGCGGCAATTCATTTCGCCTGGCCCGCCACGGGCTGGCGGACAAGGTCACTGAAATCAATCGCAAAGGCGCTGAACTGGCCCGTGAAGCCGCGGACGCTTTCAACCTGAAGAAAGCCGGCAATGTGCTGGTTGCTGGCTCGGTTGGACCGCTGGGCATTCGCATTGAGCCTTTAGGCAAAACGTCACGCGAGGAAGCACGCGCCTCTTTTCGCGAACAGATCGCCGCGCTGGTTGCAGGCGGAGTTGACGTGATCATGCTGGAGACGTTCGGCTATCTGGAAGAGCTGCACCAGGCCGTTCTCGCCGCACGTGAGGTCGCGCCGGACAAACAACTTGTGGCGCAGGTCACGATTGATGAAGACAGCAACTGCCTGGATGGAGCCAGTCCGGAGACGTTTACCGCCAAGCTGAATGACTGGGGCGTGGACGTGATTGGCTGCAACTGTAGTGTTGGTCCGGTGGCAATGCTGGAAGCCATTGAGCGAATCCGCCGCCTTACTGATAAGCCGCTGGCCGCGCAGCCCAACGCCGGTATTCCGCGCAGCATTGAAGGACGCAACATCTATCTCTGCTCACCCGAATACATGGCCAGCTACGCCCGCAAGTTCGTGAATGCCGGCGTGAGCCTGGTGGGCGGATGCTGCGGCACCACTCCTGAGCACATCAAGGCAATGAATGCCGCCCTGCGCATGGCTGATACCAAGGGCAAGACCGGAGGCTTTCGGGTAATCACTGAGGCCAAACGGGAATCCAGCATTACTCCACCGCCGCTGGCGCAACGCTCCAACCTGGGTAAAAAGCTGGCCACGGGTGAGTTCGTCACGCTGGTGGAGATTGTTCCGCCCAAGGGCGTTGATTTCCGCAAAGAAGTGGAAGGCGCAAAGTTTCTGAAAGCCGCCGGGATTGACGCCATCAATATTCCTGACAGCCCGCGCGCCTCAGCGCGCATGAGCAACATGGCGCTCTGCCTTCTGGTACAGCAGCAGGCAGGAATCGAAACCGTTCTCCACTTCACCTGCCGTGATCGCAATGTGCTGAGCATGCAGTCTGAGCTGCTGGGCGCGTACACCACCGGGCTCCATAATCTGATCTGCATCACCGGCGATCCACCAAAACTCGGCAACTATCCAGATGCCACTGCGGTGTTTGACGTGGATGCTATCGGTCTGGTGAACATCGTCCATAACTTGAACTTTGGTCTGGATGTAGGTGGAAACCCAATCGGTTCAGGCACCAAATTCCTGATCGGCGTGGGCGCAAACCCGGGGATCGTGAATATTGACGAAGAAGTGCGCCGCTTTGAATACAAAGTAGAAGCCGGCGCGGACTTCGCGGTCACGCAGCCGGTCTTTGATATCGCTCTGCTGGAGCAGTTTCTGCGCCGCGTGGATCATCACCGCATTCCCGTACTTGCCGGAATCTGGCCGCTGACCAGCGTACGCAATGCCGAGTTCATGAAGAATGAGCTGCGTGTCTCCGTGCCTGACTCCATCATTGATCGCATGGCGCGCGCCCCGAATGCTGATGCTGCTCGAGCTGAAGGCATTCTGATAGCGCGCGAGATGCTCCACCAGGTCCGCGGACTGGTCCAGGGAGCGCAAGTGGCTGCCCCACTGGGGCGATATAGTTCGGCTGTAGATGTGCTGGATGGTATCGGCGGCTCTGCGACAGCGGCGGGATAAGTTAGAGCTAAGGTTTAAGGGTTGTCTCCTCAAGAAAGTCCTCACTCAGCACGGGTTTGTAAGAGAAGTTCGATGTCCGCGAAAATGCTGAATGATTTTCATTTTTATTCGCATATTGTGGAAAAAAATCGAGAGCGCCAGCCGTTTATCGCGGTAGAATACCAGTATATGGAGTTTCGGCTCTGTGCCTAAGTTTGAAGATTGCCTTCAACGCCTTGAACAAATCGTCGACGAGCTGGAAAAAGGTAACGTGCCGCTCGAGCAGGCTTTGAAGCTCTTTGAAGAAGGGTTGAAGCTTTCGTCCTCCTGCCGCAAGGAGCTGGAGGAAGCAGAAGGCAAAGTCGAAATACTTCTCCGACAAAACGGAAAGTTACAGCCTGAGCCCTATGAACCTGCCCTCGAAAGGGCCCAGCCGGTCAAGAAATAGTTTTCCCCACAGCCTGCGGAACAGCCTCGCAGCTTGCAGACCAAGCGAAAGCATCGTTATTTTCGCCCCAGCCAATGAGGAAGTATTGCATGAAACCGCTCAGTGTAGTTGTCGCCCAAAGCAACAGCAAAACAGCGGAAATGCTGGCGAAGTCTCTCTATAACCATTTCCGCGTGGTGCATCTGGCGGACAGTCTGGATGAGCTTCGGCAAGCCATCCCCAGACATCGCGCCGATGTGGCGATTGTTGACCTTGAACTGGCCACACTCTATGAAGTGCAGCAGTTCAAGCGGGAGTTTTCCGCCACCACCATTGTCTGCACGCACCGTCTGGCTGACGAGAAGATGTGGATGGACGCACTGGCGGCTGGCGCAAGCGATTGCTGTTACTCCTCTGATGTTAGGGCCATCGTCCTGGCGGCAAGCCATACCAAACCGCTCTCGCACTCTCACGCGGCTTGAAAAAGAATCGCTATTCGTCGTTCATCCCGTCTAAAGCAGACAGGGGAGCATCGACAAGATGCTCCCCTGTGATTCCTGCCCATCATGCCTCCTGCGCTTCTCCGATCGCGGCGATCAGTCCAAAGCAGCAGTGACACGCGATCACGGCGATCTCTTGTTTTATACTCAATATTCATGCTTAAAGAGATCCTGGACCAGGGCCAACGCACCATTGATGCGACACTCGAAAGACTATTGCCCGCCGCCACCCAGCGGCCGGATTCCATTCATCAGGCGATGCGGCACAGCGTTTTCGCCGGAGGCAAACGCCTTCGCCCTGTCCTATGTATGGAAGCCGCGCGCATGATCGCCGGTCGTCTTCCGGAAGGCGTGGAAGAGCTGGGCAGCGCGTTGGAGATGCTCCATACCTACTCGCTCATTCATGACGATCTGCCTGCGCTTGATAATGACGATCTGCGCCGGGGCAAACCAACCTGCCATGTGGCCTTTGGGGAAGCGCTGGCCATCCTGGCCGGTGACGCACTGCAAACTCAGGCCTATCAAGTTCTGGCCTGCCTGAAATGTCCAGCAGAAGCGCGGGTTCAGATCATCGAGGAGATTGCCCGGGGAACCGGCACCGTGGATGGGATGATTGGCGGACAGGTGAAGGACCTGGAGGCAGAGCGCCATCGCCCTGATGCCGCGACGCTGGAATATATTCATCGCTCCAAAACCGGCGCGCTCATCACTGCAAGTCTGGTGAGTGGAGGTATATATGCAAACGGTTCTGGCGTGGAAATCCAGCGACTACGGGATTTTGGCCGCTCCATCGGGCTGGCCTTTCAGATCGTGGATGACGTGCTTGACGTCACACAATCTTCTGAGCAACTGGGCAAGACTGCCGGCAAAGACACGGCTTCAGAAAAAGCAACTTATCCCTCCCTGTTTGGGATTGACGAATCGCTTCGCCAGGCTGACGCCCTGGTCGCTACCGGCTGCGGCGCCCTTGATCCATTTGGTCACAGCGCGCAAACGCTTAAGGACTTGGCCCATTTCCTTGTACAGCGCAAAAATTAAGTTGTATCTAAAGTGGCATCTGGGAAGAAAAGAAAAAGGCTTCTTTCTCCTTGCAGCGCCATGTTAGTATTCCCTCGCATATTTGTCCCTAGAAGATGTGCAACTATTTACCCTCTACCGGCGGTACGCTCCGTCGCATTCAATGACTGAATTTGAACCAATCCGTTTTGCATTGCTGTACGTACTTCAAAGGACGACTGCCAAGAGCAACTAACGGCTCCCTGTTGTGTTCAGTTCCGTAGGATTGCTCTTTTGCAGCGCCTTTAAAAAAATTGGAAGGGAGATCTTTTCAAAATGACTAAGTCTGTGCGTTTACTGCTGATGGGTGCGGCCCTGACAGGATTTGTTGCTGGCCAGAACGCCCTTGCCCAGGACACCGAAAAGAAGGACGACACCAAGAAAGCCGACTCCGGTAAAAAAGCCGGTAAAGCAAAGAAAGACAAGCACGCCTGCAAAGGCCAGAACTCTTGCAAAGGCAAGGGCGGCTGCGGCGAAACCAAAGGCAAGAACGATTGTAAAGGCAAAGGCGGCTGCAGGACAGACGGCAAGCCCATGGAAAAAGAGGCGAAGTAGCCATAGGCCCTCAGTGGTTCAAGAGGGCCGGTGGAACTCCGCTGGTCCTCTGTTTTAGTTCTTCTCTCTTACTCATCACATAGATTTATGCCCGCAAATCGATTCAACGGAAATAAAGACTACGGCGTCGGCATTGGGCTGCGCATTCCTCACTACGGCCATATCTTTGAGAAAAAGCCCGTAGTGGACTGGTTTGAGATCATCTCAGAAAATTTCATGGTGGAAGGCGGCCGCCAGCTTCAGGTCCTTGATCAGATTCTGGAGCGCTATCGTGTAGTGCAACACGGCGTCTCCATGTATTTTGGCTCCGCTGAACCATTAAACCGTGAACACCTGCGCCGTTTAAAAAAGCTCGTCAAGCGCACCAACACTCCATGGCTTACTGACCACCTTTGCTGGGGCAGCGTGGATGGCCGCTACTCACACGATCTGCTTCCCATGCCGTACACATTTGAAGCTGCCAAACGTACCGCACAAAAGATCCGCGAGGCCCGCGACTTTCTGGAAGTTCCCATTGCCGTGGAGAATGTGAGCAGTTATGCCGAGTATCACGTTTCTGAAATGACGGAATGGGAATTCCTCAACGAAGTTGTGGAAGATGCCGACTGCGGCATTCTGCTCGACGTGAATAATATTTACGTTTCATCACGCAATCATAGTTTTGATCCGTTTGAGTACCTGCGGAGCGTCCCTGCGGAGCGCGTCGCCCAGATCCATATTGCTGGTCATTCGAATTACGAGAAATATATTCTTGACACGCACGATCATCCGGTCCTTGATCCCGTGTGGCAGCTTTACGCCAAGGCCATTGAACTCGCCGGCCCCACGGCAACTCTGCTGGAATGGGATGACCGCATTCCCTCCTTCGATGAGGTCCATAAAGAGGCCCTGAAGGCCCAGCGCTATGTGCCCGCCAGTTCTGCGGTGGCGTCATGAACCTGGACCAGATCCAGCGCGCGGTCTTTGAAGTTGTGCGGCAACCCCTCACGGAAGATGAGCGCATGCGCCCGCTCACGCTTGATGGTAAGTCCACCACGGAGATAGCGGAAAAGGTCATCAAACCAAACGATCGGCTCACCTCGGTGGAGCGCCTGGAAATCTACAACCGTGTCTACTGGTTCCGCATTCTTTCTTCCCTGGCGGATGATTTTCCCGGCCTTCGTGCGGTGATAGGACAGGAAAAATTCGACCAGGTTCTGCTCGGTTACCTGACTGAAATGCCTTCAGAGTCTTTTACCCTGCGCGATCTCGGTTCGCGTCTGGAAAAATGGCTTCGCGCGCATCCTGAATTGATCGCGGAACATGAGCGCATGGCGCTGGACATGGTCCGGCTGGAGTGGGCTGACATTGAAGCCTACGATGCCGCCGAATTGCCTGTTCTCACCCAGAACGAGCTTGGCAGTCTGGGTGAAGATCCAGTGTTTCATTTGCAGCCGCATATCCAGCTGCTTGATCTTGCCTACCCCGTGGATGAACTTCTGCTCAAGGTCCGCGAAACTGAAGAACCCGAGACTGACATCTCCAGTAACGTGGTGGTCATGGACAGCGCGGAGTCCAGGCCGCACAAACAACAGATTTTGCCCAAGACAAAAAAAGTCTATCTGGCCGTGCACCGTCAGCAGTACAGCGTATATTTCAAGCGGCTGAAGCCGGAAGCCTTTGCCTTGCTGCGGGCTCTACAGCAGGGGCAGCCGCTCTCCCAGGCAATCGAAACGTCGGTCAACTGGTCAGGGAAAAAACTGGAGCGCGTCATGGAACAGCTGCATGACTGGTTCGCTAACTGGGCGGAGTTAGGCTGGTTCTGCCGGCCCGTGGAGAAATAATCCTGAATGAATTCGCTGACCAGCAAGCTTGAAGTCCTTTGCAACTGGTTCCTCAAAGCGGCTGATTCCCTTCAGTCACCTTTCCTGCTTGCAATCCGGCTCTATTGGGGATGGCTGTTCCTTGAGAGCGGAATCGGTAAATTCTCCCACATAGAAAAGGTGATCAGCTTCTTCACTGAGCTGGGAATCCCTGCTCCAACGTTGAATGCCTACTTCAATGCTTCTCTGGAAACAGTTGGCGGAATCCTTCTGATTCTTGGACTGGCTTCGCGCCTGATTGCAGTTCCTCTGCTGATCAACATGATTGTGGCCTATATCACCGCTGACCGGGAGGCCCTGACGGCCTTCTTTTCTGAATCCGGCAAATTTTTCGGAGCCGACCCGTTTCCCTTCCTGCTTGTGTCGCTTCTGGTCTTGATTTTTGGACCGGGCTGGCTCTCCCTGGATACCGTTGTCGCGGCCTGGTGGAAAAAACGCCGGTCTCAGGTTTCTGCTGCTACCGTTTGACGCCTGATGTTAGTCTGTGATTCATGGGATTTCATCATCTCCATAAGATATTGGCTTTTCTGCTGATGTTTTTGTCTTTTCGAGCCGCCCACGGCCAGGCTCCTGACACAGACCGTGCAGAGCTCAAGGTTGCAGGCGCAACCATTGACGTGACCCTGCCTGATGCGCCAATGAAGTTGTCACGGCAGGAGCTGCTGGGCTGGGTCCAGGCATCTGCTTCAACAGTCGCCAACTATTACGGCCGCTTTCCCGTTCCCCATCTCACCTTGCGTATCCGCGGCAGCAACGGCTCCGGCATACGCCATGGTGTTACCTATTCCAAAGACGGCGGCCTCATCTTGATCAGCGTTGGCAACAATGCCGATGTCGCCGCCACCAAAGAAGACTGGGTACTGGTCCACGAAATGATCCATCTCGCTTTCCCCAACATGGGTGACGACCAGCGCTGGATTGAAGAAGGAATCTCCACGTATGCCGAGCCGGTGGCCCGGGCGCGCATGGGCGGCATGTCTGTTGCCGAGGTATGGGGCACCTTTGTTCGTGATATGCCCAAAGGTGAGCCGCAGCCTGGCGACGAGGGACTCGACCACACCCACAGCTGGGGACGGACCTACTGGGGCGGCGCGCTATTTTGCCTGGTGGCCGATGTGCGCATTCGCGAGCATACAAAAAACCGCAAAGGCCTTGAGGACGCATTACGCGGGATCAACAAGGCCGGCGGCAGCATCAGCGAGGATTGGGAGATTGCGAAGGCCCTCGCCATCGGCGACAAGGCAACGGGGACCACGGTGCTGCGCAGCCTCTACAAGGAAATGCGTGACACGCCCGCGCCCGTCGATCTGGAGAAACTCTGGACAAAGCTCGGAATCGCGATGAAAGACGGCTCCGTCAGCTTCAATGACAAAGCGCCGGAGGCAAATATCCGCAAGGCGATTACTGCGTCCCCACTTTCCGCGCGGGCCGCGCACCAATGAGACTGAAACCCTAGTAATGAAATTTGTATCGCAACTGTACGGTAACCATGCGCGGATCGCTCACGTGCGAGCCGCCAAAGCTGTTGGTGCGATCAATGAAATATCTTTTGTCCGCCAGATTCGTCGCCGTCAGCTTGACTGACCAATTCTCGCCGAATGAGTGCCCCACTGACAGATCCAGGGTCGCGTAGCTGGGCAGATGGCCCGGCCCATCGCCGGCAAGGAAACCAGATCCCGCCGTTACATTGCCGGAGAGCCAGCTTTTGTACGGAAGCACTGAAGTAAATCCTGTGCTCAACGTGTGCCGCTGATCATGGTCAAGAAAAAAGAAGCCATTGGCTGGGGGCGCAAAGTCCGTAAGCCCGCCTGTGATCCCGCCCGACCCTTCTATTGACTGGCGCGAATACGCCAGGTGGAAATCAAGTTTCTTGAAAAGCTTGGGCGAACGCACTGTAGCTTCATAACCAAGAACGCGGACGCTTTCAATCGTCAGCGGAATAAAAAGGTTGGAGTTTCCCAGAGCGTCGTGATCAAAGAAGTTGTGTGCGCCGGTGCGGAAATGATCAAAGTCCAAGACCCAGCCGCGGACTGGAATCGTCAAGCCAACATCATGCTGCTCGTCGCGCTCGCCGCGCAGCGGCAGAAATCCCTGATCAGGCGACACGGCAGTAAGCACGTCGCTGGAAACCGTATCCAGCGGAGGCGCCTGGTAGTAACGGCTATAGCCGCCACGCAACACCCAGTGCAGATGGGGAATCTGGATCGCAATTCCCAGCCTCGGGCTTCCCGCGGTTTCAGTTACCAGTCCGGCAAAACGCGTGAAGCGCACTCCCGCCGTCAAAGAGAGCCATGAGGACGCCTTGTACTGGTCCTGAATCCAAACAGCTTCAAGATCGCCGCCAACCTTCTGCCGCGGCGGATGTTTATCCACCGCATCGCCTATGTCATTGGTGCCATTCAGGCCAAAGAGCGTATTGTCATGCTGGGCAAATCCATAAAAACCAATGCTCGCATTATGGCGGCCTTGCACCACACTGACGGAAGCCTGCCCACCGGCATAGGAAGAAGCCCGGTTGTCAGTGGTAACGATCCGTTGGTCAGGCGCTCCCAGTCCTTCAAAAGCCGCGCGATTAAAATGATAGGAAGGTGACAGCGTAAACAAAACGCCCGGACCAAACGTGTGTACCCAGGAAAGGCTGCCAAAGATGTCCTGCTCGCGCTCTCGGTCCCGCACCCCTGCATTTTGCAGATCGGCGTCATTCGGTACCTGGTAGAAATCGGTCCTTGCCGATCCCACAAAGCGCAACTGATCTTTCGGCGTGGCATTAAAGATCAGCGAAGTAAACGCTCCGCCGCCGGCAGCTTGATTATGCAGGTTGTCGGTTGTCGGCGTTTCCAATGCGTGGTCCGTACGATTGCCGTTTATGCTGAAGTAATATGCCGACCGGTCGTTGTGATCACCAACGCTCAGCTGGCTGTCCGTGGAGTTGTAGCTTCCGTAACTGGTTACAAGTTCGCCCTGGCGGGAACGCTCAAAGCCGGAGCGTGTAACCACATTGAACATGCCGTAAGTCCGGTCACCGGATTCAGCGGAAAAGCTGCCGCGTTGCACTTCAAGGTAATCAATGTCCTTGGGATCAAATTGCGGCCCCACGTTGGTAGCGATGTTTGTATTCGGAACGGGAACCCCGTCAATGGCCCACGTCACCTGATGTCCCCCCCGCACATGCAACTGGTCATGCACCATGGACGCACCAGGGACAAAGTCAGTGATCATGGACATGGAGTTGGTGCGGTCCGCGCCGGGCGTCTGGGCAATATCATTCCGGCTTACCAGCGCCTGCGGAGTCGCCGAAGACGGATTCACGGTCTCCGGAGCGCCGGAAACTTCTACCATCTCCTGGCGCTGTGCCAGCACCAATGCAAAATGCATTTCTTGTACGTTTCCGGAAGTAACCGTGACGGGTTGCTCTGCCACCGTAAATCCAGGCGAAATGATTTTGATGTCGTATTCCCCAACGGGAACGTTGACTACAGTGGCGATTCCATCCTCGTTCGTTGTTCCTGCCGTCTTGAATGCAGAAGTGCGGCTCTGCACCTCAACCTGCGCTCCTTGCACGGGCCGGTGCTGCGGATCATGAACAATCGCTTTGACGGTGCCAAAAACCGAGGCGAAAGATTCTGCTGTGACAAAAATCAGAAAGATGCCCAGTACGACGACTGTTGTAAGTTTCATGGTTGACCGTTCCCCTTGGCGCCAGCCCGGAAAAAATGCCAAGCGCCTGGTTGTTTTGCCGGTTCGCTGCTTAGTTCAACCTGAAAAGCCGTTCAGCAATCCGCGCTTTGATCGTGGCAAATCGCTTCTGGCAGAAAGCACGGAATACACTTCAAATCGTGTGCAAGCTTGGTTCTCAGGGAGCTTGAGGATCGTGATTGGTTAGGCCAGGGGAGGGCCGCGGTCCGTATGGGAAGAAAAGCCGGCGACGGTAAACGTGATCGGGACATATTGGAATTCCCGGTCGCTCATTGCCAGTAAAGGAAGAATAGAAGTTGCAACAACGGCAGCACCATTCCGCGGATGTCCCGGAGTGCAACAATCCATGGGGCACTTGACGCCGTTTTCAGATGCGGACAAACCAGATTTTGAATCACCCGTCGCAGCACCGTGATGGTGATGCTCATGCATGGGCCGGTCACAGTACGGCATTGCCTCTTCATGGCAAGAAGCTGCCTTCCCCGCTGCCGTACATGCCTCCGCCATCACGGGCGAGAGCATGGACGAAAACAAGGCGACAACTATCGCAATGGATAAAATGCGCCGCATAATACGGGAGCCGACTATAGCGCGACTTTCCGGACTAAAGCAATAGGTTTCTATTCGCCCGAGCCATCCAATTGGTTAATCTTTGACGGCAAAAAAGCCGTAACATCTTTAGATCGCCGGGCTGCTCAAGCGGTTACAACTTTTTTCCTGCCCAGATAGAAATATACGGCCGGCGTGACGATCAGTGATAGAACCATGGAAAAGAGGATTCCGCCGATCACGGCAATGGCCAGCGGTTGCAGCATTTCAGAACCCGCACCCAGAGCAAACGCCAGCGGCAGCATGCCTGCCATCGTCGCCAACGCGGTCATAAAGATAGGGCGCAAACGGCGGCGGCCCGCCTGGATCATGGCCTCTTCCGGCTCAAAACCGGCATGCGCAAATTTCTGGTTCGCATCAAGCAACAGGATGCCGTTCTTGGCCACAATGCCGATGACCATGATCAATCCCATCAATGATGCCAGGTTTACGGTTTTGCCGGTCACCAGCAGAGCCAGAAAAACGCCTGAGATCGAAAGCAATGCCGAACTCAAGATCGCCACTGGCGCAGAGAAACTACGGAACTCAAACAACAGGACGATAAATACCAGCACGATCGCCAGCACCAGCACCATGGCCATGTCATGAAAATCTTTCTGCTGCTGCGCGTACTTGCCGCCATAAACCACCCGTATGCTTGAAGGTAGATGGAGCGCTGACACCTCTTTTTGGACTTTAGCAACACCTGTACCCAGGCTCATCTTTTCCAGCCGCGCCGTTACCTCCACCATGCGCTGCAGGTTTTCCCGGTTGATCTCGGTTTGTCCCGGAAGCTCATTCAGCTGCGCCAGCGATCCCAGCGTTGCCGTGCGACCGGCGGAACTGACCAGGAGCGTGTTACTCATGGCTTCCAGCGAACTCCGGTTCTGCTCCGGGAAACGCACCCGCACGTTATAAGCGCGGTTGTTCGCCACTACGGGATTGGCTGACGTTACTCCCTGTAGAACCGCGGTGGCGTCAGTGGAAACTTCTTCGGCGGTGAATCCGGCTTTGGCAGCCGTGGTGGTGTTCACTCTGAACTCCGCTGCCGGACCGCTCATGGTATTTTCAATTCCATTTTTCAAGTCCACTACGCCGGAGATTTTTTCACTCGCGTCTGCCACACGCGGCGCCTGCTCTTCCAGCAGTTTGGAATCTTCAGAAAACAGTTTGATGACCACGGGCTCCGGCTCGCCGGTAAGATCGCCGATCATGTCCTGCAACAGCAGAGGGAAATCCGCATCCACCGCCGGCTCTTCACGCTTGACCTGCGCGCGCAAGTCTGCAATCACCTCGTCCGTAGCGCGTTTCCTGTTAGCTTTCAGCTTCACTGAGATGTCGCCACGGTTGGCTTCGGTCACGGCCGCCAATCCAAGTTGCAAACCGGTGCGACGGGACGTGCTCTCCACTTCAGGAGTTTCCCGCAGCATCTGTTCCAGGTGCGACACCATGCGGTCCGTCTCCTGGAGTGAGCTGCCGGGCGGCGTAAGGTAGTCAAGGATGAAACCGCCCTCATCCATTTCCGGGAGAAGATCGGAACCAAGAAGGAAGAAACACCCAAATGAAACCACTATAAGCAGAGCAGCGCCGCCAAGCAGCCACCTTGGATGCTCCAGCGCACGACGCAACCAGCGCTCATAAAACGAAATGACCCGCCCGAAGAAGCCCGCCATCGACGCTTCTTCAGCGGCCATCAGCCTGCGGATCTCCTGGTCCATGTCAGCACTTTCACCGGCAGTGGGTTGCTCAGGGTCTTTGCGGCGTAGCAGAAAGAAACTTAATGTTGGCGTCCAGGTAAGCGCCAGCACCAGAGATGTGAGCAGCGCAGCGCACATGGTCACTGCCAGCGCGCGGAAAAAAGTTCCATTTACCCCAGTCATTGAGATCAAGGGCAGGAATACAACGATTGGTGTAAGAGTGGAACCGACCAGCGGCACTGTAATCTCTGAAAGCGCGCTCTGGACAGCCTGGATCTTTCCCTCGCCGGCATCGCGATGCAGAACAATATTTTCCACCACAACAATGGCATCGTCGATCACCAGGCCGACTGCGGCAGCAAGCCCGCCTAACGTCATCAGGTTAAAGCTCTGGCCCAGCAGCTTCAGCGCAATAAAGGTGATGAAAATCGTCATCGGAATCACCAGGCCTGCCACCACTGAACTGCCCCAGTCGCGCAGAAAAACTACCAGCACAATCGCGGAGAGAGTAAGCCCCAGCAAAATAGCGTCGCGCACGCTCTTGATGGAGTCCTGAACGATCCCTGACTGGTCGTAAAAAGGTATGAGATGAATTCCCGGCGGCAGCGTCTTCCGGATAAGGTCGACTTCGGCGTGCACCTCATCCGCCACCGCAACCGTATTGCTGTCCGGCTGGCGATTAATATTCAGCAGGACCGCAGGCTTGCCGTCCGCGCGCACAATCGTATACAGCGGCTTGACTGACTGCTGGACCGTAGCCACGTCGCCAATGCGCACCGGCAGTCCTGCTGGAGTGTTCTTGATCACGGTATTCGCCAGATCGTCAGCATTCCGCGCCTGCCCGCTCACCAGGCCCAGCACCAATTGATGGTTACGTTCGAACAATCCGGGCGAATCCACCAGGTTGGTGGCTTTCACCGCATTCAAAATATCTGTGACCGTCACTGACGTTGCCAGCAAACGGGCCGGGCTGGGTGTGATCTGGAATTCAGGCTCCTGCCCGCCTTGCACAATCACCGTGGCCACGCCGGACATGCGATTTAAGCGCGGCGCAATGTCATACGTCGCCATCTCCCAGAGCCGCGTCTGGGGCACGTTGTCTGAAGTCAGGCTGTAACCAAGGATCGGAAATGACGCGAAGGTGAGCCTGTGGCTTTCAATCCTTGCACCCGGCGGCAGTTCAGGCGCGACCCTGGCCAGCGCCGCATCCACAAGCTGCAGCGTCTGGAACATGTCCACATGCCAGTTAAAAAACAAATCAATTTCGGCTGATCCTCGGCTGGTAATGGAACGTACTGTTTCCAGTCCTTGCACGCTGTTGACGGCCTGCTCCACGGGGCGCGTGATAGTGACCATCATTTGATCAATCGGCATCACGCCGTTATCCACGCCGATCACGATGCGGGGAAAATTTGTGGAAGGAAATACAGCTACAGGGATAGTGAATGCCTGATAGGCCCCGACTAAACCCATAACAATGATGAGAAAAAGTACTGTCCGGGAGTTCTCGGCGAGCCAGTGGCGACGAGGTGCATCTATTCTGACTTCGGAGCCGTTGGTGAGCTTGCGGTCATCCGCCATTTGGCCTAGTCCTTTTTGCCCTTGCTCTTTGCGGCATTGTCCTTGGACCTGGCCTCATCGTCCTTGTCCTTTTCCGTGCCTTCAGCGGCCGATGGGCTCTCAGCCTTCTCTACCTTCACCTTGGTCTTATCGGGCAGGCCATAAGCTCCCTCAGTCACAACCACTTCACCGGGCTTGAGTCCGGAAACAATCTGGACTTGCTGGCCGGATTGAATGCCCGTCTTTACGTCACGGCTGTGGGCCACGCTTTGATCGTCAACCACCATTAACTGGGCCTGATCGCCTTTTGCATTCAACAGCGCGGCACCGGGTACGACCAGTGCATCCTTCATCGTCTCGGCGGTAATCGCCACCTGGGCAGTGGTTCCAGGACGCAATTGCTGGCCGGCATTTGGCGCCTGCACCCATACCTCAACCGTTGTGCTGTTGGGATCAAGCGCTGGGCTGATGAGCGCGACCTTGCCGGTTATTGGCGTCTCCAGTCCAGCGAGCGAAATTGTGGATTTGTCGCCTTTATGCAGCAGCAATGCATCGCTCTGCGGCACATGCGCTTTCGCAATGATCTGCGAGATATCCATCACTGTCAGTAGCGGAGCAGCAGTCGACGCCATCTCACCGGGATAAAGTGGACGGTCAGTGATGTAACCGTCGATCGGGCTGCGAACTTCAGAATAACTGAGCTGCGCTTCAGAATTGAGCAGCTTCCCCTTGGCCGAGGTAAGCTGCCCGCTTGCCGATTTCAGCGCTCCCTGCTTGCCTACGGCATTCAGTCCATCCAAATGTTTTTTGGCGATGTTGTAAGCGCTTCTGGCCTGGGCCAGAGATACGGCGGCGGCATCAAGGTCCTTGCGCGGCAGCGCGCCTTGCTTAAAGAGATCTTCACGGCTGGTATAGAGCTTTTGCTGAGCGTCAAGTTCCTGCTGCGCCGTCTGCACGTCAAGTTCCGCTTTAGCGTTTTCCTCTGGCAGAGTCGCGCCAACATTTGTGCTATATGCCGCTTCGGCCTGTTCGTAAGCCCCTTTGTTATCCATTGCGGCGGCGGATAGATCGCGGTTTTCCAGAGTCGCCAGCAACTGGCCCTGGCGCACCTTCTGCCCGCGCACCACATAGAATTTTTTTACCGGCGCATTGATCTTGGGCGTGATAGCTGACTGTGCGACGGGAAAGATGATCGCGTCTGTGATCACCACGCGGGAGATATCGGCCTTGATGGCCGGTGCAGCCTGAACGCTGACCTCAGGGGCCTCTTCCTTTTCGCCCTTGCCGCAGCCGGCAATCGCCAGGCACACTGCTGCAACACAGACGCTTACTCCAACCTGTCTTCTCTTACAATTTGGCATAGTAAATTAGAAGTTACATTGTACCTGTCAGGGTTTGCAGATTCGCCAGAGCGGTCCGCGCCCGCACCTCGCCATCACTGAAAGCGTTCCTCGCCTGGGTAAGTGTATTCTGAGCATCCACCACTTCCAGGACCGTGGCTTCCCCGCCCTGATAGCGCAAGATCGTGAGGCGCAGACTCTCGGACGCAAGATCGGCGGAGCTCTTCAGCAGCTCCAGCTCCGCTCGCGCGGCCTCGGCTTCAGCATACATTTCACGCATGTCGGCCTGCAATTTCCGCTGCGCCAGTGAGAGCTCGCGCTGCGCCTGCTTGCGCTTAAGATCGGCCTGTACGACCTTGCTGTGCGTGGCACCCCAATTCCATACCGGAATATTCAAAGTGGCCGCAATGGCGTAGCCCAGGTTGCGCGTTCCATCGGGCTCGCGCTTTGCAAAATGCGGCGCATCGATGCCATAAAAATAATCGAATGTCAGGGTAGGAAAGTATCCGCTCTGGGCGGAAGCCCTCTCAAACCTTGCCGCCTGGAAGCCGGCGTTTGATGCACGAACGTCCGGGTTCCGGTTCTGCGCGGCTTTGACGAAATCTTCAAAACTCATGAGCGGTGGGGCAAGCTGCACATCATCGACCAGGGTAAAGTTCAAATTGAAATCAGGAAACAGGAGCACGGCCAGATCCAGCCGGCTCTTGTCCATGGCAAGCTGCGCCTCGCGGAGATCGCGCTGCCGGTCGTTGGACTGGATCTGCGCCTTGATCACATCTGCGTGCGCCACTTCGCCGCCATTCTCCAGTTTTTGACTGAGAGACAAAAACTGCTTTGCTTCGGCTGCCGCCTGCTGAACATTGGAATACTTGCGTTGCGCGGCGATCAACCCGTAGTAACCCTGCACCACGGCCACTACCAGCCCGCGCTTGGCGACCTCAGCCCTGGCGCGAGCCACCGCTTCCAGTGCCCGCGCCCGTCGAAAGTCCGCATAGCTGGTATATCCAAGCACTTGATGAATATTTGCCTGGCTCAGATATTCATGCAGGGAATTGTTTGCCACAAAAACGCCTGAGGGAGTCCCGTTGGGCTCAGTGTAAACGAACTGGTTGTTGTAGGTAAGGCTAGGCAATAAAGCCGCGCGGGCCTGCACTTTGTCTTCACGCGCCACTCCCTGATCGGTAAGCGCGGCCTGGAACTGGACGCTGTTGCTGCGCGCCCGCGTCAGAGCGTCCTGCAAGGTGAGCGTAAGCGGCGCCTGGGCGGAACTTCCCGGCTGCGCTTCCTGGGCGGCAAGCTGAGCCAGCGAAGCACTCACAATCAAAAACAACACAGCGTGAGCGGTCACGTTCCTGGCGGACAATTTCATGGCAGACATTTTCCTTGTGGACAAAGGACCTCCTGCAAAGAGCCAACAGTATACGTTTCGGGAATCCCGGGATGGAACTTGATTGCCCAAAAACTTGGACGCAAACAGAACGCCCGATGTGGTCATGCGATAGAATCAAGAGAGCAGCCCGGGCTGCGGGAAATTGCATGATGGGAATAGGTTCGATGGTTCGATTTACCAGCAGGGTTGCAGCCTTTGTGGCCATAGCGGCCCTTTTGTTGCAGGCGTCCTGCACCAATGGCCTGACATCGATGACAAATGTGGAAGCAGCCTTCACTTCAGACACTGGCTGCCATGATTCCGCGCCTGCCACGCCCTCTGCACCCAATTCCGGACATATCTGCTGCAATGGAGAGCATGCCCCCGAAGCCCTTTTGAATACGGCAGTTATTCCCGCCCCACTTGCCGCCGCGGGACTTGTTCGCAATTCGTTTTTTGAATCAAGCGATCGCTTAAGCCATGCCGTTGAAATCGCACCTCCCGTCTCAGGCCCACCCGGCCCGCTCGCGCTTCGCATCTGATCTGAAGTTTTTTGAAAACGCTCATCAACCAGTCCCCAAAATTGCACGAGCGATGATGCTCCAAAGTAACGCACTGCTCGACTCGGAGAGCATCAAGGATTTTCATGAAATTTTTATCTATATCTGTCTTCTTTCTTTTGTTTTTTTCCCATTTTGCTACTGCTGCGGAGGAACCACAAACAGCTCAACACCGGCATGGCACGAAGCAAGCACAGGAACCACAAGCATCGCAGGACAGCATGCAAGACATGCCCGGCATGCAGCACGACGCCGGACACCACCACGCAGCCACATTCATTGACGAAATCCTGCATCACTCCACCGCTGGCACCTCAGCGCAGCCAAATTCCATGGACGAGCCGATGATTATGCGTCCCAGTGGCAAATGGCTGTTTATGTTCCATGGCGCGGCCTTTTTGAGCGCATTGCAGCAGAGTGGTCCACGCGGTTATGACAAAATCTTTTCTACCAATTGGTTTATGCCCATGGCACAGCGCCAGATCGGGCGCGGCCAGCTCACGCTCCGCACCATGCTGAGCCTGGAGCCTGCAACGGTGACTAATCGCTCCTACCCGCTGCTCTTCCAGCAGGGAGAAACGGCCTTCGGCAAGCCGATCAATGACGGCCAGCACCCGCACGACTTCATTATGGAACTGGCGGCGCTTTACGATTTGCGGCTGAGCAGCAATGCTCTCCTTTCTTTCTACGCGGCGCCTGTCGGAGATCCGGCCATGGGGCCCAGCGCCTATGCGCACCGCGCTTCGGCATCAGAAAATCCGGTGGCCTCACTTGGCCATCATCTCCAGGATTCAACGCACATCGTGAATGATGTGGTGACCGCCGGATTGGCTTATAAAAAGGCCCGCATTGAGGTCTCCGGGTTTCACGGTCGTGAGCCAGACGAGTTTCGCTGGAACATCGACCATGGCGCCGTCGATTCCTGGTCCACGCGTCTAACCGCGCAGCCTGGGCAAAACTGGAGCGCGCAATACTCATTCGCCCATCTCAACAGCCCTGAAGATCTGCATCCCGGCGAAGACGTTCAACGCATGACGGCCTCAATCACGTACAACCGCCCGTTGGCGGGAGGGCATTGGGCATCTACGTTGCTGTGGGGCCGGAACCGTGTGCTCGAAACAGGTCAGGTTTTCAATGGTTATCTGGCTGAATCCATGCTTCAATTTTCCCAACGCAATCGCGTCTGGGGACGCATTGAAAACCTGGACCGCACCAGCGAGTTGCTGCTGGGAAAACAGCCCGAGCCCGCGGGCTTTGATGAAACTTTGCTGGCCCGCATCCAGGCTTACACCGCGGGCTACGACCGCGAATTCCCGCTGGTCCCCGGCCTATCAACCGCTGTGGGAGGCCAGGTTAGTTTCTATGCTAAACCTGATTTTCTCATTCCAATATACGGAGAGCATCCCGTGGGAGCTATATTGTTTATACGTGTGCGCCCCAAAGGCGATGCTCACACACATTGAGGACCTGATATGAAAACATCACGCCGCACTTTTCTCGTTGGAACTTCTGCTGTAGCGACTTCTACTCTTGTGACACCCTTCTCTGCTCTGGCCGTGCAGAAGACGGCAAAAAAATCCGCCAAAAAAGAAGAACCGGAAGAGGACGTTTCCACCAATGAAGACCTCATGCGTGAGCATGGTGTGCTCAATCGCATTCTGCTGATCTATGACGAGGCCATCCGCCGTATTCAGGGCCATGAGAAATTCGATCCGGCGATCATCGTCAAGTCGGCGGGAATTATCAAGAGCTTCATTGAGGACTATCACGAAAAGTTGGAAGAACAGCACATTTTTCCCCGCTTTGAAAAGGCCGGCAAACTGGTGGAGTTGACCGTGAACCTGCGCGCGCAGCACGCCATGGGCCGGCGCGTAACGGAGAGCATCATTGCCACGGTAAAGAGCGGGGACACGCAGACGCTCAATACAATGCTGGCGGCCTTCAACCGCATGTATCGCCCGCATGAAGCGCGGGAGGATACGGTGCTCTTCCCGGCACTGCACAGCCTGGTCAGCAAACACGAGTATGACGCCATGGGTGAAGAATTCGAGCGCATTGAGCGCAAGACCTTTGCCGGCGACGGCTTTGACATGGCCGTGGACCAGGTGACCGAATTGGAAAAGCAATTCGGCATCTATGACATTTCGCAGTTCACACCATCAGTTCCACCGGCCAAATGATTGCCGTCCTGCTCTTCTTTGCGTCGATTCTGGCCGGCGCGATTGCCGCGCTGGCCGGCTTTGGCATTGGCAGCGTTCTCACGCCTCTTTTGGCGCTGAGTGTTGGAACGAAAGAAGCAGTGGTGGCAGTCTCGATTCCACATCTCGTCGCCACGGTCATCCGCTTCTGGAATTTGCGGCACACAATTGACCGCGAGGTGCTCAAACACTTTGGCATCGCCAGCGCCGCAGGAGGGCTTCTGGGTGCGCTGCTTGGCTCCCGTTTCAGCAGCCCGATTCTGGCTTACATCCTTGGGGCGTTGCTGATCTTTGCCGGTCTTACAGGCCTGACGGGGATTTCCCGGAAGATGCGCTTTGGCCGCAAGGCCGCATGGCTCGGCGGAGCTGTATCCGGAGTGCTGGGCGGCCTTGTCGGCAACCAGGGTGGAATCCGTTCCGCGGCACTCCTGGGGTTCAATCTTGAAGCCAAAACATTTGTTGCCACGGCAACTGCTATCGCGCTTGTGGTCGATGGCGCCCGTATGCCGGTCTATTTCTTTACCAGTCCAGATACGGTCCATCGACTGGCGCTCTGGATTGCCGTCATGGTCGTGGGCGCTGCCATTGGCACCATCGTTGGCGGACGCGTGCTGGTACGCATTCCAGAAATTTACTTCCGCCGGCTGGTATCGTTACTCATTCTTGCTCTGGGTGTTGTGATGCTATTCCGCGTGGCAACTCATGGGTAAGCAGAATCACACCGCCCCAAATTAATTTCAGCTTAAATTCATACGCACCGTTGCGTCTCACGCACGTGCACCATACGATTGTGTTGTAACGCAAGGCCTGTCAGGAGATGAGGATGGATAGTGCTCTACTGATTCACCGGCTCCACTTTGCCTTTACCGCAACTTTTCACTATCTCTTTCCGCAATTGACGATGGGGCTGGCGCTGCTCATCGTAGTGTTGAAGACCCTTGCCCTGCGTACGCACAATGACATTTACAACCAATCCGCCCGCTTCTGGGCGAAGATTTTTGGCATCAACTTTATTCTGGGCGTGGTCACTGGTATCCCCATGGAATTCCAGTTCGGCACCAACTGGTCACACTTTTCCCGCGTGACTGGTGGCGTGATAGGCCAACCTCTGGTAATGGAAGGCGTGTTCTCATTCTTTCTGGAGTCCGCGTTCCTGGGCCTCTTCCTCTATGGGGAAAAGCGCCTAAGCCCCAAAGGACACTGGTGGGCGGCGTTCCTGGTGTTTTTTGGCTCATGGCTTTCCGGCTACTTCATCATTGTGACCGATGCGTGGATGCAGCACCCAGTGGCCTTTGCCCGCGGGGCGGACGGCAGCTTTCAAGTCATCAGCTTCTGGGGACTGCTGCTGAACCCGTGGGCGCAGCTGCAATATGCGCATAACATGAGCGGCGCCGTGATTACCGCCGCCTTTGTAATGGCTGCGGTAGGCGCTTATTACCTGCTGGAAGGGACATTTATCGAATACGGACGCGTCTTTGTGCGCGTAGGCGTGATTGCCGGTGTTATTTTTTCCACGCTGCAGATCTTCCCGACTGGCGATCTCCATGGCAAATACATGGCCCGCTATCAGCCGGTTACAACTGCCGCTATGGAAGGTTTGTTCAAGACCGAGAATGGTGCCCCCATGGTCATTCTGGGGCAGCCGGATGAAGAACACCAGCGAATCGACAATCCGCTGGTCGTCAATAGAGTCCTGAGCTTCCTGATCTATGGCACCACCACGGCTGAAGTAAAAGGTTTGAACGAATATCCCAAAGACCAGTGGCCCACGAACATTCCTCTGCTTTACTACAGCTATCACATCATGGCCGGGCTGGGGACCATCTTTATCGCGGTGATGGCGGCTGGGACTTTTCTGCTATGGCGCAGAAAGCTGTATGAATCGCGCTGGATGCTCTGGATCATCATGCTCTGCCTGCCTCTGCCGTATATCGCAAACACCGCGGGATGGATGACCGCGGAGATTGGCCGGCAGCCATGGCTGGTCTATGGACTCATGCGGACCACCGAGGGCTATTCAAAATATGTTCACGCCGGCAACGGACTGTTCACGCTGCTTGGCTTTATGGGGCTCTACACAGTGCTGGCCATTCTATTCCTGGTCCTGGTGAATCGAGAGATTGCACACGGCCCTGAGCCGCGCCCTGATGGCGTTTCGCATGCAGGCGATCCGATTACCGTAGCTTAGGAGAATCGAAAACATGCTCTTTATCTGGTTCTGGCTTGTTGCGGTAATGATTACCGCCTATGTGGTTCTCGATGGCTTCGATCTGGGCGCCGGTGTGCTGCACCTGATGATTGCCAAGACAGATCAGGAGCGGCGAACTGTAATTCGCACGATAGGCCCGGTATGGGACGGCAACGAGGTCTGGCTGCTGGCCGGGGGCGGCACTCTATTTTTCGCTTTCCCCCTGCTCTATGCCTCCGGCTTTAGCGGTTTCTATCTTCCTCTGATAATTGTGTTGTGGTTGCTGATTCTGCGCGGCATCGGTATTGAATTGCGCATGCATCTGGAGGGGGCCGTCTGGCGAGGGTTCTTTGACGGTTGCTTTGCCATTTCAAGTCTCCTGTTGACGGTTTTTTACGGTGCGGCCCTGGGAAATGTTGTTCGCGGAGTGCCGTTGAACAAAGAAGGCTATTTCTTTCTTCCTTTATGGACCAATTGGCGTCCGGGCGCCGAACCGGGAATTTTAGATTGGTATACGGTAATCGCCGGCGTGGTGGCTCTGGTTGCTTTGACCCTGCATGGTGCACACTACGTGGCAGTGAAAACTTCCGGCGACCTGAACCTGCGCGCCCGCCGCGTGGCAACAGTGCTCTGGCCGGTGCTGGTCCTGGTAACGTTTTTGAGCTTAGGGGCCACGCTCACTATACGGCCTGAAGTGCTCACGAACTACCGCAGCTTCCCGGTCCTGTTTGCGATTCCTGTTGCGGTTGCTCTGAGCCTGATGGCTATGTTTTTTCATCGCCGACGCGGACAGGACAAAGGGGCCTTTCTATCCTCGAGTGCCTATCTGATCTTCATGCTGGTGGGCGCGGCCGCCGCGGTCTATCCTAATTTGCTCATCTCAACGACTAATCCGGCACTGAATATCACCATTTACAATGCCGCCGCTGGTTCTTACTCTCTCTCAGTCGGGTTGATCTGGTGGAGCTTTGGCATGGCGCTGGCGCTAGGGTACTTTGTATTTATTTATCGGATGTTCCGTGGAAAAGTGACCGCATAACTGAAATCACAAGCTTATTTTTGACTCTGCGGAATGAGCTTTCCCCTTTGCCTTAAAATGAGTTTGAGCCAATCTTCATGAAAGCCGAGGGCGTACCAGAGAGCAGCGCCTTGCCGATTTGCTCGAAGCGCAACAGCCATCTCAATCCAAATCGGAGAACAAAGACCACTAGGCGTTTTATTGTGGCTGCTTCGGCCGATTGAGGCGAATTGTGAGCAACAGTGCCGGAAGTTGCGCAGTTTCTCCGTTGGAGCGGCCACCCACCCGCTTTTTTGACTTCCTTGTTATCCTGTATTCATCATGCCTAGTTGCCTGAAGTGTGGCACGGCTCTTGCCGTGAACGAAGAAGGAGTCGCGCCCGTTCTGTGCGACCGCTGTGCTGGCGTGGCCACTGGCCGCGCACGAAGAAGCATGGCCCTGGGAGGTGCGGGCCGTTACCAGGTCACGGTCGTTCTCCTTGCCATAAACGTCCTGGCCTTCCTTCTGGAAATGGTTCCTGGTCTCCACGTGAAGTTCTGGGGTGCGAATATTGGCCCGCGTACGCTCAGTGGCGAATATTGGCGACTGTTCACGGCTGGTTTTCTGCACGGTGACATTCTCCATATCGGCTTCAACATGTGGTGCCTCTGGAGCCTCGGCCGTCTCTCTGAACGCCTGTTCGGCAAGTGGCAGACTTTTGCAATTTATATGGTCACCGGCGTCGGCGGAGCCCTTTTGAGCATTGCCTACGATCCTAGGCGCAGTGAACTGGGGGCTTCCGGTGCTATCTTCGGCATCGTTGGAGCAGTATTGGCAGCAGTGAAATTTGGCGATCTGAATATATCAGCAGGTGAGAAGCGCTCGATCTTCAGTAGCGTTGTCAGCTTTGCTGTTTTGAATTTCGTGCTGGGCATGTCATCCGGGGGCATATTCGGCAACATCGACAACATGTGCCATCTCGGAGGGTTTGTTACCGGTCTGCTCATCGGTCTGCCCATGGGTGCCTTCGCCCGTAATAACAAGATGTTGCAATTGGTGACCCTGGTGATCACTTCCGCGGTACTAGCTGCAGGCGGCTATCAACTGGTCCAAACCCACAGTGCCGCCGCACAAAAGGGCCTGGCCATAATGGCAGCCGAAGCTGGTGATTACCAAAGCGCTGCAGAGTATCTGGAAAAATACACCAGGAGCAACCCTGAGGACGATGCAGCGTTGTCGTCTCTGGGCACGTATTATGTGCTCACGAACCAGCGCGACAAAGCAATCGACGCTTTTCAACGTGCGCTAAAAGCTAATCCCGGATCAGACGACGCAAAGCAAGCACTGGAAGGACTGGGTGCAATCGCGCCGGAGAAAAAGTAACTTCCGCAGCCGATAAAAGACTCCGGCATCTGCGATAACGAAGAGGATGCGGCCATGAGGCTCCTTAGCCTGCTGCTAAGTGCCAATCGGGCTTTCGGACTAGTACTTAAGCTCAATCTTATTTCTTAAGAGATTTCTTATTGAAGTTAAATCAGGTGTCTGTCGCGGAAGATGCGTAATTCTTATGCTACTTAAGTAATCCCAGTGAAAGTAATCCCAGTGAACCAGGCAATCTTTGTTTCTAAGAATTTTCTTATTATTGATATCACTGACCAAATACAGCCTAGTCTTACTCTTCCACTTCGTCCGTAGTATCAGACGGACCAAACTCATATCCAACACCACGAATCGTCCGAATCAATCTGACCTTTGCACCTTCATCGATCTTCTTACGCAGATAATTCACATAAACGTCCACCACATTGGTCATGGTATCCGGTGACAGCTTCCACACGTGCTCAATGATCATGTTGCGGGTAATTCGCCGTCCCGGATTGCGCATAAAATATTCGAGCAGCGCGAATTCTTTGGGCGTAAGTTCAATATTCCGGTCTCCGCGATGCACTGTTCTCTGCATGTAGTCCAGTTCCAGATCGGCAACTTTCAAATATGCCTGTCCAGAATGGTTTTTTCTTCGCAGCACAGCCCGTATGCGCGCTGCGAGTTCTGAGAAGGAAAATGGCTTCGTCAGATAATCATCCGCACCCGCGTCAAGACAGGAGACGCGCTCCGCCACTTCGTCAGTCGCAGTCAGGATGAGGATGGGAATGTCCGCATTCTCACTCCTGACCTTAGAGAGCACTTCGCTGCCTGAAACGACAGGAAGGTTTAAATCCAAGATGAGTAGATCAAACGATCCTTTTTGTAAACGCTGCAATGCATCTTCGCCGCTGGCGGCAATCTCAGTGACATGGTCTTCAGATTTGAAGGCCTTAGCGATGAAGGTTGCAAGTGGAGCGTCATCTTCTGCGATCAGAATTCGCATCCGGGGTTTGTTCTCCGTCGGGGATAACTTGACGAGCCCTATCTCCGTAAAGTGAACTCATTCTAAATGAGAGGAAAACAATTACAACCCTAAATCATAAGCAAAGGTGATAAGAAATATCTTACTAGTCATTCCGTGCTCGGGCAACTATCCCTCTGCCTCGTTTCAATATAAAACATTTGCCGCGAAATACTTTTAATAGAGCAACCATTTCAATGTCAAATTAAAGCTCTCTATATCTTATTTTTAATGTCGCTGGAGCCGTTAACGTTTACATTTTCTGTTAGTAGGGAAACTTTGTACTGAGACATGGTTGGAAGCCCTTGATAAAGGCGCCGTCTCCTCTATGAAATGCGATATTTTCATAAGGTTGAAGAAAGCCGTCGACAAAGCCTGAAACAAACTTGACTTGGCTGGTTCATTTTGGGGAACCGAATCCCCCCTGCTTAAAGATTTGCTCCTTTTTAGCAAGAGCAACAGATTAAAGTTAGGTTGGCTCTGTCTTATCGGGAAAAAACAATGCTGCGTGCGTGCCGCGCGATCATGAGGTCTTCATCGGTCTCAACCACTCGGACAACACAGCGGCTGCCTGGAGCACTGATCACTTCAGCATTCCGTCCGTTGCCTGAAACATCAAGTGCGATATCCAGAAACTGGAGACCTGAGCATATTTCCTCACGAACAGCCGCAGCCCGCTCGCCTATCCCTCCGGTAAACACCAAAGTATCCAACCCGCCAAGCACAGCCGCAAACGACCCGATAAACTTACGCACCTGATAACAGAACATTTCCACAGCCATGGCAGCGGCACGATCAGTCTGTCGCTTTTCCAAAAGAATTCTCATTTCGCTGGTCTGTCCGGACACTCCAAGGAGCCCTGCTTGATGATTGAGCAGTTTTTCCATGCGATCAGCGGAATATTCTTTACTCATAAGATAAAGGAGCACGCCTGGATCAAGATCGCCGCTTCGCGTTCCCATCATGAATCCGCCGACAGGTGTAAGGCCCATACTGGTATCCACGGGCAAGCCGTCTTTCAATGCCACCATACTGGCGCCATTGCCCAGATGGGCGATGATGGCTCGTTGCCCAATCTCTTTTCCCAGCTTGCCCACCACAAATTCATAAGAAAGACCGTGAAATCCATAGCGCTTGATTCCCTGCTCCCAGAGTTCCTGCGGCAGTGCAAATCGCCTGGCGACCTCCGGCATTCCGCTGTGGAAAGCCGTATCAAAGCAAGCCACTTGGGGCAAATCAGGATAGTGTGTTGCCACAGCCTCAATCATCGCCAGTTGGCAGGGCAGGTGCAAGGGCGCGAACGGGACAAGCTTCTTCAACGCAGCTCTAAGTCTCTCGTCAATCCGCTGCGGCTGCGTAAACAACGGACCGCCATGCACAATGCGATGTCCCGCGGCCGCCAGCTCCTTCACGCCTTGTTCACGCAGTGCGGCAAACATCGTCTTAATGGCTTCAGCATGATCTGGAAATGCGCCGTTCTTGTCGGAGAGCGTTTTGTCCGCGCCGCGAAGCCATGCTCGTCCGCCGGCCACGCCAATCGCTTCCACTGCTCCTGAAAAGATTCGCTCTTCCACCGGCCCAACCGTTCGGTAGACCGCAAACTTCAATGAGGAAGAGCCGCCATTCAGGCACAGGATGGCTGCTTCCATCTATCGGGCTCCGTCGCTCAAGCGCATCTCAGCTCTGGCTCCAACGCCAGTTCACCACCTCAGGCATGTCCTCGCCGTGAGACCGGATGTACTCTTTGTGCTCCGCCAGCTTGCTTTGGAACAGATGCATGGCGTCATCGGCTTTGAGTCCGGGCAGGCGGCGTATGGTATCGATCGCGAGTTGGAAGCGGTCCATGTTATTGCGCACCACCATGTCGAATGGCGTTGTGGTGGTGCCTTCTTCTTTATAGCCGCGCACGTGCATGTTGTCATGGTTGCGGCGGCGGTAACACAGGCGATGAATCAGCCAGGGGTATCCATGATAGGCGAAGATGACGGGCCGGTTCGTGGTAAACATCGCATCAAAGCGCTCGTCGCTCAGGGCATGCGGGTGCTCGCCCGGGGCCTGTAGGGTCATCAGGTCCACCACGTTGACCACCCTGATTTTTATGCCGGGAACATGTTTTCGCAGCAATGAAGCCGCGGCCAGGGTTTCCAGCGTGGGCACATCGCCGGCGCAGGCCAGGACTGCATCGGGCTCTCCGCCGTCATCGTTGCTCGCCCACTCCCAGATGCTGATGCCGGCGGTACAGTGCGCAATCGCTGCCTCCATATTCAGCCACTGCAACTCCGGCTGCTTGCCGGCGACGATGATGTTCACATAATTCCTGCTGCGCAGGCAGTGGTCGGCTACGGAAAGCAATGTGTTGGCGTCGGGCGGAAAGTACGCTCGCACGACCTCCGGCTTCTTGTTGACTGCGTTGTCCAGAAACCCCGGGTCCTGATGGCTAAAGCCGTTGTGGTCCTGCCGCCACACATGCGAGGTAAGCAGGTAGTTGAGCGACGCGACCGGTTTGCGCCACGGGATATGCCGCACCGCCTCAAGCCACTTGGCGTGCTGGTTGTACATGGAGGTCACGATGTGAATGAACGCTTCATACGATGAGAAGAAACCATGCCGCCCTGTGAGCAGATAGCCTTCAAGCCAGCCCTGGCACATGTGCTCGCTCAACACCTCCATCACCCGCCCGTTATGGCCCACGTGCTCATCATTCGGAAGGATCTCGGCCATGGAAACGCGGTCCGTGGCCTCAAACACCGCTCCCAGGCGGTTCGATTCCGTCTCGTCCGGCCCCATGATGCGGAAATTTGCGTTCTCCTGATTGAGCTTGACTACGTCGCGCAAGAGCCGGCCCAGCACGCGCGTTGACTCGGCATATGAATTCCCCGGCTGTGCTACCTCCACCGCGTATTGCCGAAAGTCAGGCATCTTCAGATCTTGGAGCAACAGGCCGCCATTCGCATGCGGGTTCGCGCCCATGCGGTGTTTCCCTTTCGGCGCAAGCGCGGCCAACTCGATTAAAAACTTCCCGTTCTCGTCAAATAATTCTTCCGGTTTATAACTGAGCATCCATTGTTCAAGTATCTTGAGGTGCTCCGGCTTGTTCAGATCGGTCACTGGAACCTGATGAGAACGGGACGTCCCTTCAATCTGTAGGCCATCCACTATCTCCGGCCCGGTCCAGCCTTTGGGGCTGCGCAGGATAATCATGGGCCACTGCGGACGTTGCCAATCGGGATTTTGTCGCGCCTCGCTCTGGATCTTTTTGATGTCAGCGATGGCCTTATCGAGTGTTGCCGCCATCAGCTGATGCATCAGCGCCGGATCATCGCCTTCCACAAAATATGGCTTGTGGCCGTAGCCTTCGAAAAGATCGATGAGCTCTTCTTTTGGAATGCGGGCCAGAACAGTTGGTCCGGAAATCTTGTATCCGTTCAGATGCAGCACTGGAAGCACGGCGCCGTCGCGCACAGGATTCAAAAACTTGTTGGAATGCCAACTGGTGGCCAGAGCGCCCGTCTCGGCTTCGCCATCGCCCACAACGCAGCAGACCAGCAAATCAGGGTTATCAAACGCCGCGCCGTAAGCGTGAAGCAGGGAATATCCCAGCTCGCCGCCTTCATGGATGGATCCCGGGGTGTCCGGCGAAGCATGGCTGGGAATGCCGCCGGGCCAGGAAAACTGCATGAACAAACGCTTCATGCCCGCCACGTCCTGAGTGATCGTGGGATAAAACTCCGTGTATGTGCCTTCCAGGTACGTGTTCGCAACAATTCCAGGACCGCCATGTCCCGGCCCTGTAACGTAAATCGCGTTGAGGTCGTTCTTCCGGATGGCACGGTTCATGTGCACATAAATAAAGTTCAGGCCGGGCGTGGTGCCAAAATGGCCGAGCAACCGTGGCTTGGTGTGCTCCAGTTTAAGCGGCTCACGCAAAAGCGGATTATCGCGCAGATATATCTGGCCGACAGAAAGGTAGTTCGCTGCCCGCCAGTAACAATTCATGGCGTTTAACTCTTCCTGGCTTAAAGGACCGGCACTGGCAATTAAATCTTCCTGGGTGAGTGTCTTAGGCATGGCACCATTCCATCCGTCGTCTCAAATCTTTATAAATTGTATTCCTTTTGGGCATCTCACAATTTCCAACAACTCGGCTTCAGGCATCCCTGCCTGGATCGCCTTTTTGGTAAGGTTCGATTCTTCGTTTCCCATCATCGAAACCGGTGTGGGCGCCAGCACCCTCAGCGGTATTTTTTAAATCAGTGTCATCCGTGTTAATCCGTAGTGAGGTTTTGCTTTTCGATTTTGGCAATGGTCCGATTTTGGTAATTTCGGCGGTTCCGTTTTCCCCCACCCGCCATTTTTCAACTCTCATTGCAAACAAAGACACTTCCTCAAATCAACGCAAGGGTCTCGCTTGCGTGACCCTTGCGTGACCCTTGGGTGACGCTTGGGTGCCCCTTGGGTGACCCAATCCCAGACCCAATCCCAAACCCAGTCGGCAGAGGGTCGCAACCCCAAAAACACAAAACGCAACGGAATCTCCGTTGCGCTACAGTTCTGATTTGCCAAATACTAAATACCAATTACCAGCTACTGTTTCTATTTTCTTCGCCATTCTAAGACGGCGCACCTGTAGAAATCAAGAGCAACCCAGCACTTCACTTGCCCTGCGCATACACAAATCTGGCAATCTCTTGGAGAGCAACATTCGCTTCAGGAATCAACCCAATGAACATCTGCCATACATGGGAGAGCCCGGGATAAGCACGCAGCATGCTTTCTACACCGCTCTTTTTTGCCTTCTCATGCAGCAACACCGCTTCATCGAACAACAGCTCCGTGGTGCTGCACTGAATCAGCAGCGGCGGTAGCCCCTGCAAATCTCCGAACAAAGGTGATGCCTCTGGCCGCCGTGGCGAAGCGCCATTCAAATACAGCTCGGCAAACGCACTTACGTCTTCCGGCCGAAACATGGCGCATGATTCAGCGTTGCCATAGC
The DNA here is from genome assembly GCA_020072585.1 of Terriglobia bacterium. GTDB lineage: Bacteria > Acidobacteriota > Terriglobia > Terriglobales > Acidobacteriaceae > Angelobacter. The sequence continues at coordinate 83,954 of JAIQGL010000003.1, read as the reverse complement.
TGGCAGAACCGGTCAGGTCCACCCAGGGAGAGAGACAGATAGCGCACGCCGGCATGAGCTGCTGCCGCGCTTTCAATCTGAGCAGCGTGGCTACTACCAGCCCGCCGCCGGCGGAGTCTCCGGCAATGGAGATATTTTCGGGCTTCACGCCGATCTCCATCAGCCACGCAAAAGCGCGCACGGCGTCATCCACTGCTGCGGGAAAAGGCGCTTCCGGGGCAAGACGGTAGTCGAGCACGAATACCCGCTGGTACATCATCCGGGCCAGCGTCGCAGTGATCGGACGGTGCGTCCGCGGCGTGCAGCTTACATACCCTCCGCCGTGCAGATACAGCAGGACTTTCTCTTCATAGTAATTTGCCTCTGGGATGACCCACTCACCGCAGAGGTCCGGTCCCTGCACCTCTTCATACGTGACATCGCGCGATGTCAGGAAGCTCATCCAGGTGGGCAGGCCAAAGAGCCGCCGGGCGCGCCGGACCAACGCCTGATAATCGCCACGCGGCCACCGTTTCACCACCATCCGCAGCACAGGCGTAACAATGCGGGCTTGGAAGCTGGGCACTTCCGGCAATGGAAGCCAGGTCATCTCTCTGGGTTTCCGGATTGCGCTGCTGTTGCTCATTCGCGACTACTGGGGAACACCGTTAGGAAACAGTTTCTGTAGAAACTCTTTGTCGCCGGCCACGGGCTTGAAGCGGTCAAATTCAACTTCTTCCTTCCACTGTTTATCAAAGTTGTTGGGATTCAGGGCCTTGGCCTTGGCAAACTCATCCAGTGACGCTGTTTTGTCGCCCACAAGATAATCAAGGAATGCCAGGCGCATATGGCTGCCAAAACTGTTGGGCGCATATTGCACCGCTTTTTGCGAAGCGGCCCGCGCTTTCTGCATATTGCCGGCATCAATCGCCTTGAATGTCAGGTCGCCGTAGTTGTATGCCAGGTTCTGGTCCAGAAGCCGCCGCAGCTCCGTGAACGGATCAGGATTGTCGTCTACATTGATATAAACGTAGCGATCATTGTTGATGTTGCGCCCGCCAAGCTTTTTCACCACCAGCATTGACGCCGACTGGCGGCCGCGGGCATCGCCGCCAACGGCGTCTCCAGCCTTAAGCGCGGCAAACAGCTTTTCTGCCAGCTCCCCTTGCGTGGCTTCAAAGGCCTTGCCCATGGCTTCCGGCACCTGCGCGCCCACCAGGATGTTTCCCTGCGCCGACCACGTCTTGCCCTGCCGGTCGCCCGCCCACTTGGGAGCGTTGGGGCCTGTGTACGCCGCAACATTCCCCTTGGCATCCACGATTGCTACCTGTCGCCCGTCCTTGCCTTCAAACTTGTCATCGGCAAGAATCTTCTTCAGGACTTCCGGAGCGGTGAGCCCCTGCCGCAGCAGATCAATCGCCTGCTGCCCGTAACCGACGTTTACGTTTGCCTGCGTCGCCACCGCGCCCACATCCGCCATGGCCCAAGGCACTACCGAGCCCACGGAAAAATAACGCGAGGCCACGGCCACACCCATCTCGCCGGTCTGGGGATCAATGGCCACAATGGAAAAAGTGGAGACTGGCGGCAGCGGCTGCGAAATAGCGGCTCCACTGGCCACAAAAAGTAGGATTACCAACAACAAATATTTCTTCATCAACTCACCCCCAGTAAAACTTGGATCTGCAATAGTTTGGATCTGCAAAATGGCTGTCTCTTCCGTCCAAAATTAGGATCGTCATCCCGAACCCCGTCAATGAGCGCGCGCTTGCTTCGGCACGCGAACTCGGGGTCCCCAATCGCGCCGCTGTTGCGCGTTTGGGGTGGAAGTAGGGGTGAGGGACCTTGCGTTTTGGTTGCAAAATCAAACTGCACCTTTACCTATTTCCTCTGCTCCAGTTCCTTCGCGACCTTTGCGTCCTTCGCGGTAAATCAGCACAGACTTTAGGCCTGTATCCCCAGAAAATACGCCAGCAACACAATTGCCAGCACACCGAACGACACAAGAGCATACTTGAAATCGCGTTCGTGTAAAAACTGGCCGCAGGCCGCTATAATCCGCAGCGCCGGAGTGGCCAGCAGAACAAGCAGACCTGCGGAAGCGACCTTCGCGCCCCAGGGCGCGACGAATTGCAGCACTAGACCGGTGACGATCAGCGCCAGGGCGGTATACGCGCCGAATTTCAGCGTGAATGATAAAACGCGGTCGGCAGCCACATCCTGGCGGCTCATTGGAAACCTCCCGTCAGCAGCTTGTAGATCATCTGCACCGCAAACCATCCGGTAACGCCAATCACCAGGATAAGAATGTAGAATGCCCGGACTTTGGACGAGATGCGGGCGCCCAGCAGCGATCCGGCAAAGACACCGGCAACCAGCGGCGCGGCTATATCGATGCGCACGTTCCCCCGCCCCCAGTAAACATAGGCGCTGGTGGCCGCGGTAACGCCGATCATGAAGTTGCTGGTGGCCGCGGCCGCTCGCAACGGAACTTTCATGAACAGGAACATCACCGGCACTTTGATGGGCCCTCCGCCAATGCCCAACAGCCCGGAGAAGCCGCCGGCGATAAATGAAGCTGCCAGCCCAACCGGATAATTTTGCGGCGTGTAATCGGGTATTGTCTCTTCCCTCTTCGCATTGCGTGACGTCCAGGCCTTCTTCATCATGGAGCCGGAACTATAAAGCAGAAAGCAGGCGAACAGCACAGCCAGCGTGCGGCGGTTGATGGAATGCGCCACCAGCGCCGCAATTAATGCCCCGACTGTTGTCGCCAACTCCAGAGTCATGCCCAGGCGGACGTCAGTGACATGTCGCTCAACATACAGCGCAGAGGTGGCCGTGGAAGTGGCAATAACGCACAGCAGCGTAACGCCGATGGCCTGGTGCATGGGAAGCCCAAAATAAATGGCCAGCATGGGCGTAACAATGATACCGCCGCCTACCCCGGCCAGCGCGCCAAAGCCGCCAGCACAGAATCCGGTCACGATGAGCAACAGCAGTACCGCCAGCGTCATTGCGCTTTGTCTCGCAGCATCAGAATGTCGCTACCCTCCGGGTCTTTTTCCTTCTCCGCACGCAAAACGGACCACACGGAGCCCAGCACAACCAATACCGCCGCCACCATCAGCAAAGGCACGGGCTCTCCATCCAGCAATCCTTCCAGCAAAGCAATAAGTGGAACAATCATGCTGATGGTGGAGAGTTGATACGGCTGCAATTTCTTTAACAGCCAATAATAAATAACAAAGGCCGCGGCTGATCCAAAGATCGTCAGGAAGGCCAGGGCAACCAGCGCCGTTCTGGTCCACACGGCATGCCGGTGCGCCTCCAACGCCCACGTCCCCCAAAACAGCACGACTGACCCAAAAAGCAGTTGCAGCCCCGTAGCCACCACCGAGTCAACATTGTGCAATCTCTGTTTCGCATAAACCACTGACCACGCACTGAGTGACATGGAAAGAAGCACCGCCCCGCCTCCAATCAGCACCCAGCGGTTCGTGCTTGGGTTCTCATAAAAAAGGGTCAGGATTCCGCCGAACGCAATCACCATGGCATAAACGGCGCGTCGCGGGACTTTGCGATGCATCATCGTCGGCGTCACCAAAGCAACAGCCAGCGGCATGGCTGAGAACAGCACGGCGGTCATCGAAGAGGTGACGTGCTGTTCAGCCCAGAAGAGCAGGCCGTAAGGCACGGCCTGAATAGTCAGACTCAAGACGATAATCGTGTTCCATTGTTGTCCGTCCGCGGGCCAGCGTCTCTTCTGCAAGACCGCCATGCCCAGCAACAAAACGCCGGCAACTAGAAAGCGCAGCGCGGCCGCCTCCAGCGGTGGCACATCGCGAACGACCAATCGGATCGCAAGCCAGGTGCTTCCCCAGATCAGGCACAGAGCGACATACCCGAGCAGCTGGCTGCGAGTGAACGATAGGCTCTCCGGGGTTTGCTCGGCCATGGACAATCAGTCTATCCGATGCGCATGCGCTTCGCGCGCAGCGCCATTCGCCAAAGAAGAAGGCACGGTTGCCCGTGCCTTCTTAATTCAAAATCTGCCAAATGCTATTGCGAGCTGGAAGCGTGGCTCGGCATCTGGCTGGTGGCCACATTCTTGGGCGTGGAGAGATATCCGGTCACGGTGTTCTTGTCCACCGTGTTGACCACCACCTCAAACAGCGCACGCTCGCGGCCGGTATAAAACTGGAGCGGCTCGTTGATGGTGCGGTCTTTCTTTTCGATCTTCTTGTCCTCTGCCAGCACATACAAAGTGAACTTGTTCTTTTTAGGATCGGTCTTCTTGAGCTGAAGGCTCACGATGGAAAGATGCGTGGGGTCCTTGTCCTTTTTCAGGGTGAATTCAAAGTAATCGCGGTCGCCGCGATGCTTGAGCATCTCCAGTTCGTCATGGGAGGTGGCGATCAACTCGCTGTGCCTGTTCAGGTCGCCGATTGCGTGCTCCAGCTTTCCTTTTGTCACCGCCAGGTCGTTCTTCGTATCGGTAACGTCCGCGCTCACTTTGCCAACATCGCCCTTTACCGCGCTCACTTCCGTGGTCACTGCGCCAAACTGCTGCTTGGTGCTCTCTTCATCGGCTTTCAAACGTTGCTGAGTGGCATGCTCTTCGGCTTGTAGCGTGGCAGTTTTCTTGCCCAGGTCCTTCTGTGTTATGCCGGCTTCCCGCGCCAGCACGCTGATTGAGGCTTTCATCTGGGCGTTGGAGTCGGTCATTCTCTTGACCAGATCTTCCTGCACCGCAACTTGTCTTTTCTCCATGTCATTGATGCGGTTTTGCGCCTGGACCATGAAGATTACGGAGCCGATCAGATAAACCACCGCAACGACCATCAGGATCGTACGCACTACCGGGCTTCCGCCATCGTTCTGTGAGAGATCGGACATGGTTTCTCCAAATTGTGAGTTGCTGGCTTGTTAGAAACATTGTTGAGCAGAACCACCCCCGTGTCAATTCAAGGCCGGACCAAACGGACACTGTCCTTCCAGCCGTGCTGAACCACCGGAAATAGCCCCTCGGAAATCGCGCAAATCGCACAAAAGCCTCGCCTTACAGCGCCGGATGCGGAATTCTGCATCTAAGAGTTTATGGCAGTTTTTGACCGATATCCTGCGCTCAAGGAACAGGCCAAAGAGCCGGCCCGGAAACCCCGGCCTTTTGTCACACGAAGAATTGTGTCTCTGGCTCTGGTCATCGTGGGAACTTTGCTGCTGGGCTACGTGGCCGGAGAATATTGGGGCATGTACCGGAGTCAGAAAAATCTGGAATCTCAGTGGGAACAGCAGGCAGCCACAAGGATCGTGCCGGGCCAGCCTGAGCTGCCGCCGGAGCAGATGCTCACACGCATCCTGATCCCAAAAATCCAGATGGACGCCATCGTCGTGGAAGGTGCATCGCGCAAGGAGCTTTCTGCCGGGCCGGGACACGTGAAACAGACCGCCGAACCCGGCGAAACCGGAAACGCTGTAATCACGGCTCATCGCGATACGTTTTTCCGGCACATCTATGAACTCGCCAGGGGCGACCAGATCCAGGTTCGGCGCAGCGGACGGACTTTCACTTATGAAGTAACCGGAAAAAAGATCGTGATGCCGGAAGACATCAGCGTGCTCAAGCCGACAAACGATCCCCAGCTCACGCTGATCACCTGCTATCCCACGTATTACATTGGCCCTGCGCCCAAGCGGCTGGTGGTATTTTCCCGGCTCATTGAGACAGATGGTCAGCCCACCAAGCAGGCGACTCAGACCCACGCCAGCGGTCAATAGCCCATCCTTATTACAATGACAGAGTGAAAACCTGGGACACCATTATTGCCGGCGCCGGAATCATCGGCGTATCACTCGCCTTGGAATTGCAGGAACGCGGAGCGCGAGTTCTGGTGCTCGATAGCGGCGAGCCCGGCCATGAAGCATCATCGGCAGCAGCAGGCATGCTGGCTGCATTCGATCCTGAAACGTTGCCAGCCTTGCGTCCGCTGGCAGTGGAAAGCGCCCGCATGTTTCCTGAATATGTGCGGAAGTTGGAAGCTGCCGCCCAGATGCAGGTGGATTTTCGCCGAATGGGAACCATCGCTTTCCTGGAAACAGCCTCAACGCCCCCGGAACACAAGAGTCTCTCCACTCACGATCTCGAACGCCTGGAGCCTTCTCTTCGGAATCACGGCCATCCCGCATTTTTTGTCCAGGAAGATAGCGTTGATCCGCATTTGCTGATGCTGGCAAACCTGGCTGCGGCCTGCAAAGCAGGTATTGAAATACGAGGCCATCAAAAAGTCACAAGCATGCGTCCGTGCTCCAGCGGAGTTGAAGTTGTGACTGAAGCAGACCGCTTCACGGCCCGCTCTGCCGTCGATTGCCGTGGCGCATGGTCCGGGACACCAGTGAAACCGCGCAAGGGACAGATGCTTTATGTCCAGCCGAAAACCAGCATTTTGCGGCATGTCTTGCGCGCGCCGGAGGTCTACGTTGTTCCACGCACCACCGGCAAGATTCTGATCGGGGCAACCGTGGAAGATGTTGGCTATGACAAAACCGTAAATCCATCTGCCATCCAGGGCTTGCTCAATGCTGCCGCAAAATATTTGCCGGAGCTCGCCTCCGCTCCAATCACCCAGAGCTGGGCCGGGCTGCGGCCCGGCACACCCGACGATTTACCAATCATCGGCCCGACGGAAACACCGGGACTGTTTGTTGCCAGTGGCCACTTTCGCAACGGAATCCTGCTTGCGCCGGTGACCGCGCGAATCGTGGCCGGCCTGATCGAAGGCGGCCCGGCGCCTTTAAGCATCAGCGCATTCTCGCCCGCGCGTTTTAGCAGGCAGACAGCATAGAAACGAACACGCCGTAACCGCGCCCGATCTGTGAAACAATAGCTCTGTGGACCTCGAGTTCCTTCTGATCCAGCTTTTGCTCAAAATGGGCGTAGCCACTGCCGTTGCCAGTGCGCTGGGCCGGTCGCATGAGTTTAAGAAGCTGCTCTTCTCTGCGCGACGTTCCCGCGAACGCAACATCCTGTTCGTGCTTTTTACCTGCATTCCATTTGCTCTGGGCGTCTATTTCCGCTTTCGCGTAAAGAATTTTCAGTGCGCCGATCTTGGGTTTGAAGCCGCCGTACTGGTGGGTGTGCTCGGCGGACGCGTGGCAGGCACTCTGGGCGGCACGATTATGTCTCTGTCCGCATTGTTTTATGGCGAATGGCTCACGTTGCCTTTGAATGCCGCCGCCGGGTTCCTTGCAGGATCGCTGCGCCACTTCTGCCGCAATGAAGAAGAGATATGGACGTTCTCTCCTTTCATTGACCTGAGCGTATACCGCTGGGTGAAGCGCAATCTGCGCCATCCGCGCATTGAATGGCAAACCGCTTTCTTTTTGATGATCATCGCATTACAGGCAGCCCGGCTTGAACTGCAATATGCCGCGCCCAAGTGGCTTTGGGTCCTTACCATCAACAAGCCCGTAGCACTATTGGCGGTATTTGCCTCCGTGGTGGCAACCATCGCCATTCCAATCAAAATCTGGAACCTTACCCGCATTGAGATGAAGCTGGAAGTTCAGGAGCGCCTTCTGCTGGAGGCCCGCCTTGACGCCCTGCAAAGCCAGATCAATCCTCACTTTCTCTTCAATACGCTGAATTCCGTTTCCTCGCTCGTGCGCTTTGATCCTGACCGGGCGCGTGAGCTGATTGTGAAGCTCTCAAAAATCCTGCGCCGGCTGCTGGGCAAGCATGATGAATTTGTGCAGCTTCGCGAAGAGATTGAATTCGTGGATGACTATCTGGATATTGAGGTCGTGCGTTTTGGCCGCGATAAACTTCGCGTCTATAAGCATCTTGATCCTGCGACTCTGGACATCGTGATTCCAGCCATCCTGTTGCAGCCTCTGGTGGAAAACAGCATCAAGCACGGGCTCGCGCCCAAAGTCGATGGCGGAAGCATTACCCTGCGCAGCCGTTTGCAGGAGGGCAAGCTCATCATTCAGGTGGAAGATGATGGCGTGGGCATGAGCGCGCCTCCGGCCGTCGCGGCGGAACAACTGGGTTCAGGACGCGGGATCGGCATGCTCAACGTGGCGGAGCGCCTGCATGTTCTCTTTGGCGACGCAGGCAAGATCACCGTACAAAGCCGCGATGGCCAGGGCACGCTTGTGATGCTGGAAATGCCGGTGCTGAATACGGAGTTGCCGCCTCAGGGCGCCGCCGCCGCAATCTATGCGGCACGCTCCAGCACGCGCTCGTAGAATTTCTCGTACTCGGGAATGATCCTGCTGGAACAAAACCGCGACTGCGCCTCCCATCGCGCCACCTTGCCCATCTCGCGCAGACGTTTTTCGTCTGCCAGGATGTCAATCGCGTAGCCGGCCATGGTTTCCACGTCGCCTACTGCGGCAAGATAGCCGCTGCGTCCATGCTCTACCACTTCCGGAACACCGCCCACTGCCGTTGCGATGGCCGGCACCTCGCACGCCATGCCCTCCAGCGCGGCCAGACCAAAGGACTCCATCTCACTGGGTACCAGCATCAGATCGGCGATGGAGAGCTTTTCATAGACGCGGTCAACCTTGCCCAGAAATTCCACCTGATTACGCAGGCCTTTTTTGTTGACCAGCCATTCCGCCTGGGAGCGGTCAGGGCCGTCACCCATCAGCAACAGCCGCGACGGCACCTTTTTCTGCACGCGATCAAAGATCTCAATCACGTCACAAATGCGCTTGACCGGACGAAAATTGGAGAGGTGCACCAAGATGCGCTCGTCCTTGCCGGCAAATTCAGCCCGATTTTCGGCAGCCTTCGGATCGCGCTTGTACGTGTCACAATTCACGAAGTTGTAGATGACCTCAATCGGGTTGCGAATCTCAAATTCTTTTAGCGTAACCTGCTTCAGGTAATGCGAGATTGCGGTTACACCGTCGCTTTGCTCAATCGAGTAGCGGGTCACGGGTAGATAAGAGCGGTCCGCTCCCACAATCGTGATGTCCGTGCCGTGCAGTGTGGTCACAAAAGGCAGCTTCCGCGATTTGCCGTTGGTCTGTGCGGCCAGCATCTGGCGCGCCAGCAGCGCGCTGACGGAGTGCGGTATCGCATAATGCACGTGCAGGATGTCAAGGTTGTAAATGTCGGCGACTTCAGCCATCCGCGTAGCCAATGCCAGATCATAAGGCGGATACTCAAACAACGGATATTGCGACACGGTGACTTCGTGGAAAAAGATTTGCGGCTGTTTTGTGTTCAACCGGATCGGCTGCTGGTAGGCGATGAAATGCACTTCGTGGCCGCGCTGCGCCAGTTCAATGCCGAGTTCTGTGCCTACAACTCCACTGCCGCCATACGTGGGATAACAGGTTATGCCAATTTTCATCAGGGCCGATCCATATCGCTCTCAGGCTGAAATAAGTTTTATCAAAAGGGTGCGGAAAATATTGTCGCACCGTCTTTGATTCAAACCATGCTTGCGGGATTCACAATGGTTAAAGCCCACCATGAAGAAATTACATCTATCTTCTCATGAGCACTGAAATGCGGCACGTTGCCCCAGGGTCTCAGGCCAGGAACGAGTGTTGGGATATCCCTGTGATTCCGTCGAGCTTCCCCGCTGCGGCGGTTACCTGCGCGTGGGCCATGATGGACGGCAAAGGAACAAAAAGGTTTTGAGCAGTGAATTGTTTCCGGCAAGCTAAGAAGACTCGACTACCGTCTCTCTTTTTCCGCCTCACGCGCCCGGCGAAGCCCCTCGCGCGCCCGCGCATTGGCGCGATCGAGTCGCAGGACGATATCGTATTCGTAGACCGCGCTCTTGTAGTCACCGCTGCCGGCGGCTGTGTCAGCTTTGCGCAGCAGATCGGGAATATCTTTCCGGGTAAACCCGTCCACAACCGTTGGCGCAGGCGGAACAACAGCACGGCTGCGTTTGGCCACCGTCCCCGCATCGGCTGGCTCTGAAGATGCTTCGCCGGCTGGGCGGTCTGCTGTTGGCTCGTCTGCCGATGTCGATACCGCTCCCGTCTCAGCTTCGTTCTTTGCGTCTTTCACGGCGGCTGAAGCTGGCGTAGCACCAGTCACAGGCGCGTGCGATGGCCCGTTTGCGGCCACGGGCTGGCTGGTCTTGCTCTCCCCGGCGTCGCCGGTAGGTTGAGTGGGTACTGGCTGCAATTGGGCCGGAACGGACTGTAATGGGACCGGCGTAGAATCCTGTGCCTGTGCATCCGGCTTGTTCGCTGCCTCAGCAGAAGTTGTTGTGGAAGGCGCCAGGCTTGAACCAGGCCCGGCATGACTCGGCTGGCCGGCGGTGGACACACTTGTCGCAGCTTGTGCAATGGGTGCTACAGGCGCGGTCTCGGAATTGCGCTGGTGCTTGCCTAGCTTTTGCACATAGCTGATGTAGCGCATCAGCTTCGGCATCTTCGTCCGCTGTGGCCAAACCACAACGGCTGACGCGACCAGAATGAAACAGGCAGCCAATACGACTGAAAGAGTACGGTGGCGCTTCCCTCTCGACGCCACCAGCCGGGTATGTTTGCCCGACTCAAGCAGCGGCTTGACCAGGACCTTGGCGGAGGCAGTCCGCAGCAATACGGCTTCTTTGCGGAGCGTATCGCGCAATTCAACACAATTCTGGAAGCGCAGGTTGGGATCTTTTTCCAGCGCGCGGCGGATGGCTGTATCAATGCCAGGTGGCACTGCTGGATTCACCGTCGCAGGCGGCTCCGGCTCATCGTGGACCACCCGGTACAGCACCGCTGTGACCGATTCGGCATGGAAGGCCTTCTTGCCGGTAAAGAGTTCATAGAGCACAGCGCCCAGCGAAAAAATGTCGGACCGGTTGTCCACTACCTTGCCCGTGGCCTGTTCCGGCGCCATGTAAGACGGAGTGCCCACCACCATGCCTGACTGCGTGAGTGAAGCGTCTCCCTTTTTGGCAATGCCAAAGTCCAGGACCTTGATCTGCCCCTGCGGCGTCAGCATCAGGTTGGAGGGCTTCAGGTCTCTGTGGACCACGCCGCGCTCATGCGCGAAGGCCACCGCATTGCAAATCTGTTCCGCGTAACTCAACAGCGTGAGCTGGCCCGGACGCAGGTTTTTCCCGTCCAGCATGGCAGCCAGGGTTGAGCCTTCAACATATTGCATGCTCAGGTAGACGCGGTCGCCATCGTGGCCAACGTCGTAAATTGTGATGATATTAGGATGGTCCAGGCTGCCGGCGGCCTTGGCCTCACTCTTGAGGCGCTCGATGACCTCGTCATGGTCCGGCGCTTCGCGCCCCACGGCAATGGTCTTCAGGGCGACAGTGCGTCCAATCACGCGGTCCTGGGCCTTGTACACAACGCCCATGGCGCCGCGTCCCAGCTCAGAAACAATCTCATACCGGCCATTGAAGACGGACTTCAACTCGCTTGCGGGCGCGGATGGCTGCGCGTGAGCAGCCGCGTGTTCGTCGGCGGGGCCAGATATTTGCAGAGAACCCATTTCCGTCCGTTCTTACGAATGCTTTCCTATCGGCACTTTGCCATATTTCCGCTCTTGAGCATTTCTGCACGGCGGTACATGGCTCCCCAAAGCATCCACACGTCGCCCTTGCGCGGCGGGTGTGGTCTTGGCGGCTTGTCTTACGTGCACAAATCATAACCCCGCGGCCGGGCCTTCCCTTCATTACTTTAGTGCTCTCCAGAAGGTTATTTGCGTGGCTTGAACCCCAGCAATTACCTATGATTTCAAGCGATTATCCATGCAAGCCAACTTTTAGGAATTTTTTGACGCCATGAAACCTTCCCCGGTCCAAAGCTTGTCGCCAATTTCTCGCTATTTTCTGCCCTTAAAGATTGCTTGCGTCTTGCTGGCATTTGCACTCAGCAGCTTCGCCAAAGATGCTCCGCTCTCGGCCATCGTGCTCTTCGATTCGCGAACCGGCCCCGGCTACGTGCAGGCCACCGGCGTGACTCTGAACGGCAAGACCGAGTTGCGCTCCTGTGATGGCGTTCCCAAATTCGACAAGCGCAGCTATGACGTTTTGCCACGCGTGCAGCTCAAGGTCTCGTCCATCCTGGAACGCGATGCTGACGGTGTGCTCATGCTCACCATGGAAGGCGCAAAACCATTTTGTGTTCTGCCCAACGGTGTGAAATTCGATAAAATTCCCGAACTCACTCCCGCGCAGGCCGCCGACCAGACTGTATTTTCAGGACTGATAGCGCAGTCTTCCATGCAGCCGGCAGAGCTGCCGCCGGTCAAGCCTGGTGTTCAATTCGTTTTTGTCGCCGCGCCCGACACGGAATTTGCCGAATATCTACGCGCCCAGCGCGCGCAGTCTGTTGCGCTCTGGCAGGAATACCTCAAGCGCTATCCCGTTTCCGCTCATTCCGTCCAGGCCAAGCAGGCCCTTGCCGCAATGCTCGTCCGTTCAGCGGAATCCGCGATGGCGGAATATTCCCGAACCGCAGGCTCTGATGCGCCGCAACTCCCGCTCCTGAAACAGATCAGAAATGATGCCGCGCAAATTGAGGCCCTCGACGGCGGTCACGCAGCGGCGGACAAAGTGCTCCAGGCCCTCCATGCACAACTGGATTTGCTGCTGGATAAAAATCGCCATCGCTTGCAGGCGTTCAGCAAAGCGGTGGGAGAACATACTTCCGGTTATGCCCATCTGGTGGCAGCTAAAAAACAGAACGAGCAGATTCTGGAAGTCGAGCCGGAGTATGCGCCCTCGGTTGCTCTGCATAACGAGATCGGCAGTGAGGAAAACAAGCTGGATTCTATTCTGCACAATGCAGAAAGTTTGTTGCTGGCCAAGCGCTATGACGAAGCTCTCACTGAGGTCGCAAATTATCGCGGCATGGCCGCTGAGCTTCCGCAAATCGCCAACATTGTGGAAACTGCGTACAGATTCCACTTCTCCCGCGGACAGCAACTCAGCGCACAGGGAAGCTGGGAACAGGCAACAGCCGAATTCCGCGCGGCCGGCAAGGTCCGGCCGGAAAGCCCGGAAACGGCAGCCGCTCTCAAGAATGCTGAAGCACAGGCTGCTGGCTTGCTGAATAAGCGCGCTGTGGATCAGGCCGTGGCTGACAGCCACAATTATGCCCAGAAGGGCGATTTCATCGCGGCCTATGACGTTCTGGCCAACCTGCCGGAGCCGCAGCGCATGATGGTCAGCGAGCAACTTGAAGCTGCGAAAAAAGATTACGTTCCAGCCGCCTCGCGTCGCGCACAGAAGTTGCAGGAGATCCATCTGCCGATTCGCGGCCGCGCTGACGAAGAGGCCATGCGCCAGGCCTATGAGCTTCTGCAACGCGCTGGCGTCATCAGCAATGATCCCGCAACCAGACTCAAGCTCGACCTGCTTTCTGACAAGCTCGGCGCTTACTATCTTGAACTGGCCCGCCGCTATCTACAGAAACCTATCGGCTCAGGCGTTGCGCTGGGCTGGCTCTATCTGCGCGAGGCCCAACGCTACGAGCCAAACCTTGATGCCGTAAAAGACGAAATGGCCAGGTATCAGGCCGCCTACCAGCTGCGCGGACGCCTCTCGATCGGCGTGGTAGTTCGCGACCAGGCTTCTCGTCGCGAAGGCCAGGGCTTTGCCGACCAACTGGGCGACGCCATAGCGAACGGACTTGAATCGTCCAATCAACCGGTCAAGGTGATCCGCCGCTACAGCGAAGATCCAAACGCGATCCAGCCGGATTTTGTATTGATAGGCGAAATCATTCAACACCGCATGGTGAAAAACACCAATCTGGAAACTCTGCCCTCAAAATACCGTGCCGCCACCCGCGAGGTAAAGAATGAGGCGTGGTTGAATGCAAGCCAGATGTACGAGCAGGCACAACAGGATCTGGCCCAGGCGCAGCGCGCGCTGACTGAAGCGCAACGCCGCACCAGGAAAGACGCCACGACCGCGGCGGACAACGTGGCGGCAGCGCAAAAAAAGGCTGACGATCTGCGCAAACAACTCGATTCGCTGAATCCGACCCGGGCTGAAGCCGTTCTGGAACCCTACAACTACACGAAAAAAACCATTGATGTGACAGCCGTGGTGGAGCTTGCGTTTCGCCTGGCTGATCAGGCTGGAAACATGGCAGAACCTGCGCCTCCCATCCATCGTGAAGACCACAAGACCTATATCGTGTTGGAAAACGTGAAGCCCGAAGACACGGAAGGCGTCAAGGCCATGAACACGCCTCCGGACGAGGTCCAGTTCATGACTGACCTGGAGTTGCAGGCGCGCGATGCGCTGGTAAAAGCCATTGGTGAAAAGGCTGCGCACCTGCCGGAAAAAGTCCTTCAAAAGGCGCGGCAGCGGTCACAACAGCAGGATATTGATGGCGCGGCAGCGGAATATATTGTGTTTTTGAACTCTACTCCAGACAATGGATCGCCGGAGCGCGTGGAAGCCGCAGGCTTTCTGCGTGACCATTTCAACCTGGCCGTGGCGGCAAGCGCATCAGCCGCCAAACAGGCACAGGCTCGTTAGTCAGCAGCCAATTCAGGATGCGAGCGACTGTCCGCGCAGAAAATCCATGATGACCTGATGGGACGCTTCCGGCTGGTCAGTGGTAAAGATGTGGCTTGCACGCGGCAGCATGACCAGCTTCGATCCGGAAATTTTTGCAGCGATCAATTCGCCATTTCCTGCCGGCACCAGCTGGTCAGACTGGCCATGGACCACCAACGTGGGAGCGGCAATTCGCTCCAGCCGTGAATAGGCTTCCCAGGCAAAGATTCCCTGCAACTGCGCCATGTACGCTTCCGGGCGGGGAAACCATTGGCGGCGAATGGCCAGGTCTTCTTCAATCCGGTCTAACGGCGTTGCCGAATCATAAATGTATGGCCGCAGCGCCCTGGCAGCTTCTTCCGGGCTCATATCGCGGGCCATCAGAATCTCGGTAACACGCTTCTCCGCTCGCACGGCGTTAGGGCCGCCGGGCGCGGTGCATCCCAGAATCAGGGAGCGCACGCGAGCTGGGTATTGCAAGGCAAACTCCTGCGCAATCATCCCGCCCATTGACAACCCGAATATATGCGCGCTTTCCACTCCCGCGGCATCCAGCGCTGCCGCCGCGTCTGAAGCCATCACCGCGATGGAGTATGGCCCGGGAGGCGCGTCACTCTGGCCGCTGCCACGGTTATCGAGCGCGATGGTGCGATACCGCTCCTTCAGTGTTGGACGTGTGCGGTGCCACAGGTAAGAAGGATAGCCAAGCCCCATGATCAGTAAAAGAGGATCGCCCGTACCCTGTTCGTCCCAATAAATTCGTGCCCCTTGATTTTCAAGAAACGCCATGCAATCTCCTGCCAGTTGCGGTACACATGAATTGCCTTTCATCGTACTCGAAGACCGGAGATTTCGCGAAGCACATTGCAGAATCGCCACGCGACACATTTCATCGCTCGTTGTACAGTATTCTGGGTAGTGGTTCAGGTTTGAAAAATTGAACCATTACCTGTATCAGCGTCTAACGATTCGCTTGCGAATCGCGGGCCTTTAGGCAGACGTTCATCGCTCAGCGATGAACCACAGTGAATAAACTGAACCACTGCCGTATTTCTGCTGTATATTGACGAAGCTTTTTAACCTTGTGAGGTGCTCTGATGTCCCGAATTGTGCGCGGCGGCCTGATCCAGGCCAGCAACGTGCTTGGAGCCGACCAGCCGCTCGGCAAAATCAAGAAGGCCATGATTGATAAGCACCTGAAGCTGATTGAGCAGGCGGCAAAACAAAAAGTCCAGATACTTTGCCTGCAGGAAATCTTTTACGGTCCTTATTTTTGCGCTGAGCAGAACACGCGCTGGTATGAGCTGACTGAACCCGTGCCGGACGGCCCCACCATCCGGCTGATGCAAAAGCTCGCGGCAAAATATCGCATGGTCATTGTCGTTCCGATCTATGAAAAAGAGATGACCGGGCTTTACTACAACACCGCTGCGGTCATTGACGCGGACGGGAAATATCTCGGCAAATATCGCAAGCACCACATACCGCAAGTGGCCCCCGGCTTCTGGGAAAAGTTTTACTTCACTCCCGGTGACACGGGCTATCCAACGTTCCAGACCAAGTATGCGCGCATCGGCGTTTATATCTGCTATGACCGGCATTTTCCTGAAGGCGCGCGCATTCTGGGCATGAACGGCGCTGAGATAGTCTTCAATCCTTCCGCCACGGTGGCCGGCCTCTCAGAATATCTGTGGGAGCTGGAACAGCCGGCGCATGCCGTCGCCAACGGATATTTTGTTGGAGCGCTGAATCGCGTGGGCAAAGAAGCGCCATGGAACATCGGCGAATTCTATGGCAAGAGTTACTTCTGCAACCCGCGCGGGAAGATCATCGCCCAGGCCGGCCGTGACAAAGACGAGATTGTGGTTGCCGACCTGGATCTGGACATGATTGCTGAAGTGCGCAACACCTGGCAGTTCTTTCGTGACCGCCGTCCCGATAGCTACCAGCCGCTGGTGGCGCAAACGGGAAAAAGCACGGGGAGTTGAAACCAAGGCCCCTGCCACTGATGAACACGGATTACATTGATCTGCGAAAGACGATCTGCAAGAGAATTGATGGAACTGCGAAACAAGAGCCAATTGCCATTTGCTGATTGCTAAAAACCTATGTCCGCCACATCGTCACAACCACCAGCTCGCAAGGATATCCAATCCAGTTCGCTCTACAACCCTGACCTGGCGCCGGTAGCGCCGGCGCAACGCACATGGACCACCTACAATTACGCTGCCCTCTGGGTCTCCATGTCCGTGAACATCCTTACTTATATGCTCGCGGGCGGCTTCATTCAGGGCGGCATGGACTGGAAGCAGGCCGTGCTGACGGTCCTGATCGGCAACACGATCGTGCTCGCGCCGATGCTGCTGAACTCACATCCCGGAGCACGCTATGGGGTTCCGTTTCCAGTGCTGGCGCGCGCATCGTTCGGCGTGCTGGGCGCCAATGTAGCAGCGGTGCTGCGCGCCATGGTCGCCTGCGGCTGGTTTGGCATCCAGACGTGGATCGGCGGCGAAGCGATTAATATTTTGCTCAGCACCGTGTGGCCCGCGTGGGGCGGCAACACGTATGGGACCGCGATTTGCTTCATGGCGTTCTGGCTCATTAACCTGCTCGTGATTCTGAAAGGCATTGAGTACATACGCTTCCTGCAAGGAGTGAGTGCGCCGATTCTGCTGGGGGTTGGTCTTCTGCTTCTGGGCTGGGCATGGAAGAGCGCCGGCGGCTTTGGGCCAATGCTGGCTGCGCCGTCAAAATTCACCTCCACCGGCGATCTGCTGAAATTCCTGATTCCAGCTCTCAATGGAACTGTCGGTTTCTGGTCAACCGTCTCCCTGAATATCCCGGACTTCACCCGCTTCGCCAAAGATGAGCGCGGTCAGGCCATCGGACAGGCGCTGGCGCTGCCGCTCACCATGACGCTTTATTCCTTCATCGGCGTGGCAGTAACTTCCGCGACTGTGGTGATCTACGGCACTTCCATCTGGGACCCGGTCCAGTTGCTGAGCCGCTTTCATTCGCCGGTCGCCGTCGTGATCTCTTTGCTGGCGATCCTTCTAGCCACGCTCAACGTCAACATCGGCGCGAATGTCGTTTCCCCTGCGAATGACTTCTCCAATCTCTGGCCGCGTAAAATCTCTTTCAAACTGGGCGGAGTAATCACCTGTTTTATGGGCATCGCCATGATGCCTTGGAAGCTCCTGGCCAATCACCGGACTTTCATCTTTGGCTGGCTCGGCGGATACGCCGCCGTCCTTGGCCCCGTTGCAGGCATCATGATCTGCGATTACTTCATCGTGCGGCGCAAGCGGCTGGCGGTTGACGATCTTTACCTGCGCGGCGGCGACTATGAATACGCAAACGGCTTCAACTGGCGTGCTATCGGAGCGCTGGTGATTGGCTCCGCCGTGGCGTTAATGGGATTGGTGATTCCGTCCGTCAGATTTTTGTATGACTATTCCTGGTTTGTAGGATTCGCGGTTGCGTTTGCAGCGTATTGGCTGTTGATGAATCGAAAAACAGTTGCAGCAAGTTAACTTTGTTTTTCTAACTGATTGTTCGTTTTGATCAGTGTCATCCGTGTTGATCAGTGGTGAGGTTTTGTTGAACCTGCCAGCAACTCTTCCGCGCTGCACTGCGAACTCTTCCCTCTTGCTTCCTGAAGCTGCTTCCAGCTCATGTGCGGGCGGCCCGTATCAACCTGGACCATGGTGATGCAATCAGGCACCGGACAGACCAGCGCGCAAAGATTGCAGCCGACACACTCGTCTTCCAAAACATGGGGAACGTGCTTCAGATCAACGCCGTGGCGCAGATCGCCCCGCGGGCGCTCCTCCACGCGAATGCACTGGTGCGCGCCATCTTCACAGGCGATATAACAAAGGTTGCAGCCGATGCACTTCCCTGCGTCGATTTTGGCAATGATCTTGTAATTGAGGTCCAGATTGCCCCAGTCTTCAATTCTTGGGACTGATTTTCCCACCAGCTCCATCACTGAACTCATCCCTTTGTCTTCAAGATAGTTCTCCAGGCCCTCAATCATGTCCCGCACTATGCGGAAGCCGTAATGCATTGCGGCAGTGCAGACCTGAACTGACGTTGATCCGAGCAGGATAAATTCCACCGCGTCACGCCAGTTGCCGATGCCTCCAATACCGGAAATGGGAATTTTTACTTTGGGATGCTTGGCCACGGCGGAAACCATGTGCAGCGCAATCGGTTTTACCGCCGGACCGCAGTAACCGCCATGGCTGCCCAGCCCGCCTACGCTCGGACGCGGCGCATATGTATCCAGATCAACCGAGACCAGGCTGTTGAATGTGTTCACCAGTGAAACCGCATCGGCGCCGCCGGCTCTGGCCGCTGCCGCCATGTGGGCGATGTCCGTTACATTGGGCGTCAGCTTCACGATCACCGGCGTGCGCGCAACCTCTTTTACCCAACCCGTAATCATGGTGGCGTATTCCGGAACTTGCCCCACGGCTGCGCCCATGCCGCGCTCACTCATGCCGTGCGGACAGCCGAAATTCAGCTCCAGCAGGTCTGCGCCTGCGTCCTCGGTGCGGCGCACAATGTCATGCCAGGTTTCGCGCTTTGACTCAACCATCAGCGAAGCCACCACGGTGTTTTTTGGAAAGCGCTTCTTTACTTCGGCTATCTCGCGCAGATTAACGTCGATGGGCCGGTCGCTGATGAGCTCTATATTGTTCAGCCCCATCATGCGCTCGTTCTTCAAATCAATCGATCCATACCGCGACGCAGTATTAATGATGGGCTCGCCAATCGTCTTCCATACAGCTCCGCCCCAACCCGCGTCAAAGGCCCGCATGATTTGATAGGCCGTGTTCGTCGGCGGTCCTGAGGCCAGCCAGAACGGATTAGGCGACCGCACTCCGCAAAAATCAATGCTTAGATCCGGCATGGGCCCTCTTTCCCGCTGTAGCTTCCAGCGCTTTATGGATTCCCGCCGCGGCCTTCTTGCCATGAGCTACAGAATCAACCACTTCACCCCCGCCGTTCACGCAGTCTCCACCAGCAAAATATTTCGGATGGCTGGTACGCATGGTCCCGGCGTCAACCACCACACAGCCATTCTTCAATTCAAGCGCGGCGATCTGCCGCAGGAAATCTGTTTTGCGCTTCTGGCCAAGGGCCTTGATCACCATGTCCACTTCAAGCTGAAACTCTGAACCTGGCACCGGCACAAAGCTGTTCCGTCCGCGGGCGTCTTTGGCGCCTCGCTCGGTGCGGACGCATTCCAGAGCGGCCACGCGGCCGTGGCCATCGTCAATCACTCGAACGGGCAGCGCCTGCCACCAGAACACGACCATATCTTTTTTTGCCAGCTCGTATTCGTAGTCAAACGCGCTCATCTCTTCCGGGCCCCGGCGATACACCATATAGACCTCTTGCGCTCCCAGCCGTCGCGCAGCGGTCACCACGTCGATTGCGGTATTCCCGCCGCCGATCACGGCAATGCGCTTGGCAACTTGCACTTCGCCCAAGGTCTTGCTCTTGGTCTCTTCAATAAATGACAGCGCGTCCCGGCATCCTCGCAGCTCCTCGCCCGGTATCTGTAGATCGTCCGTTGCTCCTAACCCAATACCCAGAAAGATCGCGTCAAAATCCTGCTCCAGCTGGGCTATGCTGATGTCCCGGCCCACCAGGGTTTCATTCCTGATCTCAACCCCGAGACCCCGGACCATCGCAACTTCTTTTTCTACATCCTGCGCACGCATCTTGTATGCGGCAATGCCGTATGTATCCAGGCCGCCCGCGCGGGGATTCGCGTCAAAGATCACCGTCTCATATCCACGCTTGCGTAACTCCGCCGCACAGGAAAGGCTCGCGGGTCCTCCGCCGATCAAGGCAACTCGATATCCATTGGCTGCTCCGGCCTTGAACAGCTGTATTCCACTGGCAATGACCGGGTCAACCGCATAGCGCTGTAGTTTTCCTATCTCCACCGGCTTCCTGCCTTGCGCGTTGAGCACGCAGGCCCCTTCACAGAGGACAGAGGTCGGACAGACCCGCGCACAGCTTTGCCCCAGGATATTGGCCCCCAGAATGGTCCTGGCAGAGCCGCGCCTATTGCCGGTAAGAATCTGGCGGATGAACTGCGGCACGTCGATCTCCGTGGGGCATGCCTTGATGCACGGCGCATCATGGCAAAACAGGCAACGGGAGCCCTCTTCCAGCGCCTGGGCCGGCGTGAGCGGCGGATTGATGTCCTCAAAGTTCTTTTCCAGCTGTTCCGGTGAAAGCCTGGCAGCGGGGTTATTCGGCATGGATCATCTCACAGGGTGCCAACTTCAATACTATGCGCGCCCAACACATTCCTCCACTACAGAAACAGCGGTGGAAATTTTGCGAGTGTAGCATAGAATGCTCATTCATTGTGGGAAACAGCAGGAGACCGGAATGACGTTTGACACTCTCATCGTAAATGGCACGGTTGTAACGGCCACTGACACTTACATTGCCGACGTTGCCATCACCGGCGGAAAGATCACTGCGATTGGACAGAGTCTGCCACGCGAAAACACCACGCGCATTCTCGAAGCGAAGAATAAATATGTCATGCCGGGAGGGATTGATGTTCACACCCATCTCGACATGCCTTTCGGCGGGACCACCAGCGCTGATGATTTTGAAACCGGCACTCGCGCTGCCGCGTTCGGCGGAACAACAACGCTGATCGATTTCGCCATCCAATACAAAGGCCAGCCGCTGCGCGCCGCCTTTGACGCCTGGATGCAAAAAGCCGCCTCCAAAGCCACCACTGACTACGCCTTCCACTGCATCATTACTGATCTGCCCAACGCCCGCCTCGACGAGATGGCGGAGTTAGTCCATGAAGGCGTGCCCAGCTTCAAGCTCTTCATGGCGTATCCCGGCGTATTCATGCTGGACGATGCGACAATTTTCAAAGCCATGCGCACCGCCTCAAAGATCGGAGGCATGATCTGCATGCACGCGGAAAATGGCGGCGCTATTGACGTAATCGTTCAGCAGGCGCTGGCTGAAGGCAAGACCGCGCCCAAATATCACGCGCTCACGCGTCCTACAACAGCAGAGGCGGAAGCCACCTCACGCGCCATTGCGCTGGCGGAGATGGCCGGCTCCCCTGTATACATTGTGCATCTGAGCTGCAATGATGCACTGGAGAAAGTCCGCGAAGCCCGTGACCGCGGATTGCCGGTCTATGCCGAGACCTGCCCGCAGTATCTCTATCTCTCGCTCGACGATATGGAGAAGCCCGGTTTTGAATCCGCGAAATATGTCTTCACGCCGCCGCTGCGCGAAAAGTGGCACCAGGAAAAACTCTGGACCGGGCTGAAACAGGACCACCTGCAAGTTGTTTCCACTGACCACTGCCCTTTCTGCTTTAAGGAACAAAAAGAAATGGGCAAAGACGATTTCACCAAAATCCCAAACGGTGGCCCTGGCATTGAACACCGCATGAGCCTCATCTATTCCGGCGGCGTTGGTAAAGGGCGATTCAGCGTGAACCGGTTTGTCGAACTGGTCTCTACCACACCGGCAAAGATCTTTGGCCTTTTCCCGCGCAAAGGAACTGTCGCCGTAGGCAGTGATGCCGATCTTGTCATCTTCGATCCCAACCGCGAGCACATCATCAGCGCCAAAACCCACCACATGCGTGTGGATTATTCGATGTTCGAGGGCATCAAGGTCAAAGGCATGCCGGACGTGGTGCTTTCCCGCGGCCAGGTGGTGGTGGAAGGCGACAAATTCCATGGCAAGCCCGGCCAGGGAAATTTTTTGAAGCGAGCAGTTTATAGCGGGGTGTAGGCATGAAGCGGAATCAGCGCTAGCCAGGGAATTCTCTTCGAGACATTCGCTCAGAACGTTGCTTACAGAGGAAACGCCAAGTCTGAAACAAGTCGCCCAAACCGAACCGCAAATCCTTCGAATGAAGAAGCATCGCCATAAAATCGTGAATTATTCTTAATGAACGCCATTCCGGGACTGAATGCTGAATGCTAAGTTGTCACTTCACTCCCTCGCCTGAGCGGCAGGCCTGTTGAAAAATTGTGCGACAAAATATTATCGCTTTTTATTCGCCATTGCCGTATAATTTCTGTGCGGGTCATCCCGCATTTCGATATGGACCTCGATGCTCGATTTGCATATTTCTACTTTGACGGTTCACTCGACCCAATAGAGATAACCCGGAGAACCGGCATTTCACCTATGGCCATGATGAAGCAGAGTGGGCCCGACTCTCCGGCGACAGAAGCCCAGCGAAATTTGTGGAGGCTGCGCTCCCGGCTTGATCTTGAAGCGCCGCTTGAGTCGCATGTGAAAGACATCTTGGACCAGCTTGATGCCAACAAGAACGAGTTTGTCGAGCTCAGCCGCGAATTAGGCGGCACAATGCAGCTCGTCAGCTATTCCCGTGAGAATGAACCTGGCATCTATTTTGATCAGAAGACGGTATCAAGAATTGCGGAATATTTCTTGCGCATCAACTGTAACTTCTACAACTTCCGCTAGCTATTTGTTCGCACTGTATTTCAGCGCTGATCCATTTAATTTTCTTACCTGGCTCATCATTGCCGAAGTGAAGCAGGCATTCATGACCGCAGATTATGAGCTATACAACATTCGGCTTCTGCCGCTGCGTTACTATTCCGAATCATAGCTACAGTCTCCGGCCCGGCAGTACCGGTCTTTCACGGTATAACCATCTGGTATGTGAAACACGCTTGGGTCGGGCTCAATTCTCTGAATATTAACCAGCTTGTCAATAAACTTGCCGCCCCGTGGATCATCGCGGATGGAGAGCAACGTCAGCTTTAGATCGCTGGAATACCAGTGTTCCATGGTTGTGACGATGGGTTTATCGTTGCCAGCCTCGCCGGCTTCAGTAATATTGGTAGACCGTGTCCCGGTTACCGGGATTCCGTCAATCTCCCGGCTGTCCAGCTTTTCCATTGTGTACCTGGGATTCGGCATTGCAGGCTTCTCTGGTTTCTTCTCTACAACTGCAGTTGACGCGGGTGCAGCCTGCTGCGGCGTCTGGGGAATGTGAGTAACCGTCGCAAACTTTTTGCGGGTATCAAGGCGTATCGCCACTTTGGCTACGGGATCCACGATCTCTATCACCGTAATGGTCTTGTGAGCGTCCTCGAGTTCGCAACGGCTCCGGCCTGCGGAATCGCGCGAGACCTGGCCATGCCTTTTTACCACCAGGTGAGTTCCATCACTCAGCTGATGCGAATTCTCCAACACAATATCAGCGGAAAAAGGCGCGCCAGCGACAGGACGCAGCTTGGTTATCTCTGTGCCGGGAGCGGAAGATCCGCATCCGGGCTGGGCATTGGCAATTGTGGTAAAAAGCAACAAGAAGAGGCTAGCTGAGATCCAAGATAGTGCTTTCATCGCGTCGACAGTCCTTTTTCTAATCTTCCAATAGCGAAAACTGCTGGGATAGAACCATCCCGCATTCAGAACGATGAGGCAGCTAAATCCTTGCACATAATTTCAATACCCAAAAAAATTTATAAGCAATAAATTGAAGCGGAATTTTTCTAGTCCGGCCAGCGGCACGTTACGACCTTTGTCTCTGTGTAGAAGTTCACGCCATCTTTGCCCAGGGCGTGCAGGTCGCCGAAGAATGATTTCTTCCAGCCGGAGAACGGAAAGAACGCCACCGGCGCGGGCACGCCCACGTTGATGCCGACCATCCCCGCCGTCACGTTCTGGGTAAAATGCCGCGCGGCGCCGCCGGAGCGAGTAAACACTGAAGCAGCGTTGCCGTATTCGGAACGGCTTACGATATCGATTGCTTCCTTGAGGTCTTTCGCACGAATCACGGAAAGCACAGGACCAAAAATTTCTTCCGTTGCCACGCGGGATTCAGGATTCACCTTGTCGAGAATTGTCGGGCCAACGAAATAGCCTTTCCCGTTTGCCACCGGATCCTTGCGGCCATCGCGAGCCAGCACTGCGCCTTCTTTTTCGCCAAGTTCGATATAGCTCAGGATGCGCTTCTTGGATTCATCGGTAATCACCGGCCCCATGCCGGTCTTCACATCACAGCCATTGCCGACATTCAGCTTGTCAGCGGCGCTCACCAGTTCTTTTACCAACGGGTCGCCAATCTCACCCACAGCCACCACCACGCTGGTGGCCAGGCAACGTTCGCCGGCGCAACCAAAGCCGGAACCCATCACGGCCGCCACCGTGGACTTCATGTCCGCATCCGGCAACACCACGGAATGGTTCTTGGCCCCGCCCAGCGCCTGCACACGCTTTCCGTTGTTTGCGGCAGTCTGGTAAATGTACTTCGCCACGGCGCTGGAGCCCACGAAAGAAACCGCCCGCACTCGTGGATCAGTCAGCAGTTGGTCAACCGTGCTTTTTGCGCCGTGCACCAGATTCAAAACACCAGGAGGCATGCCTGCTTCATGTGCCAGCTCAACCATGCGCGCGGCGGTGCGCGGGACTTTGTCTGAGGGTTTAAGGATGAAAGTGTTACCGCAGGCAATCGCCATGGGGAACATCCAAAGCGGGACCATAAAGGGAAAATTAAACGGCGTGATGCCAACGCAAACTCCCACCGGATACCGCGTTGACCAGCTATCCACGGAGGTCCCCACGCGGTCCACCGTGTCGCCCATCATTAATGTGGGAGCACCGCAGGCAAACTCAATGCACTCAATGCCGCGGTCAAATGATCCCTGCGCTTCTTCCCGCGTCTTGCCGTTCTCTTCAATCACCAGACCAACCAGCTCCTGCGCGTTCTTCTCCAGCAGCTCGCGAAACTTGAACAGCACCTTGCAGCGCTGCACTACCGGTGTTTTGCTCCATGCGGGAAACGCCTTGGCCGCCGCTTCCACAGCCGCGGAGATCTCTTCATGAGTGCAGCGCGGTATCTCAGCCACAGCTTCACCGGTGGCGGGATTGTGCTGAATATCTTTTGGGCCGGTGGAAATAACCGGCTTCCCATTGATGTACAACGGGCACGATTTCAATTCGACGGCGGTTGCGCTGGGTGTCATGAGGACCTCACTGGATGTACCTAAATTTTACACTGACTGGCTGGCGATGGGACCACGATCGGAAGTTTCCAGCCGCATGCCCGCATTCCTGAGCCGTTGGACCAGAACGTCTCCCAGACCGGTCGCAGGCGTAAGAATGCCGCCGCGCTGTTGTCCGCCCGGAAGCTCATCTGCATTCAGCGCTAAGCTCAGCGCAGACTCGCACAAGAACTTTACAGTGGCACGATTGCCCGGGTCGCCTTTGTCGAAAACAACTCCGTAGATTTTGCGGCCGTCAGCGGCGATTCCCACCAGATCGCAGCGGAAGAAGCCATTATCCATGGTCTTTTGCGATGGGCCCTGTCCCGGTTTGGGAGCAAGAGATCTCAACAGCCGCCGCCCAAAAGAGGATTTCAGCCCAGCTTGCAGTGCTCCAAGCCCAGCCAGCGTGATAAAGGCTTTGGTACGGGCCATCGGCGGGCCATATTTCTGAAATTCCTGATAACGGAATTCCGGCCCGTATGATTCATTCCATTGCTCAAACAATCCTGCGCTGCGCCGGACAATCCGCGTATTGGCTACGCCCATCACGAACGGTGTGGCCCAGGCGCCAATATCGGAATCAAACCGCGCCTCGCGTGGGTCGCGATTGAGCTTGAGCTCTTCTGCCGAGCGCGTTTTCGGCGGGTTGAGCAGGAATGGCTCGCGCATCCGCGCGGACTGCCCTGAGGCCTGCGCGTTTGAAGCCGAAGCAAAAGTGCCTCCGTTCAGGCCGCCGCGTATTTGATAAAACGACTTCACCTCGCGGCAATCCGCGCCCAGCGATTTTTGCATTTGCCTGACGACCAGATACGTACCCAGGTCTGAAGGCACGGAATCAAATCCGCAACAAGGAATGATGCGCGTTCCATCGGCCGCCGCGCGGTCATGATAGCGATCGATTAAGTCGCGCACCCAGAAGGTTTCGCCTGTAATGTCAACATAATGGGTCTTGTAGCGCACGCATGCATCCACAATCTTGCTGCCGTAAAGAGAGAATGGCCCTGCCGTAGTAAGAAGGATGCGCGTCCTGGATACGATGACGTCTACGGCCTGTTGGTCATGGGCATCAGCCACCAGAATGTCGGCGGATTGAGCGTCTTCTCCTGCCTGCGCCCGCGCTGCTTCAAGCGCCTGCCGGTTGCGTCCGGCAATGGCCCAGCGAACCTCAGACTGATGTGTATTACCCGCAAAGTACTCGACCGTCTGCCGGCCGGTAAAGCCGCTGGCGCCGTAGAGGACCACGTCATATTGCCGTTGAGACATGCTGTTCGCCCCTGATGCCTATTCTCCGAAATGATGAGTACCCTGCGCCCTTGTCTGTTTAAGCCCGGCTTTGGCTACCAGTCTTTGGGCAAGTTCTTGCCCGGTGCTGGAGGCGGTAGCTCTGGCGACCAGCCTGGATCGGGCGCTGCCGGAGCGGGTTGGTTCGCACCCAGATTGCCTGCATGGATCGCGGCACGCACAAAATTTTCCGGCGGCACAGGCGACCCGGAGAGCCTACGCAACAGGGCCAGCTGTCCCACATGGGTCATCGCGTCCGCCAACGGTCCCTGCAATAGCTGCTCCGCGGAAATCGCGCGAGTTGGTGTCTCATTCTCCAGGGCTGCACCAAGGTCTTCCAAAACCTGATGAAAGCGCGCAACCTCCGCCGCAAAAGAATCCAGCTTCTCCGGTTGCCACACGCCGCCACGAAAGAACGTCCGCGCGTAGCCGAGCACGCCGGTCATGTGCCAGAGAAGTTCATGGGGCGTACGAACATTGTTGCCTGCGCTGAATTCAGAAAACGACTCAGGCGCTTCACGTAACGCCTTCTGTGTACGGTAAGCGATGGCGGCAAGAAAATGCCTCAACAGCTTCTGCCCGGTAGTCTTTTGTTTTGCAGCTTTCTGTTCGATGGTCTTCCGTTCGTTGCCCATGGCAGGATTTTACTTCTTCATGTAATTGGGCTTCTACGCAAAATTTCATAAGGGCAATTTTTGATTTGCTTTGTTCATAAGCACGGCACTAGAATTCCGAGACTTTTTCCGGAGGTCGAAATGTTCACGGTAAGGCACTCTACTCTCCTCGTGTTGATAGGACTCACGCTCAGCTCTCTGGCAATGGGACAAACACAGATCACTACGGGCGTCATCCAGGGGACAGTCTTTGATCAGTCAGGGGCCGTCCTGCCCGGGGCGGATGTGGCCGCGACCAACGTGAACACCCAGACGGAAACCACGCAGAAGACTGACGGCGATGGCCGCTTCGTCTTCCTCTCCCTCTCCCCCGGACGTTATTCGGTCACCGCGTCCAAGGCCGGCTTCTCCAAGCTGGTGCAAAAGGACGTGGAGCTGACCGTGGGCCAGGCCCTGAATCTCAAGATCACGCTCCGGGTTTCCGCCACCAGTGAAGTAGTGGAGGTCACCGGCACCCCGATCATTGAGACCACGCAAACCGCGTCGAGCACCACGATTGACGAACGCACGGTCAGCGAGACGCCCATCCTGGGCAGAAAATTTGAAGACCTGCTGACCCTCACGCCCGGAGTGAGCGTAGTGCAGGGCCCGGACGGCGACGAGATCAGCTTTGCCGGACAGCGCGGCATCTTCAACAACATCAGCCTTGACGGCGGTGATTACAACAACGGCTTCTTCGGCGAGCAGGTAGGCGGCCAGCGCGCCGCCATTGACATCACGCTTGACGCGGTCAAGGAATTCCAGGTGATCGCCAGCGGCGCCAGCGCGGAATTCGGACGCAGCGCCGGCGGCGTGATCAACGTGGTAACCAAGTCCGGCACTGACCAGGTGCATGGCAGCCTCTTCCACTATCAGCGTCTGGAAGCGCTCACCGCCAACACCTCTGACGGCAAGCCGCTACAGGACTTTCATCGCGAGCAGTTCGGCGCCACCATGGGTGGGCCGATCGTGAAGCACAAAATGTTTTACTTTGGCGCGTTTGAGCAAATCCTGGAAAACCTCACTCGTCCGAACCTGAGCGCGCAGACAGGCAACACGGCCTGCCCGGTCCCGTCGCCCACTCTGGCTGCGAACTCCGCCCAGATCGGAAGCAACGCTGACTGCCAGCGCCTGGCGTTGCTCAACTTCTTCCAGACCAGCCTCGGGCAAGCCGAAGGATTGCCGGTGGAGCATCCCATCCGTAACAGCGCTCTGCTGGGCAAATTTGACTGGACGCTCAATGCCAACCACAACATGAGCGCCTCTTATAACTTTGATCGGTCGAACAACAAGAACCAGACCTTTGACGTGCCTACGTATGGCAACTCCGCCAACGGCATTGAAGGGCCTTCAAAAATTAATTCCGTCAACTTCAACCTGTTCAGCACCTTTTCCGCAAGGCATGTGAATGAAGCGCATGTGGGCTTCTCCCGTGAAGACCGTCCGCGCGCCGCGGTGGACTCCAAGGTCCCGGCAGACACTGCCATGGGTTTCGGCACCACGTTCCGCTTTGGCGCACCCTTCTTCCTGGAGCCCGGCGTGGATGAAACCTTCAAGCGCGTCCAGGTACGCGACGCATTTTCCGTGCTCGCCGGAAAGCACGCCGTAAAGTTTGGCGGCGAGTGGCTGCATAGCAACAACTCGCAGGTCTTCCGCGGCTTCTTTACCGGACGCTATATCTTTGATTCGGTGCTGGGCTTCCTGCATTACGCTTCGCCCGCAAGCCTCGGCCCCGGCTTTGGCCCGGCCACCGCCGAGTGCTCTGATGGATCGTTCGTGAATCTCGGCGGCACTTGTCCGGACCTTGCCATCGCCACCAGCAGTCCTCTGCTGCTCTATCTCCAGCATGCGGGCACCAATGGAACCACTACTGATGCCGCCGGCTTCTCCGACATCAGCAATAACAACTATGCCTTCTTTATTCAGGACAAATGGCAGATTCGTCCCAACCTGTCGCTCGACTACGGCCTGCGCTGGGAAGCGCAAATCTTCCCCGACCCGGTCATTGATCCGTCAAAGACCGCCTATGGCGTGAACCTGAGTGACCCGCGTTTCCCTTCGAACGGAAAAATTCCCAACGCCACCAAAATGTTTCAGCCCCGGCTAGGTCTCGCCTGGGACGTTCGCGGCAACGGCAAATCGGCGCTCCGCGCCAGCTGGGGAATCTACAATGCGCAGCAGAACATGCTGACGCAGGTGGGCGCAATTACAACCAACGGCGTTCAGCAGCAGACCCTCTTCTCCGGTGACGTACCGGGTGGCTTCGTGGGGGCTACCGGTTTCAATACCGCTGGTCCCACGTGGCCCAACTCTATCACGCCCGCCGCTGTGCCGCCGGGATCGTTCCCCTTCCAACCCGGCATCACCGTCTTCAACAAGAATTACAACAACCCGCGCACCTACATTGCTGATTTCGGTTACACCCAGGAACTTGCTCCTGACTGGGCGGGCTATATTGACCTGGCCTGGGCCAAAGGCGTCTATCTCACGCGCTTTGTCGATCCCAACAGTGGTTCCCAGCTCTTTGGAGCAGCAGGAGCGGCAGCTTGTGCTGCCGTCAACGCCACATTGTCCCCGGGTGGCGTTTGCATTCCTCTCAACGGCGACTTAGCCAGTTATCCCGGCCCAGCGCTCTTCCCCAACCTGGGCTCCATCACGGATACGCAGAGTTCCGCCCACTCGCTCTATCGCGGATTGACCATTGGAACGCGCAAGCGCTTTGGCAAGGGATTCCAGATGGAAGCCAACTACGTTCTCTCCGAAGACCTCGACGACGATTCCAACGAGCGTGATCCTTTTACCTTCCGCTACTTCAACAGATTCGACTTCCGCAAGGACTACACGTTCTCTGACCGCGACAGCCGCCACAAGTTCAACCTGATCACCCAGACCAAACTCCCTGCGGGGTTTGAATTCAGCGGACGCATCCAGGCGCACACCGCGCAGCCCATTACGGACAATCCTCTGGGCGATGGCGCCGGAGCGCCGTGCAGCCCCAGCAACTCTAAGACGCGCGTGGTCAACGGCATTGACTGCGGCCGCAATCACCTGCGTAAGGACAACGGCTTCTTTACCTTTGACTGGCGCGGCAGCCGGCCATTCCATTTCGGTGACCGCTATGTGCTCACGCCGACGTTTGAGATGTTCAACAGCTTCAACAACCGCAACAACGTCAATCCGCTGGTCACGCCGGGACTGTTCAACTTTGACGGCTTTCTGCGCCAGGGCGTGGGCGATCCGCTACAGGCGCAGCTTGCAGTGAAATTTATTTTCTGAGTTCCTGAAGGCGGATCACTCCGCATCGTGGTACACAATACCCAGCGTGTGGCGAACGCCGCTGGTGACCGTGCTTACGCCGTGCCTGATGTTCACCTTGTAATGGCCCCTTGTTCCCTGCACCGGACGCCAGCGCGTGGTAAAGATCACCCCTTCCCCTTGCTTAGGGGCGATCACCTGCGCTGCTGACTGCGCCCGCGGACGTTGCTCCACCAGCACAAACTCTCCGCCTTCAAAATCGCGCCCCGTCTGGTCAAGCATGAAGACCGTCTGCAACGGAAAGTAGACCGCGCCGTAAAGGTCCTGGTGCAGGCAGTTGTAGCCACCGCTTTCATAGCGCAGCATCAGCGGAGTAGGACGCGTCTGTCCTTTCGCATGGCAGAGCTTGATGAACTCCGGGTGCGAAGCGGGATATTCAGCTTTGCTTCCCAGCTTCTCCGCCCATTCATTGGCGACTCCAGCCAGGCGCGAATACAACGACTCACGCAGTTCGGCCACAAGACCGGGTAGCGGATATGCGAAATACTTGTATTCTCCCAGCCCGAAGCGATGCCGCGCCATCACCACTCTGCTGCGGAATAAGGCATCATTCACATAGAGTTCGCGCAGCTCCTGGCATTCGTTCTCGGTCAGTAACCCACCGGTCCTGGCCCATCCTGACTCATGCAGGCTTGCCGCGATCCGTGGCCAGTCAATGGCGTTGACGTGAGAGTGAATGTTGCTGGCGGTTGGCATTGGTATTTGAATTCTTGCTGCTGACATAACCCCTCCTGGCACCTGCATTCATATATATGCTTCGCCAGACAATCGCGCGTTCCGAATCTTGCTGTGAAATTCGGTTTTTTAAAGAGCACGCCACTGTCCCATGAAGTTGTGGACGTCTCGCGGATTTCTCTCTCCTCCATGAATGGCCGCTCTTCGGGACAAGCTGTCCCAAAACCTTTTGAAGCGTTACCTTGCCTTAAAAGTCGGTGTCCAAGCACTCGTACCTCTTGAGTTTAGCAAGGCATGTCTCCGGCCTATCGCTAGCTAAAAAGGCTCATTTCAATGCGAGATGATGAAAATGACGAATTTCACGCCCTCAATAAGCAGGAGGAGAGCGAGCAGCCACTTCAGAATAAATTTATCGGGATTGCGGAGCAAAGCTTGAATCCTCCTTAGAACAAAATTCAATCTGTCCTTGGAGGCGCTTTGACCTCGGGAAGAATATGTCAGTAGAAAAATGGGCTGTCAAGGGGGTTGTGTAGCTATCGTGCCACTCTACGCACCACCAACAAATTGTCGTGAAGGTCCTGCTCAAAAAATGGAGGGTCAAGGGTCTGCTCCTTAATCAACGGCAAACCCACTTCTTTAATAGCACAAATCGCTTATATTTGTTGCACACTGCGCTGTGCATCTTGTGGAAACCTTTTATAGCCCTAGATACAACCGCTCTCATTGCCTGATGAGGTAAAGGACATATTTGACGCCCTCGATGAGCGCTATGGTCAAAAGAATCATGTCGACAATGAGGATGTGAAGCTTGCGAAGGGTGAGTTTCCGTCGGTGCATTCTCAAGACAATTCTCCCAATAAAAACTTCTGTAATCGATTTGAGAATGCAAAATCAGAATGCGACCGCGGCAGGGGCTCTGTCAAGCCTTTTTGCACAATTTTTTAAAGCGCACTTTAAATTTTAGGTCGAACTTAAGTACTCAAGGGGCGAACCTTATCGCTGATAAAACACGGATAACACTGATCAGGGTCAAACCCTCACCGCCGGGGGCTTACGAACGTGATGGATATCACTTTCACCAGGTGTGCTCTCCTGTCATTCTTAGATGGGATTAAAGGCTATGAAAATGCGCACGAAAAAGTGTACTCGTTTTCAGCTGTTCCTTTTGATAGTGTCAATCTTGACCCTGGCCGTTGGCTGCTCGCAAAAGCGCACAAAGCCACCGCAATTAGGGCTGGCTCCGGCAGTTCACGACGAGATGCAGCAAAGACTGGCACAACCGTACGATGAGCTCTTTGACGCTGCGCCAGATCTGAAGCTGAGTCCCAGTGACCTTGAGGCCATGCGCAAGCATGTACGGGAAAGCCAGGATTATTGCACCACGAACGCAAAGGCCGCCGCCAAGAAATTTGAAACACAGACTGACGATCGGCTGGCGGAGCTCAAACGTTTAGGAAATAAGATCGAGGAGGGCAAACGCCATGACCTCCACTGCCAGATACAGGACCTGCGCTCCGCAAAAGCCCAGGCGGACGTGCTGACGCAACAACTGATTCCGGTTGCGTTTGACAATAGCCGCGCCAAGATTGAACTGCTGGAAAAATGGCCATCTGACTTCCGATCAATCCAGGCGGAAATCAAATCGGAAACGTATCTCACGCGCCGATGGAGCAACGTTAACGAAATTGGATTTCGCGATATGGAAAAAGACCAGAAGGACGACATCAAACGCGGGCAGGACGCGGTTCGGGAATTGCAGCAACAAAGCGCCATGCCTCCGGAACTGGACAATAAGGCGATTCAGGATTATGTGAACACGGTTGCATTGCGCATAGCAGGGAATTCTGATCTGCTCATTCCGCTGAAAGTTGTCGTCCTCGACTCAAAGGAAGTCAATGCCTTTGCTCTTCCGGGCGGCTTCCTGTTCGTACAACGTGGCCTGCTGGAGGCCGCGGACGACGAATCGGAACTGGCTGGCGTCCTTGCGCATGAAATGTCTCATATTGCTGCCAGGCATGGCTACAAGCTGATGAAAAAAGCCATGATCTCGTCAATTTTCTATCAGGCAGCACAGGTGGCGGCCATCGTCCTTACGGGTGGAGTTGGGGGTGTTGGAACGTATTACGCCCTCCAATACGGTTTCTATGGACTAGGGTTCGCTCTGAACCTGAATTTGCTGGGGGTGAACCGCGACTATGAGATAGAAGCAGACCAGCTGGGAATCCAATACGCCTGGAAGACCGGCTACGATCCAGGCGGCTTCATAAGGTTTTTTGACAAGATGGCAAGTAAGGAAGGCAACGTTGTTGGCGCAAGCTGGTTTCGCACTCATCCAGTTTTCTATGATCGAATGGTTCGCGCCAAGCGCGAAATCAGCTTCCTGCCGAAAAAGGAACAAGCCATTCTCCAGACGACCGCTTTCGAGGAGATGAAAAAACTGCTCAAGCAGCAAGTAGTCAAGAGCAATTCCGAGCAGGACAAAAAACGTCCTACGCTGCTCACAGGCGGTGAACAAGGTTGCGCGGCCACCAAGAAGCTGTATAAGGATACAGATTCAATTGAGGCCATCTGCGCGCAATTCGCGGAACCGTTGCCTTCGGCGGGTCGATAATTCCACCCAACTCGCGGGCGATCCATTGTTCGCTTGTGCGTCAGCCTAATATGGGCGGGAACCGTAACCGATGCGCCCTGTCACTGTGGTGTGAGCAAAAAGACCCG
Organism: Terriglobia bacterium; assembly: GCA_020072585.1. Taxonomy (GTDB): domain Bacteria; phylum Acidobacteriota; class Terriglobia; order Terriglobales; family Acidobacteriaceae; genus Angelobacter. The sequence goes on along the minus strand of JAIQGL010000003.1, from coordinate 49,790 downwards.
CGTTGGACCGGCATGGACATGGCTATCAGCGGTAATTTCCTGGTGACGGCTGACCTTGGGGCTTTTAAGACCAAATGCGACGATCTGTCCTTTGTCATTGATAGAAAAAGCGCCGGTCAGTACGACGTTTCCGGGAAGGTTGGCGACGGACTCATTCAGGTCGATGAGCCCCTGCTGGCTGGTCCAGAGAAACGCCCTGGTTCCAAGAGCAGTAGCCACCTCACCAACCACTTGCCCCGCGTTGTTGACGTCAAAAGCTTCGCTATAGACGCCGGAGGGATTTGAATCCAGAGCTTCGATTCCGGCGGAGCTGGTCCAGATAAAAGCGCGCACACCTCCGCTGCCCTGGGACGCGCCGACAACCATTCCATTGTCATTGATGTGGTCTGCGCGGCTGCTGATATCGCCGGGCAGAGTACCAAGGTCCTGCATGGCTCCGTCTTTCCATAGAAACGCATGCGGGCTTGAGAAGGTGTCTGAAACGCCGACGACAACACCCAGATTGTTCACGGCATGTGCCTCGCTGGTCTGGCCGCCGAGAGAGCCCAGGTCCTGGATCGCGCCGCTCGTCCACAGCGCCGCATGCGCGCCAGAGGCGCCTGCAATCTGGCCACGGTTATTGATGGAAAATGCAGAACTGGCGTCAGCGCCGGGCAAGGTCCCAAGATCGTGAAGGCCTTGGCTGGGAGTCCAGGAGAAGGCGTGCATGCTGGTGGAGGTGTTGGATGTGCCCACGACCACGCCGGAATCATTGATCGCGAAAGCAGCGCTGTAGTCGCCTCCGGGAAGAGTGCCCAGATCACGCATGCCGCCGCGTTGTTCCCAGAAAAACGCATGCGTCTCGGCGCCATGCGGATGCCCGGATGCGCCTGCGACTTGCCCTGACGCATTCACACCATGCACGCGAGCGCTGCCGGCGCGCAGGGTGCCCAGATCAATCGCAATGTATGTCTGCGCGCGAGCGCCACCCGCCAGAAAACAAATGATCGAAGCGATCATGAACAGTTGGATGGTCTGGCTGCGCGTCATTGCATCTCTCCTAGAAGGCGGTGAACGTGAGCGAGGTGGTCACGCCGCTGGTGACAGTTGTCGACTTGCTTTGCGTTGTGTGTCCCGTCTTGGCCACGGTGACCGTGTACGTCCCAATGGGAATCCAGTTGGTTGTGAATATGCCCGTTGTGCTGGTAGCGCCGGTTACCGCGGTGGCGATAACGCCGCCCTTGATCGTCACGGTAGCTCCGCTGACTACGGCCCCGCTTGCCGTGACGACCTTTGCGGTGATCTTTCCTGCCGTGGCGAGTTGAAGATTGAGAGTGCTGGTTGCCCCCGCGGTCACAGCCGCCGTGCCAGTGCGGTTTAGATATCCAGTTTTCGTAGCCGTGATGTTCTGGTTTCCGGCGGCGACATTGGTCAGCGTGTAAATTCCGCTGGTGTTGGTGGTGGTGGATCCGCCACTCCAACTGACGGTAGCCGAGGCCAGGACAGCGCCATTAGAGATGTTGGTGACTTTGCCGGTCACGGTTCCGCCACCGGAGGCCGCTGCGAGGGTAAAATTTGCGGTCGTCGTGGCGCCGCTATTCACAGTCACGTTCTGCGTAACGCTTGAGAATCCTGTCGCTGAAGCCACCAACTGCACGGTCCCCACGGGAACGCCCGTGAGCGAGTAAACGCCGGACGCGTTGGTGGTGGCTGTGCCCCCGCCAAATCCAACCGACGCGCCGGCGATCGCCGCGCCAGAAGAGCTCTTCACGGTTCCGGTGATGGACCCGCTGCCGGAAACCAGAATGATAGTGGGCGCCACCGAAGTTGCGGCTGCAACAACGGTAACCGCCGCCGATCCTGACTGGAACCCGGTGAGCGAAGCGGCGATTGTGGTTTGACCCGCGGGCAGATTGTTGAGGGCATAACTGCCGTCGGCGGCGCTGAGCGCGCTCAAGCCATGGGCATTGATCGAAGCTCCGGCAAGCGCTGCGCCACTGCTGTCTGCGACCCGGCCAGTCACGTTCCCGGGATTTACCGGCTGGATTTGCAGGGTCGCGGCTTGCGTGCTCGCTCCCGCGGTAACGCTCACCGTCTCTGAAGCACTCTGATATCCGGAAAGAGCCGCCGTAAGAGTTGCTGATCCCGTAGGCACCTGTAAGGTATAAGCGCCATCGGCGCCGGTAACCGCGCCATTGCCTCCGGAAGAAACTGATGCGCCCAGGATCGGCGCACCCGCTGTGTTGGTGACCTTGCCGGTTACAGTGCCGACGGCGGCGGCGGAAGAAGAAATCTGAATGATGTGACCGACCGAAGGCACGCCAGTGCCGTTCAGGATGAACAACATGTAATAGCCCGGCGGAGCCAGATTCGCACTGGCCGGCAGCACCACGTTCAACCCTGTGCTGGTCTGAGTAAATCTTAGAGATAAGAAACCCTGACTCATGTTGTTGGTGTGCGTCACTGAGGCTTCGCGCAACAAAGTCACCTTGCTCACGGAAGCTGCATCGGGCGAACCGACAAATATCGTTTGTCCGTAACCCGCGCTGGTTGGCGCGGAAGCGATGGCTGGGCGCGCTCCCGCAAATAGATAAGGTGGCGAGAAGAGTTGGGCATTGGCCCCGCCGACATTGCCTCCAGCGGAGAGCACACGCCCGTCCGGCAACAGCAACGCCGTTGAGTGGTACCCGCGATATTTGGCAATGCTGGCCATCACGGTAAATTGGCCGGTGGCGGGGTCCCACATCTCCGTGGGCAGAACCGGCGAGGTGGAAGTATCAAACCCGCCTGCACTGCTTCCACCGACAATGAACACCTTGCCGTCCGGCAGGACCACTGCATTGTGCTGGCGGCGCGGGAAGTGCATGCTGCTGGTAGACTTCCATGCTGGCGTGGCCGCATTCAGATCGATCACCTCGGCTGTCGCCGTCGGCGGATCGGCGCCGCCAAAGACCGCTACCTTGCCGGCGTCATACATCACTGCCGGCCCATAGTCGCGAAAGCCAGTGAAGTTCAGCACCGCAACATTGCTCCATGCGCCTGTTCCAGTTGTATCCAAATAACGCGTTTGGCGGCTGGGCCCGGCATTGAATACTTTGCCATTCGGCGCCACCAGCATATTGGGATAAAGAGGCAATGCAAGCTGTGCCGACGTGAGATTGCGCCAGGTATGAGTGGAAAACTGAAACACCTGCGGCAGCGGATTGACATTGGTGTTCGAATTAATGTCCCCGGAGACCAACAGCACATCGCCATTGGAAAGAGTTGTGGCCGTTGGATACCAGCGCGCAGCGTTCATGTCTGGCAGAGAGGTAAAGACGTTGTTTGCCGGATCATAAATTACGGCATGCGTATAGCCCACGTAGTCAGCAACATGGCCGCCGGCCAACAGCACGCGTCCGTCAGCAAGAGTGGTGTGTCCGCTACAGAACAGGGCATAGCTGGAGGCTGCCGTTGTGGTAAAGGTGTTGCTGACAGGGTCCCAGAGGTGCGGCTGCAGCGATTCAGCGTAATAAGAAATGAAAAAGACGCGGCCGTCTGACAATAGAGTGATATGCACGGCTCGAGTTGGCCAGTTGGCGACCGTTGACCATTGGCCCTGGGTGGAGGCTTGGGCGTTACTGCGTACTGCTACTGCAACAACAAACAACAGAAGTAGGACGAAGGCAGCCCCTCGAAGCGCAAGGGAGCATGAGTGGCGCACAAGAGATGAGATTCAGCTACATTCAGCAGGGTTGTGCGATTTAACCGCATGAATGCTGGATTAGCACAAATTTATTTTTTGATCGCAAAATTGGAGAGAGACCGCCCTGGATAAGAAAATTCTATTTTGCCGGCGGAGGCGGCTCCAGCCGGTCATGGAACTTTGACGCCAGGCGTTCAGCAGCTTCCACCAGATTGTTCTCCTTGGCCTTCTCCTTCATGGCAAACTTGACGCTCTCCGTAGCGATCCAGAGTACACGCTTGTTGCGGGCGTCAGACACAACCATCTTTACGTCAGTCGGCGAGATGTCCTTCCGCGTGGAGGTGGATTTTTCCTCTTGTCCGCTCTCTGGCGAAACCTTTGACGAACTGGAAACCTGAACACCCGAATCTCCGGTGGAGGCAATTTCAATAAGAAGGTCGGCTTTGTCTGGCGTCTCCACCAGCGTAAACCTTCCCCAACCTTCAATGGTGGACCTTATGGTTTCAAAGGGGATCCGGCTGCCATGTGTGCGGTTAATGAATACGTTTCTTGCCGAGGCCAGCCGCATGGAGGGCGTTTCAATCGCTGGCTTCTTCTCTGCCGGTTGCTGCCCATAAGAAGGCACTGCGCCTGCCGTCCAGATAAGTATCGCAACAGTAAAGACAGCCCAGTGCCCGATACTACGCATCCTTAACCTCCGCACTTAGTACTTTAGGCGATTGCGCGCCTGCAAGGCAAACACTCCGGTACCTGCCTGGCTCCGCGCTGAGTCTTATGCATAACTCGGGCATCTAAGATTACAATAACGTTTCGCGAATATGGCTGACCGTCTCTATCTAAGCATCTGGTTTCCCAGCTTCCACGAACAGGAGATGCTCTCTCGCCTGCTCTCTGTTCTGAAGCTGTTCCCGTTCTCCACCCAGCGCGGAGGCGTTGGCTACCTGGCCGTGCGCAGCGTTTCCTGGGAAGAGCCCATTATCTTTGAGCAGACGTTTGACGATCGCGCCACTCCCGAGCAGGCCCTGGCGCTTGCCGCCGAGTTTCTGCATGAAGACAATGCCTATGAGCTTGATGTCCTCTGGGACCTATGGGTCCCGGAAAAAGAAGGCGACCTTGATGAAACCTGGGTCCTGCGCCCGCAGACCGTGAAATTCATCGCTTTCGGGACGGAATTCGATGATGCGGCCTTCCAGCAGAACGGCCACATTCAGGTGGATTTCGGCCTGGACGCTCCATTCCTCTTTGAGGAAGTTGACTTCACCACCATCCTGGAGCAGCGGATCAAAGCCAACGTGCACAAGCTGGTCAACTTTACCAGCGCCGTGGAGAAAAACTGCGGCATCAGCGGCCGCGTGCTGTGGTCAGAATCAGAAGACAATCTGGCCCAGAAGCTGATTGAACGATTGCAAAAGGTGCAGTAAACCCAAAACCTTTGCAACACAGAGGAACAGAGGAAGCAGAGAAATTGGAATTGAATCCTCTGTTCCCCTGTGTTTCAAGGTTTTGCAGGATTACTTCGTTCTTCCGCCCTCTGTCTTCAACTCTTCCGCTGCCGCTGCTTGCGCCGCGGCCAGTCGTGCGGTCAGCACGCGGTAGGGCGAGCAGGAAACGTAGTTCAAGCCCAGCTTGTGGCAGAACTCCACCGACGCCGGATCGCCGCCGTGCTCGCCGCAAATCCCGATCTTCAACGCCGGACGGGTCTTGCGGCCTTTCTTCACCGCAATCTCCATCAGCTCTCCCACACCTTCTTGGTCGATGGTGGCAAATGGATCGCTCTTCAGGATGCCCCGCTCGATATAGGCGGGCAGGAATTTGCTGATGTCGTCGCGTGAAAAGCCGTACGCGGTTTGCGTCAGGTCGTTGGTGCCGAAGCTGAAGAACTCCGCGTCGCTGGCAATCTGATCGGCCACGCTGCAGGCCCGCGGCAGTTCGATCATGGTTCCCACCATGTATTCCACGCGTGTTCCCTTCTCCTTGAATACCTGTTCGGCAACCCGCCGGATAATAGCGCTTTGATTCTCCATCTCCTTCATCATGCCCACGAGCGGGATCATGACTTCAGGAAAAACTTTCACGCCCGCCTTGGATACATTCACGGCCGCTTCAAAAATCGCGCGCGCCTGCATCTCGGAAATCTCAGGATAGGTGATGCCGAGACGGCAGCCGCGATGCCCCAGCATGGGATTCAATTCATGGAGCTCTTCCACGCGGCGCAGCAGCTCGTGCGCTTCCTTCAACCGCGGTGACTTTGGATCTTTGATCTCCAGCTGCGCAATCTCCACCATCAATTCTTCGCGGCGCGGCAGGAACTCATGCAGCGGCGGATCCAGCAGGCGGACCGTCACCGGAAAGCCGTCCATCGCCTTGAACACGCCTTCAAAATCCTCGCGCTGCATCGGCAGCAGCTTTGCGATTTCGGCTTTGCGTTCGCCTTCCGTGCGCGCCAGGATCATCGCGCGCATGTGTCCGATCCGGTCCTCGGCAAAGAACATGTGCTCGGTTCGGCACAGTCCAATGCCTTCCGCGCCAAAGCTGCGCGCGGCAACAGCGTCACGCGGGATATCCGCATTCGCTCGCACGCCCAGCTTACGGAATGGCTCAGACCATTTGAGCAACGTTTGCAGGTCAGGATCGTCCGGCTTGGCGGCAACCGTGCCCAGCTGTCCTTTGATCACGCGGCCCGTGGTGCCGTCCAGCGAAATCCAGTCGCCTTCTTTGAGAGTCAGTGAGCCGACGCGCATGACCTTCTTCTTCTCATCCACTTCGATCTCGCCCGCGCCAGCGACGCAACACTTGCCCATGCCGCGCGTGACCACTGCCGCGTGGCTGGTCATGCCTCCGCGAGAGGTAAGAATGCCAACCGCTACTTCCATGCCGTGAATATCTTCCGGCGTGGTCTCGCCGCGCACCAGGATCACCGGGTTCTTCTGCGTGTTGGGACCGGCAGCCTTTACGGCATCATTGGCCGTGAAAACAATCCGTCCCACCGCGGCCCCCGGAGATGCGGGCAGCCCCTTGGCAATCACCTCCGCGTCGCCACCTCTTTCGTCGAGGCTGGGCACCAGAAAGTCATAAAGCTGGTTTGGCTCCACGCGGAAGATGGCTTCTTCCGGCTTGATCAGGCCTTCCTTCACCATGTCCAGGGCCACGCGGACGGCGGCGCGCCCGGTGCGCTTGCCGTTGCGCGTCTGCAACATGTACAAGCGGCCTTCCTGGATCGTGAACTCAAAGTCCTGTAGGTCGCGATAATGCTTTTCCAGGCGCGACGTGATGTCCCGAAGCTGGTCATAAACCTGCGGCATCAGCTTCTGCAACTCGCTGATGTGGACCGGAGTGCGTACGCCTGAAACCACGTCCTCGCCCTGGGCGTTCATCAGGAACTCGCCATAAAATTCTTTGTCCCCGTTCGCCGGATTGCGCGTAAAGCCCACACCCGTGCCGCTGGTCTCGCCCAGGTTGCCGAAGACCATGGCTTGCACGTTGACCGCCGTGCCCAGATCGTCAGAGATATTGTTGATGCGGCGGTAGACCTTGGCGCGATCGTTGTTCCATGAGCGGAAAACGGCATCCCGCGCGCCCGTGAGCTGCTCCAGCGGTTTCTGGGGAAAATCGCGCCCTGTGTGCTTGCGCACCACATCCTTATATTGTGCAATGACTTCTTTCAGGTCGGCAGCGGTAAGCTCGGTATCAAGTTTCACGCCGCGCTTATGTTTCTGCCCGTCGAAGACTTCTTCGAACGCGTGCTTGGGAATATCCAGCACCACGTTGCCGTACATCTGGATCAGGCGGCGATAGGAATCATAAGCAAAGCGTTCGTTGCCGCTCTTGCGCGCCAGCGCCTGCACGCTCTCATCGTTCAGGCCCAGGTTGAGGATTGTGTCCATCATCCCCGGCATGGAGAACTTTGCGCCCGAGCGCACGCTCACCAGCAGCGGGTTCTCGCCCACGCCCAATTTTTGTTTTTGCAGCTCTTCCAGCCGGGCCAGCGCCGCCGCCGTCTCCCGCTCCAGAGTGTCCGAGACCTTGCTGGTCTTCATGAACTCCCGGCATGCGGTGGTCTGGATGGTAAAACCAGGAGGCACCGGCAGTCCGGCGTTGGTCATCTCCGCCAGGCCGGCGCCCTTGCCGCCCAGCTCGTCCTTCATCTTGCCGTTGCCGTCGGCTTTTCCAGCGCCAAAAAAGAATACATACTGGTTTCCTGGCTGCGGTTGTGTTGCTGCCTTGGTCTCGGGTTTGGAAAGGGGCGTCACGCTCATTGGCTGGTCTCCATGGAGGAAAGATGAAAGCTGAATTGCAGGCCGGCGTGTGGCCGGAATGTAATCTTCTTATTTTACAGCGCGGGGAGTGATCAGGCGAGTTCCTGCCGTTAAAAGGCTCTTAATTCCTGGAACTATTTCTTCTCAGTCACGATCTCCGAGAAATCCGCGATGCTGGAGAACTCATTCACCAGCGTTTGCAGCAGTCCGAGACGCTGCGCGCGCAGATTTTCGTCTTCCACCATCACCATGACCTTGTCGAAGAATGCGTCGACCGTTGGACGAAGGCGGGAAATCTCGATCAGCGCGGGCTCGTATTGCCCGGAGGCGCTCAGCTCCTTCACGCTTTTCGCGATCTGCGGGACTGCGGCCGCCAGCTTCTTCTCTTCTTCGTCCGTCAGCGCAGCAGGATTGAACGGAGCGGCAATCTTCTTCTTCGCTTCCTCCGCCTGCCGCAGAATGTTCTTCATTCTCTTGAAGGCGACAGAGATAGACTCAAAGTCGGCTGATGGCCTCACTTTGGCCACGGCCAGGGCCCGCGCGACGGCGTCCACTACATCGTCCGCGCCGGCGGCCAGCGTGGCGTTCACCACGTCATAAGCCAGTCCGAGCACGTCGCGCAGGTAAAACTCCAGGCGCTCGCGGAAAAAGCCGCGGATGGCCTGGACATAAGCCTCGCCGCTCAGCGTAAACTTCTTCTCCGCCTCGCTTGCCTGATATCCGCTGCGCGCGTCAGCCATGATTTGGGCCAGGTTCAACGTCAGCTTGTGCTCGACAATTGTTTTCACGATTCCATTGGCCTGCCGACGCAGCGCAAAGGGGTCTTTGGAGCCGGAAGGCACCAGGCCCAGAGCGAACATGCCCGCAATGCTGTCCGCTTTGTCGGCAATGGAAAGCACAGCGCCTTCCAACGTGCGCGGGGCAGCGTCTTCTGTGGATTCGGGCTTATATTGATCGTAAATGGCGTCGGCTACAGGCTGCGGCAAGCCCTGCGCTCTGGCGTAGAGTCCACCGATAATGCCCTGCAGCTCAGTAAATTCTTTGACAAGTTCGGTAGTAAGGTCCGTTTTTGAGAGCCTTGCCGCGTCGGCGACCATCTCTCCTCGAACGTCGAACTCCGCTTTGCCGAGGGCTAGTGCGATATCAGTTGCAAGCTTTTGTACACGCCCCGTCTTATCGTAGTAACTCCCAAGATCCTTTTGGAAGGTAACTGCGCTGAGCATTTTTACGCGCTGCTCAAGCGAGATTTTCTGGTCGGTGTCCCAAAAAAATCTCGCATCATTAAACCGCGCGCGCAGCACGCGTTCATTGCCGTGGCGGATCAGACCGTCGGGATCACCGTCAGTATTCAGTACTGCCAGGAAATGCGGCGCCAGCTTGTGTTCAGCGTCTTCTACGGCAAAATATTTCTGATGGTCGCGCATCACCGTGACCAGCACCTCTTCCGGCAGCGACAAATACTGCTTGTCAAAGTTGCCCAGGATAGCCGACGGCCATTCGGTGAGATTCACCACGGTCTTCAGCAAATCGGCATCTTCGCGCCAGCGAGCACCGGGAACCGTGCGCGTGGCTGCGTCCAGGGCCTTGCGGATCTTGTATTCGCGATCGGCGCTTAAGGCCGTGACATGCGCGCCCTGCATGGTGGCAACATATTGCGAAGGCGCAGCAATCGAAACCTGTTGTGGTCCGAGGATGCGATGCCCGCGCGACTGCTTGCCCGCCTTGATGCCGCCAAATTCCAGCGGAATGATCTCGCCATCGAGCAATGCCACAATCCAGCGCACCGGACGCACAAAGCGCTCCGGCTTCCCCGCGCGCCAATACATATTCTTCGGCCAGTAAATTGATGCAATCTCTTTGGGCAGAAGTTCCGCCAGGACCTGCGCTGCCGGCTTTCCCTTGTTGGTGACGGTCGCCGTAAGGTACTCGCCTTTCGGCGTCGTGACCGTCTGCAATTTTGAAACGTCCACGCCGGCCTTTTTGGCGAAGGCATGCGCCGCGGGAGTCGGTTGACCATCTTTATATGCGACCTTTGTCGCTGGGCCGATAAGTTGCTCCTGCTCGTCGGGCTGTGTAGTAGGAATGCCGGATGCTATCAGCGTCAGCCTGCGAGGTGTTTCCGCACGCTTCACCTCGTTGCAGGAAAGAGCATTTTTGTTCAGCAGGTCTTCCAGCCGCTTGTGCAATTCCTGGCTAGCGTCCTGAATCATCCGCGCAGGAATTTCTTCCGTGCCGATCTCCAGCAGAAAGTCAGGCATCAGGCCGCTCCTCCTTTCTGCTGTTTGGCCAGCTCGACCCCAACGTTCTGTTGCGCAACGTATGCTTTCGCCAATCCCACCGCGAGCTGCCGAATGCGGGCGATCACGCCCACGCGCTCCGTCACGGAGATAGCGCCGCGAGCGTCGAGCAGATTGAAAAGATGCGAGCACTTGAGGCATAGCTCATACGCGGCAAGCAGGGGAAAACGCTCTTTCTCAGCGGGGCTGGCATTCTTGTCAGCCATCAGCGCGTTGAACTGGTTGATGAGCGCCTGTGACTCGCCTTCATACATCTCCAGGTGCTTCCAGGTCTTCTCGACATCGGCTTTCTCAAAGTTGTAGACGGAGAGCTGAAGCTCGTCCTGGTATCGCACGTCGCGATACTTTACTTCCCTGCCTGTCTGCGGATCTCTGGCCCAAACAATGTCATAAATGCTGTCCACGTCCTGTAGAAACGCGGCAATGCGCTCCAGGCCGTAGGTCAGCTCGGCGCAGATGGGATCAAGATCAATTCCGCCGCACTGCTGGAAGTAGGTGAACTGCGTGATCTCCAACCCGTCCAGCATCACCTGCCAGCCCACGCCCCAGGCCGCTAGCGTGGGCGCTTCCCAATTGTCTTCTTCAAACTTGATGTCATGCTTGCGGAGGTCAATGCCGATGGCCTTGAGCGACTCCAGATAAAGCTCCTGCACGTTTTCCGGCGGCGGCTTCAGGATCACCTGGAGTTGCATGTGCTTGTAGAGGCGGTTGGGATTGTCGCCGTAACGGCCGTCGGCGGGGCGGCGTGATGGCTGGACATACGCAACCTTGTACGGCTTTGGCCCCAGCACGCGCAGGAATGTCTCCGGCGCCATAGTGCCTGCGCCCACTTCAATGTCATACGGCTGCTGGAGAACGCAGCCCTGCTGCGCCCAGAATTTTTGCAGACTGAGGATGAGTTCCTGGTATGTGGGGGCGGTTGGCATGAGTATGGCGGAACTATTTAATTTAACAGATTTTTCCGCAGTCCCGAGCGCAGCTGCTTCTGAAACCCCGACCCTGAGCTTGCCGAAGGGGAGGGGCCCCTACCATCTGAAAAGTCTTGAAGCGCACGAGTTTGATAAACAAAACTGATGCGACAAGGTTGGGGCGTCTCGCAATTCTCGTTGCCATAGGTACCCTTCGCTTCGCTCGGGACTGCGGAAAAGCTCCGCCAGGGATTTCAGAAAAGCGGCTCATCACCACTTGTTAAATTCCGGCCGGTGGTCTGGATCAGGATGCGCCCAGGTCTTGCCGTGGCCGGCGCGCAGCTTCTTCTGCTCTGCCGCCAGGTAATGCCAGTTGTGCAGCGTGTCAGGTTGCTGCACCACGCGGATATACAGCACAGGCTGGCCCTTGCTCTTTCCTGCTTGCATTTCGCTCACCTCGGCCAGCCCACCGCGAAAATCGTCGACGCCGTGCCCCAGATAGAGCTCTGTTTCAACGTAGATCACGTCGCCCGGACGCAGCTCCGGCACGCGGCCAGCATCGCACTCAGCCTGGATTTCGCGAAAGCGGGCTTCGCTGGCGCGGGCTTCACCGGCAGTCGGGAAGACACGATCGGTTTCGGAGCAGCAATGTTCCTCAGGCATGATTTTCGCTCTTGGCAATCTTTGGCAATTTCGGCGATTTTGGCAATCCCTAGACCCTTTCCAGCATCGCCGCGGTCACCAGTTTGCGCTCAATGTGGCACTCGATGCGCTGGGCCAGAAAGCGGCGGAGATCGGCGCCCCGGCTGCGCGCCCAACCTGCTCGATCCAGCCGGTTCAATGGGGAACGAAAGATCTCTGCAGCCACAGCGCGCGAATCTGCGGATATTTCGGTGCTGGCCAGCCGCTTGTCGTCAGGGCAGAGCAGGCCGTCGGCCAGCGGATGAAAATAAGCGCGGCTTCCGTTCAGGGCAGCGCCGCACATCACGCACGTGTGCAAGTCCGGCAACAGGCCGATCAGGCGGACGATCCAGAGATCAAAATATGTGAGGGGCAGCCAGATGGAATCGGCCTTCAGGTGATGGACCACGGCAAGCGTGAGCCGGAAAATATCGTCACTGGGCTCGCGATCAGGAAGAAGCTGATCAATCACCTCAGCCACGTAGCTCAGTGCCACCAGCCGTGGATACGTGACCTCGGTGGCCAGCGGCGACGAAATAATGTCACAGGAATCCAGCCGCACCAGCTCTTGTTTTTCTTTTTCCTCCCAGTGCGCGGTCACGTGCGTCAGCGGCTCAAGCGCACCGCCAAAACGCCGTTTGGACCGCTTGGCTGCCTTGGCCACGCCGCGTACCTTGCCCTCAGTGCGCGTGAAGAACGTGACCAGAAGGTCCGCTTCATGGAACGGATAGGTGCGCAAAATCAGGGCTTCAGACTGCTTGGGCATGCGGGTTAAGCATACATCTGTCGGGAATGACAAACGCGCAGCCATCCCGGCTGCGCGTTGAGAAACTCTGGTTTCAGCTGTTAGCGGCCGAAATACTTGGCGTTCTTTTCCGCGTACTCTTTCCATTTTTCCGGCAGATCGTCGAGAGCAAAGATGGCGGACACCGGACAAACCGGCACGCACGCGCCACAGTCAATACACTCCACTGGATCAATGAACAGCATGTTGGAACCTTCAAACTGCGGTTCGTCTTTTTTGGGATGGATGCAATCTACTGGACATGCATCCACGCAGGCCGCGTCCTTGGTCCCGATGCAAGGCTCTGCAATTACGTATGCCATAAGGGTCAAGTTCTCCGTGTCTCAATTGGTTGGGTCAACTAAGAATTTTACCAGCTATTGCGGGCCGCGCAAATCTTTCCGCCGAATGGCGGCCAGACCATGCTGAAACGCATTGCCGCCCGGCTGAGTGGAGCACAACATATTTGCATGAAGCTGGTTTTGCATGTAGGTTCCTTCCGTGACTCTTGATCGCCAAGGTGCGATACTGGTGCAAGGCTCGCCTCCCCCAAAAAATTAAAACCGCATGCACGGCTTTTACAGTTGTTTCCTGCAATCCGTAGAGAAGCACCCCGAGAACACAGCTCTGGAGCTGCAGCGGGCATCTGACCAGCGGGGCCCGGGCAAGGTGGAGAGTCTCACCTACTCAGAGTTACGCCGGATGGGTGAATCGGTTGGCCAGTGGCTGCGGCAATCGGGCATGTCAGAGGGGGTGCGTTGCGCCATTCTGGCGGACAATGGGCCGCTCTGGGTGGCCGCTTACCTGGGCATCATGTCCGCGGGCGCGGCGGCCGTGCCTCTGGATACCGCCTTCAATGCTCACCAGGTCAACAAGCTGCTCTGGGACTCCGGCAGCGCCATTATCTTTACTGATTCTGAGCACCTGCCCATGGTGGAAAAAGCCGTGGAAGAGACGCTGGTGCGGATTGTAATGATGGATGGCTCCGGTGAGGGCCGCTACTCCAACCTGACAGGCATGTTCGCAGCCGGGCCAGGAGACTTCCGTCCCGCACGCATCTTTGAAACCGATACCGCCGTGATCATGTACACTTCTGGCACCACGAGCGACCCCAAAGGCGTAACGCTGACGCACAAGAATTTGCTGGCAGAGGCAGACGCAATCTTCGACGTCGTCCAGGTCAGTGAGAAGGACGCCATTCTGGGAGTGCTGCCGCTCTTTCATGCGCTGGCGCAGGTAGCCAATCTGCTGATGCCTTTTGTGGTGGGCGCCCGGATTGTCTATCTGGAGACGCTGAACACCACGGACCTGCTACGCGCCTTGAGCGAACGCGGCATAACCCTCTTTTGCTGCGTACCACAGTTCTTCTACCTGATTCATGAGCGGGTCATGCAGCAGGTGAAAGCGAGATCGGCCCCGGCCCGCCTGGGGTTTCGAGCCATGATGGCGGTGTCTGGCGCGGCCAGAAAGCTGGGACTCAATCCGGGCAAAATATTTTTCCACCAGGTACACCAGTTGCTGGGACCAAAGATGCGCTACTTCATCACCGGCGGTTCGGCCTTTGATCCCAAGGTCGGGCGCGACATGGAAAGGCTCGGATTCAGACTGCTGCAAGCCTACGGCCTTACTGAAACCTGCGGCGGAGCCACGGTAACTCCACCGCGGGCAAATGTGATGGGCTCAGTTGGCCAGCCGATGAAAGGCGTACAGATCAGAATTATCGATCCGCAACCGGCCGAGGGCATCCCGTTCGCCGTGGGTGAAATTGCCATCCGTGGTGACATTGTGATGAAAGGCTATTACAACCGCACGGACGCCACGGCGGAAACCATTCGTGACGGCTGGCTCTACAGCGGCGACCTGGGTTATCAGGACGAGCGCGGCAATCTGTTCATCACCGGACGCAAAAAAGAAATCATCGTACTGAGCTCAGGCAAGAATATTTATCCTGAAGAGCTGGAGGCCCAGTACCTGCGCTCTCCTTTCATCAAAGAGATCTGCGTGATGGGGCTGGTGAACCGTCCGGGCGAGCCTTTCTCTGAGCGGCTGCATGCGGTGATCGTGCCCAGCTTTGACGTGCTGCGCGAACGCAAGATCGTGAACACGCGCGAAGTAATCCGGTTTGACGTGGAGAACCTCTCCATGGAGTTGCCCAGCACCAAAAGAATTCTCAGCTTCGACCTCTGGTCTGATCCCCTGCCCCGCACAACCACGCGCAAGCTGAAGCGCTTTGAGATCCAGCGCCGCGTGATGGCCGGCGAAGGCACTGCTTCGGATGGCGCTGGTGCAGCCGAGGAACTGACGGGTGAAGAGGCGGCATGGCTGGCGTCGCCTGAGGTGCAAAATGCCATCACGGTGGTCCGCAACGCGAGCAAAGCGGAGAAGCCGGTGCTTCCCTCTTCCAACCTTGAGCTTGATCTGGGGTTCGATTCCATGGAGCGCGTAGAGCTGGTTGTATCTCTGGAGCACGCGATGAATGCGCATCTCGACGAAAAAGTCATCGCGCAGGTTTACACCGTCCGCGAACTGGTGGATGCCGTACTGCAATCCCGCGGGGACGCCGCGTCTTCAGGCACACCGCGCTCTTCCGCTGCTGTGCCCGGTTGGGATGCCGTATTGGCTGTAGAGCCGGACGATCCGAAGGCGCTGGCAGCGCTGAACAGCAGCCAGATTTTTAGTATCTGGTGGTTTATCGTTGGCCGCGTTGTTGCGCTCATCACGCGTATATTTTTCGGCCTGCGTGTGAGCGGCAAAGAGAAGCTGCCCAAAAAGGGGCCGTTCATTCTGTCTCCAAACCATCAGAGTTTTCTTGATGGGCCAGTCGTCTCCAGCCAGATTCCGTGGCGGCTCTTCAAAAACATGTTTTATGTTGGGACAAGCGAGATCTTTGGCCATGGCGCTCTCCACTATCTTGGCCGGACTTTTAAGTTAGTGCCGGTGGACCCTGACTCCAATCTGGTGAACGCCATGCGCGCCGGTGCTTTCGGCCTGAAGAAAGGTCAGAACCTGGTGCTTTATCCTGAGGGCGAGCGCTCGGTTGACGGCACGCCCAAAAAATTCAAGAAAGGCGCCGCGATTCTTGCCGCGCATCTGAAAGTGCCCATCTACCCTGTGGCGCTTGAAGGCTTTTATGAATCCTGGCCGCGCAGCAAGCGCTTCCCCCGGCTGGGCAAGCTGCGCGTTCAATTCGGCGATCCTATCTTTCCGCCGGACACAATGACAAATCCTGAAGAAACCTACAAACAACTCACGGAACAGCTCCGCGGCCGCGTAATGGAGATGTGGGAAGAGATGCGGGAAAAGAGCGCAAAGACGGAAGCGGCGGTGGCAGGAGATTGAGCAATTGGCTCAGTTAAAGCCGATCGACGCAGGTTAGCTTAGGGCCAAGAGCCAAGGTGCCGGTTGCTAATTGCATTCGCTGATTGCAAGCTGCTTCTCAGTGCGCGTCCGGCTGCATCACAGAGAGCTTTGCCTCTACCTCTTTGACGCCTTCTGTATTCCAGGCCAGTTGCAACACGGAATGGCGATCGCGCATGGTGCGCACGCTCCCTTGCAAGATGACGGCTCCCTCGTGTACCTGAATGGTCACCTGGGCATAGCCGGCATCATGCAGCCGGCGGCTGACGCGCGCATATAAAACATTGTCCAGAGGCGCGGGAGGCGAGAGCAGAATCTGACTGTCGACCTCTTCCACATGGGCGATGCGGCGGACCCGTGTCACCAGCGTACGGCGTTCGCTATCCAACTCCACATTGCCGGTTAGCGTAACCACTCCATCGTCCACTGTGGCCTTCACGTTCTTGCACTCGCTCTTTGCGGCCAGCAATTTTGCTACTTCCGAGCGGATCTGCTCGTCATAGCGTCCGCCATGGGCTTGAGAGGAAACGGCCTGAGCAGAAACAGCTTGAGCGGGAAAGACCTGGGCGGAAACGGCCACCACCAGTAACAAGACGCAGGCCGCTGCCGCAGCCAGGGATAGGATTCCTTTCATGTCGCGCATCTCCTGGTCAACACCTGGTCAACACCGGATTAGACTCGGCCCGGCGCTCTTGGGTAAGCCCCTTTGGTAAACCCATTTTTGTCCGGCCTCTGCTCTCAAGGGCACGTTCGCCGGCAACCTCGGTCACGACGCCAGCGCCTGTACCGATCCCACCTCTGCTTCCCTGGACGATTGAATGCTGTAAGTGGTGCTGATCTCAGCTCCGCTCTGCCGGACCATGGCGCCGACGGAACAGTATTTCGTCTCCGAGAGCTCGATGGCGTCTGCTAGCGACCGGGCATCCACATCCTCACCCGTCACCGAATGGTGTATACGCACGTGGGTAAATACCTGAGGCGGAAACTGCTGCTGCTCGGCCTCAACGGAAACTTCATAGGCCGTGACATTCTTATGCTTCTTATTGCGGAGGATGGTGATTACATCGAGCGCGGTGCAGCCGGCCAGGGCCGCCGCCAGCAGTTCAACCGGCTTCGGGCCGGTGTTGCTTGAAGGCTCATCAATGATGAATTGATGGCCTGATCCCGTCTCCGCCATGAATTGCCGGGTATTGGGAAACGTAAGCTTTACCTTTGCCTGAATCATGAAATACCTCCACCCGGGGATGATCGGCCCCGGAACGCCTCCCGCGCTGTGACCGGGGTCACCCTTCCAGGGCTTCCATCTGCTGTATATACCGCTTGCTGTCAAACTTCTTTGACGTGCTGTTGAATGACATGTAGCGGACCTTGCCGAAGATAGGTCGCTCAAACCACGGACGGTCATGCTTCCCCACAATGGCCCATGCAATACCGGCGTAGCCGTTGGGGTCGCGCCCGTCGAGTTCGTATTTGTCGTTCAAATACACAGCCATCTGGTAGGCGCGCGCCGGAGTTTTGCTCCACTCCAGAATTTTTTTGGCCCAGTACATGCGCAGGTAGTTGTGCATGAAGCCGGTCACAACCATCTGCCGTTGCGCGGCGTTCCACAGCGGATCGTGGGTTTGTGCTTCCTCCATCTGGCGTTCGCTGTAGATTTTTCGCGGATCGCCCGCGTGCTCGGCCAGACTCTTATGCGCCCACGGCGTACCCGATTCGAAATTGTCATAGTCAGGATTGAAACGGACAAAGTTAATGGCCAGCTCGCGGCGAACAATCAATTGCTCCAGAAACGCTTCCTTTGCCGCCTTCGGAGCTTTGGATTTCTGCACCGCCAACGCCACGGTGTGCGGGCCGATATGACCGAAATGCAGATAAGCAGAGAGGCGGCTGGTGCCGTCGCGCTCCGGCTTGTTGCGGTCAACGGGGTAATTTGCAAGATCATTCCGGATAAAACTTTTAAGCCGCTTCAGCGCATGGTCCGTGCCACCGGAGATGCCTGCAACCGGCGCAACGGAGCAGTCCAGCTTCCAGCCAGCGGTAAGGTCGCTATCCGGCGGGAGAGATTGCAGTCCATGCGGCGACTTCCACCCAATTTTTGCCCGCGTGTTCCCAACCGGCTGCAAAAACTCAGGCAACAGCCGCCGGATTCGCGGGCGCGCTGTGTAAGCGCCATATTGCTCTTTCAACAGCAGCCGTGAAGGCACGATCACATCGGCATCGACCGTCCAGAAAGGCACGCCAAGCCGCGCGGCGACAGCTTCGCGCCAGTGTTCCGGTTCGCGCATGGGATTTTCGTCGCCCACCACCAGCGCCGGCCGGGCCTGCTCACAGAACTTCAGCAAATGATGGTCAGGATAACGGCGGAGGACAAAACCGATGCCGCGCTTCTTCAAACCGGTTGCAATCGACGGTATGCCCTGACTGAGGAAGCGGTAGTGGCGCAAATTGGCGTGCGGATAGAACGGCACCGGGGCAAAGAAGACGACGCACGGCTTGTACAGCAGGTTCGCTGCCTGCACCGCCACTTCAAGCGCGGGATTATCGAGCGCGCGTTGGGAACGCTGCATCCAGTAGACGACATATTTGCCGTCCGGGTCCGGCGCGCCGGAGCGGCGGACCGTGACCCGGGCGTTCGAAGCGAGACGGCCAAGCTCGTCCATCTCTAACAACTACCACGAGTGGGCCGCTCGCGTCTTTGCGCAAGGCCAGTCCGGGCACGTAGAAATCACCAGCCAGCGTGTAACTTCCTGCAACTCTGGCAATCTCACAGCGTGTAAGGCAACCGAACAGGGCATCTTCATCAAAAAAATTTAATGCAGCAGGAGAACGTTATGAAAAGCAATTTGATCCGCGTAATGGCCATTGCCATACTGGCAACCTCAATGTCAGCCTTTGCTCAACAGGGCCAGACCAAACAGGGCCCCGGCCAACAGTCCACCAATGCAAAGAAGCATAAGAAGAATCCGGATTTAAATAAGACCGGCGACGAGATGAAGAACGACCCGCTTCTGCAGATCTATGGGTGAGCAAAACCTATGCGCAACCGGTGAGAAAATGCGCTCTTTCTCATGCAGCAACAGAATGTAACGGCGGCAGCAAAGGAGCGGTGACGAAGACAGGAATTGCTGCCGCCGGAAAACCCAACATTTTTCGCTCTCAAAGCCTTTTACTAGTTCCTCCTGAAATATCCTCACCTGGCTCAATTATTAATATCTTTAATGTTCGCTGAGAGGCTCGATTTAAATAAATGTCAGCAGACAAGTACCAGTCTTTCCATAAATTTATGCCGGCACCAACCCTGCAATCGCATTAAAAAATTCATTGAAAACTTTACAATTAGCGGGCTTTGTCCTACAGTACATGTACTAAGGCATAAAACTTATATTGAACTGGAGTTCGGAGCGCACGCGTTTTAGTGCCGCGGCTTGTTTTTGAACTCTGATTGGGCGCCTGTTGTAGGGGAACCGGCGTTGCGAGGCTTCGATTCGTAAGTGGATGTAGCGTCTAGCCGCAAAAAGTGGCGGAGCTTTCCAGCTTTCGAAACGGACCACAGAACGAGACCGGATTCGGGAATGCATCAGGACAACAAACGATGCAGATAGGCGCCGGGAAGTGAGAACTTGGATAGCTTTTACCGAAGTTGAGCCCGGAAGGATACTGGGTCGGTAGGGGAGTAACAACTAGCAAACACAAAAACCGACTTGGGACAAGAAAGAGACAAAACGATGAAGCGCGTTTCTTTGACTTCCGGCAAAGAAAGCATTCTTGTTGTCGATGACGATCCCAGCTTGCTCCGTTATACCAGGAGCTTGCTGGAGATGGCCCACTACCGGGTGGAAACCGCATCCTGTGGAATTGAGGCGGTAACTCGACTGCAAGATGGAGCAAGACCCGACCTGATCCTTCTTGATATGGCCATGCCAGACATGGATGGCCTGCGTACGATTGCAGCCTGCCGCAAGATCCGGCCAGAGCAAAAGATCGTGGTCCTTTCCTGTATCAGCAGCCCGAGCATGGTGGTGGACGCCATGCGTCTGGGAGCGCTGGATTACATCACAAAGCCTTTTTACAGGGCAGACCTTGAAGCCCTGATGGGCCGCTGGCTGGCCCCCAAGACGACCTGCGCCGAAGCAGATGGAAGCGATTGCGAGGCGATTGATGGAGACGTCTTTTTCGTCGCCACCAGCCCGGCCATGAAGAAGATCCGCTGGCAGATCACGCAACTTGCAAAAGTGGATATTCCAGTGCTGCTCCTGGGTGAAAGCGGCGTGGGAAAAGAGGTCATGGCACGGCTGATCCACAAACTTTCACCACGGGCCAACCGCCCTTCCGTCAAGGTAAACTGCGCTGCCATCCCCGCGGACCTGCTGGAAAGCGAGCTTTTCGGCTATGAGGCTGGAGCGTTTACGGGCGCTACTCGGTCCAAGCCCGGCAAGTTTGAGCTCTGTGACCAGGGCACCATCCTGCTGGACGAAATCGGAGAGATGTCGCCGACGCTGCAAGCCAAGCTGCTCCACGTTCTTCAAGACGGACAATTCTCGCGGCTGGGCGGACGTTCATCCATTGCTGCGGATTTCCGCGTGCTCGCGGCCACGAACATCAACATGGAAGAGTCCATTGCGAATGGGACTTTTCGCGAAGATCTTTTTTACCGTCTCAACGCGTTCACGGTTCGAATTCCGCCGCTGCGCGAGCGCCGCGAGGAAATTGAACATCTGATGCGTCATTTTCTTGCCGACTTTTCAGCAAAATATTGTCAGCCCCTGCCCCAGCTTTCTCCGCGGCTCATACAGTCATGCCTGCAATACCGCTGGCCGGGAAACCTGCGCGAGCTGGGAAACTTCGTCAAGCGATACGTGGTGTTCCAGGACGAGAACCAGGCAATTTCCGAGCTTGAAGAAAAGATGCGCGACATGGGAATGCCTGTGGAGCCGGCACTCACGAATATTCAGGGCAACAGCGAAGCCGGGTTGAAGTCGCTGATGAAAGACCTGAAGCATTCGGCGGAGGTCAAGGTCATTGAAGAAGCATTGTCCGCCACCAACTGGAACCGCAGGATGGCCGCTTTGCGTCTGAAGATCAGCTGCAAAGCCCTGCGTTACAAAATCAAGCAGTACCATATTTCGCCGCCGAAGGACGCGAACCAATCCCGCATTCTGCGCGCACTGAGAAGCGCCAATGGGTGAGAAGGACATACCTCTGGTCAAGGCAGTCATTCACCTGGCGGACAAGACGCTCGTCAAAGGCTACCTGAAGGATTCAACCGGCGCATGCAGCGGCCAGGCCCCGGGACATGCGCCGCTGCCCGAGGAGTTTCAACTCAAGCTTGTTCAGGGCGGCAGAACAACCATTTGCCTAGACCAGGCCAAAGCTGTTTTTTTTGTGCGCGAATTTGAAGGACACCCTGCCTATAACGAACTCAAGTTCTTCAAGAACGTGCCAGAATTCCGCGGACTTTGGGTGCGCCTGCGCTTTGCTGACAACGAGGTCACCGAAGGCCTTGTTCACAACTCGCTGCCTTTGCTGATGAGTCCCGGCTTCTTCCTGAAGCCCCCTGATCCGCAAAGCAACAACAAAATGATGTATGCCCTGAAAAAACATCTGGTGGATTTTCAGGTGATGGGCCTGAGATCTGAATTCTGATCGAACGCTTCCAGTCCTTACAAAAATCCCAACTTAAAAACTTCGCAAAGCTTTAAAGCTGGGCGAAGTGTGATCAAAGTCCCATTTAGGGAAAACCACTTCCCCTCGTGCACGGGAAAACAATTTCCCCTTCTGCTCTCGCGATGGCCTTCTCAGGTTTCGGCCACGCTCTTCATGCAACCGGCAAATTCTGTAAGTCACAGATTAAGAAGCTCCTAAAAAAAATCCATGACAACACGCCTGCTTAGCATAGGGCCGTGATGAACATGGCAACGTGCATGCAATGTGTCAGGAACAAGTTCATTGCTCATGGCTGCGCGATGAATGCTTTTCGCTGGCCGGAGACGGCGCTCACCGTTCTCCGGCTGGCCTTTTTTATCCAGGAGAGGAGTATTTTTGAATGAGTCGGCGAGTCAAATTTAAAAAAATTGTCGCGGTATTCGCGTGCTATATGGTGCTGACACTGAACATAAACACTAATCCGCTGTACGCCAGCGGCTCAGGTTCCGGTAGTGGCGGGTCAGGCGGTGGTGGCGGCACAAAAAGTGGAGGCGGAAGTGGAGGCGGAGGCGGACGCAATCTGGCATCGCTTAAGACTGCTCTGGTACCCGGCCCTACAGCCGCGGAATTGAGCGGCGTGATACGCAGCAAGTCTGCCGCAATCGCACTAGGCAAGGCTTTTTTCTGGGAGATGCAGTTTGGCAGCGACGGGAATACCGCATGCGCCACCTGCCATTACAACGCGGGCGCGGATAGCCGCTCCTTTAATCAAACCGATCCAGGACTACGCCGCGTAGACGGAAACGGAAACCCCGCGGCCGATTCCACAACGTTCAAACCGGGTTTCGGCGCAAACCACCAGCTCAGCGTCAGTGATTTTCCGCTGCACAAGCTGGCTGACGTAAATAACCAGGCTTCCACAGTTCTTTCAGACAACAACAACATCGTTGGTTCCCAGGGCGTATTCCGCAACAACTTCAACGATGTAGTCCTGGCCCAGGCCGCGGAAGATGAAACCGCAATTGCCGATCCCGTCTTCAGTACCTCAGACGGGACCAACGTGCGGCGCAGCACGCCGCGCAACGCACCCTCAGTCATCAATGCAGTCTTCAACTACCGAAACTTCTGGGACGGTCGTGCACAAAGCACGTTCAATGGCGTAAACCCCTTTGGTACGGGCGACCCTCACGCGCAGTTGATCCGCATGGACGCTTCTGGTCCGCATGGCGTCAGCTCAGTGAATTTCCGGCTCTCCAATTCGGCCCTGGCATCGCAGGCCGTTGGACCTCCGGGCAGCGATGTTGAGATGTCTGCCGCAGGGCGGCCTTTTGTGAAAATGGGCAAAAAAATGCTCTCGCTCACGCCTCTGGCCAAGCAACTGGTTTCCCCCAGTGACAGCGTACTGGGCGGGCTTAGTTCGTCTCCAGGCAATGGTCTCACCACGAATTATGAGGCGATGATCCAGGCTGCGTTCCAGCCGCAATGGTGGAACTCCAACGTTGTGGTGGATGCTGACAGCAATTACCTCTACAGCGGAACGCCTGCGAACACGAACGAGTATTCGCAAATGGAATACAACTTCTCAATGTTCTGGGGCGTTGCCATTCAGCTTTATGAGGCCACGCTGGTCTCAGACAATTCACGCTTTGACCAGTTCATGGAAGGCAACCGCAATGCTCTCACGTCCCTGGAACAAGAAGGTATGAACAAATTCAGCGGCAAGGGTAACTGCACAAAATGCCACAACGGTCCTGAACTCACCGATGCGGCTGTCTCGAACGTTGCAACAGGTGTAGTGGAGAGCCTGCCGGGCGGCCGGTGGCACGACAAAGGGTTCCATAACATCGGTCTGCGTCCTACAACCGATGATCTGGGACTCGGCGCTCCTGATCCTTCCGGGCTTGCTTCCCTCTCCGTCGCCCAACTGGCGGCTTCCGGGGCAGTGAGCGGAACACCGGTTCCCGCAGGCGCTCCGGTGAGCGTGGGCGGCGCCGTCAAAACACCTGGATTGCGCAACATCGAACTGACTGCTCCCTTCTTTGCGAATGGTGGGCAGGCAACGCTGGCACAACTGGTGGAGTTCTATAGCCGCGGTGGAGACTTCCCCTCAGCGGACATAGACCCGAACCTCACGCGCGCCGGCTTCAGCGATAGCGACAAGGCAGCTGTTGTGGCCTTCTTGAAAGCACTGACCGACGAACGAGTCCGCACACAGAGCGCTCCCTTTGACCACCCGTCACTTGTTCTTCCCAACGGACTGGTCAAGGTCAACGGAGTGTGGACGGAGCAATCCATCACCATTCCAGCAACCGGGGCCGCTGGTGGAGCACCGCTAGGGAGTTTCTGTAATTCCCTGTCAGGAGCTACCAGCCAGACCTGCAACTGAATCAAACCTGCAACTGAACAAGTGTTGTCCGCTAGCACGAATGGGAGGTCTTTTCCGGAGGCCTCTCATTCGCTGCTTTTGGGCGCACTTGCGTCAAGTTGCGCGATCGTGGCAGGGTAAGCATGGGTTCGGCGGAGAGCAGAAAACGGCTGGAAGCAGATCTGGTCAATCGAGGCGCTCCTTGATCATTCCTGAGATTTTGTTAATCAATGGAATCTTGGTAGTGTCCTAAGTTTAGGACACTACCGGAATCTTCACTTTCCGGCACCCGCCCAGAATAGAGAGTATGATCGGCTTACCACTTATGACAACTCACGTTAAAGTAAAACCTCCACTCTGTCCTGTCTGCCAGGGCGCCGGACTAAAAGACGGCATGCGCTGCACCGCGTGCAAGGGCACCGGAGAGACTCCGCACAAAAGGTAACCGAGCACTCAACACGGTATGATGGGAGACAAGTGAAGCGGCAACCCATCCAACTGTTGGCCCTGGACATTGACGGCACTCTGACCGACCCGAATTTTCAGGTGTCCATACGCAACATTGCAGCTCTACGGGCTGCGCATGAATCTGGCGTGCAGATCGTACTGGCCACGGGACGGCGCCATGACTATGCCATGCCGATCGCACGGGAGATTGGCGTACCAATGCTGCTGATCAGTTCGAACGGCGCTCTGGTACGTTCCAGCGACGGCGAAACACACTACACGGATAGGCTCTCCTGCGAAACCGCGCGCCAGTTGATTCGCCACATGGATGAATTTCGTGGTCATGCCGTGCTGACCTTTGACCGTTCTGCCAATGTGCCGGGAAATGATTCGCTGGTCCTGGAACGGGCCGATGAGTTGAACAAGTCTGTTTCCCGATGGCTGGAGGTCAACCGGCCTTACATTAAATTTGTGGCCCCTCTGGAAAATGCCTTGAGAGACGAAGACCCTCTACAGGCCATGTATTGCGGCCGCGTGGCGCGGATGGAAGAGGCCCAGGGCAGGCTGAATGATGCGGACTTTCAGGACAAAATCACTGTCATGAAGACCCAATATGACCACCGGGACTTGTGCATTCTGGATATTCTCAGCAGCGAATGTTCCAAGGGTCATGCGCTACGGCGATGGGCAGAGCAGCACGATATTCCGAGAGAGCAGATTATGGCCATTGGAGACAATTATAATGACCTGGAAATGCTTGAATTTGCGGGACTTGCGGTTGTGATGGGAAATGCATCTGAAGAACTGAAGCAGAACGGCTGGAAGGTGACTGCCAGCAACGCGGAAAGCGGCGTGGCCCAAGCCGTGGAAGAAATTTTGGGGCTGGCTTTCAGCAGTTAAATAGGTCAAAATAACCTGTCTTGTGCTCTGTATGCGAATTTTCAGGCCCATAGCGATGGGAATTGTGTTGGTGGGGGCACAGCTTTCCGCTTTTGCAGGAGAGGTCGCCATTCTGCGCAATGGTTTTTCCATTCGATTTGATCGAAAAGAGGTAATGGGCAGCTCCATCCGGCTCTATACCGGCGCGGGCTATATGGACATTGCCACCGACCAGATTGAGTCGTTTGAAGCCGAAGAAATACCGCTCATCCCGCCGCCACAGGCGCAAAACCAGACAGTGGTTCAACCGCCGACCATCCAATCCTCAACGATCCAATCTCCGACGATCCAGGTGCCAGCAGCAACGGCGGAAGCCGCTATCCCGGCCAAGGCGGCGCAAAATATTGATCTTGACCAGGTGGTTCGGGAAGCCAGCAACCGCAACCGGATTGACCCGGACTTCGTGAGCAGCGTGATCAAGGCTGAGAGTAACTTCAAGACCAGGGCAGTATCGAAGAAGGGCGCGCAGGGGTTGATGCAACTCATGCCAGGGACGGCGGCACAGCTGGGCGTGAGTGATCCATTCGATCCCAGGGCCAATATTGAGGCGGGCACGGCGCACCTGGGCGCTCTGCTGGACAGGTATAACAACGATCCCATCAAAGCCTTGGCGGCCTACAATGCCGGCGCACATCGCGTAAAGCAATACAACGGTGTTCCTCCGTATCGCGAGACCCGCATTTATATCAACAAAATTGTGCGTGACTTTAACGCAAAGAAACGCGCCCAGATGAAGACCGTGGCTGCGACCAAGACGGCTGTACCGGCCAAGACAACCAGACCCAATCCCGTGAAGAAGGCCAGGCGGCAGCAGGCGAGCGCGTCCAAGTCCGCGAGCCCCGCATAAAGTATCAGAGAATAGAACGATTGAAGCGCGTCCTACCCGCAGGGCGCTTTTTTTGTATGATCGGTAGAGTCGGCACAAAACCATGAGTAAAAAAAGATTTCTGATCACCGCCCTGGTGCTGGTTGTGCTGGCTTCGCTGGTTTATCTGCAGGTGCGGGCCTGGAAGAAATTTGACTGGCACCGCTTCTGGGTGGCCACCCACAATACCAACAAGTTTTATATCGTGGCCGGTGTGGCGCTGGTCTATGCCGACTATATTCTTCGCGCCTTGCGCTGGAAGATCCTGCTGCGGCCGGTGTGCGAGGCCAAGACATCTGACCTGGTGGCGCCCACCATGATCGGTTTTACCGGGCTGGCGTTGCTGGGAAGGCCGGGAGAGTTCATACGGCCGTACCTGATTGCGCGCAAAGTGAATCTGAGCATGTCGTCACAATTGGCGGTGTGGACGGTGGAGAGGATCTTTGATACCGGAGCATTCGCGCTGATCATGGCGGTGAACATTCTGTGGTCAAGAGAGACGCTCAGCAAGCTGCCGGGATTTGCAAATTCCCCCAGACGACATTTTCTGGGATACGAGGTTTCATCATTCACCTTCTTTGAGGCCTTTGCCATCGCCTTGTTCCTGGGCGTGGTCATGGTGGCTCTGGTGGCAGTCAAAATACGAAAGAACCCTTCCATAGCGTCAAAGTTTTTTGTACGGCTGTTTGGACGGATTTCTCCCAAAGTTGGCCATGCCGTGGGTAAGCGTGTGGTGGCCTTTGGCGAAGGACTCAACACGGTCAAAGATCTCGCGTCTTTCTTTCAGCTGAGCGGGCTTTCTATTCTTATCTGGGTATTTATCGGCTTTGCATATATGGCAGTGACGCACGCGTATTCCATCCACCGGCTCTCCCAGATGACGCTTTCCAGCGTCTTTCTGCTCACGGCCGCCAGCGTGGTGGGAGGCGTATTGCAGTTGCCGGTGGTGGGCGGCGGCTCGCAACTGGCGACGATCGGCATGCTGCGCGGGGTTTTCAACCTGTCACCTGAACTGGCTACCAGTTGCGGCATCATGCTCTGGCTCACGACGTTTATGTCCGTGACTCCCGCAGGGCTGGCGATGGCGCGTTCAGAGCATGTCTCGATCACGCAGATGGAAGAGGCGAGCATCCAGGAAGAAGAGAAATTTCTGGAAGAAGATTAGCTTGTATTTAGGACTATTTTGGGCTCTGGGTATTTGGTTTGGCGCCAGGCACGCTGCATGTTCTCAGGGCCGAATACCAATGGCCTGAGTACCGGGTCTTGCACCATGCCTGTTACAATCTAAGTCAACAAACCCTTTGGAAAGTTCCGGTTAAGACACAATGAAATGTCCGTTTTGCGGGTTCGAAAATGACAAAGTGGTGGACTCGCGCGAGAGCAAAGAAGGGGAATCCATTCGCCGCCGCCGCGAATGCCTGAAATGCGAAAAGCGTTTCACCACCTACGAGCGCATCGACGAAATCCCTTACATGGTAGTGAAAAAAGACGGCCGCCGGGAGAAATTCGAGCGGCAAAAAGTCCTGGCTGGATTATTAAGGGCCTGTGAGAAACGGCCGATATCCATGGGCAAAATGGAGCAGATTGTGAATGAAGTGGAGCAGTTCGTCATCGATTCCCCGGAGCGCGAGCGCACGACCAGCGAACTGGGCGAACAGATCATGAATAGCCTGAAGCAGATCGACAAGGTCGCCTACATCCGCTTCGCCTCCGTTTACCGCGACTTCAAGGACGTAGGCGAATTCCATTCTGAGCTTGAATCACTGCTCAATACCAAAGACGACAAGTCCAAGCCGGCCAAGGCAAAGACCAGCGCGAAATAAGCAGGAGTCATGGCACATAAAGTCACGTTGATACCGGGCGACGGCATCGGCCCGGAGGTTACGAATGCCACGGTGCGGATTGTCAATGCGTCCGGGGTGAAGATTGATTGGGAGCCCTTTGTGGCGGGTTCAGAGGCATTTGCCAAGTATGGCGAATACATTCCCAAGGAGCTTACACAGTCGATTGAGCGGACGGGGCTCGGTCTAAAAGGGCCGGTGACCACGCCGATCGGCGGCGGCTTTTCCAGCATCAACGTGGCGTTGCGCAAGCAGTTCGAGCTTTTTGCGAACTTCCGCCCGATCCGCAACCTGCCTTCCCTGCCTACGCGCTATCCCAGCGTTGATCTGGCGATTGTGCGGGAAAACACTGAGGGCCTGTATTCGGGAATCGAGCATGAAGTGGTGCCGGGAGTGGTGGAGTCGCTGAAAATCATTACGGAAAAGGCTTCCACGCGGATCGCGCGGTTTGCGTTTGAGTATGCACGGCGGGAAAAACGCCATCGCGTCCACGCCATTCACAAAGCCAACATCATGAAGATGAGTGACGGCCTGTTCCTGCGCTGCTGCCGCGATGTGGCCAAAGAATTTCCGGAAATCACCTACGGCGAGCACATCGTGGACAACACGTGTATGCAACTGGTGATGAATCCCTACCAGTATGACGTACTGGTCATGGAAAACTTTTACGGCGATATTCTCTCTGATCTGTGCGCGGCATTTGTGGGCGGCCTGGGGCTGGTGCCGGGGGCGAACATCGGCACCAAGTGCGCCATTTTTGAGGCCGTGCATGGTTCTGCGCCAGACATTGCGGGCAAAGACCTGGCCAATCCGACAGCGGTGTTGCAGTCGGCCGTGCTGATGCTGCGCCATATGCGTGAAGTGGAAGCGGCGGACAAGGTCCACGCCGCACTGGAAAAGACATACAAGGAAAAATTGCACCTGACGCGCGATGTGGGAGGTACAGCGGGCACCACTGAATTTGCCGACGCCGTGATTGCGAATATGGAGCACGCGGCGGTGGCCACCGGGAGCGATTGAAACGGTTGACCTGCAATTTCCTGTTAGCCAAGACGAATCAATAGCAATGCGTTTCTCTTGAGAAAACTTAGCGCCATCCCTTATGATCCTCCATTCCGTAAGGATGGCTCGGACGCGATTCTAATCGGCGCGGGCGCTACAATCCCCGTAGCCGGGCCGACAAACCCCATGCTCTTGAAAATACTCATCCTGGTCGCTGTTCTGATCGTCGCAGTCCTCATCTTCGCGGCGACCAAACTGCAGATGAAATCTTTCATAAAGGAAAAAATGTGAGAACCATTTCTATTCGTTCTTTTGCACCAACTGTCTTGCTTGCACTGCTTCTTGCACTTGGTTGCAGCAAACCCCAACCTGCCTCTGAACAGCCCGCGGCTGCGCCCAAGCCCGCAACCATCAGCGTTGATGCCGCCACAGCCGGTAGCGTTAGTGGCGTAGTGAACTTCAAGGGCGCCGCGCCAAAGACAAAACCGCTGGACATGACGGCCGATCCAGGCTGCCCGACAGGGCCGCAGCCGTCCGATGCCGTGATGGTGAATAGCGGCAAGCTCGCCAATGTTTTTATCTACGTGAAAGAGGGGCTGCCGCAGGGCGCGTTCGCAGTTCCCACGGAACCGGTGGTTCTGGACCAGAAGGGCTGCCGCTACATCCCGCACATGCTGGGAATCATGGCGGGGCAGCCGCTCAAGATCACCAACACAGACACGGCAGACCACAATATCCACGACATGCCGGGCAAGAACCAGCCATTCAATGAATCGCAGATGCCCACCGACAAGCCCATCACCAAGACTTTTCCCACGCCGGAGATGATGATTGCGGTGCAATGCAATCAGCATCCATGGATGAGGGCCTACATTAACGTGATGACGCATCCGTATTTTGCGGTAAGCGCGGCAAATGGCAGCTATGAGATCAAGAACCTGCCTCCGGGGGAGTACACACTGGCAGCGGTGCATGAAAAATTCGGCGAGCAGACGATGAAGGTAAAGGTATCGTCCAAAATGGATACGGATGTGCGATTTGCGTTTACGGCGCAGTGAGGGCTCGGGAAGAATTGGCAAATGGGTAATTTGTAGATGGGTAAATGCGGAAGCGGTTCATGCTGTATGGTGAGAACACCTGCGGCAGCATGGCAGACGAGATATCCTCGGGATGCTTCGACTTTGCTCTCGCAGCACCTAGCTCAGCTCGAGCGACGCTCAGCATGACAAAGGTTGAGACAGTTCTGTAGGCATTGGAATCGGGATAGCAGCACATTGCTGCTATTCTCGGCCCAGTCTCGTTCGGGACGAATGAGAGGAATCATGGTGCATCGTGTATTCTCCGCCATTTTGGGCTTGGTGCTAGCAGTGGCTGGCCTGGGAGCATCCGACTACATTCCCACCACTTTCAAGGGATACACGCTTCTCTCGGGCACTCTTGCGGTTTTTGTTCCGGGCGTGCTCATGCTGAGCGCCTTCTATATGGCATTCCGTTTTCTGAAGTTTGCTGTGACCGGGAAGAAAGTGAAATAGCGCTCCGATCAATCGCCCACGAAAACACCGGAACCAGGATCAGCACATGGATGGTTGAGGTAATCATTCCGCCCATGATCGGCGCTGCGATCGAGGTTTGTGAAGTCGGTCCCTCTTAGAAGATTCGTTGCGATAGGGTTCCCCGCGCTATGCTCGGGAAAAAGACCTCGCCGCTGGTTTCAGATGTGTCGAGTCGCAGTGTAAAATAGTCAGTAATTCCAGGGAGCAGTTCTGACCTCGTCCACGTATAACGCCGCTCAACATCGCTTTACTGTGTTTGTTGCCGCGCTGGCCTTCCTGCTGATCGTTGCCGGCGGGCTGGTCACCAGCAACAATGCCGGGCTTGCCGTCCCGGATTGGCCCACAAGCTTCGGGCATTTGTTCAAGATTCCCAAGATGATCGGCGGGGTGAAGTTTGAGCACACCCATCGCATGATCGCCGAATTCGTGGGGCTACTCACGATCATTGTCGCAATCTGGACATGGCGCGTGGACAAGCGCCGCTGGATGCGCGGGTTAACACTGGGGGCGGTGGCTGGGGTGATCGTTCAGGGAGTTCTGGGCGGTCTTACGGTATTGAACTTTCTTCCTCCCGCAATCTCCACGGCCCACGCCACGGTCGGCCAGACAATGTTCTGCGTACTTGCGGCAATTGCCGTTTTTACGAGCCGTAGCTGGCTGGAAGAGCCCGCGGAAAAAATCACCCGCAAAGATGCGCGGCCGTTGCTTCGGCATTGCTGGATGCTGATTGGATTTCTCTATCTTCAGCTCATTCTTGGAGCGGCTTTCCGCCATGTGTGGACCAAGTGGGGCCCTTCCGGATCGAACCACTGGCCGGTGCACAAAATCGTTCATGCTTTGCTTTATCCTCACATCCTGAACGCATTGTTGGTCGCCGGGTTGCTGCTGTATGTGAGTCTGCGAGTACTCACCAAACATTCCAATATTCCGCAGCTGCGCCGCCCCGGTTTATGGATGCTGTTGCTGCTCATTGCGCAGCTGCTTCTGGGAGTGAGCGCATATGTAGTTCGAGTGGTGCAAGGAATCAATGAAGCTCAGCCGACAATGTCTCTGGTGGCCGTGACGGTGGCACATCTGGCGGTGGGCGCGCTGATTCTGGCTTTGAGCATGGTGTTGACGATCCAAGCCTACCGGCATACGGGAGATCCAGCGGCTGTCATTCCTTTTGACCGGCAGCGTGAGGTGGCCACGGCATGAGCTCCGTCCCGCAGAGACTGGACCAGAAAACAGGGGCGTCAGCGGCCCCGGTCGTACTCAAAAAGAGTTCTCTTTTCGGCGATTATCTCCAGTTGTTCAAGGTCCGCGTGACGTCACTGATTGTAATGACGGCCTGGGCCGGCTATTACATGGGTGCGGCCAAGAGCGGAGTTACATCGCTGACGTGGACATTGCTCAACGCTCTGGTTGGAATCGGCGTGACATGCGCAGGCTCCGCGGCGCTGAATGAGGTCCTGGAACATAAGATCGACGCGCTGATGCGGCGCACGCGCAACCGTCCACTGCCTGCGGGCAGAATGAGCCTGGCCACCGGCATAACCGCCGGCATCCTGGCAACGGTCCTTGGCCCCTTGTATCTGGCGCTGACGACGAACGTCCTCACCGGCGTGCTGGCATTTTCAACCGCCGCAACATATCTGGCGTTTTATACGCCGCTCAAGCGTGTTTCGCCGATATCAACTTTTGTAGGCGCCTTCCCGGGGGCCATGCCGCCACTGCTGGGCTGGACCGCGATTCGCGGGAGGATGGAAATTGAAGCGATCTTTCTTTTTCTGATCGTGTTCTTCTGGCAGTTTCCGCATTTTCAGGCCATTGCGTGGATGTACCGCGAGGACTACGAAGCCGCCGGCATCAAAATGCTTCCCGTGGTGGACAAGGCTGGACACAGCGTGATCCGCCAGATGCTGACGTATTGTTCCACGCTCATTTCCGTGAGTCTGGTCCCGACGCTGCTGCGGATGACCGGCAAGATCTATTTGTTTGGCGCGTTGGCGCTGGGACTGGCCTTTCTGTGGTTTGTTTTCAGACTGGCGCGGACCAATCTGCCCACTACATCACCGGACTCCAGAAAGTTTGCCCGGCAGTTGCTGCAAGCCAGTGTGCTTTATCTACCGCTCCTTTTTGCCTTGATGATGCTGAACGTGGCGCGTTCCTAAATGATGGCAACAACGCTGAAGCACAGATCAACAGTAAGCTCCAGACAGAAAGCTTCCGTATCCTCTGAGGCCAAGCGCAGATGCAGGCTTTCAGAGGCTTACCCGCTTTCGGCGGTATAAATGGCGGACTATAGCGTCTTCCCCGCCCTGAATGCCACGCTGAATGGCGCGAGCGCCGTCTTGATTACGATAGGCCGGCTGCTCATCGCGCGCAAACGGATACAACTGCATCGGGCCTGCATGATTGCGGCGTTTGCAACGTCGAGCGTCTTCCTGGTCTGTTACCTCTATTACCATGCGCATGTGGGGTCGGTACATTTTCCGGGTCAGGGATGGGCCAGGCCGGTTTATTTCACGATCCTGATTTCACACACGATTCTGGCGGCAGCGGTGGTCCCGCTGGTGGTGCTCTCACTCACGTATGGCCTGAAGTCGCGATTTGACCGGCACCGCAGAATTTCACGATGGACTTTCCCGGTATGGCTTTACGTCTCCGTAACAGGCGTGATCGTTTATATAATGCTGTACCAAATTTATGGGGCGCATTCCTGAAGGCTGTAAACGCAGCGGAGCGCGGGTTGTAGAATTGCGGGCGGCTTTGGGCTTTGCCGCAACAGCTTTTTGAAATCTCCAGACCTGATATATTTAGCAACATTCAAAGGAAAATTATGGCAAAAAGCGTAAACAAAGTAATTCTGGTGGGAAATCTGGGGAAAGACCCAGAGGTGAAATACACGCCAAGCGGCGTGCCCGTGGCGAAATTCAGCTTGGCCACCAATGAGCGATTCAAAGACAAAGCCGGTGAATGGCAGGACCGCACCGAGTGGCACAACATTGTGGCCTGGCAGCGGCTGGCAGAGATCGTTGGCGAGTACGTGAAGAAGGGCTCAAAGATCTATATTGAAGGACGACTGCAGACATCGAGCTGGGAAGACAAACAGAGCGGGGAAAAGAAGTATCGCACTGAGGTTGTCGCCAGCGATCTGGTATTGCTGGGCGGCCGTGGTGAAGCTGGCGGTGGCGATCACGAAGGGCGTTCATCACGCGGAGCATCAAGCTCGTTTGACCAGCGCACCTCGCATTCGGAAGAGCACGCGCCGGCATCCGCTGAGATCACGGACGAAGACATCCCGTTTTAAGACCGTTCAGCTCCAGCCCCTCCAGAATAGAGATCGGCGCAGATATTAAAGTGGGCGACGTGATAGACAGCCAGGCGAAGCGTCGCCCCAACATCTCTCGACGAAGTTAAGAGATCTGCTCGCCTTAAAGACCCCTAATCAATGGCTTCTTCAGCTGCCGTTCTTTGTTAATTGGCGATGACATTTTTTGTCATTTTCTGATAAAATTGGATTTATAATCTGCTTTACAATTATTTACATATAAGATTGTAAGGCTCATATCTATCAGTAGCTTAAGGGGATTTGCCACTAACGGCTGGAGGAGTGGCGGACAACCTGCATACTCAACAACCAGATTCGCTGTCCGATATTAAGGACTTGCAAATTCGCCAACAATCCCAGAAGAAGAGAGATTCACTCATGCGCAAACAAAAAGGCTTTTCGTTGATTGAGCTGCTCATTGTGGTAGCCATCATTCTGATCATCGCGGCGATCGCGATACCGAACCTGCTCCGCTCACGCATGTCGGCCAATGAATCGGCCGCTGCCAGCAGTCTTCGTACACTCAACACAACTGAGGTCACGTATCAGACTTCCTATCCGGCCTCCGGCTATGCTCCGAACTTGAAGACCCTTGGTCCGAACGGCATCGATTGCTCGGTGCCTGCCAACGTGACCAGCACTTCGGCTTGCTTGATCGATAACATCCTCGGTTGCGCCAGTGCAACAGCTTGCCCCAAGGGTCAATACAACTACGCCATCGTTTCAACGGCTGCTGCGGTTCCGTACCCGGATTACACTGCCAGCGCCTGGCCTTTGAGCGCACAGGCGGGCAGCAAGTCCTATTGCTCCATGCCGGACGCAGTGGTTCGCTTTGAGCAGAAGGTGGAGACCGCTTTGGTCAACCTGGCGGCCTGCAACACCCCGGCAAACTTTAACCCATTGGCTAACTAGTTAAGGCAAGTCAAGTTTTTCGGCAAGTACCTGGGGGAGGGTATAAGCCAGAAAAAGAGAGGACGTGGCCTTTGGCCACGTCCTCTTTTCTTGCTCTAAATTCCTTGCCGGGGATTGGTGTGACGTGCTTGAAAGTGTCAGCAAATAACAAATAATGTCAGCAAAGATGGGCATAATGCTGGGATAAAAGACTCTTTGCATATTCTTAATATTCGCCTAAATGGTTATTTTTTAATGCATTTAGCCGAAATTTTCTGGGTGATTCCGCAAATCCGCCTGGATGGCCAGACAGATGCACTTAATGACAGCCGAGAGGGCTGTACATGTTTGGCCTTCGACATTTTTCTGATCTTCGAATGGGACTTTGGAGGAGAATTTACAAATGCGCAAACAAAAAGGTTTTTCGTTGATTGAGCTGCTGATCGTTGTAGCCATCATTCTTATCATCGCGGCGATCGCGATACCGAACCTGCTCCGCTCACGCATGTCGGCCAATGAATCGGCCGCTGCCAGCAGTCTTCGCACACTCAACACAACAGAAGTTACATATCAGACTTCTTATCCCGCCAGCGGCTACGCGCCGGATTTGAAAACTCTTGGTCCGAACGGCATCGATTGCTCAGTACCTGCCAACGTGACCAGCACTGCGGCTTGCCTGATCGATAACATCCTCGGTTGCGCCAGTGCAACAGCTTGCCCCAAGGGTCAATACAACTACGCCATCGTTTCAACGGCTGCTGCGGTTCCATACCCGGATTACACTGCCAGCGCCTGGCCTTTGAGCGCACAGGCGGGCAGCAAGTCCTATTGCTCCATGCCGGACGCAGTGGTTCGCTTTGAGCAGAAGGTGGAGACCGCTTTGGTCAACCTGGCGGGCTGCAACACCCCGGCAAACTTCAACCCATTGGCTAACTAAGTAAGTTCCACATGCACGTTTTTCGGCAAGTACCTGGGGGAGGGTATAAGCCAGAAAAGAAAGGGACATGGAAACATGTCCCTTTTTCTTTTTGCCCCCATGACCGAGCGAAGGCAAAATCAGTCGGCAAAACATGACAATTTTTGTCGCTTATCGACAAATGAGCAGAGCAAGAGGATCAAGGTCAAAACGAAAACTACGTTAAGTTTATGATTGCAAAAGGCTTAAATAATGTTTTCGTAAAGAGAAAAAGCATCAATGTTTGGTCACCTACATGCACTTTCATATCGCAGGTAGGCAAGTTGCACCACGTTCTAGGTGGGGTTCTGAAAAAATGCACACGTTGAACAAGAAAAACCGGGGGTTTTCGCTGATTGAGTTGCTGATCGTGGTTGCGATCATCCTGATCATTGCTGCGATCGCAATCCCGAATCTACTACGGTCCCGCATGTCGGCAAATCAGGCGGCTGCCGTTTCGACTCTTCGCAACATCAACAACTCACAGGCTGCCTACATCGCAGAGTTTGGCGGGTCGATTGGATATGCCAGCAGCATGGCAAAGTTAGGCCAGAGCGCCTCTTGCGATCAAAACGGCGCCTGTCTGGTGGATGAGGTCCTGGGCTGTGCGGCTGAGCCATGCTGGAAGGGTGGTTACGGTTATTTTCTGAAGTCCAGCGCAGCGGCAGCGCCCTTTCCAGATTACAACTCTACAGCGACCCCAAGGTCCCTGGGAGGAACCGGCAACAGCAATTATTGCAGCATAGAGGATGGCGTGATGCGCCAGGAAATTACATCCACTGCAGCCGGCGCGGCAATAGCAAGAGCGGCTTGCGCCGACCCAACCAAGTTCACGCCGATACAGTAATTGAACCGTGATTGGCCTTTTGGACGTTGCGCGGAGCAATGCAGGTGCAATAAGATTTCTTGAAGCGTTCTGATGTGACATGCTCGCCATAGAAATCAAAAACCTAACCAAAGAATACGCTGTTGGCTTCTGGAAAAAGCAATGGCGTCCGGCGTTGAAATCGCTGAATCTTACCGTGGAAGCCGGGGAGACCTTTGGCTTCCTGGGCCCCAACGGGGCCGGTAAAACAACCACACTCAAGCTGCTGATGGGGATCATCTTTCCTACCTCGGGATCGGCCACGATTCTGGGCAAGGACTTTCTGGATCCGGAAGTAAAGCGCAGGATAGGGTTCCTGCCGGAGCAGCCCTATTTTTATGATTACCTGAGCGCTCCTGAGCTGCTGGACTACTATGCACGGCTTTCCGGCGTTCCTGCTCCAGTGCGAAAGCAGCGCATCGGCGAGCTGCTGGGCCGCGTTGGGCTGGCCGATGTTGGAAACAAGCAGTTGCGCAAGTTTTCCAAGGGCATGCTGCAGCGCGTGGGTATTGCGCAGGCGATTATTCACGATCCGGAAGTCGTATTTCTGGACGAGCCTATGTCAGGCCTGGATCCGGTAGGCCGGCATGAAGTGCGCGAGTTGATTCAGAGCCTCAAAGACGCGGGCAAGACCATTTTCTTTTCCACGCATATCCTGTCAGACGCCGAGGCGCTCTGCGACCGCGTGGCGGTGATTCACAAAGGCGAACTGCGCGGCGTGGGTGTGGTGAATGATTTCCGGTCAAGCCTCGCGGAAAAAACCGAGGTGATCTGGCTGGGCGCCACTGCCCTTTCCGCAGTCAATAGCCTGCTGGCTGAAGTTCACGTTACCGGCGACACGGTGCGGGGGACGGTGCAAAGCGGCGACCTTGACCGGTTGCTGGAGAAACTGCGGCAACAGGGCGCGCGGCTTATTTCCGTCATGCCGGTACAACGCACACTGGAAGACTACTTCCTGGCCAAGACCAGAGAGGAAGAGAAGGAGGCGGTTACCTTATGACTTCCCGCCTCTCCGCCATTACATGGAACACGTTTCGTGAAGCGGTGCGTGACCGCGTCCTCTATAACCTGGTCCTGTTTGTGCTGCTGCTGGTGGCTTCAGCGCCGCTGTTCAGCCAGATCTCCATTGGCCTGGAAAAGCTGATGCTGGTGAACGTGGGACTGAGTTCGATCTCATTATTCGGCGTGATCATTGCCATCTTTGTCGGGATCGGCCTGGTATCCAAGGAAATTGAGAAGAAGACGCTCTACACCATCCTCTCGCGGCCGGTGCGGCGCTGGGAATTCATCGTTGGCAAATATCTGGGGCTGCTTCTTACCCTGGTGGTCAATACGGCGCTGATGACCGTGGGCTTTTATCTTGCCTTGCTGATCTTCATCAACGGATTGAAGCGCGCAGACGCCATGCTGCTGGTGGCGGTCTACTTCATCGTGCTTCAGTTCATGATGATGGTGGCCATCACGCTCCTGTTCTCAACTTTTTCCACGCCCATCTTCTCCGCGATCTTTGCTTTTGCGCTGTATGTGATCGGGACGTTTGGAGAGGACCTGAAAAATTTTGCCGCCATGTCACACGGCGCAACCAAATGGCTGGCCATGGGCGCGTCTTATATCATGCCGAATTTTGCGTCGCTCAACGTGATCGCCCAGGCGGCCCATGAACAGAACGTGGGCTCCGGTCTTATCTTTTCCAATACCGTTTACGCCCTGCTCTATTCGCTT
Source organism: Terriglobia bacterium (assembly GCA_020072585.1). Taxonomy (GTDB): domain Bacteria; phylum Acidobacteriota; class Terriglobia; order Terriglobales; family Acidobacteriaceae; genus Angelobacter. The sequence continues at coordinate 11,442 of JAIQGL010000003.1, read as the reverse complement.
GCGGTCACCGTGGCGGCGGTGATGATTTTTGAACGGCGCAACCTCAAATGAATCACGGACGCAAAGTCACGGTTGTGTGCAGCGTGCTTGTGGTAGCGCTGTTTGCGGGTTCGATCATGAGCCGGCGCAAGGTGGAAGACATCCGGGGCAGGCAGGCAACGCTGGAAGAGGTGCTCTATCTTCCGTCAGGCAAAACCGTAAAACGGCTAAGCCTGGGCTATTACAGCCTGCTGGCGGACGTTTACTGGACGCGCGCGGTGCAATATTTCGGTTCCCGCCATATCCGCGGCTCTGAACGCTATGAACTGCTTGGTCCCCTGCTGGAAATCACCACGGACCTTGATCCGCACTTGATTGTGGCGTACGAAACCGGCTCGATCTTCTTGTCACAACGCGTACCGGAAGGCGCTGGGCAGCCGGACAAAGCTGCGGCGCTGGTGGAAAAAGGCATCCGGGCAAATCCCGCATATTGGCGCCTGTATTTCACTCTTGGATTCATCCACTACGTAGACCGGCATGATTACAAGGCTGCCCGTGAGGCATTTCAAAAAGGGTCAGAAAGACCGGGTGCTCTGCCATGGATGAAAATCATGGCGGCGCGAATGGCGGAAAAAGCCGACGATCCCAATATGGCCGGCTATCTGTGGAAGACGATTCATGACACAACCACGGATAAGAGCATCAAGGAGTCGGCTGCGACCCATCTGCTTTCATTGCGCGCGGACTCAGACATGGACGAACTGGAGCGGCGCACGCAGGCGTATCAGCAGAAGTTCGGACGATATCCCGAAGAATGGTCCGATCTGGTACGGGCCGGGCTGTTGCGCGGCGTACCTGTTGATCCCAAGGGCGCACCCTACAAACTAAGGCTGGATGGCACGGTGCGGGTTGCAGATCCAAAGCTGTTCCCATACATTGAGCGTCACGGCGGTAAGTGAGCGGTTGAATCTCTCTTGAATGTGTACCAAGACGAGTCATCTCAACTGAAGACAAACGCAAGGTCCCTCAGGGCTACTCGCCCGCTGATGAAAGCGCGGGCTCGCTCACGCCCTTCGGGATGACGAGTATTTGCTATTCTTGAATCGATGAGAGTAGGAAATCCAATTTTTGCCGCTGTTGCGTTTTTGTTGTTCAGCGCGATCTTCTGGGGACAGGCGGCCAGCGTGCGCGCCACCGCGAGCGCGGTGGACGAGCATTACAACCACCTGAAAACATTCAAGGCGGAATTTACCGAGATTTACCAGGGTGACGGCATTTCGCGCACAGAGAGTGGCACGCTCTGGCTGAAGAAACCGGGCCGCATGAGATGGGAATACCGCGTACCGCGGGAAAAACTGTTTCTGATCGATTCGCAAAACGCCTATTTCTACGTGACCGGAGACCGCCAGGCGCGAAAAACTCCGGTAAAAAATCTTGACGATATTCGCTCTCCATTGCGCTACCTGCTGGGCAAGACAAAGCTGGAAAAAGAACTGGAAGGGCTTTCCGTGGCGCCAGACCTGACCCCGATCCAGCAGGGCGACATTGTGCTGCGCGGGGTGCCCAAGACGATGAAGGACCGCGTGTCAGAGGTGCTTCTGGAGGTGTCCGCCACGCACCAGATCCACCGGATTGTGATTCACAGCGTTGACAGCACAGTCACCGATTTCCGCTTCTCTCAGATTGAAGAAAATGTCCCAGTTCAGGACAGCCTGTTTCGCTTTACCGCGCCCCCCGGCGTGGAGGTTTTTGAGGACACCCAGGTAACCCAATCCATCACTCCCCGATTACCAGGTAGCCGGAAGAATTAATAAATTTAATGGCCAAAATGCGCAATAATAGGGGTTCCCCCCATTCTATAAAATAGAGTTAGCAATCCATTGAATGCTAGACTTGTGTGAGGGAGTCGAAGCTTCCCCGTATTCATATTTCATGGCTGAATTCCTGGTCAAAATGGCGGATGAGCGCGGTCACGTTCTCCAACAAGTGGAGAGCGGCGTCTCTGAACAAGAGATCAGGGACCGCTTTGCCCAGCAGGGCTTTCTTATTTACTCGGTCAAGAACCGCCGGGGTGTGCTGCCCATTGGCGGCGGAGGCACGCGCAAGAAGGGCCTGAAAGCCGACCAGTTCGTTGTTTTCAATCAACAATTCCTTACCCTGATTAAAGCCGGCCTGCCGATCCTGAAGTCGCTGAACATTCTCAGCAAGCGGCAGAAGAACCCGTATTTCAAGGCCATATTAGATAACGTGCAGGAGCGGGTGAAGAGCGGTGAGTTGCTTTCGGCGGCCTTTGAAGCCCAGGGCGCAACCTCAAAAATCTACACCACCACTCTGCTGGCGGGCGAGCGCAGCGGCAACCTTGAAGAGGTGCTGGGTCGGTATATTACGTTCCAGAGAATCACGGTTTCATTCCGCAAAAAGCTGATTTCCTCGCTGTGGTATCCGGCGCTCCTGGTGACCGCGCTGGCCATCATGCTCACATTCCTGATGACGTACGTGGTCCCGCAGTTTGCCGACCTGTACGCATCACTCAACGCAAAGCTGCCATCGATTACGCTGGTGATGCTGAGCATTGGCCGCGGCATTCAGCACTATTACTACCTCATCCTGGCAGCCCTGGTGGGGTTAGGGCTGTTGGCTACTATCTGGGTACGCTCCGATAAAGGCTCCAAGGCACTGGACGCGACACGTTACAAGCTGCCGCTCTTTGGCGAAATCTGGATGAAATACCAGATTGCCATGTTCTCGCGGACGCTCTCCACGCTGCTGACAGGCGGTCTGCCGCTGGTGCCATCGCTCGAGACGGCCAGCCAGTCCATCAACAGTTTTAAGATCTCAAGCAACGTTGAATATGCCGCCAAGCGAGTACGCGAAGGCCGCTCACTTTCCTACAGCCTGGAAGAGACACAGTTTTTCCCCGACCTGGCGATCGAGATGATTGAAGTGGGCGAGTCCACCGGCGCGCTTCCGGCCATGTTGAACTCGGTTGCGGAGTTCTATGAAGAAGACGTACAGAACTCCCTGGCGACCGCCATGCAATTAATTGAACCAGCCATTTTGATTTTTATGGGCATTACAGTTGCGTTTGTGCTCCTGTCACTGTATCTGCCGATCTTTTCTCTGGGAGCGCAAGTACAGCAGTAGGATGATATGGACCCAAAAAGTGTAACGCCCCTGGAAACGAATACGCTGATCAACGGACAAGGGGACGGGAGCGAACAGCGCGCACGTGACATGGCCGCACGCTACCGTTGCGAGTTCGTGGACCTGCGCGGTTACCACCTGGACGCGGAGCTGTTCAAGACCGTGCCGGTGGACCTGATGTTCCGTTACAACTTTGTTCCGCTGGAACAGAACGACAGCACTCTCTCCATTGCGATTGCCGATCCCAGCAAGCTGATGATGATTGATGAAATCGGCCTGCTGCTGAACCGGCGCATCAAGACGAAAGTGGCCACGCTGGTCCAGATCAGTGACATTCTGAAAAAGACCGAACAGTCACAGCGCGTGCTGGAAGAAGCCAGCGAGGGTTTTGTTCTGGACGTGGTGCGCGAAGATGAAGGCACCGGCGACGAAAACATCACCATTGATCGCATCACCGGCACTACTGAGGCCGATGTCAGCCCGATCATCCGCCTGGTGGACACCACAATTTTTACGGCGCTGCAAAAGCGCGCCAGTGACATCCACATTGAGACCGAGAGTGATTCCGTGGTGGTGAAGTATCGCATTGACGGCGTGCTTCAGCCGGCCATGCAACCCATGGCGAAGGAGCACCACTCCACCATCATCACCCGCATCAAGGTCATGAGCGAACTGGATATCGCCGAGCGCCGCGTGCCCCAGGACGGCCGTTTCCGCGTGAAGTACAGCGGCCGGCTGATCGACTTCCGCGTCTCCATCATGCCTACGATTCACGGCGAGAATGCCGTGCTGCGCGTGCTGGACAAAGAATCCATGAGCGAGAAGTTCCGCAACCTGGTGCTGGACGTTGTGGGCTTTGATGAAGAAGACCTCCGGAAATTCCGGCGCTACATTCTGGAGCCCTACGGCATGGTGCTGGTCACCGGCCCTACGGGCAGCGGCAAGACCACCACGCTTTACGCCGCGCTGAATGAAATTAAGACCGACGAAGACAAGATCATTACGATCGAAGATCCGGTGGAATATCAGATCCATGGAATCACGCAGATCCCGGTGAACGAGAAGAAAGGCCTGACTTTTGCCCGCGGACTGCGCTCAATCCTGCGCCATGACCCGGACAAGATCATGGTGGGCGAAATCCGCGACACGGAGACCGCGCAGATCGCGATTCAATCGGCTTTGACTGGCCACCTGGTGTTTACCACTGTCCACGCCAACAATGTGGTGGACGTTCTGGGACGATTCCTGAACATGGGCGTGGAACCATATAACTTTGTTTCCGCGCTGAACTGCGTTCTGGCGCAGCGGCTGGTGCGAATGATCTGCACGCACTGCAAAAGTCCGGTCCGTTATTCAGATGAAGAGTTGAGGACCTTCGGGCTTGATCCGAAAGAATGGCGCGACGTTCCCTTCTATGACGGCCCCGGCTGCATTGAGTGCGGCGGAACGGGATACCACGGGCGGACGGCGATCCACGAATTGCTGGATTTGTCTGATCGTATCCGCGAGCTGATTCTGGAGAAGCGGCCTTCTTCAGAAATCCGCAAGGCGGCACACGAAGAAGGAATGAAGTTTTTGCGCGATTCCGCGCTCGCCCGCGTGAAGGCCGGCGTGACCACCATGAAGGAAATCAACAAGGTCACCTTCATTGAGACAACGAGATAAGGATGGCAGGGTTGAGCCAAAAAACGACACGACCGCGGCTTGCTTGTGAAATCACATCCGATGGCGTGATAGCCGCACGGGCATCAGAGAAAGCGCCGCGCCTGGAGGTGTTTACCTCACGGCGGCTGGGCGAAGGCGTGATCGCGCCCGGACTGAACGTCCCTAACGTGCTGAATCCTGAAGCGCTGCGCACGGCGTTGAGCAGCGCGCTGGGAGCGGTGGCAGGAAAATCGCGCGACGTGATCGTGGTGCTGCCGGATGTGGCCATCCGGCTGATGCTGATTGATTTTGAAGCTCTGCCGACCAAGCCGGACGAAATTGAACCGGTGATCCGCTTTCGCCTGAAGAAGTCACTTCCCTTTGATGTGGACCAGGCGACGCTTTCGTATTCGGTGACCCGCAGCAATGGGATGGTGCGCGCCGTGGCCGCGGTTTCACCACGCGAAATCATTGAAGAATACGAAAAAGCCTTCCGTGACATTGGGTATGAGCCGGGCGTGGTTCTGCCTTCGTCACTGGCAGCGCTGGGACTGGTGGATGGCGAGCGGCCAACGCTGGTGCTGAAAGTTGACCCGATGAACATTACCATCACAGCCGTGGAACACCAGGAGCTGCGTCTGGTGCGCACGCTGGAAAACCCGCAGAGCGGTAATTTTTCCGCTGAAGACCTGTCAGAAGCGGTGTTGCCTTCGATTGTCTTCTTTGAAGATACTTTTGCGGCCCACATTGAGAAGATTTACGTTGGAGGTCTTGCGCCGCTTGCGGAAGTGGGCCCATTGCTCCATCAACAGACCGGCGCGCAGGTGCTGGAACTGGCCCCCGAGCTTGTGGCGGAACAGAACCTGACCGGTGAAACGGTTTCGCCTGCGACCATGGCGGGAATTGTGGGGGCCTTGCTGGGATAATGCGCCTGAATATCAATCTTGCTTCACAGAAATATGAGGATGTGCGGCAGTTCTATACACGCTGGACTGCGGCAATCGCATTTACGGCGGTATTGACGCTGTTTCTGATTGTGCTGGCGTGGATCAACTTTTCCAGCTCTTCCAGCTCCGGCCAGCGAATCAAGGAGCTACAGGCAAAGATCGCGACCCTGCAACAGGAGCGCGCCGCCGCGGAGACGGTGACAAACCTGCCGGAAAACCACGACGTTACCGCGCAGAAAAATTACTGGAACAAACAGATCAACCGCCGCCAGCTTTCCTGGACACAACTCTTCAACGATCTGCAAAGAATCATGCCGGCACGGGCATTCCTGAGTTCAGTCCATCCGGAAATGACACTGGATAATCGGCTCAAGTTGACGCTGACGATCAAGGGCGACACGCACGGCAATGGGCTGGAACTGGTGCAGAAAATGGAAAAATCGGAGCGCTTCCGCGGCCCGAAAATCACCTCTGAACTCGTGGAGAAGGACCAGCGCTCAGCAGGACAGACTTACAAGTTTGACATTATTACCTATTACACGCCCGCCGGGCAGACGCAGACCCGACCTTCCGCAAAGGAGGGCCTGTAAATGGGCAATCTGGCAAAAGTTAAGCAGCAGTTCATGCTGGTGGTGGGGTTGCTGGGCGCGGTGGATTTACTGCTGATCATTTACCTGCTTCTTCCTGGTTCCAGTCCCTCTGGCAAGCTGGCCCAGGAACAGAGTCTGAAGGAGCAGGAAAACACGCTGATCCGCGAAGTAGCACCGCTGAAAGGGATTGCGCAAAAGCTGGATCAGACCCGCGTGGATGTAAAGAAGTTTTATGAGCAGAAAGTCCCTTCGCAGTTTTCACAGATTTCGCAGCATCTGGAAAAGCTGACGCAGGAAACAGGCGTGACCACCCAGGGGATCCATTACACACAGGACCCAAATGCGCAAAACGAGAAAAACAATCTGCCCGACGTGCAGCGGATCAACATTGACACCACGGTGACCGGCGAATATGCCAAGGTGGCGCGCTTTATCAACGCGATGGAACAAGACAAGTTTGTTTTTATCATCGACCAGATTGCGCTCACCAGCCAGGAGAGCGGCGTGATATCACTACAGATAAAGTTCCAGACTTTTTTGAAAGAATCCTAGCAAGAGACGCAGCCGGCAGACGTTCAATACCAGAGGAGACGAGACCCAAGGTGAAGATAGGGGCGGAAAACAAGAAGGAGGTGCGATGGATGATTGCGCTGCTGGCAATTGCCGTTCTGGTGGGCATTTACAACTTCGTTGACTTCGGCGCCAGTTCCGCCGCGGCGCCCGCGGGCACGAGCGCAGGTGCGCAAGCAAAAAAGACCCCGCAGCTGACCGATAGCACCCTTGATCCCAGATTGCGCACCGATATTCTGGCAGCCAGCCAGAGCAAAAAGTATGAAACCGGAAGAAATATCTTCAGGATGGAAGAAGTTAAGCTTGAAGCCGTAAACACGCCGGTAAGAAAAGACTATACAGTGGAAATGCCGCCGACACCGACGCCGACGCCGCCACCTCCGCCAATCAACCTGAAGTTTTACGGCTTTGCCAGCAAGCCGAATGAAGCAAAACGTATCTTCCTTGATGACGAAGGCGAAGTTTTCGTCGCCCGGCAAGGCGATATTGTGGAACGAAGATACAAAGTCATTCAGATCAACAATACCAGCGTGGTCATTGAAGACGTGCTGTACAACAACCGTCAGACGATCCAGGTCACGGCAAGATAACTCCACAGGAAAATCGCGATGCGCCGAATGAAACCAAGCCGTTCACGTTCCACCGAGTCAGGCTATGTACTGCTTGCCGTAATGCTGGCGTTCGCGCTGATTCTGCTTGCGCTTTCCATTGAGGCGCCACGCATCGCGCAGCAGATCAAACGGGACAAAGAAGAAGAGCTGGTGCATCGCGGCAAAGACTACGCAACCGCGGTCAAGCGGTTTGTCCACAAGAATGGCGGCCGGTATCCCCTTTCCATTGAGCAACTGGAGGACACCAACCACGTCCGCTTCCTGCGCAAAAAATACAAAGATCCCATGACCGGTGAAGCCGACTGGCGGCTGGTACATGTGGGCGAAGCCCAGGTCAACATTCCTGCGCCCAATCCGAATGGCAATCCCAGCGGTACCAGCAGCCTGCAAAGTAGCCCCCTGGGCGGCCCGACGAATCCCCCCGTCAACAATACAGCATCACCACAACCCCAGGCGCAGCCTGCCAACAGCAACACGCTTGGAACGCTCACCACGAGCAACATTGGCAATGGTCAAACTCTTGGCGGCGGCCAGATCATTGGCGTAGCCAGCGTCAACAAAAACCAGTCCATCAAAGAATTCAACGAGAAAGACCACTACGACGAATGGTTCTTTGTCTACGACCTGCGTCTGGAACAAAGCGGGGGGACCGGTGTGACCGTAGCTGCTCCAAGAGGCGCCGCAGGTACAGCAGGAGCCCTAGGCACTGCGGCTCCGACTGCGTCACCCACGCCGGTGCAGCCATTTCCACCTGGAGCACCCACGCCGCCGCCCCAGGTGCCCAGATAAAACAAATTAAAAGCCTCGTCTCTTCAGACGAGGCCAAAATTTTCTTGCGGACAAATCCGCTGCCGTTTCTTCCGCTTGAGCGTTATACGCTGAAGGACGATCCGCATCCGCAGGTGCTCTTCACGTTGGGATTTTCGAACTTGAAGCCGGAGGCTTCCAGCGTTTCCACAAAGTCCACAACGCAGCCATTCAGATACATCGCCGATGTCGCATCCACGTAGACTTTCAATCCTTCAAAGGTATAAACCTTGTCCATCACGCCGGGCGCGTTTTCAAACGACATCGAATAGGAAAAGCCCGAACATCCGCCGCCGACCACGCCAATGCGTAAACCAGCCGGTACCGGGTTCTGCTGGCCCATAATTTCCTTCACCTTAACCACTGCCGTTGAGGTCAAATTAACCGGCAGCTTTGGGGTGGTTTCTACGCTGGGAGTTGTGGTGGTAGACATGTTTTTCGAGTCTCCTTGAGCTGATCTCAACCCTGATGAACCTGCTTTATTATACACATTCCGTGCTGATTCTATTGGGTTTTTCTCCCCAATTAGATGACTCCCGATGTCCCCGGGACTCAACAATTTCCCACCCTAACTCCTTTCCCGTCCACCCTTGTTCTTTCCCCATCCACTGTCTCTGCCCTGCCGTTCACCTGGATATTCCCAGTACCCCGGCCATTCCAGCAACTCTCAATAAATGCTGGTTTTCCCTCCCCCATCCGGGACTATAATTCTAGTAGGTTCCATCTACACCCTCGCCGCACGCATTCAATTTGCGGCCTCTGAGTAGCGGAACCGGTGCCAAAATTCAAGGTGGTGTTCCATGATGACGCCTCTTCTCATTCTTTGGGCCGGTTTAACAGTTGTTCTGATCGGGTTACTAATCTACCGCAGCACTCTCTCCATGCATGAAGACGATCAGTTATTTCTTGGCAACTCTGAAGCCCACATGGCCAAGGAGCAGGAAGAGCTGATGCTTAGGATGAACAGGATCCAGCCATGGCTCAAGCTCTGCGGTGCGGGATCAGCGGCGCTGTTTATTCTGATCGTGGGAATGAAGCTGTACGCAAGCTTCAACCAATAGCTGCTGCCCAGTTTGCTGACGACGGGGACCTCGATACCGGCGCCTTCGCTGGTGCATTCCCCTCCATTGGCCCTATTTTTGTTCAGACCGCCAGCCTCAACTGGTTTACTCCAGCCACCTTCACGCCTGCACGATTTTTTTTGTCTGAGCTTGTGGCGCAATGCCAGCAACAAACTGCATGATCTCGGCAACGTTGCCCCTCTCCCCTCCCACTCGATCCCAACAAATAAAGGCTTTAAGTCCAGTCATCCCAACTCATCCCAAGCCGGCCCCGTCCACGCACGCTTCTCGCGTGGATGGGCAGAGATTGGCGTAGGTTTCATTGCTTTGCGCTCCGCCAGTTCCACCTCCGCCCGCCGACTGCGGCAACATCCTCCCTCGTTCCCCGGCTTGATCGTTGTGGTCCATTCTTATCGCTCCATCCTGATCAGTGTCATCAGTGTTAATCAGTGGTAATCTCCTGCTTTTTTCCTGCCCTAGCCGCTCCAGCGCGTCTTCTTCCTCTTCCATCTCCGTCACCATGTCTTCATCCGCAGCCTGGCCAAACGTGGTCTTGGCCACGTTCGCCGCTGCTATCTGTAGTGAATACAACAACAGCCCCGCCTTTTTTTCTGAGATCTCGTCGTCAATCAGCGCCCGCTGCACCAGCATTACCGCCATCAGGATGGAGTTAGCATCCTCCAGCGCCGGCAGCACCAGCTTTTCTGCTCGCGCCTCCAGCATCTGATAATGCGCAAAACAGTAAATATGGTCTTTCATCTTCGGAGAACCGCACTGCGTCCCATCCGCCTTGATCTTGGGGCATCGTGGAGCCCGGTCGGCCTTCTCCAGGTTTTGCCGCAGGTTCTGGTAAACCTGCTGGTCCAGCGCGCCCTCGTCCGTGACCTGCCGGCCCATCCCCGGATTCCGCCGCAGATGTTCTTTCAGTGCAGCGTAGGTTTCCCCCAACTGCCTTGATAGCCTCGCCGCCTCATCTCGCGCCTGCTGCTTTTCCCGCGCTTCCTGCCTCTCTAACTCCTCATACTCTTCGTCCGTTACCTTCCGTCCATCTATAATCCAGTAACCCATATCTCACTCTCTTTCTTATTCGTAAGTCTTCGTCCTGCCTTATTCTTGCGCTCCGCCTGCCTTCAATCAGATCCGTGTAACTCCGTACCATCAGTGAAATCGGTGGTAAGGTTCTTCTTCTTTGCGTTCCTTTGTGTCCTTTGCGATAAGCCTTTTTTTTCTCAGTGGCCTCTGAGTCCTGTGGTGAGAAACTCGTTTGCCGTTCTCGCCAGACTTATCCTGCCACTTCAGATCCGTGTAAATCCGTGCCATCAGTGAAATCAGCGGTAAGGTTTTCGCCTTCGTGCCCTTTGTGGTCAAAACTCCTGAAAACTCTAGCTCGATAACCGCAGCGAATCAAACACGAATCAGTGCATCGCGCTTTATCCTGGGGCGTAAGCATCCGTCACCACGCCCACGACCACTTGCCCATAACCTCTTCTCGAACGCCGATTGTCAGATTGGCCATTTTCCTCAAGGCAGGAATCGGTACATTGGCCAAAAAAAATTCGTTTCGCACAGCAATTCGGGACCAGAATGGTCCCACCCCGGGCGATGCGGCGTCCCGAGCCGAAGCCCGCGAGAAAGCCCAAATCCGCTGCCTTCAGGAATAGAGATCGCCGCTATCTAAATCGCACCCAGCCCCAGCGGGGCGAACGAGCCTGGCCCGGGTGCGGAAGCCCTGGGTAACGGTATCGTAAGAAGCACAAGCCCCGTAGGCGGCGATACACTTTCTACCTCTGCTTCAAGGAAGTTCTACCCGCATATTTCCACCTTCGCAATGCGCAACTGGCCGGAACCTTCCGTGTTCTTTGGCTCTCGATTGTGCGCAACCCTTGTTCCGGGTCGTAACGAAAACCCAACATCTAATTCACTCTTTGGCTTCAGCACCTTGGTGGAAGAGCGGCCCTGAGGGTGTAAAGTTCAGGGACATTCTTCACAGACCGTTCTCAACACATCCTTCACACTTTGTTGCTGGAAGTTTTGCAGCTCCAGGTCCGATCCCCAGCAAAGGAGCGGGACTGGAGCGGGTCTAATTCAC
>JAIQGL010000021.1 GCA_020072585.1 Terriglobia bacterium | reverse complement strand
AGGTCTGACTAATCTCCGTGTCGAGGTCCTACTGCCTCACTGCACGAGCCCAGCCTGCAACCTGTCTGCTCCAGATTCCTGTTCCGGAGCATATCGCCTCAGAACTTGCTCCTTATTCATGCCATCTCCGTGGTGGATTTGCTCAAATTTGTTGGCGCCAGTCTTGTGTCTTCTCATGCTGCGCTCGACAATATCCTTGTGGAGCTGCAACGTGTGATGCCCGAGGCCGCGCACCAGCTTCTTTCCGGCGGCGCTGATCCTTTTGGCAAGCACTTTACGACCTTGAAGCTGAGTTGATACCCGAGTGTTTTTCACCTAACACAACAACCTCATGGAATCGCTCAGCAAGATAAGCGGAAGACATTTGTTCCTCCACTCTCATTTATGTTTTTGGGCATTTATGTTTTTGGTTTTGCGCCGATTCGCGCCTGAGGACACTATCTGTTTGTTGCAATAGCGTATGCGCCGATCGCGCGTCTGCGATACACTTTGGCCTCATGCATGCGCTCGACAATCCGGTATGGACGGCACTGACCACCAAACAAGCGGCGTTGGCGCACAGCTCGGCCCTGGCGCGCAGATTTTCTCCGGAGATGACACTGCTGGGAGCGCTGGCAGCGAACACGGCGATGGCGTTTGACTCGCTCGCCCAGTTGATACAACGCGACACGGTAACGCTCTACTTCACCTCACAGCCGACCTTGCCCCGGGGCTGGGAGGTAGTGCGCGCCGTGGAGCTACATCAGATGGTGCAGGAAGAAAGCGAATCTTCATTATCGGCGCACGGCGGAGAAAAGCTGAACGGCGGCACGCAAGGCGGGGCAACACAGGATCAGTCCGCGCCTGAGGTAGTGGAGCTTACTCCGGCTGACGTTCCCGAGATGAGCATTGTGTATGCAGCAACGCGGCCAGGGCGAACACTGGCCCCGAAGATCCAGAAGATAGGCATGTTTCTGGGCGTGCGCGACGCTGGAAAACTGGTGGCGATAGGCGGGTTGCGGCTGCATCTTGCCGGGTACCGCGAGATCACCACGGTTGCCACGCTGCCTGAGTTCGAAGGCCGGGGTTACGCGACAGCCATCATGCGTGGGCTGATCGAACGCATTCGCGTCCGCGGCGAGCGCCCATTTCTTAGTGTTCGCATTGATAATGCACGGGCCGTGGAGCTTTACCGCAGGCTGGGATTCAGAGAGCGCACCAAGCTTTACTCACAGACAATCCGGCGCGCACAGGCATAGCAGGATGAGGCTTAAAAAAATTCCCGGCAAGGCCCGCAAAATCGGCGAGTGAAATTTTTTTTGCCGCGAAGCCGTCCGCGAACCTGGCGCTGCTGATTTGCTATTCGTAGCGCAGGGCTTCAATGGGGTCCAGACGCGATGCCTTGATCGCAGGCAACATACCGCTGATAAGCCCAACGACGATGAGGATCCCGGTGGAAACCAGGAGATGCGTAGCTGAAATGGCGAGATGAATATCACCGGCTTCAGCATTTTTTGCCATCACGCTGTAAACCGGAATTGTTCCGATGATCCAGGAGATCAGGTAGGCGACGAGCACACCGAGCAGACCTCCGGCAAAGGTGATGGCCATGGCTTCAGCCAGGAACTGCGTGAGGATATCGCGGCGGCGGGCGCCCAGCGCTTTTTCCACGCCAATCTCGCGCGTGCGCTGCGTCACGGAAACCAGCATGATGTTCATTAAACCAACGCCGCCGATCCCGAGCGTGAGCGTGCCGATAAACGTAAGCAGGACCTGTAGCGCCATGGAGATGATCTGCCAGTTGTTCAGGTTCTTCATGGTATTCCAGACGAACACAGCCCGCGGGTCCTTGGGATTGAAGCCGTGCGACGTGCCCAGCACGCTACGGATGTTGCCCTCGACTTTATCGTATTCAAGGCCCTCATAATCCATCCAGATGCCATCCAGATATCTTGTGTCACGGATATCACTCATTGTGGAAAATGGAATGTATGCGATTTTGTTTACGTTGCTGTCGCCTTCCTGCATTTTAGCTTCAAGAATTCCGATGACCTCAAAGCTGATGCCGGCGATGCGTATGCTTTCGCCCAATGCCGGCTGGCCGGAAAACAGTTTGTCTTTGGCGTCCGCGCCCAGCACCGCCACGCGCGACCGCTGCATTTCGTCGGCATCGTTATAGAAGCGTCCGGATTCCACCTTGAGCGCCCGCACCGGCACGATGTCCGGCGTGAACCCTGCAACTTCAAACTGCTGCGTGCGATTTTCATGCTGGACGTTCGCGTTGAACGACGCCTCAGGCGTAATGTGCCGGATCAGCGGAATCTGCTCCTGCAAATGCTGCACGTCATCGATCATGAAACGCACCTGCGTGCCCGCCTTGGATCCGCCTGCCTGCAAGGATGTGCGTCCGGGAAAAACCCCCATCATCTGCATGCCGAAGTTGGAAAAGATCGCGGTGATGGCCCGTCCAAAGCCTGCGCCATACGCCAGCAGGATCACCACGGTGGCAATGCCCCAGGCCATGCCCAGCATCGTCAACGCCGTGCGCCGCCGGTTGTGCTTGATCGACGAGTACGCCTGTCCCAGTAAATCGTGGACCATCCCGTTTACTCCTTCCTCAGTGCTTCCACCGGCTGTAGCAGTGAGGCTTTGCGCGCGGGATACAATCCCGCAACAATCCCGGCAATGGAAAGTGAGATCACCGCCACCGCGGCCGACGCCGGCACGATATGCGGCAAATCAAATCCCGGAGGCGTTGGCAGCATGGCCAGCAGCGCCATCACGCCCGCGGAAACCGCAATCCCCACGCCACCGCTCAGCGCGGTAAGAAACGCGCCTTCCAGAAAAAACTGCATCAGGATCCGCTGGTTCGTCGCGCCCAGGGCTTTCATCAATCCAATTTCCTGCGTCCGCTCGGTCACTGACACCAGCATGATGTTCACGATCCCGATCGCGCCCAGCACCAGCGTTACCATGCCAACGCCGCCCAGAAACAAATCCATGCCATCAAAGATTTTGCCCACCATGTCCTGCGTCTGTACCGTGTCCCAGCCTTCAAACGCTTCTTTGTTCTTCGCATCAAAGCCGTGATTGCGCGCGATGATCTGGTGCGCCTGTTCCACCGCCTGCGCATGTTTCTCGCGGCTCACCGGACGCAATATCAGGTTGCCGATATCATCCGTCGTGTGCTCGTTCTTCATGGGGAAATACTGGTGCATGGTGCTGAACGGAATATAGACGCGCAGGTTGCTCATGTTATTTTCCTGCCGGCCAATGTTCGCCAGCACGCCCACCACTTCAAAGCGCACGCCATTCAGCAGGATCGTGCTGCCAATCGCCGGCCGTCCGGGAAACAGGTTGCGCATCATCTGGAAGCCCAGCACGCATACCTGCCGTTTCTGGTCTTCGTCGCCATCATTCAGCCAGCGCCCCTCGCCCTGCGGCAGGTAGCGAATATGGTTGAAGTTGGGTGTGCTGCCACTCACGAATCCACTGGCCGTGGCAAAGTCACTCACCGCGCGCATGTCGCCGCGGCCCACCACCGGAGCCACATCGCCCACCAGCGTGGCTTCATGTTTTATGTCCAGGTAATCTTTGTGCGTGAGATAGTAGCGCCGCATGTCCTGCGCCTGGCCTTCCACCGCCGGCACCTGCCCGCCCCAGATAAAAATCACGTCCTCGCCGATGGTGGCCATGTTCTTGCGCTGGCCAGAGCGGAAGCCTTCGCCCACGCCCACCAGAAAGAGCAATGAGCCAACACCCCAGGCGATGCCAAACATCGTCAGGAACGAGCGCAGCTTGTGCGCCCACAAAATCCCCAGCACCTGCCCGATCGTGTCTAACGCCATTCTCATCCGCGGTCAGCCCTCAGATTGCTGCTCTGTAATACGACAGGAAAGGTCTTACGGTTCCAAAGCTTTAGACGCCAAAAGGGGGGAATTGTCGTGCCGGGGAGACGAAAATCCGGGGCAGGGTGGCGACCCTTGGTTTTGGAGTCAGGCAATCAGACCGCAAGCGTGGTTTCGATGATGACAGATAAGGGGTTATGTCAGCAAGACGGGCGCGAAAGCCGCACGCGCCGGAGGCTCAGTAGATCGGGTGATCGGAAAGACCAGCCGCGAATTTCGCGAATGCACACGAATCAAATCATAATTCGCGTTTTTCGCGTTCATTCGCGGCTGAAAGATTTGCGGTTAAAAGATTCGCGGCTGAAAATTGGTTTTAGGAATCTTGCTCATTGGGTGGCCCGGAGAATCGCTCCCGGTCGCGCTCTTCAATGCCGCGCAAGGTTCCAAGCAGATGGTAATTCGCGCCTGCCCGCAGCCTTTGCGACTGGCGGTTCAGCACCTGCATCATCAGCGGATCGAAGATGCCGGCCTTCTCCAATAAGGTCATATTGCGATGCACGCGGGCAAAAGAGGCGTTGAGACGGTTGAGTAGATCGTAGACGAGGGGTTTGTATGCACTGCTAGAACTGCTTGACTCTTTTGGTGCGCTGGTAAAATCAGTGTCAGCCATAGGTCGCCTTTCTAATCAAAGGTGGTTTGTGGTCAGGGACCGTCCGTGCGTCAACACGGGCGTGTCCCGTCTTTTTTTGTAACCAATTTTGGAAAACGATGCAACGAAAAAGAAGCGAAGTTTGAAGAAACGAATTTTGTAAAGTGAGTGGTTAAGATTGTGAGGTGGAGAGTTTGATTCTTTTGATGGTAGGAACGCAACGGCGAATCGCGACTGCTCCTCATCGCATCACATCGGCTCCAGGCGGTCCTATTGCGTTGAAGGTGTATTATCCTCCGATTCATACAAGGCCCCTCTCGCAGTACGCACGCTACATATGTGATTCATCTTCTTCCAGAGATTTGATCTTAGTAATGAGCTAGTGGGTTCAGAGAGGAGCTTTAGGTAGTCATTCAGACTGCCTTGTAGCCCAGCGTGAAACCGTTCTACATCAACAATATATCCTTGGCCGTCTGCAACCTTTTGTAGCAGCGTTGGCTGCTTTCGCCGGATTAGCCACATCCTTTTTGCCTCGGCCTGGTGTAGGAGGCCGCAGCGGATGTCCAGATAAAACGCCTTGCGGGCCTCAGCATCGAAATCTGGTTGAAATCGTGGTCCCTTCAGAAACTTCTTGACCATCTTCTGGGATTGCCCGTGTCCGTTCGTAACCCCATCCATAAATTGCTGGATGGTTTCGGCTAAGAGGCAATCGATTGCCAAAACGACGAATCCGGAATATTTGTCCTTCAGGCAGTCGCTCGCAAACCGGAGGAATCGACCGTCCAGTCTGTCTCTGATTACGTCTACCGCCTTCGACCAATCTTTCGGGTTACTCGAATCTAAGGCTTGCCAATCGAGAGACGTGTATAGGGGAGAAATTCGTAAAGCGTTCATGCAGTAATCGACCTCTTGTGATCTCGGCTTCTTATTCCGACCACCATAACACCATTTTGGCTCTTTGCGTCCAGATGTATCCTACATCGCCGACCCGGAGTATTGCCGAGCGGGCAGTTGCAGAACAAACGTAAATCGGCAGCTGATTTGTTAATATGCCGCCATGAACATGGAAGAAGCGCGTGGTTATGTATTTCAGGCGTTCCGACAGGGTGGTTGTGATCAGTATCAAAACCTGCTCATTGCCGTTGGAGACCTCAAGGCGAGAGCCCAAAACCTTCATACCGACCAAACACGCATGTTTCATACAGATGGAAGGCAGTTCCTTGGCGGAGCTGAGAAGACGTTGCTATTAGAGATCGTCTGGGGTTTGATTGCTCAGGGCATTTTGATGCCTGGCTTAGACGACGGCAATCAAGGGTGGCCCTTTTTGCGACTTACAACTTATGGAAAAAGATGCGTTGAACAAGACCGAGTTCTCCCCCATGATCCAGACGGTTTCCTAGCAGATTTTCGGCGTGAGGTGCAAACAGTCGACCCTACAGTCCTCGAATATTTAACTGAGTCGCTGCAGTGCTTCGTTCACGGACTCCAACGAGCAGCGGCGGTAATGTTGGGTGGAGCGAGTGAACAAGCAATTTTGCTGATGATTGAGAGTTACGGAGCTTCAATCGCTGATGCCAATGCGAAACAGAAGTTCGGTTCTGCCTTCCAAAAAGCGCAGTCCATTTTTAAGAAATATGAACTGTTCGACCGGCACTTCGCGGGAATAAAGCAGCGCATGCCAAGAGAGCTGACAGAAAATGTAGACAGCCTACTACGCGGAGTCTTCGACATGATCCGCAACAGCCGGAATGATGCAGGGCACCCAGCAATCGGCAACCCTGTGAATCGGGATGTGGTGTATTCTCATCTGCGACTTTTCACCCCATATTGCAAACGGATACATGATCTCATTGCTTGGTTTGGGGCAAATGCGACCTGATGCGTGGCCATGACATGTCTTTTTAATAGTTTGACGCAGAAAAAAGCCAGTCTCTGAATGGCTGGCTTTTTTCAATTGCCGAACAAATTCAACGATTAAGGAAAATTGCTGTTCTGCAGAAAGCTGTTACCTGAAATCGGACATCTCCACTGAGTAGTATCTGGTGGGCAGGGAATTACTGAAATCTCATGGAGAGCCACTTGTTCTAGCGGTTTTTGATGCTTCTTGCAAATTGGAATATTTGTTTCGGGATCACGGTCGAAGCGGCATTCTGTTTGATGTGTCATATTCCCTCCAATAAGTTATACAGATTTTGCCCCTTCTATTTTTCGGGTGGTTGGGTGGCCCATCGGCCGTGAAAACACGACTCGAGCATAACCCGATCCGCTACAATCGAATTCCACTCTTGTTGGGGATTAAGAGGTAAACGCGTGTGTTCGTCTTCAAAAGCAATATCAACAGCTTCCATTATCTATACCAAGATGCTGAGTACTTTCACGGAGTCGCGCACGATCCGAACGCTGGGTTTACTGCTGTGAGAGCTTCGCGGTCCGCTGTTCTGTTGTATATTCTGAGCCTAGAAGCCCTTATAAACCGTGCCCTTGATCACTTTGCCCCGCAAGAGTTGCGGGAATTTTTCCTTGCCCGCGAGGAAAGATTCTCAATTGAAGATAAATGGCAGCTCCTCCCATTGTTAGCAGGCAAACTGGGTGAAAGGCATTTTGATCGCTCGCGTTATCCGTGGTCACACTTTGCTGAACTCATCAAACTGCGGAACGACTTCGTCCATCCGAAGCATGATCGTGCCGCATACTACGAAGCCCTGACCAAGTCTAAATGGCTACCATTGGCATGGAACCGTATTCCGGATGGTATGGATATCAAAGAGAGCGAGATAGTTTACAGATTGACTCGAATTCCGCGAGATCCATATGCCATCCGCGAGGAACATGCAGACACAGTGAAATCGGTCGTTGATGCCATGATTGTGGAACTTGATCGTCTATTAGAAGGACGAATACTTCGTGACGATTGGTGTCGGAGGGACCAAATGGGTTTGGCTTGGCCGGTTGGGGCTAAGTTAGACGACCTGCCGTCAGAGTAGACGAATTTTGATTAGCATCGGGGCCCCGGTTGTTGGCGAAGAGCGGGGGGCATCAAAGTTAGAGAACTAATCTGAGGTCCTGCGCTTGAGCCTGGGCAGAATTCCCATTTTTTCTCGCTTGCGCGCTGTCCATTAGGTTCCCGTCCCCTTCACAAGCTCAGATGACAGGGAAGGGTATGCTTTCATAAACAGGCGCGGCTCCGCTTGCGCTGCGCGCCGGGCCTTCGGCAGAGAGGAAGCGAGGGGGTTTTTGCGTACCCAGCATTTACCCCTGCGGCGCGCGTTGCGCGCCTTGGGCCATGCTGGGCTAACTTCTCGCCGCGCCTACGGCGCTCGGATTGTCGCCAGGGAAAAAACGATCGCGAATGAATCTTTATCTTTTTTCCAGCAGGGTGGATGGCACAGAGCTCAGCGGTATTGGTGAAGGGGTGGGGCATCGAATACGATTCTTTCCAGCACTCGGCAAGGCGTAAGACTACATCCCTAGATGAAGCCAGCGGCCGGAGGCGCGCCGCGAAGTTAGCCCAGCGCGTCAGCGCTGGGTAAGATGAGAAATAGACCAGAGCGCCGTAGGCGCGACACATCATCCAAAAACGTATTGCCGATCATATTCAATGCCGTGTTTCTCCAGCAGCGCAATGAATTCTTCTTCAAACGTCATTTTGCGGTGGTGCCGTTCCTGATTTTGGATATACCGCACCACAGCCGCAATATTCGATTTGCTCACCCCAAACCCGCCATAGCCCTGTTGCCATGCAAACCGGCCGATCTCGCGGGACATCCAGCCTGACGAGTTCGATTTAATATCCCTGATGGCATCGGCAATCATGAGGGTGGGTGGAAATTGCAGCAACAGATGAATGTGATCTTCCATCCCGCCAATGGAATGGACGAAGATGCCCTGGTGCTTACAAATACCGGCGGTGTACGCCCATTAGGCGTTCCTTCATTTGTGCGGGGATGATTTTCCGCCGCTCTTTTGTACTGAAAACGATGTGCATTACATTCTGAAAATAGGTATGAGACAAGTGTCGCGCCTCCGGCGCTCGCATTCTAAAACAACTTGTCACCCAGGGCTCATCCACCCCAGCCCGCCAAAAACCGGCGGGCCGGGGACCCCGGTCACGCCCTGGGCTAACTTCGCGGCGCGCCTCTGGCGCTGGGATCGTCGCCAGGAAGAAAACAATCTCGAATGAATCCTATCTGGCAGGGTGGGTGGTCCACACCTCCGCTTGCGCTGCGCGCGGATCTCCTCGCGCCGTAGGCTCGGGGTCCCCGACACGCGCGGCTTTCGCGTGGCGGGGTGGAGATCCGCGCGCAGCTGCTCCATCGGCCCGGGTTTGGCCTGATGGAGGAAAAGCAGCGGAGCGCGCGCTTAAAAAAAGAAGCACTCACTTTACTTTCTGCGTTTCTTGCATTCGTCATGAACCACGCCCCCGGGACTTACGTCCTGGGCTCAATAATTCCGCCCCTTCGGGTCTGCATCAACAAATATTTATGCAGACCCAGTCTCCCTCCGTTTTTTCTCCGTGTCTCCGTGCCTCCGTGGTGGATTTTCAATTTCCAATTTTGGCAATTGCGGCGATTCTGGCAATCTCTTTCTTCAGCTCTATCACCTCCAGCGGACAATCCTCCCAGTTATGGTTCCAGCACACGATGAGGTCGCACCCCGCCACCGCATGCCCGTGCGCCAGAAAATTGCGGCTGTCCTGTTCAAACTCAATCCGCGTCCACTGCCACACGCCCGGCCTCACCTCGCGCATCGCCTCGCAGTCCGGAAAATCCGGCTGGATGCGTGACACCGCGAAACCCAGCTCTCGCGCCATCGTGCCAAACAGAAAAATCACCCCGCCTTCATGCGTCGGCGCATAGGTGAGCGGCCCATACGTCAACGGCGTTCCATACGTTGGCCGGTCCAGCACCACCGGAGGCCTCTGCGCATTCGCTCCCTTGTTCTCCTCCTTGCGCCCTTCCACGTGGGTGTACACAAGGTCCAGCACGTCCTTCCACTGCCCTTCCAGCCCCTCTTTGCGTGCATACTCCAGCATCGCCGCCGGCACATGCTTCCATCCGCCAAACCGCCGCACCAGCGGGCGGATACTGTACCCGTCCCGCTCTTCATACTCTCCAATGGTCGGGACCTTCTTCTGCTCCCGCACCAGCTCCATCCAGTCGATGAACAGTTCCGGCAGGCTTGCCTCATAGCCGGGCCCGCGGCGTTCCAGACCGCACGCCTTCAGCGCCTTCGCATACCCGCCAAACGCTCTGGCGATCACGCGACGGGTAATGCGCCGCCGTCTTCTCAGTTCCGGAAAACTCGGCGCATGTCCTAGCTGCGCCGCGCATTCTTTAATGGCCTTCATGATCTCTTCTTTTGTCGCCGATGCTTTCACGCCTTCCTCCAAATAAAAAAGCCACCCGCTGAATGGGTGGCTCCGATTTCTAAATTTCTGAAAATATCAGGGAGCGCGGGCTGGGCCCCTGCGAGCCTGGTTTTGGCTCACGGGTAGAGAAGCCCTCGCCTGCGCAGAGCTACAACACAAAGCTAATTGCTATTTGCCAAGTGCTAATGGCTGGCTTTAGACACACTTCAAGTGCGCGAGTGTACTGGAGTTGGATACGGGACAGACCGCCCAAAGTCACAGGACTGGTTGCAGGCCGTTTTGGGTTTCCCCGGCGCTGCTGACAGGCTGATTGTGGCTGTCAGCAAGGAATCTCCGGCGCCGCTCCCGGAGAGAGCCAGAGGCAATATAGCGAAATTGGAACGAATAGTCAATTAAAATAATGTACTTGGCCGAAAAAATAATTCTCGTCCTCACATCCCGGCACAGAATCACCACCTCCAATCCCACATTAGGGATTCTTAATGACCAATGTTCGAGGTTTGTCCATCTTTCCAGTTGAAAACGCGGGCTGTGCGGTTCACAATTTGAGCTTAGCTGGTCCCCAAACCCGGCGCGTTTGTCCGCCGATAATCGAGACATCACCCCCTTGGACTATCATCGCGGATCGGAAACCATACTTGTGGTCGATGACGAAGAATCTCTACGTTCCGTTGTCGTCGATT
Organism: Terriglobia bacterium; assembly: GCA_020072585.1. Classification (GTDB taxonomy): domain Bacteria; phylum Acidobacteriota; class Terriglobia; order Terriglobales; family Acidobacteriaceae; genus Angelobacter. The sequence goes on along the minus strand of JAIQGL010000021.1, from coordinate 203,540 downwards.
TTCTCAGCCAGCTTGGATATAACATCCTCTCTGCTCCCGGCGGCCATGAGGCGCTGGCGCTGGCGGGCCAATACTCCGGCAAGATTGACCTGCTGCTGACGGACGTTCTCATGGACCCGGTTCCCGGCCCGGTTTTGGCGGAAAACCTCATCCGTGAGCGCCCTGACATGAGAGTGATTTTCATCTCCGGCTATGCCACCAGCGCGCTTGCCCCGGACGGCGTTTTAAAGCCCGGTACAGTGCTGGTCCACAAGCCGTTCACCATGAAGATTCTCTCCGCTAAGTTGCGGGAGGTTCTGGAAAGCCGGGCTTCGGCCTAAAGGCTGACGAGCGCCGGATGAATGAGTGCTGGATGAATGAGCGCTGGGTTAATGGAGCCCCGGGCAGCCTTCCCTATTGTGTGCGCATAGACACGCACGGGCGGGGATTCTGACACACGGGCGAGGGGTTTTGACTCGGCAAACGCTGATAATACAAGACTTATAGAGTGGCCCGGAGCTTGCACCCATAACAGGCGTCAACGAATCGCCAGCTCATTAGGGGGTGCGCCATGAACGCAACACAGGTAGCAGAGGCCAGAAATTTTCTGATCTGGATGGCTTTGTGGATCGGAGCGCTTGTCATCCTTTTGCCCGCGCTGGCCGGAAGCTGAGCAGCGCTTTGGTTTTCTGATCGATATTTGATTTTGAAGTTTCTTGATCGATGTTTCTCGATCCATGTTCTTTGACAATCCCGCTCGACTAGCGCCGCTCGATCAATGCCCCCGGCAATGCGCCTGGCGGCGACGCAGTCTCTGCGATCGTTCTTTGATCGCCTGCGCGTCCGTCCGGCAGAAAAACCCTGAAGCACGTTCCGCTTCGCTGTGCCGTGGAATTGGATCGAAACCGCAAACTGCCTGCGTGCTTCAGAACAATGCTCTTGGCCAGCCACAGACCAAGTCCGGTGCCTTTGAGCTCTTTGGTGGTGAAGAAGGGCTCCAGTACGCGGCTGCGAATCTCAGGCGGAATGCCCGGGCCTTCATCATGGATGGTAAAGACGATTCCCGGCCCTCCGTTCCATTCCGCGCGACGAATGCGAATGGAAATCTTGCCTTGCGCCGGTGAAGCGTCAATGGCATTACCGATCAGGTTGGCCAGCACCTGGCGAAGTTCGCCGGGAAATCCATAGATTCTGTATGGGGAGTTTTTTCGGAAATCGACTTTGATTCGCTTTCCTTCCAGTTGTATGAAGTAGAGCGCAAGCACGGACTGCACCATGTCCTGAACGTCCAGCTCCACCGGGGTTTTCGTCTCCCGATGGAACAACAAAACCTGTTTGGTGATTTTTGCCACGCGCTCCAGCTCCTTGGTCGCCTGTTGAAGATATTCCCGGACCTGGGTTTGCTGTTCAGTATGCGTGGCCAGGTAAATCAGGTTGGTCAGCGCTTCCAGAGGATTGTTGATCTCATGAGCAATCGTTTGTGCCAGCCTTCCGGTGGCCGCCAGCTTCTCCGCATTGCGCATGGATTCTTCCGCCAGCTTGCGTTCAGTCACGTTCGCCAGCACCACGATCGACCCGATGTGCTCTTCCGCTACCACGGCATCCACTGTCACCAAAAACCAATTGGCTCCGCGTTGGTGCTCGGCCACATAGCGCGAGCTTTCAGTGCGCGTAAGAAATTCAGCGCTCCCCAGCACCTGCTTCAGGATGGCTACACCATCGCTCCCAATCACTTCGGCAAAACTTTTTCCGCTCAGCTCGACGAACGCACGATTGCATCGCACCACCTTGTTTTCCGTGTCCAGCAACACAAGGTATTCAGGCAGCGCGTCCACCGTCGATTGCCACTGCTGCGCGGACTCGCGGGAAATGGCCTCTGCCTGCTTCAGGCGCAGCAGCGATTTCACGGTCGCCACCAGCACCGTGGCATCAATCGGATGCGTAAGGTAACCGTCTGCGCCGCCCTCCAGCGCCTGCGCCCTGCTCTCATTGCTCACAAAGGACGCCGAGATTTGCAGCACCGGCACGCTCGCCGTGAACGGATCGCTCTTGATGCGCTGGCATACCTGGTAACCGGACATGTCGGGCAGCTTCACATCCAGAATCACCAGGTCCGGCAGCTCCCGTACCCGCTCCAGTGCTCTTTGGCCTGTGCCACACTCTTCCACCGTCATGCCGGCCCGCGTCAAAATCCGCGAGAGCACGTAGCGGTTATGCGCCGTGTCGTCCACCAGCAGAACCCGAGATGTGTATGGGGCCATCATCCTTCTCATTTTCCTTCAGGCGCAGCAATATGCAGCTGGGCCAGTGAACGCAGTAAAGATTCCGGTGATAGCGTTCTTGTCACATCGCTCTTGGCAATCAGGCCCGCGGCAAGATCATTCAGCAACGTCTTTTCGTCCGCGGTAAGCACCTTTGACGTATATACAATCACGGGCAAGCGCCGGGTCTGCTCACGGGCACGCAGTTTTTGCAGGACCTCAAATCCGCCCATCCCAGGCATTACCAAATCCAGGATCACGGCGTCCGGCCGTTCTCGATCGATCATCTCCAGCGCTTCGTGCCCATTGTGCGCCTCCACCAGATTCAGCCACGGACGGTCCAGCAATTCGCGCAGAATATACAGTGACAGGTCATTGTCATCCACCAGCAGCAGCTTCTTCGGCTGCTCTTGTCTGGTGATGGCTCGTATGTCACGCAGCACCCGGCCCGGATCGAGTGGCTTGGTCAGAGCCAATGCCGCGCCCAATTCCAGCGCTCTTTGTGCATCTTCTGCTGTGGTCATGGCGATGATTGGCACAGTGCCCTGCGCTCCCTGCGAAAAAAACCGCAGGAACTCCCATGCCGCGGAGCTGTTCGGCTCGCACATCACGGCCCCGGCAGAATGGCGTTGCAGCCAGTTCTCCGCCCGCTCCATGCTCTCCACATGGATCAGTTGAAACTCTGATGTTCGAAAGGAAGGCTCCAGTACCGTAAACATTTCCGGGTCCGGATCAATCAGCAGCACGGCGGAGCGCGAAAACTCCGGAGCTGGCATCTCTTCACTCGGCGGCTCGGCCACATCGCCTTCGCCTTTGTAAATGATGGGCAGTTCCACAAAAAAGCTCGATCCGCGCCCTAATTCGCTTTTTACCCAGACCTTGCCGCCCAGCAGCGTAGCCAGCTTGCGGCAGAGCGGCAATCCCAGGCCGGTCCCCCGATAGCGCTCTTGGAGCGGATTTTCCACCTGAACAAATTCCTGGAAGACCGTCTCCTGATTTTCTGGTGGAATGCCGATGCCGGTGTCCGCCACTTCAAACAGCACTGCTCCACCACGCTGTTCTGCGGCGATCCTGATCTCCCCTTGCGGCGTGAACTTGATGGCATTGGAAATAAAGTTCCTCAGGATCTGTGAGACCTTGCCTTCGTCCGTGCGCAACGGCGGCAGATCCACCGCCTCGGTGAATACCAGGTCCACTGAAGTGTTGTCCGCCAGCAGCGGTTTCAGCATGCCTTTGAGCGCGCTGAACAACTCCGCCACCTCAAAGGTCTTCACTCTCATCTTCACCTTGCCTGCCTCAACCTTGGCAAGATCGAGCAGGTCATTCACCATCTCCGCCAGTGCTTTGGCTGACTCCAGGATGAACCCTACCTGCGTCTCCTGCTCTCCGGTAAGGTCTCCATCCAGGCGGTCGAGCAGAATTCGCGCCAGTGACATAATGGAGTTAAGCGGCGTGCGGAATTCATGGGAGATGTTGGAAAGGAAACTGGTTTTTAACTCTGAGGCCCGCCGCAAATAATCCGCGCGCTCGTCCAGTTCTGCGTACAGCGCCACCACGCCGCGATTGGTATCTTCAAGTTCCCGGTTCAGCAGGGCCAGCTCTTCCTGCCGCGCCCGCAGCTCCTGTAGCGTTTTCAGCAGCTCGCGATTTTGCCGGTCAATTTCATCATAGGGGCTTTCCGGTAATTTAGCGTTGATCTTGTCGCTCAGCTGCTGCATGCGTGCCGGGGTAAGAGTTGCAGCGGAAACAGGAAAGTCCTTCCCCATCTTCACCACGGTGCCGGCGCTGCTGCTGGTAATTTCAAAATTGTCCATCAGCCGCTTTGTTCCCAGAATGCCCAGTCCCAGGCCCGTCTCGGAGCGATAGCGGCCTTCAAAAATATCTCTGAGGTTCGTGATTCCAGGCCCGGTATCGGAAATCACGATCTCCAGCGTCTGGGGCCTGCCCGTCTGCACGGCGAAAATAACTTTACCGCCACGGGCATAGCGGAAGGCATTCCTGGCCATCTCAGAGGTTGCGGTCGCCAGCCTGATCTGCTCCTGATTATCAAATCCCACCATGGCGGCGATTTCCCGCGCCCGCTGCCGTGCCTCTACCACGTCGCGCTCGTTCCGTAAGGCAATGGTGGAAATAGGATTATTCATTGAGATCTGATTGCTTTTGTCAGATTGATGTTGCGCCTTTCATGACCAACACACTGGCATCATCGCGCTCTCTCCGGAAATCCCGCAGCAGCACGCCGGCGATCAATGCCGGTTGCCGCGCAAGAATTCCTGGATACCGTGTAAGGTCCCAGCGCGATTGCAATCCGTCAGAATGCATGATCAGGATTCCATCTTTCGGCCACTCCACTTTGAATTCCTGGACCCGCGCCATGATGTGCCCCAACGTGCCATTGTGGGAAATCAGGCTGCGGCCCAGCGTATTACTTAGGATGCTGCCGGCGATGTTGCCGACCCCCGCATAGATCAAAGTTCCGGCCAGAGGCCGGATTTCCGCAACAGCAGCCGCGGCCCCGCGGGTCTTTTTCAGGGCATCATGCAAGCGTGACATGATTTCTGCCGGGGACTCCTGCTTGTAGGCCTGGAAAATGCGGACCGCTTCGTCAGCTGCATCCGCCGCATTGGGACCGTGCCCCAGTCCGTCTGCCACTAGCATCACGCACCGGTCGCCACGGATGTCCCAGGCGATGTTATCGCCGCAGGCATTCTCTCCTGGAAATGGCGCTTTTAAGGCGGCACACTCCACCAGGGACTTAAACTGGCGCGAAACCTCGTCCTGAGCAATGCGGGCGAAAAGCGCCGTGCCCTTGGCGCTGGTAAACACATCAAAAGCTGAGGCCATGCGCCGAATGGCGCCCAGGCCGGTTCCCGGCGTACCCCCGGTGGAATAGCCGTCTTCAAGCGCGCGTGCCAGGTCCGCGATACCCGGTCCCCGGTCCAGCACTAATATCTCGATGCGCGCTTCATACTGTGATTTCGTCCCGGAAAGCACCACCTGTCCTCCGCCGCCGTACACCATGGCATTGCGGGCAGCTTCCGTGATCACAATAGCAACCTCGCCGGATTTGGTTTCACTCAGGCCAAGTGCAGCGGCCATCACCGCGCCCGCTCGGCGGGCTTCCGCCGTGGAACTGGAATCAGAGAGCGCGACAGTTTGGGATAAAAACATTTATTTCCAGCGGACCACGGTAATGCGCGTTCCCTTGCCCGGTTCTGATTCAATCTGAAAGTCGTTCACCAGCCTCTTGCTTCCGCCCAGTCCCAGACCCATGCCGCCGGCGGTGGTAAATCCATCTCGCAAGGCAGCTTCAATGTCGGGGATCCCGGGCCCGCGGTCTTCAAATACCAGTTTCAGGCCGTTCCTGATTGAGTTCTCCACATGCTCAATCACCATCTGGCCGCCTTTGCCGTGGTCCAGGGCATTGCGCGCAAGCTCGCTGGCGGCTGTAACCAGTTTGGTCTGGTCTACCAGCGTGAACTTCATCTCCATGGCCCATTGCCGCACCTTTTGCCGCGCCACGACTACGTCTCCTGAAGTGGTGAGAAGCACGGTTTCCTGCTTTACAGATTTCATCCGCCCATCTCCGAATGGAAGTCCCCGCGTAACTCGTATAAAAGTTCCATTCCCGTTTCCACATTCAGCGCTGTGCGTACTCCTGCCAGTGACATGCCAAGCTCCACCAGCGTGATCGCCACCGCTGGTTGCATGCCTACCACAACCGTTTCGGCGTCCAGCACCCGGGCCATGGCTGCGATGTTGGCCAGCATCCGGCCAATAAAGGAATCCACGATCTCCAGCGTGGAGATGTCAATCAAAACGCCCCTTGAACTCCACTCGGAGATCTTCTCGGTCAGGTCGTCCTGCAACTGCACGGCCAGCCGGTCATGCATGTCTACCTGAATGGTGACCAGCAGAAACTGTCCCATGCGGAGGATTGGAATGCGCTCCATTTACTCCTCCTTTTTGAAAAGCGTCTTCTTCGCGTTGCCGGAATCCATGGCGACCACCGTCTTCCCCGTCCGTTGCAGGGCCAGCGCGAATGCGTCCGCCAGCTTGGCTTTGGTAATAACGTTGGCCAGGTCGATTCCAAGGTGAACAATGGTCTGGGCAATCTGCGGGCGCACGCCGCTGATAATGCACTCTGCGCCCATCAGCCGGGCCGCTGTAATCGTCTTAAGCAGATGTTGCGCCACCAGCGTATCCACGGTTGGCACGCCCGTGATATCGATGATTGCGAAGCGGGAGTTGGTCTGCACTACCGCCTGTAGCAGTGATTCCATCACCACCTGCGTGCGTGCGCTATCCAGCGTTCCGATGATTGGCAATGCCAGAATGCCGTCCCACAACTTGACTACCGGCGTGGAAAGCTCCATCAGCTCTTCCTGCTGCCGTGCAATAAATTTCTCGCGCGTAGTCTGGAAAGCGTCTGCGGTAATAAGCGCCAGATTGTCCAGGAGCAGAGTCGCTTTCCATATCTCATCGAACACGGCATCGGGACTGGCGGCAAGCTCTTTGCGCACCATGGCGAACAGGGGTTGTTTCAACGACAGCACAAAGATTGCGGTCTCGCTCGTCGTAAAGCCCTGCTTGGCCCGAGAAGCGGAGATTGCAGCCAGTGCCTCGCGGGCCGGGGTCCACGCTGGTCCATCCAGATTGGTGATTCCACCCGACTTCGCGCCGCTGGCAATGGTAGTCAGCAATTCCCGGGATTGAGAATCTATTTCCTCGTTGCTCATCAGGTCGGCGCGGCGTACGGCCCCACTCATCTGCTTTAACCAGTCGGCGCGTATTGCTTCTTGGTGCTTGCTGATCATCTCGGGCAGCTTGCTCATCGATGAATCCTCCAAAATATATGTCCATGGATAGCGTTTATCGCAAATCAGGCTGTAGAGGGACGGGGATGACGGATTGGAAACGGAAGATCAGCCCATCTGACGCGACAGTATGAATTGCAAATGCAACCTGGATGGGATGCAAATCAGTTCAGACATGCTGCATGCGGTTCTATTTCGCTCCGTCGCGCCTGCCTTCATCAAAAAAGGTGCACAGAACCGCTTCAAGTTCCCTGGGGCCAGCCCATTTGGGCACCACATGCTCCACTCCAAAAAACTCGCACAATTTCTTCTCGGTGTCGCCCATCACGGTCCACACCACAATGTGAATTGGCTGTAGTTTGGGATTCGACTTCCAGAACCGCAATACCTCAAATCCACTCTCTCTGGGAAAGGAAAGGTCAAGCAGGATAAGGTCTGGCGCCTCCTTGGTTCCTTCCATCACGTCCTGAAGAAACAGAAGGGCGCTCGCAATGTTGTTCAAGGCCGTCACATCCTCGGCGCCAAGCTTCTTCATCACGGCCGCCGACTGTCGTGCATCGGAAGCAGTGTCTTCGACGATCAATACTCGGTGCAGCATATCGTTGCGAGATGGCGGTTACGCCGTATGTTGAGCCGGCGAACATCGCTTCTACTCTCCCCTTTCTACTATCATTTGTAGTTCAAGAATGATGATGAAACCGCCATTGTAAGTAGCACCTGGACCACATACAGCCTGACATCGTCTCATCGTGGTTTCGTCCACTCTGTTATTCGCCGGGAACTTCCAACTCTCGCCCACCACGGCTTTTTAGACGCAAACAATACCCCACCCGGAGTGCATCCGCTTTCCCGCACCCGGCATCCAATTTTTCATGGCGTGTTCTTGCTGCACAGGAGTTCACTGATGATCGCCAAATGCGCGAACCCTTCTTGCTCCACTCCTCTGGTTTATCTCCGCGAAGGCAAAATATTCATGGTCGAATCTCCGTCCCAGCTTGGCGTGGTGGGATTGGCGCCAATGGGACCGAAAGCGCAGGCTCGTGTGGAACATTTCTGGCTTTGCGGACCCTGTTCCTTGAGCATGACCCTCACATATGATAGTCAGCAAGGTGTGCAGGTTGTACGGAAAGTCTTCCAATCTCTCTCAGCACGCGCGTCCTGACAATCACCTAATTTGATTCTGCATTCCTTAAGCGGGGTGAAGCAGGCATTTATGCCGGCGGTAAAATCCCTGCAATACATTCGGATTCAACCGCTGAAGCCTCCCCCATCCTTTACAATTCTGCCTGATGTCAAATCCCTCGCCGATTTCCACCCTGTGGCGCAAGTTTCCGCTTAAAACCGGACACCGCTGGCTCAATATCCTCCTGCTGTTCGTGCCCGCGGCCATCGCACTCGACCTTCTGCATGCATCCCCACTGGTCATTTTTATTGCCTCGGCTTTGGCCATTGCCCCTTTGGCCAGTGTGCTCGGCGAATCCACCGGCATCCTGGCGGCGTACAGCGGCCCTTCGGTCGGCGGCATTCTGAGCGCCACCATGGGCAACGCCACGGAGATGATCATCGCGTTCTTCGCCTTGCGCGCGGGACATATCAACGTAGTCAAAGCATCGCTCTCGGGAAGCATCATTGGTAATCTGCTTCTGGTCCTGGGCCTCAGCCTGGTTGTGGGCGGCATCCGTCATCCCGTGCAGCGCTTCGCCCGCGGCGCCTCCGCCATGAACAGCACTATGCTGATGATTGCCGTGGCTGCGCTGGTGATGCCCGCCGTTTTCAACCTTGCCGTCTTCGGCACGCTCCAGCACGGTGACGTAAATCTGGAACACCTGAGCTTGTGGACCAGCGGCGTCCTCATTCTCCTGTACCTGCTGAACATGCTCTTTGTTTTTCGTACCCATCGCGCGGCCTTTCAATCGGAACAGCATCTCGAAAATGAAACAACGCCGCAGTCCAGCCGCGGCCGGGCCATCGCTTCTCTGGCCCTGGCAACCGTCCTGATCGCCGTGATGAGTGAAGTCCTGGTGGACCAGATCGCGCCCGTGACCCGGGCGCTGGGCATGACCGAGCTTTTTGTCGGCGTGATTGTGGTGGCTCTGGTCGGTAACGCAGCGGAAAATTCCACGGCCATTCTGATGGCTCGCCGCAACAAAATGGAGCTTTCCATGGCGATCGCCACCGGAGCCAGTACGCAGATTGCGCTCTTCGTCGCGCCCGTGCTGGTCTTTCTCTCCGTGGCCATCGGACACCCCATGTCGCTGGTGTTCAACGGCTTTGAAATCGCGGCTATCGTGCTCTCTGTCCTGATCGTGGAGATGATTTCTTCTGACGGCGAAACCAACTGGTTTGAAGGCGCTCAGCTTCTGGCCGTCTATGCCATCGTTGCGGTAGCGTTCTATTTTGTGCCGGAATAATAGGAATAGTGGAGATTAAGGCTACTGCAGGGCTGCTTGAAAAACAGCTGAGAGACTTAGCTAAACAAACTGCCGAGAAACTTCCTGATTACGCTGTCTTTAGCCTCTGCAGGCCGGGCTAACGAAAACTTCTCCTGCTGGCTTTAGCCTCTGTAGGTATCAGGGCATGGATTTATCCATGCCGTCCCTTGCTTTTTTGGATTGGGCTTTAGCCCCTGAGAAAGAAAAGCTTACCTGCTGTACCCGCCGGTTAACGACAACCACCGTATCTTCAGCGTATCCAGCCCCATGTAAAACCCGTCCCGCCACGGATGGATCTTTGACCGCTCATCATGACCCCATGCCACCGGCACTTCCGCCACCTTCAGCTTCATATGATGGGCCAGGTAAATAATCTCTGCGTCAAAGCCCCAGCGCGTGATGCGCTGCCGGGGGAAGATCATCTCGGCGGCGCGCCGCGTAAACGCCTTAAAGCCGCACTGGGTGTCATGGTAAGGAAATGTCAGCACTGCTCGTGTAAACAGGTTGAACGCGCGCGACATGACCTGCCGCTTCAGGGACTGCCGCTGGAATTGGAGTGATGGATCGAGCCAGCGTGACCCGATCGCCACATCGGCGCCCTTTTCCAGTGCGGCAAAAAGTTTGCTGGCTTCGGTGATCGGCGAACTCAGGTCCGCGTCGGTAAACAAAAGCACCTTGCCCCGCGCGTTCATCATTCCATTGCGGACAGCATAACCCTTGCCCTGGTTGCCGGGGTTCTCAATCAATCGCACTTCTGGATGCTCCGCCGCAAACTGGCGCACAAAGCCGGCCGTATCGTCGCGCGAACCGTCGTTCACCACTACGATTTCCGCGCTCCACTTTTGCGCCCGCAAGTGCTCCAGCACCTGCTCCAGCGTCGCGCCGATGCGCGCACGCTCGTTGTAAGCAGGCACCACAATGCTGTACTGCGGCTGTGCCGGCTGCACTCCTGAATTAGACAAGGGGAACTCTAGGGCCACGCTCATGCAGCTTGTTCCTTCTTTTTGAGCATCGCAAAAAATTCTGGGACAAGGTTGGGGTCCCACAATCCGCGGTTCGCCTCATCCATCATGGTGTGCTGGGCCTCATCGTGGGTCAGCGCCGGCTTGTACGGACGTGCCGTGCGCAACGCATCGTACACATCCACTACCTGGAGCACGCGTGCCAGCAGCGGAATATCGTATCCCGTAAGCTGGTCCGGATAGCCGCTGCCGTCCCAGTGCTCATGGTGGTGGCGAATGATAGGCAGCACGTTGTGAAATGACCTGAGGGGACGGCAGATCGATTCTCCAATCTCAGGATGCTGCTGCATGATCACCCATTCCTCCGCGGTAAGACGCGTGCCTTTTTTAAGGATGTCGTCCGGGATGGAAACTTTGCCCAGGTCGTGCAGATAGCCGCCGCGTTTCAGCGCGATCAGGCTGTCCCCGTCCAGTCCGATATGGTGTCCCAGATCGGCGGCGTAATGGGCCAGCCGCTCGCAATGGTTGCCGGTGTAAGGATCGCGCGATTCAATGCCTAGCGCCAGCGCCACCAGCACGGCCTCGGCATTCTCCAGTTCGTCGGTAAACTCTTTGAGTTTCAGCAGTGACTTGACGCGGGCAAAAAGCTCTTCAGGATAAAGGGGCTTGCTCAGAAAATCGTCCGCGCCGGCTTCAATGCCGCGCACACGGTCATCGCGATCGGAAAGGCCGGTAATCATCACCACCGGAATCAGCCGCGTGAAGGGATCATCCTTCAGCTCGCGGCAAAGCTCATAGCCTGACCTGCCCGGCATCACCACGTCCAGCAATACCAGCTCCGGACGTTCTGTATGTACCATCTGTTTGGCTTCTTCCGCTTCAGTGGCTGTAATAATGTCGTAACCACGGGAAGTAAGGAGTTCACGCAGGAGCAGGAGTGTATCCAGCTTGTCATCCACCACCAGGATCTTTGGCGCGCGCTGCTTGAATCGTCCATACTCCTCCCTTGCCCTTTCTGATATGGGTGCCATCGATAGATGAGAGGGGAGAGTCAGGTCGCGGGTTGCATCGAGCAACTCTCGAACCTTTTCCTGTTGTGGATCATCCTTGAAAAACACTGGTTATCCCCGGACCGCGGCTTATGTAACAGTATATGTGCCCGCACACAACTTATTAAATTAGGGGGAGTCTCTAATACTATGATTCTTTGATCTAAAATGAAACGGCGAAATGTGGACACACCATCTTCTTTAGGTCTCTGAATGGATTCATTGGCCCTTAATAAGGCCATTCCGCGTATCACGTTTACAAACAAGCTTCGCCCCCGCTTTCGCCGTGAAGTCATATAATTGGCCACCATGCGTCAGGTGTTCTCTTTGATCAGCGTAGTGCTGCTGGCCGGCAGCAGCTTTGCCGCTCCCAGAACGCATACCGTTGTTATGGGCGCGTGGCGTACCGTGGAAGTCAGGGCAGACTCTGGTGACAAGCGGGAAATCAAGGTCCGCGAATTAATCATCGACGGCCAGGCCCGCGAATACATCACCGGTTCTCCGCACGAAGTGACTGGCCGCATATTCGTCGTCCGCCGCGCTTATCGCATCAATGATGCGCTTCCGGAAGAGACCAGAAAGCCCCTGCAATGGATATGGCGGCTGGGCGGCTGGATCAGTGTTGACCGCCAAACCGGCCACGTTGCACAGCTCAATCTCCCTGCCTTCGACGGCGAAACTTCCGAAACAAGCTGGTATCGTGATTACGCGGCCTATTGCGGCGCTTCTGACGATGGTTCCAAAACTTATATGGTGGTTTCGCAAATAGGCAGGCGCAAGCCCGTACTCAGAAAGGAATTTGCCGGCCCCGCCTGTGCCGCGCCCAGGTGGGAGCGCACTCCCAGCCGCGTGACCTTCGTCGCCGCCGGAGAGAAGGCGAGTTTCATCGTGCATGAACACAGCGCTGACCTCCAGCCTGATACCGTGGAAGAAGAGAGCCAGCAATGAAGACCCTACAGGAATATCTCGATGACGCTGCCGTGGCTCACGGCCATCTTTGTGCCGGACAGGTACTGGGCGTGCGCCTGGCCATGCTTGGACTGAAAAAACTCGGTCTGGAAGATCCTCAGGGCAAGGACCGCAAACGCATCGTCACCTTTGTGGAGATTGACCGTTGCGCCACTGACGCCGTGATGGTGGTCACGGGCTGCCGTCTCGGCAAGCGCGCACTCAAGTTTCGCGATTGGGGCAAAGTCGCGGCCACTTTTGTTGACGTGGAAACCGGCAAGGCCGTGCGTGTGGCTGCCAGGGAATCTTCCAAGGCCCTGGCCAAAAGCATGCACCCGGAAATTCCAGACAAGAACCAGCAGCAGATGCTGGCCTATCGTGAGATGACGGATGACCAGCTGTTCCACACCCAACTGGTCCACGTTGAGCTGCCCCCTGAGGAATTTCCCGGCTACAAAGGTGAGCGCATTGTCTGTGCACAGTGCGGTGAGGGAATCAGTTTCCGCCGTGAGGTAAAACTCGGCGCCAAGATCGTATGCCGCGCTTGTGCCGGGGAGCGGTATTACGAGCCCATCGTTTGAAGCGCCAGACGGTTTTTAATTCAACGGAACTTTTGCCCGTTGGCGGGCGTATTACCCATTAGCGACCACTGAGAACTATTCAGGAAACAGGTTCGTATCAGGGCACGGGGCTTTAACCGTGCCGTAGATGTCTTTTAGATTAAGTTAGGTTTTAGCCCTGCAAAGCCGATGGGAGGCTTCCATGAGATCGCTCCAGCTTCGAACAATGCTCCTGCCCGGATTCTTCTGTCTTATCGTGCTCGCCGGGTGCACCGTCAGCACTCATGACAAAGGGAATGGCAAAAAAGATGACGTCGATATCCGCACGCCATTTGGCTCTCTCAGTGTCAAGGAAGGCAGCTCTGATATCAAAGAAACTGGATTGTCCCTTTATCCCGGCGCTCGCCAAAAAATGGACTCCGGCGACGATCACCACAGCGCCAACGTGAATATTTCCAGCTCCCTGTTCGGTCTGAAGGTTGTCGCTCTGAAATATGAAAGTGATGACCCGGCTGACAAAGTGCTGGGCTACTACCGCAAGGAAATGGGTAAATACGGCAAGGTGATTGATTGCACCGGCGGCTTCAATATGAATTTCCATCATCATGATGGCAACGCCGAGGTTACTTGCGACGATCGCAACGGCTCCGACCACGGATATAAAGAAGAATTAAAAGTAGGGACGGAGAACAACCAGCGCATTATGGCGATCAAGCCCATGAGCAGCGGTTCTGAATTTGCTTTGGTCTATGTTCGCGCCTGGGAACACAAAGATACGAATTAGCGCTCTCGCCGTTCACGGCGGCAAATCCACAAAAAATAAAGCGGATGGCCGGGCTCCCGGTCATCCTTTTCAATGGCGATTCGCTGGACCCCGAAGGTCGGCCCTTGATCTCAGGGCCGGCGGGAAGTTGGTGTTAGCGCCAGGCATGAAGGCTTCTTCCGCCACAATCGTGCTGCTAGGCCGGTTTGGCCAATAGAGCTAAGCGGCGACTGCCCATGCTTTCAAAACTTCATCACAAAATTCATTGCCGTAATGCTGGCCCAGGTTGGATACCGCGCGGGTAAGGTTTGAATACAGTGTGAAGAACCGCAGACTGCCTACATGACCCAGGTCCGCCAGGCTGGGCGGCTCCAGCGGCATCCATGGCTGGGTTCGAAATACCAGCCACAGTTTGATTTTGATCAGGGACAATACCGCATAAAGACGAAACTCGATGGCCGCGGAATGTAACTGGCGCGCGCAGTCGCGGTAGCACTCGCTGTATTCGTCGCTCTGGCCCACGATCTCTCTCTTCAACTCCGCGTTCGACCACTCCAGCAGAATGTGGGCATTGTGCGACATGCGGATCAGGTGCTCACGCAAAAAATGCAGGCTTCTGCGCTGCTCCAGCCGCAATGCCAGGCCGGTCATCGCCGAATGCAGGTATTCTTCCGTCTCAGGATTCAACAGCTGCATCATGCTCGCGGAATCCACCGGCTGCAGGAAAGCTGGAACATCGCGAATGGTGCGGCAGGGGAAACTGGAGAGCCGTCCGAAGAAAAAGTACAGCGCACTTGCACCGAGCAGTGCCAGTACGACAAGCAGGAATGCGTATGCGCTCATGGCTTGAAGATGCCCCTTACCTCTTGCTTATACCTCTGTAACTGCTCCACGAACAACTCGGGGGTAAACAGGTGCCGGAAGTCACGGAAGGGATCATCTGGCTCGGGCCGAACAAAGGAAGCCAGCCACACCGTTACTGCGGTACAGTATGTCATACCCTGGACATATTGAAAGAAGATTAGAAATTTTAATCCGCCCCCCGTCCTTACCAAAGTACTCAACAGGATCCCGGCGGCAGCAATGCCGAAACCAGCGGCAATTCCAAAAGCGTACTGCCGGTAGTCCATGTCAAAAAACCGCGCCAACAGAAAGATAAGAAAAAAGACCCCCAATTGCAGGCAGCGCACTGCCACTTGCAGGGCAAAGATACCCTCCAGAAGCGGTTCTGTATCAATCGCATGGTGAACAATTGGAATCAGAATCGCGATACCCAGCATGATCGCGGCAGTAATCGGCAGCAGGAGTTTGAACCATCCGAAGTGATGGAAATTCTCAAAGACATCGCCGAATACCTCATAGATAGCCAGGAAGCCAAGGATCGCATAGATGGCCTCGCTCCCCCAGGAAGTCCAGAAGTAAACCCAGGTATTCCTGTCCGGGTGAAAGAGAGCAAATTTCGTGGGTTCGGCAACGATCGCAAACAACGTGTAAACAAAGAAAAAACGAAAGCGCTTCTGTAGTCCCCGCCGTAGCATCAGAATGGCAAGCAAACTTTGCAAGACTGGTGCAGCCAGCCAAAGTGTGTAACGTAGCCACATGGGTGAAGCGCCAGCTTACTCCAGCCTGGCGGTCCATTCCACAACGCTAAAGGTCAATGTGCCTATCTTGCCATACAGAGAAGAGGAGGCTTGCAGGATGGAGGAGCTCCCCCGTCCCCGAACACCGGTGTGGAACCACATGCAGCCAAAAGAACAACGACAAACAATAAACGAACAATGGATTTTTTCACGTCTTTATTCCTTCTCCGGAAGACGTGCACTTGTCAGCTTTTTGAGATTTTTAGTGCTTTGTTAAGTAAGAGTCGTATCTCGCGGGTCCTGATATATCGGCCTGGAAATTTTTTTGACCTGAGCTTGATGAATGAAGAGGGTCGGGTCAAAAACCTGGCCTGGAGAGAACGGCATGGTGCATTTTGCAACTGAAGGATTGCAACTCAGCACAAGATCTTAGGGCAGGAGAATTCCATCTTCCTCAAATGCCAATGTTTGCCAAGCCGCAAAGGCTCTTGTAACTTGAGAATGTGCAACAAAATTGCTACGGCTGCGGACATCTGATCGAAGAACGGATCCCATTTTGCCCTTTCTGCGGCGCCCCCCAAATCAGGGTTTCCAGAGCACCCGAGCAGCCTTCTGAAGCCCGGGAACAGCCGGTCTTGGACCTGCCTCCGGCCTCAGCTAACTTGGCTTCGTCCCTGGCCGCCGGCATTGCCCCCACAGGCCGGATCGAATGGAAGGCTTTTATCCGCTCTGCTGCTCCCATGGCCGCCCTGAGCGGCGTACTCACGGCCCTACAGCCTCTTCTTGGCCTCTTTATTGCTCTTCCGGCCAGCCTGGTCTGGACCATCTCCCTCTACCGGAGACGCCGTCCGGCGCCGATGCGCAGCGGACAGGGCGCACGGATGGGTGCACTTATGGGCTTGCTCAGCTTTGGCTTTTATGCGGCATTCTTTCTGTCGCCGGTGAGTCAGGGAAAGTTTCGTGAGGTGATCGTCAACAGTATTCAGGAGCGCGCTGCCCAGGCGCCTGACCCGCAGTCGCAACAAGTGTTGCAATGGTTTGCAACTCCGCACGGATTCATCGCCGTTACTGCCTTCATTCTGGCCGTTATCCTTGTTATTTTCTTAATCATTGGCATCACCAGCGGGGCCATGGCGGTGGCTCTGGCAAAGCCCTCCAACCGCACCGGGTTGTGACGGTTTGGCGCATCGCGCTCCCTTCGGATATCATGCGGTGACTATGAATCCTGCCTCCAGCCGAATGCCCAACCTTCACGTAAAAGGACGTCTCATGTCCGGCTCAGAAATTGAGCGAACACTTGTGCGCCTGGCCCATCAGATCGTGGAAAAAAATAATGGCGTGGAAAACCTGGTGCTGGTCGGCATCAAGCGGCGCGGTGTGCCCCTGGCCACGCGTCTGGCGAACTTGATTCAGCAGATTGACAAGAAACCTGTGCCCGTCGGTACGCTCGATATCACTCTCTACCGTGACGATCTCTCCACCGTCGGCACCAGTCCCGTGATCAAAAAAGCCACGCCGCTGGGAACTGACATCGTGGACAAAAACGTCATCCTGCTCGATGACGTGCTTTACACCGGACGCACCGTCCGCGCTGCCATGGACGCTTTATTCGATCACGGACGCCCCCGCCGCGTGCAGCTCTGTGTGCTCATTGACCGTGGACATCGTGAACTGCCCATTGAAGCCGCCTTCGTCGGCCGCACCGTGCAAACCACTGACAGTGAAATCATTGAAGTGAAACTTTCTGAGATCGATCAGGAAGAGCAGGTCCTGTTGGTAGAACGTATTTCTTAATCAATGTCGCGCACACGTTCGTTAATCGAACTCGAACACCTCTCGGCGGACGAAATTGCCGTTTTTCTCAAGCTGGCCCGGCGTATGCAATCCGGCCAGCCGAAACCTCTGCTTCGCGGGAAGCGCATTGCTCTTCTTTTCTATGAAGCGTCCACACGCACGCGCGTCTCCTTTGAGTTCGCCGCCAAGCTGCTGGGCACACACACCTCGGTGATCAACGCCACCGCTTCAAGCATCGAAAAAGGCGAGTCGCTGGTGGATACCGGCAAGACGCTCCAGGCGCTCGGCGCGGACTGCATTGTCGTTCGCCATCCATCGTCCGGCGCGCCGCATGTGCTCAACCGCAATCTCCAGGTCCCGATCATCAACGCAGGAGACGGCATGCATGAACACCCCTCTCAGGGCCTGCTGGACGCCTATACAATCCTGCGCCATAAAAAGTCCCTGAAGGGCCTGCGCATCACGATGATTGGCGATATCCAGCACAGCCGCGTGGTGCGGTCCAATGTCCACCTGTTGTCAAAGTTTGGAGCGCAGATCGTGCTCTGCGGTCCGCCTGAATTGCTGCCTGAACACGCCGGCGCTCTGGCGCCGGGCGTGAAAGTCAGCCGGCATATTGAAGAAGCAACCCGGAAAGCTGACGTAGTAATGATGCTGCGCGTGCAGAAAGAGCGGCTCGCCGGCCTCAGGCTTGACGCCAATCATTACATCGCGCACTATCAGCTCACCCCGGAGCGTCTGAAACTTGCCAAGAGTGACGCCATCGTCATGCATCCCGGCCCCATGGTCCGCGGCATGGAAATCCAGAGTGAAATCGCCGATGGGCCTCAATCAGTAATTGAAGAGCAGGTCCACAACGGAGTCTATGTGCGGATGGCGATTCTCAGCATTTGTCTGGGGGTGCAATAAATGCAGTCGCCGCAGATCAACGCAGATGAGCGCAGATATAAATACTCAGCATTGACTGAACAGATTATCGGTATCTTTTACGAGGTTTATAACGAACTCGGGTTCGGGTTTCTTGAAAAAGTTTATGAAGAAGCAATGGCAGTCGCATTAAGAGAACGCGGCCTTGAATTTCGACAACAAGTTTCAGTTCCAGTGTGGTTCCATGGCCAGAAGATTGGCTCTTATGACGCGGACTTGGTGGTCGGCGAAGTTGTTCTCGTCGAATTAAAAGCCTGCAAAACACTTGAATCTGCCCATGAGGCCCAACTCCTTCACTACTTGCGTTCCACTGAAATTGAAGTAGGACTTCTCCTGAATTTTGGCCCAAGGCCTCAGGTAAAACGCTTAGCCTTTGAAAACGAAAGAAAAAAGATCAGCGTTCATCTGCGTAAATCTGCGGCGAAAGGTTCTTCATGAGGCCTGGAACTCTCGCAATTCGCAACGGTCTCCTCATCGACCCCGCTGAGAAGCTCGAGGGCAAGTATGATGTGCTTCTCAAAGACGGTCGCGTGATTGAAGTCGCACCGCACGGTAAGCTGCGCGGCAAGGCCGACGAAAGCTTCAACGCCCGCAGCCTGATCGTCGCGCCGGGATTCATTGATATTCACGTTCACCTGCGTGAGCCGGGGCAAACGCACAAAGAAACCATCGCCAGCGGCACCATGGCCGCCGCCGCCGGCGGATTTACCTCCGTCTGTACTATGCCAAATACCAGCCCTGTCAATGATTCGGCGGAGATCACGCGCTGGATGCTCGATCCTGCTCGCGGCGCTCATGTGAACGTCTTTCCCGTTGCCGCGGCCACGCTCGGCAGCCGTGGTGAGCAACTCACGGATTTTGCCGCGCTCAAACGCGCCGGCGCCGTGGCTTTCAGTGATGACGGCAAGCCCATCCTCGACGATAAAATCATGCGCCAGACGCTGGCCGCCGCGTCAGCGCTGAACATGCCCGTCGTGCAACATGCGGAAGACTGCCGCATGACCGTAGGCTCCGCGATGAACGCCGGGCCAACAGCGTTTCGCCTGGGGCTGCGGGGCTGGCCCGGGGAAGCAGAAAGCTCGATCGTGGAGCGCGACATTCGTCTTACCGCTGAAACCAAGGGCCGCTATCACGTTGCGCACCTCTCCACGGCCGCCGCGCTGCGTGCCGTGCGCAAGGCCAAGCGTGATCGCCTGCGTGTGACCTGCGAAATCACGCCGCACCATTTCACGCTGCTCGACGAAGAAGTGGGCCTGTACGATACGAACTTCAAAATGAATCCGCCGCTGCGCTCCCGCGAAGACCGTGAAGCGCTTCTGGCCGGCCTGGCGGACGGTGCCGTGGACTGCGTCGCCACCGACCACGCGCCGCACGCCGCTCATGAAAAGAACCAGGAGTTTGACCGCGCGCCTTTCGGCATCACTGGCCTGGAAACTGCGTTGGGCCTGTGTATCTCAGTGCTGCACAGCCGCCACAACATTCCTTTGCAACGCATCGTGGAACTGCTCTCCACAAATCCCGCGCGCGTAATGAACCTGCAAGGCCGCGGTACTCTGGCCGTAGGCGCCCGCGCTGACGTTACCATCTTCGATCCCGCAAAGAAGTGGACCTACCATGCCGCGCAGTCATATTCGAAATCAAAAAACTCGCCCTTCGATGGCCGGCAGTTGCAGGGCAAGGTAATGGCAACGGTGGTGGGTGGTGTAATAAAGTTCCGAGAGTAGCGTCTCTCTGGCGCCCCAAACTCTGACCTTACCAAATAAAATCTGGGCCGCGCATTTGCAGCGCGGCCCAAATTACTCTGAAGATAGGAATCCTCACTCCCCGTTCGGGATTTCAGAAAGGGCCATCGCGGCCACTCTCCTTCGACTACTTATGCTGCCACCGGCGTCTTCATGCGCACCGTGAAGCGCTTATCCATGGCGTCCAGCTTTTCCATCACGCCGGTATATTCGAGCTCTGCCATGGGCAGCATGGCCGCTCCACTGAAGCCCTGGCGGCGCATCTCAATTGCCTTGCGGCTGGCATGCGCCCGCACCTCGTCCCAGAACGGGTGCGCAAACGTGTCTGCCGGCTCCGTCAGCTTGGCGTTGTGCACGCAGAAAGCGGCGCAGGATACCATCGGCGGCCCGTCAAAATAGGATGTTCCCGTATTCATGGCCACGGGCATCAGCGGCATCTGGTGTGATCCGCGCATTCCTCCGCCTACAAAATGTCCGATAGCATACGGGGCCAGAATCTCACCCGTTGCCGGGAAATTCATCTGCGTCCTCACCAGCATGACCGGATCGTCCTTGCCCGTATACTTGCCGGCAATGTTGTGCAAGCGTGAAGTTGCTACGGCCACGCATTGCTCGCCGGTCGCCCGCGACCAGACTGATTCAACCACGTAGCGCTGGTTGTCGCGCAGCAGCGCTGCCAGGTCATAAATATCCTCCGGTGTGTTCAGTTCGATCACCCGGTCGCCTTCTGTATAGTTCACGTCCATCACCACCCAGCGAAAGCCCTTGCTCAGCTTGGGCGAGAGGATCAGGCCCGGTGTGGTCATCACGTCGGCAAAGCTCAGAAACAGCGGCAGATTGTAAGCGCCGGGATCGGTCTTGTCGGCCGCAAAGAACAGGAACGGATCGTTCGGACGCTCCTCTATTTCCATCTCGGCCACGGCAGGCCCCAGGCCGTGTACGTTGCCGGAGAAGGAATCCTTGAGCAGGTCCTGGCCGGCGCCATAGAGGCCTTCCTCTTTCGCCACTGCCGTGCCGGCAACAAACGCGTCCCACGCCAGCTTGTGGACTTTCTCGTCATTCACGCCGCGCTTGTGCGTCATCAAAATGGCAACGTCATCGCCGGTATGGCTGATAAAGTGGTCTGTAATGATTAATTTGCCGGAAGCTTCCACCACACCTTTCACACGTTCCAGCAACCGCCGTGATGGCGCAATATGCCCGCCGATGGAGCCCACGTCCGCCTTGATAACGCTCAATGTCGTTTTCATAAAACCTCCACACCTTCTAATATTGTCCGGCGCGGATGGGCGGGAGGATGTGATGAACGTCACGGCAGGTGAGAGACTGGGTTCGAATAAGGCCTTGCATGTTTCAACCCTGCCCGAGCGATGGATCGCTTAGTTGCTCTCCGCCCAGCCAGCGCGCGCGGTGTACTGCAAAGCAGTAACACGTTGCCCAGGCGTCCACCAACTGGCTCACGTGCAGATTTTACTGGCAACCCTCTCGAGCTTTGGTGCAAGATTGCCTTTTCTGCGAGGGGGACTATCTTTTATGGTATGCAAAACTGGAGTCGTTCTGGGGCTTCTACTGGTGCTGACCGGTCTCACCCGCGCTCAGAAGATTGATGAACATGACCGCGCTGATGCCCGCGAGATGCTGCGGATGGTAGCTGAAGACGTTCGCAAGAACTACTATGATCCCCAATTGCTCGCAGAGTTTGAAGGCCGTGTTGTTGAAGCCGACGCGAAGATCAAATCGGCTACGTTACTGGGCCAGGCATTCGCAATGATCGGCTGGGCGCTGGACGGCCTTCACGATTCTCATACCCGTTTCCTGCCGCCTGGACGCATGCACATCCTCCAGTACGGCTGGCGCATGCAGTTCGTTGGTGACCGCTGCTATGTCACCCGCATCCGCCCCGGCAGTGACGCTGAGAAAAAAGGACTCAGGGCCGGTGACCAGATCCTCTCCATCAATGGCCTGCCGCTCATTCGGGAAGACTTCTCCAAGGTGCAGTACATTCTGTCAGTCCTGGCGCCGCAGCCTGATCTCAAGTTACAGGTGCACAACATTGACGGCCAAGATCGCCAACTCCTGGTATCGGCCAAAATCAAGGAAGTCCCGAAGATCATGGATATGACAGATCCCGGGGTCTTCTATCGCAAAATCCTGCGCGACATTACTGGCGCTGATCGTGATGTAGTAGTCGCAAAATGTATCGAAGAGGGCGATCCTCTGATCATCTGCAAATTGCGTGTGTTTGACCTAGACGATCCCGAGATACGCCGTGTCGTAAACGTAGCCAAAAAGCATCAGGGCCTCATTCTGGACTTGCGGGACAATCCCGGCGGTGCGGGCAACGTGCTGGAGGAGTTCCTGGGCGGCTTTTTCGATCATGAGGTGAAGATTGGCGACCGCATCGGCCGTAAACCCTTGAAGCCGATGGTTGCGAAGCCGGAAAAGGATCCGTTCACCGGCAAGCTGGTCGTGCTGGTGGACAGCAACTCCGCATCGGCCGCTGAGATTTTCGCTCGCACCATCCAACTGGAAAAACGCGGCACGATCATAGGAGACCGTTCCTCTGGATCAGTGATGGGAGCACAGTTCTTTTCGCATCGGCTCGGCGCCGGTACCTTTGTTTACTTTGGAGCTGAAGTAACGGAGATGAACCTCCGCATGCCGGACGGTCAGACGCTGGAAGGAAAGGGCGTTATCCCCGATGAACTCCTGTTGCCAAAGCCCGCCGAACTCAGCCGCGGCGAAGACCCGGTACTGGCCCACGCCGCTGAACTATTGGGCGTCAAAATCGCCCCGGCGGAAGCCGCAAAGTTGTTTCCCTATGAATGGCCGCATTGAGATATTGCATCGCACGCTGCTGGGCAATAGGGATTCCTCAACTCTGTTCGGAATGTTTACTTGATAATACCCATCCTCGTTCCCACTTTCTTCAGCACCTCCAGCGCCTTGGTTAGCTGGTCTTGCGTGTGTGTGGCCGTCATGATGGTGCGCAGGCGCGCCTTGCCTTCCGCGACCGTAGGAAATGCGATCCCAGGCACGAACACGCCTTCATTGAACAGCTCGCGGCTGAACTCCATGGTGAGCCGTCCTTCGCCGATCACAATCGGCGTGATGGGCGTCTCGCTGGCCGGGGTACTGATGCCGCCGATGTTGAAGCCCAGCAGTCCCAGCTCTTTCTTGAAGAACCGGGTATTGGCCCAGAGCTGGTCCATGCGCTCCGGCTCCTGCTCCAGCACATCAAACGCGGCAATGCACGTCGCAGCCACGGACGGTGGATGCGAAGTAGAGAACAGGAATGGCCGTGCGCGGTGGTAGAGAAAGTCGATCAGGTCTTTCGATCCACACACGTATCCGCCCAGCGCGCCGATCGCTTTTGAGAGCGTTCCCACCTGCACATCCACACGGCCGTGAACTTTGTGGTGGTCAATGGTCCCCCGGCCGTTGCGTCCGAGCACGCCGGAAGAGTGCGCGTCATCCACCATCATGATGGCACCATATTTTTCCGCCAGATCGCACAGTGCGGGCAGCGGGCCAATGTCTCCATCCATGGAGAAAACGCCGTCGGTGATAATCAGCTTGTGGCCCGGCTCGCCGGCAACTTCCTTTAGCAGCTCCTCGGCATGCGCCGTGTCCTTGTGGCGGAAGACTTTGATCTTGGCCCGCGAAAGCCGCGCGCCATCAATGATGCTGGCATGATTCAGCTCGTCGGAGATAATGAAATCGTCTTTCCCCAGGATCGCCGAAACCGTGCCCGCATTGGCGGCAAAGCCTGACTGAAAGACCACGCAAGCCTCAGTGTTCTTGAAGCGCGCGATCTTCTCTTCCAACTCCATGTGGATCGTCATGGTTCCGCTGACCGTACGCACCGCGCCCGAGCCCACGCCGAATTTCTTGATCGCCGCCACCGCCGCTTCGCGCAGCTTTGGATGCGTCGTCAACCCCAGATAATTGTTCGACGCCAGATTGATGACGTGCTTGCCGTCAACCGTACACTCCGGCGCCTGCGCGTCTTCCAGCACGCGCAGCTTGAAGTGCGTGCCCTTCTGCTTGAGCTCGTTCATCTGGTCGGCGAGATAGGATAGCTGCGGTCGGGTGGTTTGAGTGGACATGATTACATTCCTTTGATTTGGTCTTTAACGCGCTGCGCTTGCCACAAGTGGCGCCGCTGGTGGGCGGCGACCACATTGAACAACGAATAAATGTTATAGCGAAGTCTCTTATTGAAGGGCGAGGTGATGACCACTTTGTCCAGGGCCCGGTCATTCCAGGGCTTCATGGCTTCAAACAGCAAGTCTTGGCTGGCGAGGAAATCGGGCAGCACCTGCTTTACATCAGAAACCTTGGGCTCGAGGCTGGGCAGGGTTTTTACGCGGGAACGGTATGGCGGCTCCAGTATCCATTTGAGAAGGCGGCCACGCCAGTCCATTTTGAAAGGGCCGCTGCCTGCCGGTGCATTCTTGAGCGCCGCATCGAGGATCGGCAGATAAAGCCGCGTGGTTGCGGTCAGGTGCTCAATACAATCGGCAATCGACCAACCTTGCTTCACCGGTTTCCGCATTAAATCAGCTTCCGGCACTGAACCCACCAGGGCTTGCGCAGCAGCCGAACAGGATCGGAATTGCTGCCTGAGTTCGTTCATCTGGTCGGCAAGGTAGGAAGGCTGCGGCCGAGTTGTAGTGGTCGCCATGTCTCACTCCTTAACAAGGTCTTTTTGCCGACAATAACGCAGATCAACGCAGACTATATCTTTCTGGATTCGTGTTCATTCGCGCAATTCGCAGCCGCCCTTTCGATCTGCGGCCATCCGCGCACATCTGCGGCTAACTCTTTAAAACCCCATTCGGGTACAACAAAATCTTACTCGACTCACCCGTACGCAACCGGTCCATGCCTTTGCTGAAGTCGGCCATCGGCATCCGGTCGGTGATTACCGGGTCCAGATCCAGTTTGTCCGCTTTGAGCAGCGCGTTCATCTGGTACCAGGTCTTGTACATCAGGCGACCGTTGATGCCCTGGACCTGCGCGCCTTTGAAAATGATGTCGGTCGCCAGGTTGAGTTCCATCGGTTTGGAGGGAATCCCCAGCAATGATGCGCGTCCGCCCAGCCGCAGTATCTTGAAGCCCAGGCGGATCGCATCCGGATGGCCGGACATTTCCAGGATCACGTCCACACCGGTCTCGCCTGTGGCTTTCATCACCTGCTCATAGACATTGTCTTTAGCGGGATTGAGCACATGATCGGCTTTCATTTTTGTTGCCAGCTTGCGCCGATGCTCGTTGATCTCAAGGGCAAAAACCTCACTGGCTCCGCAGGCGCGTGCCACGGCAATACAGAACAACCCAATCGGCCCGCAGCCGATCACCGCCACGGTCTTGGCCGCGATCTCCCCGGCCAGCACCGTGTGCACGGCGTTACCCAGCGGATCAAGCACGCTGGCGTAATCGGCCGGTATGCCGGGATCGATCTTCCAGATATTTGATTCCGGAATCTTCACGAACTCGGCAAAAGCGCCATTGGCGTCCACGCCGATGATCTTCACATGCTGGCAAATATGGGCTTCGCCGGTGCGGCACTGGTAACACTTGCCGCACGCCACATGCATCTCGGCGGATACGAAATCGCCTTCCTTCACTGCCGTTACGTTCTTGCCGATGGCAACCACATGCCCGCAGAATTCATGGCCGGGAATCAGCGGTGGTTTGATGCGGTTCTGCGCCCATTGGTCCCAGTTGTATATGTGCAGATCGGTGCCGCAGACTGATGCCACCTTCACTTTCACCAGAACATCGTCCGGGCCAATTTGTGGAACGGGCATCTGGCGCACGTCCGCTCCCGGAGCGGCCTCCGGTTTCACTACGGCAAGCATGGTTTCAGGCATTCAATTCCTAAGTATGACGTGATGGAGAAAGGCAAACCATTCATTTTAACAAACTGCATTCTTCTTCCTCTGAAATCCCGCTATGCAGTGAGGAACATTTTGCAACCGTGGGGCCACGCATCGGCGCCAAACCCCCATTTTTTGCGGAGATTACGATGCGATTGTCGGCGACTTGGACTCCTGGAAAAACCCATTTGCGCGGGACCTATTTTTGCCTGATAATTAAATAACCAGTTAATTAAATGCCGTCAGCAATCAAATCCGGCAAATCAGGCTCGCGTGGCGAGCCCGAAAAAACCCGTGCGGCCATCCTGAAAGCCGCCCTGGAAGAGTTTTCCTATGAGGGCGTCGCCGGCGCGCGCACGGACGAGATTGCCCGCCGTGCCGGCGTCAACAAAGCCCTGCTCTATTACTACTTCAAGGATAAAGAAGGCCTGTATGCCGCTGCCCTGGAGCAGGTCTTTTCCGGTCTGCGTGAGCGGGTGATGGCCGTGCTGGAGCGCACCGACCTGCCTCCGCGTGAGAAATTGCTGCTCTATGTGCGCACCCACTTTGACTATATCGCTAGTGCGCCGGTATATCCGCGCCTGGTGCAGCGCGAATTTATGCGCAGCGCTGGCCGCGCACTCTCTCCCGCCGCCAGCAAAGTCATGGAGAGACACGGCAAGCCTTTGTATAACCGCCTGGAAAAACTCATGAATGAGGGGATTGCCTCCGGCGATTTCCGCCGCGTCGATCCCATACACACCGTCACATCGATCATCGGCACCATTGTTTTCTATTTCATCAGTATGCCCGCCCAGCAGTTGATGCATGCCGGCGATCCCAGCTCTCCGGAGCGGATCGCGCAACGGCGCGCGGCCGTACTTGATTTTATTTGCGCTGCCATTCTTACTCCGGCGGCACGGGACGCCTGCAAACCATGAACACGCGCAACAGATTTTTCGCGTTTCTCGGCCTGCTGCTGATCATCGCAGCGGCGTACTACTTTTTCTCCAGTGACCATTCTTCTGATCTCGTTCTGATCGGCACCGTGGACGCCAACCAGGTCGTGGTCAGCCCCAAAATCAGCGGGCGCATTGAACGCCTTGCGGTGGACGAAGGCACTGAGGTCAAAGCCGGTGACACAATCGCCGTGCTTGATGCGCAGGAACTCACCGCCGATCGCCAGGCCGCCAAGGCCGTGCTCGCCAGCCTTCGCCACCAGGTATCCCAGACGCGCGCCACCGAGCAACAGACCGCGGGAGAAACCTCCAGTGGCGTGGTCAATGCTCAGGCCCGCCTGCGTGCCGCGCAGGCAGCATTGTTGCAGGCGCAGGCTGACCTGCAGCGTATTCAGGGTGATACGCGGCGCGCCGTTGCTCTGGCACAGCAGGGCATCGCATCACAACAACAGGCCGACCAGGCAGCGGCGCAGTTGAAAGCTCAGGAAGCTCTGGTCCGCGCAGCGGAAGACCAGTCCCATGCCGCGCAAGCCGATCTGGAAACGGCGCAGGCGCGCACACGCCAGACCCAGGCGGCCCAGAGCACCGTGGCATCCACACAGGCGCAGCAGCTCAATGCCAAGGCGCAGCTTGAGGCTGCCGAAACGCGTCTGGGATATACAAAAGTCACTGCGCCGATAAGTGGAACCGTAACAGTTCGTGCCGCGCGTGAAGGAGAAGTCGTCAACCTTGGTCAGCCGATTGTCATTATTACTGATCTGAGCGACATCTGGGTGCGTGCGGCAATTCCTGAAACGCAGGCGGACCACATCGCTCTGGGTGATCAACTCAAAGCCCGGCTGCCTTCGGGTGAAATTATTTCCGGCAAAATCATTTTCAAGGCGCCGGAAGCGGACTTCGCCACGCAGCGCGATGTAAACCGCCGTAAGCGTGACATCAAGGCAATCGCACTCAAACTGGCGGTCGAGAACGGCAAGAAGACACTGGTTCCCGGAATGACCGCGGAAATTCTGGTCCCTAACTCCAAAGTGGAAGGCCACTGATGGCGCAGCATGCAATACAAGTCGTCGACATCGTAAAGCGCTTTGGGAACTTCACCGCTGTGGATGGTGTCTCTTTCTTCGTGGAAGAAGGTGAGATCTTTGGTCTTCTGGGTCCGAATGGCGCCGGTAAATCGACTCTGATCCGCATGATGACCACGCTGCTGGACATCACCTCGGGCACCGCCATCATTGAGGGTGCTGACGTGCGCAAAGACCCCGACCGTGCACGCCGTTCCATGGGCGTGATTCCGCAAGCTATGACCAGTGACGGCGATCTCACCGTATGGGAGAACCTGAGCATCTACTCCAAGCTCTATGGAATCCCAGCTGCTGACCGGGAAAAGTCGATTGACGAACTGCTGGAGCTGGTTGACCTGAACCAGTGGCGTGATGCTCCGGCAAGAAATCTTTCCGGCGGCATGCGACGGCGCCTGGAGATTGCGCGCGGGCTGGTGCACCGCCCAAGGATCTTTTTTCTTGACGAGCCCACCACCGGCCTTGATCCCGTCTCCCGCGTTGCCGTCTGGGAGATGATCACCAGCATCAAGCACAAGCGTAACCTCACCGTGTTGATCACAACACACTACATGGACGAAGCCGACCGTCTTTGCGACCGCATTGCCATTGTCGATCACGGTAAATTAGTGGCTTTAGATACGCCGCGCGCCCTCAAAAGCAGCATCCCAGGTTCCAGCGTGATTGAGGCCCAGTTCCTTCAGCCTCCTGCAGGCTGGCAGCAGACGCTGGAAAAGCTCGCCGCGGTAAATTCCATCCAGCCGGAAGGCGCGGACATGTACCGCATCCTGACCGACGATGGATCGAAGACCACAACCGCTCTGGTGGAAGCCGCCGTGCGCTCGAACGTTGTGGTAAAAACTCTGACCGTCCAGAGCACGACGCTCGATGACGTCTTTGTCCATTACACCGGCAGACAGCTGCGCGACCAGATGGTGGATTCGCCGCTTTACGTGTCTCCCGTGGCCTGGGGCAAGTGATCGATGCTCAACTTCTTCCAAAGCGGGCGCATGATGGCCATCGTGGAACGCGACCTGCGCAAATTCTTCCGCTCACCTGCGCTCATGGTGGCCGCCATGGTCTTTCCTCTCGTTCAGCTCATCGTGCTGGGCAACGCTTTTGGCGGCAAAATCAAGGATGCGAAGATGGGCATCGTCTCTCATGACACAGGTCCCCAGGCCATTCGCGTGATTGAGGCTCTGCGCGCCGTGCAGAGCAATGCCCGGACTTTTCAGCCGATTGTTTACAGTGACGAGCAAGCCATGGTAGCTGCCGTGCGCCGCGGCGACTTGAACGCCGGGCTCGTGATTCCGCCGCAGTTCTCACGCGATGTGTATGCGCATGCACGTCCGCACATTGGGCTGGTGCTCGACAACACTGACAACTTCATGACCGCCACCTTTGAAGACCAGCTTACGCAACTGGTGGAAGCGCTGAACCAGCCGGAGGTCCAGCCGCGCGTGGTGCAGCAAACCGCGCTGCAAGTCGTGGAACTTTATCCATACATCGAATATATGAAATATCTTTTGCCCGGCTCCATTACGCTGGCCATGTTCGTCAGCGTGATGATCGGCGGAGGAATCGTCTATATCGACGATAAGGCGCGCGGCGTCCATGAAGGCTACCTGGTCACGCCCATCACAAAACTGGAACTGGTGGCGGGTCTGAATGTTGCCGGCGCGCTCAAGGCCATGGGGGCCGGAATCGTGCTTACACTTCTCGGGTCGTTGATCGCCGGCGTAGGATCAACATTTCAACTGGCAAATCTTCTCTGGCTCTTTCTTTTGATCGCCGCCACTTCATTCGCCTTCATCTCCATGATGTTTGTCATGATGGTGCGGGTAAGCGATCCGCTGATTCCGCGCGCGGTCTTCGGCATTCTCAACACGCTGCTGTATTTTCCCAGCGGCGCTATTTATCCGATCCAGGCTTTTCCCAAATGGCTGCAATGGATCGCCTGGATTGACCCTTTTACCTACTCAGTGCGGGGCTTTAAGGCGGTACTGCTCAAAGGCGTGGGCATAGCTGCAATCTGGCCTGACCTGCTGTATCTTGGTGGGTTCGCCATGGTTGCTTTCGCGCTCTCAACCCTGTTGTTCAAACGAACTCTCTAAGGACACTCGCATGGCTTTGATGGATGCAAAAGAATACGATCCGCGGCCGGCCCAGAAACGCCGGAGGATCATAGCCACCGTCATCGTGGTGGTTCTTGCTGTAACGGTCTATCTGTATCTGACCCGTTACGACTCGGAAAAGAAGGTCATCAATAATTTTTTCCACGCCATTGAGCAAAAAGATTTTGAGACCGCCTACGGCATCTATTACGCTGACGCGAACTGGAAACAGCATCCGGAAAAATATTCTTCCTACACCATCAATCAATTCAAGCTCGATTGGGGCCCTTCCGGCGAGTACGGCGCTATCACCAGCCATCAGGTGGATTGCGCCCTGGAGCCGCCCAAGAAAGATTTCGTCTCGCCCAGTGGCGTGATTATCGTGGTAACCATCAACAATCGCGCGGAACCCAGGTCCATGTGGGTGGAAAAGAAATCCAGGACCGTGACTGATTCTCCCATGAAAGTCTTGTGTCGCGGGCAGCAGTAGAAGCGTTCACGTTGCCGTCTCAATTGGAATCTGTCGGAGGCAGGGTTACTCTTTCGCCGCAGCGGCAAACAGATTGCTTACCTTCTGGACTGACGCTTCGTCTTCGGCGTTCAGGCACGTCTGTGAGCGATCGATCTGGCGCATGAGTCCGGTGAGCACCTTCCCCGGACCAACTTCAACGAATGTCTTAACTCCCAGCCCGACCAGCGTCTGCATGGAGCTCGCCCACTGCACCGCGCCCGTAACCTGACGCACAAGGGCCTGCCGCGAACCTTCTCCTGTGGTTTTCGGCGCGGCATCAATGTTGCTGATTACCGGCACTTCAGGATTGTTGAAATGCAGTAATTGCAGGTCTTTCGCCAGGTGGTCCTGGGCCGGCTGCATCAGCGCACAGTGGAACGGTGCGCTCACCACCAGCATTATGGCCCGTTTGGCGCCGCGCTGCTTGGCCAGATCAGCGGCGCGTTCAACGGCTTTCTGATGTCCGGAGATCACAATCTGGTCGGGTGAGTTGATGTTCGCCGGAGACACAACCTCGCCTTGCGCCGCGTCGGCACAAACCTGCTGGAGCTGGTCCAGTGGCATTCCCAGAATTGCCGCCATGCCGCCTTCGCCGGCAGGTACGGCTTCCTGCATATAACGGCCGCGATTGCGTACCGTGCGAACGGCTTCGACAAACGGAATAGTTCCGGCGGCCACGTGAGCGGAATACTCTCCCAGGCTATGCCCAGCGGTAAATTGAGGAACAATTCCCTTTTCCTGCAGCACGCGCGCCACCGCGGTGCTCATGGTAAGAATGGCGGGCTGAGTATTTTCCGTCAGCTTGAGCTGCTCGTCAGGCCCTTCAAAGCAAAGCTGTGAGATGGAAAAACCAAGCGCGTCATCGGCTTCCAGAAAGGTATGCCGTGCAACCGGATAGAGGGCTGCCAGCTCTTTGCCCATGCCTGCCGCTTGCGATCCCTGTCCAGGAAAAAGAAAAGCAACCGGGCCATGGCTCATGCGGACTCTTCCGTCTTGCCGGCGCTGATCAAGATCTCTGAGCGCGGGGATTCAGATCGCGCGGCGCTGAGCTGCTGCTCTATATGCGTATTGATTCCCGATTCGTAAAATTCTTTGGCCACACGAATGGCGTTCTTAATGGCGTTAGCGTTGGAGCGTCCATGCCCAACAATGGCAACTCCTTTCAGTCCCAGCAGAGGCGCTCCGCCGTACTCGGCGTAATCAAGCTTGCGGCCGAAGTTGGCGAACGCTTTGCGCGCCAGTAGCGCTCCCACCTGCGAAGTGATGGTCGAGGTCAGCGACTCTTTCAGCAGGAAGCGTACCGCCTCCACCAGCCCTTCGGAAATCTTCAACGCCACGTTGCCGACAAATCCATCGCAGACGATTACGTCCACCTTGCCGTTGTAGAGGTCGCGGCCTTCCACGTTGCCGACAAAGTTGAGTGGCAATTCTTTGAACAGCGCATGGGCCTTGCGCGTGAGATCGTTGCCCTTAATTTCCTCTTCGCCAACGGAAAGCAGGCCAACCGTGGGCCGGGCATTCTTGAAAATGGCCCGGTAGTACATTGCGCCCATCAGCGCGAACTGCGCCAGGTTGTGCGGTTTGGAATCAACATTGGCGCCAACATCAATCAGAATGGAAGGTTTGAGCTTGCCCGCGGAAGTTGGAAACACGCTTGCCAGCGCGGGACGATCAACACCGGGCAAGGCCCCCAGGACCATTTTTGCCGCAGCCATTGCAGCGCCGGTATTGCCTGCGGTAACAAAACCTACGGCGCGCTTTTCTTTCACCAGGCGCAAGCCCACGTGCATGCTGGAGTCGCGCTTGGCGCGCACCGCCTGCACGGCCTTTTCTTCCATTTCAATGACCTGAGTGGCATTGACGATGTCAATGGGCAGGTTGTGCGCTGAAGGATGGCCGGCCAGTTCCTGGCGCAGCCGTTCTTCCGGCCCTACCAGCAATACGCGAACTCCATAATGGCGCGCTGCCAGCAGTGCCCCTTCGATCTCAGGCCGGGGATGCCGGTCGGCACCCATTGCGTCAACAGCTATTACGGTTTCCACTGGCGTCTTCTGCACTTAGGCGTTTTCTTTTGCCTGCACCACTTCCCGGCCTTTGTAATACCCGCATTTTCCGCACACGCGATGCGGCATCTTCTTCTCATGGCAGTTCGGACACTCCGAAGCTGAGTGCGCGGTAAGAAAATCATGGGCGCGGCGACTCGATGTCCGTGCCTTTGAGTGCCGCCGTTTTGGATTTGGCATTTTGGTTCCTTTCCCTCTTGGCGCCGGCACATAGACCGGACGCACAATTCTTTGTCGATCTTTCTAAAATCTATCTTTCCAACTTCTTGCGAATATCTTCAAGCGCTGCCCAGCGGACGTCTGGCATTGTGCTCACACAATCACAGCTTTCCAGATTCAGGTTCGTGCCGCACTGCGGGCAGAGCCCTTTGCAACTGGCTCGGCAAACCTGCTTCGCCGGCAGGGCCAGCAGGATCTGCTCTTTTAAGACATCTTCCAGCAGCAGTCCTTCACCCTGATAATACCCAATTTCCGTTTCCGCCTCAGTGATTGCGACCTCGTCTCCCTTGGCGTCCACACCCAGAGGTCTGTACAGCAGGTCAAATTCTTCCGCAATCACATTATCCACCGGATCAAGACAACGGGCGCATCGCACCTGAACTTCCGTGGACAACTTGCCTACAAACCTGATGTCCTCAACAACTTCGCGCGCGCCACGGTTTTCCCGGATCAACTCCGCACGTCCTGAAGCCTTCAACGGTGCGGTCTGCACCTGATCTTCTCCCAAATCAATCGCGCCGGGCGCAAAAGATTCGTCAAATTCCAATTTCCGGAGTTCAAGATCCTTTATTTTTATAAACATAAGGGCCCCTCCAGAATTCAGTACTCAAAGTTGACGGGGGAAACGCTGGGCAATATCTAAGGATAAAGGGGGTACTGAGAGAGTGTCAAGGAATTGCGCGGCGGCGGACGGGCTCCGCCGCTTCTTATCACGCAGTTTTGTTAGAGGTTACGAGTATCTGTTCCGGTGGCTTCCTGAACATTGCTGGCCACATTGCCGGCCAAACGCTCGGCCTGTCCGCGAAACGTTGAGACTGTGGAACGAACTTTCTCACGACCCTGGTCAACCAGGTCACGCGCTGAATCTGCCAAATCACTGGCACGCTGTGAAAGGTTTTCTCTTGTGGCTTCCCCGCTCATCGGGGCAAAAAGAATGCCTAAACCAATACCAATTCCCAACCCTGCCAAAAAGGACTTCATACGTTAAGACTCCTGTGTTTTTTTAGCAGCAGTGTTGAATTGCCGCCTCTGGTAAATACAGATGCGGATTCACAGCGAAGGTTGCCGCCTGTACAACAGCGAGCTCTGCCTTTAGGAAGAGCTACGCTGCTGCTGTGAAAAGATGAGTTGCTGAATAACTTATTATTTGGGTTTGGAGAGTCTTTGCGCGGCGACCTGTCCTGCCGGACCACGCGGATCATCTTTTTGCAGTTGCTGATAAATCAGAGCTGCCTGCTGAGGATCAGTGGTCTCATAAATATCAGCCAGTTCCAGCTGTGCCTGCGCCTTGGGAACAGTCGCGGTAGGATGGTCTGCCAGTTCCTTGCAAATGGCAATGGCTTCCGGTGTGCGGTTCGATGCCCGATACATTGAGGCCAGCGCCATCTTGGCCAGACCGGCAACGTCTTTGTCACTCAAGCCTGCGGCCGTTTTCAGCTCTTGTTCCGCGCCTGCCTTATCTCCGGCCTGCAGCAATGCGGTGCCGCGCAAATAGCGGGCAATCCTTCCCGGAGAAACAGACGAATACTTGTCAGCAACCGCGCCAAACTGCTTTTCCGCCGCTTTCGCGCGGTCCGCAATCGTGGCGAACGTTGGGCCAGTATCTCCGGCGGCAGCGGCGGCAGGCCCCACCGGCGTCTCAAATGTGCGCATGGCCGCGGAGAGCTCGGTATTGGCCTGATCCATTTGGCGGCCGCGCCAGGCAATCACGCCAGCCGTGGCCACAATGGCGACTAATACAAGTCCGACCGTCCAAATCACGATTTGACGGTGACCCGTGGCCCATAGGGCCGCGCCCTGGGCGGTATCGGCAAACTTATCTTCCTTCAACTGACGACGGGTATAACCTGGCACTTGGAAACCTTCTCGGTGGGATAAGTGGCAATGAAACCTTGAGTTTAGCAGCCAGCTGCAAAACCGTCAAACTTTTTAGCACTCGTCCATAGCCGCGTTGGAGGCGCTGCCCTTGACTTTTCCGAATGGAAACTAAAAACTCGGGTGGCTTGAAGATGGAAAACAATTATTGCATTGCACCGTGCAATGACGGGTTTCCATCGCTATGGCAACCCTTGATGAAGTGCAACCGCTATCCCTTCAAAGGGCTTCAAACTAAAGGGAACCCTC
This sequence comes from Terriglobia bacterium, assembly GCA_020072585.1. GTDB lineage: Bacteria > Acidobacteriota > Terriglobia > Terriglobales > Acidobacteriaceae > Angelobacter. The sequence goes on along the minus strand of JAIQGL010000021.1, from coordinate 168,814 downwards.
TGCATTAAGAGTCAGATTGTGCCAGATGAATGTGCCGCAAACCAACGCGGTCAGAAGTGGGATGGTATGCGCAAATTATTCATAGCAGTGGCAGTCATCATTGTATTGCTGGTGGCGGCAGCACTGATCGTGCCGCGCCTGATTGACGTCAATCAGTACCATGGCCAGATCCAGACACAACTGGAAAAACGGCTGGGCCGGCAGGTTTCTCTCGGCAACATGGGCCTGAGCCTGTTTCCTCCGTCTTTTCAGGTGGAAAACACCACCATCGCTGAAGACGCTCGCTTTTTCACCGGACGTCCCTTCGCCACTGCGGACAAGCTCGCTGTTAGCGTGAAGTTCTGGCCATTGTTGAGCAAGCAGGTGGAAGTCAAATCACTGGAACTGGTCCACCCGCATATTGAACTTGTGCGCAACGCGCAGGGTGTCTGGAATTTTGCCACCCTGGGTCAGGAAAGCAAACCAATGCCCGGGCAGAAAGCTCCCTCTCAGCCCGCGCAAGCTCCCACGCCTACCATCACAACCGGGCCGGAAGGCAAGCAGCCTGCTGGCCAGCTCACGCTGGCGAATCTTTTCATTAATGACGGCCAGGTCGCAATCACTGATTTGCAGAAGCACCAATCGCGCGCCGTCTATGACCATATTGATTTGAACGTAAATGATTTTGCTCCGGACCAGCAGTTCAGCATGAAGCTGACCGCCCATCTTCCTGGAGCAGGTAAACAGGCAATCGCACTGGAAGGCAAGGGCGGCCCTATCAAGGAAGCTGACCTGCTGAATACGCCGTTTGACGGCACTCTGCACCTGGAACAGGTGTCCACCTTGGCAGCGCAGAAATTTTTGGACTCACAGGCGCTCAACGGCATTGATGCTGTCATTACCGGTGAGGCCAAGGTCAGCAACTCCGGCGGCAAGCTGGCTTCCAACGGGACCATTCGCGTGGAGAACGCGCGCATTCACAACGTAAATATCGGCTATCCCATTGCGCTCGACTATAGCGTTGACGACAATCTCACCAACGATGTGATCCAGATTCACAAAGGAAGTTTGAAGCTCGGTTCCACGCCCATTACCATCGCGGGCATGCTCAACACCAGGCCCACTCCCATGCAAATCGATCTCAGGGTTACAGCGGCCAATGCGTCCATAGCGGAAGCCGCCCGCCTTGCCTCCGCCTTCGGCGTGGCCTTTGGCCAGGGTGTGGACGTAAAGGGCCAGGTCAATGCCGATATCCAGGCGCGCGGCGCTATGGACAAGCCCGTTTTGAATGGGCAACTCTCGGCCCGCAATCTCGACATCAGCGGCAAGGACATTCCGCAGCCCGTGAAGGTAAACGAGATTACCCTGGCGTTCACGCCAGAGACAGTGCGCTCCAATGAATTTGCCGCCACCACCGGAGCAACCGCTGTCAATGTAAGCTTCACGCTCTCACAATACAGCGCGCCCAACAGCACAATCAACGCATCATTGCGCGCGCCGAACGCCCGGCTGGGGGAGATTCTCAACATTGCCAAAGCCGCAGGTGTTTCCGCGGTGGAAGGAATGTCCGGCGATGGAACGCTCAGCCTTGACGTGCGCGCCCAAGGACCGACCAAGAATTTGTCCGCTCTGAACTTTGACGGCACCGGCAAGATCAGCAACGCCACCTTGAAGATGCCGTCTCTCACCAAGCCGGTTCAGATGCGCAATGCCGACATCCGCTTTAGCCAGAACTCCGCTTCGCTGCAGAATATTTCCGTCACGCTGGGCCAGACCAATGCCGGAGGGGCAATCACACTCAAGAACTTTGATGCACCGCAGGTCCAGTTTGCGCTGAATGCAGACAAAGTAGACGTTGCTGAGTTGCAGCAAATCTTCGCTGCTACGCCGGCCCAACCAAGCAAACGCGCCTCGAAGCGCGATTTCTGGAGCATCTTGCCCAGGGCAGAAGCGCAGACAAAATCTGAGCCCAGCCTGCTCAACAAAATGACTGGCGGCGGCGCCATCAGTGTGGGATCGATCATCTACAACGATCTTGTGCTGAATAATGCCCGCTCCACGGTAACGTTGGATCACGGCGTAATCAGAATGAATCCGCTTACAGCAGACATCTACGGCGGAAAAGAGACGGGCTCCGTCACACTGGATATGCGGCCCGCCCAGCCGGTGTATGCGGTAAACCTGAAAACTGAAAAAGTTGACGCTAACAAACTGATTTCTTCCGTCTCCAATTTGAAACAGACGCTCTATGGCATACTGGCCTCAAACGTGAATGCCACATTCACCTCGCCCTCCGGTTCATCTCCGGCGGATAGTATTGCCCGCAGCCTGAATGGCAATCTGGCCATCAACCTCACCAACGGCAGGCTGATGAATATTGATCTGTTGCATGAAGTAGCCACGGTAGGAAAATTCCTGGGTGGTAACTTTGGGGCCGCCAAGGGCTTTACCAACATGGCCCAGTTGACGGGCGACTTTGATGTAAAAAACGGTCTTGCCCAGACCAACAACCTGAAAGCCGTGATTGACGGCGGAACAATGGCGGCAACGGGCCTGGTGAACCTCGCCGACCAATCACTCAACCTGCACATAACAGCGGTGTTGAACAAGGCCCTGAGCCAGGAGGTCGGTGGCACGCAGGTCGGCGGATTCATGAATACCGCTCTGGCCAATAACCAGGGCGAACTCGTGGTGCCGGTGATCGTCACAGGAACATTTCAACATCCACAGGTCACGCCGGACGTGCAACAGATCGCGCAGATGAAATTGCAGAACCTGCTGCCCACCAGCAAAAATCCGGGGCAGCTGACAACCGGGATTCTGGGAGCAATTCTCGGCAACAAAAATCAGAGTCCCACGGGACAGCCGAAGGGCGGCATCGGCGGAATACTTGGTGCTCTGGGCGGCAAACAGCAACAACAACCACCGCCGGCCGTCGGAAACAATCAGGGCCAGCAGCCACAGGCTACGCCAACACCAGCGCCAAATCTGGGTGACGTGCTGGGGCAAGTGCTAAGCAGGAAGAAGAAAGAGGCGAGTCCCACACCTACGCCGCAGAAGTGAAAAAAGGGGCGCTCCCGGAAGAGCGCCCGCGATTAGCTCGCCTGTTTCAACTCAACGTCAAGTAGCGGCGCTTCATTGAATGCAGGGCTGATTGGCTGTGACAAAGGTGTTGTGCTTCCACGTGTTGCTGTCGCAATTGGGGTTGGCGTCGAACAGGTCAGCTTCTGCATTGTTCAGCGCCGTGTTGTGGGTAATGTCATTGTTCGTTACATCGCTGCCACCAATGCCGAGCACGATTCCGCCGACGTTGAGGTTGGTGGTGTTGGCCCGCACATCATTGCCCGTGGCAGCGAGGGCGAGCAGGATGCCGATGAAAGTGTTGCTGGCGTTGTTGTCGCGCAAGGTGTTGTCATTGGCGCCGTCAAGTATGAACCCGAATTCGGCGAGGCTCACGGTGTTTCCCGTGAAATCATTCTTCGTGGAGGGACAGGCCTCAGCACAGCCCGCCGCAAAACCGCCGCCGATAGCAAAAGAAGCGCCATTATTGTTGATGATCACATTGTTCACCGAAGAAAAGGAAACCTGCTCAAACAATATGCCTGCACCAAAGTTCGTAATCGTTCCCGGCCCAACAATATGTACGTGCGAGTTACCCGAAGCCACTCCGACGCCCACGCTGATGCCTATGTTGCTGCCGCCGCCGTCAATCGTGTGGCCGTTGAGCAGGAGTTCTACGTGGTCGGCAACGATGTCGATACCGTCGCTCGAGATGGGATCGTCTGTCGCGGCTGGCGCGAAGCCGGCAAGAGGAGTTTGTATGTTCTTCCACCAGTTTGGCCGATTTGGCGCGCCTATCACGGGGGCCACCGGGGCAGCGCTACAAGACAGGTCGTTGGCCAGAATGTAATGTCCCGGCTGGGTTATCACTGTGCCGCACTGCGTAATTTGAATTGCTGGATCCGCCACTGCTGGCGTGCAAGCGAAAGCTGCGATGAGCAGTGTGAGAGTGAATGCCTTGAAAAACGAAGAGCGAACGTGCTTAGATCCGAGAGTTGACATACTTCCTTACCTTTCTATGCATGATGTTTGAGTTGACCTGGGATCCAGGTCGGGAGCATATGACTAGAGTGGAAGACTACGAAGGTACTTACACAGCTTGTCTTGCGCGCGACCTAACTATGGGACCTAACGATGTAACCACGACAGACTACTCCTGACGTTATCAGTAAATTGTGACGCGCATCACATATTCACTTAAATTCTTGCTAAATCTACTTCACTAGCTCTGTTGTGGAATTAGTTTCCTCTTAAAATTAAATACACACTACTAGAATATCTACTCGTAAGTTTAGTCAATTTTTAGATTGTTATGGCACAGTATTAGAGAGTACTTATGGCCGATACTTAGTTTTATGGATTGGCATTTTGATTGTATCGTGGGAATTTATTGGAGAAAACTGAAAGTATGGTTTGCTTCAGGCAGAATCGATAGGGCCGGCATCGAACTGTTCGTCATCCGATCTTGCTGCCCCATCCGCCGCCTCCGGGTGATTCGATCCTGATGCGCTGGCCTTTCTTCAGACGCACGCTGGTCTTGCCCGGAAGTCTTTCCCGAGTGCCATCGCGGTGAACGATCTCAGTTCTTCCAGCCATTCCGTCTTCGCCGCTTTGCAGTCCATAGGGCCCGCGACTGCGACGGTCCGCAAGCAGCGTGACTTCCGAATCAGTGAGCAGTTCAACCTCACGCACAATGCCTTCACCACCCTGGAATTTCCCTTTGCCGCCGCTTCCCTTGCGTAATGAATATTGCGTGACCCGCAAAGGATAGGCATACTCCAGCGCCTCCGCCGGGGTATTGAGCGAGTTGGTCATGTGCGTATGGACGCCGCCCACGCCCGGGCGGTCAGGACGCGCACCCATTCCTCCGGCAATGGTTTCATAGTAGGCAAAGGGCTCGCCGCTGCGCTCATCGATGCCGCCGATGGTTAGATTATTCATGGTGCCGGATGATCCCGCGGGTACGCGATCCGGCATGGCCCTGGCCAGCGCGCGCAGCAACACATCGACGATACGCTGCGAAGTCTCGACATTTCCTCCGGCCACGGCCGCTGGCGGACGCGCGTTTACGATAGTTCCCGATGGAGCAATCATCCGCACCGGACGCATCAGCCCCGCAGCCGCAGGCACATCTTCTTGCAGCAGGCAGCGGAAGACGTAAAAACATGCGGAGTAAGTGATAGCGTCCACGGCGTTGATGCTGCCGGCAACCTGCGGTGAGCTGCCGGTAAAATCCACCGTAACCAGCGGCTTGCCCGCGCGTGCCGGTTGGAACGTAAGTGCTACTGCAATCCGCACCGGACCGGAACCGGCGCCATCATCGTCAAGAAAATCTTCTGCCTCATAGCGGCCGTGCGGCACTTTGCTCAGAAAAGTCCGCATCAGTTTTTCTGAATAGTCCTGCAGCTCGTCCATGATGCGCTGCACCCGAGGCAGGCCGTAACGTTCCGCGATCTCCGTGAGCCGGGCAGCGCCGGTGTGGCAGGCGGCAATCTGCGCGTTCAGGTCGCCTTCTCGCTCTTCCGGCGTGCGCACGTTGTTGAGCAACAAGCGGAAAACATCGTCCTGCAACTCTCCCCCGGCAATCAGCTTAATAGGGGGAATTCGTATGCCTTCCTGGTAAATCTCGCGGCAGATGCCCATGGATCCGGCATACATTCCGCCGACATCGGCATGATGCGCGCGTGAAGCTACATAGAACGCAGGGTTCGCTGATCGCTTGCGCTTCTGGCTGCCGAGAAATACCGGCGCCACCAGCGTGATGTCCGGCAGGTGCGTACCACCGCAAAAAGGATCGTTCAGGATGGCAACGTCGCCTGCATTGAGCGTGAGCTTCTCCACCGCCGCGCGCACTGACATGGGCATGGAGCCCAGGTGCACAGGCATGTGGTCGCCCATGGCCACAACCTCACCCAGGCCGTCAAAGACCGCACAGGAATAGTCGCGGCGCTCCTTGATGTTGGGAGAGAAAGCCGTGCGCCGCAACGCCGCGCCCATCTCTTCCGCAATGGAGTGGAAGATGCTTTTGAAAATTTCCAGTTCAACAGGATCGCGCATGCGCAGTCAGCGTATCACGGCTGTGACGACCTTAGTAGCAGGTCCGCGGCCACAAAAACAAAAAACACCACCGCGATCACGCCATTCATGGTAAAGAAAGCAGCATTGAGCTTGCTGAGATCACGCGCAGACACCAGTGAGTGCTCATAAGCCAGCAGCAGGGCCACCACGGCAATTCCCGCCATCGCCAGCTTGCCCAAGCCAAATGCGATCACCAGCGCCACCAGCAATCCCAGCATGAGCAGGTGCAATGCACGCGCAACAATAAGCGCGCGGGGCACTCCCATTGCCTGTGGAATGGAGTTCAGCGAATTGGCCCGGTCAAATTCGATGTCCTGGCAGGCATAGAGAATGTCAAAACCGCCCACCCAGAAGGTAACCGCAGCGGTCAGAAGCAAGATGCGGGGATCGAGTACGCCGCGGATCGCTATCCATGCCGCTGCCGGCGCGATGCCAAGAGCAAAGCCCAGCACCAGGTGCGACCAGCGTGTGAATCGCTTGGTATAGGAATAAAGCAGCACCACGGCCAGCGCCATCGGTGAAAGATAGAGAGTTACGCGATTGAGTTCAGCCGCGCCCAGCACAAACAGTCCGCAGGCCACAATCACAAAGCTCACGGCAAATTTTTGCGAAAGAGCTCCTGCTGGAATGGCGCGCATGGCGGTGCGGGGATTAGCAGCGTCAATCCGCGCGTCAGCAATGCGGTTAAAAGCCATGGCCGCAGAGCGGGCTGAAACCATGCACAGCACGATCCAGCCCAGCTTGGCCGCGGGAGGCATCCCTCCGGCAGCAAGCATGGCGGCAGACAGCGCAAATGGAAGCGCAAAGATGGAGTGCTCCCACTTGATCATCTCCAGCGTGGTTTTGATGTTGGTGAGAAGGGGCACTGGATATTGTAACAATTAGCAGCTATAGCGATCTCTCGCTGCGCTCGAGATTGAAGCCAAGAGCTAACGGCAAATCGCGAGGAGCCAATGGCTAGAAGCTAACTGCCGCTTTTCACGCCGCAAATCCCTGCTGGCCGATCAATGGAACAAAGCGGCAGCCTTCCAGCGTGCGCACGCTGGTGCTTCCGTCCGCGTTGCGCTGGACAAGTTGCAACCGCTGCTGTTCGGACTCTCCAACCGGAATCACCATGCGGCCGCCGGGCGCGAGTTGCTCCTCCAGCGCAGGAGGAATTCGTGGAGAAGCGGCAGAGACGATGATGGCGTCAAACGGCGCTGCTTCGGGAAATCCAAGCGAACCGTCGCCGGTAACGACCTTAGTGTTGCGATATCCCAGACGCTCCAGTGTGTTGCGCGCCGCTTCTGAGAGTGAAGCATGGCGTTCTATGGCAAAAACCTGGCTGGCAAGTTCGGCGAGCAGGGCCGTTTGATATCCCGAGCCTGCGCCCACTTCCAGAACGCGATCTTCCGGACTGATCCGCGCCGCCTGGATCATCGCGGCTATCATGTAAGGCTGCGATGTAGTCTGCTGCTCAAGAATAGCAACCGGATGATCGGCATACGCATGGCCCCAATTCTGCGGGCTCACGAATTCATGGCGCGGGACTTTGCTCATGGCTGCGAGCAGACGTTCGTCGCATATGCCCCGCTGCCGCAGCTGCCGCTCCACCATTGAGCCGCGCTCAGCCTCGAACGGCTGGGTTCCATTTCCGTCCATCGCTATTTCTTTCGCTTGCGAATATGAATATCAAAACCGAGTACGCCGTTCTGGTCCCGTACTGCAACAAACGATACGTTCTTATCAATATTGTATTCCACTTGAATGACCGTCTCCGCCGATTGTGTCAGGCTGGTGACGTAAGTAAACGTGATGTCATTGCTGATCTGCTGTTCAATGGTAACGCGCGCGCTGGGGTTGTTTTCCGAACCAATAAACTGCGGATCAATCTTCACGCGGCTGGCGCCAAAGAGCCGCTGTACCCGGTCAGTAAAAGTAGCATTCAGCGCTTCGCCCAGAATGGCATTGGAAGCTGACGCGGTGTCATTGGTGGCGGCCCCGGGCTGGCTCGCGTTGTAAACGCCCTGGCCGCGCGTCCGGCCAAAAGCCAGCAGGGCGATGATGTCAGAATTATCCAGCGGAGGATCAGAGCGGTAGGTCATGCTGAGACCCTTGCCGCCAACCGCCTGCCCGTGCAGTCCGATCGTGACGTCATAGCCCTGCACTCGCGCTGACATATCCAGGTTCACCACCGGCTCAATGGTGAGCGGGTTGCTGAAAGTTATATCGCCGCGCTCCAGTCTGTACTTGGTCCCATTAAAAAAGATGTCGCCTTCCGCAATGTTCACGCGCCCCACAATGGCCGGGCGCGCCGCAGTTCCGCGAACATGCAGGTCCAGGTCGCCGGAAAGCTTGGCGAGAGATGTCTCCACCCGCAGCTCCGGTGTTGAGGTAATGTGCAGGTCCAGGCGCATGTTGTCCAGAAACGGATTCAGCGTGGAAATCGTGGGCGCTTTCTTGCTCTGGGCCAGGTAGTTGGCAAAATCAAAATGCGGATTCATGCCAAAGCGGTTGACCACAACGTCGCCGGAGAGCAAAGAACTCTTTGCCGAACCCGTGTAGCGCAACGTCGCGTCAGCGGAAGAGCTCACGCCCGGAGGGTAGCGCAGACGAATCTCATGGCCCGTTGCGGTCAAATCAAAGTAGAGTCCGCCGCGATAGGCAAGAAAACCGCCGACATTCAGTTCTCCGCCGCCAGTCTGGGCGGTGAGCTTTTCAATCTGCATGCGGTCCTGGGCAAAAATCAGTGATCCGTTGATATGGCTGAGACCATTCGGAAGGTCCAGGAAGGAGACGGATGCGTCCGTGAGTTCCAGCTTTCCGCTCAGCACCGGCCGAGCTGAGTTGCCGGCGACGTTTACCGTGAACGTGGCCGGTCCATTGGCCACCAGGTTAGGGTTGAACGCCTGCAACAGCTTCAGGTTGAACCGTCCCCGTGACCGCAGATCTATCGCCTGTTCGCCCGTGAATTGGACCGTTCCCTGGATGGCAACATCGGTCTCCGGGCCCGTCAACCGAAACTCATCCAGCTTCAGCGCCTCATTTTCCAGAGCAAAGTGGATGGGGCCATCATTTTGCAGCTTCACGTTTTCTATGTCCGCTGAAAGCTGGCTTACATTGCCGCTGATCATGAGGCTGCCCGGCCGTTTCATGGGACCGCGAACCTCAATGGCGCCCGCGATGGAAGAATGCCCGGTAATCTGACCCTGAAAATAAGCGCGAATCAACGGATCAAAGTCGAGATGGGAAAACTTGAGTGTTATCTGGCCGGGCCAGTCGCCACGCAAATGCACCTTGCCGTCAAGATTGAGATCGGCATTTTCAAAATTTGAACGCCCGCGCAAGACCACGTCTTCGCCGCGCGTCTCCGCCAGAACGGTCACACTGCCCACGGGTTCCCGGTTGAGCACGATGTTGCGCAGACTGATCTGGCCATTGATGACCGGAGCATCTTCACTGCCCGAGCCTGTCAGGTGGAAGCCCGCCTGTCCCTGGACCGCCAATCGTGGCTGCTCGAAACGATGAAGATTCGCCAGCTCAATATTGGCGCCGGTAAGATCGAAGCGGTAGTTCCTGCTCTCAAAATCGTAAGCCAGTGATCCAGTGAGACGCGCGCCATTATGCGCCAGCATGACGTTTTCCAGTTGCGCATTCGTGCCGTTGAAGCGCACGTCGCTTGAGAAGGCCTTAAATGGCTCTCCGTACGCAGTCAGCTTTGTGATCTGTATTTTGCCACCGCCATGCAAGTTGCGCAGAGTCCCCGTAGCCTGAATATCAGCATTCATCACGCCAGTGATGGGATACTTCGTCCCGCTCAGGTTCTGCATGTCTTCCACGTTTTCATTCTGGACATGAAGAGTGGCGTTGATCTGGCTGGAGTTCTCGTCAAAATCTCCCTGGCGCAGAGTGGCGCTGACGGAAAAGCCGAGTTGGGCCGCGCCCCGGCGCAGTGTACCGCGCTGCAAAGAAACAGCAGAAGGCCCGTACGTGAGGTCGGCGGAGAGAGCGTCCCAGTGGATTCGCGGCGGCTTGCCTTGCGCGGTTTTCGGCTGACGCGACAGATGAAACTCGGTATCGAACTTTTCCAACTCCAGGTGACCGCGCGCTGATGGCGCATCCAACATGCCGAACACCGCTCCATTGAATGACGCTCTGCCCTCCAGCGCGACGGGAATCCGCGTTCCCGGATCAAGGGCATCCAGCACCGGCTGAAGTTCGCGCAGGTCCGTGGCGTTAAGGGAGACTCGCGCCTGGGCTTTTTCAGAACCCAGAGCGCCCGTGGCGCTTACCCGGATCGCGCGGGTGGCCAGGGTAAGGCCGGCCAGATCAAGTGTACGAATGTCACCGTGGTAAACAGCCTGCAACTGTGCTGTAACAGGAACTTCTTTTGGTGACGGCGCTGGCGGCGGGGCCACTTCCAGCTTCAGATCATAAACTGCCTTTTCTGGAGAACCGCTCCACGACGAATGAACGTCACCAGAAATACTGCCCGCGAGTTTGACCTTGTCCAGCGGCATTTTAGAAGTAGAAATAGCCGTGGCGACTCTGCTGATCTGCACCCCTTGAAGATGGAGCCGGGCAGTTCCGCGCTGCGGCGGACTTTTCTTCGCGGGCGTTGCCGTCCAATTGGTGATCTGAACGTCACCTTGCGCTGTGCCGCCAAATGCGCGCGCCACCAGACGCGGAAGACTGATCTTCTCCTGCGTCAGCGAATAAGGCGATTCAACTCCGATTCCGGTGGCCCGCACATTGGAATCGCGCCACTCAAGATCGCGGACATTCAGATTGCCCTGTGAAGAATAGCGCTTGCTCTGATAGGCCCACACGCCTTTCAGATCAGCACGCCCACCACGGAGCTGCGCCAGTTTGGCTTGTTTTGCCACTTCAGCAAGGTCCAGTGTTGCCTGGTATTGCAGCGCGATTTCCGGATTGTTGTAATTTCGAACGGTGCCGCTGGCCTCCAGCCTGGAACTCTTCGTGGCGAGCTTGAGTGACTTGATCTCAGTCTCTTTGGCGTGCAACAGAAAATTGAGATGCACATCCGTCTGCACAGGCACTGCGCTCCCGTAGGCGATGGTCAGCGGTGTGAAATCCACGTGGCCGTCGTACGCTTGCTGGCTGGGAACAAAGGTCATGCCGGCTGAGATATCTTTGCCGTCCAGGTCAAATGGGATTTTCTCCTGGTCCAGCATGAGCGTAGCCTTGCGCGCGGTAATTTGTTTCACCGCAAGATCAAAGAGACTCTGCGCCGCCGTTTCCTTGGCATCACTTGCGGGCTGAGGTGAGGGCTGGTTCGTGCTCCCGTCAGGGTACACCATCAGGTGCAGCACTAGACCATCCAGGACCACGCTTTCCAGAGAGATCTTGCGTGAAAAAAAAGAAATGACCTTCGCTTCAACAGCGATCCGCTCCGCGTGTGCATACGGAACCTCTCCGGCCGCTTCGCGGCCATGGATGGTTACGTTGCGCGCTTCAAACTGCAGTGTGGAGAGATTCCATGTGAATGACTCCACCTCAACCTTGCCCCCGGTCATCTGGTGCAACTCCGTAATCACGCGCTGGCGGATGGACTCCCGGAAGGCATCACTGTTCAGGTAAAAAAACGCGCCGGCCAGGAGCACCACGAGCGCCAGCCCAGTGATGAGCACCACCCGGCGGAGCTTGCGCTTCTTCGCGCCAGGGGCTGGTGGCGCAATGTTTACGTCAGTTTTCGCGCTCATGGCCCGGCTCCGGCGCCAGAAAGCGGAGCAGCCGGCAGCATTTTTTCTATGTGGGCTTGCGCGCGCAAAGTTTTGAGCCAGCCACTCAGAAGATTATCAATCTCCTGCTCCATCAGGATCTGTTCAATTTTGTCAGAGACCTCAGACAGCTTCGGCTCAGCAACGTTGCGTTTGCGCACCTCAGGCAGAAAACGCTCCTGGTAGTAAGTGGCAATGGCATCTTTTTCTACTCGAACCAGTCCGCGGAAGCGCAGATCAATCAGCCTGAGAATGCGGATTTCTGACGTCAATTGTTCCTCAACGTCTGGCTGCGTCAGTCCGTAGCCGGCAAGCAGCGCGCTCCATTGCTTGTCAGTGGCTGCACCCGGAACCCCGGAGCGGACTTCTTTTATCTTTGCCTCCAGCTCTTCCGGTGTGGGATCAAGCATGGCCTGGTTCACGATCTGCTGGTCAAGGAGCGAGCGATCAATGAGCCGCTCCAGCACAGCCACCCTGTCCGTCTGGGTCAGTTTTTCCATCGGCTTGCCTTGCAGCAGAAATTCCACGCGCGCTGCCTGATCAAGCTCGCTTTCCAGAATCACGCGCCTGTTCACAACCGCCACCATGCGGTCCACGACCTGCGCCTGGGCAACCACGGCCAGTAGCAGAACGATCACGAAGTGAAGGCGCGCTGTCATCAAAAAGTTTGCCCGATATTGAAAAAGAAATTCAGGTGCTTCAGTACCTGTGACGATGGACTCCCTGTTGCAGGTGCCGATATGGGGAAGGCCGGCGGGTTGAGGTTATAGCCAACATCAAAACTCACCGGACCAATCGGCGTCCGGTATCGCACCCCCGCGCCCACCGCATGCGACACATAATTGAAGTTACAGCTTCCGGAGGCAGGATTCAAACAGAGACTGCGGTCCGGCTGCGAGAATTTGAAAATGCTGTTGGCCATATCTCCAGCGGTGGAGAAGACATTCCCCATGTCATGAAACACGACGGCGCTCAGATTGTTGCCGACAAACGGAAACGGCAGCGGAGGCGTCCGCACCTCGAGATTATTCAGGAACAGCGCTTCACCGCCCAGAGGGAAGCCGCTGGTCAGATCGCGCGGGCCGGCCTGGTTGATGCCGAAACCGCGGTGCGACGTGCTACCGCCGGCAAAAAAGCGCTCCGGCAGTGGAGCAAAATCAGTGGACGCGAATGGCTCTTCCACCCCAATGCGCGTGGAGCGCGCAAACACCCAGCGCCGTTTGTGAAACTGGTAGTAACTGGAATTCTGCACCACCAGCCTGGAAAAACTGGCTTGCGAGCCGAAGATACCGGATGCAACGCCCATGTCAAACGTGGAGAATGTGCCCTTGCGTGACTCGATTGGATTATCGCGCGTGTCGCGAATATAGCTGAAATCGGGCATACCCACGCGTACCGCGCGCGAAAATAGCGGTACCAGATTAGGATCAATCACTAGATTGTCAGTGCTCACGCGGCGGTAGATCAGGCGGTAAAGCAGGGTGGTGGCGCGGTTCAGGTTTTGTTTGATGGAAGCCGAGCCTTCCAGCCGTTTGGAAGTGAAGGTGCGCACGTCATTGGTCTGCTGATAGAAGGTCGTGAAATCAAGCGTGAGGTTTGGCGAATCGAACAGCCGCGGCGCGCCGTAGCCGATGAGCGCGAGCTTCTCCAGATTGCCGTAACGTGTTTTGAGCGTGATGGTGTGATCGCGGCCACGAAAATTCAGCCGCGTTACGTCGAATGACACGCGGCCACTGACCCCGGCACTCCCCTGCGGGCTGGTAATGCCGCTTGGCTGGCCCGTCTGTACCTCCAGACCCAAACCATAATTAAACGTATAGCGCCGGGCTTCAGAGAGCTGGAAGTTTACGCTCTTATTCGTGGCATCGCCTTCAGGGTTCTGCACCGCGACGCCCACTTCATTGAAAATACCCATGTCATAGAGGCGGCGCTGGGAGTCCAACATCTGGTTCTGGCTCAGGCGGTCGCCGCTTCCGATCTTGATTTCACGTTCCACCACGAACGGGCGGGTGTAGTTGAGGCCAGCAATCAGCACCTTGTCCACAAAGACCTGCGGACCTTCAGTGATTTTGTAAGTAACGTCGATCTTGTTGGGGGAATCGGCTTCGGGCTGTGTGGTGTAGTCGAACCTCACCTTCGGGAAACCGAGATTGTAGTATCCATCCAGAATTACCGTCTGGTCGGAGATCACCATGGAATCCGAGTAAGGCTGGCCTTCAGAAGCCGTGATCATGCCGCGAATCTGCCCTTCAGGAAGGGCTTCATTGCCCTCAATCAGAAGCTTCCCCACCACGGTCTGCACGCCCTCGTTGATATTCAGAACCACCCTGATATGGCCCTGTTTACCGTAATTGTCCTGCACCTCAGGTGTGACTTTTGCTTGCAGGAAACCGTTGCTGTGATAGAGATTTTCAATCGATTGCACATCGCGCGCCAGAATGGACTGACTGAACAGGCCATAGAACAGCAAACCACCGGCCGGCTGCATGATCATCTGTTCACGCAGATCTTCCCGGCGGAAATAGTGGTTGCCCTGGACCGTCAATTCCGCCAGCTTGTGCCGCTGATTTCTCTCAATGTGGAAGATCACATCGCGCTTCTCTGTTCCGGGCTCCTGCTTCTGTTCATAGGTGACCTTCACGTCAAAATAGCCTTTGGTCTGGAAATAATCGCGAAGGTTGCGCGCTCCTTCGCTGAGCAAATCTTCATCTACCGCGCTCTCTTCAAAAATCGGAACATATTTTTTGACCAGCCCGCGCCGCAGTTTGGCGCCTTCCACTTTAACGTCTACAACAGGTCCGCGATTGATCTCAAAGGTGTAATCCAGAAGATTGGTCTCTGGATGGTAGACCCGCTGCGTCATCGTGACCTGGGCTTCCAGGCGTTCCTGCTTCTGGTAACGCTTGCGCAGCTTCTGTAACGCCCGTGTAAGCCGGGCGGCAGTCACATCACTGCCGGAGCGTAGCTTGCCGATGTTGCGCACTTCTTCCGCGCTGTAGCCTGGCGAACCCATCACATGGACCAGTCCCACGCGCGCAGGCTTGCCCCGGTCTATTACAAACTGGACCTTCACCTGCTGGTTGCGTGAATCCCACTCATAGAAGGGCTTGATGGTCGCCTGATAATAGCCATTCTCCTGCAGCGTCCGCTGCATTCCCATGATGCCGGCGTTGATCTTCTCTTCGCTAAATTGCTCGCCAAGATTGAGTTTGCTGGCATTCACGAGCTGGCTGTCACTGGGATGCGCCGACGATCCTTCTGCCAGAATCGAGCCGAAAAAGTAATTCTCCCGGGCATGGAACACCAGGACCACTTCCCCGCTGGGGTTGCGCTGCGCCTCAACCTGTATCTCGCCGAACCGGCCTGTGTTGTAGAGCATCTGCACCGACTGCCGGAGCTTGTATTTGTCCAGAGGTTCGTTCACCTTTTGCGGAAGAATGGGAAGCAGGGCATCCGGGTTATCCACGCCAGGGCTGTTGATTTGGATCAGAGCGACTTTTAGCCCCTGCAAGCTGTTCAATCCGCTTGGGGCTGGCGACCCGGGCGATGGACTGGCAGAAGCAGACTGAGGCTGAGTGGCCGAAGGCATGGGAGTGGCCGCATTCTGGCTCACAGGCAGAGCCGACTGAACCATGGAACCATGAGCGGCCCCTGGAGCGCCTGCGGGAGCAAGGTTTCGACTCCCGGGAGCTTGCGCCTGGGCCACGCACACGCCAAGACACAGCGCAATCGCCTGGCACACGAGTCGTAAGCGTGGCAATAGAAGCCCCTTAATTGGAAGTCGTTTTGTGTACTTGGATGGCGGCAGATTGGACCTTAGTTGTACGTGCAAGCCTTTTCAGAGCATTGTAAGCTGCCCGCAATTAAACGCGTAAACCCCTTCGCCTTCAAACACCTATAATAAATGTGTCATGAAGTTTGAAGATCGATACTCACGCCAGGTGCTTTTTCCCGGGATCGGGCGGGAGGGGCAGGCGCAGCTGGCCCGGGGCCGGGTGGCAATTGTGGGCTGCGGCGCCACAGGTGCCTGCGTTTCCGGCCTGCTGGCACGTGCCGGCGTGGGACACCTGCTCATTATCGACCGCGACTACGTGGAGCCCAGCAATCTGCAACGCCAGTCTCTGTTTGATGAGGCGGATGCGGCCGAGTCCGTCCCCAAGGCAGTGGCGGCGGCACGCAAGATCGCAGCTTTTAATTCAGAAATTGATGCCAAAGCGCTAGTGGCAGACCTTACGCCGGAAAACATTGAAGCCCTGCTCTATGAAGCTGATCTCATCCTGGATGCAACTGACAATTTTGAAACCCGCTACCTGATCAATGATTTTGCCGTGAAGCATGGCAAGCCATGGATTTATGCTGCCGCCGTGGCTGCCTACGCCGTGACCATGAACATTATTCCCGGGGAAACAGCGTGCCTGGCTTGCATGTTCCCTGCTCCTCCTGAAGGCACGGTGGAAACCTGCGACACGGCGGGCATTCTGAACAGCGCCGTGAATCTGGTTGGATCAATCCAGGCCACCGAGGCCATCAAATTTCTGGTGGGGGCTAAAGATAAGCTGCGCCGGACCTTGCTCTCCTTCGATGTCTGGAGCAATGAGCAGGCTGAGATTGCCGCCGCACGGCCGCGCCCCGACTGCCAGACCTGCGGGAAACGTGAATTCATTCATCTAACAGGCGAGCGCCGTCCGCAAATCACCCTGTGTGGCAGGAATTCCGTGCAAATCCATGAACGCAACCGCCCGGTGGATTTTGCGGAGATGTCAGCCCGGCTGGGTGCCCACGGCACGGTCAAGCATAATGCCTTTGTGCTCAAGTTCTGGCGCGACCCCTACGAGATGACGCTCTTTCCTGACGGCCGGGCCATCATCAAGGGCACCAACGATACCTCCGTGGCGCGCAGTCTGTACGCAAGATTCGTCGGAAGCTGAAGAAACCAATCCAACCGCCAAATGCGCTTTGGCGCTGGCATCCCCTGTTAACTCCTGAGTAATCCAATCCTGTGTACATGTCAGGGGTGATCTATGCCGCGCAAGATTCTGCTCACGGCTGCTCTAACAGTGTTTTCAGCAGTTTTTGTACAAGGCCAGTCGGCCAACCAGTCTTCAGTCGCCATTCCGGCCACTGGCCCGTTTGGCGGCCCGATTCTGGTTACCCCAACGGCAAGCTTGCCTACTCCGGCTCCCGTGGCCGGAATCAGTGACGCTGGCCGCGCCGGCTTCAGCAGTGTTGCTGCCAGTGCTCCAGTCGCCGTCTTGGGCAGTGTCTCCACCACCATAGCGCCAAACGCAGAGCAGCCCAGGAATGATCTGGGGCCTTCGGTTTCAGTCAATGGCGGATCAGAATCCGCTGCGCCTGCCGCCTACAGCGTGGTAGAAGCTTCAGGCCGCTACAAAGCCGGGGGCACCGCGCGCAACGCACGTGTCCTGAGCAATGAAGACGTGGACAGCATGCTAAGCAGGAAGGGCGGCGTGACCATGGCAAAGAACATGCCTCCGCTGGGGCCCGGCGCTCTGGAACAAGGCGGAAAGCCGCAAAACGCCGGAGTTCAGCCGAGTCAACAAGCCACGCAGAGCAGCACTGCGGCGAACCAGGGACAGAAGGCCCGGGAAACACCGCCAGTCGCATCCGAAGCCACTGCCGCCAACGCCACTACGCCACAGATCAATCCGAACCAGCAATCGAACGATGCGCAAGGAAGCCGCCGTCTTCCGGCAACTGCTACCTTCCTGCCGCTATTTGGATTGTTAGGGCTGGCAAGTGGTGGAATTGGACTATGGTTCCGAAAATTTCGGAAATAAGTAGCGACGCGGGTCTTTTACTTCAGCCCGAACGCTTTCCGCTGTATATGGCAGGATCCAGGCGTTAGATGCTAGGTGCTTGGGCCCTCTGCCGCCGGTGCGGAAGTGGCCGCTTCTGCCGGCTTTCCATGATTAATCACGTCCTTAAGCTCTTTGCTGGGTTTGAAATAAGGTATTTTCTTGGCTGGCACTTCCACGCGTGCGCCGGTCTTGGGATTGCGGCCCACACGCGGTTTGCGCTGACGCGTGCGAAAACTACCAAAGCCGCGAATCTCAATCTTGTCGCCCGATCGCAGGGAACGGACCACGCTGTCAAAAATCGTTTCCACGATGATTTCACTGTCTTTGCGGGTCAGCTCCGCCAAGCGTGAAACTTCTTCAATCAAATCGGCTTTGGTCATGGTCTTTATTCCACCTGAAATAGGTTCCCGCGTCAAGAACCGTTTTGATTACAGCGAGATAGGGGCTTATCCGGGCACAATCACCCGCAAAGCACGGGGTAACACCCCAATTTCTAGCGGAGTCTTGCAGGCATACTCCCCGTCAGCGTAGAGCTCCAACTCGCGCCCGGCGTCGATTCGCACCTCTGGCGCCCTAAAATATTCCACTTGCTTGAGTCCCAAATGCCCGCCAAAAAAGATCGTTGGCACCCAGCACAGCAGTTTGAGCTTGTTCATCCTGCCAACCACGCAGATGTCCAGCAATCCATCGTCGGGCCGGGCTTGCGGTGTAACTTTCATTCCGCCCCCGTATCGATGCGCATTGCCCACCGCAATAAAGAACGCCTGCCGTTGGATCTTCTTTTCCCCCGCCAATACACTCATCTCCACCGGCTTAAATGCCACCAGTGACTGCAACGCAGCCAGCACGTATCCACCGCGGCTCTTCAGCCACGTCGGCATGCGGTTCGCGCGCGCATTGGCCTCGGCATCCATTCCCACGCCTGCCACGCAGCAGAAGAGTATCTCTTTACCGCCCGCGCGGACCACTCCCAGATCGATCTCTCTTACGTTCTTGCCTTCCGCACAAAACTGCTTCCACGCCCGCAGCGCAATCTTTACATTGTGTATTCCCAGGGCCTTGGCAAAATCATTGCCGCTCCCCGCAGGAACTGCCAGCATGGGTATTTTCTGTTGATAGAGCGCAGGGAGATGACGGTGGACCGTACCGTCGCCGCCAAAGATCAACGCGGCAGAGCAGTTCGTTGTATTTTCAAGATTGTCTCGAACTTGTATCGCGACACCGCTGCTTCTAAACTGCTCAACTGCCTTGGGCGACACATCCGGATGTAACAGCGCTGTAGCGTCAATCATCTCTTGTATGCCAAGACTCTTGTAAGCCAGACCCGCTACTTCGCGCTGCCGATCAGTGCTTCTACTTCTGCCATCTCTTTGGGCACTGCGGATGACAGAATCTCCGGCGCTCCGCTCGTGATGAGCACCGTATCTTCCACGCGGAAATGCATTGGCTTGTCAAGGAACTCGATGATCGGTTCCACAGTGACTACCTGCCCGGCTTTGATCGGCCCGCGCGGAAGCAGCACATCGTGCGTCGCCAGACCAACAAAGTGGCCGGGAAAGCCGAACCACTGTTTCTCAATGCCTTCTCGCCGGTAAATTTTCAGGCCCGCTTCTGCGGCTTCTTCATAGGTATGAGCCGTGGTCAGCAAGGCGATTACCGCTTTTTGCGCTTCCAGGTCCACCGCATACCACTTTGCCTGCTCCGGAGTGAATTTACCGCTGATGTTGAAGGTGCGCGTGATGTCCATGGTTTCATGGTCCAGATCGGCGCCGTAATCAAAGAACACCAGACCGTTGGCCGGAACCTGCTTGCGATTGTTGAAATAATGCCAGGTATTGAGGCTGCTGCCGCTGGAAACAATGGCCGGGTAAGCCACGCCCTGGGCGCCGGCATTCGCGTAGCCAAAGCGCGCGCGGGCTTCAATCTGATACTCATACATCCCCGGCTTGGCATGGGCCATGGCGTCACGGATGGCTTCCGCGCTGAGCTTTCCATTGCGCCGCAGTACCTCAATCTCCTGGGGTGTTTTGATATTGCGCATGGCATCCAGGGTCGGCGTTATGTCACGCAGTACTGCCTGGGGATAGTGGGAACGCAGTTGCTCGATGACGCTGCGATCAAAGGGCAAGCCACCGCGATACGGCGCGGAATATTCATCAGCATGGTCGCGGCCCACTTCGCTGCGCGCCCCGTCAGACTTGTCCGGGAAGTCCATGCGCAGCCATAGGGATGTGTTGCTCTTTAGCGTGTTCGTCAAAAAGACGTCAATATCCGTGACCGGCAGTACAAGAGAAAAGCCCAGTTTGACTTGCTCTTCTTTTGGCAGTGAGAGGACGGTAGGGCCGTATACCTGCTTCTTGCGTGGCGCCTGTGCTGGTTCAAACAGCACCGTGCGTCCGGTTTTGCCGTCCAGAAAAAGCACTGCTCCGGGATCAGCTACCCCGGTGAGGTAATAAAAATCATTGTCCTCACGGTAGTGGTCGGCTTCCGGTGGTACCTGCCGGGCAAACACCAATAGAATGCCCTCTTTCATCTGTTCTGCCACAGCATGGCGGCGGCGCTCAAATTCCTGCGGCCCGCCTAAATCAGTAATGGCCTGCATGTCAGTGTACTGGGCGCGGGCGGGCTGGCAGGAGATGACCAGAAAGATTGGCAGCAAGCCGAAGATCGAAGACGCAACGAGGCTGACCAGTGAAAGCAGTTTCTTCATGACGAAACCTTCTTCATATTTGGGCTGTTGGCGCTTCGATTATCGCAGAGAAAGCGCGACGGCAATGCTTATATGTGACGAATGATAAGGCAAAAAGTGAGGCGGAGGTTTATTGCCTCACCAATCACAGGTTCAAGTTGTGGTACGGACGGGATTACGACTCGCGAATAACTGCGATTTTCATCTTCTTTCCAAGACGAAGCGATAATTCGGCTGGAAGTTCCTGAACCAAGATTCGTGTTGCAGTCTCGACATTTCCTCCAATACGCACTGCTCCTTCTTTGATTTTGCGCGTGGCCTCGGCTCCGGACGAAGCGAGTCCACACTTTAGAAGCACTTTGTCCAGTCGAACGCCTGGATACTTGGGCCCTCCAGCTTGAATCACAGGATGGCCTACATCACTTGAAATAGACCACCCAACTTCAGAGATGGCCATCTCCACTCTTTCCACATTCTCCGGCACTTCGTCTTTTTGAAACTGCTTCGCCCAGCTCTCGTCCGCCGCCTTTGCTGCCAGCTCACCATGGAAGTCCTGCACAATCCTTCTCGCCAGCGTCTTCTTGATTTCCATGGGATGCTGCTTTCCCGCAGCCGCATCTGATTTCATCTGTTCAATCTCAGCCACCTTTACGTCCGTCAGCAGTTCGTAATACCGCCACATCAGTGCGTCTGAGATGGACATTACTTTCCCGTAGATTTCCTGCGGCGGCTCGTTGATGCCGATGTAGTTCCCGTACGACTTGGACATTTTCTGCACGCCGTCCGTGCCTTCCAGAAGCGGCATGGTCAGAATGATCTGCGATAGCTGCCCAGCATCCTTCTGTAAAATGCGCCCCATCAGCAGATTGAATTTCTGGTCGGTGCCTCCCAGTTCCACGTCAGCTTCCAGAGCAACAGAATCATATCCCTGACACATGGGATAGAGCAGTTCGTGCATGGCGATGGGTTTTTCTTCCTGAAAGCGCTTATGAAAATCCTCGCGCTCCAGCATCTGTGAAACCGTAAACTTTGCCGTAAGACGGATAAAATCCTCAGGCGTCATTTTCGAAAACCACCGCGAATTAAAATCCACCACAGTTTTTTGCGGATCAAGGATCTTGAACACCTGTGCCTTATATGTCTCAGCATTGCGATCGATGTCTGCCCGCGTGAGTGGCGGCCGCGTCGCCGACCGCCCCGTCGGATCGCCGATCATCCCCGTAAAATCGCCGATCAGGAAGATCACCGTGTGGCCCAGGTCCTGAAAGTGTTTCAGCTTGCGGATGAGTACGGTATGCCCCACGTGCAGGTCCGGGGCTGTGGGATCAAAGCCCGCCTTCACCCGCATCGGCTTGCCGGTCTTGAGAGATTGCTCCAGGCGCTCGCGCAGCTCGCGCTCGTGGATGATCTCCGCCGCGCCCTTCTTGATGTATGCCAGTTGTTCTTCGACAGGAGGAAAGTTTGCCATCAGGGATGATTATAGAGAAGGTTGAAAAAATACTCCTTACGGAGAAACGGTAATGGGGTGCTGACAAACGAAAAACAGTCTGGAGCAGTAAACTTCAAAGTGTACGCATATCAAACGAGCGATCTTAGGGCGCATCCGTTCTGAGAATTGAGAATCCAAAAGCATGAATCAATGCCTCCATGCAGCCCGTTCCACCATACGGATGTGAGTACGGTACAAATTCAAGGCGAGCAATATCACCGGTCACAACCCGGCAATCCTTCAGTTCGCATTCGCTGTTTTTGAAGGCATCGATCATGGATCGAAAAATCCAGGGCTTTTTCAAGGTAGGATCTGACCACCGATCTGGCAATGGGGTTGAGAACCAACGTTGCTCCCATTCCATCAACTCCCTTTCGGACGGCCACCAGAATGTGGCTCTTTCCTCATCATTGAAGTAGGCAAGCCAATATTCCTCGTTTTGCCACTCCTCAGACGTCTTGGATTGTTGAAGCGCAACAAACACGTCACGTAACCGCTGGAAGCGGCCATGACTGTTCACTTTGAATTCTATAAACGCAGCCGACATGATCCGTACTTGCTCCTATCTCCCGCTCGATCCAAATCCTCCCGCCTTACGTTTGGATTCATTGAGGTCGTCCACCACTTCTACCTCGCCCGTCAGCACCGGATACGGGATGAGGTTGGCAATCTTGTCGCCCGCGCGGATCGTTGCCGGCAGGTCGCTCAGATTTTCCATCAGGACTTTGATCTCCCCGCGATAGCCTGAATCTATTACGCCGCCGGTCAGCGCCAACCGCCGCGCCGCCATAGATGACTTGTCGCGCAGCAGCGCGCCCATGCTCTCGCCCTCCGGTGACGTGCACTCAATCGCAATGCCTGTCGATATAATGGAGTGTCCGCGCGCCTCCAGCGTGACCGTCTCCGCGGAATAGATGTCATACCCCAGGTCTTCTCCCGGGTGCGCGACGGTAGGCGCCTTGGCTGCGGTCATAAGCAACTTGACCTTTAGCATTTACTTGCCCTCTGCATGCGTTCGCTTACGCACGACTCTATCCTGCACTTCAACCTCACCGGAAAGCACCAGCCCAATCGCCTCCGAATACGCCGTATGCTCCTGTTGCAGGATCCTGGCGGAAAGCGTGTGCTCGTCGTCGCTGTCCAGCACTGGCACGGTCTTTTGCAGAATAATCGGCCCGTGGTCCAGGTGCTCATCCACAAAGTGCACGGTGCAGCCTGTGACCTTCACGCCGTATGCCAGTGCCTGCTTCTGTGCGTCCATGCCGGGGAAAGCCGGCAGCAAGGATGGATGAATATTCACGATGCGACTGGGGAATGCACGGATAAAGTCCGGTGAGAGCAGCCGCATATACCCGGCAAGGCAAACCAGATCGACCTGTGCCTGCTTGAGCGCGGTCACAACTTCAGCATCGTGCTCCTCGCGGACCCTGCCTTTTGAGGGAATCAATTGTGCATTCAAGCCACGCCGACGGGCCGACTCCAGCCCGGGCGCGTCAGCACGGTTGGAAATCACGATGGCGATTTCCGCTTGCAGCCGCCCGGCTTTGATTGAATCTGCGATGGCTTCGAAGTTCGAGCCGCGGCCGGAAAGCAGGATGCCAAGTTTTTTGAGGGCCGCCATGTCTACGCGTACTGCACTCTGCGATCACCCTTGACGATCCTGCCGATGAGGTAGGCCTTCTCTCCCGCTTTCTCCACAATGCTCTGCACGCGCTTGAATTTTTTTGCCGATACCACCAGCACCATTCCGATCCCCATGTTGAACGTACGCATCATTTCGTCCTGCGGCACGTTTCCAATTTGTTGCAGATGAGTAAACATCGGCAACACGGGCCATGTCCCCATTTCCACCACGGCTCCCGTGCCTTTGGGCAGCACGCGCGGAAGATTGTCGGTAATCCCGCCGCCGGTAATATGCGCCATGGCATGGACAAGCTCCGCCGCAATCAGCTTTTTCAACACCAGCCAGTAGCTCTTGTGCGTGTGCATCAACTCGGTCCCGGCCTTGCCTTTGATCTCACTCACGTAGGTTTCCGGGGTGTACTTGGCGATGTCAAAAAACAATTTGCGGGCCAGCGAATATCCATTCGTGTGCAGCCCGTTGGAAGGCAGTCCAATCAGCACATCGCCGGCTTCAACCTGGTCTCCGGAAATGATCTTGCTCTTTTCCACCACTCCTACAATGAAGCCCGCCAGATCGTACTCGCCCTTGGGATAAAAGCCCGGCATCTCCGCGGTTTCGCCGCCGATCAGCGCGCAGCCGTTGTGCTTGCAGGCCTCGGCCATTCCTTCCACGATCTTCTCGGCGATATCGGGCTCAAGCGTTCCCGTGGCCAGATAGTCCATAAAGAAAAGCGGTGTTGCGCCCTGCACGGCAATGTCATTCACGCAATGGTTCACCAGGTCGCCGCCCACGGTGTGGTGGAGATTCATCATGAAAGCCAGCTTGAGCTTGGTGCCCACACCGTCCACGCTGGATACCAGTACGGGCTCGCGGAATTTTTTCCTGTCGATGGCGAACATGCCGCCGAAGCCGCCGATCTCGCTGACCACGCCCGGTGTAAACGTGCGATGGGCCAGATACTTGATGCGTTGCTTCGCGCGATCAGCGCGGTCAATGTCAACGCCGCTATCGGCGTACGTAATAGAAGTCTTTTTCAATTCGTGAGGTCCGTTTGTATTTTAGTGCGGGCACCAAGGTCGATGGAGTGCTCTATTGTAGCACTGCTTTTTTCTGAAATCCCGAATCCCGCGCAGCAGCACTTTTGCCGGAAATTATCTTTATGCCGGATAAGCAGTGACTTTCATGTTTAGGAAAGAAACGCTCTTGAAAGGATAGGGATGCCTCAGCTCCGCTTCGGGATTTTAGAAGAGTCCAGATCTTTCCCCACCGAATCCAGCACGCCATTGATGAACTGTACCGACTCCGGCGCGGAAAACTTACGCGCGACCTCCAGCGCCTCATTGATCACCACCGGCCGGGGCGTATGGTGCGGCCCCAGAAACTCGGCCACCCCCGTGCGCAGGACGTTGCGGTCCACCGCGGCCATGCGCTCCATGCGCCAATGCTGGGCATGCTTCTGAATCAGCTCATCGATTTCCTGATGGCGGCCAGTTGCAACTTGAAAAAGGTCGTCAGCGAAGTTGCGCGTTTCGTCGTCCACCTCGCCCCGTTCCGCCCAGAATGTTTTGCTGACGTGTTCGGGTGGCTGCTTCCCCATGTCCCACTGGAAGAGCATCTGCAAGCATAGTTCGCGCGATTTGCGCCGGGTGCCCATTCTTTAACGCGCCTTTTTCTTCTTCGACATAGATTTCTTTTTTCCACGGCCGCGGGTCTTGCGCTGCAAGCTCACCATCTCCACGGCGGAGATCGCTGCCTCAAAACCCTTGTTCCCCGCCTTAAGACCGGCACGGTCCAGCGCCTGCTCCAGGCTCTCACAGGTGAGCACGCCGTAAGTATGAGGAATGCCGGTCTCCTGCGCTGATTGCCCTATCCCCCGCGTCACCTCGGTGGAAATATGCTCGTAGTGCGTGGTCTCGCCACGAATCAGGCAGCCCAGCGTAACGATGGCGTCATGCTTCCCGCTCTGCGCCAGCGTGCGCGCCTGGGACGGAATTTCAAATGCTCCGGGCACTCGCGCTATGGTGATATCTTCTTCGCGACAGCCGCTGCGGCGCAATGCATCCAGCGCCCCCTGAAGCAGGCGCTCTGTGATGAACGAGTTCCACC
This sequence comes from Terriglobia bacterium, assembly GCA_020072585.1. Taxonomy (GTDB): domain Bacteria; phylum Acidobacteriota; class Terriglobia; order Terriglobales; family Acidobacteriaceae; genus Angelobacter. The sequence goes on along the minus strand of JAIQGL010000021.1, from coordinate 143,250 downwards.
GGCTCACCACCACGCCAAAACGCATGCCGCGGGCATTCAAATCGCCTTCCACCGCACCTTGTGCGGGACGGTTCTTCTGCCAGAAAAGTACCTTTAACCCCTTGGCCGGAACAGCCAAAAAAAACCGTGAATCCCACGCAGTCTGCTGTATCTCGCCTGCGGCTTTGTCATTCTCTTTGATCAGCAGCTCGCGTATCGAATCCAGATCTGTCACCTCGATCCACAGGTCTGAGTGGACCGTTTCCAGCCCCTCAACAAACTCAATCTGCCCGAGCGGCGCCTTGAATGGTACGCCCTGGCCGCGCGCGGTCTTCCACGGCGTTCCACGCTCAAATCCGATCGCGTCAAATAGTTTGCTGAGCGCTTTAAATTCCTTTGCGCTGCCGGCATGGCGGATTGTAGTAATTCCCTTAATCATTTCGACTTGATCATTCTATCGGCCCGGGCCCCGCAGGGTCTTCCGGCGGCTTATATTCTTTGAGCAGCTCTCTCGCCAGTTCCAGGTCCTGCTCAGCAACCTGAAGCCGCACCCCGCCAATGATTTCACTGGTCAAGGGATGTACACGGTGCATGTGTTCATCGCACAAGAAACAGTCTACGCCACAAGAGTCCAGCAAACCCTTGGCAATGTCTGCCTCATGCAGGTTATAAAAAGTGGCAGCCGTCGCCAGCTTGTCTGGCTCCCATTCCGGGTGCATCATTTGCCCTGGAAATGGGCTGGACGTTTTTCCAGGAAAGCTGTGGTGCCTTCCTTCTTGTCGTCCGTGGCGCAGCAGATGCCGAACAGCGTGGCCTCCAGAAAGAGACCTTCTGGCAAAGTCATGTTCATGCCCTGGTTCACCGCTTCCATGCAATATTGGATTGCCAGCGGGGCCATGCCGATAATTTTTTGCGCAATCTCTTCAGCTCTTGGAATCAGCCGGTCAGAGGGAACCACTTCATTCACCAGCCCGATGCGGTGCGCCTCCTGCGCGGTAATCATCTCGCCCGCCAGAAGGATCTGCATCGCCAGCCCCGTGCCTACCAGCCGCGGAAGCCGCTGCGTCCCGCCATATCCGGGAATAAGGCCCAGCTTTACTTCCGGCTGGCCCAGCTTGGCATTCTCGCTGGCCAGGCGCATGGTGCAAGCCATGGCGATCTCGCATCCGCCACCCAGCGCAAAGCCATTCACGCAGGCAATCACTGGCTTTCCCAGGTTCTCGATCAGATCGAGCGTGGCCTGGCCCTTGTGCGTGTATGCCTTAGCTTCGACCGGACTGTTCTTCGCCAGCTCATTGATGTCCGCTCCGGCCACAAAGGCCTTCTCGCCTCCGCCGGTGAGGATGACGACGCGAATCTGCTTGTCATCTTTGAGTTCGCTGAATACCTGCCACAGCTCCTGCATGGTGGCCATGTTGAGCGCGTTGAGGACCTTGGGGCGGTCGATGGTCACGTAAGCAATTTGGTTTTTCTTTTCGAGTTTGACGTTTTCCATGCTTTTTCAACCAAGGGGGCCGCGAATACACGCGAATCAACACGAATCCTGGTCAACGGGCTCTTTTTCTGATTCGCGTTCTTTGGTTTGATTCGCAGCTAAATTCTTCTAATTAAAATTGTCCTGGAACCGGATTGTTCGGGTCAGCATAATCGTAAAATCCTTTACCCGTCTTCCTTCCATACCAGCCGGCCATCACCAGCCGCTTCAGCAGCGGCGGCGAAGCAAAGCGGCGCTCGCGAAACTCGTCGAACATCACATGGGAAATGTAGTAGGTGGTGTCCAGGCCCACAAAATCCAGCAGCGTAAACGGCCCCATGGGATAGCCGCAGCCGAGCTTCATCCCATTATCGATGTCAGGAATGGAGCCTACACCCTCTTCGTACGCGCGGATGGCGTCGAGCAGATACGGCACCAGCAGCCGGTTTACGATGAACCCCGTCTTATCGCTGGTGCGGACAGGAACTTTGCCCAGGCTCTTGCCGAATTCATACGCGGTCTCAAATGCTGCATCGCTTGTTGCAATCGTGCGGGCGACTTCCACCAGCTTCATCAGCGGCACAGGATTGAAAAAGTGCAGACCCACAAAGCGGTCTGGCCGCTTGGTGGCCGCAGCCACCTCGGTAATGGAGATCGAAGAGGTGTTGCTGGCGAAGATCGCTTCCTTTTTCACGATCGCATCCAGCTCGGAAAACGTCTTCTTCTTCAATTCCACGTTCTCGATGATCGCTTCCACGATGATGTCACAATCGGCCAGGTCTTTCTGGCTGATTGTGCCCTTGATGCGTGCGCGGGCTTCCTTCGCTTTCTCTTGAGTAATTCCGCTCTTCTCCGGTTTCTCCGCAAACTTGGCCAGCGACTTTTCGATCCCCGCAAAGCCTTTATCGAGAAACTTCTGCTCCTGTTCCAGCACGGTTACGTCATAACCGGCCACGGCGCTGACCTGAGCAATGCCTGAACCCATCAGGCCACAGCCGAGCACTCCAACTTTTTTGATAGTCATATCATTCCTCGTTTCCAACGTCCCGAACCCGCGTTTTCTGCGGGTGAGGGATCCCTACGATAGCCAAGACCCAAAAGGGCTAAACATGCCACACCCAGAGATCACTTTTAGTTGATAGGGATCTCTCGCTCCGCTCGAGATTTCAGAAAAGTTACCGCTGCAAATTCTCCACGATCATCGCAATGCCCTGCCCGCCGCCGATGCACGCAGTAGCCAGCCCATACCGCGCTTTGCGACGCCGCAGTTCGTGCAGCACCGTAATCACCAGCCGCGTGCCCGTCGCGCCCAGCGGATGGCCCAGCGCGATCGCGCCACCGTTGACATTCACTTTGCTGCGGTCCAGACCCAGCTCTTTTTCGACCGCAAGGTACTGCCCGGCAAAGGCCTCGTTGACCTCGATCAGATCAATTTCTTCCAGCTTCAGTCCGGCCTTTTTGAGCGCCAGACGCGAAGACGGCACCGGGCCGCTGCCCATAATCTTTGGATCAACTCCGGCGATGCCCCAGCTCACAATGCGTCCCATGGGTTTGAGTCCGCGCTTCTCCGCCTGAGCCAGCGTCGTCATCACCACGGCCGCGCCACCATCCACAATGCCGCTGGCGTTGCCTGCCGTTACAGTTCCATTCTTTCCGAAAGCCGCCTTCAGCTTGGCCAGCCCTTCCATGGTTGTCTCAGGACGAAGATGATCGTCTTTCTCAAACATCTCGCCTGTAGGCTCGCCTTTGCGGTTCTTCAACGCAACCGGCGTAATCTCTTCCGCCAGCCGGCATGCCTTCTGTGCGTCGCCGGCCTTCTGTTGCGATTGTAATGAAAACTCGTCCATGTGCTGGCGCGTAATTCCCTGCTGCTCTGCGTATAGCTCCGCCGTGTTCGCCATGTAGAGGCCGCAGTAGGTATCCAGCAGCGCCACCATGAGTGAATCTTCCAACTTGCCTTCGCCCAGCCCGAGCCCCCAGCGCGCTCCGCGAATCACGTGCGGCGCCTGTGACATGGATTCCATGCCGCCGGCCAGCACCATGTTCGCTTCGCCCAACTGGATCATCTGTGCGGCATTTACCAGCGACTGCATCCCTGATCCGCAGAGGCGGTTCACCGTGAGCGCAGGCACTTCAATGGGCAGCCCCGCCTTCAGTGACACATGCCGAGCCCCATAGAGCGAATCACCCGAGGTCTGTTGCGCGTTGCCGAAAACGGCATGGTCAAATTCCTTTGGATCAACGCCAGAACGCCGGATGGCCTCCTGGCTGGCCACGGCGGCCAGGTCCATGGCGGTAAAGTCGCGTAATTTGCCGCAATAGCGGCCCATGGGCGTACGCGCGCCGCTTACGATTGCAATATCTGTCGCTTGTGTACTCATAAGAGAATGATTCCTTTAGTGCAAACACACAATCTTATCAGTGCCCTTGGAACACGAGCAATCACACGCCCGCTGCATGCTGAAAATGGAAGCAAGACATTGGGACAAAAAAAGTCTGCTGCCTGTCGATTTCCAGCTTTTCGTGCGTCGTACCAGTGAAGGGCGTTGAGCCCTCAAGTACACTCAAGCAATTCAAATTTTAGAGATCAGGTTTGAACAGGAGCAGGGGTATATGACAGCCACTTTGCTTTATCGTATTGCCGCAGTCGTGTTTGTGCTTTTTGCCGCAGGACACACCGTTGGTTTTTTGAAGTTCAAGCCAGCCAATGCAGAGGGCGTGGCCGTCCATGATGCGATGAACACTGTGCGTCTTCATGTGGGCAGCGGCAAGCTTACTTATGGCGATTTTTACCGCGGCTTCGGCTTGTTCTGCACGCTGTATCTGCTCTTTGCCGCTTACCTGGCGTGGTTTCTGGGCGGCCTGGCGCAAAACAATCCACAGGCAATCGGAGCCCTTGGGTGGGTGTTCTTTATGCTGCAACTGGCGAGCATCATTGTGAGCTGGATCTACTTTCTCCCGCCGCCGGTCATTCTCTCGGCATTGGTGGCTGTTTGTACCGGCTGGGCGGCATGGCTTGTTTCGGCGGTGAAGCCATAATCGCAGACGCCGTCCACGAAAAATGATCGGGCCGAAAAAGGCACTGCTCCCCGGGCTGCGCGGCCAAATATTAGGAACCAGGGACCAATTTTTTGCACGAGCGCCTATTTACTTCTTTGACCGGACAAGTGCCTTGACGAGTTTCTCCTGCTCGTTCACCACATCACTCCGGAGATCGTTCATTTTGGAATAGTTTGGAAAAATTGCCTGAACAGATGTATTCATGCTCTTTGTCTTGCCGGCAATTTCTGTGAGCGGCCCTTTGGCCTGGGCAGAAGGCAATTGAAACGCCGCCAGTACCTCACCCATCAAGGCTCGAAATGCGGCGATATCAGATTGCGATGGCGGCTGCGCGGAGGCCGCGGAGCCGAAGAACGATTTGTATGTTTCCTGGAAATTCGGCGCTTTGGCCAGATATTTGAGCCCTTCTTCATCGGCCCATGCTTCTGACTTGATTGACCCCTGCCAATCCAGGCCTTCCGCAGGCAGCTCGTGTACCGCGGCCCGCACCTTCTCCTGCAATTCAGCATTCACGTTTCCCGCCTCAACCGCCAGGGTCAGCAAATGCAGGTTCGCCGTAAATCCCGGCCGGGCGGAAAGCAGGCCGATCAGTCCCACGTCCCTTGAGACGCACTGCGAAAAACGCAGACCCGCCAGCCAGGTGGCAACGGCCCCGGCAGTATCTCCCTTGGCCATCTGCCGGACGCCATAAAGCGCGTTGAGCCGCGCCAGTACGCGGGCCTTGGGCAAATGTCCCAGAGACATGGCGGCGCCACGTGCGTAGTCCAACCCCCAATTGCATTCCGGAAGCTGCGTGGCCCGCTGCATGGAAGTCACAGCGGCGCTATTTTCTTCCACGATCTGCCCAAGCTTTTGTTCATCCCACTGTGCGGCCCCGCTCAGCACGTCCTCCATCAACTTAACCGTGGCGCGATCGGCAGAGTGGTCCGTCAGGTCCGCGAAGGCCATCCAATAGCGCAGAGCGGCATTCTTGTTCTGGGGCGGCGTGAACTGCTGGGCCAATCCAGTGGATAAGCAAAACACGAGGATGGCGAAAAGTACGCAAGATCGTTTCATGGACAACTTCCCTTCTTAAAAAGAATTATTCGTGCGCAAGCGCTTTCAAGATGCCCTGGCTACGGCGCACATCGGGGAGCAGCTTTGCGGAAAGAGAATCCATGCGGGCATCAAATCCCCCGGTATCGTCCATCGCCGCACGGCTGAGGCGGATGAATGACGTCTCCTGCGCAAGCGGCTCCGCTCTTTCGATCTGCGCAACGGGACTGTGGTCCGGCTTTCGCAAAAAAAATGCCAGCGAGATCGAGAACACAAGCACGGCCGCGGCTGCTGCCATCAGCGGTACGCGCCAGCGCAGTAGTGCGACCCTGGTTCTTCCCGGCAGTGGTCTGGGTGACTGCGGACGAAACCGGCGCAAGTAAGCTTCAAGCTTCGTGTCGTCTGGATTCTCAGTCATTCAGGCACCTCAAACTTGCTCAATGTCTTCCATGTCTACGTTTAACGTCTTCCGCAATCTGTCTAGCGCGTAGCGGTAGCGGGATGCCACTGTGTTGGCAGGAACATCCAGCACCTTGGCGACCTCTGCCAGCGTCATCTCACCCCATATACGCATGATCACAACTTCCCTCTGCTCCGGCGGAAGCTCTCGTAAAGCTCGTTCCACTTCAAGACCAGCCTCCATCATTCCCTGGGGCTTCACCAGCCACTGCTGATCATCAAGCGACGTCAGGCGCACGGCATTACGGCGTGAATTCAGCGCCCGATTGCGCACCGCGCGAAACAGATACGGCCTGGCTTCGTCAGGCAATTCGCTCTTGCCCAGGAGGCCAAGAAAGACCTGATGCAGAACGTCTTCGGCCAGGCCCCGGTCCGGTAAAAGACTGGTGGCGTACGCCAGCAGCGCCGGCCCATGCCGCTGATAGAGGTTCTGTACTTCCTGAAATGTGAGCTTTCGAGGCATGAACCTCAAACAATTCTGCACTGCCTTACATCACCTTCACACTTGAAAGAGGCAGATTTGTCTAAATGAGGAGAAATTTAATTTGGATAGGGCAATAAAAAAGCCGCTCGTTGGAGCGGCCCTCTTAAAACAGGTGCGTGTTTTAAAAACGGAAGTTCACCCCAGCGCGCGCGATCTGCATTTTTACATCCACGGTATGAGTGAAGACATTTGTTGGAAAAGGAATGGGGGGCGTGAAAGCTGTGAGGTTGGTGCTGGTGACGGTTGACCTGCCGAAGCCGGCATAGAGGTATTCACCCTTGACTGACCAATGGTGCGTAACCGCAACTTCCATGCCGCCGCCGACTGCCCAGCCAGGCCTCTTCTCTTCAAGACTCGCAGTTTCATGGGCGGTGGCAAAAGTATCAGTGAACAGAGCGCTGTACTTCACATTGGTCACTGCCAGGCCTCCAGTGCCATAGGCCAGAACGTGGCCGAAAGCAACGCCCATGCGGGGGCGGGCCGTGAGTAGCCAGTTGCTCTCAGCAGTCTGGGAAATGGTGAAGGCGGTAGGTGCGCAGCACGGATAAGTCTGGGTGGCTGATACAGTGCCATTAAAGCTCGCCTTGCCAAAATCCACTTCAAGACCAAAGACAAAGTTGTCCCACTGGTGGTTGTAGCCAAACTGGCCACCAGCTGTAAATCCGTTTTCCTTGATCTGCTGGGTGCTGGCAGTGGTAATTGCCGGCGTGCTGGTAGTAGCAAAATAGCCGGTCGGGCTGAAAATGGGGCTGGTCTGTACGCTGTCGCGTCCAAAGGCGCCTCCGCCATTGCCGCCAACATAAAAACCATTGAAATCCTGCGCCTTTGCGGAGCCAAACGCCACAAAAGCAAAAACAAGTACACAGGTTCCCGCTAAGAATCTGTTCAAAACACACCTCATCCTATCGATAGAATTAGTTTTTTTCCGGGGGTTTGCACGAATCTTATAACACATTTTGCCGCGCACTCACCCGCACCAAGGTAGTGTCACTTCAGGTTCAGGTGTTACAAACCCGGGGGCACAAAAAAAGCCGTCCCCCGGCAAAGGAGACGGCTCGCTGAAAACAAATCATTTACTTAAAGAAGCTGTTTGCCTGGGACAGACGCTTATTGACCTCATCCCAGTTCACCACGTTCCACCAGGCCTTCAGGTAGTCAGGCCGGCGGTTCTGATACTTGAGGTAGTAGGCGTGCTCCCAAACATCATTTCCCAAAACAGGAAATTCGCCGTTGGAGATGGGATTGTCCTGGTTGGGGGTCGACGAAATTTTGAACTCGCCCGACTTGGTGCGGACCAGCCAGGCCCAGCCGCTGCCGAACTGGTTGACTCCCGCGGCTTCAAACTTTTCCTTGAAAGCATCAAAACTTCCAAAAGTCTTGTTGATGGCGTCAGCGATGGCCCCTGTGGGATTGCCGCCTTTGTTCGGTCCCATCAGCTGCCAGAACATCGTATGGTTCACATGTCCACCGCCGTTATTGCGAATCACGCCGCGAACATCTTCCGGCAGGGCGTTCAGGTTGCGGAGCAGTTCTTCCGCGCTCTTGCTTCCCAGTTCAGGATGCTTCTCAATTGCACCGTTCAGCTTAGTCACATAAGCCGCATGGTGCTTGTCATGGTGCAGGTGCATGGTTTGCTCGTCAATGTGCGGTTCCAGCGCGTTGTACGCATATGGCAGCGCCGGTACCTCATGTGCCGTTACAGTTCCTTGTGCCATTTCAACCACCTTTCATTGATTAATACTGAACTAACTTTTGCATGACCCTAACTTGGATGATCCTGGCCTCGCCCGCGATGCTGCATGGTACGGGTTAAAACGCCGCGAACGCCAGTTCCAGCAACGTCTTCTGTTCCATTTCATGCGCCGTGTGTGAACCGGTGGAAGGGCTCGATGATGGCGAGCGCTTCACCGAGCGGAACGGCATTCCGCGGGCCAGCCGCTCCAGTTGCGGCGCCAGAAAATTCAGCGCCCCCATATTGGCCGGCTCTTCCTGCACCCAGAGGAATTCGCGCGAGCCTTTATGCTGTGCCAGGGCCGCTTCAAGCGCGGCTTCCGGTAAGGGAAAGAGCTGCTCCAGAAAGATAATGGCCGTTTTGCTGTCGCCGCGGCGCTTGCGTTCGCGGCGCAGCTCATGACCGATTTTTCCGGTGCACAGGATGATGCGCTCAGCGTTCGTGATCTCGCTATCTTGAATCACGTTCTGGAACCGTCCGCCAGTTAGTTCACTGGCTGCGCTTGCCGCATCAGGGTGGCGTAACATGCCCTTCGGCGTGAATACGATCAGAGGTTTGCGCCAGGTGCGCAGGGCCTGTCTCCGCAGCAGGTGGAAATATTGTCCCGCGGTGGAAGGCTGTGCGACCTGGATATTGTCTTTGGCCGCAAGTTGCAGATAACGCTCAATGCGGCCGCTGGAGTGCTCCGGCCCCTGGCCTTCATAGCCATGCGGCAGCAACATCACCAGGCCAGACAGCAGTCCCCATTTATCTTCACCGGCAACAATGAACTGGTCGATGATCACCTGCGCACCGTTGGCAAAGTCGCCAAACTGAGCTTCCCACAAGGTGAGGCCGTCAGGATAGTCGCGGCTGAAACCGTATTCAAAACCCAGCACCGCGGCTTCAGAAAGAATCGAGTTATAGGCCTCAAACCACGCCTGATTGGGCGTGAGGTGGCAAAGCGGCACGTACTCCTGTTCGTTTTCCGTGTCGATCAGAACTGAGTGGCGGTGATTGAAAGTGCCGCGGCGTGCGTCCTGCCCGGAGAGACGAACTGGAACGCCTTCTATCAGCAGCGAACCGAAAGCCAACGCCTCTGCCATACCGTAATCCAGCGGCAGCTTGCCCGTGCCCATTTTCTCGCGCTGCTCCAGCAGCTTCTTGACTTTTGGGTGAATGGCAAAACTTTCCGGATACGTGGTGAGCTTTTTCGTAAGCTGGCGCAGCTTATCTTCCGTCACGGCGGTTGCCACTTCATATTCCGGCTTATAGCGTCCACCGGAATATTTGTCCCAGTACTCAGGCAGCTTGCGCAACACCGGAGACTTCTGCATCTGTGCGGCATGGTCGTATGCCGCGTCGACCTTGGCGCGAAATTTTCGCGCCATCTCCGTAGTATCAATGCCGTGTTTCTCCGCGTAGATCTCAAACAGCGGGCGGCGTTCATTGATCTTTTTGTACAACAGCGGCTGGGTGATCGTGGGATCATCAACTTCACTGTGACCATGACGGCGATAACCGATCAGGTCAATCACCACGTCACTGCCAAACTGGTAGCGATACTCGGTCGCCATCTTGGCCACGCGCAACACCGCCTCCGGATCTTCCGCGTTGACGTGAAAGATAGGAATCGGCTGGCGTTTGGCCAGATCAGAGGAAAAGCGTGAGGTGTGCAGTTCACGCGGGTTGGTGGTAAAACCAATCAGGTTGTTCACGATCACCTGAATCGCTCCGCCTACCGTGTACCCTTTCAGGCCGGCAAAGTTCAATGTCTCCGCCCAGATGCCCTGGCCGGCAAAAGCGGCGTCACCATGCATGATGACCGGAAGAATTTCCTTCATGCCGTTGGCTCCGGCATGTTTCTGCTTGGCCAGCGTGCGCCCTAGCGCCACCGGATCCACAGCTTCAAGATGGCTGGGATTGGAAACCAGGTGGGTGCGAACCACCTTGCCGTTGCGCGTATGGAATTCACCAGTAGCGCCCTTGTGATATTTCACATCGCCACCGCCAAGCACGCTGCGCGGATCAACGTCTTCAAAACCGGCAAAGACGTTCTCCGCCGGAATGCCGATGGTCAGGGTCATCACCGTGAGACGTCCGCGATGGCTCATTGCCATCACTGTTGCGGCAGCGCCCAGGTCCGCGCCCGTTTCCAGCACCATGTCAAGGAGCGGAATCTGTGCGGTGGCCCCCTCGCCGGAATAGCGCTTTGTACCCAGATAGCGGGTTTGCATGATCTGTTCAAACAAATCTGCCTGGAGCAGGCGCTCTGCCAGCCAGCGGCGGTCCACCGGCTGCGATCCGGGATTTTCCATCCTGTTCAGGATCCACTCGCGGCGATCGCGCTGGGGCAGGTGCATAAACTCAGCGCCAATGGTGCCGCAATAGATCTCTCGCGCCTCTTCGGCGCCCTCTCCCGTGATGCGGACATCGGGATAACCTCCCCCAATCGGCCCGCCAAAGGGGTTGAGGTTGGCATCCAGATATCCCCAGCGCCGGAAGGTATCAAAAACCTGCTCGCGTTCAAGGGAGATTTCGCTTGTCGATAACTGTGCGCTCTTGGGGCTCATTCTCGTGTGATCCAGACCTGATTAGGGAACTGCTCTAGCGGTAGTTCCTGAAGATTCCCAACCTTTGAGGATAACATTTTTAAGCGGAGGAGAAATTAAGTCCCGCTCCAATTCACCCTCTTGCGGCCCACATTGGAATCAAGTGTCTTGCTGCGCCGGTCTCATCAGCTTCACTTGCCGTTAAGTTTTATTAACCCTCAGAGACGGGGATAGAGCAGCCAACCAACAGCAAGGGGTTTACCAACATCTAACTTATTAACTAAAAAGTAACCAATAGAACGGGGACGGGAGGAAACAAATTGATGCGCCTTTTTTCAGGACTCATCATTTCAACGCTTGCGCTAGGGACAATTGTAACCACAGGCTGTGCGGAGCACCGGTCTCGGGCATACGATCCCTATTACGGGAGGTCCTATGGAGGGTATGCCGTCGAGGACCCCTATTACCGGCAATGGCTTGCTGAACGCCGGTATAACTATGTCGAGTACAACCGGTTGAACCGTGAGCGCCAGCGGGAGTATTGGGAATGGAGAAACCGGAACGATGCGCGCTTCCGCCAGGACCAGAGATTCCGCGATCGCGGGGTCAGGAACGACCATGACGCGGATGACCGCCGGAGAAACGACCACGACGCCGATGATCGTGGCAGGAACTACGCTCGAAACCGTGATGGGGACAAGGACCGCCACCAAAAGGACAAGGATCGACACAAGGCGAAGGACCGTGACCACGACAGGGACCGGGACCATGACAAAGATCGCGATCACGACCGGCGATAGCTGCCACGGAACTGCGAGATGCACGGCTCAAATGATGGCCACCCTTTTATTGGCTCAGCCATTTTGACGCCAAAAATACAAGCGTCCTGCGACGAATCGCAGGACGCCAGGCAGCCCTCCCCCAGAACTGCCTTACCACCGAGGATGAGTCTAGGATCAGACTGGCCTTTCGTCCACGTCACTTTAGTAACATTTGCCTGTTGCCAATATCTCTTTCCCGGGCAATGATTTACATACTGCGCAACTTAAATGAGGCAGATACATCTAATTGGTTTGTTAGGATAGTGAGTTACAAAGCGGAACTTATGGGTAGGACAAATTAAATCAAGGTAGGACTTTCATGGAGAGCGTGGGAATTCTGGAAATAACCGATGGCAATTTCGACAAGGAAGTGTTGAAGAGCGACCAGCCGGTGATGATCGACTTCTGGGCAGCTTGGTGTGGCCCTTGCAAGATGTTGTCGCCCGTGGTGGATGAAGTGGCCGCGGCATATCAGGGCAAAGTTAAAGTGGGCAAAATGGATGTGGATAGCTGTCCGGCTACTCCGCAACGTTATGGAGTGCGCGGCATTCCAACTCTGCTCATCTTCAAGGGCGGCCAGGTGCAGGAACAGATCGTGGGCTATGTGAACCGCGACGTGATTGAAAAAGCCCTGAAGAAGCACGTCAGCTAAAACGGTTTCTTGAACGGTAAAGAGCCCGGCTAGTACGGGCTTTTTATTTTTTGGGCGAAGCTCAAGAGTAAGCGAAGTAGGATTTCCGCCGGCGGATTTGTTTCGCAACGGCATATTTATGGAAATTCCACTGGCGATCTCACTTCCCTGCCCTTCTCTTTAGTCTTTTACTTCCTCTTTCATGGCTGGCGGTTGGGAGCGATCCAAAGATTAGGAATGTTGCGCCACAACATGATACGCCTCCGGGCATCTCCCGGAGTGGCGCGCTACGTCATTACCGATGGGTAACCAGCCCGCATGAACAGGCAGGCAGAGTTACCCAATTGCAAAATTTATTCAATTACCAAATAGAGATCAGTATTTCCGCAGAACGCCAATCACCCGTCCCTGTAGCGCCACTGACTTTGCCGCCACAATGATCGGTTTCATGGCAGTATTCGATGGCTGCAGGCGAATATTCACGCCTTCACGGTAGAACCGCTTCAACGTGGCATCCGTGCCGTCCACCAGCGCCACCACGATTTCGCCATCGCGTGCGTTATTGGTCTTCTCTACCAGGACATAATCGCCATCCACAATGTGCTCGTCCTTCATGCTCTCGCCTTTGACCTGAAGGACAAAAACATCCTTGGAGCGGGTAATGTCGCCTAGAGAAATTGTTTCCGGGTTTTCCACGGCCTCAATCGGGTGGCCGGCGGCGATGCGCCCCATCAATGGCAGCGCAAGCTCCTTCGGCGGTTGCCGTTTGAACATCCCGCGCACCGGAAGCACGTCAATGGACCGGCTGCGGTTATAGTCCCGCTTGAGCAGCCCTTTTTTCTCCAGATTGGAGACGTGCTTGTGCACGGTTGCCAGCGAACTCAGTCCCAGCCCATCGCCTATCTCTTCAAAGGAAGGCGAGTAGCCGTTGCGCTGGATAAAGTCGTGGAGGAAGTCGTAAACCTGCCGTTGTCTCTTCGTTATAGCCATACAAGCGAAATATTAACGAATTAAAGGCGAACTGTCCAACAAATTGTGCAGTACGAACCAATTTTTACACCACCCCCTATTTGACCGCCATCGCCGTGGGCATGGTGCTCAGGACCTCATCCACCGTCTGGATCGCGCGGTCGATCTCTTCCATGGTGTTGTAAAAATGCGGAGAGAAGCGCACGCCGGCGCGCGGACGGTAATCCACCAGAACGTCGCGCCGCAAGAGCTCCTGGCAGACCTCTTTCGCGTTTGGCATATCAATGGCCACGGTCCCACCGCGCTGCTCGGGATCGCGGGGTGCATTCACCCGCCAGCCGCGCTGGTCGGCCTGTTCGATCAGCCGTGCCGTCATCTTTTTTGATTTTTCCCGAATGCGCGCGACGCCAGCTTCCCGAATGATCTTCAGCCCCGGCATGGCAGTGTAAAACCCGGGCACATTCGTGGTCCCCTGCATGAACCGGAAGGGCGCTTCCCCATACTTGCTGGCCCCAATCTCAAATTCAAATGGATGCTCATGCGCGAACCAGCCGGTGAAATCCGGCTTCAAGGTCTTTCCCAGGTCCGGACGCACATAAAGGTAGCTGGTGCCGGCCCCTCCGCACAACCACTTGAGCACACCGCCAACCGCGAAGTCGACATTGAACGCCTGCACATCCACCGGTACATTGCCCATTGACTGGAAGCAATCCAGCACCACGCGCGCACCCACACGGTGCGCTTTTTCAACGATCGCCTTCACGTCCTTGATATAGGAGCTGCGGAATACTACATGCGAAATGGGAACAAGAAGCGTCTCTTCATCAATGGCATCAACCAGGCGCTGGGTGGGAACGTGCACGCCGTCATCGGTGGGGACCATCTGGACGCGCGCGCCGCGTGAGCGCTGGCCTTCCCAGAAGTACATCACTGAAGGAAAGTTCATGTCACTGTAGACGACCTTGTTGCGCTTGCCGCTAAAGTCAAAGCAGCTGGCGATCACCGCCTGGCAGCTGGTCACGTTCAGGTGCATGCTGACCGAGCCGGGCGCGGCATTCATGATTGCACCAATTTCGTCCCCCACTTCCAGGGCCATCATCCACCATTTTTCTTCCCAGGCGCGCACGCCGCGAGTGGCCCAGATGTCACAGTAGGCCTGCGCTGAGTCATACACTCCGCGGGGCATGGCACCCAGCGAGTTGCTGATCATGTAAGTGGTCCGCTCCAGAATGGGGAACTCCGCACGGAAGCGGAGAAGATCGTCTGACATTGGGGTAGTCTCCATGTTTGCCGCCTTAAAGTGTACCTGATTGGCGCCGATACAAATGTCAGGTTTGAACCGAAAGGCGAACGTATACAGGCTCCCATAACGGCACTTTTGCTGTAATGATGCACAGCCGCCCAAGGTCATTGACCACACGCTCGCAGGCTTTTTTGCCTGATAGGTTCCTTTTTGGAACGTGCAATTCAATTTTTTTCTCAATTATGCTTTGAAGTATTACGGTTTCTGCCCTCGAACGTGTATAAAACTGTTCAGGTGTGAATTCTTTTGCGCTTTTAAGGATCATTTGCACTGGCAGCCGCCAACTTCTGGGAAGCTTGCAAGTACAAGAGCAACAGCACCACATAAAACTGTGTCCCTCTTGTGGCATGCATGATCGCAGTCAAGTTGCTTCGATGAGCCACTAGCAGCGCAGGACTGGTCCTTTCTCGAGCGTCAGATCTTCCGTCGTCCCACCGGATAGCATTCCCTCGTCCAGACGACGCTTCACCAATCACAACCAAGGAGCGTAACGAATGACTCGCAAGAGTGATCGTGAAGAAGTGTTTTTTTTATCTGAAAAAGCGCCAAAGCGGCGGCTTGAAGATGCCACGAATGCACGCAAAAACCGGGCTGAGATCGTCAAGGCCTTTTCCCATGGTCAGGTTTCACGCCGTGAGCTCATGAAGCTGGGGCTTATCACAGGTGGTGGATTGCTGGCTCCCATCCCTGGTTTGAATCCTTTTATGACGAGCGCCTGTGCCAAAGGCGGAGGTGGAGGCAGCGTGGACACAATCCCCACGGGAGCGCCCCCCAGTCCTTTGTTTGGCGTGCAGGCATTCACCCAGCCCATGCCGCGTTTTGATGTTCTGCCGCGAGCACCAATTCCTGCCGTGGTGGATGCCACGCATCCTCATCCCCTGAACCCGGTGCCAACAGCCACAGCAAACCAGACGCAGATGGCTGTCGACCCGGCATTAGGCGGCGGCTCTGGACCTATTGAAGGCCGTCCTCCCGGGGCCATATGGGCGCATCAGCGATTCAATATCTTCCCTCCACAGGTTGCAGTTGAGGTCACACAGGAAGGCGCCAAAGCCAACGCCGTTTACAACCCGGGCGTACCTTCCAGCTTGAACTCAGGAATTAATCCCGCGCAAGCTCTCGCCCCAAAGTTCCATCCTGGGCTTCCCGCGCAGAGTTCGCTCGCGATGTGGACATTCAATGGCACGATCCCCCCAAAGCTGATTCAGGGGCGCTATGGAGAGCCTATTCTCTTCCGCCATCACAACAAGCTGCCCGCTGATGTCAGCCAGAATGGCGGTTTTGGCCGGCATACCATCAGCACGCACGAGCACAACGGACATCATGGAGCGGAAAACGACGGTTTTACCGGCGCTTATTTTTTCCCCAACCAGTTCTATGACTACCACTGGCCCATCGTGCTTGCCGGACGTGACACCGTGAATGTAAACGCAACAGATCCCCGCGCGGGCAGTCCGAACGGCAGTGGCGGCATCACCAAGGTCCCCGGTGACTGGCGTGAGACCATGAGCTCCCACTGGTTCCACGATCACATGTTCAGCTTCACCGCGCAGAATGTCTATAAAGGCATGGCCGGCATGTTCAACATTTACAGCGCTCTGGATCGCGGGAATGAGGCGATTAATGACGGGGTAAATCTTCGCCTGCCCAGCGGCACGGCAAAAGACTTCGGCAATCTGGACTACGACGTAAACCTCATGGTGGCTGACAAAGCGTGGGACCAGAACGGGCAACTCTTCTTTGACATATTCAATTTCGACGGGTTTCTGGGCGACATAATGACAGTAAACCTGTCTTATAAGCCGTTCTTCGAAGTTGAGCGCCGTAAATATCGCTTCCGCATCCTGAATGGCAGCGCATCGCGTTTTGTCAAAATCGCATTGAGTGACGGCTCACCCATGATTCAGATTGCCAATGACGGCAATCTGCTTCCTCATCCGGTTACGCTGACTCAACTGGATGAGTTGGGCATCGCCGAGCGCTATGACATTGTGATTGACTTCTCCCGCTATACCGTCGGCAGCAAAGTCTGGATGGTAAACCTGGCGGCGCATGAGAACGGGAAAAAGCCGTCTGCCGATCTCACGTTGTCTCAGGCATTGTCCGGCACGTCGTTAGATCCCTGTGTGGGCAAGTTCCTGGAGTTTCGCATTGTGCGCAATCCTGTTCGCTCTGACGTGAGCCAGGTCCCTGATCCGCTGATTCCCAACCCTGACCTCAGCAGCATTCCTGTGGCCCGAACCCGCTCCTTTGACTTTGGCGGTGATGCCACGCAAAGCAGCACCAATCCCATCACGGCATTTACCGGTCCCTGGGGGATTTCTACTGATGGAGGAACCAGGCTCAACGCGGACTTTGGCCGTGTTTCCGCTGCGCCGAAGTTTGGTACGCGCGAAGTGTGGACACTCACCAATTCCGGCGGCGGCTGGGACCACCCTATCCACATTCACTTTGAAGAAGGGCAGATCCTTGCCCGCAACGGAAGCGCTGCCAATGTCCCAGCCTGGGAAACAGGACGCAAAGACGTCTATCGCCTGCGGCCGGGAGGCAGCGTCACCCTGACCATGCAGTTCCGCGACTGGGGCGGCATGTTCATGGAGCATTGCCACAACACTGTTCATGAAGACAATGCCATGCTGCTGCGCTGGGAGCTCGATGACGGAGGCGCGCCATTCCTCCGGCCGCTTCCTACTCCGATTCCCAGTCCGCAGGGCGTGACCTTTATCTCACCGGATGAAGTGCTCTCCACGGCATTGTAGGTTGTGATGCAATGCGATTGCCGGGCCGTCAGGGATTTTCTGGCGGCCTGGTGGTGACTGAAACCCCGTGTTGCTGAAATGGCGTTGTGGGTGAAAATCGGCAAATGCCGTACCTGGAGCGAACACAATGAAGAGGAACCAACTGCTGAGACTTTCGGCTGCTGTGCTGTTTATGGGAGGACTGCTGTCCGGGCTTGATTCAACCGCCTATGACAACACGCGCTGGGGAGCAGGCTACTTTCCCAATGTTGAGCTGACCACGCAGGATGGGACCAAAGTCCATTTTTACGACGATCTGATCAAAGGCAAAATGGTGGTGATTGAATTGATCTATACGCGCTGCGTGGATGCATGCCCACTGGAAACGGCCCGGCTGGCCCAGGTCCAGCGCATGCTGGGTGATCGCGTGGGCAAGGAGATCTTTTTTTATTCCATCAGCATTGATCCCGAGCAGGACACCCCGAAAGTGCTGAAGGAGTACGCGGAGAAATATCATGCCGGGCCGGGCTGGCTGTTCCTCACCGGCAAGAAAGATGACATCGACCTCATCAGCCAGAAGCTGGGGCTGTATGCGCCGCCGAACGATCGCAATCGTGATGGCCACACGCCCGCTGTTGTCATCGGCAATGAAGTCACCGGCCAATGGATGAGGAATTCGGCCACGGACAACCCGCGCTTTCTCGCGATCCTGATCGGTGACTGGATGAACAGTTGGAAGAACCGGCAGGCTGAGACGCCAAAAAGTTATGCCGATGCTTCAGTGCTGAAGATCGCTGACAAGGGACAATATATTTTTGCTACTCACTGCGCCGCTTGCCACACGATTGGCCATGGCGACAAGATTGGACCAGACTTGCGGGGAGTGACCAGTCTGCGCGACCGCGCCTGGCTGGCGCGTTTTATCGCGCGCCCTGATCAGATGATTGCAGAAGGCGATCCGGTCGCCACGGAGCTTTTTAAAAAATACAAGCAGGTAAACATGCCCGACCTGCGGCTGGCGGATGAAGACATCCACGCCCTGATCGATTACATGCAGAACCAAACGGAGACAGCCGCACCGGAACCAGCATCCGGGGCGCACCCCTAGGCATGCGCGGCAGCAACGGATTGCTTAGAGACTCTGCGCTGAGAAAAATATTTTCCCTTCCTGGCGAAGTTGTGCGCTGCACGCACCGGGCGCGATGTTATATTGCATTTCACCACGATGCAAAAAACTCAACTTGGACCACGCCGCAAGCTGACTGTTTTGTCGCTGGCGGCGGCCACTTATTTCATGGTATCCGGCGGCCCGTACGGAATGGAGGAACTGGTCCAGGATGCGGGCTACAAACTCGCTATTGTCATTCTCTTTCTTACACCGCTGATCTGGAGCCTGCCCACCGGCCTGATGGTAGGCGAGCTGGCTGCCGCTCTTCCCGATGAGGGAGGTTTTTACGTCTGGGTGCGCCGCGCCATGGGGCCTTTCTGGGGTTTTCAGGAAGCATGGCTTTCTCTGGTGGCAAGCATCTTTGACATGGCCATCTATCCCACGGTGTTCGTTCTCTATCTGGGGCGGCTCTGGCCTGCCGCGACCGCAGGGCACAGAGGCCTGGCCATCGCCGCCGCGATGATCGTGGTCTGCCTGGCGTGGAACCTGCTTGGCGCGAAGGCCGTCGGCAACGGCTCAATTTTGCTGGGCGTGCTGATGTTGAGTCCGTTCGCGCTTATCACTACATTTGCATTTTTTCGTCCTGTCACTGTCATCGCCACTCCGCCCGCGCAGGGCAGTCTTCTGACCGGCATTCTGGTGGCGATGTGGAATTATATGGGCTGGGACAATGCTTCCACGGTGGCCAATGAAGTTGAAAATCCGCAGAAGACCTACCCCCGCGTCATGATGCTGACCCTGGCGGCTATTTTTCTTTCCTATGTAGTTCCGGTCCTCGCTGTGTGGCATCTCCACGTGCAGGCGGAAATATGGTCCACGGGAAGCTGGGCCAGTATTGCGACGATGGTTGTAGGCCCGTGGCTGGGCATCACCCTGGTGGCCGCTGCCATGATCAGCGAGTTCGGCACTTTCAATTCGCTGGTGATGTCTTATTCCCGCCTGCCCGTGGCAATGGCGGAGGACGGCCATCTGCCCAAAATCTTTACCAGGAAACTGAAAGACGGAGCGCCGTGGGTTGCGATCATGGTTCTTGGCATCGCATGGGCAGCGTCCTTGGGCTTGACCTTTGACAAGCTGATCATGCTTGATCTTCTTTTATACGGCGCCAGCCTGGTGCTGGAATTTTTAGCGCTCATCATGCTGCGCATCCGCGAGCCCGAGTTGGCGCGACCTTTCCGCGTACCCGGCGGCTTGCCCGGCGCAATCGCTCTTGGCATGGGCCCAACCGTGCTTCTGCTTATCGCTCTGATCAAAAACCGCAGCGAACAACTTGACCTGTGGCGATTGGGCAGCGTGAGCCAACTGGGCTTCGGACTGGTCCTGATGGCGCTGGGCGTTGTGTATTACTTTGTGGCAGGAAGGCCGAAGGCCGAAATTTCGGTCGAAGCTGCCTCTGAAATTCCGAAGCGGAGCGAGGAGCCCCTGTGAGATGAAAAAACTCAAGTTGAGGCCTTGGGATGTAAATAAGCGAGACCTTTTCCTGAAATCTCGAGCGGAGCGAGAGATCTCTATCGCTTTGCTGTTCGCCTCTTCTCGCCTGGAGTTTTCTCAGATCATAGGGATCTCTCGCTGGAGCTCGAGATTTTAGAAAAAATCCTACTTCTTCCGCACCAGCAGGTACGCCACGCTCAACACCACGAAATAAATTCCTGCGCTCTTGGCGGCAACGCTTGATTGCGAAACCCACCAGGTGCACGCGATCGCGGCCACAATCGCGATGAATCCCAGAATGGAGCCGGTTCCGCCCAGAGGTGAACGCAGACCGATCTCAGCCAATTGAGCATCGGAAACGGTCTGGCGGAAGCGGACATGCGCCAGCAACGAAATGAGCCACGCGATCATTCCACCAACCAGCGCGGCGTTGATGATGTAAAGATAAGCGTTCTTTGTACGAAGCTGAAGCAATATGGCCACCACAATCCCAAGCATGGAGACCAGAAGCGCACCCATGGGCACACCGTTCTGGTTCAGCACGCCCATGCGCTGCGGTGCGTACCCTGAGCGCGCAATGGAAAACAGCATGCGCGATGTGACATACAGGCTGGCATTCGCGCCGGAGAGCGCGGCCGAGAGCACCACCACATTCATGATGAAACCAGCCGCGGGGATTCCCGCCACTTTAAACACTGTGACAAATGGGCTTTCAGAGACGCCGGCGTTTTTCCATGGCAGCACGCCCACCAGCTCGGCCATCGCACCCACATAAACAAATACCAGCACCATGAAAGCAATGCGGGTGGCGCGCGCCACTTCCCTGCTCGACCGCGCCTCCCCGGAGGAGATGGCCACCATCTCAATGCCAAGAAAACTGTACAGTCCAAAAGATATGGCCAGCAGAGGCGCCGACCAGCCCTGGGGAGCAAAACCGCCCTGCGCGAAATACTGCGGCCGGACCTTCCCGGCAAAGAGCAAAGCCGCGCCCATCACGATGAATACGAAGATCGTGACTACTTTCAGCAGGGCAAACCAGTATTCAAACGTGCCGTAATGGCCAACGGAGAAAAAATTGATCGCCAGCAGGAACAACCCGAACGTTACCATCCACACCAGAGCAGGCACGTCGGGATACCAATGGCGCATGTAGGTGGCTGCGGCCACCACCTCAGATCCCACGACCATCACCACTGAAAACCAGTACCCGTAGCGGGCGACGAACCCCGCCCAGCGGTTGACGTATAGATCGGCATAGACGCCAAATGAGCCTGCGGCCGGGTGGACGGCGGACATCTCTCCCAGCGCCATGGCAACGGTCCAGGAAATGAGCGCGCTCAACACAAATGTGAGCACCACGGCAGGTCCGGCTACCTCAATAGCGGCGCCGGAACCAAGCAATAAACCGGTCCCAATCGAGCCTCCTACGGCCACCATGGCCATCTGCCGTGCGGTCAGCTCCCTTTTTAGTCCCTGCTCTTGTTGAATCATCGGGAAAAGTTATAACGGTTGTAAGCGCCGATTGCCAGACTCGTTTAGTTTCAGAGATTTATCCTTGCAATACGTTACCCTTGTGACACGTCATTTACCCTCGAGGATTGAGTGCCCCGTCAATTCCGCATAGAATTGGATATCTCAGCCTCGGTGCATCTCGGCCGGCCTGTCCGAGAGTATTCTGAGGACGTTGACCCATGGCGGACATCTCCAAGCGACTGGAAAAAGCGGAAAAGTACCTGCAAAGAAGCAAGCCTGAGGCTGCGCTGGAAGAGTATCTGGGTATTCTTGACGAAGAACCCAGAAATGACCAGGTGCGCCAGGCTGCCGCCGACCTCTGCCTGGTGCTGGACCGGCGCGCCGAGGCGGCTGACCTGTTTAGCGGCTTGTTCGAGCAGGAGTTTGAGGCAGGCGAGAGCGCCAAAGGCTCCATCACCTATAAAAAGCTGTGCAAGATCACTACCCCCACGCCGATGCAGACCTTCCACTTTGCCCAGCTCACGGAGAAGCGTGACCGCAATGAGGCACTGGAGGCATACCAGAGCGCATTGCAGGGTTTTGAACGGCAGAAGAAAGATAAACAGGCCCTGGCAGCATGCAAGCGGATCGTTGAACTTTCACCCACGATTGAAAACCTCCAGCTCACGGCGGAAAAGGCCGCCGCTCTGGGAGAAGGCAAGACCGCTGCTTCAAGCTTTGTTCAGCTCGGGCTGCTACAGGACCAGGAGTCGCCGGGCTCGGGCTTTCAGTCCTACGAACGGGCCTACAATTTTGATCCGCTCAACTTCCAGGCCATTTTTCTATACGGGCGCGGCCTGTTCTCACGGAATGCCGTCAAGGAGTGCCTGGCCGTGCTGGAGAGCGTGGTTACCAGGGTAAAAGGCCTTCCTGAGCTGCGCGAGCTGTATGCGCATGCACTGATGGCCGCCAAACGGCCGGCGGAAGCCGAACCATATACGTGGGAGCTATTTGAGAAAGACCCGCAGCAACTGGAAGAAGTTGCTTCATTGATCGGCGTGTACCTGGACGTGAATGACACGCGTGGCGCGCTGGAACTGGCGAAGAAGCTTGAACACCATGAAACCGCGGCAGGGCGGCGGCGCGAGTTCATCACCAGCATGTATGAAATGTCAGACCGCCGGCTGGCCACGCTCGGGTTCACCGAATACCTGGTCAAGCTCTTTGATACCGCCAACCGCGAGCACGAATACAGCCGCACTCTGCTGAAGATTTTTCAACTGTATTATGCCGCGGGAAAATACGGGCAGGCGGGCGAGACGCTGGACCGGGCGGCTGAACTTGATCCCTATGAGCCCGGCCATGGCAAACGCCTGGAAATGCTGCGCGGCCGCATTGACGACAACCAATACAGCCGTATTGCCAATCGCTTTCATCGTGTCGATAGCAAGCCGGAAGCGGCGGCGGCGGTAACGCCGACCCCCGCTGCCGCAGCGCCCGTGCGCGAATCAGAGCCGACCGTGCTGGAAGATTTCATTCTCCAGGCGGAAATTTACCTGCAATATGGCATGCGCTCCAAGGCATTGGAACGTCTGGAACGCGTAAGCAAACTGTTTCCGCGCGAAGAGCAGAAAAACGAGAAGCTTCGCCACCTTTATATATCCGCCGGATTCACGCCGGTGTATGAAGTGGCCGCCGCGGTATCAAAAGCAATTGCCCAGCCCGGGGTGTCCGAGCCATTGAAGGAACAAAAGCCTCCTGCTCCTTCACCGGCAGCTCCCGTTTCACAGTATGAAGAGAACGCGGTCGACAATTTTGCCCGCGTCACCGAAATCACACGCAACATCTATCGCCAGGCCAATGTGAAGAGCGTGTTGTTCACCGCGGTAAACGATATTGGACGGCACTTTAACGCCAGCCGCTGCGTGGCCGGACTGTGCACCATCGGCAAACCGCCTTCCGCGGCGCTGGAATATTGCGCGCCGGGAGTGAAGCAATCTGACGTGATGGCGATCGTAAAACTCATCGGTCTGACGCAGCAACTGGCGGCGAACGGCCCAGCAAACATTCCGAATGCCAAGGCCTCGCGTGAGTTGGCGCCGGCGGCGGAGCATATTCATGCCTTGAATATTGAGTCTCTGCTCGCGGTGTCCCTCATCGACTCAGGCGAGCAGTCAGGCATCCTGATCCTGGAACAGACCTCTCCCCGGCAGTGGCAGCAAACGGACGTTGTGGTGCTCAAGACGATTGCCGAGCAGATGGTGCTGGCGGTGAGCAACGTCCGCCTGCGGACACTCATGAAAACATTGGCTGTCACCGACGAGAAGTCCGGGCTGCTGAAGCGCGCTTCCTACCTGGACGTGTTGCTCTCTGAAGTGCGGCGGTCACTACAGCAGAAAACGCCCATGACCCTGATGCTGCTTCACTTTGGTAAAGCGTCAGCGTTGGCCAAGGAAATCGGCGAGGGCGAGGTGGAGAGCATGATGCAGCAGATCGGGCAGGCGCTGGCTTCGCACATCCGCCAGAATGACGTCGCCGTCCGCTACGATCTCACCACAATCGCCCTGGTGCTCTCTGACACAACGGAGAAAAACGCTTTTCTGGTGGTGGACAAGATGCGGAAAGTGCTGGCGCCAATAAAAATCCCCGGCACGGACCGCACGCCACCGATCAGCGTGGGCATAGCAGAAGCCGTGCTGCTGGAGCGCTTTGATGCCGTGGACATGGTCACCGAGGTGATCAACCGCGTGGAAAGCGCGCTGGAAGTGGCGCGCGCCGAGGGCGGCAACAAGGCGCACTCGCTGGCACCAGCCATACAGCCAAACGCCGTGGCATAAGGTCGCCTCGCGCGCAGCACAGACCAACCACAAAAAAAGAAAGCAGACCGCCACAACAAGTTGGCGATCCGCTCTGTGTAGCGGCTGAAGCCACAGCCACTAACGTCAGGCTCGTCCGTCGTATTTCGCCTCTCCGTTATTCCGGATCGGTAGGGTCGTTAAACAAGACCGTCAGTTTGATGCTGCCGTGGCCAAACTGCGGGAAGTTCACCGTTTGCCGGTTGCCGGGATCCAGAGTTGAAGCCGTATCGTCGGGCGGGAACAAGACCAGCGAGTTGAGGAAAGCTTGTATCGCGTCCTGGCCTTCCGGCTCCAGATGCGCATATGCGTTCCGGGACGCCAGCGATTCTCCTCCGTGACGCAGGATCACTTCATGCAGATTGATGCTGCGTCCATCGTGCCCGTACGGCGATGTTGTCCCGACGCCCCATAGCGCACGGGTCAGGAACTGCTTTTGCAAGGTACCGTCATAGTTGCGCTCATAGAAATTGGGTCCCAGGTCATGGCGTTTGAAGTCGGTGTAAATGTCCTTCACCAGAAACGGCCCGCCGTTGGGGACCTTGATCGTGGGGAAGCCTGAACCGTCATTGATCTCATGCAGTGAGGCTGTTGCCGTGGCAAACAGGTGATTCATATTGCCGCGGACCGGATCGTAGACCGTCTCCAGGTCTGCAACGCGGCGGTCATGCTCAATCAGCATGTCAGCAACGTGGCAGGAAGCGCAGCCAATTTTGTCAAAGAGCCGTCTTCCCTTCCGCGTGTTCTCAGTCTGCTGGTAAACAGCAGGTTTGAAATAGTGAAGCAGATAAAATTCCTCGTGGTCCACAAGGCTGGTGGGCAGCTCGTTGGTGACGCCGTCTCCATCAGGATCGGTGCCCTCATCTGTAAGGGGCGGCGCTTCAATCTTGTCCAGCGAACCATCCAGTACCATGCCGGCGGGGGTCACTACGCGGGCCCCTTCAACTGCCTTCAGCAGATCAAGATCGGCGGACTGCAGACCCATTTCATTGCGAAACGCGCCAACCAGGAATTCGCGAATCGAGATAGTGCTGCCCTCGGCAAAGAAGGGACGCACGCGCAAATCAGGATTCACTCCGGAGACATTGGCGGTATTGACGCTGCCATCTGGATTGGCGGTGATGCTGCCGAAAGAAACGCCTTTGGTCAGCAGTTGCCGCGTTACAGATTGGCCTTTCTTTTTGGCGTCTGCCACGGCCTGCGCACGGATGGCACGCATATCGCTCGTCATCTCGTCGCCGAGCATCTCTCTCAGGCCAAGGCCGAATAGGTGTGGAGCGTCACGGCTGTCAGGGCGTGTAGCCACATCGCCTCCAGCTCCAGCGGACCCGCGCGGACGCCCGTGGCAACTGGCGCAGCTATCAGAAAGGCCAGCGCCGATTCCTCCTACCAGGTTGAGGTTCCCTCTTCCGTCACTGTTGTTGGGACCCTGACCTTCAGCGCGGGTGAACTTGCGCTGGAAGATTTGCCGCCCGCGACGCACGGAGCGGAAGGGATCACGATTGATGATGAAGAGAGACGAGTTTGGTGTCATGAGATCGCCGCGACCGGGACCGATTTCGTCCGCCAGCGATTTGCTGATTCCTGCTTTGGCAGTCTGCGGAGCCAGGTTGTTGTCCACCAACTGGGCATGGGCCGCTAACGCCATAGCCATGAACATTCCCCAGGTACACGCAACTGCTAAAAATCTGATTTTCATTGGGTTCACCTATGCGTTGTAGTGCAGGAGTTTTGCTTTCGTTACAAGATTGCCGCGGCGGACGGGCAATCACCTGACGTGCACTTTCTTGACGGGAACCACATGCTTTGCGTGCACTTACTGATGAGCGCGGGTAGTTTGGGGGATGAGCCAGAGAATGTCAACACCTATTTATGGCAGGTTCAATCGGCGTGGGGCCGCGAAATAAGCAGAGTAGAAGGCGGGGCTACAAAAATGAACGTAACCCCGCAGACATGGAGTCTGTAATCCGTGTCATAGCATCGGAGAGAACAAACATCAGAAGGAAAACATCACTTGCAAATCAATGCGCCGGTTGGCCGATTGAGTATTGAAAACGCCTCCAGCCAGGGCTGTTGACTTTCCAAACAGGGCGGAGCTCAGGTTGCCGATGGGCGGCGCGGGATTTACGTTGTTAAAAAGGTTGCGCGCATTCACGCTGAAGGTGAGGCTGTAACGCTGGCTCGACCTTTCCCCGCCGCCAAATGGACCGCCCATCCCGCGCGGGCCGCCACCCGGACCACCTGGGCCGCCACCACGCGGACCACCTTCACCGGGACGGCCACCGCCCGGAGGGCCGCCCGGACCACCACCGCGCTGCCCGTTCTGTGGCGCGGGACTGCTGGCTGCTTCGATCTTAGGCCCAATGCCAATGAGTTTGCTGAGGCGCATGTTCAACGTGAACTGTGCCGGACTGGTGCCGAAGTTGGCGGCGACTCGTGGGTCGCCCGCGGCGGGGAACATATTAAACGCTGCAAACCCAGGCTCGGTACAGACTGGAGCACTTGGCGTAGCTGTGGCGCAGGAGCTGGCGCTGGGGCCTGAAGAGCTGGTGGCAAAGGCCGGCCGGTCATTAAAGATGGAATCGCCATTCAGGTCCTGTCCAACAATCACGTTGAACGGTGAGCCCGAGTTGGCTACCATGAACGGGCTCAGGCGGAAGCCGTGCGGCAAGGAAACAGTGCCACCGAAAAACAAACGATGGCGGACGTCAAACCCAGCACGTCCATAGTCGGCGGAAACGCCTTTTGTGGGATCGGACGCAAAGCTGTTGGCGCCGAAAGTATCACTGTTGGCATGGCTGAACATGTAGAAGCTGAAGATGGTCAGCCTGGCGCCAGCACGCATATTGAAGTTGGCGATCAATTGGTTCTGGTTGAAGACCCCGCCAGACTCAAACTGGTATTGCGGAACGGGAGTTGAAGTCAACACGCTGGAAAACAACTGATGCACGCCGTGCGAGTGAAGGTAGGTGCCGGTAAGCGTGGCGGTCTTTGAGATCTGGCGCTCAACGGAACCAGCAAACTGAATCGTATAGGGCGTTCGCAATGAAGGATCAATGCCGTAAGTTGTTGTGGGCGTTGCTGCCAGGCTGCTCAAAGAGGGCGTTGTGGGATACGTGGCAAACAATGAAGCGAGAAGCGCCTGGTTCGCAAGGTTGGCGGCAGAGGTATCATTCGGTTTGACGGTGATCGTAACCTGCTTTTGGTTGATGCCGTTGAGCCGTTCCGTCTGCATGATCAGGTTCTGCGCGAAACGATCATAGAAAATCCCGAACCCCGTACGGATGACCGTCTTAGGAGCAGCATTTTTCTTGCTGCCCAGGGCCCAGGCAAAACCCACACGCGGCGCCCAGTCGCCATGGTCCTGGATGCCATTTTGAGTTTCAAAACGCAACCCGTAACTAAGGGTCATGTTGGGCCGGACCTTCCAATCATCTTCTGCATAAAGTCCGCCATCCACAAAGGTGTTTTCAATCAGCGGATTGCCGGTAAGGATGGTCAGCTGCCGGGGCGTTCCGCTGTGAAACGCAGCCAGTGAATCAAACGTATATGTGCCGTTGAAATTCTGCGTTGACGTGCTGGAGTTCGCGGTGGCGCGGAGCCGCCCTCCCAGGCGCAGAAAGTGATTGCCTTTATTGATGGAGGTATAGTTCTGCACCTCATAGTGGTTGGTAATCACGGAGCTGATGCCAAGAGGATTTCCCCCGGCGGTAAATTGTCCCAGCACGTTGACGGCGGGAATAAGAAAAAGCGAGTTCTGGTCCGTGCTGCCGCGCTCCCACTCAAAGCGAGTTTCATTGATGGCGTGCGGACTCAGAATCTGCGTATCACTGACCTGGATCTCGTTTTCGTTTCCGGTCTGATTGAAACCCTGTGACGGCAGAGAGAGCTGGCTGATACCGTTATTTTCTTCATGGTTGTGGGTGAACTGGTATCGGACCATCACGGTGTTGGAGGCCGAGAGCTGGTAATCAAACCGCGAACTGAAATTGGTGCGCACACGGGGGTTGAGCACGCCTACCACCGGTTGGTTTGCAGCGGCAAATGCCGCAGGCAATACGACCGCGGCTTCGTTTATGTTCCGGCGCTCCGCGTTGATCTGATATGAGGCTTTTTTGCCCAGGGGCCCGCCCACGTTGCCACTAATCATCTGCGTGCTGAAATCAGGTTCAGAAGCGGCAAAGGGGTTCAGCGCGTCAAAAAAAGAATGGTTGTCATTGAAAAAGACCTGGCCATGCAGCTTGTCTGTGCCGGGCTTGGTCAGGATCTCAATTCGGCCAAAGCCCATGCGATCATATTGCGCTGAAAACGGGTTCTGGTTGATGCGGATTTCACGAATAGAAGATTTGGGCGGAAGCTGGCCGCCGGTAAAGCCATCGATATAGATCTGCCCGCCGTTCGGTCCGGCAGAAGGGCCGGCAAGCGCCTGCAATTCTGATTGCAGCTCATCAGGATCGTCAGAGAGTGCGTCAAGATCTTTGCCGCTGATGACCACGCTGCTGGCATTGTTGTCTGAGCCGGTGCTCACTTTGGCAGCGTCACCCTGGACATCAATGCTTTCTTCCTTCACCAGGATTTCCATCGCGATATCGGCTTTCTTCTCCTGCCCGGCGATAACCTCGATCTCCTGCTTTGTGGGAGCAAAGCCCTTGGCGGTAACGCTGACAGTGTATTTGCCAGGCGCAAGGTTTTTTACGTCATAGGCGCCGGCGCCATCTGACGTGGTGGAGACGACCAGACCGCTGGAATTCTTTACCATGATGCTGGCCCCGGGAATGACCGCGCCGGTGGGATCGGTGACTTGTCCGCGGAGACGCCCGGAGGGGGCTTGCGCGAACAAAGCGCCCGAACAGACAAGAAGAATGGTGACAATAAAAGCGGAGACCCATGCGCGCGCCCCCGACAGCCAGAATTTCATCAATCTCTCCTCAACAGTCATTTATTACTGTGGATCCGATTATTGCGGACCCGCATCGCCACCGGGGGCGCCCATGTTCCATCCGGAAAAAAGCGCGGCAGCGCCCATGCCATTCGGCGATGCGGTAAGAATTGGCTCCACTCCACCCAGTAACGTGATGGCGATAACGTCTCCACCGGCATTTCCCTGCGTCGCCACAACCATGACAGCATCTTCTTTCTGCAAGTCAGCTAATGTCACACTGGGAATGCGGCTCAGCATCTGCTGGAAGTCTGGCGCGCCACCGGAGCGCGGGCCCTGCGCATTGCCGCCAGCCGCTGGCGCGCCGCTGGACTGTGCCGCTCCGCCAGTTGCGGTTTGACCCCCCGCGGGTGCTCCACCCTGCACTGCCTGAGCGCCGCCTTTCAAAAAGAAAGCCAGGCGCTGGGCCATCTGCGGCGCCAGCTTGCGCAACTGCGAATCAGCATTGAATTTGATCACGACAGACTTTTTCGCCAGCAGGTCCTTGACCGTGATGGTGTTATTGGCTGCATCAATGGAAGTGATGGTCCCGGCAATATTGCGGAAGGTCCCGGAGATCACTTCTTCGGCGGCCAACTCTTTGCCGTCAGAGCTGCGATTGCCTCTCGCACGGAG
Source organism: Terriglobia bacterium (assembly GCA_020072585.1). GTDB lineage: Bacteria > Acidobacteriota > Terriglobia > Terriglobales > Acidobacteriaceae > Angelobacter. Next base: position 113,574 of record JAIQGL010000021.1, on the reverse strand, counting down.
CTGATCGCCGGTCTTGATCTGGTCCATCGTTCCTTTTTGCGCTTCGGAAAACTTTATCGAGCCGGGCGCATAGCGAAGGAAACCTGTGTCCTTTGAGGTCTTCACCACGATACTCAGTGCGGGGTTTACCGAGACGTTGATCGTTCCCGCAGCCGCGTCAACAGCGCTGACAATTCCACCGACGCCACGCTTCTGCCAGTCGTCGCGATCATGCTGCTGTTTTTGCACCACGTCAGCCTGCTTCATCACAACAATGGTGGTAACGAGCAGGGAACCGTTGTCCCCGGGCCGGCTACGCACGAGCATGCGATCGCCAACCTGCAATTCCGGCAGTGTAATGGGTGGAGCGTTCTTCAGATCCGTTTGTCCGGGCGCCAGACGCACGAGGCGCGTGCCCTCCGGCACCGAGACAGTGATCTCCGGGCCGGCATCGGTCTTCAGCACCAGAGTGTTTCCGCTGATCGACTTCAACGCGCCAACGTTCCGGCCCGCCGCAGCTGCGTTGCCTTGCTGCCCTTCAGAAGTTTGTGGCCGGTCTTGTGCATGAATAGAGGCGGTCAATAAAGCTCCGGCCAATACGCAGCCTATGAATCGCAGTGTGCAATTGTTTGCAGATTTTCTATGCCCTGTCGCCAATCAGAACTCTCCCCGAATCATTTCCTATTCCTCTAAAGAATTTGGAGATCATCTTTCTCAGTCCGTGGAAACACTGGACCAGGAACCCTGATTCAGAAGACCGCTATCTTAACAGCCATCCATTCGCTGAGCCCATAATTTTGACCTGAAAGATTGTTGCAGATAATGATCTAAAAAAGACAGTACCACGAGGTAAAAAGGAAGCAAAAAGTTTTGTAAAGTTAAGCCGGGATGCGGCGAATCCCGAGCCTTAGCGAAGGGGTCTCCTTTTCCCATCTTAAAGACACCACAGCGGAAAAGTGCTTTTGCCGTGTTCGGGGAAAATGTTTTCCCGTTTCTGCAACTCAGCTCATAGAGAAGCCACCCCAGGCAAAATCCGCCGCTGCAATTGAGTTTTTCTCCACTTCGCCCTCCATTTAAGCCGGCGTGCCTGGCCCCCTCAGATGCGCTGGTATCAAGTGCAGCCATGGAGCACAGGTAACGTAAATGCGTTGCGGGCCGGACCTGTATGACTACAAAACGATGGCTCGGTCCCTATCGCGCTACGACATTGGCACGAATTGTACGGGTACATGTCGGGTCAGCAAGAAGGACATGTACTCCGAACTTGTTCCGCATCGTCGTGCGCGCGTGTCTTAACTGATGTTAGCGAATGCTGCAGCAACTGCAAACATCCCAGGGCTGCCGGGCATTGAACATGAAGCTGTGAAATCAAGGTATGTGCGGCTGAATCATTCCACCCGGGCCAAATGATCTTCCGTTCTCCCTTTTAAAAAACTATTCGGAGACCACTCATGAAGACTCGTGTTGCCATAGTACTGTTTGCCCTCGCTCTGATTCTTGGCGCAGCTTCTACTGCGTTTGCCGCCGTGGGAGTGCCCACGCCTCTGGCCCCCGCGGCCGCGGCGAATGTATCTTCACCGCTTATCATCTCGTGGTCAGCAGTGAGCGACCCCAGCGGCATCCTCGGCTATAACTGGCAAGTCAGTACTTCCTCCACGTTTCCTACAGTGGCCCTGCAAAATTCGGCCAATGCCGGCGTTACGCAGGACACCATCAGCGGTCTGGCAAACGGAACATATTTCTGGCGCGTACAGGCAGTGAGCGGTGCTTTTGTGCAAGGAGCATGGTCACAGCCGCGCAGTTTCAATATCACCGGGGCAGGCGCAGGACAGCCGGGTGCGCCTACCCTGTCCCCGACGAAGGCTTATTCCACATTCCATCCGCTTGAGGTCATGACGTTCAACTGGTCCGCAGTGGCAGGAGCGGCGAGCTACGTTCTCCAGTTCTCCAAGGACCCGAGCTTCCCCGTGGCAACGCGCGGCCAGATCGGCAATATTCCTGACACGACATATTCCTTTTCCACACCGGACGAAGGTTTTTATTCAGCGCGGGTGTACGCGGTGAGCGCAAACGGCATAGCAGGCGTCCCTTCCAACGTGATTACCTATTCGGTCTTTTACAACAATCCTCTGCCGGCGCCACCGGCGCTGCTGACGCCGGCGAACGGCTCATCTGTCACCATGCCGCTTCAACTGGCATGGACGGATGTGCCCAATCCGCAGCCGAGCGGATACGAGTTGCAGATCGCAAAAGATTCAGGCTTCACGCAGATTGAAGAGCTGGCGCCGCAGTTGAACAATGCAAACCGCACGGAGCTTTCGCTCACTCCCGGACAAAAATTCTGGCGCGTACGCTCCAGCCAGGGTGATGCTTCCCCTACCACAGCAGCAGTGACGGCATGGTCAGCCGTGGGAACTTTCAATGTAAACCCCGCGCCGCCTTCGCCCGTCTCAATCACTCTTACCAGCAACCAGCTTTTCAGCGGCAACACAATCTTTGTACAGATACAGCTCAGTGGAGCAGCCCCGGCGAACGGCACGGTCATCAACCTGGCCAGTTCCAACCCAGCGGCATTTCCTCTGCCGGCAACTGTAAACATGCCCGGCAACACAGCGTGGATGCAGTTCCAGACACAAATCGGTCAGGTGACCTCATCCACGCCGGTTACGCTGACTGCCACGCTCAACTCAGGATCAGCTACTGCTCAGGTCAACGTGCTGCCGCCATCGATTAAGTCCATCTCTCTTTCGCCGAGCACGATCAGCGGCGGAGCCCAGGCCGGCGCGGTGGTTACACTGAATGGCCAGGCCCCGGCAGGTGGAGCCGTTGTGGACCTCAGCAGCAGTTCAGGTTCAGCCATGCCGCCCGCGCTGGCAACCATCCTGCCCGGCAACGTGACGGTCTCCGTTGCAATTCCGACCAACACCGTGTCCGCAAACACTTTGGCCAATATCACCGCAAGTTGGAACGGAGCCAGCGCGCAGTCACAACTGATGCTGACACCGCAAGGCCAGCCTGCATCGATTACGCTGAGCCCGGCATCCATCACCGGGGCCGGCGGCTCAACTGTGGTGGTCACCATGGCCGCGCCTTCAGCCAACGACCAGATCTTCCAGGTCACCAATAGCAATCCGGCAGCGGCGCAGGTTTCAAACTCAGTCTTGATTTCAGCCGGTAGCACTACAGGAGGAATCACCATTACAGCAGCGCCGGTGACGGTGCAGACGCTGGTAACAATTTCGGTCTCGGGCGGCGGCATAACGCGCTCCACTACCCTGACGCTGAATCCAGCGGTCGCTCCGCAAACACTGTCACTGGCAGTAACCGCGGGAGGCCGCAGCGGTGAGCGTGTGGTTTCCAGTCCTGCGGGCCTTAACGTGGCAACCGGCAGCACAGGGTCCACGCAGATTGCACCTGGAAGCGTAGTCACACTCAGCGTGGCCAGCGGACGGGATGCAATCTGGGGCGGGGCATGCTCCAGCGGTGGCGCCAAGACCAAGACCTGCAAGATGACGGTGAACGCAAATTCATCAGTAACCGCGAACGTGCAGTAATAAGCAAGCAAACTGGAGAAAGTGGCACACTCAAGGGCCTTCGGAGCGATCCGGAGGCCCTTTGTTCATCTATATGTGATTGCTGAATCTACCTGCCAGGGGCCTGCTTCAGGGAAAGTTCATCAATCATCCTGGTCACCAAGGCCGTCCATCCCGTCTGATGGCTTGCTCCCACGCCCGCGCCGGTGTCGCCATGGAAGTATTCGTGGAACGGCACATAGTCGCGCCAGTGCGGATCAGAGTGGAACTTTTCGTTGGCGCCGAAAACCGGCCGGCGCCCTTGCTCGTCCCGTAGAAAGGTGGAGACGAGACGGCGGCTGAGTTCGTCGGCAACCTCATCCAGGTTCATCAGCCGGCCTGAGCCGGTGGGACACTCCACGCGAAATGTGTCATGGTAGTACTCATGGAAGCGGCGCAGCGCCTGCACCAGCAGAAAATTCACCGGAAACCAGACCGGTCCGCGCCAGTTGGAGTTTCCCCCGAAGAGACCGGTGGTGGACTCAGCCGGTTCATAGTCAACCTGGTGGTTCACGCCGGCAACATCCAGCATGTAAGGATGTTGCTTGTGATAACGGGAAAGAGCGCGAATGCCATGCGGCGAAAAGAATTCATCCTCATGGAGCATGACGGCAAGGATGCGCTGAAGTTGCGCCCGGTCAACAATGGAAAACAGGCGGCGGCGCTTGTGGCCGGCAGTCTCCATGCAGGCCATGTTGGCGGTGAGGTCAGGGCGGTTATCAACAAACCACTCCAGACGGAGTTTGAATTCCAGCATGGATTCAAGCAGGTCCGGCTCCATGGTCTGCACGGCGTAAAGAGGAATCAGGCCCACCATGGAGCGCATGCGTAAGGGCACGCACGCTCCATCGGGCAGATGCAGCACATCGTAAAAGAAGCCGTCTTCCTCATTCCACAGGCAAAGACCATCGTCACCCAGGTGGTTCATGGCGCGCGCAATATAGATGAAGTGTTCCCAGAACTTGCTGGCGACATCCTGATAAACCGCATCGCCAGCAGCCAGTTCCAGCGCAATGGCCAGCATATCGAGCGAATACATCGCCATCCAGCTGGTGCCGTCAGACTGTTCTATGTGGCCGCCCGTGGGAAGCTCAGAGCTGCGATCAAACACGCCGATGTTGTCCAGACCCAGGAACCCGCCCTGGAAAACATTCATGCCCTCGGGGTCCTTGCGATTGACCCACCAGGTGAAATTCAACAGGAGCTTATGAAAAACGCGTTCCAGAAATTGCGTGTCGCCCTTGCCGCCGTTTTTTGCTTTATCGATCAGGTAAACCTGCTGTGTGGCCCAGGCGTGGACGGGCGGATTCACGTCGCCAAAGGCCCATTCATAGGCGGGGATCTGTCCGTTGGGATGCATGTACCACTCGCGCAGCATGAGCACAAGCTGCTCCTTGGCGAATTGCGGGTCCACCAGCGCCAGCGCGACACAGTGGAAAGCCAGGTCCCAGGCCGCGTACCACGGGTATTCCCACTTGTCCGGCATGGAGATAATGTCAGTGTTATAGACGTGCACCCAGGCGTGGTTGCGCCCGCTCTTGCGCTCTGCGGGGGGCACAGGCTCCGCGGGGTCGCCGGCAAGCCATTCACGAACTACGTAGTGGTAATATTGCTTGGTCCATAGCAATCCGGCAAAAGCCTGGCGCATTACGTTGCGCGTATCATCGTCCGTGGTCCGGGGAATTACATCCGCGTAAAATTCATCGGCTTCAGCCTTGCGTGCGGCCAGGGCGCGGTCAAAGTCACCTCCCAAAACATTGTCGGTGGCAATATTGGCCGCAACAACGGCAGACTGGCTCTTTGTGAGCCGCAGATGAATTGCGACCTCACCTCCCGAGGGCACAGTGAGCTTGTAATGCACCGCGGCCTTGGTGCCCTGGAGCCGCGGGTTCACGGCAGCGGCCTCTCCGTTGATCAGGTAGCGATGAAACGCGTCTTTCACGTAAGGTGAAGGGTTTTTTCCGGCAAAGAGCTTTTCGTTGTTGGTTTCATTTTCCGTGAATAGAGGAGTTCCACCGTTGGCAAAGTGGAAGCTGAAATCGCCGGCCTCACTCTCCTTCGCCAGGACCGTGTTTGTCCACTTGTCCAATGACAGGGACGGTCTGGGCGTATCGGCGGTCCAGGACCATATGTTGCGAAACCACAGCGTGGGCAGCAGGTGAAGCTCGGCTGCTTCCGGACCACGATTGGCCGCGGTGATGCGGACGCAAATATCTTCTGCGTCCGCCTTGGCATATTCCACAAAAACGTCAAAGTAACGGTCCTCATTGAACACGCCGGTATCGAAAAGCTCGAATTCAGGATCGCTCCTGGAACGGCTCCGATTCTCCTCCAGCAACTGCGCATAGGGATATTCCTGCTGCGGATACTTGTACAGATACTTCATGTAGGAATGAGTCGGGGTTGAATCCAGGTAGAAGTAATACTCCTTCACGTCCTCACCGTGATTGCCTTCATTTCCGGTGAGGCCGAAGAGGCGCTCTTTCAGGATGGGATCGCGTCCGTTCCATAGCGCCAGAGCGAAACAAAGATGCTGGTGGCGATCGCAGATTCCGGCCAGCCCATCTTCGCTCCAGCGATAAGCGCGCAACCGGGCATGTTCATGCGGGAAATATTCCCAAGCCTCACCCGTGGCGCTGTAATCTTCACGTACGGTCCCCCAGGCCCGCTCGCTCACGTAAGGACCCCATCGCCTCCACGGCGCTTTGCGGTCCTGCGACTCTTTCAGCCGTAACTGTTCCTTGGTCACAGACGACTACTTCTTTTTTATCTGCCGGCGAAAGAGCGTGTCCAGTCCGGCTTTGGTCTTTTCATATTCTTCCTGGGAGATCTTGCCGTTCAGGCGATCGGTTTCCAGCTGGAAGAGTTCGTCTTTCAGCACGTCGAGCATGTCACCCAAGGCGGGTTTGTCTGGCTGGCTCTGCACCGGCACGCGCGGCCGCGCCGCAGGCTTGGCGGATTTTGGATCGCGGCCCGTCTTGCCCGCGCCTGTCCTGCGCCAGAGCACAATGAAGCCTCCCGCAACCAGCAGCACAATCACACCACCGATGTACCAGGCAGCGTTGCTCTGCGACCCGGAACCGCTGCCCGGTGCGGCCGTTGCGTTGCCCGCTCCTGATTGTGCGTCGGCCGGGTTGCCAGCCAGTCCTTCGCCTGAAACCGAGAACTTTACCAACTGGTTCGCCACCACGTTCTTGGCGAAGAAGACCGCCAGGCCAGCTTCGTCAGAATCCTGGGCAAAGCCAGCGGAAACGCCTGTGAACTTCATGCTCTTTGGCAGCAACACGCCCAGCTCGTTCAACGGTGTTTCAGGTGTAATTGAAAATTCATACTGCCCGCTGTAAGGCAGTTTGTAAAACATCTCAAACTTCGTCTTTCCCGGACGAATAGGAAAATCAAAAGCGTACCGGTTCTTGACTCCTGAAGGCACCGGTGTAACCGTGAGCGGCATGCCGCTTGGACCGGTCAACGATGCTTCACCCATCTCCGCTCCATCAGGCAATGTCACGGCAAAAGTCTGGTTACCGATCCGGCTGCGCGGCGGCTGCGACTCATTATTCAGCACGTACAGGTCGCTTACATCCATGCTTCCACCGCTTGCCTGGAGACGAAATACGCGGGCATCCGTCACAACGTTATTGAGCTGCGTTGCCGCGTCATAAACGGTAACGTCAGCCGTGGTGGCGCCCGGTGGCGCTGACTTGAAATAATGCACGCTCTGCCGCTCCACTCGCACCAGATGGGGCGCTCCCTCGTCCGGCACATTCAGCGTGAAATGACCCTGGCTGTCAGTTTTGGTCTTGGCTACTTCCTCCATGCCGCTGGCCAGAGAGAGCAACACCACTGCATCTCCGGAAGAGGGTTTGTTCGTGGTGCCGTTGGTGACAGTTCCGGTAATCTGCGCGGCGAATCCGCTCACCGACGCAATGAAACAAAATGTGATTTGGGCAATCTTCTGGCAATATCTCAATGTTTAGACTCCGCAATGCCTCCATGAACCGGCACGATTGCGGCCTCCCCTTCATCCATTCAATGCGGCCCAGCTAAAAACTGTATGTGATGCGCCTCACCTGGCCTGCTTTTTCGCCCAGGTATCTTTCAATGCCACCGTGCGATTCAACACCAGCGCTCCCGGCTTCGAGTCCGGGTCGACACAGAAATATCCCAGCCGCTCAAACTGGTAGCGCTCGCCGGCCGCTGCATTGGCCAGCGATGGCTCCAGTCTGGCGTCGGTTACAACTTCCAGCGAATTTGGGTTCAAGTTGGCGGTGAAGTCCTGGCCCTCAGGGACGTCGTTTGGGTCTTCCTTATGAAAGAGATTGTCATAGAGACGCACTTCCGCATGGATGGCATGCGCCGCGGAAACCCAGTGAATGGTCGATTTCACCTTGCGTCCGTCTGGCGCGTTGCCGCCGTGCGTGGCCGGATCATACGTCACGTGCACTTCAACCACATCGCCCTGCGCGTTCTTGACCACGCTCTGCGCCGTGATGAAATAACCGTAACGCAGCCGCACTTCTTTTCCCGGCGAGAGACGGAAGTAGCCTTTGGGAGGAACTTCCTGGAAATCATCGCGCTCGATATAAAGCTCGCGGGTGAAAGGGACCTTGCGCTTGCCGGCAGTCTCGTCTTCAGGATTGTTGACTGCTTCCATCTCTTCCGTCCGGCCTTCAGGGTAGTTATCGATCACGACCTTCAACGGCCGCAGCACAGCCATCACGCGCTGCGCGCTGCGGTTCAGGTCTTCACGCACAAAGTGCTCCAGCATGGCCAGCTCAATAGTGCCGTTGGTCTTGGTCACGCCGATGTTCGCCACGAAATTCCGCAACGCCTGCGGCGTGTAGCCACGGCGGCGGATGCCGCTCAGCGTGGGCATGCGCGGGTCGTCCCAGCCGCTCACGCGCTTTTCCTGGACCAGTTGCAGAAGTTTGCGCTTGCTCAGGAGCGTGTAGGTCAGGTTGAGCCGGTCAAACTCCATCTGTTGTGAAGGAAAGATGCCAAGCGCCTGGATGAACCAGTTGTACAGCGGCCTGTGGTCCTCAAACTCCAGCGTGCACATGGAGTGAGTAATTTTCTCAAGCGAATCCGACTGGCCGTGGGCGTAATCGTACATGGGGTAGATGCACCACTTGTCGCCGGTGCGATGGTGCTCCGCGTGGAGAATGCGGTACATCACCGGATCGCGCATGTTCAGGTTGGGCGAGGCCATATCGATCTTGGCCCGCAAGACACGCGAGCCGTCGGGAAATTCTCCGGCTTTCATCCGCGCGAACAGATCAAGGTTCTCTTCCACTGGCCGATTGCGATAGGGGCTGTCTTTCCCCGGCTCGGTCAGCGTGCCGCGATGCCTGCGGATCTCGTCGGCGCTCAGGTCGTCCACGTACGCTTTGCCTGCTTTAATCAGCTGCACCGCCCAATCATGGAGCTGCTGAAAGTAATCAGAAGCGTAGTAGAGACCTTCCCACTCAAAGCCGAGCCAGCGCACGTCGGTCATGATGGAGTCGACGTACTCGGTTTCTTCTTTCTCGGGGTTAGTATCGTCAAAGCGCAGGTTGGTGCCGCCGCCGAATTCGTCGGCCAGGCCGAAATCAAGGCAGATGGCCTTGGCATGGCCAATGTGCAGATAGCCGTTCGGCTCCGGGGGAAACCGCGTCCAGATCCGGTTGTTATATTTGCCGGTCTTCAGGTCATCAATCATGGTGTCGCGGATGAAGTTTGAGGGACGCACGGGTTCGGGCTGCGTGGTCTCCGTCTTGATATTCGATACGGTCATAAGTGATCTCGGGCTTTGGCGGCGCGATCTTCTATCTTAATTGCAGGCGGCAAAAATCAAAAACGGCTCGGGTGTGCGTCTCATGAAACCTACATCCTTCTTTTCTCAACTTGCACAAATCTTCATCAATCAACACGTTTTTTTCAGGCTCTCTCCGCTTAAATGGGATTACGTCGAGAGTAGCGCTCCTTCCCAATCGACGTTGGGCCGGCGAGCGACGGCAACGGGCGCACCGGCCCGGAACGGTCAATGGTGACCTTTTATGAAAAACACAGCAAAAGCTTTCACACGATTCCGTACGCTGGTTGTGCGGGCGGCAAACGCGCGCAGGGCACTGCGGCAAACGTTGACGATTGCACTGGTGTCCATGCTGATGGGAAATCTTGCCGCCAGTCAGGAACTGGATTCCTCCATGCTCCAGAAAGAAGCAGCAGCCCAACAGTCCGAAGCGGCAAAGGCAAAACAGAAAGCCACGCCGGACGCAAACGCCCAGCAACCGTCTGCAGCGCAACCGCAGGGCGCGGCAGCGCCTCAGGCAGAGCCTCAAGCAGAGCCCAGGTTTACGCTTCCTGCGGGAACCAAGATACCTCTGGGACTATTGCGGCCACTTTCTCTCAAATCACGCCAGACAGGCTCCGATGTCTATCTGCAAATTACATTTCCAGTGGCTGCGGGAAGCCAGGTGTTGATTCCGCCGGGCGCGTACATACAGGCCGTGATCTCCAAGAACACGCGTGATCCAAACCATGACATATTGCTGGAGTTTCAGCTCACCAACGCAAGCCTGATATTTCCCACGGGCTATACCAGCCAGTAAGAGCGTTGACTGCCGCAGACACCACGGCAAGAAGAACTCACAGGGCCGGCACGGTTGCTGAGACTGCACCATCGACGGCTGACCGAAGTGATGGAAGTGGTCTGCCCGCCCCGGCAATGAGTGCTGTGGGTGCAGTAGCGCCCCCAACACTGCCGCCGCTTCCCTCGCTCGGCAACGGGCCGCGGAATGCATTGATTGGCATTGGCGTTGGGCTTGGCGTGGTCGCCGTTGTAGGCATTGCCCTGGCCGCCAGCCATCATGGCGATGTGCGACTGGAAACCGGCACGCCGCTGGAAATGGTCCTGCTGGCGCCGCTTCAGCTTGATCCGGAGCACGTGATCGCAGCGGTGCAGCAATACTCAACAAGGTCAGCCAATGCTCCGCAGGAGATCGTTCAGCCGCCCAAACGCCCCAGGATGTGTTACGACCCCGGCTCGCCAGGAACTTCGGATACGGTGATTCCGGGCAGCCCGGGAACTCCCCCGACGGTGATTCCCGGCATGAATGGCATGCCGGATATCGTTATTCCTGGAACGCCGGCAACGCCAGACACGGTGATTCCGGGCTCGCCAGGAACGCCGGGCAGTTGGTATGCGTGCCCGAGGTGAGCGGCGCTGTCGAGTGGATGAAGGAACTTTTTTGAACGCGAGGTCGCTTGCGCTGGAGAAGAATAAGATTTGGGTGAGCGAGGACAGGGAGGACTGCGGTTGCCTTCCTCTCGCCGGTCTTATGCGCTTGTCCCACGTCTTTCCCCATGTAACCAACTGAAATCAGGGCGAATAAATCTACTCATTTTGCTCTTGATTTGTTCGCCTAAATATCGTATATAAATTGAGTGTAGGATTCCGCCGGGAGCGGCGCCGGCGACACTCGAATCAAGCCAAAAAGAGCTGGTTCGGGACCCCTTCATCAAAGGGAAAAAGGCCAGCAACCAAGAAAAAGCAGCAATCAGTGTTGTCGAGCATTTAGCAAGTAGGCCCCGCGTTTTCAGCTGCTTTCGCCCATGGCGTTTGAAGTGTGTCTATCCGACGTTGCTTTTCTCTAGCGACCATTCCGGTCGCATTTGTTTTTTCAGGGCATGACCACGAGCATGTCAGCTCCCGCGATACAGCAGCGGAGCCGATCCCTCACCTGCGCCCCGTCCGCGAGATTCACCCGGAGCAGCGAAGCGGACTTCGGTGGTGTCATTGTCGTCATGCGCCGTTTTCAGGCTCTTTCCTGCCCTCGCTCGGGGATTCGCTTGGCTGTTTTTTTGATCCTATTTCGTCGGCCAGTGCAACAACAGTGTCCTGCAGCCCTTTAATGACAGCGCTCATCTTGTCAAATACCTCGTGATCGCGGTCAATTGATTCCCACAATGTATCCTCTACTTCTCTTTGTTGCCTTGTGATTTTTAGTTCGGCATTAGATATTGCTGCGCCAACGGCCCAAGCTCCGAAGTAAACGATTACGGTGAGCGAAAACCGAGGATGCATTGGAAACTTACGGATTGCATCCCCGATCTCCCATGCCGATAGGGCATACTGAAACCAGCCGAAAACTTCCCTATGACGAGCCAAGAACGCAACGAATGCGGACTCAGCTAATCTATCAAGTAGGATTTTTGTTCTTGTGCTTTTAAAAACGCTGGCCAGCCAGTAGCAGATTAGAGCGATAGGTATAGCCAAAAGTAGTGGAATTGAAATGTAAAAAATGATCTCTTGAGTGATCTTGTGACCAGTGTAATAAGCTAATACGCCAAACCCGACAACCGTACCGACAATGAGCACATATGCGCTGAAGATCCCAAGCAGGCTGGTGCGGGTAAGTTCCTGCTCGTCACGGATCTGCTGTTTAGTGGCTTCTTGCTGGTTTCCTTTGTGGCTGGGTTTCTGCTGGGGTTTGTTGTCACTTTCCTGATCTGGCATAGCTAAGTGAAGTACCACCCACTAAATCGTCAGTCAAGGATATTGTTGCCGGAAACAACAATTAACCCACCGTTCGAGATTGTCGAGGCCGGGATATGCAACAGGTCCTGCCCTCAAAATGGCGGGGATGGCGGGTAAGCCATAGTTCGCCATTACTGCCGGGCACCGCGCTGGGGTGTTTAAACAGCCAATTGTCAATTTTTTCAATATAGCCAAGGCAGCTTTAGGAGCGCTGACGCGGTTTGTTGACTGCGATGATGTGGTGTTCTGCACTCAACCTCGGGAGGCTTGCTAGAACGAGCGTGGCAGCTCACGCGAGGCCAAGTCGCGTGTCCTGATACGGACCACTCACTTCATTTTCCGTACAGGATAATCCGGAGCGCCACAAACCAGGTTTTTCGCAGGCGAGGACGCCGGCGCTCCAGAAGTTCAATTTTGATACTTCAACTTAATCAGTCACTTTGAAACCTAACTCGAATCAGCCACCCTTTGCGGTGGCTTTTTCATTTTGCGAGGGAAACGTGCAAAAAGAAGAGATACTTACCATCATCCGGGAATGCTCCGAGCAATTGGGACATCCACCATGCCTGGGAGAATTAAAAGCCGCAGCCAATGTAAGAATACGCACCATCCGAAGGCTTTTTGGGTCCTACAGCAATGCGCTACGCGAGGCGGGGCTGAGGCCGAGACGCAATTCACGGACGCCGCTGGAGACACTTTTCCTGGACTGGGCGGGGCTGGCCCGCAAGCTGGGAAAGCTCCCCACGATCATTGAGTATGAAAGCTATGCCGAGTACAGCAGCGGACCTCTGATGAAGCGGTTCCAAAGATGGGGGAACGTTCCGCGCGGAATGTATCAGTACGCCGACCGTGCCGGGGTGAAACAAGAATGGGCCGACGTACTGGAGATGATCAGAACGGGTTATGACCTCCTGGCAAGGACCGAACCGATACCAGTACCCGCTATGCGTTCGATCACGAGTCCGACTACGAGTCCATTCACGGACATGGCGAAAGCACTGGACACAAAGGGGCTGATACTTGAAGACCGACCGATGTACGGGGCCCCGCTGCGATTGCCGGGCCTGGCCCATGCGCCGATCAACGAGATGGGCGTGGTGTACCTGTTTGGGACGGTTGCCGCAGAGCTGGGCTTCTGGGTGACCCGGCTGCAGAGCGAGTTTCCCGACTGCGAGGCGATGCGCAGGGTGGACCGAGACTGGTGGCAGCGAGTGCGGATTGAATTTGAATTTGAAAGCCGCAATTTCCTGACGCATGGGCATGATCCCAAACAGTGCGACATAATCGTGTGCTGGACGAACAACTGGCCGGCTGTCCATTGCAGGTGATAGAGCTGAAGTCGGTGCTGGCTCAGATGAGCATGTAATCCGATGAGTTTCAGATTCCTCGTGAGGACTCCCTGATGCAGCATCGATGCAACAAGCATTCTCGGGGTCCTTCCACTCGCCTTGCTCCCAAGGTCGCGCGGCTTCGGTCAGGATGACAGGGATAAGCGGCATCGCGGAGCCGGGGAGAGTTGCGAAGAGACTCATAGCGAAGAAAGTTCTGTGGCGCGCCTCTGGCGCTCATCCTCATTACATACAGCCAACCCACCGTTTCACGGTGGGCTAACTTCGCAACGCGCCTCTGGCGCTAATTTTTTTTAATCCGAACGACAAAAAAGCAAAATAATTCTTGACATCCTTCGACCTATCTAGAATGATCGCTCCAGTATGTCTTTGCTTTCTACAAACCAGGCCGCGAAGAGGTTAGGAATTGGCATTGCGACACTGACCCGCTACATTCAATCCGGCAAAGTTCCTGCTCCACCGGAAACTGCTGGTGGCACGCGCATGCGCTTGTGGAATGAGGAAGCCATTCAGAAGGTCCGTGAACTCCTGCCCAAGATCGCCAACGGCAGGAAAACCCGATACTCAAAACTTAGGGAGAAGCAAAAGCCACAGTCGAGGACGGCTGTGCTACACAAGTCTCCTAAGAAAAAGAAGACTGAATAAACCCGCTGGCCAAAAGCTAAGAGCCAATAGCCAACGGCTTAAAACCCAACGGACGCGCCCAGTGCGACTAACACCGAACGCGCCCTAACCAAATCGCCTTATAGGAGGCAACATGGCTGTTACTGAAAGTAAACGCTCTTCCGCCCACACGCAACCTGCCACCACTTCAACCGCAAAACACCGCAGCCCCAAACGCCAAGCCGAAGGCCAAACCAAAAGAATGACGCTTCCCGCTTCTTTGCGCCCCGTCATCACCAAACGCGGCAGGACCACCATCCGTCGCTATGAAGGCAGGAGTTTCCACCGCTTTGAAGAACCAAAGGCAAGGCCATCGACTATATCGAATTCTTTACCTCCGATGGCTACCACAACATTGATATCGCCTTTGACGACAAGACCGCCGTGCACTTTGTCATCGAACCCAGTTTTACCCTGGACACCGAATACGCTGACTGGAAGACCGGCAACTGGCGTCTCCTGAAAAGATGGCCGCTCATCCCCAGCGCATCAGGAATCCGCAGAAAATAAAACTCCTTCAAATCGCAGCAAGGCGGCGGGCCTTTGGCTTTCCGCCTTGCTTTTTGCTTACTTCCCTTTTACGCACTCAAAGTTTGCCGCGTCATTGGTGTCGCCCGAGCCTTTGTACTTTGCTGACTGAGGATAAGGGCACAGCGGGCGCGTCATCTTTGCGGGCTTCGCGTGCTCAGAACTGGAGCCCTCACCTTCGGCCTGCTCAGGCTCGCGCACATTTCTTGTGGCGATGAGCTTGTCCGGGGCCGCACCTTTTTCCACCCACTGCTCCAGGGCCTGATTGATATCATGCTGCGCGTCGCCCGCGGGGGCAAACTGTCCGAAGGAGTTCGGCCCCGGCCCTCCGGCGCAGTGCTGCACGCCCGGCGCCATATAGAGCCGCATAAAAGAAGCGGTAGCGGATTGGCCCAGCGCGGCTTCCACGCTATT
Organism: Terriglobia bacterium; assembly: GCA_020072585.1. Taxonomy (GTDB): domain Bacteria; phylum Acidobacteriota; class Terriglobia; order Terriglobales; family Acidobacteriaceae; genus Angelobacter. Next base: position 98,551 of record JAIQGL010000021.1, on the reverse strand, counting down.
GAAGTAGTTGACGGCGCCCTGCGGCGGCAGAGCAGCATCACTCCAGCCGTGATAGACGATGAGTTTTCCGCCGCGCGCCATGAAGGGCTTCAGGTTGGGATCAACGGCATTGAAGGTCCGCGCCTGCTGTTCATCCGCCAGTTTGACGGCGGTTTCAACATTGATGGTTTTGAGGTCGAGCGGTCCTTTGTTTTTGCTCTTGCTGGTGATCATGTTGTTGAAAAAGCCGGTGGCAAACAGGCCTTGCCAGTCTTTGCCTGGTCCCATGCTGATCCAGGTTGCCCAGCCGCCTCCGCCTTCTTCGCCGCCGGGAAGGAATCCGGGAAACATTTGTTTGCCCCTGGAATCCACGGGGCCGTCATAAATCTTTTTGAGCGCGGTCACCTGTGGGGCGGTGAGGCAGCTATCGGCATCGCCTTGCTTGCAGAGCAGCGCCTTGGGATCAAAGCGGCACTCGCGCGGATCATTGAGCACACCGTCTTTTACACCGTCATTCATGTCACACGCCGCAGCCACGGCCGCGCCGATGGCAGGAATTTTCTTTACGCCGATGTAGCTTTCCGGAGTCGCCTGCGTGGCTTGCATGTTCCAGATGAAGGCGGCAAACACCTTGGTCCAGTAGTTGGCGGGCGCGCCGGCGATGATGCCGTCATAGTCCTGGGGGAAGCGTTGCGCCTCCATCAGGGCCTGGCGTCCGCCGTTGGAGCACCCTGAAAAATACGACTGCTTTGCCGGTTCGCCGTAAAACGCCTGGATGATGGCTTTGGCTTTGACCGTCATCTCATGGACCGCGCGCCAGCCGAAATCAACGATCTTATCGGGATGGCCGAGCGCCCAACTTGCCTCGATGGGGCTGCCAGAATGGCCGGTATCCGTGCTGGCCGTGGCATATCCTTCAGCAATGGCTACGGCCATGCTGGGATAAAGGATCTGTCCGGCAAAGCCGCCGTTGCCATGGCCGCGATATTTGCCGTTCCATCCGGCGAGCGGCAGCCAGACTTCAACTTTAATATCAGAGTCGCTGGCCGGCTTGATCGTGGCCATCACGCGGCAAAACGCGGGCAGATTTTTGACCGATGCCGGCGGCGCGCCGGCGCCGGGCGGAACAAACGCTCCTGCTGCCACCTGCTGCGCCGAGGTAATAGTGGTATCCGCGAGCTGCAACGTGGCCAGGCTTTCACAGGTGGCGGCAAAAGCCGGAATAGCGAAGAACGACAGCAACACAAGCATCAGGCAGTATTTGCGGTTCAACGGAGCACCTCAGCGTTCTGGTTTTCACTTCGCGGTCGCAGCAGTATAGCCGCTGGATACGCCCCCGGCATAGCGCGCCCGGCACCAGCCCCCAATCGTGCTCTTACTTTCGTTACCTTTCGCCTTCCTCCGCGCTGGAACACAATACGCCGATGGCAAGTGCAACAACTTACGAGCTTCAGGCCGGCACCATTGATGCGATCGCTCCGGGCCGTGTGCGTTTTATTGAGCACCAGGGCAGGCGCGTCCTGTTTGTTAATTATTCGCATTGTGATGTAGCAATGCTGAAGGCGGTAGCGGAAGAAGGCCATCGCGTAATCGCCCGGGAGCAACCCAACTCCGTGCTCACGCTGAATGACGTGACCGGCACCAATTTTGACAAGGAATCGGTTGCCGTGTTGCAAGCCATGGTCGCCGGGAACGCACCTTATGTGCGCCGGGCGGCGGTGATCGGCATCAGCGGACTACAGCGCCTGATCTATGAAGGCGTGCAGGCTTTTTCGCGGCGGCGCATCCCGCTGTTTGAAAGCCGCCAGCAAGCCCTGGACTGGCTGGTGCAGGAATAAGCGCCCGTCCGAATGAATGTTCGCTTATAGGTGTTCAAAATAGTTGTGGCCGGCGTGCTCTCCTGATAAAGTTTGAGAGCTACGACCCCCTTCAAAAAATTTGTGCCCGCCCGAGGAGCGTTACCATGTCGCGAATGATTCGCCTGATCTGTAGTTTATTTGTGCTGGCTGCGGTTTGCACCGCCCAAACTTCCGGCAAGAAACGTGTTGCCGTGCTTGACTTCGATTACGGCACGGTACAGTCCTATGTGTCGTCCATTTACGGCAGCAATCAAGACGTGGGTAAGGGCATCACGGACATGCTGGTGGAAAAACTGGTGAAGGACGGCAAGTATTCGGTGATCGAGCGCAAAGCGCTGGACAAGATCCTGGCGGAACAGAATTTCTCCAACAGCGATCGCGCCAATCCGGCCACGGCGGCCAAGATCGGCCAGATCCTGGGCGTGGACGCCATCATCATGGGCTCCATCACCAAGTTTGGCAGAGACGATAAGAGCAAGTCGATTGGCGGACTGGGCGTTGGACCGCGGGCCTTTGGCATCGGCGGCGTAAAGCGCAATGAAGCGAAGGCCGTCTGCGCCATCAGCGCGCGCCTGGTCGATACGAACACTGGTGAGATCCTCGCGGCGGTCACGGGCGAAGGAGAAAGCAAGCGTTCAGGAACGAGCTTGATCGGTGGAGGCGGCGGTGGAGGCGGAGCGGGCATTGGTGGTTTTGACACGCACGCATCCAATTTCGGCCAGACCCTGCTGGGCGAAGCCGTAACGCAGGCCGTGACTGACGTTGGCAGCCAACTCGGTGCATCAGTCGGGAATGTTCCCACGCGCAAAGTTGAGGTATCCGGCGTGGTGGCGGACGTAAGCGGCAATACTCTCATCATTAACGTGGGTAGTAAAACGGGCCTGAAAATCGGCGATAAACTTGAGATCAGCCACGCGGGCCGCCAGATCAAAGACCCCACAACCGGCAAAGTTTTGAAGACCATCACCACCAAAATTGGCGAAGCCACAGTGACTGAGATCGACTCCGACTCGGCCACGCTCAGCTTCAGTGGTACCGCCGCTGCCAAGGTTGGCGACGTGGCAAAAACACCATCATCGAATTAGTACTGAAAATCCAGGCCCGCTCCGCGTTTCGCCGGGGGTGGGCCTTTTCTTTTGGCCGTGACCGCACTATGGGTCAGCACAGTCTGCGCCATTGCTTTCCTTCCCTGGTTTGACTTTATGTTTCCCGTCTTAATTTGACCACAGGCTTGCACCACGGGATTAACTCCACTCAAACCTACAGCGAATATTTACGAAACCACATGCTTCCCGTTAAGTGCCTCCTATAGAATCACACGTTCTTGAGAACAACTTATGCCAGCTAACCCAAGCCCGGTCAACCCAGGCCGCAGAGCGCTTTTCTCACTCTTCATTTTTCTGCTTTCCGTTTTTCTCCTTTCCATCGGGCTATCACTGAACGCCGGTGCACAGAGTCCCGCAGGGCAGCCGGAAGCTAAGCCGCCACGCAACGAACTCGGCATCTTTGCCGTCATACCATTGGCAAATGGATCGCTCAAAGGCGTTACCTCAGACCGGCGCTTCTATCTTTTTGGTCTTTCCTATAGCCGACTGTTGGGCCATAGCCGTGTCTGCGATGTTCGCTGGACATCAGAGATCGTGCCCGTGGAGCTACTCTCAGAACCATTCATCACAGGCACCCGCATCCAGGCGGCGGCGAGTGTTCCCCCGTTCACTGAAACCAAAGTCACCTATGGTATGGGTACCAATCCAGTGGGCGCAGAGGTGGTCTTTCTTCCAGAGAAGCGATGGCAGCCTTTCACCGGTGTACACGCGGGCATTTCTTATTTCACCCGCAACGCTCTGTCTTCTCATGCCGCCCAGTTCAACTTCATGCTCGACGGGCGTGCCGGGCTGCGCTTCCCACTGCATGGAGGCAAGGCCATTTCCGTCGCTTACATGTTTCAGCACATGTCCAACGCATACGCGGCCCTGGAGAATCCCGGCGTGGATTCACACATGATCCATGTGGCATATGCATTCCCGTTTCGCTTCCGGCGAGCGAAATAGATGGCAGACCGAATCGAGTAAGAAATCAAACTGAAACTGCGCCGTCGTTCTTGTGCTCCATTTGATGCGCGCGCGAGCTGCCTGGCACCGTGGCGAAGACGACCATGCGTTGCCGGTTTCGCCCACGGTCAGATGTTGGCCGGGGTGGACGATTTTCGCACTGGTCACTCACAGACGTGATTCGGCCGGCTTTTGTCTGAACGAGATCACACACAACGGTGAGGCTGGTCACATCAGAACATTCGTACAGTAGATACGATACATTCGCATAGTAGATACGATTGAGTTGCATTTGGCACTCGGCCTTAGACTGACTCTCCGTGATCTCTGCTCCAAGCTGGCTGCCATGTTCGTCCCTCCTTAGGTCAGCCAACATTTCAGCGGCATCGCCAGAGTGTTTCCGCGTTTAAGTAATCGAGTACTTCGCCAAACGCTAGAAAGGAACAAATATGCCTACCGTAACTGAACATCCACCCGTAAAGCCGATCACCAAACACGAGTTCAAAGCTCCCATGGATATGCTGGAAACAGCGGCAGAACTCAAAGGGATTACCTTAGAGGCCCCAAAGGCGGTGCCGCCTCCATTGGATCTCAAGCCACTCCTGGGAACATGGCTCAATTGCGATAAGAACACCCGTGGAATACCCAAGCTTGAGCTCACGGCTTCGGGAACGGCACTCTCCATCCACGTGTGGGGAGCATGCACCCCGACTTTCTGTGACTGGAAGACAGTGCCAGCCAAAGCATTCGCTGACAGCGTCTGCAGCACGCCTGCGGTGGCTTTCACCGCACTGTACAGGTTCAGCTTCGTGGAAACGACGGTCATCGGTCGCCTTCAATTTGGCGCGCTTTTCGTGGAGACCTTTGACCACTTCATCGATGGAAGCGGCCGCGAAGACTACAACGCCGTGTATATCATGTCGAAATAAGCACGGTTTGAACGCACTACATGGCGGAACGCTGGGCTTGCACTTTCATCCAGCACTTCCGCTTTCCTGCGCCGCATGCTCCACGAGTCTGCGGCGCAGCACCTGTCCTGCCAACGTCTGCGGATTCTAAAAATAAGTACCTTCAGCTGTTCCTCGCGGGACGAAAATTACTTCCGTGACCGCCACTCACTTTTTCTTTCCGTTCGGCTCTGCGGCTTTGGCGGCGGCCTGCTGGGCCAGGGCGTGGTCCACCACGCGCTGCATGTCGATCAGAGGGGCGGGCTTGCCTGTCCATATCTCAAACTGGCGGGCCCCCTGCTGGACGAACATTTCTGATCCGGGAATCACATGCATGCCGCGGGCACGGGCCATCTTCATCATCTTGGTTTCCGCCGGGGTATAGACCATCTCAAAGAAGTATTTGGCCTTCAGCTCCTGCTCAGAGAGCGGCAGCGGATCGCGATTGCCTTCCATGCCTGCGGGCGTGGCATTGATAATCACGTCAAATTCAAGCTTCTTCAGCATGGTTTTGTTGATTGCTTTGGCGCGTGCCTGTTTGGCCAGCTTCTGCGCCGCAGCGGCCGTGCGGCTGAGAATGGAAACCTCGGCGCCTCGTTCTTTCAGTCCAAAGACGGCTGCCCGCGCCGCACCACCCGCGCCCAGCACCAGGATCCTGGCTCCCTGGAGGCGAATACGAAGTTCCAGCGGACGCACCACGCCATTCACATCTGTATTGAAGCCGTAAAGCTTGCCATCCTGGCTGCGGACCGTCGTATTGCAAGCGCCTATTTTTGTGGTCCAGGGATCGCTTTTGTCCAGCTCTTTCACAATCTGCTCTTTGTACGGCATGGTAATGCTGAGGCCGGCAATGGGAATGTCCTGTACGCAAGCCATCAGGTCTTCCATGGACTTGGCGTGCAAGGCCAGATAAACGGCATTCACGTTCTCCCGGCGGAATCCTGCGTTCAACATGACCGGGGAGAGCGATTGCGCAACGGGATCACCGGCCACGCCGTAGACCCGCGTTGCGGCGTCCACCTGGTCAATGCGATAGGTGTCACGCAAAGCACGCGCCGTCAACTGGCCGGGCGCAGTTTCTTCTCCGGGATTGGCGGCGGCAAATGTGAACTGGCTTCCGGCGCGGACGCTGAGCACCCGGCTGATCACGCCCTGCTCACCCATGCACAGGCCGATCAGCGAATGCGTATGGCTGTATTTTTCCAGAAACTTCATCATGACCACGTTGTCGTAAAGCGAGTTGGCGGTGGTGACGATCTTGATGAAATCGGAAGGAAACTCCTTAATCCGGGCAAACGTCTCTTCCAGCTTTTTAGTGCCGCGAAAATCATGGTAAGAGAGGATCAGATTGGCCGAACGGCGCAATCGAGTGAAATCCGCCGGCTTGAGCTGGGCCGCGGTCTCAAGTTCAACATCCACCAGATGGCATCCCAGATTGGCTGCTTTAACCAGCACGTCAATCTCCGCGGCAACCGTCCCTTTGAATTTCCCGCCATTGGCGGCGCGGCGGCAGGTGGCAACAATGAGCGCCTCAGGGTGAAATTCAATAAAGGTCTTGAGCTTGGCCAGCCCCAGAGCAGGCTTGGCAAGATAGTCTAACCTGAACTCAATAAAGGGGTTATCCCGAACAATCAGGTCGGCTTTTTGGACCATGTCAACGGGATTGGAGGCAGCAATGGCCACGCAGACCCGTGGCAAACGGGCCGGCAGGAACCGTGGCGCGTAACTGGATGATGTTCCATTCATTAGATTTACAGCGGGCTGGCCATCATACGCGACAGAAAATCATAGATTCAAGCACCGAATGCAAGAAGGTGCGTTGCACTTCTGTAATTAAGCGTATCTGCTTAGTAAATAAGAGTTTAGTTGAAGTCGAAGGAAAGGCGGTGATATGTTCCACCCGGGACCTTACGCGTCCCGCGGGAGTGACGTGTTTCCCGCACAGGGCATGGGAGGAAGTATGAGGAAAATGGGACTGGTATTGCTGGCGATCGCGGGAATGTCTTTATCAAACCTGGGTTTTTCACAACAGGCAAAACCCGCTCAGCCGCAACCGGCACAAAAAGCGCAACAGCATGCAGCCAATCTTGACGTTGGCAACGTGCCCACGCCCAGTGATATGTACTGCTCCGGCTACATCACCACGGAAAAAGTGCCGGACAAGCTCTTTGTCGCCGCCGGACACAACAGCCCCGACCAGAGCCGCTACGCAGGACAGTCTGACCTGATTTTCATTCACGGCCAGGGCATGAAGGAAGGCGACCGCTACCAGATTGTGCGGCACGTGCAGGACAAGAACCATTACGAAATCTATCGCGGCCAGAAAGCCGCCGTCCGCAATGTCGGCGAAATATACTTTGAACTGGCAATCGTGAAAGTAACTGACGTTCAAAAGGACACGGCGGTTGCGGTGTTCGAACTGAGCTGTTCTGACGTTATGCCCGGCGATATCGCCATCCCCATGGTAGAGCGCGAAGCGCCTCCGTTCCGCAAAGTTTCTCTGGACCGCTATACGACGCCCACCGGGAAGACCGTTGGCCGCATCATCATGGCCAAGGAGTTCGACTCTTTTCTGGGCTCCAAGTACAAAGCGTATCTGAGCATCGGCGCTGACAAGGGCCTTAAACCCGGCGACTACCTCCGCGCCACGCGCACGTATTCATACACCTATCGCGACTTTGAAGGCGGGCTCTCTCTCAAGGCCAGCGAGTTTGAAGACACACAGGTGAAACCGCAGAAGCTCTCCATCAATGATGTTTCCAGCCTGCCCCGGCGCACGCTGGGTGACATGATCGTGTTGCAGGTGCATCCAAAGAGCGCGACAGCCATGGTGCTGACGGCACTGGAAGACATACATGTGGGCGACGGCGTGGAATTGATGGACACCAGCGAAGCCCCGGTGCTGCCGCCCATCCGGCCTTCCTATAGCAACGCGCCTCTGCCGGACGCGACCACCGCCGCCACAGCCGCTCCTCCGAAAATTACCTGCTCTGCTTCACCCACAAGCCTCCGCGCTGGTGAGAGCGCCAGCATCAGCTGTGAGGCCGTGAGTCCGGACAACCGGCCAATCAACATTACCTACGTGGCCAATGGCGGCAAGCTTTCCTCCAATCGCAATCAGGCCACGCTGGATACCGCAGACACCGGCCCGGGGCCGATCTCAGTCCGCGCCACAGCTTTTGATGATCGCCAGTTGAGCGCCTCCACCGTAGTCACCGTAAACGTGGAAGCGCCCGCGCCAGCCATGCCCACGGCCCAGAAGCTGATGGAGCTCGACTTCAAACCGAACAGCGTATACGTGGATAACCGCTCCAAGGCCGTATTGGATGATGTTGCCTTGAAAATGCAGCAGGACCCCAATCTCACCGCCGTGCTCTCTGGTTCAGCTGATGCCGGCGAGTCGCCGCGCATGGGGTTGCAGCGTGCCCAGAATGCGATGACCTATCTGACTACGTCCAAGGGCATCGATCCGCAGCGCATCCAGGTAAAAGCCAGCTCTGAACCCGGCCGCAAAGTGGATATCTGGACGCTTCCGGCTGGTGCAGCACTGCCCGGGGCCACGCCGCCAAGCACTACACCGCCGCAGGGCGAGCCACAACCGCCGGTGGCCGTTCCGCAGCTGACGCCGCCACCCGGAGATATCAACTGAAGAGTTGCGGAAAAGTCATTTTCAATCCGCATTTTATTTTTCAGAAGCTAAAGCCCGTTCCATCTTGAGTCTTACGGCACGACACCGGTCGTGCCGTTTTCAGGACATCCGTTACACAGCGTTCTTCACCCCCATCCGCTAAATTGCTTGTCTTGCTGGAGCGGCACAAGTGTTCAATTGCGACTATCTTTAACCCCCGCATAATGTCATAGTCATAAGAGGCGCAATGAGAGTGCTGTGTGCAGCGGGCACAGGGAGGTGCGTTGATGAGGCCTAATAACATGCGCCGAAACAAAGAAGCGCCGGCTCCCCCGGATGCAAAGCACGGGCAGAGTGGAGCAGGAAAAGCAGGACCGCCTGAAAAGGGTTCCGCTTTTCTTTCCAGGCCCGGCAAAGGCAAGACAGTTGTTCCCCTGGTGAAGGGCCAGGTTCTGTTTTCACAAGGCGAGCCTGGCGACAATGTCTTCTTCATCAGGAAGGGCCGGATCAAGTTCTCAGTCGTTTCCAAGAATGGCAGGGAGGCGACCATCGCCATGCTCGGCCCCGGAGATTTTGCGGGACATGAGTGCATCGCCGTACGGACTCTGCTTCGCCTGGCCACCGCTTCGGCGGTCATCGACTCTGAGGTCCTCCGCATCGAAAAAACTGAGATGATACGCGCACTTCGCGAAGACCATGCCTTTTCTGATTTCTTCCACCGGTTTCTTCTCGAGCGCAGCATCGATATCCAGGCAGACCTGGTTGACCAACTTTTCAATTCCAGTGAAAAGCGCCTGGCCAGAATGTTGCTGCTGCTTGCCCAATATGGGGATGAAGACAAACCCGGGACCGTAATCCCCAAAGTCAGCCAGGAAGTGCTGGCCACCATGATTGGCACAACACGATCGCGCGTGAACTACTTCATGAACCGTTTTAGAAAGCTGGGGTTTATTCACTACGATGGCGAGCTGAGGGTCAACCCTTCCCTTCTGAACATAGTCCTTCGCGATTGAAACTCCTGCCGCGACCTTCCCAGTAGACATTCAAAGCAAGGAAAGTTGATTCCCCGCTCGTCAGGCCGGTTGCAACGTCAACGAGACAACAGGAGTGACCAGCCCGGATGGCCATCCCTGGCTCGGGGCTGGAAGAGTGAGTGCATCCATTCCCAAAGTGGAATAGCAAGCGTCAGATTTCCCCAATATTCATGCGCCTTTCAACACAACTTCACAGTCCGTATCTAAGCTCTTATTGAGAACGCCTCGCATCTTCATTTTTAAGGGAGACGCACGGACGTTGATCTACCAAGAAAGGAAAGTGATTTCATGAAATTGGTAAGAGTTCCCGTGAAACTGGCCTTCTTCCTGGCAATCGCAGCCGCTTGCCTTCCCGCTGCGGCGCAAACCGGCAACATCAAGACGGTGTGGATCATCGTGATGGAGAACCATAACTGGTCACAGATCAAAGGCAGCAGCAGCGCGCCTTATATCAACAACACGCTTTTGCCCATGGCGTCGCACGCGGAACAGTATTTCAACCCTCCGGGGATCCATCCCAGCCTGCCCAACTATCTCTGGCTGGAAGCGGGCACGAACTTCGGCATTCTTGATGACAACGCGCCGAGTTCTCATCATGAAAGCACAACGCAGCATCTGGTGACGCTGCTCCAGAACAAAGCCGTTTCATGGAAGACCTACCAGGAAAATATCAGCGGCACCACGTGCCCGCTGAGCAGCAGTGGACTCTATGCGGTGAAGCACAATCCTTTCGTCTATTTTGACGATGTGACCAATACGTTGAACCCGAACTCCGCAGAGTGCATCAATCACGTGCGGCCCTTTACCGAGTTTGCTTCTGACCTGGCCAATAACAACGTGGCTGCTTATAACTTCATCACTCCCAATCTCTGCGATGACATGCATGACAGTTGCAAGCCCACGCGCAACCCGGTCAAGCAGGGCGATACCTGGCTGTCTCAGAATATTCCCACGATCCTGAATTCAGCGGCATATCAGGCGGGCGGGGCCATCTTTATTACCTGGGATGAAGCAGCATCCGGCGACGGGCCGATCGGGATGATCGTGCTTTCGCCCTTTGCCAAAGGAAACGGCTACTCCAACACCATCCACTACACAAGCGGCTCCACGCTGCGGACATTCGAGGAGATCTTCGGCGTCACGCCGCTGCTGGGCGACGCCGCCAACCAAACCAACCTGAAAGATCTGTTTGCGGTCTTCCCGTAACTTCAGACCAATCCAAGGGCGTCCATGATTTCATGGGCGCCCTTGTGTGAATGCTGCGCATCAGTAAAGCGCGTCGACGTGACATAAACTCAGACCATCCGCCGGGCCGGTGTTAAGCTGTTTTCCTATGTTTAACCCTCGCCGCAGCTTTGTTCTGTTCAGCGTTCTGCTCCTGACCGCGTTTCTCCCTGCCGCCTACGCCCAACAACGTAAGGAAGCTGCCGCCTATGACATCGTGATACAGGGTGGCCGCATTGTGGATGGCACCGGCAATCCGTGGTACGTGGGCGACGTTGCGATTGCGAATGACCGCATTGTTGCCGTAGGAAAGATACCCGGCGGACTCTCCAAACGCGTGATCGATGCAAAGGGCATGGTGGTCTCTCCCGGATTTATTGACATGCTCGGCCAGTCCGAGACGGCGCTGCTCATCGACAACCGCTCCATCAGCAAGCTGGCGCAGGGCATCACGACGGAAATTACGGGCGAAGGCGGATCGATCGCGCCGCAGAACGCACTGACCATCCCCGCGGCCCAGCCTGGGCTTGATCCCTATCATCTGAAGATCGACTGGAAAACGCTGGACGATTATTGGCTGCGCCTCGATAAAAAAGGTACGCCCATCAACATTGGGACCTACGTTGGCGCGGCGCAGGTGCGCGAAGCCGTGCTGGGCGACGTGAATCGCGCGCCTACCACCGATGAACTGGAAAAAATGAAAGCTCTGGTGGAGCAGGCGATGCAACAGGGCGCGCTGGGCATCTCCACGGCGTTGATCTATCCGCCGGGGCATTACGCGAAAACCGAAGAGCTGATTGAGCTGGCCAAAGTGGCCGCGCGCTATGGCGGTATTTACGCCTCGCACATGCGGAGTGAAGGCCAGAACGAGGTAGCAGCCGTCCGCGAGGCCTTGCGCATTGGGCAGGAAGCCAACATCCCGGTGGAGATTTTTCATTTGAAGGTCAGCGGAAAATCCCGCGCAGGAAAGATGATCGACATCGTGCGCATGATCCAGCAGGCGCGTGACAGCGGCCAGGATGTGACCGCGGACATGTATCCCTATCTCGCTGGCGCAACTGCGCTGGCCTCAAGCCTGCCGCCGTGGGTGGCCGATGGAGGTTATGACAAGCTGCTGGAGCGGCTGCACGATCCTGCGGTGCGCCAGCGGATCAAAGCGGAGATGTCAGCCACCGGCGAGCGCACATGGGAAAACCTGTATCTGGATGCGGGCGGAGCGCCGGGAGTAATGGTGGCGTCAGTGGTCAACCCTGACCTGAAGCAGTTCACGGGTAAGACGGTGGCAGAGATTGCGGCCCAGCAAAAAAAAGACCCGCTGGATGCGCTGATGGATTTTGTGCTGGCAGATAAAGGCCTTTCCGGCGCGCTCTACTTCATCGCCAGCGAAGAAGACCTGCAAACCGGTCTGCGGCAGCCCTGGACCAGCATTGGCCTGGACGCCGGTGAACTCTCACTCGATGGCCCGCTGTTTGAGCCGCACACCCATCCTCGCGCCTTTGGCAGCATGCCGCGGTTCCTGGGGCATTACGTGCGCGATCTGCAGTTGCTGCCGCTGGAACAGGCGATCCGCAAGATTACTTCCCTGCCCGCGCAGCGCGAACACCTCACCGGCCGCGGGCTGATTAAAGAAGGCTTCTTCGCGGACATCACGGTCTTTGACCCTGTCTCCATCATCGATAAAGCCACGTATACCCAGCCGGCCCAGCTCGCGGAAGGGGTGCAGTGCGTAATCGTCAACGGCCAGATTGCATTTGAGAAAGGCAAAGCCACCGGAGCGATGGGAGGAAGAGCGTTAAAGGGGCAGGGAGTGAAATAATCAGCCGGCAAGGCACTCATCAAGACCCTGATTCGGCAGGCGCTCGACCAACGATATCTTGCAAGCACGGCGCGTAAAAAGGTAAAAAGAGCATAAGCGAACCCGGAATCGACGGTTCCCAGGGATTTCTCTCTCCGGTACTACGTAATTCCCTTTAACAATTATTTACAAAAACTAGCGGCAGGAAGCCCGGAAATACCGTCAAAATAGAGTAGTTGGAGCAGTAAAGCCCGAATCGGCAACATTCCTAACGGAACCGGCCCCCGCCGGTAGCCGCAATTGCTGAAAAACCGAAGTCTGTATAGGATTCAGATTTCCAGATACTGCCCTGAGAGGACAGATGTCGAAACATTCGCCCTACAGCCTGGCTGGCCGCATACTGACGTGTGCCTGCATGGCCTTAACACTGAGCAGTTGCGGCACCAATGCCGATTCCAAACAGAAAAGCGGTGGAGGCGGGGGCAAAGGCGGCCATGGTGGCGGCCAGATGACCATTCCAGTCGCCGTGGCCAAAGCTGAGGTCCGCGATCTCCCCGTACTGTTGAATGGGTTAGGCTCGGTGGACGCCTTCAATACCGTCGCCGTCAAGAGCCGGATTGATGGGCAGCTGGTGCAGGTGCCGGTCAAGGAAGGGCAAGAGGTAAAACAGGGTGAACTTCTTGCGGAGATCGATCCGCGACCTTACCAGGTGCAGTTGAGCCAGGCCGAGGCCACTCTATTCAAAGATCAGGCGGCCCTGAAGGACGCACGCCTCAATCTTGACCGTTTTCAGCAACTCTATAAAGACGGCGTGATTTCCAAGCAACAGCTGGATACGCAGGGCTCTCTTGAAGCCCAACTCGATGGCGCCGTGCGTGCCGATCAGGCGCAGGTGGACACCGTAAAACTCAACCTGGCCTATACGCGGGTTACCGCGCCGGTGAGCGGACGCATTGGCCTGCGGCAAATCGACGTCGGCAATATGGTCCACGCATCGGATCCCAACGGCCTGCTGGTGATTACGCAGTTGCAGCCGATTGCCGTGATTTTCAACCTGCCTCAGGACAATCTGCAGGCCGTTTCACAGCACATGCGCAATGGCAAGCTGAGCGTGGAAGCTTATAGCCGTGACGACCAGACAAAACTGGCCACGGGCTCGCTGACCACGATCGACAACCAGATTGACGCCACCACGGGTACAGGAAAACTGAAAGCTGTTTTTGAGAATCGTGACCGCTCACTCTGGCCCAACCAGTTTGTTAACGTCCATCTGCTGCTGGAGGTACGCAAGAACAACACCGTGGTGCCGGCTGCCGCTATCCAGCGCGGGCCGCAGGGGACATATGTGTTCGGCATAAAGAGTGACAACACGGCAGAGATGCGGCCTGTGACCGTGGCTTTCACGGAAGGAAATTTTGCCGCTATCTCACAAGGCGTGAGCCCTGGTGACAATGTAGTGACTGACGGACAGGACAAACTACAGCCCGGCACGCACGTGGAAATTCGCGATGGCCGGCAACAGAACGGACAACGACGCGCCGCAGAACCAGGGCAGTGAGAACGGATTGCAGTGCAAGAGAATTCGAAGAGAGTTAGAGCAGGGCGTTTGGCCCAAATAAAACATGCCCAACGGCGGTCCATCAAAGTTATTCATTCTCCGTCCGGTAGCTACGTCGCTGCTGATGATCGGCTTGCTTCTGGTGGGTGTGGTTGCGTATCTGCAACTCCCTGTCTCCGCCTTGCCGCAAGTCGACTACCCTACGATTCAAGTCATCACCTTTTATCCGGGAGCCGGCCCGGAGGTGATGGCCTCCTCTGTCACGGCGCCCATGGAGCGGCAGTTTGGCCAGGTTCCGGGGCTAAGCCAGATGACCTCAACCAGTTCCTTTGGCAGCTCCGTAATCACGTTGCAGTTCAACCTGGAGCAAAGCATCGACATCGCGGAACAAGAGGTACAAGCCGCCATCAACGCGGCCACTACCTTCCTGCCACGCGACCTGCCCAACCCGCCGATCTACAGCAAGGTCAATCCCGCTGACGCGCCCATTCTTACGCTTGCTCTTACCTCAGACAGCCTGCCGCTTTCAAAAGTTGAAGACCTGGCCGACACAACGCTGGCCCAGAAAATCTCCCAGCTTACCGGCGTGGGCATGGTTTCAATCAGCGGCGGACAAAAGCCGGCGGTGCGCATACAAGCCAATCCCACGGCGCTGGCTTCCTACGGGCTGAGTCTTGAGGACCTGCGTACGGTGCTGGGCCAGGCCAACGTGGACCAGGCCAAGGGAGTTCTGGAAAATCAGCGGCAGGCGTTCACCATCTCCACGAATGACCAGCTGCTTTCCGGCGATGAGTATAAGAACGTAATCATTGCTTACCGCAATAGCGCTCCGGTGCGCCTGCGCGACGTGGCCAACGTGATTGACGGCGCGGAGAACAGCAAACAAGCCGCGTGGATGGGAACAACGCAAAACGGCCAGCCTGTGCTGTCACCCGCGGTGATCGTGAACATACAGCGCCAGCCCGGTGCGAACATCATCAGCGTTGTTGACCGCATCAAGAAAGTGCTGCCGCAGTTGCAGGGGGCGCTGCCGGCTTCAGTCAAAGTCGCCGTACTTACGGACCGCACGGAAACCATTCGCGCGTCAGTAAAAGACGTTCAGTTCGAAATGATGCTCACCATCGCCCTGGTGGTGATGGTGATCTTTCTTTTTCTGCGCAATCTGTCAGCCACAATTATTCCAAGCGTGGCAGTGCCGCTCTCGATTGTTGGCACTTTCGCGGTGATGTACCTGCTGGGCTATAGCCTGGACAATCTGTCATTGATGGCGCTAACCATCTCCACCGGGTTCGTGGTGGATGACGCCATTGTGATGATCGAAAATATTGACCGGTATCTGGAGGAAGGCCACTCGCCTCTGGAAGCGGCGCTAAAAGGCGCAGGGCAGATCGGCTTCACCATTATCTCGCTGACGGTTTCGCTCATCGCCGTGCTGATTCCTCTGCTGTTCATGGGCGATATTGTGGGCCGGCTCTTCCGCGAGTTTGCCGTAACGCTGGCGGTGACCATTGTGATTTCGGCAATCGTATCGCTCACACTCACTCCGATGATGGCCGCCCGGCTGCTCAAAAATCCCGGAAAGGTAAAACACGGGCGGCTCTACCAGGCTTCAGAGCGCGGCTATGAACGCGTGATTGAATATTACGGCCGTACGCTGCAATGGGTGCTGAAACACCAGACTGCAACGATCCTGGCAACGATTGGCGCACTGGCCCTGACCTTGTACCTGTATGTCATCGTGCCTAAAGGGTTCTTTCCGGTGCAGGATACCGGCGTTATTTTAGGAATTTCTGAAGGGCCGGAGAACGTTTCATTCACTTCCATGTCCGAGCGGCAGCAAAAGCTGACCAAGGTCATCCTTGAAGATCCTGACGTGGCCAGCCTGTCGTCGTTTATAGGAATTGACGGAACCAATACCACGCAGAACAGCGGGCGCATCCAGATCAACCTGAAGCCGCATGAAGACCGTAACGTCACGGCCTCAGAGGTCATCCAGCGCCTGCAACCTGAACTTAAAGCCAAGGTGGAAGGCATCACCTTATATATGCAGCCGGTACAGGACCTGACCGTGGAAGACCGCGTAAGCCGGACGCAATTCCAGTACTCATTGGAAGACGCCGATGCCAATGAGCTGAATGACTGGTCATCTCGCATTCTAACTAAACTGCGTGCGCAGCCGGAGCTGCTCGATGTGGCCAGCGACCAGCAAAATGGTGGAATGAAAGCTGATCTGGTGATTGACCGTGATACCGCGGCGCGCTTTGGAATTCTGCCCCAGAACATTGATGACACGCTGTATGACGCTTTCGGCCAGCGCCAGGTGTCCACCATCTTTACGCAGTTGAATCAATACCACGTGGTCCTGGAGGTCGGACCGCAATTTCAGGATGATCCCGCCGACCTTTCGCACGTTTACGTAAAGTCCGCGACCGGGCAGCAGGTACCGCTCTCAACCTTCAGCCATTTTGAGAGATCGAGCACTCCGCTGGCCATCAATCACCAGGGGCAGTTCCCGGTGGTGACCATCTCCTTCAATCTTGCCCCGGGCGAGTCACTGGGCAAAGCCACCAAGGTAATCGCGCAGGTGGAGCAGGAGATGGGAATGCCGGCCAGCATTCATCCCAGCTTTCAGGGGACGGCAGCGGCCTTCCAGAACTCTCTGGCGTCTGAACCGTGGCTGATTCTGGCCGCGCTGATTACGGTATACATCGTGCTGGGCGTTCTGTATGAAAGCTACATTCATCCGCTGACGATTCTCTCCACGCTGCCCTCAGCCGGTGTGGGCGCGATTCTGGCGATGATCATTACGCGCAATGACCTGACGGTGGTGGCGCTGATCGGCATTATTCTTTTAATCGGCATTGTAAAAAAGAACGCTATCATGATGATCGATTTTGCGCTGGTAGCTGAGCGCAGAGATGGCAAGCCGCCGGAAGAAGCCATCTACCAGGCCAGCCTGCTGCGCTTCCGTCCGATCATGATGACCACCATGGCCGCGCTGCTGGGCGCCGTGCCGCTGGCCTTTGGGCGCGGCACCGGATCAGAGCTGCGGCATCCACTGGGCATCACCATTATTGGCGGACTGCTGCTGAGCCAGCTCTTCACGCTCTATACAACGCCGGTGATCTATATATGGTTTGATAAGCTGGCGCGCCGGTTCTCCCGCTTCAAGCTTGGCAATGAGATTGTGCCGGAAAAGGAGCCTGCGGGAGCGGACTGAGTTTTCCGAAGTCCCGAACGCCGAAAGCGGAGGGACCCCTATAACAAACATAGTGTTGAGAGTATGACAACAAAGACCAAGTCGACCGTGAGGATATTCCAACGCTGTTGTTTCGTCTATGTGCTCGCGAGTCTTAGCGGCACGCTATACGTAGGACTTACTGACGATCTGCGGAAGAGAATGGCGCAACACAAGGCAGGTTTGTTCGATGGCTTTACAAGGAAATACAAAGTTGACCGGTTGATGTACTTTGAGACTTATAGCGATTCCAGAAGAGCTGCCGAGCGCGAACAACAGGTCAAGAAATGGCGACGGGAAAAGAAGATCGCGCTGTTTGCTGAGAGCAACTCTCAGTGGAAGAATCTTACCCTGGAAATCTTTCAGACCATAGGGTTCCCTCCCCTTCGACAAGCTCAGGATCGGGATTTCAGAAGTAAAACTAGGCCATGAACATCTCTGCTCCATTTATCCGCCGTCCGGTAGCCACATCACTCCTTGCCATGGGAGTGTTGATGGCAGGCATTTTGGCGTATACGCGCCTGCCGGTCGCACCGATTCCGCAGGTGGAGTATCCGGTGATCAGCGTGAATGCCGGGCTGCCTGGGGCCAGTCCGGAGACCATGGCATCCTCCGTGGCCACGCCGCTGGAGCGCCAGTTTGGGCGCATTGCCGGGGTCAATCAGATGACCTCGACCAGCCAGCTTGGATCCACCAGTATTACGCTACAGTTTGATCTCTCACGCAACATCGATGCTGCCGCGCGCGACGTACAGGCCTCAATCAACGCTGCGCTGGGACAACTACCGGCTAATCTGCCTACACGTCCAAATTGGCGCAAGGTCAATCCGGCGGACGCGCCCATCATGATTCTTTCTCTCACCTCAGAGAGCATTACCAAGCCGCGCATGTATGACGTGGCAGACTCCGTGCTGGCGCAAAAACTTTCGCAAGTACCGGGGATCGGGCAGGTCTTTGTTGGTGGAGGAGCCAAACCGGCGGTCCGCGCTGAGGTGAATCCCACCCTGCTCAACAAGCTGGGCGTGGGCGTGGAGCAGGTACGCGCTGCGCTGGGCGCAGCGAACGCGAACCGGCCCAAGGGCGAGTTTGCTGGAGCAGTGAATGCATGGCAGATCACCGCCAATGACCAGATATTCAAAGCCGACGATTACAAAAACATCATCGTGGCCAGGAGCGGCTCTGGTGTCGTCCGGCTGTCAGATGTGGCCGACGTGCAGGATTCCGTGGAGGACATCCGCAATACCGGCGTAGCCAATGGCAAGCCGGCAGTGTTGATGATCGTCTTCCGCCAGCCCGGCGCCAACATTATTGAAGCCGTGGACCACGTGAAGGCGCTGATTCCAGAGCTGCAAGCCTCAATCCCCGCTGCCATCAAGCTGGAAGTGGCGCTGGACCGCACCACCACGATTCGCGCGTCCGTGGCCGACATTCAGATCACGCTGGTGATCTCAATCGTTCTGGTGATTTTTGTGGTCTTTGTTTTTCTGCGTAACCTGCGCGCCACTTTGATCCCCAGCGTGGCCGTGCCGCTCTCTCTGATTGGCACCTTTGCCGTGATGTATCTGCTGGACTACAGCGTGGACAATCTCTCGCTGATGGCGCTGGCCATCTCCACCGGATTCGTGGTCGACGATGCCATTGTAGTTCTGGAAGACATTACCCGTTACCTGGAACAGGGCATGGACCCGGTGCAGGCGGCGTTTCGCGGGGCGCGTGAAATCGGTTTTACCGTGCTTTCCATGAGCACATCGCTGGTCGCTGTCTTCATTCCCATTCTGCTGATGCAGGGGCTGGTGGGCCGGCTCTTCCGCGAATTCGCCGTGGTGCTGAGTGTGGCCATCGCCATGTCACTGCTGGTATCGCTCACGGTCACGCCGATGTTGTGCGCCAAATTTCTTCGTCCGCAGGGCGAGAGAAAACATGGGCGCATCTATCGGGCCAGTGAACGCGCTTTTGACGGGATGCTGAAGCTCTATCGCGGCAGCCTGGGCTGGGTGCTGCGCCATCAGGCATTCACCCTGGCAGTAACAATTCTTACCGCCTGCCTCAGCATCTATCTCTACATCATAGCGCCGAAGGGTTTTTTCCCGCAGCAGGATACGGGCCGGCTGGGCGGATCGATTCAGGCGGCACAGGACATCTCCTTCCCCGCCATACGCGACAAGATGGTGCAGTTTGTCTCCATCGTGACGAAGGACCCGGCGGTCAATAATGCCGTGGGCTTTGCAGGCGGGGGCCAATCCAATACCGGACGCATGTTCGTTGTGCTCAAACCGCCCAGTGAGCGCAAAGCCACGGCAGACCAGATCATCAACCGGCTGCGCGGCAAACTTGCCGTTGTTCCGGGAGCAACTTTGTTTCTTACCGCCACGCAGGACCTGAACATTGGCGGGCGCTTTGCCAACGCGCAGTTCCAGTACACACTCCAGTCAGAAGACCTGCAAGACCTCAACTACTGGGCGCCACGGATCCTGGCTAAGTTCCGCACTCTTCCGCAGCTGCGCGACGTGAACACTGACCAGCAGGATAAAGGCCTGGCCGCCGAGGTGGTGGTGGACCGTGACACGGCATCTCGCCTGGGAATTTCCGTGGCGCAGGTAGATGCCGCACTGTACGCTTCTTTTGGGCAGGCGCAGGTTTCCACCATGTACCGCGCGTTGAACCAGTACCACGTGGTGATGGAGGTAGACCCCAAACTATTGCCCGGCACGGACGCGCTCAGAAATACCTACGTGAAGTCGTCCACGGGGGCCGAGGTCCCGCTCTCCTCCATCACGCGCTACCAGCCTTCAAACACCGCGTTGCAGGTAAACCACCAGGGTTTCTATCCGGCGGTAACGGTTTCATTCAATCTGGCGCTGGGCGTTCCGCTCGGCGATGCCGCCAAAGTGGTGGAAGGCGCCATGCGTGATCTGGGCGTTCCCGCGAACGTGCACGGCAGCTTTCAGGGGACAGCAGCAGCATTCAAAGATTCAGCCCGGAGCCAGCCGTGGCTGATTCTGGCTGCATTGGTCACCGTCTATATTGTTCTGGGCATGCTCTATGAGAGCGTGATTCATCCCATCACGATTCTCTCCACGCTGCCCTCCGCAGGCGTGGGCGCGATTCTGGCGATCATGCTCACAGGCAACGATCTGAACGTGATTGCCCTGATCGGAATTATTCTGCTCATCGGCATCGTGAAGAAGAACGCCATTTTGATGATCGATTTTGCGGTGGACGCTTCACGCCGGGCAAATATGAGTCCTGAAGAAGCGATCTACAAAGCCTGTCTGCTGCGCTTCCGCCCGATCATGATGACCACCATGGCCGCTCTTCTGGGCGGACTGCCGCTAGCCATTGGCGGCGGAACGGGCTCAGAGCTGCGCCGGCCTCTGGGCATCGCCATTGTGGGCGGGCTGATTGTCAGCCAGGCGCTTACGCTGTTTACCACGCCTGTCGTCTATCTCTATCTTGACCGCATCCGCCTGCGCGTGGCCCGGTGGAGAACCGCTCACCGCAAAACAGAGCCGCTGCTGGGCCCGGCCGGGGATTAGAATTTCAGATTGCCAACATTGCCAAAATCGCTGGAATTGCCAAAAAGTGAAAAGTGGCTTTGATTCGCGCACTTCGCGTACATGCTTCCAATTCTTCAGCAGCCGGAAATGCTGAAAAGGAGAGGACTTGGACATTTCTCTTAGCTTCATAGTCATTGCGTTTAATGCCGCAGTGGTGCTGTTTCTGCTGCTCAAGATCTACAACAGCCTGATACGTATGCGGAACGCAGTGCAGAGCGGCTGGTCAGATATTGACGTTCAGCTCACGCGACGGCATGACCTGGTCCCTAATCTGGTGGAATCCGTCAAAGGCTACATGACCCATGAGCGCGAGACGCTGGAAGCCGTGACCCGTGCCCGCAGCGAGGCAATGACGGCAGGAGGAGCAAGCTTGGCTACACGTGCTATGGCCGAAATGTCGCTCACCGGCGCCGTGGACAATCTCTTTGCCCGGGCCGAAAACTACCCGGCGCTGAAGGCGTCACAACAATTTCTGCTGTTGCAGGAGCAGATCACCTCCACGGAAAACCGCATCGCCTTTGCGCGCCAGCATTACAACGAGTGCGTGCGGAAATATAACACGTCGCAGGCGGAGTTTCCGCGCAACCTGCTGGCCGGGATGATGGGCTTTGCGCCGTCAGCGTTGTTCGCGGCAGAGGCGGAGGACAGGGCCAGTGTGCAGGTTAAGGTTTAACGAATTTCGGCCGCAGATTTTCGCAGACGAGCACAGATAAAAACACATCAGCCGCGAATCCTTTGTTGCTGTCGTTATGCTCCAACCTGATCCAGCACATGGCCCGCTATCCAGCGCATGCCCCATCGAAAAAAGTTGATTAGTTTTCTCCATCCGTCACATCGGGCGTGTGATCTCACTCACATTTTTCTATTACTGAACTGTGACAATCGCGGGCCCCGAATACTGCCACAATCAATGAATGAACAATGGCGCTTATCCGAAGATCATTCAAGGGGGCATGGGCGTGGCTGTCTCTGACTGGCGGCTGGCGAATGCGGTATCGCGTCTGGGCCAACTGGGCGTGGTGTCCGGGACAGCGCTGGACCAGATCATGGCGCGACGGCTGCAAGACGGCGATCATGGAGGGCATATTCGCCGGGCGCTCGATCACTTCCCTTTTCCAACGATGGCGGAACGGGTCTGGCGGTCTTATTTCATCCCGGGCGGCAAACAGGAGCGGGACGCATACAAGCTGATGCCGATGCATGCGCAGGACAGCCCACGCGAGCTAAAAGAGCTATGCATTGTTGCCAACTTTGTGGAAGTTTTTCTGGCGGCTGAAGGCCACGACCATCCGGTAGGCATTAATTTTCTGGAGAAGATCCAGATCCCCCACCTGCCGTCACTTTATGGAGCCATGCTGGCTGGGGTGGAATATGTTCTGATGGGCGCCGGCATTCCCTTAAAAGTGCCCGGAGCGATTGACCGGCTGGCCCGGCACGAGCCTGCAAGCTATCCGCTGGTGGTGAGCGGCGTCCTTCCCGGTGAAGACTTCAGCATCACGTTCACGCCGCGCGATTTCATGGAATGCGATCTGCCTCCGCTGCGGCGGCCGAAATTCCTGGCTATCATCGCGTCCAACACGCTGGCCACAACCATGGTGAGAAAAGCCAATGGAAAAGTGGACGGCTTCGTGATCGAGGGGCCCAGGGCTGGAGGACACAATGCCCCGCCGCGCGGGAAAGTTGAGCTGAACGACTCCGGTGAGCCTGTCTATGGTTTGCGCGACCATGTGGACTTGGCGAAAATCCGCGAGCTGGGATTGCCCTTTTGGCTGGCGGGAGAATACGGTTCAGCAGAGAAGCTACAGGAGGCGCTGGCTTGTGGCGCCGCAGGTGTGCAGGTGGGAACTGCGTTTGCATTTTGTGAAGAGTCAGGTCTGCGCGGCGACTATAAGCAGGGTCTGATCGAAAAAGCCATTGCCGGAGAAGCCCGCGTGTTTACTGATCCGCTGGCCTCGCCCACAGGATTTCCATTCAAGGTCGCGCAACTGGAAGGGACCCTGTCAGAACAGAGTGTGTACGAGGCCAGGCCGCGCATCTGCGATCTGGGCTACCTGCGCGAGGCGTATCGCACAGCGGAAGGCAAAGTGGATTTCCGCTGCTCAGGCGAGCCGCTGAGTCTGTACCTGGCAAAGGGCGGCAAGAGTGAGGACAGCGCGGGACGGAAATGCCTGTGCAATTCACTGGTAGCGAACATCGGGCAGGCGCAGGTGAGAAACGGCAAGCACGTGGAACAGGGCCTGATTACATCCGGAGACGACTTGGTGAATATTCCGCGGTTCCTGCCGGAAGGTGGGCGTTCGTATAGCGCGGCGGATGTGATTGGAAAGCTGTTAGGTGCTCCACAGGCTGGGTAAAAAGGCTTAGCCCCAAGAATTTTGCGAGTCAATACGAAAGAAAGATGTTTTTAGTTAAGCTCAAGGTTTCCGCAACTTAGCGCCTACGGATCAATCTGCACCACGTCCGCGGCCTGTCCTACAACATCAATCTTTTCATTAATAATCAAGTCTGTGGCGGTATCGTAAATATCGAGCTCACCGCCTTCACAGACATAAATCACATTGCGCCCGCTGACTGGCCGTAGACCAGTTACATCAAAGCTCGCGCGCAGACTTGAGAACGCAGGCAACAAAACCATCCCCGAAGTGATATTGAAAATGGTAAGACAGCCGCGGACTCGGCCGGTCGAGCTATTGCTTACCGGCGTGCAAGCTAGAGCACCAACATAGACACGATTGTTTGCCAGGGCGATTTTTCCGTGGTGGCCATCCGTGATGCTAACCGGCGCTGAAGCCGTCATGGAAGCCGTGTTGACGGTTTGGAGCGTTCCCATCGAGCCGCCCACAGGCGTGCCTGCGATGTATAACGAAGTTCCGTTGAGCAGGCCAGTAGTGGCGGCGGCAACAGGAACCGAGCTGACGATTGTGGGCGTGCCACTGAAGTCGATGAGCATGACGCTTGCCGAAGAGCCGGAGCACTCTGCTCCACAGTTCAGGATGAAGGCACGCGTCTCACTCGAGTTAAAGACGCCAAAAACCGGCTGGTCCTGCCCGGGCAGGCTGATGGACGTGGCTGTTTTGGCAGCGGTATCAATCACAAAGAATGCATTGGTCTGGGGCGACGGCAGGGTCTGGGGATCATCGGCAAAGGCCAGCAGCCTGCTTCCGTTAGGGCTCAGCACCAGGCGTCTTGGCGAAGGCACGGAGACAAATGCGGTTGTTCCGTCCGCGGTGCTTACGATCGCAACATGGCCGGTGTTGCGGACCGCGGCGTATGCGGTTTTTCCATCCGGACTGACCGCCACGTCTTCCACGCGCTCAGCAAGGTTCACCTCCCGCGTTACCTCTTCTTTAGCATTGTCAATGAAGGTGAGGCTGCTGCCGGACGCATTGATCACCGCCGTAATGCCGCCGGCCGTAGCCATACCGGCGGCGCCGGTGGCATTGATATGCAGCGCGGGAAACAGGTCACTCAACGGATTGCTCTGGGAAACGAAGCGGTCGGTGCTCGCATCCATGATATCCACCGCCCCCGCCCCGGCCCTCAGGATTCCAGTCTGGTCGATGAAGGCATTCCCCAGGATATTTGAGATCAGGACGCGCTTTTTCAGACCCGAGGTCTTTTTTGTACTGGCCTGGCTGGAACCACAGCTGGTGATAGACAAAACCGAAAGGACACCTAGCAAACCATATAGGTAGAGATAGTTACCTGTTCTAGCTTCCATGTAGTTCGCAAGCGGAACTATTCCGCCGCCCCCGTCGGCTAGAACGAGGGTAGAGGAATATTCTTGCAATTTATTTTTTGGACAGCAGAAGAAATTTTGCCGCAGACTTACGCAGATCAACGCAGATCAAGAAGAAGATTTAGCCGCGAATTTCGCGAATGAACACGAATTTGCCAAGGATTTCTTTTGAAGAAGGTCGTTTTCGTGCGAAGATTTCCAACCGGATAGAGCAAGGTGTGTGAGCCCGAAGCCCATCATCTCTAGTTTAGATTCGCGTTTTTGCTTTGATTCGCGGCTAATTTTTTCTGCGATCATCTGCGCTAAAGCTTCTCGAGCGCCTGCTCCAGATCTTCAATCAGATCATCGGGATGTTCCAGACCGATGGACAGGCGCAGCAGATTCACCGGAGTGTGGGAAGCAGTTCCTTCCACCGAGGCGCGGTGTTCGATCAGACTGTGCGTGCTCCCCAGGCTGGTGGCGTGGCTGAACAGCTTCACGCCGGAGATCAGCTTGAAAGCCTCGGCCTGGCCGCCTTTCATCTGGATCGACATAACGCCGCCGAAGCCCGACATCTGCGCGGCCGCGATCTTGTATCCGGGATGAGATTTCAATCCCGGATAGTGAACCGCTTCTATATGCGGCTGCGTAGCAAGGAACTCAGCCACCTTCTGGGCATTGGCGGCATGTGCGCGCACACGGTACGGGAAGGTCTGCATCCCGCGCAGGCTCAGCCAGCACTCAAAGGGAGAAGGCACGCCGCCGCCTTCGCGCTGAAAATTGTGGACCCGCTCAAAGAATGCGTTGGCCTCACGGAAGATGAGGGCGCCGGAAAGAACGTCACTATGCCCGGAGAGATATTTAGTGACCGAATGCATTACCACGTCCGCGCCCAGTTTGAGTGGCTGCTGAAAGAGCGGGGTGGCGCAGGTATTGTCACAGGCCACCATGGCGCCGGATTTCCTGGCCAGCGCAACAATGGCGCGCAGATCAGTAATTTTAAGCAAGGGATTGGAAGGCGTTTCCGTCCAGATCAAGCGCGTGGCTGGAGTCATGGCGCGTTCCACCGCGGCCAGGTCTTCCATGTGCACCAGAGTGTGGGTGAGCCCCCAGTTTGCCATGACCGTGCGCAATAATGTGGGTGTGCCGTAATAAGCGTCTTCCGGCGCGATCACGTGATCGCCGGGGGCAAGCGATTGAAACACGGCAAGCGTGGCCGCGCTGCCGGAGGAGAAAGCCAGCGCCGCCGCACCTTCTTCCAAAGACGCCAGGGCATTCTCCAGTGCCTCCCGATTGGGATTGTTGGGGCGGCCATAGAGATATCCACCGGGCAGGCTGCCGTCTTCGGCCTTATGGAAGGTGGTGGAGAGATGGATGGCGGGAACCACATCGCGTGATCCGCCTTCAGGTTTGCGACCGGCATGGACGGCTCGGGTCTCAATTTTCATCGCAAGCTAGGTTATCAAACCTCGCCGCAGATTTGCGCAGATAGACACAGATACAGAGATTTGGCCGCGAATCAACGCGAAAGAGCACGAATTTTATGGTCTATTTACAGCAGGCGTTTTCAACAAAAGGGCGGCGTTTTGCACAGCTAGCACCTAAAGTGGCTTTTCGCGGACAATAGATGCAAGGAATACTCTTGAAAAGGACCGATCCATTGAAGCAATAGCTTTCAGTCATGACCACCCTCAGCGACTTTAAAGAAACGGTGCGGCAGCAGGCGGACATTGTCCGCGTGATTGGCGACTACATCCAGCTCAAAAAAGCTGGAGCACAGAACTTTATTGGGCTGTGTCCGTTTCACGGGGAGAAGACGCCGTCGTTTTCCGTCCACGCGACGCGGCAGTTCTTCCATTGCTTTGGCTGCGGCAAGTCTGGCGACGTTTTTAAGTTTGTGCAGGAGCGGGAGCAGATCAGCTTTCCTGAGGCGATACGTCTGATCGCCGAAAAGATGGGCATTCCACTGCCCAAGATGCAGTACAGCTCAGAAGGCGAGGCAGAAGACGCGCAGCGCCGCGGGCGTCTGATCGAGATGCATGAGCGCGCCTGCAAGTTCTTTGAAGACCAGCTCCGGCGGCCCGAAGGAGCGCATGCCCGCGAATATCTGGCCGGACGCGGTTTGAAGGAAGAGACGATCCGCACATTCCGCATCGGCTTTGCGCCGGACTCAGGTTTTACGCTTAAAGACCGCCTGAAAGCCGACTTCAGCGAAGACCTGATGCGCGCCTCAGGGTTATTTGCGTGGAAAGAAGGCACGGACGGCGCTAACACCCCAGAACGCGCAAAACCGGCGCGTTCCGGGGACCCCGGCTCGGGCGGCCTTGCCACATCTGCGATGTATTCAAAGTTCCGCAACCGCATCATGTTCCCTATCGCCAACGAAAACGGAAAGATCATCGCGTTTACCGGGCGCACGCTGGCCACGGACGAAAAATCCGGACCGAAATACATGAACTCGCCGGAGACGCCGATCTATTCCAAAGGCCGCGTGCTTTACAACCTTGATCGCGCGAAAGAAGCAATCCGCAAGCTGGGCTACGTGATCATTGTTGAAGGGCAGATGGACTGCATCGCCGTCTACTCCGCCGGCTTTCACAACGTGGCAGCGAGTTCAGGAACGGCATTTACTGAGACACAGGTGCGCCTGCTGGGAAGGTTCAGCAAAGACATTGTTGTGAATTTCGATCCGGACACGGCGGGCGCCGCAGCCACGGACAAATCACTGGGCATGCTTCTGGAAGAGGAGTTTAACATCAGGGTGCTGAGGCTGGAAGCAGGGTTTGATCCGGATTTGTTTATCCGCAAGAATGGCGCGGAGGCGTATGCGCGGGCGCTGAAGGGATCGGCGAAATATTTTGATTACCTGGTGGAGCGCGCGCTGAAGCTGTTTTCAACGCGGAGTCCGGAGGGAAAGAAGAACGCGGTGAATTTTCTGCTGCCGCATATCCATCGCGTACCCAGCCGGATTGTGCGTGACGAGTTGGCCAATGATATCGCGCAGAAGCTGAACATCGATACTACGGTGTTGCGGCAGGAATTTAAGCTGGCCGCGGTGAGCCGTGCGGCTTCCGGCTTAAAGAACACGCCGGACGCAGACGTGACGCCTGCGGAAAAAGTGCTGGTGCGGGCGGCGTCTTCCACGAGCGCGGACGAGGCTGAGTTGCGGCGCACGGCGCTGAATGCGCTGGCGGAAGAGCGTCTGCACGCAGGGTTGACGTCGGAAGCGTTGCTGGAGGCGCTTCTGCAAAACACGTTGGCCGTGGAACGAGGGGAAGGCGGCGTGGATGACGTAATGGCGCTGCCGCTGAGCGATACAGACCGGCAGCGGCTGGCGAAAATCCTGATGCGGGAGGATGAGCCGCTCACAGCGGACCTGCTGCAAGGAACATTGGAGGCGCTACGGCACCGGGGGCAACTCAGCCAGCGGGAAAGCGAGATTAAGCGCGGCATTGTGGAAGCAGAACGCAAAAACGATCTATCGGCGCTGCTCAGGCTGAAGCAGGAAAAGCTGGAGCTGGACCGGAAGCTGGCAGCTGGAAATTAGGCAAAAATTGCTCCAGCACGGAGCGGGGGCTTAGAAATGACGGTTTTTTGCATAAAAGGCCATTCCCAGACTTCAAAAAGCCCTTAACCCGTTGGTTCTACGCAATAATTTACCGCATCCAGCACTGGAAGCTTTACGAAACTCCTGAGGGTGGGGCGCATCTATATGTTTGAGGACAATTCACAGGCTGGCGATCTTGTATCTTCTTTGTTTTAGCGCGGGTGGAGCGGTAAAGTGCTTTTCTTTCCCAGTTGGATTGTGTTAACCTTAGTACTCTCGGGACGTGCGCGCATTCCAAACCTAATTTCCCGCCGATATTCTTAAGTGGATACAGCGCACAGCCCCGTATTGTCACGAAAAATGAGGTCGTGGTTTGGCTCTAGACGATAAATTTGACGACATAAAAAAACTGATCGATGCAGGTAAGGAAAAAGGATATCTCACCTATGACCAGGTCAATGACCTAATTCCCGGTGATGTCCACTCCCCAGATGATCTGGATGACCTGCTTACTACGATCGGGACCCAGGGCATTGACGTCCTGGATGCTGGTAAAGGACTGCCTTCTGAGCAGAAGTTTGAAGATATTGAAGAAGGCGAAGATGTTGAACTGGATCTGACACCCGGCGCGCTCGAAAAAACGAACGACCCGGTGCGCATGTACCTGCGCGAGATGGGCACGGTCCCGCTGCTCACCCGCGAAGGTGAAGTTGAAATTGCAAAACGCATTGAACGCGGCCAACTGCGCGTGCTCAAGACGCTTTCACGCTCTCCCATCGTCATCAAGGAAATTCTCGCCCTGGGCGAGGACCTGAAACGCGGCGTCCGCTCCATCAAGGAGCTAGTCGCCTTCGACGAAGAGGAGATCACGGACGAAATCGTCCAGGCCCGGCTGAAGGATTTTGTCGGGCAGATTGACGAGGTCGGCAAGCACTATAAAAAAGTCCAGCTGCTGGAAGAGAAGCTGGAAGCGGTAAAACAGAAGAAGAAACCGAAGGAATCGCGTAAATATCGCTGGGCCCTGGGCCGTGCGCATGTCATGGTCTCAGGCGGAATTCGCAAGCTCAAGTTCACCAATCCGGAGCGCAAGCGCCTGATTGACCGGGTGAACAAGACCGTTGATTCCATGCGCGCGCTGGATCGCCAGATCAACAATCTGGAAAAAAAGATCGAAGCCACGCGCGTTGAGGAGACCAAGCGCGAATACCGGCGCATCCAGCGCCAGCACCGCAACGACCTGGAAAAAGTCGAGCAGGAAACCGGTGTCAGCTACCAGGAGCTGCGGCGCACGCAGCGCGAGATCATCCAGGGCGACGTAGACGCTGAAGCCGCGAAGCGCGAGTTGATTGAAGCTAACCTGCGCCTCGTCGTCTCGATCGCCAAAAAATATACCAACCGCGGGTTGCAGTTCCTGGACCTGATCCAGGAAGGCAACATCGGTCTGATGAAAGCCGTGGACAAGTTCGAGTACCGCCGCGGCTACAAATTCTCCACTTATGCCACGTGGTGGATCCGCCAGGCCATTACCCGCGCCATTGCCGATCAGGCACGCACCATCCGTATTCCAGTGCACATGATCGAAACCATCAACAAGCTGATCCGCACCTCGCGGCAGCTGGTGCAGGAGCTCGGCCGCGAGCCCACGTCAGAAGAGATCGCCAAGCGCATGGACATCCCGGTGGCTAAGGTCCGCAAGGTCCTCAAGATCGCGCAGGAGCCCATCTCGCTGGAGACGCCGATCGGTGAAGAGGAAGATTCTCACCTGGGCGACTTCATTGAAGACCGCTCCATGGTCTCGCCTGCGGAAGCCGTGATCAATGTGAACCTCAAGGACCAGACCGCGCAGGTCCTGCGCACGCTCACGCCGCGCGAAGAGAAGGTCATCAAGATGCGCTTTGGTCTTGAAGACGGCTCTGAGCACACTCTGGAAGAAGTGGGGCAGTCGTTTGCTGTTACGCGCGAACGTATCCGCCAGATTGAAGCCAAGGCCCTGCGCAAACTCCGCCATCCATCAAGGTCTCGCAAGCTGAAGGCGTTTATGGATGGGATTCGCGAGGCTTGACACCCGCCACGGAGACACGGAGAAAAACAATTCAGGTTTCTTAGGCGCTGCTCCAACGCGGCGCCTTTTTTCTGCGCGGGATGGGCAGCTAG
Organism: Terriglobia bacterium; assembly: GCA_020072585.1. Lineage (GTDB taxonomy): Bacteria > Acidobacteriota > Terriglobia > Terriglobales > Acidobacteriaceae > Angelobacter. Next base: position 68,262 of record JAIQGL010000021.1, on the reverse strand, counting down.
CACGCGCGCTCACATGAGTCCGTGATGGCGGTCACTTCGAACCTGGCTGACAACCGCGAAACTGATTATAGGCAGCGGTATCTGGACTGCAAAATCAACGCTGCCATAAAAAAGGATTGTTGCCGATGAAAAAATGGCTGAAGCTATCGCTCATTATATTGGTTGTTCTGGTGGCGGCAGCACAGGTCGTGCGCCCTGCCAGGACCAACCCGCCGATTGATCCAAAAAAACACATCAGCGCGCACATGCAAGTTGACCCGGCGGTTATGGCAACCTTATCGCGCGCCTGCAATGACTGCCATTCCAATCAAACAGAATGGCCATGGTACAGCAACGTGGCGCCGGTCTCATGGTTGGTAGCGCACGACGTGAATTCCGGCCGCAAGGAACTGAACCTGTCAGAATGGGGGACCGGTCGCGAAAAGGAGCCCGGCGAACGGCTGAGCAAGATATGCAAGGAGGTAACCGACGGGGAAATGCCGATGGCAACCTACACGCTCATGCATCCGCGGGCCAAGCTCACCAGCACCGAAGTGCAGAATGTCTGCCGGTGGACAAAAAGCATGGCAAGCAATGTCGCCGAAACCACAAAAGATAAGGATGACGACGATTGAGTTGCTTGCCACGGATTTGCACGGATCAACACTAATCTGAAAAACCCAAGGCGCTGCCTAAAATGTAGCGCCTTGTTATTTACTCTCACCGATCCCTTCTTTTCTGATTTCCTCCGTGCCGCCGCAGGTGAACATTCTTCTCTTCGCAGGTAATCGTGAATCCTGGAGCAAAAAAACCGGGCGGCCGCAGCCGCCCGGGAATCTCGCAAGGTCGGGTCAGAAACGATACTGCGCGCCCAGTTGGAGCAAACGCGCAGGGTTAACCGTGCTGTTGATCTGTCCGAAGGTCGCCGGGTTGGTAATGCCGACGACTGACGGCTGCCGGAACGAAGGATGGTTCAACACGTTGAAGGCATCCACCCTGAAGTCCAGCGAGTGTCTCTCATGGAGCCGGAAATGCTTCGCCAGGGCGAGGTCCCAGTTCTGTTGGAACGGCCCACGGAAAGCATTCCGTGGTGTATTGCCAAAGCCGGTAACCGGAACGTTCAGTGCAGCGGATGATGTGTTTCTGGCGGCATTGGGCACCTCCGGTGCAGGACTGAAGCACGAGCTATTCAAGTAACTGTTCACCCGGCTCTGAATGCTTCCCGAGGTGTATGCCTGGGAAAGGGAGCTACAAGTGAAAAGGGGGCTTGTTGTCCCACCACCAAATGCTCTGCCGCCATTCGCGTCAGTCACGGAAAAGGGCAGGCCATCCTGGAAGGTGTTGATGCCGCTGATGCTCCAGCCCTGGAAGGCTTGGGTTCCCCACATTCCGTTCTTCGGCACTGGCAAGTCATATACGTAGCTGAGGACGACGCGCTGTCTGCGGTCGAAGTCGCCAATGGAGCGGTTCAGTGCCGGATTTACATTGCCAAAGTTGAGCAGATTGGCGCCCAACTGGCCGGCCTGAGTGGCATTGAGTTCGTCTGTGCTCTGCGATCCGCTGACGTTGTCAATGGTCTTTGACCAGGTATAGGCCGATTGGAAGAACAGCCCCTTCTGGAAACGATGCGAGAGCGTCAACTGGCCGGAATGATAGATGGCAAAACCAATGTTGCCGTCCACGCGCGCGCCCTGACGACGGGAGAGCCCCAGCGCTGAAACACGCAGCGGCTCGTTATTTACGGTGTTCGTTGTAACCGTATAGGAAACGCCATTCACGTCCTTCACAGTGATGGGATTGGCAGGGCCGACCACGGCTGCCTCGAAGGGGTTGAAGATTCCCAGTCCACGCAGGTAGTGGGAGCCTACGTAGTCAAGTTCCAGGTTCCAGCCTTTGCCCAGGTCGCGCTGGATGCCGAAGTTCCACTGCTGGTTATAGGGCGCTTTGGCATCTGGTTGCACTGACGAAAATGACGCCAGGTTGATGGAGCAGTTGAGGGCTATCTGAGCCGTAGGTGTCCCGGTTGGGGCGAAGCCTGAGCAGTACTTACCCTGTTCATTCACAAACAAGGGAAAACTTGTTCCGAGGTTGGGATCGCCGTTTATCTGTCCGGCAGTTGGTGTACCGACTCCCGCAAAGCGTGAGTTCTGTGGAATTCGGGTAGGATCCACGGCCGAACTGGAGGGCTGGGTTGGAAGCGGATTGGCCATGGTGATCCCCGTAGGATTGTTGATCGCCTGCTGTACGAAGAACGGCGGTCCCAGCGAGCCCTGAAGGAAGTTCTGGTTTGACAGGCGCTGGAAGTAGATTCCGTAGCCGCCGCGAACCACGGTCTTGTGATCGCTGAACGGGTCCCAGGAGAAGCCGGCACGCGGCCCAAAGTTACCGTTGGTACGGCAGGTCCGGGCTCCGCAGTCGCCGACGCCGGGAGTGCCGGTGAGACCTGGAAGATTTACGCCCTCAGCGAACAGGAATGGGTTGGTATTCGGCACCAGTGAGGGATCAAAAACAGTGGTGCGCAACAGCAGATCATGGGCGTATTCCAGCGAATCCCACCGCAGCCCCAGATTCAGAGTCAGGTTGTGACGGATTTTGTAGTCGTCCTCAAAGAAGGCCCCAAAATCCGTGGCGCGGAAGTAGCGCTGGGGATCGCCGGTTGCAGCTTGCAGAGTATTAATGGTTCCCGTCAGGAAATTCGAGAAGTTGCTGAAGGCCAGGGAGCCGCGAATCGCAAAACGATTGAAGCGGTTGAGTTGATAGCGAGTGCCTCCTCCCCCGGCTTTGAGGCTATGCTTGCCCAGCACGATGGACCAGGTGTCGTTGTAATCGAAACTGTTGGAGATGGTCCCGCGCTCATCGTTCACGCCGGTGCCAAAGGAAAATGCACCGGTCACAGTGACCTGGTAGACGCCGGGCACGGTGCCGGAATTCGGCCGCGCGGCATTGATATCCGCCAGATTCACAATATCCGTTGGCGCAAACGACGAGATGAAGCGGCTGAAGCCGAAGCGGAACACGTTCAACTGCCGGTTGCTGATCTCATGCGTGTGGCTGATGGTCGCAAAACGGTTCTTCTGGATACTCAGTTGCGGAAACGCCAGCGTTGAAGCTGTGCCGAACGGCGCATTGGTATCTCCGTTGTCATAGAACCAGCGGCCGGTGATCTTGGATTTGCCGCTAAAGAATGGCCGGTCATAGGAGATCACGTACTGGGTGTCATTCACTGGCGCCACACCGCTGAACACACACCGCAGGTTGGTTGCGTTGCTGGGGGCGCAATCAGTTTGTCCTGCCCGCGGAATCAGGAACTGGCCTCCGTAATAGCTGTTCTTGAGATTCAAAATGTTCAGGGCTGTAGGGTCAATCTGGGCGGCGCTGGTCACGCCGGCAAACCCGCTGGCCGCCAGCAACGCCGCAGAGGTCGTTCCATCAGGATTGGTAAGGAAAATCGGGGAGTTTACCGTGGCAACGGAAGTAGTTGGGCTGACGCCATTGCGGGCGCGCAACCCCTGAACGTTTCCGAACCAGTTGCCACCCAGAAACGGCATAGGTCCGCTACCGCTGAATCCGAGGATGTTCTGAAGGAATTTGCCTCGCGGCTTGTTCGCCTGGTTGGTAAACCATTCGTTGGCATTCAGCCAGTCATTCCGGTGCTGCCAGTAGGCTTCGCCGTGCCAGTCCTTGGTGCCGGACTTGAAAACCAGCCCCACGGCGCCGCCGCCCTTGGTGCCGCTGGAGGCGTCATAGAGCGAGGTGGCAACGTTAAACTCCTCAATGGTATGCGGGTTGGGCAGCGGGGTGGTATCAAAGTGCGCCAGGTTGAAATCGTTGACATTGATTCCTTCCAGCGTGACGCTGTTGTTACTGGTGCGCTGGCCATTTACGTTGATATCGACAACGCCGCGGTTGGCGTTGCGAACATCCGGCATCTCGCCCGCAGTCCCCGCCGAAAGCGAAAGCAGGAACATGAAGTTTGGGACCGGCAAGGGCAGGGCCTGCATCGTCGCCGCATCAATAGGCTGGCCCGTGGTTGCGCTTTCAGTATTCACAACCGCAGCATTCGCTGTCACTTCCACCACTTCTGTGGCGGCGCCGACCTTGAGCACAATATCAAGACGTGCCGTCTGGGTAAGCAGCACCGTCACTTGTGCGCTGTGAGCTTTGAATCCCTGCGCTTTGATGGTGACCGTGTAGTCCCCAGGTGGCAGCAACGTGGCAGAAAACAGGCCGTCGCCGGTGCTGACAACCGTACGCTGCACATTATTCGTGGCGTTGTTCGTCACGGTGACAGTCGCATTGCCGATGACCGCTCCGCTTGGATCTTTCACTGACCCGGAGATCGCACCTGATTGCGCTCCCTGGGGGAATGCTGTTCCGGCCAGAATGAAGGTCGTCAGCAGCAAGAAGATTGTCCGAGAGATGTTTCGCATGGTTTCCACTCCTTTGAAAAAGAAGCCCAGCTTCTTAAAAGGAAAAGCACTTAGGAAGTGCAGACCGGAACGCTACTCATTTGTGGATAACAAGTCAACGATTTTTTTCTTGGATTTTTCTGTTCACGGGTCCTTTTTGGCACCATCAGGAAGTGCGATATCGGGCCTGGAAGCACGGAACGGAAATGCATCATTTGGCTCTCCGTGTCTCAGGTCCGGGGTCCCTCACCAAGCGGACTCCCGGATTGCGCCGCTCTTCCGCAATCTGGGGTGGCGGCGAGCCCGATGTTGGCTTGGCGGGGCGGGTATCTCCGTGGTGAAGATTATCTCGTCTTCGCTGCCGCACACGCCGATTCAAATTCACTCTTGCTGCCCTCGTGCAGCGTCACCGGCACCACCTCAGCCATGTACGGACGCCCCAGCGAATGGCCGGTGTAAAGTTTCCCATCGGGCTCAAAGTTACGGGCGATCGATCCATGATCGTCCATCACCAAGTCAGGGTTCACCCATTTGCCGCGCAGCTCCAGGCTCGGCTTTCTGTTGCCGGAAAACTGGCTCGCCACACTGCGGTTGGACATATAGAAATTGGCTGTCTTGCCGTTGGTGTCAGTCTTTATATTCTTTTCAAAATCTCCGCCCACGCTCAGGTAGAAGGTTTCTCCGCGAGGCGTGCACAGCAGGCCGTTGCCGGACACATGCGTCGTGCCCAGCCCTTTGCCGCTCTTGGGTGAAAAAAATATGTAGAGCACGTAGTCGCCACCGGCGGTGTTGGAATGCAGCCGTCCCAGACCCTGCCATTGCGGAATCAGGTGGAAGCGGCCGCCCATGAAGAATCCCCAGGGCGCAGTCACCGCGACGACTCCAATGAATACGCCAACACCCAGAATAGCCGCCAGCACCAGCTGCGTCAGGCAGCCAAGCCGGGATTTCCTGGGTGTGGCGACTGTGGTCATTCGAGAAGTAGTTTATCGCACCACGACGGGATGACCCCGCGAAAATGAACCGGCTTGCGGGGGACACGGCTTGGGCCGTGTCCCAGAAACGTTTACGCCACTTCCGCCCGTAGTGTTCTGGCTGCGCTGCCCAATTCCACCGCACTGCCCTCTCTGATCTCGGTCAGTTTGGCCAGCACAAACGCCGCCACCGCCAATTCAAGATCGCGCACCGCAACATCAAAGAAATGTCCTGTGGTGAGCAGGGCCAGAGCAATGCACACCAGCCACGCTGACGCCACATAGGCGCCCAGCCGGGTTGCTTTGGTCAGGATCGCCAGACCCACGATCATTTCAATCACGCCCACAATGTGCATGAGAGACGTCGGGGTCAAGGGGAGCATTCTCTGCGCCAGCGGGCTCACGTACTGCTCCCAGTTGGTGAGCAGGTTAAGAAATTTGTCCAGGCCGGCCAGAAACGCCATCAGCCCCAGGGCATACTTTGAAATCGTCTGTATTGTTTGTAATCTGTTCTGCATCGCTCTATTAACCTCTAGCTGTATAGAGTGGCGACGCATCCGCAGGTTACAAGCCGATTCCGCCTTACCGTCCCCTTCTCTTCTCATCGAACCGTTTGGCAAAGTCGGTGAAAGAAATGCCCAGGGCGTCGCAGATATCCGCCAGATCAAGCAGGTCAAGGCGGCGGCCGCCCAGTTCGTATTTGCTTACAAAACCCTGCTTTCGGCCCAGTTGGCGGGCAAGGTCCGCCTGAAGAACACCGGCCTCTTCGCGGGCCTGACGCAACATGTCCAGCAATGCTTGCTTTGCTCTTTCTTGCTTCCTGATCACGGAATCATCATGCCTATCTTTTCCCTGCCCCGCCTCTGGAGTGCGGCTTCTTGCCCGCAGCTGGTCGCTTACCAGAAATGGCATCGGGATAAAACAGTTGCCAGATATCCACACCGACCGCGTCGGCAATATCTTTGAGCCGCGCAACCGTCGGGGCATTGATACCTCGCTCTACCAACCCAATGAAACCAACGGAGTAGTCCGTTTTTTCCGCGAGCTCTTCCTGGGTGAGGTCCGCCGCGAGGCGGAAATGGGCGATATTCTTGCCGAGCAGTCTATATAGATGAACCACGTTGCAAGATTGAAAGAACTTGAGCTTGGTTGAACAGATAGTTAAACTATGTGTTGGAACTTGAGGAAAGGAGCCTGTTCCGATATGCATTGGCCCGTACCGCCTTATCCGCCGGGCTACCAGATGCCCGGAATCGGCTATTTCCTGCTTATCGGCGGCATCACCCTTTGCTTTATCGGGATTGTGATGTATGCGGTGGCCACGGAGCTGCCAGAAGTGGTCCCGCCACCTACTTCCCCAGATCCATCCGTGCCAGACGCTCCTGGAGAGTGCAGGGAGCGCCGAGAGTCCGCAGAATCGCGATAGGGGCACTTGTCTTTCGACCTTCCTGCCTACAGCCGAAGCATCGGCAGCGGCAAGCCGCTAAATCTTTTTTACCGCCAACGCGTTTCATTTATACTTATCCCCATCGCAGCAGCCATGAACATTAGAACTCTGCCGTAAGTGCCAGACGCACTGCGGGCCGGAGAGCTATGTTTATCGCGCCAGACCTGCTTCCATGCAGCGCCCACACCCGCGGCGCTCATCGCACTTTTTATTCCGCGCTAAAAATTAGAAACTCTAGGAATACGCTCGCCCTTCTTTTTGACTGGATCTGCACTTTTAAAAATCAAGTCCCTTATCAGGCAGCAGGTTTTCAGGAACAAAGCGGCTCCATCACAACAAAGATAAAGCTGTGCAGAACCTTGCGCACTCTGCGCGCACGCGCGCCAACGTGATGCCTTTATACTTTCGCTCCATCCTAAGAAAACCAACAACAATATTTACCAGGAGTTGCCCAGGACCAACTCTGTGGAGAGGAACTTCCCCCATGACGACTCGACGCGAACTTTTGAAATTAGGACTTTATGGCAGTACAGCCATGCTTCACCTCACCGGCCTTAAACTGGACACGTGGGCGCTGAGCGAAAACAAAAGCCCCAAAGTGGACCCACGAGTCACGCCTTTTCAGGTTGACCTACCGGTGCCGGCCTTCAAAACAACCGTATCTCCAGCGACCTTGCCGGGAGTGCCGCTGTTTAATGATGGCATTCCCACGGACTATGTTTCTTTCAATGTGCAACAGACCCTGGCGCAGATTCTGCCCGGCAAAAAAACGCTGGTCTGGGGTTATGACGGCCAGGTACCCGGCCCATCTTTTCAGGCGCGGCTCGGCCGCCGGCTGGTGGCGCGCCAGCAGAACAGCCTGCCGGTGAATATCAACGTCCATCATCACGGTGGACACACGCAGGCCGCTTCTGACGGCAGCGCGCTGCCCGAGGAAGAGATTGAACCCGGCACTTTCCGTGACTACATCTATGACAATGACGACGACACCGGCGGGTTCCACTGGTATCACGATCACACGCTGGACCAGACCGGGATCAACGTCTTTATGGGACTGGCCGGTGTTTACATTCTGACCAGTGACACCATTGACGCGCTGAATCTTCCCAAAGGCGCTTTTGACGTCCCCCTGGTTGTGCAGGACCGCGCCTTTGACGCGAACAACCAGCTTGCCTACAATCCGTTCGACCACAATGGCTTTATCGGCAATGTTTTTCTGGTGAACGGAGCGGTCCAGCCCAAGTTCCGTGTTGGCAACGGCAAGTACCGCTTCCGCATTTTGAATGGATCGAACGCCCGCTTCTACCAGATCTCCCTGAGCACGGGGCGGCCATTCCAGATCATCGGCAGTGACGGTGGCTTGCTGAAAGCCCCCATTGAGGCTGACCAGTTCCGCATCGCGCCAGGTGAGCGCGTGGAATTTGTGGTGGATTTCTCCTTCCACACTCCTGGACCCAACACGCACGTATTCCTTAACAACACCATGATTCAGAAAGAAGGCCGCGGCCCGGATGGCGTTGACCCCACCCAGCCATTCCCGCTCATGCGCTTTGATGTGCTGGATACAGTCACGGACATCAGCACCGTACCGCCAGTGCTGGAAACCAACATCCCGGTTTTCAATCCGAAGGAATCCGTCATCACGCGGACCTTTGAATTCAACCGCAGCCAGGGTGCATGGCAGGTCAACGGCAAATTTTTTGATCCCACGCGCGTTGACGCCACCGTGAAACTGAACACCACGGAAATCTGGCGGCTCAGAAACGGGGGTGGCGGCTGGTACCATCCGGTCCACATCCATCGCAATGAGTTCCAGATTCTTGATCGCAATGGCATTGCGCCTACGGGAGCAGAGTCAGGACTGAAAGACGTCTTCGTCCTGAACCCTGGCGATGAGATCAGAGTGATCAGTAAATACACGGGAGAAAAACAGCTGGGCCGCTACGTGTTCCACTGCCACAACATTGAGCATGAAGATATGCGAATGATGGGCCTGTGGGAGGTGGTGAAATGAAGCGTCGCATAGCCGCTTTTCTGCTCGTGGCCGCCGCGGTGCTGGGCGCTTCAGCATTCCTTTCCGCCAAAAGCACGCCGCGGAAAGACCCTTACGGCTATTTTGAATATCGCCGCAACGCAATGCGCAGCAGCTTTCCTGATGTTGTCCTCCTCACCCAGGACAACAAACAGAAGCGCTTCTATGATGACCTGATCAAAGACAAGATCGTGGTCATCCAGTTCATGTTCGCCAATTGTGATGGGCTTTGTCCGCGCACCACGCCGAATCTGGCCAGGGTGCAGCGCGAATTAAGCAAGCGCGCACCAGGCAAAGTTACCTTTATTTCCATCACCGTTGATCCCAAACGTGACACGCCGCAGGCGCTCAAGCAATACGCTTCACATTTTGATGTCCAGCGCGGCTGGTATTTTCTGACCGGCAAGCAGGAAGATGTTGATCTGGTGCGGCGCAAAATGGGCGTCTACGATCCAGAAGACCAGAAAGTGGAACACATGAACGTGCTGACGATCGGGAATGAAGCCCAGGGAAAATGGCTGGCCATGGAATCTCTGGCAAAACCTGATGACATCACCAGGACAGTGCTACGCGTGCTTGGTGTTCCCAAAGCGGAGTGGCAGTAAGCGGGCTAATGTTCTCACCGTCCGCATTGGCGGCGAGAACTTTAGCTGAGATAACCGGAATGGGCGCGGCCAGCAGGTCCGTGCCCTTTTTTGTTTCACCGCAATTAAAGTTTGCTGGCAATCACGCACGCACCAAACATGAATAGGTACATTGCTGCAAGCCCCGCGCTGCAGATCAGGCCGCAGATTTCCACTGATAGGTGATAGCGCAGGATCGGAAATATCAGTTCGGTCAGACATTCGATTTATACTCGAAACAATTCGATTTTATCGTCTATAATCGTATTGAATCTTCACAAATGCGAGGCTCAGAAGAGCCTAGCATCTGCACGCATGAGCATTCAATCTAAGTGGATTGCCCGGTCCGGCGCCGCGCTCTTTGCCCTGGCGCTCTTGTACCCGTTCACCGCGCTGCTGGCCCGCATTGGCCCGTGGCAGTGGGGAGCAGACGTGCGCGGCCCGGCTCTCTCGTCCGTACGTGTTTCGCTCGTGCTTACCGGATGCGCCATGCTGGTCATCGTCGCCGTGGGCACGCCGGTAGCGGCCTACATTGCGCGCTGCTCGACCCGTGAACGGCTCTGGTGGCAGGCAATATTGTTAGTCCCCATATTGCTGCCGCCTCTTGCACTGGGGATACTGCTGACTCTGGCCTTTGGTCCTTACGGCTCCGTGGGCGCTGCGCTTGAACATCTCGGCATTCGGATGACCAACACTCCGGCCGCGTTCATCATGACCCAGGTTTATGTCGGAATGGGCTATTACGTCCTGGGGGCCGTTGCAGCCTTTGACGCTGTGCCTGTCATTTTGCAAAAGCAAGCCGCGCTTCTTGGCTTGCCCCCGGTGAAAGTTTTTTTACGTATCACGCTGCCTCTCTCCCGGCTCGGTCTGGCTGTTGCGCTCAGCATTGCGTGGGTACGCGCCATCGGCGAGTTCGGCGCGGTCGTGGTCACGGCATATTACCCTTCCGGCATGCCGGTCCAGCTTTGGGTCAACCTGCAAAGCTTTGGATTGCCGGCAGTCATGCCGCTGTTGGTTGTTTTTCTCACCGTCGCACTGCCTCTGCCCTGGCTGGTACATGTGCTGGCCCAGCGAAAGCGCCATGCTTAAAGCCCACATCATTAAGAAGCGGCGTGAACTCCAGGTGAATGTTTCGCTGGAACTGGAAGCGGGCGCCGCACTCGGCTTGTTTGGCGCGTCCGGCGCGGGCAAAAGCACAGTGCTTGCATGCATTGCCGGCATCGAAGAACCGGACGACGGCTATGTACAGCTCAACGGTCTCCAGTTATTTCCGCCTTCGTTGCTCTTGCACCGCCGTCCTCTGGGATACCTGACGCAGGAACCCGGCCTCTTCCCTCACTTGAGCGTAGGCGAAAACATCACGTTTGGAATTTCCAAAGAACTTGCCTCCACCGCCGGGCAACAGCAATGGATCGCAACCCTGCGCGACCGCCTTCAGCTGGCTCCGCTATGGAACGCTCCCGCATCACTGATCTCCGGTGGACAGGCGCGCCGCGTGAGCCTGGCGCGAATGCTGGCGCGCAGGCCAGCGTTAGTTCTGCTGGATGAACCGTTCGCAGGGCTGGACCGCCAGCTCGTGCGTGAATTGATAGACGATCTGGTTCTCTGGGCACAGACGATTGGCTTCAGCATGATTGCAGTCGATCACCAGGCAGAGGTGCTCAAACGCCTGTGCCCGCAAAAAGCCATCGTGCTGGAGCAAGGCACGATCGTGCAGCGCGGCAGTTGGAGCGAACTCTACAAAGCTCCGGCAACACCACTGCTGGAATCGCTGCTGGCGCCACTATGAACGGTGGTGGTGTGCCACATGGGAGAGTTCAGTAAGTAAGGAGTAGAAAGCCATGCGAGTTGAATCGCAAGTAAAGCTGTATGCGGTGCGCCATGCCTGCAAGGTGCTGGGCGTAAGCTATCCCGCGCTGAAGCAGTGGATATACAAAGGCAAAATCAAAACGGTCAAGACGCCGGGCGGACATCACCGCATCCCGGAAAGCGAGATTGACCGTCTGCTGCCCGCGGTCCCGCAACGTGGCCCGGTGCAAAAACGCCGGGAGAGTTTCAGGACCATCAGCGGGCGCAATCAGCTGGTGGGCCGCGTGGTTGAGTTGAAGATTGAAGGACTCATGGCGCAGGTAACGCTTTCCATCGCCGGCCAGCGCCTCACCGCAATCATTACCGCTGACGCCGTGCGGGAGATGCGGCTGGAAAAAGGCCAGATCGCCGCTGCCCTGGTCAAATCAACCGATGTAATGATCATGCGGGCAAAATAACTGGCGAAAGGCTTTTGCTCCTGAAAAGAAACATCCCATCTCCGTAACTTTCACGTAGACTGTACTGCCAATCCGCGCGCCAGAAAACTTACATGTCCGCAGGCATAGCCATCCACCCCGCGCAACAGAACAAGCTCAAGTTGAGCGGGCTTGCGCTGGCAATTATTTTTGGCCTGGCTCTGCATCTGCTCCCACTCACGCACGGTCTTACCGCGCCAGCGCGGATTATTCTCCAGATCACCGGCTTCACCGTGGTGCTCTGGGTCTTTCAGGTCATCAATCCCGGATTTGTTTCCATCCTGATGATGGGGCTGATGCTGCTGGCCGGAGTGCGTCCGCCTTCGGTCTTCAGCGGATTTTCCAGCGGCGGTTTCTGGGTGCTGGTATGCGTGCTCTTCTATGGCTTTGCCATGCAGCAAACCGGGCTCGCGCAGCGCATGTCGTATTACGTGCTGGCGCTTTTTCCTGGCACATATACCGGAATCATGGCGGCATTTCTCGTAATCGGCGCGGTGCTGGCGCTGGGGATTCCCTCCATGACCGTACGCACCGCCATCATGGTCCCAATCGCGTGGGCATTGGTGAAATCCGTTGGACTGCCGCCGCGCAGCCGTGGCTCGGCGCTGATCATGATCACCTGCGTGGAAATGGCTGTTTTCCCCGGCTGCGCTTTTCTCTACGGATCGCTCTTCGGCCCCGTCGTTGACCAGATATTTCACGCGCGGCAACTGCCTATCAGTTGGCTCAGCTATGCGCAGGTGTTGACGCTGCCAGTGCTGGCCATCTGCCTGGCGCTGATCTTTCTCAACCGGCTGGCGCTCAAGCCGGAAGCTCCGCTCAGCGTTGCTTCCAGTTTCGGACGTGAACGGCTGAGCGCTCTGGGAAAAATCACGCGCGGTGAGCTGATCACCGCCGCCGTAGTGCTGGGCTCCATCCTCTTCTGGGCCACGGACCGCTACCATCACCTTCCATCTTTTCTTATAGGGATGTTCGGTCTGTCAGTCTTCGCGCTCAGCGGCATTGTGCACGATAAGGATATTGGCACAGGAATTTCCTGGCCGCTGGTGCTCTTTATGGGAGGCGTCTTCAGCCTGGCCAGCGTGGTTCAGGAATACAAAGTCACGGACTGGCTTGCCGGCCTGGTCCTGCCCTCGGTCACGCATTTGGTGGGAGTCCCGGTGCTCTTTCTTCTTGTCATCGGGCTGGTGATGTATCTGGCCCGCTTTCTCGATCCCTCCGGCATGCTCGCCATTCCCATGGTGTTTCTGCCCGTGGTGGAAGTTGCCGCCCGCGCCGGGATCGTGCCGCTGGTGACGATGGCCGCCATCCTTATTACCTCAGTTCCCTTCTGGGCTTCCTACCAGAACATTTGGATGGCGATGGGCGAAAACATCACCGAGGGACTCGCCTTCACCGCCGCACAACGCGCACGCATGGCGACGGTCTATGGATTCACCGCTCTCGCCGCCTTGGTCCTGGCCGCGGGATATTGGAAGCTGATGGGCATGTTGTGAGCGCGATCAATAGATGAATAACGCACGGCTACAGATAGCTCAACCACCAATCGCGCCGGGTGGCTTTCACGTTGGCAAACCATCGGCAGAGCGGATAAAGCAATATCACGGTGAGCAACCACACTCCGTACACCACCCACAAGCTATAACCAAAGTCTGCGGGAAACAGCTTGGTGGGCCCACCCATGGAAGGGAGCGGATTAAACACAAATGTAAACGCCGCATTTCCATAGCGAAGCCACGCGGCAAGCACCGCCAGAATATGTATCAGGTAGAAATGCAGAATGAAGTAAAACATGGGCACGCGTCCGAAGACCACCAGCGGATTGGCAGGCTTGAACGTTCGCTGATCGAAATACGCCAGCACCAGCAACGCGGGCCCCAGCGTCATCAATAGAAAGTCGAGTGATCCCGGATACTTGGTGCAATTGAGAAAAGAGAGCACGGTAAATACGCCTGACTTCTGATGGGCCCACGGCGCCGGATCGCCATAGTGGTTCAGCGTCCGTAGAGCAATAAAGGTGATCGTCAAAGCGGACCCAAGCCTCAGCATGATCCGGCGGCGTACCACCGGTTCCAGTTGGAATACCCGGCCGAAGCAGAAGCCCGCGGCCATCACGGCGATCCAGGGCACAAACGTATAGGTCACCAACACCAGTTTCCCCGCAACGGAGATCACGCCGGGCTGGTGCAACAGGTTCCATGCCCATGCAGCGGAACCAAACTGCGTCGCCCTGATTCCATCCAGGCAGTTGTGCAACAGGATGACAGCAACACTCAGCACAGCCAGCAAGCGGACGGGCAGATGAATCAACGCCGCCATGGCGATCATGCAGATTCCAAAAATCCAGAGAATCAAAAGAAGAATAAGGAAGCGCAGCGTGAAGCTGAAGTTATAAGCCAGCTGCATCACCGTAAGCTCCAGCACAATGAACCAAAGTCCGCGCGTCCACAGGAATCTTGAAACCTGGCCCCGGGTATGGCCGCGCCCAAAGAGAAACACGCCCATGCCGGCAGCAAACATGAACACAGGCAGACAAAAATGCGTGATCCAGCGCGTGAAGAAGAGGACCGGCGTGGTTTGAGCAAGATCAGTGGGCGAGAAGGACATTGCCCCGACGTGAAAGAAATCCCGGACGTGGTCCAGGCACATGATGATCATCACGGCGCCACGAAGCGCGTCAATGGACGACAGTCGAGAAGCAGGTTTTGTGAGGGAATCCTTGGTGAATGAATCTTTTGTCAGGGATGGCATGGGCGGGCACTATTGTCCCGCATCTGCTCAAAAATGTCAGATCAAATCGGTACCGATTGCTCTCACTCGCGAACGCGGTTATTGGAACCGGAAAGCAGCCGTCTCAAACCTTAACGCGGACGCAGCACCTCAAAGCGCGTGATTGTATAGCCGAGCGCCGCCCCAAGAAATACGTCCGACGGGAAATGCGCGCTTGAGGTCACGCGGGAAAAGCTGATGGCCGAGGCCATGCCATATACCACCCATGGCACCCAGCGATGATTATGATATCGGCTGGCGACGACCGTAGCCACGGAAAAGGCGCCAGCTGCGTGCCCGGAAGGAAAGGCGCTGCCTTTGAACGGCGACTTGCCGCCGTTAAAAAATGTGTTGTGAAAGGCGCCGCCAACAGGAACGTCCGTGGGACGTTTTCTGCGGGTAATCGCCTTTACGGCAAGGTCCACGATAGCGGTGTCGGCATAAGCTTCACCGGCAAGCAGAGCCGTACTCACCTGATACTGGTCATGCCGCAAATAACCAGTAAGCATCAGAGTGGCTGGGATCGCGATGACTTCCGCTGTGGTCGTTGTGGTGTCAAAAACGTCGTTCAGCTTGTCTATGTTCCGCGCATGGTCTTGAAAATACGGCATCACATGCGGATCAGCCACGATGAGCCCCGCCGTTGTGCCTGTAACACCCAGCGCAGGCAGCCAGTGGCGCCCTTTGGCCAGTTGAAACGGGAAGAGCCAGATGTCTTTCTGGTCGCGCAAAAAATCTTTGGGCAACGATCGCCACGTCACCTCGCGCGCCGCTGGAGATTCACTGCTATCTCTTGGTGGCCGCGAGGACTGCACCGGTGCGTCCGGCAGCTGGGCATCCGTGCTCTGCGACCATGCGCGGCCCGGCGTCCAAAACAGTGAAATGCAAAACAGGACAATATAGACTGAGTGCTTGTTGAATCGGCTCATCGACTCTTTTGGATGCAGTTCTCCGCTTTAGGTATGCTGCTGGATGAGAGAACAACGAATCTGATTCGTGGCCGATTCTTCCCAATGGCCTAGATCGTTCCAGCATCGGGCAACTTTTACTGGGGAATGATCTTCGAGATTACGCCGTTCATTGCAAGCGGTTCTTCCCTGCACGAGCAGAAAAGCGTCTCTCTGTGAAATAATTGTTGGTTTGCTCCAAGGCATTCAAATGAACAGCCACATTGTCTGCCGTCAGCGGCGAGGCCGGATTGCGTTGCCGAGCCGCATGCCCCAGGGCAGAAGACCTTGACAAGATAAATACCGCGACAGCGGTTTGAAGCGCAGCGACAAAAGTAAAGGAACTGGAGAACGATGGATTTTCAACTCACTGCCGAACAGCTACAGCTCAAGAAATCTCTCCGTGAATTTTCTGAGCGCGAAATTCTTCCTCATGTCATGAAGTGGGATGAAGCCAATCGCTTCCCGCTGGAGACGGTCAAGGAACTTGGCCGCATGGGCGTGCTGGGCATGATCTTCCCCGCCGAATACGGCGGCGCCGGCCTGGGCTACGTAGAATACGTGATCGCCATTGAAGAGCTCTCGCGCGTGGATGGATCGGTGGGCATTATTGTGGCGGCGCACAATTCTCTCTGCTCCAATCATATCTTCCTTGCCGGCAATGAGGAGCAGCGCAAAAAATATATTCCCAAACTCGCCACCGGCGAATGGATCGGCGCGTGGGGGCTCACCGAGCCCAATTCCGGCTCTGATGCAGGCGGCGCGCGCATGAGCGCGGTGCGCGAAGGCAGGAAGGGTGGATGGGTGCTGAACGGCACCAAGACATTCATCACCAACGGCTCACATGCTGACGTGGCCGTGGTCATCGCCGTCACGGACAAGACCGCGAACACGCATGGGCTCTCGGCATTCGTCGTGGAAAAGGGCACGAAAGGTTTTCGTCCCGGCAAAAAAGAAAACAAGCTGGGACTGCGCGCCAGCGACACTTCTGAATTGATCTTTGAAGATTGCCATGTGCCGGACGATGCGCTGGTGGGCGGAGAAGGCCAGGGCTTTATCGACTCCATGCGCGTCCTTGACGGGGGCCGCATCTCCATTGCCGCGCTCGGCCTGGGCATGGCACAGGGAGCCTATGAAGCGGCACTGAAATATGCGAAGCAGCGCCACCAGTTTGGCAAAGCCATCAGTGAATTCCAGGCCATACAATGGAAGCTGGCTGATATGGCCACGGAGATTGATGCCGCACGGCTGCTCACCATGCGTGCCGCCAGCATGAAAGATGCCGGGATGAAGACCACGCAGGAATCGTCGATGGCGAAGCTGTATGCCGGCGAGGTAGCGGTAAAGTGCGCCAATGAGTGCGTGCAGATCCATGGCGGCTACGGCTTTATCAAAGATTATCCGGCGGAAAAATTTTATCGTGACGTGAAGCTCTGCACCATCGGCGAAGGCACCAGCGAAATTCAGAGGCTGGTGATCGCGCGGCAGTTGCTGAAGGACTGATCCACCGCAACAGGCGCAAAGGACGCAACAGAACGAAGTGTTGCACCGCAGAGAGCGCAAGAGACCGCAGAGCCACGCGAGAAAACCGAAACGAAGAAACAATCGCATACTGCGAGCCGGAGCACCGCGACATAAGATGCCAAGCGATCTCCAACATTTTGTCGACCGCATACGCGCCGGCGACGTGCGCTCACTGGCCCGTGCCATCAGCACGATTGAAGACAACCGTCCTGAATCGCGTGAGCTGCTGAAGTCGCTTTTCAATTTTACCGGACGCGCCCAGGTCATCGGCCTTACCGGCGCTCCTGGCGCGGGCAAGAGCACGCTGGTTGACCAGCTGGCCCGTGAGTATCGCAGGCAGGAGCGGACGGTTGGCATCATCGCCGTTGATCCTACCAGTCCGTACACAGGCGGCGCGATTCTGGGCGACCGAATCCGCATGCAATCTCATCACGCAGACGCCGGCATTTACATCCGCAGCATGGCCACGCGCGGCAACCTGGGCGGACTGGCCCGCGCTACCACAGACGCGGCCACGGTGCTGGATGCCGCGGGCAAAGACATTGTGCTGATTGAAACTGTCGGCGTGGGGCAGGACGAAATCGACATTGTGCGCCTGGCTGATGTCACCGTGGTAATTCTGGTTCCCGGCATGGGCGATGATGTGCAGACGATCAAGGCCGGCATTATGGAAATTGCCGATATTTTCGTGATCAACAAGAGTGACCGCGAAGGCGCTGACCGCGTGGAGCGCGAGATTCGCTCCATGCAATCGCTGGCCATCCGTTCCGACAAGTGGACTCCGCCGATCATCAAAACTGTGGCCAGCGAGGGCCGGGGAATTACCGAACTTGCCGCGGCAATCGTAAACTATGAGCAGTTTCTCCAGCAGAAAGACCTGTTGCTGAAGAAGAAAATCTCAAGCTGGCGCGAACGGCTGATTGAAATGCTGCGCGATGCCCTGCTGGAACGGCTGCTCGGTGAGCGTCTGCCGGAGGAAGAAATCGCGCGGCTCGCCGCTGACATCGCTGAGCATCGCCGCGATCCGTATTCGCTGGTAGAGGAGATTGTGGGGAGCTTCGGCGGGAACATCCACCACGGAGACACAGAGACACGGAGACAAGAAAAGGTTCGGATCGATTAATGCCAGTGGGAATCCAAACAGCAATAAGATCGACGTAACGAGCCAAGAGCTAAGAGCCAAAGCAGGAGCCGGTTTCATGCACACCATTGACCATCTCGGAGTCGCCGTTAAGTCGCTGGCGCAGGCGCGCAAATTTTATGAGCAGCTCGGGCTGAATGTCCTGGGCGAAGAACTGATCCCGCATGAGAAGGTCAAGGTGGCAATGATCCCGATGGGCGAAAGCCGC
Organism: Terriglobia bacterium; assembly: GCA_020072585.1. Taxonomy (GTDB): domain Bacteria; phylum Acidobacteriota; class Terriglobia; order Terriglobales; family Acidobacteriaceae; genus Angelobacter. The sequence continues at coordinate 49,924 of JAIQGL010000021.1, read as the reverse complement.
ATTGAATTGATTGAGGCTACCAGTCCGGATTCGGTGATCGCCAAATTTGTGAAGAAGCGCGGTGAAGGTCTGCACCATGTTGCCATCCACGTTCCTGACCTTACGCAGGCAGTGGAGCAGCTAAAGAAAACAGGCACGCGCTTCGTTTCCGACGAAATCAAGATTGGCGCCGGCGGTCATTTATATGTGTTCGTGCATCCTTCCAGCACTGGGGGCGTGCTGCTGGAGCTGGTGCAGGACGTTCCGGAAGGGGTTTAGTTTTTTCTTTGTCCCGAGGGAACCACCCTGTCGCCACCGGAAGGGGCGTGAAGGATTTGCCACGATCGCCGGAATTGCCACGATTGACAAGCTGGTGTCTATTCCCTTGAGGGACTAGACTGCCTTCATGAGCCGGGCTTGCATGATTGTGCTTGCAGTTTTGACTTCCATAATTTTAGCCTCGCTCGTCATTGAAGGTCGAGGCTTACGCGCTCAAGTTCCCTCTTCACTTGAAGCCAAGGATTGTGCATCGCCCGCTCCACCGGACGAACTACCTAACGATCGATTCATCCGAAAAGGCGGCCGTACTACTCCCCATGTGAAGGTGTTGCGCCAAGGCACGGCGCTGACCATTGATAATGTGGCACAGGGCCGCGATCTACTCCGCTACGATAGGCTCGAACTAGCTGATCCAGAACCACGGGCAGTGTCCGAAAGGCGCAGCGACTCGGTCCGTGCACAAGCGCGCACATTCTTGTGGAATCAATGGCGGGAACGCAAGGAAGCTTATTTGGTTCTAACACTCAGCAGCGTCGATGCAACAAGCACATCCCACGTATTCATAGAGAAAGACGATACTGGTCGCTGGCGCGTGTACTGGAGGATCGTTCGGCATCACGGCGAGATTGACGACTTGCCCACCGCGTATGCAGTGAAATGGGTGCTTCCTGGAGATTGGCGCGAACCAGGCACGCCTCTCGCTAAGGGTCAGGAGCCCGACCCCGTCAGACATCGGCTGGAATTCAGCGACATTTGCGATAGCGTGGAACATTCTTTTTAGGTATGGCGCCCGGCTAAGTACTCCAAACGGGAGTCTCGCTCTTCTTGACCCATTTACCGGTGTTTAACTCGAAGACATACAAATAGCAACTGCCTGCCATCCACCCAAGGCCGTCAGTCACATAAAAAAGCGCGACTTTCTTGTCGGAATCAAATCCAACCCGAGAAAGGGTTACCAGGTGCGCATCCTTGCCATAGCGGCTGTGGAAGTCCGCCCAGCCGCTTCGCCGTCGGAACATGGCGTCACTGTCGCGTTTGGATATTAACCGTAAATTGCGAATTTCAGAAACGTCGTTGATCGCGCACCCGCGACGGCTTTTGCGCTTGAGGTCTTGTCGCGCCTCAGGAGGAGTTCCATGCCCTTTGCTTGCCAGGAGCAGGTTCGCATAATCAAGATCAATGTCCGCTGTGTCTGTGGTTGTAACAAGCACTGTCACGGACTGGGCTTCGACTGTCGATTTAAGGTAGCTGATCAGAACTTGCACCTCATCGATTGGCAAGGAACACTGCAACCCGGATTGGTTCCGGGGTTCCTTCCCGGCCGCCGTGCATGCCAGGAGAGTGACAACGATTAAAAACGCGCCAAATCGCACTCTTGCGACTGACCCTGATCGATAAGCAGTTATCATTTTTCGCATATGCGGAGAGCTGTTCAACGAGTCACAACCGTCAGGAAATATTACAGGATCATCCAGCAATCCGCTCTCGTCCTCAGCCTCTTTCGACTAGGGTTCCCTCGTTACGCTCGCGATAAAACTTCTCTGCTCCGTCAGCAGCCCCAACTGATCGACTCCGGCCGAACGAAGATCATCCACTGCCCCGACGATGAGCCCATATCTGGCGCGCGCATCAGCGCGGATGAAGACAGTTTTGTCGGCGCGAGTGACCATTGTGTCAAGGATTCTCCGCACTAAAGATTCGCTGGTCACGATCTCACTGCCCAGGAACATCTGCCCGTCGCGCATCACAGAGAGAATGACCGCATCCGGCCTGCCCGCGTCAGGCATTGCCATCGGGTTGCTGGTCCTGGCCAAGTCCACCGGCACACCCGGATGCAGCATCGGCGTAATCACCATGAAAATAATCAGCAGTACCAGCATCACGTCCACCATGGGCGTCACGTTGATGTTGGAATTGATTTTTGCGCCTTCATTGCGTAAGACAATCGCCATATTGTGCTCTCCTTGCCGATTAGCTGCCCAGCGGCTACCGCTTCACAACAACAACGCCGCGTTTCAAAAAATAATCCACCAGTTCACTCGAAGAGTTGTCCATCTCCACGTCAAACGCCTTGATCTTGGTGGTGAAGTAGTTGAACATCATCACCGCTGGGATAGCGACTGTAAGCCCCAGCGCCGTTGTCACCAGCGCCTCTGAAATACCGCCCGCGACGGCGCTGATGCCGGTAGCGTTCTGCCCCTGGATTTCACGAAAAGCATCAATGATGCCGATCACCGTGCCCAGCAATCCGACAAACGGGGCGGTTGAGCCGATGGTCGCCAGGCCGCTCAGACCACGTTCAAGCTCTGTGTGAACGATGGCGGCGGAGCGCTCCAGCGCGCGCTTGCTGGCTTCAATCTTCTCTCCGGGAATTTCCGTGGACTGCTCATGCGCCCGGAATTCCAGCAGGCCCGCGTTCACCACCTTGGCCAGGTGGCTCTTTTTGTTGCGCTCCGCCACGCGAATGGCTTCGTCAAGCTTGCCCTCGCGCAATGCGCCTGCAACTACTGGAGCAAACTGGCGCGACTGACTGCGCGCAGCACGGAACGCGAGCCAGCGGTCCATCATCACGCCAATCGACCATGCCGACATCCCCAGCAAAATAATGGCAATGGCGCGCGCGGGCCAGCCCATGTGGGTCCACATGGTCCAGAGATCAAAGCGCGATGCTTCGCCATTCGATTGAAACAGCCATAGAGCGGCCAGTTGCGTTTTTACTGACATGAAATTCAAAAGAGTTGCGACCAGCATGGATAACACCCCTTTGCAAAAGACAGCAGGGCCTTGTTTGTTTAAGTGCGATACTACTCAGCGCTCTGGCCGGCTGTAGGATGTTTTGACACCGTGACTGAGAGTTTTGCTCCCGAAGGAGCATGCCGCTACAAGCTGTGGTTTATTCTTGCTATAGGGTCCCTCGCTTCGTATCGGGATTTCAGAAAAAGATGCTCATTCTCGCCATCGACACATCCGGACAATCCGGCGGCATCACGCTGGCCGAAGCAGATGCTGGATCATTCCACGTGATTGAGTCCGCGGCGATTGCCGGCGGCATGTTTTCAGCCCAACTTATTCCGACGCTGGCTGCGCTCCTCAAGAAACACGGCTATCGCGCAACGGACCTCGGTGGATTTGCCGCTGCGTCCGGACCAGGATCGTTCACCGGGCTGCGCGTGGGACTGAGCGCGATTAAAGGTCTGGCAGAAGCATTGCAGAAACCCATCGCGATTGTTTCAGTGCTTGAAGCGCTGGCCTCGCTCTCTGACCATGCAGGAAGAATTGCCGCTGCCATGGATGCAGGCCGAAAAGAAGTTTTCTTCGGTGTGTTTGAGAAGCTCGCGGGGATATCAGAAAAACATTCTTCGGCAAAATCCAGCCAGGCCTTGCTCAAGGAGCGCGAAGATATATTGAGCCAGCAGGGTTTTCTGGTCGCTCTGGTTTCAGATGGGCCAGTCCGGCTGATGACCGCAGATGCGGCCATCGCTGAGTTGGCAGCATCTTCAGATTGCGCCGTCACTGTCGTTGCGCGACCGGGCAGCGCGGTGATTGCGCGCCTTGGTGCCGCGAAGCTGCTGGCGGGTAAAACCGTTTCAGTAGAAGCGCTGGACGCCAACTATCTGCGCCGCTCTGACGCCGAGATTTTCTTCAAAGGAAATCGCTGAGCATGGCAGAGAAGGCGGTGCGCGAAAAAACGGTGCGTGTACGGCGGGCGGAAGTTGCCGATTTGCAGCGGCTTGTGGAAATCGCGTCTCATTCTGCTACAGCCGCACAGTGGAACCAGGCTGAATACCTCAAGCTGTTGAGCGCTGACAACCAACAGGGCCGTATAGCTCTTGTGGTTGAGCAGAATGGCAGCACCGTCGGATTCATCGTCGCCCGGCAGGTTGAATACGAATGGGAGATTGAAAACATTGCGGTTACTGGTTCGGCCAGGCGTTGCGGGCTGGGCACACGTTTACTGGGTGAGTTTCTTGATCTGGTCCGCCAGCGCGGCAGCAAGACGGTTTTTCTTGAGGTGCGCGAATCAAACCTTGCTGCCAGAGCACTTTACGGTAAATGGGCTTTTCTGGAGGTTGGACGGCGAAAAATGTACTATCAGGACCCGGTTGAGGATGCCCTGGTACTAAAGTTTAATTTTCCATAGGACGTGGGCCTTTTTGATTGAACCAGCCCTGACCCTATGTTAACGTTCGATGAAAGAACACGCAGGAGGTTCTTCAAGAATGGTGGACTCCGTTCGCGAACAGCTTCTTGCCAGCCACGAAGAATTTCGTAGGCTGGCCCAGGAACATGATCAACATAGCCAGCGACTTCACTCACTCATCGAGAAGCGATACCTGACCGAAGATGAGAAGCTGGAAGAAGTGCGCATCAAGAAGGTAAAACTTCGGTTAAAAGACCAGATGCATATGATCGAGCAGGAATATCGACGATCACACATGCAGGTGGCTTAGCCGTTTGAGTTGGCTCACCTGACGGGTGGCTCAATCCAAAGGCCCTGATACTCAACCTCTCTTTGTGCGGACCCCAGGCCCGGCGGGAGAGGTTTGTTATTGCAGCAGCACACATCCAGTGCAACTTGTCCCCTCCTCTGTGCAACTTATCCCTCTTTAAGTTATAGCGTTGCCATCTCACTTTGCCCTGTGTATACTGAGCGCTCCAATGATATTTACCCGTGAGTCGCGGAAGACCATGCAGATGTGTAGCCTCTGTTGCGCATGCGTGTCTTCTGGCGCCGGGGGCTAGTGAACTACTAACTTAAGTTAGAGCTAGTCAAAGAAATTCAAAACCCACCCGCCAGATCAATGGCAGGTGGGTTTTTTGTTTTTAGGTGCATTTACAGATAACGAGGGAAGAAACATGCAGGTATCACAAGAGTTATTCAGAGGAGCAGCGCCGGGCATTGGATTGAGTGAGGTGGCGGTTTCTACCAAACACAAGCTGAGCCACCTGAAGGTGCTGGAAGCGGAAAGTATCTACATTCTGCGCGAAGCCGTGGCGGAGTTTGCGCGGCCGGTGATGCTGTATTCCATCGGCAAAGATTCTTCGGTGATGCTGCGCCTGGCGCAGAAAGCATTTTATCCCGGCAAAATTCCCTTTCCTCTGTTGCACGTGGATACCAGCTACAAGTTCCCCGAGATGATTGAATTCCGCGACCAATACACAAAAGAGATTGGCGCGGAGCTGATCGTCCACCAGAACCATGAAGCGCTGGCGGCCGGGGCCAACCCGTTCGCTCTGGGGACACAGAAATGCTGCGGGCAGTTGAAGACCAAATCACTGCTGGATGCGCTGGGGGAGGGCGGATTTGACGCCGCGTTCGGCGGGGCGCGGCGCGATGAAGAGAAATCGCGGGCCAAGGAGAGGATCTACTCTTTCCGCGATGCGCAGGGGCAATGGGACCCCAAGAACCAGCGCCCTGAGTTGTGGAACATCTTCAACTCGCGCATCGACAAAGGAGAAAGCATACGGATCTTTCCGCTCTCAAATTGGACGGAGCTTGATGTCTGGCTCTACATCCACACAGAAAATATTCCGATCGTGCCGCTTTATTTCGCCAAAGAGCGTGAGGTGGTGGTCCGCGGAGGCTCGATTGTGGTCATCACTTCCCCCAACCAGCTCTTGCCGGGTGAAAAAACACAGAGGATGAGTTGCCGCATGCGCTCCCTGGGCTGCATGCCGTGCACAGGCGCGATCCGCTCGTATGCCTGCACGGTGCCGGAAATCATTGAGGAGATGATTTCTTTCCGGCGGTCCGAGCGCGAAAACCGCGCGATCGACCACGACGAAGAAGGCTCCATGGAGATGAAGAAGCGGGAGGGTTACTTCTGATGGCACATGCGGCAAGCGCCGTGGAAAGCGGCGCGTTCGAACTGTTCCTGAAGCAGAACCTGAGCAAGGACTTGCTGCGCTTTACCACGGCCGGCAGCGTGGATGACGGCAAATCCACTTTGATTGGAAGGCTGTTGCACGATTCAAAAGCGGTTTATGAAGACCAGCTTGCCTCCATCAAGAAAAGCCGCATCAATCGCTCCACGGGGCCGGTTGATTTTTCATTGCTTACAGACGGACTGCGCGCGGAGCGTGAGCAGGGGATCACCATTGACGTGGGTTACCGGTACTTTGCAACCGCGAAACGGAAATTCATTATTGCCGACACGCCGGGTCATGAGCAGTACACGCGCAACATGGCTACTGGAGCTTCTACCGCGGACCTGGCAGTCATTCTGGTGGATGGCACCAAGGGTCTGCTGCCGCAGACACTGCGGCACGCCTACATCTCCTCACTGCTGGGCATACCCAGCATTCTGGCCGCAATCAACAAGATGGACCTGGTGGACTACAGTAAAGAACGGTTCCTGGAACTGGAAGAGGAATTCTTCTCACTTGCCGAGCAGCTCGGTATTGGGAACGTGCAGTGCATCCCGGTGAGCGCTCTTGCTGGAGACAACATCATTGAGCGTAGCGAACGGACGCCGTGGTACTCAGGCCCCTCTCTCCTGGAGCACCTTGAGGCAGTTCCGCACGCCGCCGCTCCACGCACGAAAAGTTTCAGGTTCCCGGTGCAGTATGTGGTCCGGCCTGATGCGAATTTCCGCGGATTTGCCGGCCAGGTAGCCAGTGGCGTGGTTCGCCTGGGTGATGTGGTTACAGCTCTTCCTTCAGGCCGGCAATCCCGCATTCAATCCATTGTCACGTATGACGGACAACTTGCCGAAGCATTCGCCCCCATGTCAGTAACTCTCCAGCTTGAGGATGAGATTGATTTGAGCCGGGGTGACATGCTGGTGCAGCAGGATAGCCTGCCCCATGTGGCAAAGCGGTGTGAAGCCACGGTCGTCTGGATGCACGCTCAGCCTTTGTCGGCCGGGCAAAATTACCTGATCAAGCAGACCTCGCGTCAGGTGCGGGGCAAGATAACAAAAATTATTCACCGCGTGGACATCAAGAGTCTGGAGCCGGAGCCGGCAGAGCAGCTGCAAATGAACGATATTGCGACCGTGGAACTTGAGACGAGCAGGCCGCTCTTCTTTGATGCCTACCGGCAGAACCGCACAACCGGCAGCTTCATCATCATCGATCCTCTGACGAATGCGACGCTGGGCGCGGGAATGATTCAAGCTCCTCTTCCAAGGAGTGCCGATAGAAGAAGCGCTGATCCGTTGCCGCCGGTACAGAGCCCGGAATCCCCGGTAGCAAACATCGAGCGCTACCAGCGGCATGGACATTACCCCGCCATCTACTCAACCTCCCAACCGGCGCTGGCGAAGCGGCTTGAACGCCAGATTTTTGAAGAAGGGTTTGAAGCCATTGTTGTGGATGCAAGCCAGGTCTCTCTTCTTTCCGCGCGAGATTCATGGGCCATCCTGTACACAGCAGGGTTCGTGGTGATTTACGCAAATCCATCCCTGGAACCGGAAGAGCGTGTGGAACTGGAAACCGTGGCTGGGGGCCGCTATTTTGACCTGGATACGCTGAACCTGTCCGCAGAAGACGCCGATGCCGCACGGCAAGTGTTGTTGCTGGCTGAATCGCTGTGGACCGCAAATGAGAGACAAGAATACTGAAAGGGGAACTTAAGATGAGCACAACGTCAATCGCTGAAAGCCTTGAAAACCTGACTCCGGATGCCGCCCTGGATGCCCTCCTAAGCGCCTACGAAGGGCAGCAGGCATGTTTGACATGCAGTTTTCAGGCTGAGGACATGATTGTGCTGGATTTGCTGCGCAAGCGGGTCCCCTTGATTCCAGTCTTGTTCCTGGAAACCGGCTATCACTTTGCCCAGACGTATGAATACCGCGACCGCATCGCCAGGGAGTGGAAGCTAAATCTGGTGAATGTGACTCCACAACAAACGGTCCGGCAACAAGAGTCAGAGCTGGGAATCTTGTACGTGGTCAATCCCACGCAATGCTGCCAGCTGCGCAAGGTGGAGCCATTGATGCAGGCGCTGGAGCCCTATGAGATCTGGTTCACAGGCTTGCGACGCGAGCAATCGCCCACACGGAAGAACCTCAAGAAAGTGGAGCAGCACCGTTTGCCCGGCGGCAAGAACCTGCTGAAAGCAAGTCTTTTGGCGGATTGGAGTTGGCAACAGGTATGGGACTACACCACCAGGAACGGCCTGAGTTACCTGCCGCAATATGACCAGGGCTATTTGAGCATCGGATGCGAACCGTGCACCAAGATTCCCGATGATCCCAACAACGCCCGATCAGGCCGCTGGAGCGGCACAAAACTGGAATGCGGCATCCACACGTTTTCTGAGAGGGCACAGTAATGTACTCCGTGATTGGGTTCATCATTGCCCTGGCGGTAGGAATGACCGGAATCGGCGGCGGAAGTTTTACGGTCCCGGCCCTGGTGCTCATCGCAGGTTTGTCTTCGGGCGAAGCCGTGGGCACAGCTTTTTTCTTTGCCGGTATTTTGCGCTTGATTGCCGCTCCTTTTTATCTGGCCGGCAAGCACATTCACTCGAAATATCTCTGGCTTTTGTTGAAGGGCGCAGTGCCCGGTCTGCTGATAGGCCTTTTGATACTGCGCTTGCTAAACCGGAACGCGGGCAGTCCGCTTGTAATCATTTTGCTGGGCGTTATCCTGATGGCATCATCCAGCGTGACTTTTATCCGGCGCATACAGAACCAGTCGTTTGCCGGAAAGAACTCCCGTTGGCTACCCTGGCTTGCGTTGCCCATCGGTGTTGAATCCGGGTTTTCATCCGCCGGAGCAGGGGCTCTGGGGACGGTCCTGCTGCTCAACTATTCAGAAATGACTCCAGGGCAGGTGGTTGGGACTGACTTGCTGTTTGGGCTGGTATTGGCAGTCATTGGCAGCGCGTTTCACTGGAGCTTTGGTTCGGTCAGCATGCCTGTACTGTTTCAGCTTTTGGCCGGCGGGATTCCAGGCGTAGCAGTGGGGTGCTTGCTGTCGCGCAGAATTCCCGCAGCCAGGCTCAAGACAGTTGTTGCCATGATTGCAATTTTTGCCGGGCTACAATTGGTGTGGGCCGGCTCGCGCAGGCTTGCGGAAAAATACACTGCCACCAACCCTACGCCTACCGTCCACGCGGATACGTCCAAAGGCAAGTAGAAGGGCCAAAAAATATTTAAGGGGCACGGCTTCCGGGTCCGTGCCCCTTAATATGCCAGCAGTTCTGACGGATGAACGTGCCTCTACCCTAATAGAGTCAAAGACCTCCCCAAAAATATAAGAAAGCGCCTAAAATTCAGCGCGTTTCCCGCTCCACGCCTAACTTACTGCATCGCAACAAGATACAGTGGCGGGTGGAACCAGCAAGGGCGACAGGCATTCGCAAGAACTTGATCCTCGCCGGAGCGGCAAATCGCTATAATCGAGATTGAATGGTTCGCGACGGGATTTATTACGCTTTGGGGATGCTGTTGGTGGCCGCCGCGATTGGCTGGCTGACGCATTCGCCCTTCCTTACTCTTATTCCAATATTGCTGGCCGCCTTCTTTCTCTGGTTCTTTCGCGATCCGGAGCGCACGATTCCCTCCGGCGCCGGACTGGTCGTCTCGCCGGCTGATGGTAAAGTGACCGATGTTTCGACCACTCAACTGAACGGGGCGCCATGTACGAGGATCAGCATCTTTTTGAACGTTTTTGACGTACACGTAAACCGGGCCCCTATCAGCGGGGTAATCAAGTCCGCGGTGTACCAGAAAGGCAAATTTGGCAATGCCATGGATGCAGCCTCGGCTGACGATAATGAGCAGAACATCGTTACCGTGGAAGGCGAAGGAATGACGGTGGTGTTCAAACAGATTGCCGGCCTGCTGGCACGCCGGATCGTATTCAATCACAAGCCGGGTGAAACGCTTGTACGGGGCCAGCGTGTAGGCCTGATCAAGTTTGGCTCGCGGACTGACGTGATCTTCCCCCAGCCGGCGGAGATCAACGTGAAGCTGGGAGATCGCGTCAAGGGGGGATCGAGCGTGCTGGCCCGCGTGCTGGTTTCGAAAAATGGTCCGCAGAAGCTATCAGGCACTGCTCGAGAGAATGCGGGAGCCATCCGATGAAGATGCCCTCGCCGATGCGACGCTGGGAAGACCAGTTTCCGCCCGCCGAAAAACGGCGCATGCGCAAAGGCATGTACATACTGCCTTCACTCTTCACTGCGGCGAACATCGGCGCTGGTTATTACGCCCTGAGCCAGACGGTTCTGGGCACACGCCAGGACTTCTGGCATTTTGACCATGCCGCCATGGCCATTGGTGTTGCCGTTGTCGCTGACGGACTGGACGGACGCATTGCCCGCATGACCAACACCACCAGCGATTTTGGCCGCGAGTTTGATTCGCTGGCTGACGTAATCACCTTTGGCGTTGCGCCGGCTGTTTTGGCCTGGATGTGGGGATTCAGCCTGCTGCCTGACCGCGGCTTTCCTGCCGTCCATGACAAAATGGTGCAGCTGGGGCTGATTGCAACGTTTATTTTTCTGGTGGCTGGCGCCAGCCGCTTGGCGCGTTTCAATATTCAGCTGAATCCGCAACCATCCAACCCAGGACGGCCCGGGCGGAAGTATTTTGTGGGGCTGCCGATCCCTGCCGGCGCCGGCGTGATCGCGGCGACCATCCATCTGGTGAAGGGTGAACCGATTCTCTGGCCGCAACTTGCGCCACTATGGTTTGCTCTGCTGATGATCGTGGGCTTTCTCATGGTGAGCACCTGGCGCTTCTATAGCTTTAAGGATCTGAACCTGCGCAACCGGCATCCGTTTCAAATCCTCATCCTCATTTGCCTGTTCTTTGGGTTATTGGTGGCTTTTCATCATTACATGCTGTTCATCATTGCCATTACATACATGGGTAGTGGGATCTTTACTCGATTGTCCTACTTCTTTCGTCGAAAACCCGCAGAACCGGGCACAGGCACCTATAATGAAGCTCCCGAGCCAAGATGAAAACTGAGACACAGAACCTCTTCCGTGTGGCCATTGTTGGCGGAGCCACTCTCAAAGGCAAAGAACTCAAAGACGTGCTGGAAGAACGCAACTTCCCTGCCACGGAGATCAAGCTGCTGGATGACGACGAATCCCTGGGGCAGCTGGAGCGCATCCAGGACGAAGTCACGCTGGTGCAGCCAGTGGGTCGCGACCAGCTGGCGCAAATGGACTTCACGTTCTTCGCCTCTGATGAGGCCTTCACTCGCAAGAAGTGGAAGCTGGCGCGCGAAGCCGGCAGCGCGATTGTGGACATGTCTTATGCGCTGGAGGCCGAGCCGAACGTGCCCATCTGCGCTCCCTGGGTGGAGCGCGAACTGGGCAAGCTAACGCACTTTACGCTGGAATCAAGTTCCATTGTCACCGCGCACCCTGCCGCGGTGGTGCTGGCGCTTCTTCTGCTGCGCGCCAGGAAAGCCGGAGAAGTCCGCAGCAGCGTGGCCTCTGTATTTGAGCCGGTGTCTGAGCAGGGACGAAACGGCATGGACGAGCTCCACGAACAAACGATCAATCTTTTATCATTTCAACAAATGCCAACCAGCGTTTTTGGCTCACAGGTTGCGTTCAATATGCTGGACCGCTATGGACTCACTTCAGCACATCCGTTACAGGTGACGGAACGCCGGATCGCCAATCATCTGGGCAAATTGCTGGGCCAGCACGCGCCCATGCCGGCGATCACGCTGGTGCAGGCGCCGGTCTTCCACGCACATACATTTTCCATTTATCTTGAGCTGGCCAAGGGCATCTCAGCCGACGATCTCTCGCGCAGCCTTGCCGGTGAGCATGTGCAGCTTGCGCGCACGCCGGAAGATTCTCCCAGTAACGTGAACGTGGCGGGCAAGGACGAGATCCTGGTTGCCGTGCACCGTGATGCTGTCCACGAAAATGGCTTTTGGCTCTGGGCCGCCGTCGATAATCTCCGCCTGGCCGCGCTCACCGCCGCCGATTGCGCCACCGCGCTGGCCGCCGTCCGTCCGCATGGAAAAGTCCAGTGAATAGGGCGCTTCCGCTTTTGCTTGCGACGATCATCGGTCTCGCCGCGCTTGCGGGCTGCGGCTATCACATCGCCGGCCATGCCACGCGATTGCCCGCCAGCATGCGCACCATCGCCGTGCCTGTGTTTGTAAACCAGACGCAGACGTATCGCATTGAGCAGGTGCTCACGCGGGACGTTGTCCGCGAACTGCTTTCGCGCTCCAGGTACCAGGTCACCAGTGACAGCGGGCATGACTCTGACGCGGTGCTGAAAGGCACTGTCATCTCCGCGCAGGCAGCGCCTCTTACCTATGACGCGCAGACCGGACGCATCTCCAGCGCGGTGGTCACTGTGTCAATGAAAGTTTCTCTCGTCGACCACGGCGGGCACGTGCTTTTTGAGAACCAGAATTACACGTTTCGCCAGCAGTACCAGGTGTCGCGCGAAGTCACCAGCTTCTTTGAGGAAGAGACTCCCGCGCTGCAACGCATGTCACAGGATTTTGCCCGCACGCTGGTCAGTGACATGCTGGAGGCCTTCTGATGGGCTCTGGGCGTAGTTTTGCTCCAGCAGAAAAGTTCGCCTCAGAGGTCGCCGGACGCAAGCTTCGTCCCGGTTATGTGCTGATCGGCGATGAAGTCTTCTTTCGCGACCAGTGCCGTCAGGCGCTCTTGCAGCACCTTGTGCCCGCTGACCTGCGCGACTTCAGCCTGCATGATCTCGATCTTTCGCAGGTAAGCGTGGCCGAAGTCCTGGACCGCGCGCGCACCCCGTCACTCATGGCGCCGTTTCAAGTGTTCTTTGTCCGCGGCGTCAAGGAGCTTTACACGCGGGGCTCGCACGCGGAAGAATTTGCCGCCATTGAAGCCTACATGAAAGACCCAAATCCTGATGCGGTGCTGATCTTTGTCGCGGACCATATCAGTATTCCCGCAGACGCCCGCCGCATGGAGATGCAGGACAAAGACCGCTATGAGCGCATCCGAGAGACGCTGGGCGAATTCTGCGGCATGGTGGAGCTGGCCCGCGTGGATGAAACCGACGGCATGCGCTGGATCATCGACCAGGCGCAGAAAGAGGGCGTCAAGGTCGAGCAGGACGCGGCCCGCGAACTCATTGACGCGCTGGGCGCGGACATGATGCTCGTCAGCCGCGAACTGGAAAAGCTGATTCTCTATGTCGGCGCGAAAAAGCAAATCACCCTGGGCGACGTGGAAACCATGGTGCTCGCCGCCAAGCAGCGCTCGCTGTATGAGCTGACGGACGCCATCTCCGCCCGCGACAAGACCCGCGCGCTGAGCGTGCTGGATGCGCTGCTCTCCACCAGTGAAGGCGATGACGCCGCCATCGGGCACCTCTATATGCTGGCCCGCACCTTCCGCCAGATGCTGGTGATCCTGGAAAAAAACGTTCGTGACACGCGCGCCATCTGGCAGGCGCTGTGGCAGGGCTTCCGTCTGCCTCCGTTTGCCGCGGAAGACGTGATCCGCCAGGCCCGCCGCTATAAATCCCGCCGCGAACTTACGCGCGCTCTCCGGCTGATCGCCCGCGCCGATCTGGCTCTGCGCTCAAACGCTCCCAGCAAACGCCTGGTGCTGGAAAATCTGGTCATGCAGCTTTGTGAAGAACCTAAGTTGACCCCGTCACTGTGGCAGCAGGAAGAGCTGCCGGTATAGTTTCGCGGAATATGGGCGCGATGGACGACGTTCAGTTATCGATTGTTCCCGCAGAGTCAACCGCCCAGTTCGACCAGGTCCGCGACCTGTTGCTCGAATACTGGAAGTCCCGAAATCTTGCCCTTTCCGTCTTCAACTTTGATCGGGAACTCGCCACTCTTCCCGGCGAGTATGGTCCGCCTTCAGGCAGATTGCTGCTGGCTTCATGCAACGGTGAAGCCGCGGGGTGTGTGGCCCTGCGTCAGCTGGACCCGAAGATCTGCGAAATGAAGCGCTTGTATATACGCGACAAATTCCGGGGCCGGGGCTTTGGACGCAGTCTGGCCGTGGCCATCATCGCCGAGGCGCGAGCCATGGGCTACCGCACCATGCGTCTGGATACAATCGGACCCAGCATGCAAGAGGCAATCGCTCTGTACCGGCAGCTAAGCTTTCAGGAGATCGAACCGTATCGCAACAATCCGCTGGAAGGCGTCCGATTCATGGAGCTGGAGTTGTGATGCGCGGCAAAAAAGCAATGCCCGCCGTTCCCGGCGGGCTCCATAAAAAATCCAGTGGCTTACTTTACTTTGGCCACCCTGACGCTGAGGCGGGATTTATAACGGGCGGCGGTGTTCTTGTGGATCACGCCCTTCTTTACCGCTTTATCGATCATGGAGACGGTGGCGCCGAAGGCATCTTTGGCCTGCTTGGCGTCGCCGGATTCCAGTGTCTCACGCAGCTTGCGCAGTTCGGTCCGCAGACGGGAGGTGTTGGAGCGGTTGTTCGCGGAACGTTTCACGGTTTGTCGCGCGCGCTTGAGCGCAGAAAAATGATTTGCCATTGTGCCTGCTTTTGGTTCCTGTCAGAAGTTTTTTCGGAAGGGTAACCGAAGGTCCTATTTTACTTGGGTTTAGGGGCTTTGGTCAATGTGGCGGAGGCTCGGTGGGCGGCGGGCTGGTAAGGCCGATACCGCTTCAGAGCTGTCATTTTAATGATAAGCCACGCGGGCGCCACACTAGCAAGAAGTACGATGGCGCCGCCAGCCATAAAGCTATATGAAAACACCGGTTGCCGGTACCGTCCGAGAAAGACGTTTACACCATGCGTCGTGAGCCAATAGCCAATTGCGACTAAGAGGCCGCCGGAAAAAAGACCTTTGAGTCGCGCCTGCCAGGTGGTTGGCGGAATGCTTTCAGTGGACTGTCTGTCCATGTGTCTATGATGACACGCCAGTGGCAGGTCCGCGAGCCTCTTTCCAGCGCCGCGCATCCAATATTAAAGTGTATTAAAGTGGTGTGAATGGCGCTTCAAGATTGTTGACTTGGGCCAATAACGGGGGTAGTCTCAGGCCAATGGTAATACCTCCGCGTTCGGTGGGCCACCTGTCCTGGTTTTCCATGCACAAAGCAATTTTATGTTTACTGTGCTGATCGGCACTGGGGCCGGGTATTGTGGGCGCAAGGCGATGAAGGCATCGATAGGGAGTAACGGCAAAACTGAATGAAAAAAAATATTGAAATCGTCCCGAACATCCAGAAGCTCTTCGGTATCCGCGACGAGAACCTGCAAGTGCTGGAGAGCGGACTGAACGTCACCATTGACCTGAAGTCTGACTCAGTATTGCTTGAAGGCGCCGCCCGGGACGTGGCGCGCGTAGAGCAGATCTTTGCCGACTTTGACCACCTGGGCAGCACAGGCCAGGAATTTACTGACGCTGATCTCAGCTCAATGCTGCGCGTCGTAGTGGCCGACACTACCGCTACTCTGCGCGGACTGGCTGAAGCGGGCAAACAACGGTCGTTCGGGAAACGCCAGGTCCAGCCCAAGAGCATGAACCAGCGACGCTACATTGACGCAATCGAAAAATATGACATGGTGTTTGGCGTTGGACCGGCAGGCACAGGCAAGACTTATCTGGCCGTGGCCATGGCAGTCTCAGCGCTGAATGCCAAGCGCGTCAGCCGGATTATCCTGGCGCGTCCGGCGGTGGAAGCAGGTGAGCGTCTTGGCTTTTTGCCGGGAACTTTGCAGGAGAAAGTCGACCCCTATCTCCGTCCGCTGTATGATGCGCTCTACGATCTGATGGACCAGGAGCGCGTGGACCGATTCCTGGAAAAGAACATCATTGAAATTGCGCCCATCGCCTTCATGCGCGGCCGCACGCTCAATGATTCGTTCATCATCCTTGATGAAGCGCAGAATACGACGCCTGAACAAATGAAAATGGCCACTACGCGCATGGGCTTTAACTCCAAGATGGTGATCACCGGTGACATCACGCAGATTGATCTGCCCAACGCCAGGCGCAGCGGCCTGCTTGAGGCCATGGACGTGCTCAAACCGGTGGAAGGCATCTTATTCAACTTTTTTACTGAGGAGGACGTGGTGCGCCACCATCTGGTGCAGCGGATCGTCCGCGCTTACGACGAAAGATCACGCAACCAGCAGCTCTCTCTTGAGCTGCCACGCGAGGCGCAGCAGGAGCCGAACGAGCCCCCGCTGCAACAGTAAAAATAGTAAAATCCATGCGGGAGGGCGATCAGGGCCCTCCCGATTTGTTTTCAGAAAACACGCGATGGTCATTCTTGAAACCGCGGTGAAGGGCGTGAGTGCTGCGCAGATACAGCGCTTCGTCCGGCAGGCGCAAAAATTAGCGAAGATTGATGGCGAGGTGGATGTCTTGATCTCCGGCAACAAGCGCTTGCAAGAGCTCAACCGCCGCTTTCGCCGCAAAAACAAGCCGACTGACGTTCTCTCCTTCCCGCGCCCAACGGGCGGTGACATTGCTATTTCCGCCGAGATTGCGCGAGAGAATGCAACGCGCTATGGTCACGCGACAGCAGATGAATTAAATATCCTGGTTTTGCACGGCATGCTGCACCTGGCTGGATATGACCACGAATCTGACAATGGTCGGATGGCCCGCAGAGAAGCCCATCTGCGCGCCCGGCTCAAGCTGCCTGCTTCACTCATTGACCGCACACATGCTGGCCAGCTCAAGTCTCACGCGGCTGCAAAGCCAACAGTTCGCACTGCCGCAAACTCGCGCAAACTTAAGGCCCGTAAGTCCCGGGCCGCAAGAACGTCAGTATCCGCCATCAGCCGCAGGAGCCCCCAATGACTCTGGCTGCTCTTTACACCGCGGTCATGGTTCTCTGCGCGCTTCTGGTGCTGGTCTCTTACGTGGACCGGCTTTATACCGAAAGCGGCAAATTTCTGAGCCGTGAGTTTCAGGAAAACATTGAAGCCTTTGAAAAGTTGGTCGAGCCTCGCTTGCTTCGTGCCACCAGCCGCGCGGCCCTTACCTTCGCCGTCCTGACCCAGTTGATCACCGCGACCATTGCTTTTCTCATCGGCTATCTTGTCTTCCATGACACCCGCTGGATCTGGCCGGAAATTGTTCAGGCGTTTATCGGCATTATTCTGGTCATCATTCTTTGTAATCGTCTGCTGCCGTATGTGCTCTTCACGCGCACGCGGGGGACATGGCTGGTCCATTTTGTTCCGCTCATGCAAGGCCTGATTTATCTCATGGTGCCCATCACCGTGGCGCTTGGCTTTGGGCTTTCCGTGGCTGCACTTGCGGAACCGCACGAGCCAGAAGAGCCGGAGCACCCTTCCGAGGCCGTGGATGCGCTGATTGAAGCCGCGGAAGAAGAGGGGATCTTGCAGGAGAGCGACCGCCAGCTCATTCAATCGGTCGTCGAGTTTGGCGACAAGACCGTGCGCGAAGTGATGACGCCGCGCCCCAATATCTTTGCCGTTCCCTCCACCACCACCATTGAGGAGTTTACAAACCTTCTGCGAGAGAAGCCTCATTCGCGCATCCCGGTGTATTCCACTAACATTGATCACATCCTGGGAATGGTGCTGGCGCATGATCTCATTCAGCTTCCTGATGATCAGGCTCGCATTACCACCGTGGCCAAACTGGTGCGTCCGGTGCTTTTTGTTCCTGAAACCAAAATGACCTCGCAGCTGCTGCGTGAAATGCAGAAGGACAATATTCATATGGCGGTTGTGATCGACGAATACGGAGCGGTTGCCGGCCTGGTGACGCTTGAGGACCTGGTGGAAGAGATCGTTGGCGAAATACGCGACGAGCATGAGCAGTCACAGGACATCGTCCGTGAAGGCGACAGCGCTTACGTAATGCAGGGCACGGTGGATGTCGGCCGCCTGCAAGACCTCTTTGACGTGCGCCTTGACTGGCGCGATACCGCCACCATCGGGGGACTGGTCAGCGCAATCGCCGGCCGCATCCTTCAACCGGGCGAGGTCATTGAAGATGAAGGGCTGCGTTTTGAAATCCTGGAATCAACCGACCGCAAGATAGAAAAGGTGCGCGTCAGCCGTTCACCGGCTGGCAGAAATGAAGAGCCCGCCAGACAGGTCCGGGCATAAATGGCGCATCGCGCAGGCTTTGTCTCCATTATTGGCCGCCCCAACGCAGGCAAGAGCACGCTGCTCAACGCACTGGTTGGCGAGAAGATCGCTATCGTCACGGAAAAGCCGCAGACCACGCGGATGAATATTCAGGGCATTCTCAACGTAAAGGCCCAGCGCAAGCGTCCTGCCGGCCAGATTGTTTTCATCGATACGCCCGGCGTCCACAAACCAGACAGCCGCCTGAACCGCAAGATGATGCAGGAAATCCACGCCGCTCTTGAAAGCCGGGATCTTGTTCTGCTGATCGTGGACGCCACGGAGCGATTTGGTGAAGCCGATGAACAGGTGCTGGAACTGGTAAAGCGGTCAGGCGCCCCGGTCTTTCTGCTGCTCAACAAAGTGGACAAGCTGCATAAAGAGAGACTGCTGCCCGTGATCGAGCGCTACAGCAAACTGCATGCGTTTCAAGAGGTGATTCCCATCTCCGCCATGAAGGGTGAAGGGCTTGACGTGCTGTTAGATAAAGTCGTAAGCGCCCTGCCCCCAAGCCCGCCCTATTTTCCTGACGACCAGCTTACTGATCAGCCGGAACGCTTTCTGGCCTCGGAAATCATCCGTGAAAAAGTTCTGCTCCAGACCGGCAAGGAAGTTCCCTATGCGACAGCGGTCATCGTTGAGCGCTTTGAAGACCTGCCAAAGCTGCTGCGCATTGCGGCCGCAATTTTTTGCGAACGCGACAGCCAAAAGGCCATCCTGATCGGCAAAGGTGGGCAGAAGCTCAAACAGATGGGCACCTCCGCGCGCATGGAGCTGGAAAAGCGCTTCGGCAAAAAGGTCTACCTGGAGCTTTTCGTAAAGGTCAAAGCCGGCTGGCGTCAGTCAGCGGCGTTTGTGGAGGAACTGGATTGGCGGCGGCAGCTGGAGAACCTGACTGAGAAAGGGAAGCCGACAATTTAAATCTTGTCATCCTGAGCGATGCGCGCGTGAAGAGGCGCGCGCGCCGAAGGATCGCGGTGCATTGTCCTCCGCGATTGCTGCGTCAAGGCGTTCTCTCCATACTGTTTCGGTAGAACTCCCTGTAACTTCATGGTCACAACCAGCATACTCGGGATTCTTCGACTGCGCCGTCGCCTGCACTCCTGCTCCGCTCAGAATGACAAGTCTTTAAAACGGCTTTTGTTTTCCGATCACCTCATGAGCGGCTCTGCCTCTCCAGTTCTTTGCACAAATAAATCATCTGGCCGATATGGTGGTAAATATGCCCCGCACAGTGGAGAAAGGCGCTGAACCGATTGGTAATCTCTTCCATTCCCTTCGCTGCATACGCGGCGCCCCAATCGCTTTCTGACTGTTGCAGAAGCACCGCTGCCACAATGGCAATCGCCTCGTCGAAGCGTTTCAACAGTTCATCTTTCGCAATGCGCGATGTCTCGGCAAACTCCAGCGGACGGTTACGCACGTAGCCTGTCCCGCCCATTTCCGCGCCAAAGTAGTTGTTGAGATTGCCAGTCAAATGCAGCACCAGATTGCCAATACTGTTGCCGTATGGATACGGCCTGGTCCAGATCTGCTCTTCTGAGAGCGGATCGACCAACTCATGAATCTTCTTGGCTGAATTCTGGTAATTGCACGTGAAATCCTGAATGAGAGTTGCATTGAGCGTGGTCACGCAGGCGATTTTAGCAAAACTCACGTTCACGCCGTTTAGGATAGAATTTTGTCTTGGTTACTGATCTCTTGGCTACTAATCCTCTGGCAAACGTTCCTGAGTCCGCACAGAAGGGCCGTGTCTTTCTCATGGACACGATGTCCTTCATCTTTCGCGCCTATCATGCCATGGCCCGGCAGCGGCCCATGTCCACCAAAAAGGGCGTTCCCACCGCCGCGACCTACGTTTTTGTAAATATGCTGCGCAAGCTGCGCGGGGACTTTAATCCGGAATACCTGGCTGCGGTCTTTGACGTTGCCGGTCCCACCTTCCGCGACGAGCAGGCGAAGGCCGTGACCTCCGTCCGCAAGTTCGACATCAAGACGCAGACCTTCAAAGAAGTGGAGTACCACGGCTACAAGGCGCAGCGCAAAGAAATGCCGCACGATCTTGTACAACAGGTCCCATATATCCGGCGCGCGCTGGAGGCTTACCGCATTCCCATCCTGGAGTCGCAGGGCTTTGAGGCCGATGATGTGATTGGCACGCTCAGCCGCAAAGCGGCCGAGCAGTCTTATCGTGTGTTTGTCGTCTCCAGTGACAAGGACATGCTCCAGCTGGTGAATGACAAGATCTGCGTACTGAATCCGCCCAAGGACAATTTGATTTGCGACATGGCCAAGGTGGAAGAAATCCTCGGCGTGCGCCCGGAACAGGTGATTGACGTGATGGCGCTGCGCGGCGACTCCATTGACAATATTCCCGGCGCGCCGGGAATTGGCGACAAGGGGTCGGTGGAGATCATCAAGCGCTTTGGCACCCTGGATAACGCGCTGGAGCACGCTGAAGAAGTTGAGCGCAAGACCTACCGCGAATCGCTTCTGAACAACAAAGACACCATTCTCTGGAGCAAGCAGCTCGTTACCATCGACCAAAACGTTGACATTCCCCTGGACCTGGACAAGATGATTGCGGGCGAGCCCGATACGGACGCGCTGCGCGCACTCTTCAGTGAGCTTGAATTCACCACGCTGCTCAAAGAGCTGGCGCCGGTGATGGAGGTGCGAGAGACGGAGTATCGCGACCTGACGCCGAAAGACCTCAAGGCGCTGGCCAAGGCAAAGGCCTCTCTCGCCATCGCGTTTGAATTCACCGTTGCGGCCAAAGCCAAAACCGAAGCAGAAGAGCCGGAAGAAGAGGCCGAGCAAAAGTCAGGCGATCTGCTTTTTGATGGGCCTCCAGCGGCAACCGGGCCGGATGCCCTGGCGCCGCTGAAAATTGCGCTCTCCGCTGAACAGGGCAAGGCCTTCAGCGCCGTCCTGCGGGATGACGCAATCTCCAGCGACTTGAAAACGCTGCTGAATAATGCCGGCATTCCCAAGGCGATCCATGACTACAAAACCGCACTCCGTCAATTGGAGGCGCACGGCGTGGAACTTGCCGGGGTCCGCGATGAGCCGATGCTCTACTCTTATCTGATCAATCCCACATACACCAACCACTCGCTGGCGGAGATTGCGGTGCGCAGCTTCAACCTGAATCTTTCCAAATCAGTGGCTGAAGCCGCCGACGTGACTGGACGCATTGCTCCGGTTTTGCGCAAGGAAGTGGAGGCCGCCGGCCAGATGCCGCTCTATGAGCAGATCGATCTGCCGCTGGTACCGGTGCTGGTCCGCATGGAGCAAGCGGGCGTGAAGATTGACCGCCAGATGCTGGGCAAGCTCTCCGTTGATCTGGAAACTCAATGTGACGCCAAGGCGCGTGAGATCCACGAGAAAGCCGGCGCCACGTTTAACATCAATTCTCCCAAGCAGCTTGGCGACGTTCTCTTCAACCAGCTCAACCTGCCCAAACCGGTAAAGTACGGAAAAGGCAAGACGATTTCAACCGCCGTGGATGTCCTGGAAGCGCTTTCAGAAACGCATGAGGTGCCGCGCCTGGTGCTGGATTATCGCCAGCTCTCAAAACTCAAGAGCACTTATGTGGATTCTCTCCCGCTGCTCATTGATCCGCGCACCGGGCGTGTGCACACTACGTTCAACCAGACTGGCACCACCACAGGGCGGCTGTCATCGACCAACCCGAACTTGCAGAATATCCCTATCCGCACCGAGCTGGGTCGCGAGATACGAGCGGCGTTTATCGCTGAACCCGGATATTCTCTGCTCTCCGCCGACTATTCGCAGATCGAGTTGCGCCTGCTGGCACATTTCTCTGAAGATCCGCTGCTTACGGAGGCCTTCCGGCGTGGCGATGACATTCATGCGCTCACGGCTTCGCAGGTCTTTGGCGTGCCACCTATGCTGATTGATGCCGAACACCGCCGCCGCGCCAAAGCCGTAAATTTTGGCATTGTCTACGGACTCTCGCCCTTCGGGCTGTCACAGCAGCTCGGCATCGAACAGCGCGAGGCCAAGAAATTCATCGACGCATATTTTGAGAAATATGCCGGCGTCCGCCGCTTTATTGATCGCACCCTGGAAGAGACGCGCCGTGAACAGAGCGTAAAGACCCTGTTTGGCCGCTCGCGTCCCATTCCAGACATCAACAGCAAGAACGCGAATATGCGCGGGTTTGCCGAACGCACCGCCGTGAACACGCCGTTGCAGGGCACCGCGGCTGACCTGATCAAGCTGGCCATGATACATATTGACCAGGAGCTGCGCGCACGCAAATTGAAGTCGCGCATGCTGCTCCAAGTGCATGACGAATTGCTCTTTGAGGTGCCCGCGGCTGAGATCGAGACGATGCGCGCGCTGGTTCGCGACAGGATGGAAAATGTTCACAAGCTCAGTGTCCCGCTGCTGGTGGAGCTGGGCGTGGGACTGAACTGGCGCGACGTGGAGTAGCTATTCGTCCCTTCGTCCGCGGCGCATGACTTCTTTCAAATGCCGCGCATTACGAATGCGGTTGATGTGCCACACGCGCACATACGGCCTGAGAAAAACCACATAAGCAAACCTTGCCAGCGAGAAAAAAATGAGCGGCAGCATCACCACCGCAAACAGGTAGGCAAGAACATAGACGACGGCGAGCGCTACTCCCACGCCCACGCCCAGGGCTGAACGGAGAAACGGGCTCAACACAAAAGCCGCCAACAAGATCAGGACAAGAACCACAGTCCGCGGCTTCAGCCGTTTCTTGCGCGGAGGCACCAGTTCAATGGGCAGAAGGCACACCCAGCCCGATCGCGTCTTCCAGTGCTGCCGCAATCTGGCCAGCCAGGCGATGCACGGTTTCTTCCGTCTCCGCCTCCACCATTACACGGGCCAGCGACTCCGTTCCGGAATAACGCACGTTCACGCGTCCATTGCCTTTCAGCTGCTGCTCCGCGTTCCGTATCGCGGCCATGACCTCTGGAAGCTGGTCCAGAGGGCGCTTCTCTTTCACACGGACATTCTTGATGGTCTGCGGAAAAACTTTCAGCCCGGAAACCAGCTGCGCCAGCGAGCGGCCGCTTGCGGCAACAATGGCCAGCACGTGGATGGCGGTGAGCACACCGTCTCCCGTTGTGGCTTCGCGGGAAAGAATAATGTGCCCGGATTGTTCCCCGCCCAGCACCGCCCCGGTCTTGCGCATCTCCTCCAGCACGTATTTATCGCCAACCGGGGCGCGCAGCATTTTGATGGAAGCTTCCCGCAGCGCGATCTCCAGCCCCATGTTGGACATTGTGGTGGCTACAACGGTTTCATTGGAGAGCTCGCCGCGACGCTGGAGGTCGCGCGCCAGCAGCAGCATGACTGCGTCTCCATCCACCACCTTGCCGCTGCTGTCGGCAAAAAGAGCGCGGTCGGCATCGCCATCAAAACAAATGCCCAGGTCGGCTTTCCGCGCAACAACTTCCTGCGCTACAACCTCAGGATGCAGAGCGCCGCAATTTTCATTAATGTTGCGGCCATCGGGCGCGCAGTGGGTGAAGTCTGCGTGAGCGCCGGAACGCCGGAAGACATCAGGAGCCACCGTGGTAGCTGCTCCGTTGGCGCAATCCACCACAATGCGGAGACGCTCAGCTCCGGGAATCGCGCGCGCCAGCCAGTTGAGATAGTCCAGGCGCAGAGCTGAATCACCGGGAAGAGAAGGTTTCAGCGCGGCGTTTGGCGCGGCAGCACTGTGATTGAGCAACGAGAATATTTCGGTTTCGATTTCGAGTTCAACCTGGTCCGGCAGCTTGTAACCGTCGCCGCCAAAAACCTTGATGCCATTGTCCCGCCACGGATTATGCGAAGCCGAGATCACCACGCCAGCGGAAAAGCCGTGGGAATGCGTGAGATACGCGATGGCCGGTGTGGGGACCACGCCTGCGCTTGCCGTCTCGACTCCGGTATCGCGCAGCCCTGCGGCCAATGTGTCGGCGATCCAGCCGCTCGATTCACGCGTATCCTGCCCGAGGACCACGCGTCGCGGCCCGGCAGGAAGATGGTCACCCAGGGCGCGTCCGGCGGCATACACAGTTTTTTTATCGAGCGGATATTCTCCCGCGACACCGCGGATTCCATCTGTGCCAAAAAGTTTTCTCAAAGATGCTCCTGCTTTTTGTTAGTCGTTTTTCGTGGATTTCACTTCTGCCGTAAAGCCGCCACGTGCCATACGCGCTGAAATCTCCGCCCCGGGCGCAAGTTGCGCTGCGTCTTTTACTAACGCACCACTGGAGTCGAACACCAGCGCGTAACCACGCTCGAGTATCCTGACTGGAGAGAGCGCATCCAACTGGGCTGACAGCCGCTCAGTGTGGGCGCGGCGCGTGGCAAGCTGAGTACGGAAAGCGTTAGTTACCGCTTCCATGCTGGCGTCGAGTTTGCCCCGGACCACGGCCAGCGAGCGCTGGAAATCAAAGTGCCGCACCCGGGATGCGGCAATATCGAGCCGGCGATGATAGTCATGCAGCAGGGCACGGTAGTTTGCAGCCAACCGGTAGGCCATCTCGTCAAGACGTTGCGCCCGCCGGACCATCAGATCTTGTATTCGCGCAAAAGCGCCGTGCTGCGCCAGTTTCTGAAGATGGTTCCGCGCCATCAGCATCCGGTAGCGCGTGGCCCGGTCCAATCTCTGGTGCAGGTGCGCAAGATGCTCCGCCAACTGGTGCTTGGATTCAATCACCAGCTCGGCGGCGGCGGAAGGTGTGGGGGCGCGCAGGTCTGCGACAAAGTCGGCAATGGTGAAGTCAGTTTCATGCCCCACCGCGGAGATCACCGGCAGCGCGGAAGCGGCGATTGTGCGCGCAAGACCTTCATGGTTGAAGGCCGCCAGGTCTTCGATTGAGCCACCGCCCCTGGCCACGATGATTACATCGACGTTCTTCGCGCGATTAAAATACTTGATCCCGCCTGAAACTTCCTCCGCGGCCGTCTCGCCCTGCACCTGCGCCGGGTAGATCAGGATGCCGACATTTTCATGCCGGCGGCCAAGAATGTTGAGCATGTCCTGCAGCGCCGCGCCGCGCGGCGAAGTGACAATGCCGATCCGTCGCGGTAGCGGAGGTATGAGTTTGCGCCGGGTGGCATCAAACAACCCTTCCTGCGCCAGTTTCGCCTTGAGCTGCTCAAAAGCCAGTTGCAGCGCGCCTGCGCCCACGGGCTCCAGGAATTCTGCCGAGAGCTGAAGTTGGCCGCGTGCGTCATAGATCGTGACGCGCCCACGAGCGATGACCTGCATGCCGCTCTCCGGACGAAACCGCAACAGGCGGGCCTGGCTGCGAAACATCACGATCGAAAGCTGCGCGTCACCATCTTTCATCGTGAAGTAAAGATGCCCGGATTCAGACGGGCGGAAATTGGAAATCTCGCCTTCCACCCAGACATCGGTATAGCCGCGCTCCACCGTGGTGCGCACTGCACTCACCAAATCGCCAACGCGCCAGATGCGGCGTGATGGCGCCTGCTCAAAGGTGAAGCCAAGCTGGTCAGCAAAGGACATCTCGAGTCAGTTTAGCAGTAAAGAAGATGGCGTTCCAAAACGGTCCACTGGCCGAAAATTGGGATAGAAAAAGAGACTCAATGGAAGTCTTCAGCGTTACGATGAAGGCAGCTAGATGAAAAGAACCGCTGTCCCTGACTTTGAAAACGGAGAGGATCAGTTATGGCCCAAAAAATATTACTGGCTGCTATGTTGACGGCTGTGCTTTCAGCAAGCGCCATGTCCGCGCGTCAACTGGGAACAGGCACGCATGCAGTTCTCGCCTGTGGCAGCGCCTGCACCAATCTTGATACCTGCAAGAAGCCATGTTTTTGTTTTGGTCTGTTTAACGGCAACACCACGGGCGTTTGCCAGCCGGAAGGCCCCGCGCCTGCACCGCCAAAATAGAACACAAGACAACGAAGGAGCCCATCCATGCTAAAGAAGATATGGTTAGCTGCCGTCCTCGCAGCGGTCATGTCCGCGACCGTGGTTTCAGCCCGCCAATTGCAGGTAGCTTCAGATACGCTACCGGCCTGCGGAAGCGCTTGCAGTAAATCTGTGGGATGCCAAAAGCCGTGCCTGTGCTTTGTCTTTACCGACAGCACCACGGGCTTCTGTCAGCCGGAAGGACCGCCGCCTCCTCCTGATATGCGAAAGTAAATGGCTTTGATCAGGGCCCCGCGCCTGAAATAAAAGGGTGAGGGCCCTGCAACCGCACAGCGCCGCATCTTCGGAGTTTTCCGCACTAATTCAGCAACTCGGAACATTCACAGGAATTGATCCACACCGAGCCGGCAAGCCGCAGGCTAGGTCTTGCGTTTCATGTGCATTCAATGCTTGCAATGCAAGCTAGTTTATGCAACAATAGCATAAAATATACTAGGGGTGATTTTTATGCCAGCGATTATCCAGTCGGATTCCGATACTGTCAGGAACCATGTATGTGAACGCCTCATCAAACCCGCGATGCAAAGGGGAGAACGAACGGTCGCGGTCAATGTAGGTGTTGTGCACAAAGCGCTCGGTTTGCACAATCGCGTGCCCCTGGTCTGTGCTGCACTGAAATCGAAGAAATTCCTGGAGGAGCAGGGGCTGCGAATTCTTTCCACCACCGGGCCTCCTTCCGGTCAAAGCACAACAGTCACATTCACGTATGAGATCCTGACACCGAACGTCCGCTCTACAGCCAATCCTCTGAACAGTCTGCGTGGAGTAGCAAAAGAGCTGTTCAAGCAGTTGGGCGGAGGAGAACAATTCATCCGGAGCGAACGAGACAAGTTTGCCGGCGAGCGGCAGAAATAAATTTAAATATCTGAGGACGGCGTAAAGCGACGATGAGCCGAGTTTACTGGGACACGATGCTGTTTATTTACTGGCTGGAAGATCATCCGGTCTATGCCAAACGCGTACGGCACATCCTCTCAAAAATGGAGGAACGTCAGGACCGGCTTTGCACGAGTGCATTTACTGCCGGAGAAGTCCTGGTTGGCCCATACAAGATGAAAGCGCCTGCCGTGGCAAAACAGATTCGTGAGGTTTTTGAAAGCAACTTTGTGGAGGTACTGCCCTTCACCCTGGCAACTGCGGACCTCTACGCGCGAATTCGGGCCCAACAGGGGGTTTCGCCGGCGGATGCCGTTCACCTTGCATGCGCGGCACATGCAGGAACGGATTTGTTTCTTACCAATGACGCCGCTTTGTCCGGCAAAGTGATTCCCGGTATTCAATTCATTGCCGGGCTGAATACAAACCTGTTTTGAAGCCGGAATCAGCGGTGTCCGCGGCCAAAGAACCAGAAGATCAGCGAGAGCACCACGCTAATCAGGATGCACGTTGTTATTGGAAAGTAAAAGACGGTGTTCTTGCCGCGATAGACAATGTCACCGGGCAGCCGGCCCAGCGGCAGATTGAACCGGCCCGCAAGCAGCAGCACCGCGCCAGCCACAAAGATGACGCCACCGAGAACCAGCAGAAGTTTTCCCAGATCAGTCATTGGCTTTTGTTCGGCGCGGCGCTACCAGCAGATTTTATGCGGCTTTCTCTGCGTTCCCATCGGCCAGCTTGGCGGCCAGCACGTCAACTTTTTCAATGGAGGGAGGCTGTGAAAGCAGTTCCCCGGCCTTTGCCATCAGCGCGGCGGCAACTTTTCCGCTGAGGTGCGCCTGCCTGCCAGCTTCGTCAGGAAAAGCGTCAAAAATACCGAAGGTGGAAGGCCCGAGACGAATTCCGAACCACGCGATGGTGGCGGGCTCCTGTTGAACCAGCGCCAGACCGCTCTTAAGGAAGTTGGCGACCTCTTCTTCCTTGCCGGCTTTTGCTTCCAGACGAACAAAGAGTGCGGTTGAAACCATGAGTTGCTCCTTTCATTGCCCCTGCCAGTACGCGAGAAACCCCGGCAAGACGCTTGACTCATGTTACGCCGATGGCGCGACTGGTGGCGTGAGTTGGCGCATTTAATTTTTGGCGGATTTCCAAACAGAACCCATCGGCGTGGCGATTTACCGATGGTGCTAGCGGACTGCGGACGTCTTGAGCGGATAAGCGGCGGAACCGGGAAGATGGCCGCCAACTTTCAATACCTTCACCCCGCCATGAAGATCTGAAGTTGCAACCAGCGCGATGCCTCCGCTCTCCAGGCTGACACTCTGCATCTGCATTCCATTGGAAACCACGGCAACCGGCTCACGCCCTTTGTGCGCCTGCCGCCTCTTTTTCCAGTACAACTGGTACTGAAGATCAGTCATATGAACAACCCGGCGGAGCAGCACGTCACGTTCTCTGGCGCTGGGCGCCCGCACAATAGGAACTATATGGGTGCCATCTTTCCAGAACTGCTGCGTCCCCATAAAAATGTTGCGCAGGTCGGCCATAGAGAT
This sequence comes from Terriglobia bacterium, assembly GCA_020072585.1. Taxonomy (GTDB): domain Bacteria; phylum Acidobacteriota; class Terriglobia; order Terriglobales; family Acidobacteriaceae; genus Angelobacter. The sequence goes on along the minus strand of JAIQGL010000021.1, from coordinate 21,261 downwards.
CGATTCAATGGAATTCCCCGGGTTCACAATCACCGCAACGCTGGTATCGCGGGCGGAGAGCGGTGCAGGAAGCAGTGTAATCAGCAGAATCGCGGCAACAATCGGCAATGCTTTGTGGCAGCTCAGCATTCTTTCCGTCCTGAAAGCTCTTCTGTCTAAACCTCTTGGTTCTAAAATCTCTTGGGTTCTGCAAAGCAAATCGGGGCCGGGATATCAGCCGGCCCCGATCCAGTTTGCTACTTCCAGTACTGGTCACGCAATTGGGTCTGCTTGCTCACCAGCGGGATCTCCTGCCCTTGAATGAAGACGTGCTTCACATCCGTCTTCACATCCAGAGGATCGCCGTTGGCAACAACCACATTGCCCAGCTTCCCTACTTCGAGTGAGCCCAGGTCCTTGTCCAAGCCCCAGATCTGCGCGGGGTTAATGGTCAGGGCCTTGAGCGCTTCCTCAGCGGGCAGACCAAAGCCGACCGCGTAGCCGGCCGCATAAGGCAGGTTGCGCGATTGGTGCGCGTCATACGATGCAAAGGCAATCTTGACGCCTTGTTTGGCCAGCTTCGCCGGCATGCTGAAGACCGCGTCATACCGCTCTGACTCTTTTGGCTGCTCATAAATCGGGCCAACAATCACGGGCAGTCCTGTGGCGGCGATCTTGTCCAGCAGGCTTGCGGAATGAGTCACGTGGTTCAGGATTACTTTCAAATGAAACTCATTCGCAAGTTCCAGCGCCGTGAGCAGATCATTGGGCTGTTCTGCCGCCAGCACCACCGGCTTTTTGCCGTGCAGGTAAGGCAGCAGCGCTTCAAGCTTCAGGTCGCGCTTGGGAGGAGCGCCGGCTCTGTCTCTCTCCTTCTCGTCGGCGCTGGATTTTTTCTTCTCGTAAGCCGCGAGCTTCTGTTCATAGTCCTGCGCGTCAATGAAAGCCTGGCGCAGTTGCGTGGCCATACCCATGCGGGTAAAGGGAAATTTGGCCTGGTCAAAGTTTTGGTTGCGGCGCTGCTGTCCGGTGAAGTTGAGCGGCATGGCGATGTCGCGGACCGTCAACATCTCGGTTGCGGAAGCGCCAGCCAACTGTATGAACGAATCCTGGCCGGGCAGCGTGTCTCCGCTGGCCGGAGCGACAATGGCGTTGGTGATGCCATTGATGCGTGTAACTGGAATCAGCGCCGTCTCCGCATGGAACGCGTCATAGACGTGCATGTGCGGCATGATCTCGTCGCTGGCTTCCAGTTCATCGTTGGTCATGCGGTCGGCGGAAACTTCGGTCAGACCAAGATGGGTTTCCGAATCGATCAGGCCGGGATAGACCGTCATGCCGGTCACGTCAACCACTTTGGCGCCCGCGGGGATTGCGGTTCCTGCGCCACCGACGGCGGTGATGCGGCCGTTTTGCATTACGACAACACCGTTTTCAATCACCCCATGCGTGATGGTCAGCAGCTTGCCGCCTTTGAGAGCGATGGTTTCATTCGCTGCCGGCGCCGCACTGTTCACGACACCCGCCGGGGATTTTGGTTTCTTGCTTTGCGCTGCCGCCGTGGCTACAAGGACTAAAAGTATGAGAGTTCTTTTCAGCATGATTACTGGCCCTCCTTGTACTGGGTAAGACCAAGTCCGGGCAAGGAGCGGTCAAAATAAACATCGCCGTCGATGAGCACCTTGTCCACCAGCGCGGTGGACGAAAGCGGATAGCTGTTCCAGATCGAAATATCGGCATCTTTGCCCACGTCAATCGAACCGACGCGGTCCTCCACGCCGATGATCCATGCCGGGTTCAGAGTAATAGCTTTCAGCGCTTCGTCTTCCGTTAGTCCGTAGTGAATGCCTTTGCCGGCTTCCTGATTCAGGCGGCGGGTCACGTCTTCTGAATCGCTCTTGAGCGCAACGCGCACGCCTTTGTGCGCGGAGATCACAGCGTTCCAGGGAATGCCGTCCCAGGCTTCATACTTAAAGCCCCACCAGTCAGGCCATGTGGCAACGGCAATGCCGTTGGCTGCGATCTTGTCCGCGACTTTGTAGGCTTCCAGCGCGTGATGGAAAGCGCGGATCTTGTAGCCAAACTCCTTGGCCAGCGCCATCTCCGTGAGGAATTCGTCGGCGCGATAGCAGTGGATCTGCACCAGCAGCTTGCCACGCAGGACGTCAGCCAGCGCTTCCAGTTTCAAGTCCTTCTTGGGAGGAGTGGCGTCTTTATCGCCCTTCTTCACCTTGGCGTCATAGTCGTCCCATGTGCGCATGTATTCGCGCGCCTCAATAAACGCCGCGCGCATCACCTCAAAGTTGCCCATGCGGGTGGAGGGGAGCTGGTTCTTCTGCCCATAAACGCGCTTTGGGTTCTCACCGCTGGCAAACTTGATGGATTGCGGCGCACCTGGGAAAATCAGCTCATCGCGACCCAAACCGTATTTGTGCTTGATCACCACGGCCTGGCCGCCAATCATGTTGGCCGAACCGTGCAGCAGCAGTGAAGTAGTTACGCCGCCGGCCAGGGCGCGATAGATGGCTTTATCACTGTAATCGAAAGCGTCATGCATCATCATGTGCGGCGTGATCGGGCTGGTCGGCTCGTTCACGTCGTTCGACAGGGCGATGTGCGAATGTGAATCGATGATGCCGGGCATCACGAATTTTCCCGTGGCGTCAATCACCGTGGCGCCAGCCGGCGCATTCACTTTCTTGCCAACCTCGGCGATCTTGCCGTTATGAATGTAGATGCTGCCGTTTTCAATCTTGCCGTGCGTCACCGTAAGAACGGTGCCGCCTTTGATGACCACATCATTGTGGATGGCCGGTGAGGACTGCTGTCCGCTTGGTTGCTGCTGTGCGAAGGCAAGGGTGCTCAGCAAACAAGACACTAACAGCAGCGCCACTCCGTACAGGTGAGAGCGACGCGCCATGTTTTTGAACTCCTGAAATGGGAATGAAGAACCCGCGATTTTATGAGAGCAGGTTGCATTTGGCAATGAGCAATTCGCCGGAGCATTTCGTCCCAGACAAGCACTCAGTCGTCAGCAATCAGCAGCCAGCTAAAGGAATTTGACCGCAACGGACGCAAAGGTCGCAAAGGGATCGGAAATGAATTCCTTCTTCCTTGGCGGCCTTCGCGTCCTTTGCGGTAAATGAGTTTAGCTGAGTGCTAAATGCTATCTGCTAGAGTATCCGCATGCGCGCCGCAGTCCAGAGAGTCAGCCGATGCCGCGTTACCGTGGACGGCAGCGTCGTGGGCCAGATCGGTGCGGGGTTGTTGGTGCTGCTCGGCGTGGGCAAGACCGACAATGAAGCAGCCGCCGACTATCTCGTGGATAAGATCATTGGTCTGCGTATCTTTGAAGACGCAGAAGGCAAGATGAATCTCTCCGTCCAGGACTCCGGCGGCGCTCTGCTGGTGGTCTCCCAATTCACCTTGTACGGCGATGTGCGCCGGGGCAAGCGGCCGTCGTTTGACGCCGCGGCACGACCGGAAGAGGCAAAACGGCTCTATGAATACTTTGTCGCCAGGGTCCGCGCCGCAGGCCTGCGCTGCGAAACCGGGCAGTTCCAGGCCATGATGGAGGTCGAACTGGTGAACTCAGGGCCCGTCACCATACTGCTGGATTCGGAAAAGGCGTTTTGAACGTCGCGCACCTCAGCGCTGGAATGGGTACTCATTAATCCAGTGAAAACCGCGATTGACGAGCGTGAACTTGTCGCGCTCAATGAGCTTCATTTGCATCTGAATCTTGTGTCCGTCCATAGAGCCATCGAGGGTGAGCTGGTCCGGTGCGGGACGTGTGAAGGTGAAGCCGGCCTTCCAGTTCTTGTCAGTGGCTTTCGTCAGCGTGAGAGTCTTGTCCGGGTCGCTGATGGAGGCAGAATAAGTCTGAAAACTGTCGTCCGGGCGCTGGAATGAAGCAAAGGCCGGGAAATCAAAGATAACGCGGCGCCAGCGGCTTTGGTCGGTCAGCAACGGCGGTTGCACCTTCCCATCCACCGACATTTGTTCGACGTTCCAGATGCCGTAGAGTAAAGATTTAGGATGCCCGTTGCCAAAGCTGTTCCAGCGCTGGATTCCCGTATAGACACCCATTCCGATCAGATATAGGCCAAATGCAACCTGCAGAATGACGGCGACACGGTTCGCGCGTGAAGAGCGGAATAGTGGCGCCTGTCGAGAGGGGGGAGTTGTCCGGTCCGTGAAAAAGAAGTTAATCAGCCTGCGCCCATCCGGGGCCAACAAGAAAAGAGAAAACAGGATGAGATGAAAGGAGAAGAGCTTCACCGGTACGTCATAGGTCATATTCAGCGCGAAGACCTGAATCATGTCCGCCAGGCAGACCAGGGCGCCCAGCGTTGAAGTTCGCGGGGTCAGGAGCAGAATGCCGCCCAGGGTCTCGGCGCAGCCGGTGAAAATTTCATAAGAGCGGGACGCTCCAACGGACGACCAGAGCACCGCCATAGGCGAGAAAGTGCCATACGGTACCAGCAGCCGGGTGAGAGAAGGAAAGGGCATCTGGTTGGGAATAATCTTGATGAGGCCGTAGAGAAACATCTCCGAGGCAAGCGCCAGGCGTATCGTCAGCCGGAACCACTTATAAAAGGTGACGTAATTCTCCCGGCGGCGATCCAGGATGGACCACACCAGAGTGATTACCGCCGCAATAACCAGCAGGCAAAAATCCAGTACCCAGTCGAATGTCTTGTCGCCGCTGCCGCTACCGGTATAAACAAGTTCGCGCGTTATGTGAAAAACGTGGGAAGCGGTCCAGAACGTGATTTGCCGGAGGGGCCATAATCCGGAGAGTTCTGGAATATTGAGCTTCGGGATAATGAACAGCCTGGTCAGGATCTGGTTGCTCAAGCTGAACAGCGTAAAGTAAGCAGCGCAGAAGCGGAAGGTGATGCGCAGAGCAAGGCTCCAACGTTCTGCCGGAGCAGGCGATTGCGGTTCAAGAGCCGCGGCAGATTCAGCCAGCTGGGCGGCGCCGATTAAAGCAACTTGAGCGTGGTCGGCCAAATGTACCTCCCCGGAACCTGTGACGATCGAATTGAGAGCAGCTGATATTATGCCATCCAACAGCACGCCTGGGATCAGACGAAGCCTGCTGTGGTTTGCAGCGGCTGGATCAGATGTGTACCATTCCCGGCTATGAAATTCTGGCTTCCATTCCTTGTGCTTTTTTCTGCTGCAAGCTTTGCCCAATCCCGTTCCGCCGCCGGCGACGAAACACAACAGCTTCTGCAAGCGCTGGCGGACGCTCCCGGCCCTTCCGGCTTTGAAGAGCCGGTGCGCAAAATCATGGTGGAGCGCATGAAGCCGCTGGCCGACAAGATCAGCTATGACGGTCTGGGTTCGGTGATTGCCGTGCAGGGCGCGAGCGGCCCGCGCATCATGGTGGACGCGCATATGGACGAACTGGGCGGCATCATCCGCCGCGTGACTAATGATGGATATCTCACCATGCAGATGCTTGGAGGCTGGCTCGACCAGGCTCTGGTGGACCAGCGCTGGACCATCATCGGCTCCAAAGGCCCGGTGCGCGCGATTACCGGTATTCGCGACATTCACATTGTGCCGCAAGATGAGCGGACGCGCGTCTATCCACGCGAGTGGATCTTTCTTGATGTAGGCGCAAAGAACGCGACAGAGGCCGCAGCCATGGGCCTGGAGCCCGGCGATCCCGTCGTCCCAGACGCTCCGTTCGCCGTAATGAACGGCACGCAAAATTATCTAGGCAAGGGATGGGACGACCGCGTGGGCTGCGCCGTGGTGCTTGAGGCCATGAAGCGCCTGGCGCACGCGCCGCATCCCAACCAGATTTTCTGGGTGGCGACGGTGCAGGAAGAGATCGGGGTGCGCGGGGCGCACACCTCCAGCAATATTGTGAAGCCGGAGATCGGCATTGCCATTGAAGGCGGCGTCACACGCGACGCGCCCAAAGTCGGGCCGGAAGAGGCGCAGGAGCTCCTCGGCGGCGGTCCGGCAATTTTTCTATACGACTCCAGCGCGCTGCCTAACCTGAAATTTGTGGCGTTGCTGAAACAGACGGCAAAAGAAAAATCCATTCCGCTGCAGACTGACGTGATCCAGGGTTATGGCGACGATTCCGCCGAGATGCAAAAGAGCAATGGCGGAGCGCCCACCGTGAATCTGGTGGTCCCGGTGCGCTACACGCACTCGCACAACGGCATCATGAACCGCGGCGACTTCGACAAGATGGTGGACCTTCTGGTGGCCGTGCTGCAAAAGCTGGACGCGAAGACGGTGGGGAATTTAAGGGATTTCACGCCGCAGTAGGTTATTCTGTCCCGAGCGGCAGCGAGGGAGCGCTATGGCCGCTTAGGAATTACCGGTGCAGAAATGCTACTTGAAATCGTGCCTTACAAAACCTCTTAGCGATAGGGCTCCCTCGCTACGCTCGGGATTAAAAACGAAGCACTTCATCCGCAATCTTTGCCGCCTCTACCGCCGCCTTCACATCATGGACCCGCACCACATGCGCGCCGTTGAGCACAGAAGCCGTCATGGCAGCGAGTGAGCCATGTAGGCGCTGGTCTGGCGGCGCGTCTTTGCCGTCGCGGGCCAGCGTTCTACCAATAAAAGATTTGCGCGAAGTTCCAACCAGCAGCGGAAAGCCAAGGTCTTGTAGCTGGTCCAGCCCGGCCAGCAGCGGATAATTCTGTTCAAACTTTTTTCCAAAGCCAATGCCGACATCGAGCATGATTCGGTCTTTGGCGATACCTGATGCAAGAGCGGCCTGCGCGTAGTCGCGCAACTCCGTTTTTACTTCCGCAACAATATCGGCTGAAGGCGGCAGGTTGCGCCACTCCTGCGGAAGCCCGCGCGTATGCATCAGAATCACGCCGCTGGCCAGCTCGGCCACGGTTGCAGCCATCTGCGGGTCCCAGCGCAGCGCGCTTACGTCATTCACAATTTCGCAGCCGGCGTTGACCGCGGCGCGCGCTACTTCGGCCTTGTACGTATCCACGGAAAGGACGGCGTGGGGCCGCTCGCGCAACACATCTTCAATCACCGGCATAATACGGCGCAGCTCTTCCTCGGCCGGAATGCCGCTTTCAATCACGGGCGTTCCGGGCCGCGTGGATTCTCCGCCCACATCCAGCAAGTCAGCACCGTCATCCAGCATTTTGAGCGCGTGGGCCACGGCGTGGTCACGGGCCAGGAATTTGCCGCCGTCAGAAAACGAATCCGGCGTAACGTTTAGAATGCCCATGACCAGCGTACGGGGCCCAAGTTCCAGCGTGCGCGTGCGCAAGCGCCATAGAAAGGAATGTCTTTTAAACGAACGGCTTTCCATGGCGGCGATTGTATAATCTCCGGCAATCCCATGCGTCATTCTTCATCCCGAGCAATTTGTACTCTGGCTTTGCTGCTGTCACTCCAGCTTTCGGCCGTAGCGGCCAGGAAGCCCGCAAAGAAAGACCTGGCTAAAGAGATCACGGCTGTTCTGGGCCAGCCTCCGCTCGATCGCGCGCACTGGGGCATTGCCATTGTTGACCTGGACACGGGCAAGACGCTCTTTTCTCAAAATCCAAACCAGCTTTTTCTGCCCGCTTCCAATACCAAGCTGTTCACCACGGCGGCTGCGTTGGCCATTGCCGGAGCTGACTATCGTTTTCGCACCACGGTTGAAGCGGAAGGCCGGGTGGACAGCCATGGACGGCTGCTGGGCGATTTGGTGATTGTGGGCCGTGGCGATCCGAATATCTCAGGCCGCGCGTTACCTTATGCACTCAAGACCCAGCGCATGGCCCCGCACACGCAGATATTGGAAGAGATGGCAGACCAGGTAGCGCGCAGCGGCCTGAAGATCGTGGATGGCGACCTGATCGGCGACGACACTTACTACGCTTTTGAGCGTTACGCTGAAGGCTGGGCGCTTGACGACCTACAGTGGAGCGATGGCGCTCCGGTTTCCGCTCTCAGCTTCAATGACAACGTGGTCTTCGTAAACATTCAACCGGGAGAGCGGGATCCATCGCGATCCAGGATCGAAGAAAATCACTTTGTGGGGCTCATTGCCACAGGGCGATGCGGGAATGAAAGAGCCGCTGGCCATCGAAGATCCGGCGGAGTTTGTAGCGCAGCTTTTTCGCACGCTGCTGGAGCGGCGCGGTATTATCATTCGCGGCAAAGCGCGGGCACGCCATGGAGAGGGCGCGCAGTTCTTTGACCAGCCTCCGCTGCCTCTGGCGCTGCCGACGCCAGGAATCGACAACCCCATGGCAGCCTCGGCAGCGCAGCCAGGGGCTGCCCCGGCAAATAACCAGCTATCGCGCACGCCGGCGCAGCGCGCCCCGGACGCAGACCTTGCGTCGGCGAATAAAGTGCTGGCAGAACATTTCTCAACGCCGCTGCTGGATGATATTCGCGTGATCAATAAGACCAGCCAGAACCTGCATGCCGAACTGGCGTTGCGGCTGGCGGGCAAGCTGCGTGGGAGCGGCGGATCGTTTGAAGGCGGCGCCGCCGCAGTAAAGCAGTTTCTGGTGCAGGCTGGGCTCAAGGACGATGAGTTTACCTTTCTGGATGGCTCCGGGCTTTCCCGCCGCGACCTGGTTACACCGGCAGCCGCGGTACAGCTTCTGCTCTATGCGGCCCGGCAGCCGTGGGGAGCCGTGTTTGAAGAGTCGCTTCCGGTCAGCGGTACTGATGGCTCGCTGGCCGACCGCTTTCAGCACACGCCCTCAGCCGGGCTGATACACGCCAAGACCGGATCGCTCAGCCATGTGAATGCGCTTTCCGGCTATGGGCAAACACAGGCGGGCAAAAGATTTGTATTTTCTATTTTCTGCAACAACCACAATCTGCCCGGCAAGAAGGTGCTGGAGGCGATGGATTCGGTGGTGCAGTTGCTGGTGAGTGAGGGCGGTCCCCGAAAATAGATTCCTTCCCGGTTGGTGAACCATCAGGGTTGCCATTCCAGACCATCGAAAAATCAAGAACTGTTTCCATATTGATCCCATGATTCCGGCCGCTGAAGAGATGGTCACAGCGGCACGTGTTCCAGGTCACAGCTTCTACCCGTGCAATAGATGAGCTTGTAAGTAACCGCTGCACAACACAGCTGTGCTCTGTGTGCCGCAGCAAGCGCCCTGCCTGGGAGAAGGATGCATTGAAAGGAGTAAGAACATGGCAGCACCAATACAAGTACCGAAACCGTCCGCATTCAAGGCCGAGCGAGCAATGCCAATACCAATTCCAAAGCCAACACAGGCTTTTGGCTTTGCTCAAGTGCCGGAAACCGGAGAAGTCGTTGGGACCGGCTGGAGGCCTGAGCCTCCCGATCTGAATGACTACACCGAAGACCATCCGAAAGTATCTCTTCTGGCGGAGAAACTGGGGATCTTCAAACTGAAAACGAAGAGAGGAGCATTGAAGGGCGCTCTTCCCGCCAAGGTCGACCTGCGGCCATGGTGCTCTGAGATAGCGAACCAGGGCAATCTGGGATCATGCACCGCACACGCGGCGACCGCGATCGTGGAATATTTTCAAAACCGGGCTTTCCACAAACATCTGGATGGTTCACGGCTTTTTGTTTACAAAACTACCCGCGAACTATTGGGATGGCCAGGTGACCAGGGCGCTTACCTGCGGTCCACCATGGCTGCGCTGGTCCTGTTTGGTGTCCCACCGGAGAAGTTCTGGCCCTACACTACCAAGACCGATGGAGAGAAGTCGTTTGACGCTGAACCAACCAATTTTGTATACGGGATCGCCGACAACTATGAGTCAACGGCATACTTCTGCCATGATCCATATGGGAAACCGCCAACACCGGCCGAGGTACTGAACAACGTAAAGACGTATTTGGCCCATGGCATACCCGCCATGTTCGGTTTCTGGGGATTCCCATCGAATGAGCTCTCCAACGTGAAAGGAGGCATCCCCTACCCGGCTCCAGGTGAAAAAGTGATCTGGGGGCACGCGGTGGCAGCAGTCGGCTATAACGACTCGCTGAAAATCAAGAACCTTAACTCCCACAAGGAAACCACAGGGGCCTTGATCTTCAAGAACTCCTGGGGCCCGAAATGGGGTGATGCCGGTTACGGGTATCTGCCCTATGACTATGTTCTGTCTCAATTCGCCAGCGATTTCTGGTCGCTCCTGAACATGGAATGGATCGATACCGGCAACTTTGGCCTGGCAGAATAAACACTGCCCTCATTTACCTTCCAATCGCCTGAAAGCGATTGCTGACTATCAGTCGCCGGCGCGCTGAATTGCCGAAAGTGATTTCAGGCAAGGGCCGCCGGCGACTTGCCTCTCTGTATTGGCTTGCTTTTTCCGCGTCCGTTAGTTGGCATGTTTTAGAATCACCCGATGCCAAATCCTGGCCCTCTAGCGGGAATTCGTGTGATTGATTTTGGACGGTATATCGCCGGCCCGTATTGCGCCATGCTGCTGGCGGACATGGGCGCGGACGTGATTCGCGTGGACCGTCGGCATGGCAGCGAAGACCGCTATATTGCAGCGATCACGGAAAGCGGCGAGGGCGGCGGCTTTCTGTCCCTCAATCGCAATAAGCGCAACCTGACCCTGGACACGTCGAAGCCGCAGTCGGCGGAAGTCATTCGGCGATTAGTAGAGGGCGCGGACGTGGTGGTGGCAAACCTGCCCAACAATGTGCTGAAGAGCATGCGGCTGGACTACGATTCTCTACGCGCCACCAAGCCAAATATTATTCTTGCCCGCATGTCCACATTCGGCCCGGACGGGCCCTATGCCAACCGCGTGGGATTCGATACGGTGGCCCAGGCCATGTGCGGCGCCATGAGCCTTACGGGATTTCCCGGCGCGCCGGTGCGCGATATTGTTCCCTTTGCCGACTACGGCACGGCGCTGCATACGGCGTTCGGCGTCATGGTTGCGCTCTACCATCGCGCGCAGACCGGCGAAGGCCAGGTCGTGGATGGATCTCTTCTTGCCACAAGCATCACGTTTGTCCAGGGGTTGCTGGCGGAGCGCTCAGTGCTTGGGATTGAGCGCCAGCAGATGGGAAACACAAGTTTCTATACCGCTCCCGCGGATACCTACAAGACTAAAGACGGCTGGATCGTGGTTTCAGCCGTGGGCAATGACATGTTTACCCGCTGGGCACGGCTGGTGGGCCACGAAGAGTTTATTACTGATCCACGCTTTGCCGGCGACCAGCTCCGCGCCGATAATCGCGGGCCGATCACTGAGGCAATGAATGCCTGGCTGGCGACGCGCACGACCGAGGAGGCAATCGCCGAACTGGAAAAAGCCCGCGTCCCCGCCGGCCCGGTGCTGGAGTTGGACCAGGTGCTTGAAGATCCGCAGGTGAAGGCGCGAGAACTATTGCGTTATGTAGATCATCCGGGGGCGGCGAAGCCTGTGCCGCTGGCAGACACCGCGGTGCGATTGTCAGCCACTCCGGGCGGCATTCGTCGGCGGGCAGCCGCGCTGGGCGAACACACGGATGAGGTGCTGGGTGAGATCGGGTATGGAGAAGAGGAGATCAGGAAGCTGCGCGAAGCGGAGGTGGTCTGACAGGCGCGAGTTCTTGAGAGGATTCTCTCTTCCGAATCAAGCGGATTTTTTCTCTTTGAATTGCTCCCGCTGCGGACGTAATATCCAGGCGCGAGGTTTAATGTAATGGAACCATTTCGGGGCAGTGCGCGCGCCATGTCCAGCAACGGCCTGGCTTCCACGGGCAACATGCTCGGCACGCATGCGATCGAGGTCTTCACTGTCCTGACGGTGGAAACGAATGGATGTGGATTCCTTCCCGACCGCAGGCCACAAATCCTATATGAACGCCACATTTTTCATCGGCTCACCAATGGCGCCTTTGATGATGGAGACATCAGCGATCCGACACCAGGCGGGTATGGAGCAGGCGGCGCCCATCAATACGAGCGCCTGGCCAAGGCCATTACGCTGAATCGAACCGCCGCGTTGCAGAGCGCCTCATGGGGCATTGGGCAAATCATGGGAGAGAATTTCCGCATCGCCGGATTTTCCGATGTTGAGGCGATGGTCTCCAGCATGATGCTGGGTGAGGATGAACAATTGACCGCGATGGGAAATTTTCTACTAAGTAAGAAGCTCAACAGTCCATTGGCTTCCCATGATTGGACGACGTTTGCGCGAGGTTATAACGGAAGTAATTTCGCCATCAATAAATACGACGTGCGCTTGAATGGGGAATTTCAGAAGTTGAGCACAACAGGTGTGCCCGACCTGGTAGTACGCGCCGTGCAATTGTATTTGACCTATCTCGGTTTTGATCCTCATGGTATTGACGGTGTCGCTGGGAAACACACGACGTCAGCACTTGCAGACTTTCAAACAGCAAACGGATTACCAGTCACCACTTCGATAGACGCCAGCACCGTCACGCAACTGGAAAACGCACTTTGAGCCGCGGGCAGCTAACGTCTCTCCATCCGTTTAATCGGAGCACACCGGAGCACCCCGTTTTGATTCGCTATATCGCCGCTGCACTTGTGGGCATCGTGTAACTCGGCGGTAATCCAGCGGTCTTTGCCATTGTTGCAGGAGGCAACCAGCGTGGTCCCTTGCAGCCGGACGTCTTTGCAGGTGGAGATATAGGACCCGGGCGGCAGAACGTCACTCACTGCGCAATTGAGAATGCCATTGACGTTGACCACGCCTTGAGAGCAGCGGTTGGCGTCACGCAGAGAGGCGGGGGCTTCACGTCCGTCAAGGCTCTTGCAGATGGCATGGAGCGTGGAACCTTTCATCCGAATGTCTTTGCAGGTTTCTGTATACGAGCCCGGCGGTTGTGAGGGAGCATGGCCCTCATGCCCCTCACGGCGCGCGCATTCCAGACTGCCGTTTTTGTTCACAATATCTGAGCCACACTTTTCATAGCCAGATAGTTTGGCGGAATGGGCCTTGCCTTTCTCGTCCTGGCATTTGGCATACAGGTTCCCTTTTTTTACGGAAATGTCACTACAGGTTTGCCGATAAGAGCCTGGCGGGGCGACTTCCTGCGCAGAGCCCAACCCGGCAACCATGATTGCGGCCAGGCCAAGAGTGCGTAAACAACGCATCAGACCACTTCCCTTCGTTTCTTACAAACGATATGGGGCAAGTATAGTGGAGGTTGGGAGCGCGAACGGAGAGAATATTTCAACCCCTCGCGGCGGGAGTTCTCATTTATAAACAAGACTGCATGGGACAGAGCCAATCGTGACAGCGCCAACCAGTCCGCAGGCCCCGCCCGCTGCGGCGCCACATGCCGCGGTGGGACGGCATGCTTTTCTGGTAGCGGCGGGAATCTTCCTGAGCCGCATCGCCGGCCTGGTGCGAGAGCGAGTCATCGCACACTTTCTGGGGAATTCATTCGCGGCTGACGCATTGCGCGGCGCTCTGCGCATCCCCAATGTGCTGCAAAATCTCTTTGGGGAAGGCGTGCTGTCAGCTTCGTTCATTCCGGTTTACGCCAGACTGGTTGCGCAGAAGGAAGAGGAAGAGTCTGGACGGGTGGCCGGCGCGATCCTTTCACTGCTGGCAATGGTGGTGGCGGTGCTGGTCCTGGCCGGCGTTTTGACTACGCCGTGGATCATCGGCGCGATTGTTCCTGGCTTTAAAGGCGAGACGCGCGCCCTGACGATTCGACTGGTGCGCATCCTGTTCCCCGGCGTGGGAATGCTGGTGATGTCAGCCTGGTGCCTTGGCATTCTGAACAGCCATCGCCGGTTCTTCCTCTCCTATGCGTCGTCAGTGGTCTGGAATGGAGCAATCATCGGCGCGCTGCTGCTGTTCCACCACGCCGATATGACGCAGCTTGCGGTTTATGCTGCCTGGGGATCGGTGGTTGGAAGCGGGCTTCAGGTCGCGCTACAGCTACCTGTTGTTCTCAAGCTGGCGCCGCGGCTACGCCTGTCTTTCAGCCGGGCCAATGAAAATGTGCGGACGGTTGTGCGCAACTTCGTTCCGGTCTTTATTAGCCGGGGTGTCAGCCAGGTAAGCGGTTACGTGGACCAGATACTGGCCAGCTACCTGCCAACCAGCGCCGTCTCAGCGCTCTCAGTGGCACAGGCGATCTATATGCTCCCGGTGAGCCTGTTTGGCATGTCGATCTCAGCAGCGGAGCTGCCGGCGATGTCGAGCGCGCTGGGCACGGATGAACAGGTGGCGGCAACGCTGCGGCAGCGGATCGCTGCCAGCACCAAGCGCGTCGCTTTCTTTGTTGTGCCTTCAGCCGTGGGCTTTATGGCCCTGGGCGACGTGATCACCGCCGCGATCTACCAGACGGGAAAGTTCTCCCACGCCGATTCGGTATTTGGCTGGGGCATTCTGGCGGGATCGGGCATTGGGCTGGTGGCGTCCACGATTGGCAGACTCTATTCGTCGGCTTATTACGCGTTGCGCGACACGCGCACGCCGGTCAATTTTGCCATTCTGCGCGTACTACTGACTACAGTGCTGGGGTACTTCTCCGCACTGCCTCTGCCAAAACTTCTGGGCATCAATCCCCTTTGGGGCGTGGCTGGACTGACCGCCTCCGCCGGGTTTGCCGGCTGGGTTGAGTTCCTTTTACTTCGCAGCAGCATGAACCGCAGGATCGGCCGGATCGAATTCCCTACTTCTTACTTTGTCCGGCTCTGGCTGGCTGCGGTGATTGCCGCCGCGGTGGCCTGGGGCATGAAGCTGGCGCTGCATCCACAGCGGCCCTGGATCGCAGGAGCGCTGATTCTCTCGCCCTACGCGGCCATCTATCTGGGATGTACTGCGTTGTTCGGTGTGGAGCAAGCCGGAGCGCTGGTGCGGCGTTTTCTGAAATCTCGAGCGTAAGCGAGAGAGCCCTATGACTGCAAAACAAGTCCATAGGAAAAATCTTGTCTCGGATCTGGGGTATGTTTCCTGACGTGAAAGAACTGCTCCGGTGAGCCTGCGTATCTTACCTAGCTAATAGGGATCCCTCACCCACTTCGTGGGATTCGGGATTTCAGAAGCACGAAAACCTAGTCGATCACCCGCATATTCGCCCAGTCATACTGAAACTTGTGGCCGCAGTCCAGGCAAACCACATAGTGCTGGCCGGCAGGAGCAGGAATGTCCCAGTCTGAATTCACGGCGCGACGCCCGGAGGCTATGGCCGCCGCGAACGGCTGCGACAGCTTCTTGTGAGAACAGCGAATCGACAATAGTTGGAGAATCTTATTGACCATGGGGGACTTCATTTCTGCCGAAGCCATTCCGGGGTGCCTCCTACGGGAAGCACCCTGAAACGGGAAAGTACAATTTCCAACCAATTTTACGCAGAGACTGGAGTCATCCGCGGCTGGTCGCTCACGGAGATGCCTTCCTTGGCTGCGCCGTTCAGTTCCTTCTGGCCGGGCTTCCTTATATCGATCGAGCCCTTGAACCATGCCCCGTCCTCTATTGAAATTCTTTGGCAGACCACGTCCCCCCCAAGCGACCCTTCATTGCGGATGTCAACCCGGTCGCTGGCTGTTACGTTGCCTTTTACTTTGCCCAGAACCACAACTTCCTTGGCATTAATGTTGGCCTGGACCTGGCCATTGCGGCCAACCGTTACACGGTTACCCGGCAGATTGATGGCGCCTTCCACGCGACCGTCAATGTAAAGCGATTCCGAACCGGTGACTTCGCCCTTAATGACGAGAGACTTTCCGATCGTGGCTTGCTCCTGATTGTTGAGAACGGCATTGCGAGGCGCGGCGACTGGCGTCGGCTCGGGGGTAAGAATTGGGGATGCGCTCATAACTGGTTTCTCCGGTTCTGCTGCTGGTTTTATATTCGGTCTCGATGGCGTCGAACTAGCAGGCTTCCACATTTTTTCTTTTACTTCCTTTCAATCCTTAATGGGCAGTGTTGCAGCCAGCTACTCGCCCGCTGCGAATGTACTTTTCGGCTGTTGGGGGACAACCAATTAAAGTCGACGGCACGTTAGTAACCAAACTCCCGGTCCTGCCCCCTAATCGCCAGAAAACCACATTTGGCGCGGCCTTGCCTCAACTCAGGCGGCCCTTGCTGTGACGCCTCTCACTGCATTACGAATGTAATTATTCCTCTTTTATTGGCATTTCTTATATCGGGCAAGCCCCTTAGATGGAAAATCCTTTCGCGCTAGGAGGGGATTAAGACGTATTTCCTCGCTCGCCCACCAAGTCTTCCGAACCAAGATGACCCTTATCTCGCACAGGTATAACATTAGGGTTATTTGACCCTGGGAGTTGGTTCGATGCGTACATGGATCAAAGCTGCCGGCACTCTTGTGGTAGTGACCGCGACTGGTCTCGCGCTTGACGATTTGCTGCGAAAAGCAGGGGTTTCACGCCGTGACCTGCTGTTTCTTTCCGATTTTCTGGTCGGCTGCGTGGCCGCCGGTCTGGTCTGGGTTGTTGTCCTGTTCAATGAACAGAAGAACCGGTTCATAACAGGCAGGCTCAAAGTGATTGCGGAAATGAACCATCACATAAGAAACGCGCTGCAAGTCATCTCTTTCTATTCCTGGACAGCTCAAAATGAAAAGGAAGTGGCCTCCATCAAAGAAGCTGTGAAGCGAATCACGTGGGCATTGTCTGAAGTTTTGCCACAAATGCCCACAAGTGTCGCAATGCCGGAAGCCGAGCTGCCACCTTCACCTGCTGGAGCGGGCGTCTACCACAACTCAGGATCACAATCAGGCGGCAGCTGATAACGTTGGGATTTCTTGGCACGAATGGGAGTCTTAAGAAGAGTCTTACGACTCTCTTGCTTCCTGCTTAGGCGAGCCACAGACGGCTTCTTCAACACAGTTGCGGACTGACGCTGCTTTGACACAATAGTGTCCTCCAGATGACATAGAAAAATGGGCGCGGTTAACCCAGCGCGATCTAGGGCGTGGGCGATAAGTTAGCTCTGGAAGATTGGAATTTCAGCAGCGAAGAGAAACGCTAGAAGGACAAACCACCCAATGCTGGGAGATCACTCTTGTCTGGACGATAGTCGGGTCATTTCCCCGCAGTCCACATGACACAACAAATCTGAACAGCAGCAATGCCACAGCAAATAGCAAAGCAAGCCTGGATTGCTCAACAGGTGTCGTCGGTCCATTGCGCGCCTGAAAACCACCGGCAGGCATATGCACAAAAAAAAGCAGAGTCACTGACAACAGCAGGACCACAAACAACCATTTATGGCGGCGACTCATGCAGTTAGGGTCGCGCAGGCACGCCATACTGCTCAATAGGGGGTTTCCCCTAACCATGGAAATACACACGAGTGGCTGCTTTTTAGAAAAATGTGCTTATGCCAGGGATCAAAGCGTCTTAAGATTCATTCTTACAGTGCTTTAGAGAGGTTGTATGATCGAATTCAGGTGTGACAAAACCTGATGCTGACCGAACAACAAGTCCTACATTACGTCTCTAAACAGCCAAAGCACATGGCTGGCTTCAAACAGCTTATCCATGATCTGGGGTTGAAGGGCCGCGACCGCCGGGAGTTGCAGCAGCTCTTGCGTGAGATGACCCGGCGGCGCAAGCTTATCGCCATTGGCAAAGAGCGCTGGGGCCTTCCCACCTCCGCCAGCAACCAGGACCTGGTCGTTGGCCGGCTGCGCATGCATCGCGATGGATACGGCTTTGTCATCCCTGAGCCCGGTTCCCTTCCCGCCCGCGCTCAGGGCAAGCTGCAAGGTGACATCTTTATTCCCCCTCCGGATATCGGCAACGCCATGCACGGTGACCAGGTGCTGGTGGAGATGGGCCGCCTCCGGCATGACGGCAAAGCGGAAGGCCGGATCGTCCGCGTAATGGAGCGCGAACAGGAAACCGTCGTCGGCAAGTTCCACTACGCCCACGGCCGAAACTATGTCACCCCCATCGATGAAAAGCTGGCCATGGAAATCCTGATTCCTCCCGGCATGGAATATCCCAAGCCGGAAGACGAGGAAGCCGGACCATCCGATGAAGACCGCGATCTCAGAACGGATCGTGGACCGCAGCCGCCCTCGGCTGCGCACAAAAAAGCGCCGACGCCGAAATATCCCCACCGTCCCAGCCCGCATCGCGTCCTGGGTGAAGAAGCCCAGCGCAAGAAGACCTGGGAAGATCTGGAAGGCGTGGTCGTTGAAGTTGAGATCATGCAGTGGCCCTCCGCCACGCAGAGCCCGCGCGGACGGGTGACTGAAATCCTCGGCTATGAAGATGACTTCGGCGTCGATGTGGAGATGATCATCCGCAAACACCATATCCCGCACGTCTTTCCCTCGGAGGTGCTGGAAGAAGCGCAGGAGATCAGCGCGGTGGTCCATCAGAAAGAGATTGCGCGGCGCCGCGACTTCCGCGATCTCCCCATCGTCACCATTGACGGTGAAACGGCCCGCGACTTTGATGACGCCGTGCTGGTAACGCGCCTGGAAAACGGCAATTACGAGTTGCAAGTCCACGTGGCCGACGTGGCCCAGTACGTCGACGATGGCTCAGCCATTGATGAAGAAGCGCGCAAGCGCGGGACATCAGTCTATTTTCCTGACCGCGCCGTGCCTATGCTGCCGCTGGAACTCTCCACCGATACATGCAGCCTGCGCCCCGATGTGGACCGGCTGGTGCTTTCTTGCGTGATGGAAATCGACCCTCACGGCGAAGTGGCGTATTACGAGCTGGCCGAAGGCGTGATCCGCTCCGCCCAGCGCATGACCTATACCGACGTGAACGCTATTATCGAGGGCGACCACGCCCTGCGCCGCCAATATGGCCCGCTGGCCGCAAACTTTGACCTGATGTACGAGTTGGCGCAGATCCTCAACCGCAAACGCGTCAAGCGCGGCTCCATTGACTTTGACTTGCCTGAGGCGGTGATTGAGTTTGACGAGTTTGGCATGATGAAAAGTGTTTCTCCTTCCGAGCGCAACTGGGCGCACAAACTGATTGAAGAATTCATGCTGGCCGCCAATGAAACCGTGGCCTCCCACCTGGAGCAGCGCGGCGTCCCCAGCCTCTACCGCATCCATGAAAAGCCGGACGCCAGGAAGATCTACGACTTTGAAACCATCGCCGCCAGCTTCGGTTATTCCCTTGGCGTGGGAGCATTGCCCGTCAAGCGGGTGCAGACTCGCGGTGATAAGCGGCATTACCAGGGCTCAGGCCGCCGTGCCCCCACCGTCGAACTACCGGAAGAGGTGCACATCACGCCGCGGATGTACCAGAAGCTGGTGCAGAAGATCTCCGGCAAGCCGGAAGAGCGTGTGCTTAGCTTCCTGATGCTGCGCTCACTCAAGCAGGCGCGCTACTCTGAAGTGAATGAAGGCCATTTCGCCCTGGCCGCAAACACCTACACGCATTTCACCTCGCCCATCCGCCGCTATCCTGATCTGATCATCCATCGCATTCTGAAATGGGTGCTGCGCTCAGACCATAAAGCGGATTCATCATCCTTTGCCGACCAAGGTTCGGGTAGAAGTCACTCACCGTCAGAAAGCGGCCCAACCCGCGTGGGTCACGGTGGACCGCAGCCGCCCTCGGCTGTGGCTAACTACAAAAATCGTGGACCGCAGGCGCCCTCGCCTGCGCACGATAAATCTTCTGCGGGTGGACACGTTCCCCTCCGCTTCCGCGCGCAGCAGTCGCATGAAGCGGCTTCACCCTGGTCCAAGCGCGCGGAAAAAGGCTCGTCGGCACGCCGCCGCTTGTCTTCCACGCCAATCGGTGGGCCCGTCTCTGAGCCTGAACTGCATGAGATTGCTGAAAGCTCAAGCCAGGCGGAGCGCGCCGCCGCTGAAGCCGAACGCGAGCTGCTGGAATGGAAGAAGCTTAAATTCATGGAGCAGCGCGTGGGCGAGGAGTTTGACGGCCTGATCGTGAGCGTGACCAAATTTGGTCTCTTCGTGGAGCTGACCGAGCTGTTCATTGAAGGCCTGGTGCCGCTCAACTCGCTCTCAGACGACAATTACTCGTTCCATGAAAACACCCGCCAGATCATCGGCGGAAGAAGCAAGAAGATTTACGCGATTGGCGACAAAGTCCGTGTGCTGGTGGACCGTATTGACCACATGCAGCGCAAAGTCCAGTTTGCCGTGGTGGAAGACAAGCCCAGGCGGGCCGATAAACGGCAGAAGAAACGCGGATAGCTTTATGAGATTTTTTCCGATTGCGGCGTGTCTTTTGATCTCAGCCATCGTGATCGCCACCAACTGGATCGGGATCTGGCGTGGATTTTTCTTAAAACGATCGTATTCCACGATTCCGCTCATTGGCGGGTCGATTGGCGTAATTGGTCTTTTGATGATCGCTCGTTTCCGCGGTCTTTTCTGGTTGCCTCCGCTTGCTGACCCCGGCTGCGCGATGCTGGCCGTTACATTATTCGTCTCGAAGCGAAAAATGTAACGCGAGCTGCCCCGGCTTCAGGCCTGCGTTGAGATGCCCCAAAGTCTCTGGCTTTAGCCTCTGTAGGTATCAGGGCTCGGCTTCAGCCGTGCCGTCAGCGCTCTAAAACATTTCGGCTTTAGCCGCTGCAAGCAGGCCGCGAATCGCAGACTTATGCAATTCGCGGCCAATCGATCTTGCGTTTTACTCTTTCTGCTTTACCGACTTGTTCTGCTTTACTGCCTTGCGTTTTGCTTTGCTCTTGTGCTCTTTTTTTTTCACTCGCCGGTCCGGGCCCTGCCAGGCCAGCGCTTCCTGAAGCTCTTTGATCCGCGCCCTCATTTTTTTTTGTGTTCTTCGGAGCGTAAAAATAGCTCGTTGTCATCGCGGCTTTCCCTCTCCCACTGCTTCACCAGCTCGCCGAAGCGGAAAGCCTCTTCCTGTTCATAGTCCTGGATGTTTTCCGCCAGGGCCCTGTTGGTTTCAGAGCGTATTTCTTCCAGACGGTTATGCACCGTGGGCAGGTCGGCGTTCTGGAAGAACTCCAGGCGCTGAAGCTGATTCACGGCATGGATGGCGGCCTCAAAGCTGCGGTTAAACAGGTAAAGGGCCTCAAAGACACGCATCTTGGTGAGTGGAGGCGTCCAGTTGGGAAGGGTCATAGGCTCACCGCCTGTGCACCAGAGAAAACCGGGGACCATTTACCACAAAGGACACGAAGGAACACGAAGGTTTTGAGGGATTGGTTTGCGGTCTTGCTCTGGCCAAATACCAAAGGCCAAGAGCCAAGTACCGTTTTTATTGCGGCATGAGCTCGCTGATCACCTTGAACTGGTGCGGGTTGACCACCACTACCCGCGCCACCCGCCCCACCACCGCATCGTGGAATCGTGCCGTCGTGCCCATGGCTTCCACCGCGATCTGGTCCTGGCTTTGCAACTGCTCCACAAAC